>CAYZNM010000001.1:0-309009 GCA_964479875.1 uncultured Eubacteriales bacterium
TTTTCCATTTCTCTATTTTAGCAGAAACAGCTTATGAATACAAGTTCTTAATTTGTCCATTAGTGTTGTAAGCTTTGGCAAATTACATCGATTGATTTCATCAAGCGTAATATTGGAAATAACAACCTTATATTATCCATTTTCAAACATACTCCACAGCTTCAATGTATCAGCCACTTTTTCCGGCGCATCCTGTTGGTCTAAGTGGCTTATTACAGAAGTGTCAAGATAGACTTTAAGTTTCCTCATATGAGGTGCTCCATTTCATAAAATGATAAATCAACTGCTTTCAATAAATCACCCGATGTCCTTTCGTTTGTTTGTTTTTGCGCCTGCGTGTTCGGAGAACGTTGCGAATTTATCTATATCTTGTAAATTCTCCCATGTGAGTGGGTGAATTGTTTTGTAATCATCGTCTACGAGTGCATACCATATGCCTTCGGGCGAGATAAGCCCTAAGCCGTGGGCGTTTAATCTGCGAGCATATGTAACTGCTTGCCCTATGTCTGTATGAAGCTGCTTGCTGTTGTTTATGCTGCGTTTGGCTTCCCATACGAAGTATGCTTTTTCGCGTCCGGGAGTGAAGTCCGGTTTTATTGCATAGTCAGGGTAAACTGTGTGATTCCTTCCCATTCGCAGCGGCATTTGCCGCACATAGTCGCTTTTGCTCCACCCAAGCTTCGCAAGCAGCGGCTCCAAAAGCATAATTTCGACGTCCGCCTCTGATTGAATCTTCACATCTGCTTGCTCATATTTTGTGTCAAATTTATGGTAAGTATTTACGCCCGGCTGCTTTTGTTCAAGCAAGTCGATGATATGATTGTAGGCAGAGGGTGGTATGGGCGTGCCGTCAACACCCTGCATGTTTTTTCTCACTATTGGTAACGCTGACAGAATAGGATCTAGCTTCATTTCTTTTTGGGTTAGGTACGGCGTTTTTATTACATTGCCAATATAAATACAGCGGTAGTGGTAAAAGAAAGGGTCAATAAATCCCGGAGATACAGCTTGCCAAATATATTCAACGCGACTGTTTGGGTATGTGATGTACATTACATGCAGGTCGCCCGGCTGTGCGTCGGGATTCGCTTGCCATAATGTAATATAATCCTTATCTAAGTTGCGCTCTTTTAAATAATAATCGTTTTTGCTTCCTCCAATAAAATATGCAGCACGTGGTTTGGGTGGATTTTTCCATAGCCAATCCCTAACTCCTACAGCCTTTGGTGCGAAGTCGTACAGGAACGCCCACAACATTGCAGGTGTCCAGCCCATGCTTTCTCTAAATTCGTGCATACATTCGCATATTTCATAATAATGATAATATCTTGCTCTAGAATCTTTGCGCTTTGGGCAAGCCGGAAGAACTATTTCAAAAAACGAACAGATGGAAGTCAGAACATGGTATGAAAGCTTGAAGAAGTAAGGAATGCGTAAACTTGGTTCTCCGTAAGAGTATAGTAATGATTTATATTCGATATCAAATATGAAGTCACATAAAATATCGAAATCAGTAACCTTTTCTATCGGTAATGACCATGATTCCGCTATTTGCTTTCTGCTTTCTTCCCAGTCCTCGTTTATATCTAGTTCAGGCTCTGGTGCTACTCTTAAATCTTCTTTTATTTTTTCCATTATTATCAAATCATCATTCAAACCTAACATTTGCTCTTCAAATGTTTCAATAGCATTGACAAAAACAGGATTATATTCGCTAATCAACTTCACAATCAACTCATATAGACCATCAATACAACCATATTCCAGAAATCGCTCGAACGATGAAACTACAGCGTAACCCCCACTTTGCAGGTAGTTTTCCCAATGGTACAGATTTACATTTGCCACAACAACCTCCTTGCTAAAACAAAGCCTCTACGAATTCGCTTGCGGAGAAGGGGGCGATGTCCTCGATGCCTTCGCCTACGCAGACGAAGCGTACGGGGAGGCGTTGCTCCTCGCGGATTGCGATTACTATGCCGCCTTTGGCTGTGCCGTCGAGTTTGGTTAGGATTAGGCCGCTTATGTCGGCTACGTCGGCAAAGTTTTTGGCTTGAGCTAGGGCGTTGCCGCCTGTGGTTGCGTCGAGGACTAGGTATACTTCCTTGTTGCAGTCGGGAAGCTCTTTGTCTACGATTTTGTTGATTTTGGCAAGCTCTGCCATTAGGTTGGATTTTGTGTGCAAGCGTCCTGCGGTGTCGCAGATTACTACGTCGGTGCCGCGTGCGCGTGCAGCGTTTAGTGCGTCGTAGATTACAGCGGCAGCGTCGCCGCCTTCGTTTTGCTTGATTATGTCAACTCCGGCGCGTTCTGCCCATACGGTGAGCTGCTCAATCGCCGCTGCGCGGAATGTGTCGCCTGCGGCAAGCAGCACGCTGTTGCCCATGTTTTTGTAGAATTTCGCAAGCTTGCCTATCGATGTAGTCTTGCCTACGCCGTTTACTCCTATGATTAGTATAACCGTTTGCTTGCGGATTTCAACGTCGGCGTTGTCCTCGCCCATAAATTCGGTGAGGATTTCTTTTAGCGCGGCTTGCAACGCTTCGCCGTCGGGGATTCGGTCGGCGGTAGCCTTCTCGCGCAGTCGCTCGATTATCTTCGCGGACGCGCTCACGCCAACGTCGCAGGAGATAAGCATTTCCTCCAGCTCGTCGAAAAGCTCGTCGTCCAACTTCTTAAAAACGTAAATAGTATCCTTCGCCGCTTCAACAATTTTGTCGCGGGTCTTGGTTAATCCTTGCTTTATTTTGTCAAAAAATCCCATAGTTTCTCCTTTATGCTGTCGCGGATCGCAGGAATTCCTCCACTGCGAACGATACGATTTCGCTTATGCCTTTTTGTTGCATTGTTACGCCGTGTAGGGTGTCGGCGGCTTCCATTGTGCCGCGGCGGTGGGTGATTAGTATGAATTGCGTTTGCTCGCTGTGACGCTTTAGGTATTCGGCGAAGCGTGCTACGTTTACGTCGTCGAGTGCCGCTTCGATTTCGTCAAGTATATAGAATGGCGCGGGGCGTACCTTTAGGATTGCGAAGAGTAGGCAGATTGCGGAGAGGCATTGCTCGCCGCCGCTTAGCAGTGTGATGTTTTTTAGAGTTTTGCCAGGCGGACATACTTCTATATCTACGCCGCCGTTTAGTATGTCGTCGGGTTCGGTGAGGATTAGGGTTGCTCTGCCGCCGCCGAATAGTTCTTTGAAGATGTCCTCGAAGTGTGCGTTTATTATTGTGAACTGTTCTTTGAATTGCGCGGTCATGGTCGCGGTGATTTCGTTGATTAGTTCGATTAGGCGCGCTTTGGATTGCTCTAGGTCGTCGCGTTGGGTGCATAGGAAGTCTAGGCGCTCGCATAGGTTTTCGTATTCGGCGATGGCTTCGACGTTGATGTTGCCTAGGGCTTTGATTTGCTCTTTTAATTCGTTAACCTGCCGCGATATGCTTGCGCCGGATTCACTATGCATTGTGCCTTGTGAATTGTGCATTGTTAGGTATTCGCGCGCGTAGGTGGGGGTTAACTCGTATGCGTCCCATAGCTTGTTTATCTCGTTTTCGCGTTCGGCGTCGTGTTTTACGTAGGTACTGTTTAGGCGATTGTGTTCGGCTTGCAGGTCTTTGACGCGGTTTGTTGCGGCGGTTAGGCTTGCGCTGCGGCGGTCGGATTTATCGGTTAGGTCGGCTTTTTCGGCGGTAAGTTGGTTGATTTCGGTTTCGAGCTTTTGTTGCTCAACCGCAATCGCTTCGGCTTCGGAGGCGTTTTCTGTTAGGCGCGTGTTGCTTTTGCCTATGGCTTGTTCTTCTTCGGCGATGGTGAGCTGCTTGTAGGCTAGCTGCGACTTTATGCCGGAGCGTTGCTTTTCTAAGTCTTGGATTCTGCTTAGGTTTGCGTCGATGTCGCGCATTATTCCGGCTAGCTTTAGCTCGGTGCCGCGTATTTTTTCCTCGGCGGAGGATAGGCGTTTTAGTCCTGCGATTTCCTCGTTTTTGGCAGCGGTGCGCTGCATGTCTGTTTCGTTTATTTGTGCCGCTGTTTTGTCGAGTGCAAGTTGGTGTTCGGCGATCTTTTCGGTTATTGTGCCTGCGTTGTCTATTAGTTCCTGCTTTTCTTCGGATAGAGATGACAGGGCTTTTGCGCTGTTGCTTAGGATTTGCTTGTTCAGCATTAGGTCAAGCTCGCGTTTGTGAAGCTCGTTTTGTCCCGTTGCAATTTCCTTGGCTATGGATTGCTCGTCGGATTCGACTTTTGAGAGGTGCAGCTTTGCGGCTTCAAGCTGCGACTTTTCGTCGGCTAGCTGCGATAACTCGCGCTCCTGCTGCGATTTCATATCGGCGATTTTGCCTGCGCGGGAGATGAAGCCTCCCGATTTGTTCATGCTGCCGCCGGACATAAGTCCGCCGGGGGACAGTATTTCGCCGCTTAGTGTAACTATGCGGAAGCGGTAGCTGTTCGCTTTCGCCATGCGTATGGCGTTGTCGATTTCGTCCACGACTACGGTGCGCCCTAAAAGGGAGCTTACCATGTCTGCGTACATGTCGTCGTAGCTTACTAAGTCCTTCGCGATTCCGATGTAGCCTTGCATGTCTGCGACAGAGCCGTCGGCAAAATAGGACGGCTTTACGCCGCTTAGCGACAGGAATGTCGCGCGTCCGTGATTGCCGCGCTTTAGGAAGTTTACGCCTGCTTTTGCGTCAGCTTCGGTTTCGGCTACGATGTATTGCATTGCGCCGCCTAGGGCTACTTCTATTGCGGTGGCGTAGCGCGTTTCGGCTTGCACTAGGGTTGCGACTGTGCCGTGGAGGCCTTGCAGCTCGCCTGACTTTATTTTGTCGGTGACGTGGCGTACGGGGGTGGACATGCCTTCTCTGTCCATGTCAGATAACATGCGTATGCTGGCGGATAGCTGCTTTATGGTGCTTTCGCGCTGCATTATGGCGTTGGTTAGTGCCGTCACGGATTCGGCAATTGTGCGTTTTTGGGCGGCGATTGTGTGCTGCTGCTCGTTTAGGGTGGTGAGTTGCTGTGTTGTTGCGGACATGCTTTGTTCTAGTTCGGCTAGGGAGGTTTCGGCTTTGTGCTTTTTTGATTCGGCTTCGGCGATGTCTGCGTCTAGCTTTTGCGTGCGTGCGGTGAAGGTTTCGGCGATAGTTTTTGCTTTAGCTAGGGCTTGCTTTTCGTCGGAGAGTTTGTTCAGCAGCTCGATCTTTATGCCGTCCAGTTTGTCGATGTTTGCGCGCATTTGTGATAGCTCTTGCGCTACTAAGTCGCGTGCGGCTGTTTGAGATTCTAGAGTTGCGTCTAATGCCGCTTTGGCGTCCTTGTGCTTGTCCGTGCGTTGCAGTAGCTCGATTTCGTCAGCTAGTGCGGTTACGGATTCGTGCAGTGCGCCTATTTCGGCATTCTGCCGCTCGATGTTGCTGCGGCTGTTTTTTATGTTGTTTTGCAGTATTTGGCTTTCGCTTTGTAGCTCTGCCGCGTCCTTGATTAGCTTAATGCGGCGGCTTTGACGCTGCTCGGCGGCTGATTCATTGGCGCGTACGGCATGAGTTAGCTCACGTAATGCTGATTGCTCGGCTTCGGCTTGGGCTTCGGCGGCGGCGATTTGCTCGGCGACTTCGCCTAACTGTCGTGTGCTTTCGGTGATTGCAGCTTCCGCCTTTCCGATTGCAGCAAGCATAAGCTCGATTTCAAGCACCTTCAGCTTGTCCCGCAGCTCGATGTACGCCTTCGCCTTTTCGCTTTGCACCGAAAGCGGCTGCCGACGCTCCTCAAGCTCTTGCACAATATCCGCAAGGCGCGTAATGTTCGCGTCGGTCGCAGACAGCTTGCGCATAGCTTCCTCGCGACGATGGCGATATTTGGTAATGCCGGCAGCTTCCTCAAGCATAAGGCGGCGGTCGTCCGACTTTTTTGTGATGATGTCGGCGATTTTGCCTTGCCCCACGATGGAGTAGCCGCCTGCACCTATGCCTGTATCCATGAATAGCTCGTGTATATCCTTTAGACGACAGCTTTTGCCATTGAGCAAATACTCGCTCTCTCCGGAGCGGTAGACCTTGCGCTTGATTGTGATTGTGTCGTAGTCGTAATGCGTGCCGCAGTCGGCAAATTCGATAAACACCTCGGCGGCATTTTGCCGCTTTTTGCTGACTGTTCCCGCGAATATTACGTCCTGCATAGATGTGCCGCGTAGGCTTTTCGCCGACTGCTCACCTAAACACCAGCGGAATGCGTCTGATATATTGCTTTTTCCGCTGCCGTTTGGGCCAACAACCGCCGTGATGCCTCGCGTGAAGTCTATGCTGATTCTGTCCGCGAAGGACTTGAAGCCGTGCAGTTCGATTTTTTTCAAGTACATTATAGCTGCACCTTCATTTTCTTTAGGGCGTTTTTCGCCGCTTCTTGAGAGGCTTCCTTTTTACTTCTGCCTGTGCCCTCGGCGATGGTTTTGCCGCCGACTTTTACAAGCATGGTGAACACCTTCTCGTGCTCGGGGCCGTACACGTTTTTCATCTCATACGCAATGTCTGTCACGCCGCCGCTTTGTATATGCTCTTGAAACAGCGACTTGTAGTCGAACACTACGCCTTGATTCTTGTATTCGGTGATTATCGCCGACAAACGCGTCAGTATAAACTTTTTCGCATTCTCAATGTTGCTGTCCAACAAAATTGCAGCGGAGATAGCCTCGAACACATCGGCCAGTATCGACACGCGAATGTGGTCGCTTCTGTCGCTGCCTAAGCTTACGCGCAGGTGCGAGTATATCTCGTTGCCCATAGCCTTTGCAAGCGTCTGCTCGCACACCACAGTGGAGCGCAGCTTTGTCATAGCCCCCTCCGTCATATCAGGGAAGCTCTCGTAAATAAACCTGCTCGACACAAACGCAAGTATGCTGTCGCCCAAAAACTCAATGCGCTCATAGCATACCGCGCCCGGATTCTCATTCGAGAACGAGCTGTGTGTCAGCGCAACTTCAAGCAACGATGTATCTTTAAACTTGTATCCGATTATTTCCTGTACCTTTTGTAAATCCATATCCAAACCTTCTTTAATTAGCAAAAAGGAATGAGAATACGCTCCCCATTCCTTCGCCGTTATTTGTTTGCCGCTAAATTAGTTTGTCTTTTCCTTGATGTACTTAACAACGTCGTTAACAGTCTTAATCTTTTCGGCGTCGTCGTCAGGTATTTCGATGTCGAACTCTTCTTCAAGAGCCATCATCATTTCGGCAAGGTCGAGGGAATCCGCTTGCAGGTCGTCATACAGATTGCTTTCCAGCGTAATGTCTTCCTCGTCGATACCTAATTGCTCCACTAAAATTGCCTTTACTTTTTCCAGTTCCATTAATCATCTCTCACTTTCATATTTTAGTCGCATTGTTTTTATTTAACACTCTTGTAATATTTATATTATTACATATCAATATGCAATGTCAAGCATTTTTTTAAACATAAGTGAAATTACGTAAGCAATTTCTTCACACCGCTTCAACGAGTTATATTGTTAGCTATTTTGGAAATTACATTCTTGTCATGGAAGGTTTTAGCGGCCTTTATGGCGTTGTAGAAAGCGCGTGCGTTGGAGCTTCCGTGAGCTTTGAATACGACTTTGCTTGCGCCTAGGATTGGTGCGCCGCCGTATTCGCTGTAGTCGAAGCTTTTCTTGAAGGAGGTCAGTCCGCCCTTGATTGCGAGCGCGGCAAGCTTTGTGATTGCGTTTTTTAGCAGCATACCTTTTAACGCGCCGTTGAAGTATAGGCCCATGCCTTCGATTGCTTTTAGCGTGATGTTACCAGTGAAGCCATCGGCAACTAGTACGTCGACGTCACCCTCGATTATGTCGCGGCCTTCGATGTTGCCGCGGAAGTCGATTGCGTCGGATTGCGACAATAGCTCGTACGCGGCTTGCGCAAGCTGATTGCCCTTGGTAGGCTCTGTGCCTATGTTTAACAAGCCAACAGTCGCCTTATCCGTGTACATACCATTCATGTAGCAGCTGCCCATTATCGCAAATTGCAGCAGGAAATCAGGCGTGCAATCGGCGTTCGAGCCTACGTCAAGCAGTAGGCACGGTCGCTTTTTGCAAGGCAGCACTGTCGACAAAGCGACGCGGCGTATGCCCTTAATCCGTTTCACGATAAGCGTAGCACCTGCCGTAAGCGCGCCTGTATTTCCGGCGGAAATAAACGCATCACCCAATCCGTCGCGCAGCATGTACATACCCTTCATCATGGAGGAGTCCTTCATCTTGACGGCCGCCGTAGCGTCGCATGTGCCGGAGATAGCTTCGGTTGTATGTACTATCTCATACTCCGCCTTGCTGTCACCGATATGCCGCGCTATAGCGTCCTTGTCGCCTACGAATACAGGCGTTACGCCCAAGTCCGCCGCAGCCTTAATGCCGCCTTCAACTACCGCCGCAGGGGCATTGTCGCCGCCCATTGCGTCTAAAATTATCTTCATCTATGCTTCCTTACATCAAGGTATTGAAAATCACCTATGATATTATTATTTTCAATGTGCGAATTTATGCAAAACTCTAGCTTAATCATGCTCGCGTTCGGATGCCAAGGGTTGGTGCGATAGCTTTTGATTATGCGATTGCCGCTGAAAATTAAGTTGTCCGTGCTTATTGCGTACAGCACAGGATTTTCGGGCGTGTAAAATGTATTGTCCTCGATTTTGATGTTTTTGTGGAAGGGGTAGCGTATGTCAGGCGCAGGAATCGCAGGGCATATGCTGATGATACCTTCGCAGAATTGGTACATGGTGGATAGGCAGTGGTCGGTGAAAACGTTGTCCTGAATTGTCACGTCGTGACATTCGCCCGATTCGTACCAATCGTTTGCGTCGCCTGCTACCAGGATTGCAGTGCCGGAGGAATCGAAGATGTTGCCTTTGATTAGCACTCGTTTTGGCGTGGAGATTAATATTCCGCGTGCGCGGCAGCTTCCGAAGTGGTTGTTGGTGCATATTAGCGCTGATGTGTTGGTGAGATTTTCGGACGCTAATTCTGCAGGGGTGCGCTCTAATACTGTGCGCGGAATATCGTCGTCGAATCGCAGCGTGAAGGTGTCGAAGCTTTCAAGGGTGTAGCTTTCGACAAACGCCCTACCGATACTGTTCATGCGCACCTTGTCGATGAAGGAGATTTCATGACCCGAATTTGCCCAGTACAGGAATCCTTGCGCTTGGTGATGCTCGAATTTGCAGCGCACAGTCCTGCTGTTGACAAACTCAAGGCAGCTCACACTGCACCCATGCACATTTATAGGGTCGTCCATCAATCCGATGAACACGCACTTGTCGACGACAATCTCTCCGCGATTGCTAGTGAGGTGGAAGCCGTCATCATGCCCCGAACTTATCAGCCTGCCCTTTTTCGTATTGGGTATAAACTTCACGTTCGTAAAGCTCAAATTCTCGTTGAACTGCGCCAAAACCCCCAATCCGCCGCAGGAATGCACCGTGATGTCGTCGCACGACACATTCGCGGAATTTTCGATAAACGCCGCCGCATGTATACGCTCGTTATGCCGCAGCACGCATATATTCCCTATATAGCAAGCGTCGGCGTGTTCAAAGCCAAAGTGGAAGCGGTAAGTGTGATTTTGCAGCGGCTCAATCCTCTCCGCGTCGAATCTGTCGCCCATTTTCGCGGTAACAGTTCGCGTGGTTGCGTCGAACATCATCATCGCCCAATATTTGGAATATTCATCGTTACCCACATTAAAGTATAGTGCGCCGTCCTTGAAAATATGTGGGTACAATTCGGGATTGATGTGCAAGTCGAGATACCTCTCCCCCTGCGCGACAACTATACCTTCGCTAACTAGGGGCTTGTCCCAATCAATCACAAGATTTTCAAGCGAAATATTCTCGCACGAATCCACCGTAATCGGCTGCATTTGCCCATGAAAAATAAACTCCGCATGGTTAAAATCAACTGTAACCGAGCGCATATCCTTCATCAAAAGCGCAAGCGACCTTTCGGCAATAACATCGGTGTTAGACAAGCGATAGTCGGCCTTGACAGCATCCGCCGCCTTAAAGGTGTACACGCCCTTCTCAAACACAAACTTTGCGTTGCTAGGAAATTGCTTAAACAGCTCATTGATTTTACCAATATAGTTCTCGCCTGTATCAGGCAGCACACCATAATCCTTTAAGTAAACCACTCGCCCCATATCACACCTCATTCCTAGCTGCGTTTAATCATTCCGCGCAGCTTCATAAACATCTTAATCCCCTTGTCCAACGCGAACGCATACAAAGGCGAAAACGTAAGCTCCATCTCGCCCACAAATTCGGTAAAGTCGCCGCCGAAGCCTTTTTTGAAGCGATACAACCCATACAGCGGATTGTCCTCGCTCAAGTCGCCGCTCACTCCGCGGAAGTCGTAGACGTCGCAGCCAAGCGATACCGCCCACTTTATCATCTCCCACTGCATGAGATAGTTCGGCATTACGTTGCGGTAGGCATTGGAGCTTGCGCCGTACAAGTACCAAACCTTGTTGCCGTAGTGGATTGCGATTGCGCCGCTGACGATGTTGCCTTGATATCGGCACAGATACAGGCGCAAATTCTCCGGCGCGAGTGCATCGTACATACGCGTGAAATAATCGAGCGAACGTATGATAAAGCCGTCGCGCGAGCCTGTTTCCTGCATGATTGCGTGAAATTGAGGCAATTCATCGCGAGTGCCAACATAACACTCCACTTCATTTTTCAGCGCAAGCCGAATATTGTAGCGGGTTTTGCTATGGAATCCGGCTAGGACTTCTTCCTCCGTCTTGTCCTTTATGTTCAAGCGAAAAACATAGCGCGGCTGTATGCCCTCGAAGTTTTTCGTTTCATTTAATTTATACCCCAATTGCTTCATCTTGTCAACGAAAATTTTGTCGCTACTTTCGATATCAGGGTCGATTTTGAAGGCGTAGGCTTTGTGCTGCTTTGCGGCGGACTTTATTTTTTGCGTGAGTGCGGCGAGTGTGTCGCCGTCGTGAGGGTCGCATACAGGGCCGCGCGGACTGTACATAAGCGTGCGCCCTAGCGGCATTTTGCGAATGAGCAGTGCGACCGAGCCTTTAGTTACACCGTTTTCTTCATGCGTGACGAAAACCTGCTTCCAATTATCCTTGACCTTGCCCCACAGCTGCGACTGCATAAAGTGCGCCCTGTCGTGACTTTTGATAAATTCCTCTGTATTCATCTATGTTCTCCTTGCCTTATTTTTCCAATTATGCTTGTATAAATTATAACACAAACAGTACAGCCTATGCAATAGCCGCGCCGTATAAATGTGGATTTACTCAATATATTTTCGTGTAATCACAAAAGTTGATGTTTGGCGTATGATATGATAAAATTTAGCTATACAAATATATGCGCGAGGTATCATATGAAAATCGACCGCTTAATCGGCATTACAATGTATTTGCTCAACCGCAGTGTCGTTTCGGCAAAGGAGCTTGCCGACCGATTCGAGGTGTCCACCCGTACGATTGTGCGCGACATTGAAACGCTGTCTGTTTCAGGCATACCTATAGCGTCCTCAACAGGAGCGGCAGGCGGCTACGAAATCCTCGACACATTCAAGCTAAACAAGCAAATCACCACGGTGGACGACTACCTTTTCGTCATCACCGCGCTGAAAGGCTTGTGCAGTGCATACGACAACCGAAAAATCAACAGCACGCTGGAAAAACTGCTTGCCTCCGGAAATTACGTCGACAAGAAGCAGCGCGTATTCGTAGACTTCGGCGTAGTGCGAGAGGGCGACAATATCCCAGAAACCGTGCGCGAAATCGAGGGCGCAATCCATGGAAACACAATAATAACCTTCGACTACACAGACAGCGCAGGACGCTGCAATCTCCGCACTGTAGAGCCTGTCGCGCTGCATTATCGTTGGTACGCGTGGTATGTGCTAGGCTTTTGTACATACAAAAACGACTACCGCTTTTTCAAGCTGAACCGCATTACCAATCTAGCCGTGACCGATGAGCCGACGACACATAAGCACGAAAACATTCCTGCACTGCTTGAAAAGCAGTGGAGCAGCGACACGCGCAAGGTTTATAATATAAAAATGCTGTGCAAAGCCGAGGTGCGCGTGCCTGCCACGGAATACCTCAAAGGCAAAATCACCGAGGAACGCGGCAACGGCGACTTCATCATGGAAATGCACGCGATCGAGAACGAGCGCATGTGGTTTTCGCTGCTACTTGGCTTTGGAGGTAAAGTGCAGGTGCTTGAGCCGCAGGAGGTTGTTGATATGCTGTTGAAAAATTCCGCCGAGATACAAAGTGTGTACGAGCTTTAACGACATACTGTTGTCGTAAATGCTCCTGTATAATAGTGGTATTATATTAGGAGGTGTGTTTATGACAGTACAGGATATCGAGAAGGGCTATGGAATTTGTGGGTTGGTGTGCGCGCTTTGCAGCTATGGTGCGGACTGTGCAGGTTGTCAGTGCAAGTCAGATGATTGCGCGGTTAAGGCTTGCTGCGTGGAAAAGGGATTGTCCTATTGCTTCGAGTGCGCCGAGTGGCCTTGCGACATGGATATGCACAAGGGCATACGGACGCGGGCGTTTAACGCAGTCGCAAAAGCTGAAGGGCTGCATAAGTTGGCTGAGTATCTGTACGCAAACTTAGGGCGCGGAATTACATACCACCGCCCAGATAAGCTGCCCGGCGATTATGACAGGTGCGAGAGCGTGGAGGAAGTAATTGAGCTGCTAAAAAACGGTGAGAGATGATAAGTTTAACTAATGAGCAAGCGCGGCAGTTTCTTCTATTGAAGCATGGATTGCTTTGCGAACATAAATTCGTTGGCAAGCTTGCCGCATTGGAGTATGTTCGCCAAACAGGGTGCATTCAATTTGACCCTGTGGATAGCTGCGGCAAAAATGCCGAGCTTGTGTTGCAGTCGAGGGTTAAGGGATTTAACAAGCAAATGCTTGACGAGCTTTTGTATAAGGACCGCTTGTTGTTCGATTATCCCGATAAAAACCTTTCGATTATACCCACGGAGGATTGGGCGTATTTTGCGCGTTATCGCAATGAAGCTAAGGCTTCAGGGCTTCAGTTTGAAGGGCTTGCGGAGTTGGAGGTGCAGGCGATTGAGTATATAAAAGCAAACGGCGCGGTGAGTTCGGACGAGCTGCCGCTTGAAGGCAAGCTGCGTTGGCACTCGGCTATACATTGGAGCGGCGGCTGGGACGGAACTACCAACGCCGCACGAGCAGTGCTGGAGCAGCTTTATTCCACGGGAGAACTTGTTATCCATCACAAAAACGGCACACGCAAATACTATGACCTTGCCGAGAGGTACATACATGCCGATTTGCTGAACGCTCCCGACCCGTTGCCTGATGAATTCGAGCATCAGAAATGGCGAGTGCTGCGGCGTATCGGCGCGGTGGGGCTGCTGTGGAATCGTCCGTCCGACGCTTGGCTTTACATTCAGGGGTTGAATTCGCAGCGGAGGAATGACGTATTCGACAGCTTGCGTGACGATGAGAAAATTATCGCGGTGCAAGTTGAAGGCTTGAAAAGCACGCTGTACTGCCGCGTAGAGGATTTGCCGCTTATTGAAACCGTTCTGCAAAACGGCAAATACAAGCCGCGCTGCGAATTGCTTGCGCCGCTTGATTGCTTCATGTGGGACAGGAAGCTGATAAAGTCATTGTTCGACTTTCACTACTCTTGGGAGATTTACACGCCGGAGGAAAAGCGTAAGTACGGTTATTATGTGCTGCCGCTGCTTTATGGCGACAGCTTTGTTGGGCGCGTTGAAGCTGTTAATGAGCGAAAGACGAAAACACTGGTTGTTAAGAATATTTGGTACGAGGATGGAGTTAGGCAAAATAAAAAGCTTCAAGCAGCGGTTGATGGGTGCTTGAAGCGATTTGCGAAGTTTAATGAGTGTGTGAAGTTAACTACGCTTTAGCCATTTGTGCAAGTTTTCGAGAAGTGCGCCGCTTTGTAATTCGTCCAAGGAGGATTGCGCCCAATTGGGGAATGCTTCACGTCCGCAGGCGGCGTATAGGGTGGTGAGCGGCGATATTACAGCGTCGGCGATAGGTTCGACGATGTCGTAGTAGCCATATTCGCGCATGAATGCCGCCGCTGCCGCTTCGGAGAGGGAGGAGGTGACGTTGCGCAGGTCGCCATAGGCTATGCCTTTGCCCATGAGGTTGTAGTCGAGCATGAATGCGGCGGATTTGTCCTTGGCAACGACTAGGTTCGTCCAGTAGAAGTCGTTGTATGTTAAGGTGCGCGGCAATGCGTCTATGGCTTTGCGGATTGCCGCGAAGTTGTCGCGCAGCGATTGCCAAAATGGATTGTTGCAGGTGTTTGTTTTGTCTGCGATTAGAGCCATGTTTTCTTGCGTTATGCAGTCGGATTCGTCGTATAGCTGCGGTGAGTGGGTGCAGAGGTAGTTGCGTCCGCATTGGTGCAGCTGCTTGTACCAGTGTGCGATTGCTGCGGCTGTGTCTGCGTCGGATAAATCTTGCTCCATACCCAGGCGATAGTCTACGCTCGATTCCACCTCAGGTAGCAGGATTGCGCATTCGGTGTGCCGCAGCAGCGTCAACATCTGCACTCCTAATTCGGCAAGCAATTTGTAGTTGTCAATCTCGCGCCTATCGTCTGCGTTGGCGAAAACCTTTAACACCATGCGTTCGCCCTCGGATTCTACGCGGTAGAGCGATATTCCGTCTTTTTCCCGGATTTTTTTCACTATCGGAATGCGCACGTCCATTTCGGTAAGCTGTAGTATGTGCGAATGTGGCAGCAGTTTTTCGCAGTAGCCGTATTCGCGCAGCGTGTCGTTTATTATAGTCAACGTGTTTTCGTCGATTCCGTCCCATTTCAGCATTTCGCGTCCGCTAATTCTGTTGAGCCACGCCATATGCACTATCTTGCGGCTTGCAAATACTTCGCGTGCGGCAGGGTGCAATCGCTCGAGCATCAGCTCAATCGGCCGCATGTACGCAGGCTCTTTGTGGGGAAATTGCGCATTGAACGCTTCTGCTTCCTCTTCGTTTACGTTGAAAAGTGGGTCTTCGTAAAATTTGCCACACACATTATCGAATGCTCCGTCGTACAGTGGCATAGCCATGAATGCGTCAAAATTATCGCCGTTATGCGTGGTTATGCCGAACGCCTTCGCGTTGCGGAAGCCGAATCTCGGATAATAATCCGGGTGTCCGAAAAAGACTATGCCGCGATACCCGAGCCGCTTTGCTTCCGCAATCGAGTGGCGCATTAATGCAGAGCCTACGCCCTTGCACCAATACTGCGGAAGCACGGAGAGCGGCCCGAATGTTAAGACTTCATTTTCTGTTCCGTCTTCGCTTACAATTTTCGCTTTGGAGTACATAACATTGCCGACGAGCTTTCCATCGACTTCCACGACAAAATCAAGCTCCGGCACAAACGCTGCGGATTTGCGCAGTGTGTTTACAAGATAATGTTCGTCGCATGTAGGGCTTGTGAATCCCCAAAAAGCTTCGCGTGTAAGCTCCTCGACCGCGCGGTAGTCCGCTGCGGTTTCCAATCTCAATTTTATATCTATATAAATCAGCTCCAGTTATTTTAAGTTTTCCACGGCTGCGCGTTCAATCGCAAGCCCTGCTTTGTAAACCTCAACGAAGCGGTCGAAGCCTGCTGCGTCCGCGTCATTCGGCTGCGCCACTTTAACAGGCGCGTTCGCGAACACCTTCTCGCCGAGGTAATCCTCCAGCGTTTCGCCGGATTTGTTTATCGCGTAGGACGCAAGCACTGCCATGCCCCATGCGCCGCCTTCGGCTGCGGTTTCCATAACTGCGACAGGTACGCCGATTGCACCTGCCATAATTTGCTGCCCTGCGTCTTTCGCCTTGAAGTAGCCGCCGTGACCGAGAAGCTTTTCAAGGCGCACATTTTCTTTTTTAAGCAGAATGTCCATGCCGATTTTGAGCGACACTATCGCGGAGCACACCTGCGCTCTGCTGAAGTTTGCGAAGTTGAAGGTCGACTTCGGCGTGCGCGCGAATAATGGGCGACCCTCTGCGAAGCCTGTGATATGCTCGCCCGAGAGATAGTTGCACGCGAACAATCCGCCGCAGTCGGAATCGGCTGTCATTGCCGCTTCAAAGATTGCGTCAAGTGCCTTGCCTTTTTTCACTGTCACGCCGATTTTTTCGGCAAAGGCAACGAATATGTCCGCCCAGTCGTTTAACTCCGACGTGCAGTTGTTGCAATGCACCATTGCAACCGCGCTGCCTGCCGGAGTTGTCACCATGTCGATTTCGGGGTAGCATTTCGACAGCGGCTTTTCAAGCACTATCATTGCGAATACGGATGTTCCGGCTGACACGTTGCCTGTGCGCTGCGTTACGCTGTTTGTTGCAACCATGCCTGTGCCGGCGTCGCCTTCGGGAGGGCAGAGTTTTATTCCGGATTGCAATGCGCCTGTGGGGTCGAGCAGCTTTGCACCTTCGGCCGTGAGTGTGCCTGCGTTTTCGCCTGCACGCAGCACCTTGGGGAAGATGTCACCGAGGGTGTAGGACAGTCCGTCTGCTTTCAGCATATCGTTGAATTTGGCAGCCATAGCCGCGTCGAAATCGCCTGCCGTGCTGTCAATCGGGAACATGCCCGAAGCGTCGCCTATGCCTAAAACCTTTTGCCCGGTCAACTTATAGTGCAAATAACCCGAAAGCGTGGTAAGCTGCGCAATCTGCGCGACGTGCACTTCCTTATTAAGCATAGCCTGGCGCAAATGCGCAATCGACCAACGCTGCGGAATGTTGAAGCCGAAAAGCTCCGTCAATTCCTCTGCGGCCTGTTCGGTCATAGTGTTGCGCCACGTGCGGAAGGGCGTGAGCAGCTTTCCGTCTTTATCAAATGCAAGGTATCCGTGCATCATAGCCGAAATACCGATACCGCCTACACTTGCAAGCCCTACGCCGAACTTGCTCTGCACATCGTCCGCAAGTGACTTATACGCGGCTTGTATGCCGCCCCAAACGTCCTCGAGTGAATACGTCCACACTTCGTCTATCAGCTGATTCTCCCAATCATGTCCTCCGCTTGCAAGCGGCAGAAAGTCCTCTCCGATTAACACCGCCTTAATGCGCGTCGAGCCTAACTCAATGCCGATTACTGTTTTATTTAAATCAATACTCATAAATTTTCTCCTTTATATTGATGAAATTAATGTCAAGACTAACTCTATTGTAACTGATATTTTATCCAACGTCAAACAAATTTCCGCGGCAGCAAACCATTGCTTGACACGTTCAGAATCAAGGTGATATAATGAGTGCAGAATTTATAAAAGGAGAAAATCTATGACGTTCGGGAACGAATTATCGACGCTGCATATGCTTAAAAGCTGCAAAAGCAAGCGTGTGTCAAGCTACGACAAAAAGGGCGGCAATCACGATTGGCTTGACTTTGAGCCTGGTGAAACCAAGACTATCGCCGACATCGGCAGTGCAGGCATTATCCGTCACATTTGGATTACGCATTGGACGGGCGACGAAGCAGGCGTCGAGGAAAAGTTCGCGCTGCGCAAGCTTGTCATTCGCATGTATTGGGACGGCGAGGAGAATCCAAGCGTGGAAGCTCCGCTCGGCGACTTTTTCGGCATAGGCTTTGGCATACGCAAGGTGTACAACAACGCGGCACTGTCCATGAGCCCGCAAGACGGCAAGGCGTACAACTGCTTCTTCCCCATGCCATTTTCCACAAACGCAAAAATCACAATCGAAAACGACTGCGACTGCCACACCAACTTTTACTTCTACATCGACTACGAGGAATACGAGCAGCTTGAAGTGGATGCCTACTTCCACGCGCAATGGCACAGAGAACACAACACCCAAGGCTGGGCGCCTGTACGCCACGGCTTCCTAGGCGAAACAGGCGAAACAACTCCCGGCGAACCAAGTTGGTATCCCAAGGAGTGGACGAAAGCCAATATCACAGGCGACGACAACTACGTCATACTCGAAGCCGAAGGCAAAGGTAAATACGTAGGCTGCAATCTAAACATAGACTGCTTTGAGCGCGGTGCGAACGATTGGTACGGCGAGGGCGACGACATGATTTTCATCGATGGCGAAAAGTGGCCGCCAAGCCTTCACGGCACAGGCACAGAGGACTACTTCAACACAGCATTCTGCCCCAAAACCGAATTTCACACTCCGTGGCACGGCATAACAGTTTACAGCGGCGACAAAGCAGGCTGGGACTGGGGTGGCAAAAACAGCATGTACCGCATTCACGTAAACGACCCGATTCACTTTGAAAAGTCCATCAAATTCACAATAGAGCATGGTCACGCTAACAAGCTGTCGAATGATTATTCCAGCACTGCGTATTGGTATCAGACTGAGCCGCACAAGCCTTTCCCTGAGCTGTTGCCGCGTCAACAGCGACTACCGCGCGTGAATGTGTGGGAAGAAGATACGAAGGTATAATATGGAAATTGTACTTCTCACCTACGAAACAATCAACCTAAACGAGCAAGCAGTTGAGTTACTAAGGCAGGCTTTCCCTCATTGTTATAGCAGCAACACGAACGAGGAGATACAGAATTGTCTTGATGAAAGTAAAGTTTTATTAGCCGCTGTTGAGGGAGATGTACTGCTCGGTTTCGTCGGAGCGATTCCGCAATACGGAGTTACGGCGTGGGAGCTGCACCCATTAGCCGTATACCAAAAGTATCAATCTCAAGGTATCGGCACAAAGCTATGCTTTGCTCTTGAAAACGTGCTGCGGCAAAAGGGTTGTCTTACGATATACCTCGGCTGTGACGATGAATCCGACGCAACTACATTGTCAAACACAAACCTGTTCGTCGATACCTACGAAAAGATAATCAACATCAAAAACATAAACAAACACCCCTACGAGTTCTACCAAAAAGTCGGCTACAAAATCGTAGGTGTAATCCCTGATGCAAACGGAATCGGCAAGCCGGATATTTTGCTTGCAAAAAGCCTTGTGCTTTAAAACGAGCAGCAAGAACACATACATGCGAACAAAAACATAAAGATTGCAAACCTTCAAGGAGGCATTATGTCAAAGATGACAGGGGCAATACTCCCGGGCAACAGCACCGTGGAGCTTCGCGAATTTGATATTCCCACGCCGGGGCATGGGCAGGTGCTTGTGCAAACCAAGGCAAGCACAATCTGTGGCAGCGATATACGCTGCATTTACCATGAGCATTTAGGCAAGGGCGCAGAGGGGTACATTCCCGGAATGATTGCAGGACACGAGCCCTGCGGCGTTATCGTGGAAGAAGGCGCAGGACTGAAGCGTTTTAAGAAGGGCGACAGAGTGGTGATTTACCACATAAGCGGCTGCGGCGTATGCCACGACTGCCGCCGCGGGTACGCTATCTCCTGCACGAGCAAGCATAGGGCGGCGTATGGTTGGCAGCGCAACGGCGGCATGGCTCCGTATATTTTAGCGGACGAGCGCGATTTGATTGAGCTGCCGGATTCGCTTACTTACTTGGACGGCGCGCAGGTTGCGTGCGGCTTCGGCACTGTGTATGAAGCGTGGGAAAAGATAGGCGTGAGCGGTGATGATATTGTGTTGGTGGTGGGCTTAGGGCCTGTGGGGCTTGCGGCGTTGCAGCTTGCGAAGGCTATGGGCGCGACATGCACAATCGGCGTGGAGATGAATGAAACGCGCATTAAGCTTGCCAAAGACCTGGGTCTTGCCGACCATGTTGTAACTCCGGGAGAAAACGCACTAGCGCAAATTCTCGAACTCACAGGTGGCAAGGGCGTGGAGAAAGCACTCGACGCAAGCGCAAACGTACACGGACGCGCACTAGCTATAAAAGCGACGCGTGCATACGGCAAGATTGCACTTGTAGGCGAAGGCGGCTTATGCTCATTCGACGCAAGCCCCGACTTAATCCACGGACAAAAGACAATCTATGGCTCATGGGTGACAAGCCTGTGGCAGATGGAAAACTTAGTTGAGCGGCTCGTACGCTGGAACATTCACCCTGACAAGCTTATCACGCACCAATTCAAGCTCGAGGAAGCCGACAAAGCCTACGCCCTCATGGCAAAAGGCGACTGCGGCAAGGTTGCAGTGGTGTTCTAAGGCGACTTTTGGTACAGATTATTTATATTAGGTGAGGTGTTTAAGTTATGGGGTTTATAAATATTAGTGGCAAGAATATTTATATAGAGAATCAAGGTAGAGAAAATAAAAAAGTCTTACTTTACTTGCATGGTGGTCCGGGAGCAAGTTGCTTGGATTTCCAAAATCAATGCTACAAAATAGGAAAATATCATAATGTTATTGCCATTGATCAATATGGTGTTTTACGTTCTGATGCAATTCCAGACTATGAAGATTACGGAATGGTAAAACAAATTGAAATGCTTGAGCAAATGCGCGTTCAATTAAATATAGAAAAATGGTCGTTGCTCGGTCATTCATATGGTGGAATGTTGGCTTGTTTATATACTAATCTGTATCCTGCTTCTATAAGTTCGGTTATTTACGAATGTCCGAGTTTTAATTTTACTCTTTCTACAAAGTCAGTAGCAAAATATTTGTTGGGGTATTTTAACAACATTCAAAACACAGAGGGGGCAAGTTTATGCTATGAGATTATAAATAAAGCATACCTTGAAAATGACAATATGGCTATTGATGATATGAGTAAAATTTTAAATCTTTCTTCCGATAATCCCAAAATCAGAAACTATTTGCACAATATTTCATATGAAGAATATATAGCCAGTTATTCTACAGAAGAAATAACTTCAGATATGTGGGCAAAAGGTAATATTCATTATGTCAAGCTTGTAAAAGATGGTAAAATGTTTATGAATTTTTTACCATTGTTAAGTGAGAATCATCAGC
Organism: uncultured Eubacteriales bacterium; assembly: GCA_964479875.1. GTDB lineage: Bacteria > Bacillota > Clostridia > Monoglobales > CAYZNM01 > CAYZNM01. Next base: position 20,893 of record CAYZNM010000001.1, read on the forward strand.
CCTCATTGCTTATAACAGGAAAATATGATTCCGTGTGTAGCAATGAACAGATTGATTATTATATGAAACACGCTCCCCATGCCCATATAAAAGAGTTTGAAAACAGTGGGCATTTTCCAAGAATTGAAGAAGCGAATGAGTATACAAAATGCGTTTGTGAGTTTATTAGCGCATACGCCAAATGAGCATAATCTCCACTAGCCAATGTCAGCCATTTTCGCTGCCGACAAGCAAAGAGCAGGCATTTTGCCTGCTCTTTTGTTTTTATTACTTATTCACAGCCTTCATAAACGCCTTCGCCATAACCATTGCGCCAACTTGCGACGGGTGTACTCTGTCGCCGGACAGCATAGCAGGCGATAATCCGCGCGCCATGTAGCTTTCAAATTCCGCCTGCATGTCTACGCAGGTCAATCCGTGCTTCTCCGCGATGTCTTTCACCGCTTGAATATAGCCTAGCAGCTTCGCAAACATCGGCTCTGACTTATCTGTTTCAGATAAGAACGGTGTCATCAAGATGATTGCCTTAACCTTCGGCTTTGTTTGGTCGAGAAGCTCGTTGTATGTCGCGATGTATTCGTCAAGCTCAACTGCAAGCTCGGGGTGGTCGGGACTGTCGAAGCTGCGCCATACGTCGTTTACGCCGATGTGGATTGCGAGATAATCCGGCGCGAGGTCGATAACGTCGGTTTGCCAGCGTGCTTTCAGGTTGCGGATTGTGTCGCCGCCTATGCCTGTGTTCATGATGGTTATGCCAAGCTCGGGATATTCTGTTTGAATTATGGCGTTGATGTATTTTACATAGCCAAGCCCTAAGCCTTCTCCTAAGCCTACGGGGCGTTCTCTGCACGCGTCGGTGATGGAGTCGCCGATTATAAGTACCTTGCTGCCTTTTTCAAATATCATGTTGTCACCTCGATATATTTAGATACTAATATTTTATTTGATTGCGCGTACAAAGTCAACTCATTTTTTCGGGAAGTTGTTGTATTTCTTCGCTTGGAGCTGCCACATGTGGGCGTATTTGTCGCCGCTTGATAATAAGTCGGCGTGAGAGCCTTGTTCGATGATTCGTCCGCGTTCTAGCATGTAGATTGTTTCGGCGACTTTGGTTGTGGATAGGCGATGTGAGATGAATAGGACTGTGCGGTCGGCTGCGGCGGCGGCAAGGGTTTGGTTGAGGTTGTACTCGGCTATTGGGTCGAGTGCGGCGGAGGGTTCGTCGAGTACCGCGAAGGGGCAGCTTTTGTAGAATGCGCGCGCTGCCGCGACTTTTTGCGATTCGCCGCCGGATAGATTGTGTCCGTCGTCGTGGAATTCTTTTGTGAGCTGCGTGCGTATGCCGCCTGCAAGCTTGCGCGGGTCAAAGCTGCTTTGGGCGAGCGCGGATTCCGCGGCGGCAGCGTCATAGTCGCGACGCAGCGCGACATTTTCGCCAAGCTCCGCTGCGAAAATCGCAAAGTCCTGGAATACAGCGGCGAAGCTGCGGCGGTATTGGTATAAATCAAACTCGCGTATGTCTATGCCATTCAGCGTAATCGTACCGCTTTGCGGGTCATACAATCGCATGAGCAGCTTAACCAGCGTCGACTTGCCCGCGCCGTTGTAGCCTACGATTGCCACCTTCTCATTCACATTTATTATCATATTTATATTGTCAAGCACAAGCGTGTCGCCATAGCCAAAGCTTACGTTGTCAAGCCGCAGCGTACCCCTTTGTGGCACAGGCAATCTGCCGCCCACAACTTTTGCCTCGTAGTCCAAAAAGCCGCGCAGCTTCTCAATATAAAGCGCGTGCTCGGTAAATTCAGGCACAAACGAAATAAGCTGATTCATCCGCCATATCAAATTCTCCGTCGCAAACGCAAGGCTCATCAGCGAACCTATCGTAATAGTTTTCGTCACAAGCAGTCGATAGCCAAGGTATGCATACACGCCTGCGTTAAGGATAATCGCCTCGCCCAACACCTCGTCAATCACGGAAATAAGCGCAAGCCGCTTTCCGTGCTTCACAGCGATTGCCTTAATCCGCGACACGCTTTCGCGGAAGTTGTGCAGGATTATGCCGCCGATTTGCGTCGTGCGCAATTCTTTCGCAAAGTCTTTGAGGTAGAACACACGCGTCGCGTAATCGCGCTTGCGAATCTCCGGCTTCAACTCGCTTTCCTTTGCAAAGTTTATTTTGACGCGGCGCATATTGAGCGCGAATGTCATTAAGAAAAACAATGCGGCAGGGATAAACACAAACGGGTCGAGAGCAAGCATTACGCCCCCATATCCGCAAAACGCCAACACGTATGCCATAAAACGGTTTGCGGTCTGGAACACAGCCAACGCCTTTTCCTCCGCGCTCGACATAGCCCAAACGAAGCCGTCGTAAAACTTCGGGTCGTCGTAGCACGAAAGGTCGAGTGTTGACGCTTTGGCGAACAATTCGCCTTGCAATTTGCCGTAGACTGCCGCTTTCGCTTTCTCGCGTAAGCTTTCCTCCGTGTAGGCGCGGACAAAATGCCGCACTGTCAGCAATGCCGCGACCGCGCCGATTACGGCGAATATATCGCCGAGCGGCTTCCGCTGCGACAGCGCGTCATACATAAACTTCGCCATCAGCGAATTGGTGATAACCTCCGAACCCACAACCAAAACATTCGACAGCGCGGTCATGTAAAAATACGTAGGCGCGTTTTTCGCGAATATTCGCAGTATAAACCAGTTGTTGGAAATAATTCTACGCAGTTTCATCGTCGTCCTCCATTGTGTAGCTTTCACCTTGCAAGCGATACATTTCGGCGTATTTACCGTTTAGTGCCATAAGCTCGGCGTGACTGCCCTGCTCGGCGATTTCGCCTTCCTCGAGCAGATATATTCGGTCTGCCATTGTCGCGGCGGTAAGTCGGTGGGAGATAAACAGGACAGTCCTGCCTTCGCCTGCGGCACATAGTCGCTCGAACAACTCATGCTCGGCGACAGGGTCGAGTGCGCCCGACGGCTCATCGAGCAGCGCAATCGGTGCATCGCTTGTGAAAACTCGCGCTACCGCTAGCTTTTGCGCTTCGCCACCGCTTAGAATTATTCCGTTTTCGTCGAACTCACGCGTAAGCCGCGCGTGGATTCCAACGCCTGCGAATCTGTCGTACACGCCTGCCTTACGCATTGCCGCCACGACAGTTTCTTCATTATAATTATCATCAAGCGTCACATTCTCCGCCGCCGTGACGCTGAATATTTGGAAATCCTGGAACGCAGCGGCAAACAATGCGCGATATCTACCCAACGACATCTGCCGAATATCAACGCCGTCAACCTCCACCGAACCGCTGCACGGGTCATACAATCGCATGAGCAGCTTCACCAACGTAGTTTTACCCGCGCCGTTATGCCCTGCGATTGCGATTCTCTCGCCCTTGCGAATGGTAAGGCTGACATTTTTCAGTATATCCTTGCCTCCGTAGGAAAAGCTGACGTTGCGCAGCGCAATTTCCCTCTCGAATGCAGCGTCTTTTTCACCTGACAATATAGTCGGACGAGTACGCAAAAACTCGCGCAAGTTTTCAGTATACAACCCACTCTGATACAAGTCATTGCCACTTTCAGCAATCGCAGACAAAAAGTGCGCAATGTTGAAAACAGCCCCTGTAAGCGCGGAATAATCGCCAAGCGAAAACGCACCATGCACCAAATAGCGGTACGCGATGTACCCCAACATCACAGCGTACATCACAATTTGCAGCCATGCTTCCGACAAAAACCGCAGCAGCGCGATTCGCAAGCCATACTGCTTCGCCGCCGCACTCATGCCCTCGACAGCCGCCGTAAACTTTTGCTCCAGCAGGCCGAATATCGCCGACAACCGCAGCTCCTTCGCGTAATCCTTCAAATAAACCGTGCGCTTCACATAGTCCGCGCGGCGTTTATGGTGCAGCCGCGCCATCTCATAGTCGTACTGCGCCTTGCCCTTGCGCTTTTCAATGATGAACACGCACACCACAGGCGCAATCGCAATCGGGGTAATGCTCACATCAACAACAGCGGCATATCCCGCATTCAAACATAGCGCGAACACGCACCCAATAATCTGCGACAAATTCCGCAAAAAGCCCAAACTTTTGTCGCTAACCTGCGCGGCGGCTTTAGTAAAGCTGTCATAAAATTCCGGCGAATCGTAGCACGCAAGGTCAATCGCGGTCGCCTGCCTATACACCAACTCGTTCAAATATTGAAGTATCACCTGGTCCGACTTAGGCGCATATATATTCTCATACCATGCCCCAATCCCTCCCTGCGCCAACCCATACGCAGTCAGCATCAGTAAAATCTCCAACACACGCGAATACGATTCTCCGCCCTCGAGTGCGTTAATTATCAGCCGAAAAAACACCAGCGTATAAAACGCGCCATACGAAAAATTAAAGCTCCGCTCCGCAATCGCAATAACCACCCTCCACGGCGCAGCCTTCCAAATCAACCCCAACAAATACAGATTATTCCTAAAGCTTTTCATGTCCCCTCCACACCTTTAATCTAATTTTTTGCAAAATAAAAAGGCCGCAGGCAAAACGCCCGCGGCCCTATTCCACCGGATTCGCGTAACTCAAACAGACATAGAAGCCCTATGCCGCGATTACGCTATCCGGCGAAATTATTTTCAAGCTCTAAGCAACGTTTCGCCGAATCCGAGTCGCCCAGAGCTAAAACAAGCATACTGATGTTAGTTAAAATGTTCATATTAAACCTACTATTTTGAAGTTTGCCTAATTATAGCACACTCGATTGAAGATGTCAAACAAAAATTTTTCTTCCACAAATTTGCAAATTTCCAAACGATGTGGTATAATTACAACTATGAGATATATTCGATTCATTCTAATTTTATGTGGAGCATTGCTCATGCTCAACGCAGCCGCTATATATTTCGCGAATGCGTTCAACAGCGGCATTGTTATGGCGTTCGCGGCAGGAGCTGTGCTGTTTGCCTACGGCGCATTGTTTGATGTTGTAAATCGCGCGACGTCACGCGGAGTGCTGCTATGGATAAGACGCGCAGCATATATTGTGTTCGCGGCCGCGTGCGGATTGTGCTTGTTCTTGTTTGTGTACGGAAGTGTCGACACAGTGCGCTACGACGAGGACGCCGTAATCGTACTGGGCGCAGGATTGCGCGGCGACACAGTTACATACACCCTAGCGCACCGCCTTAACACCGCCGCCGATTACGCCGCGCGCAATCAATCCGCCATAATCATAGTCACAGGCGGAATGGGCAACGGCGAAACTTCAACCGAAGCCTCCGCAATGAAAAGCTACCTAGTACGCCATGGCGTTGCCGAATCGCGCATAGTGATGGAGCCGCGCGCCACCTCCACATGGGAAAACATGGTATACAGCAAGCAAATCCTAGACGAGCTTTTCACACGCCCCTACAAAGTCGCTGTAATCACCAACGGCTTCCACATCTACCGCTCCGTAGCCTACGCCAAAAAAGCAGGCTTTGACGCATACTCACGCCATGCCCCCATCGAGTGGTACACCCTTGCAATCAACTACATACGCGAATGCGCCGCCGTAGTAAAGCTATGGCTGCTCGACCGCGCGTGGTAACTGCACTAAACCTATCCGGCATATAGCCGCTTGCCCAAAGGAGTATTCACCGTGAGTAACCTCCATGAAATATTTTTCGGCAACGCAAACTCCAGAGAAACTTATTTTTCCATGCACAATGTAAAGCCCGCGCATAAATATGGCAAAGGCATGGGCGTTAAAATCGGTATCCTCGATTGGCTTTTCGGCAGAGATATACACAGCGGCCTATACACCGATTTCATTGATGTAACCAACACCGCAGATGAATTGCTGAATAAACCCGAGCATGGATATTGGATGGCGGCGGCATTAAAGGAAATCGCCCCCGAATGCAGTATCTACGCCATAAACTGCTGCAAATATCAAGGCGAATCTCAAGATGAAGCCGACGCAAAGCGAATTCAATATCTGGAAGCCGCGATAAATTGGGCAATCGAAAGCAAGCTTGACATATTAACCTACTCCCACCCACGCTTCACACCTGCGCACCGCAACAAATTCGACTGCCTCATCGACAAAGCCGCACAAAACGGAATAATCACGACATTTATCCATTGCGACAACAAAAACAACATCTGGCCTTATGCGTGTATGCCGTTTTACGACAAGGATAGCTTCATTCGCGAGCCTGATTACAATATTCTGCACTACGACTACAATCATCTATATATTCCGCGATACGAGCAGTATTTGGAAGCTTTAAATAATAGCGACACAATAAACAGCGGAGATAAGCTTCCATTCTTCTCGTTTTCATCTATGTCGCCTGTTCTCGGCGGATTTGTCGCCATACTAAAGAGCATACGCCGCGATTTAACCAAAGATGAAATAAGGGTTGTCCTCGACAAAACATCGTATGAAATATACGATAACGGAGAGCATTGGTACGATATAAACAAGTGCGCAAAGGTGGTAGACATAGGGCAAGCAGCGCACGAGATTTTTCACAGCAAAAAATAACAAAACTTCAATCCGCTTTTTTGCTGTTGATAAAGCAGAGGGTTGCGAGCAAGGTTGATTGGAAGCAAGAGCAGAAAAACGTTTGACATAGCGATTGAGCCTTTGATATACTTTTTATGTACTACAGATTTTTTATATAATAGGAAGGTGTGAATTATGGGTATTGAAATCAAAAGATTATCTCCCGAACTTGTAGATGATTATTTGTATTTTTTTGATGTAACACCACATGATGACGATACAGAAGCAAAATGTTATTGCGTTTGTTGGTGTAGTGCCGACCACCGTGTAAAAACAGATTTTTCATCTGCTGAAAAAAGGCGTGAGCTTGCAAGACAATATGTTAATAATGGTATAATACAAGGATATTTAGCTTATCAAAACGAGCAAGTCATAGGTTGGTGCAACGCAAATACAAAATTAGAATGTCAAAATTGCATTAGTTGGTTACGCTCAATGCCGCCAGTTGATAACGATGAGTTAAAACAGAAAATTAAATCTATTTTTTGCTTTGCAATAGCACCGGAAATGCAAAGAAAAGGTATTGCAACAAAACTATTAGAGCGTGTTTGCATAGATGCAAAAAATGATGGCTTTGATGTTGTGGAAAGTTATCCGAATAATGGATTTCAAGGTGCAACTCGTGATTTTAGAGGACCAAAGGGAATGTATGAAAAGCAAGGTTTTATAATCTACAAAAATATAAATGATAAATTTGTAATGCGAAAGCAATTGTAATAACCCCGCCAAATGAGCATAATCCTCACCCCACCGGACAATCAAACCAAAGCCGCGGCAGTCGTCGCATCTTTGGCGATTCTTTGCATACCGACCACAGCTCTCTTGACCAAATTCTAAAAAGCGGATTGAAGTAACAAAAATTCCCGCTTGACAAAACACACTTGATATGCTACAATACAATAAACCGTAGACGCGGGAATAAAAATGTAAAATGCACTTACAGAGAGCGGGGGTAGCTGAGAGCCTCGCAGTACGCAGTACATTAAATGGGCCGCCGAGGGCATAGTCAAAGGGTTCACGCCTGAGTATTCTATGACGTGTTGACATACGTAAGTTGTCGAGGGTATGTTGGTACCCTGCTAAGTGTATGGGCTTTATTTTGCTATCCGTTTTCGCGGAAGCTGTACGCCCATAAATCAAGGTGGCACCGCGGATATACATACATATTCGTCCTTGGTAAAGTTTATTTAACTTTGCCAAGGACTTTTTTGCGTTCTTGGCAAGATTCAGGAGGTAATATGATACGACCAACTTTAGATGAAGCGATGGGCTACTCTCGCGAATACGGCGTTATTCCGATGTCGCGCGAGCTTTTCGCGGATATGCTTACGCCGATTGGCGTGCTGAAGTCGCTGCAGACCGCTAGCAGTCACTGCTTTTTGCTCGAAAGCGTGGAGGATACAAAGAAGTGGGGCAGGTACACCTTTTTGGGCTACGCGCCGACGATGGAGATAACTTGCTTTAATGGGAAAGTAACTGTACGTTCCGGCGAAACGCAGCTGCACGAAACCAACGACCCAAGCGCGTTTATCGATGATGTTATGCGCAAGCATAAGTCGCCGAAGCTTGATTATCTGCCGCCGTTCACAGGCGGACTTGTCGGATATTTTTCCTATGACTATATCAAATACAGCGAACCTACGCTAAAGCTTGACGCTCTTGATGAAGAGAATTTCAATGATGCTGACTTGATGTTGTTCGACAAGGTGATAGCGTTTGACAACTTGCGCCAGAAGGTTGTGCTGATTGTCAACATCAAGGCTGAAAATATCGCAGAGGAATATGCACGCGGCGCGGCGGAGCTTGACAAAATGGCCGAACTAATCATGAGCGGCAAGCATAAGCAAGCAGAGCCGCTGCGGCTTACGTCGGAGCTTACGCAGTTGTTTACAAAGGAAGAATACTGCAAAATGGTGGAGCGTGCGAAGGAATATATTCGTGAGGGCGACATCTTCCAAGTAGTGCTGTCCAATCGATTACACGCAGGGTTCGAGGGCAGCTTGCTCGACCTATACCGCGTACTGCGCACAAGCAATCCGTCGCCGTATATGTTCTACTTCGGCAGCAACGACATTGAGATTGCAGGAGCGTCGCCCGAAACATTGGTGAAGCTTGAAAACGGAGTGCTGCATACTTTCCCATTGGCAGGTTCGCGTCCGCGCGGCGCTACAGATGAGGAGGATGCACAGCTGGAACAAGAGCTTCTCGCCGACCCAAAGGAGCTTTCAGAGCATAACATGCTAGTCGACCTAGGGCGCAACGACCTAGGCAAAATAAGCGAATTCGGCAGCGTTAAGGTGTGTAGCTACATGTCGGTGCTGCGATTCTCACACATAATGCACATAGGCTCAACCGTAAGCGGACACATACGCGCGGACAAATTCGCGATAGACGCGATAAACGCCGTACTTCCGGCAGGCACACTCTCCGGCGCGCCAAAAATCCGCGCCTGCCAAATCATAAACGAACTGGAAAACAACAAGCGCGGAATATACGGCGGCGCAATCGGCTACCTAGGCTTCACAGGCGACATGGACTGCTGCATTGCAATCCGCCTCGCCTTCAAGAAAAACGGCAAGGTGTTCATACGCTCGGGCGCAGGAATAGTCGCCGACAGCGTCCCCGAAAAAGAGTACGAAGAAAGTATCAACAAAGCGAAAGCGGTAGTAAACGCGCTAAAGTCCGCAGAAGGGGGAATCCTATAATGGTGCTGCTGATTGATAATTACGACAGCTTTTCTTACAATTTGTACCAATTAATTGGTACAATAAATCCCGACATTAAAGTGGTGCGCAACGACGAGCTGTCAATCGATGAAATACGCGCACTTGCTCCGTCGCACATCGTGCTGTCGCCAGGACCTGGAAAGCCTGCCGACGCAGGCGTATGCGTGGAAGTCGCACAAAAACTAAGCGGCGAAATTCCTATTCTCGGCGTATGCCTTGGGCATCAAGCGATATTTGAAGCCTACGGCGGCACTGTGTCGTATGCACGCGAACTAATGCACGGCAAAACATCGCTTGCGCTTTTAGACATACGCTGTCCCATATTCAAAAGCTTGCCTGGAAACATCGAAGTCGCACGCTATCACTCCCTCGCAGGCGTAAAAGATACACTGCCGCCGCAGCTCAAAGTCACGGCTAACACAATCGAGGGCGAAATCATGGCAATCGCGCACGTACAGCACAAAACCTACGGCGTGCAATTCCACCCCGAATCAATCCTCACGCCCCACGGCAAAACGATACTCGAAAACTTTTTGGGAGAAAATATATGATAAAGGAAGCTATTGTAAAGCTCACAAAGGGACAAAATCTCACATACGCTGAAGCCGAAACTGTGATGGACGAGATAATGAGCGGCGAAGCTACCGCCGTGCAGCTTAGCGCGTACCTCGTCGCACTTTCAATGAAGGGCGAAACTATCGACGAAATAACCGCGTCGGCGGCAGGAATGCGCAAGCATTGCGTGAAGCTGCTGCATGAGCGCGATGTGCTGGAAATCGTAGGCACAGGCGGCGACAATTCGCACAGCTTCAACATATCCACCACCGCCGCGATTATTGTATCGGCAGCAGGTGTGCCTGTTGCGAAGCATGGAAACCGCGCGGCGTCGAGCAAATGCGGCTCTGCCGATGTACTCGAGGCACTCGGCGTAAAGATTGCGATTCCGCCTGAGGATAGTGCGCGGTTACTGGAAAAGCTCGGCATATGCTTCCTATTTGCGCAGAATTATCACATTGCGATGAAGTATGTCGCGCCTGTGCGCCGTGAGCTTAGTGTACGTACAATTTTCAACATATTGGGGCCGCTGTCCAATCCTGCCGGAGCGAAAATGCAGCTGCTCGGCGTGTACGAGGAAGCCTTGGTTGAGCCGATTGCGAAGGTGCTTGCGAACCTCGGCGTAAAGAATGCGATGGTGGTTTATGGACAGGATGGGCTTGACGAAATTTCACTTTCTGCGCCAACAAGTGTTTGTGAAGTAAAAAATGGGTGGGTTAAGTCTTATGAGATTGCGCCGGAGCAATTCGGCTTCGACCGCTGCGACAAAAGCGAACTCACAGGCGGTGACGCTAGCCAAAACGCCGCGATTATCCGCGATATACTCACAGGTAAAAAAGGCGCAAAGCGCAACGCAGCGGTGCTAAACTCCGCCGCCGCGCTGTATGTCGCCAAGGAGATCTCGTTCGAGCAAGCTATCAGCGAGGTCGAGGAAATAATCGACAGCGGCGCGGCTATGCGACAACTTGAGCAATTCGTGAAGCTATCAAACGAGGTGACTGTATGTTCCTAGACAGAATAATTGAATCGACAAAGGCGCGTGTGGCGCGGCAAATGGAAGCTGTGCCGCTTGAACAAGTGCAAGCGAATGTGACACCGCTGCAAGGTTTTCCGTTCGAGAAAGCGTTGCGACAATCGGATATCGCTTTCATATGTGAGGCGAAGAAAGCGTCGCCCTCTAAAGGCATTATCGCGGCAGACTTCCCATATCTCCAAATTGCCAAGGACTACCAAAGCGCAGGCGCAGCTGCAATATCCGTGCTGACCGAACCCGAATACTTCCTCGGCAGCGACAAGTATTTGCGCGAGATAAGCGAATCCGTGACCATTCCCACGCTGCGCAAGGATTTTATCGTGGACGCATACCAAATTTACGAAGCGCGCACACTAGGCGTGGCGGCTGTGCTGTTAATCGCGGAGGTGCTTGACGAAGATAAACTGGGCGAATACATCGCCACTGCTTCCTCCATCGGATTGTCCGCTTTAGTCGAGTGCCACTCACTGCCGCAGCTGCAAAAAGCATTGCGCGCAGGCGCAAACATCATCGGCATAAACAATCGCAACCTCGAAACCTTCGAGGTTGACATCGCCACCACCATAAAACTGCGCGAGCATATCCCCACCGAAAAAATATGCGTAAGCGAAAGCGGCATATCCACCGCCGCCGAAATAACCTTGCTGCGTCAGCACAATATAAACGCCGCACTAATCGGCGAATCCCTAATGCGCAGCAGCGACAAAGCCGCGCACTTAGCGCAGCTTAGGGGCATCGTATGAAAGTGAAAATATGCGGCTTATCCCGCGAGTGTGATATCGATTATGTAAACCAAACCTGTCCCGATTACATCGGCTTCATCTTCGCCAAAAGTAAGCGACAGGTATCGCCCGAGCAAGCGCGATTGCTAAAATCACGATTACTCCGCGACATAATCGCAGTCGGCGTATTCGTAGACGCAACCCACGACCTCATACTACAGCTCGTCCAAAACAACACAATCGAAGCAATCCAACTCCACGGCGACGAATCCAATGCCTACATCAACGCCCTAAAATCCCAAACCTCCGCCCCAATCATAAAAGCCATAAACCCACACAACACCAACAACTACGACTGCGACTTCCTCCTCTACGACAACGGAAGCGGCGGCACAGGCGAGACCTTCGACTGGACTCAGCTCCAATCGCCCCCAAAACCCTACTTCCTCGCAGGCGGCATTAATATAGGAAACATCGCCGACGCAATCAAACTAAACCCCCACGCCATCGACATATCCAGCGGCGCAGAAGTAGGCGGCTTCAAAGACAAAGACAAAATCATAGAAATCGTTTCCATCATAAGAAAGGCAGGTACAACATGAGCAAAGGCAGATACGGCGTTCACGGCGGCCAATATATCCCCGAAACGCTGATGAACGAGATAATCAACCTCGAACGCTGCTACGAGCAATACAAAAACGACAGCAGCTTCAACGACGAGCTTACAGAACTACTAAACAACTACGCCGGCCGCCCCTCCCTCCTCTACTACGCCGAAAAAACGACCAAAGACTTAGGCGGCGCGCGCATTTACCTAAAGCGCGAGGACCTAAACCACACAGGCTCACACAAAATCAACAACGTCCTAGGTCAAGCATTGCTCGCCAAAAAAATGGGCAAAACGCGCGTAATCGCCGAAACAGGCGCAGGGCAGCACGGCGTTGCCACCGCGACCGCCGCCGCACTGCTAGACCTAGAATGCGAAATATTCATGGGCAAAGAGGACACCGAACGTCAAGCACTCAACGTATACCGAATGCAGCTCCTAGGCGCAACAGTACACGCCGTAACCAGCGGCACAATGACGCTAAAAGATGCCGTAAACGAAACCATGCGCGAATGGGCGTCACGCGTACACGACACCCACTACGTCCTAGGCTCGGTAATGGGTCCGCACCCCTTCCCAATGATAGTGCGCGACTTCCAAAGTATAATCAGCCGCGAAGCTAGGGCGCAAATTCTCGCCGCCGAAGGCAAGCTGCCCGAAATGGTAGTCGCCTGCGTAGGCGGCGGCAGCAACGCCATCGGCGCATTCTACCACTTTATCCCTGACGAAAACGTACGCCTAATCGGCTGCGAAGCCGCAGGGCATGGCGTAGACACCGATAAGCACGCCGCGACCATTGCAAAGGGCAAGCTAGGCATTTTCCACGGAATGAAGTCCTACTTCTGCCAAGACGAATACGGGCAAATCGCGCCTGTATACTCAATCTCGGCAGGGCTTGACTACCCCGGAATAGGTCCCGAACACGCGCACCTGCACGACATCTCACGCGCTAAGTATGTACCAATCACCGACGACCAAGCCGTACACGCCTTCGAGTACCTCTCCAAAACCGAGGGCATTATTCCCGCAATCGAAAGCGCACACGCCGTAGCCTATGCAATGCAAGCCGCTCCGACCATGAGCCGCGACCAATCCATCATCATATGCCTATCAGGGCGCGGCGACAAGGACGTCGCTTCCATCGCCAAATACAAGGGGGTACACATAAATGAGTAAAATTGCAAACGCCTTCGTGGGCGGCAAAGCATTCATCGGCTTCCTAACCGCAGGCGACCCAAACATGCAAGCGTGCGAACGCTATATCCTCGAGATGGCAGCGGCAGGCGCGGACTTAATCGAAATCGGCATACCCTTCTCCGACCCAATCGCCGAGGGCGCAGTTATACAAGAAGCCAACCTCCGCGCCCTATCGGCAGGGGCTACCACCGACAGCGTGTTCGCACTAGTAGAAAAGGTGCGCGAAAAGACAGACATACCCCTCGCTTTCCTCACCTACATCAATCCCGTATTCAACTACGGCTACCAACGCTTTTTCGAGCGCTGCAAATCCGTAGGTATAGACGGCATAATAATCCCTGATATGCCATATGAGGAAAAAGGCGAACTATCGCAGCACGCGTCAGACAACGACGTTGACATAATCACTCTTATAGCTCCTACCTCACAGCAGCGTATCGCGCAAATCGCAAAAGAAGCAACAGGCTTCGTCTACCTAGTATCCTCAATGGGCGTAACAGGCGTGCGCAGCCAAATCCAAACCGACCTCGCCGCGCTTGTGCAATCAATCCGCGCCGCGACAAATACCCCAATCGCCGTAGGCTTCGGCATAAGTTCGCCCGAGCAAGCACAGGCAATCGCCGCCCATGCCGACGGCGTAATCGTAGGCAGCGCAATAGTCAAAATAATCGCACAGCACGGCGAAAACGCCGCCGAACATATCGCAGCCTACGTTAAGCAGATGAAAGCTGCAATCTCCAAATGAAAATCATAATCGCCCCCGACAGCTTCAAAGGAAGCCTGTCCTCGCAAGAAGCAATCGACATAATCGCGGCAGCGGCAGCGGAGATATTCCCCTGCTGCCGCACCGTCGGCATACCGATAGCCGATGGAGGCGAAGGCACGGTAAACGCAGTAATCGCCGCAACCAACGGCACTCTGCGCCGCGCAAGCGTAAGCGGCTGCCTGTTCGAGCAAATCCAAGCGCACTACGGCATACTGCCAAACGGCGCAGCAATCATCGAAACAGCAGCGGCAAGCGGACTTACCCTCGTGCCGCCGCACCAACGCAATCCGCAGCAGACTACCTCCTACGGCACAGGCGAGTTAATCCGACACGCCCTCTACAGCGGCTGCCGCGACATAACCATAGGCCTAGGCGGCTCCGCAACCAACGACGGCGGCATAGGCGCACTAACTGCCCTAGGCGCACGCTTCCTCGACCACGACGGCAATCCCCTCCAAGGCAAAGGACGCGACCTACAGCACATCGCCGACATCGACGCTTCAAACCTACACCCTGCAATCCTCGAATCCACATTCACGCTAATGTGCGACGTCGACAACCCCCTCCTAGGCAGCGACGGCGCAGCCTACACCTTCGCCCCACAAAAAGGTGCTTCTGCCGAAGACTTACCCCAACTCGAACGAGGCATGTCAAACTACGCCCAAGCCGTAAAATGCAAGCTAAACATAGACATAACAACAATTCAAGGCGGTGGTGCAGCAGGCGGCATAGGTGCAGCATTCCACGCCTTCCTAGGCGCAAAAATCCAATCAGGCATAGACACAATCCTAAACCTAGCAAACTTCGACGAAAAGCTGCACGACACTCAACTAGTAATCACAGGCGAAGGCAAACTAGACGCCCAATCCACCCACGGCAAAGCCGTATTCGGCATAGCCGCACGCTGCCGCACCAAAAACGTACCCGCAATCGCATTCGCCGGAAGCATAGACGGTAACCCAACAATCCCTGGCCTAACCGCCGCAATCCCCATCACCGACTCCCCCATGCCACTGGAACAAGCCATCGCAAACGCTCGTCCCCTACTGCACAACGCAGCCCTACGCACCTTCCATTTAATAAATCTAGGCATAAAATTACATTAAATGCTGACAGTCCCATTTATAGTACACCAAACCATTGCCCCATAAACGAAATTGTGTTAAGATTAAAATAAAAAACAGGTGTACTCACATGCCAAAAAATACCTTTCAAAAGCTAAAACTGCTGTATCTGTACAAAATCCTACTCGAGCATACAGACGAAGAGCATACCCTCACCATACCGCAAATGATTGCGGAGCTTGAAAAATGCGGCATTAAATGCGAGCGCAAGGCGATATACGACGACATCGAAGCGCTGCGTCACTTTGGGCTTGACTTGGTTTGCAGAAAGACCAAAACCACAGACTACTATGTAGCAAGCAAAACCTTTGAGCTGCCCGAGCTGAAATTGCTCGCAGACGCAGTCGCTTCCTCAAAATTCATCACAGAGAAAAAGTCAAATGAACTCATCGAAAAAATCGGCAGCCTAACAAGCGTAAACGAAGCCAAACAACTGCGGCGACAGGTCATCGTAGCAAACAGAGTAAAGGCAATGAACGAGCACATCTATTACAACGTAGACGCAATACATAAAGCAATCGCTGCAGGCAAACAAATCCGCTTCAAATATTTCCACATCGGCCCCGACAGACAAAAACAATATCGCGACGGCGACCGAACAGCCTCCCCCTACGCCCTATCGTGGCACGACGAAAACTATTACCTAATCGCCTTCTACGAAAAATACGGCGACATCGCCCACTTCCGCGTAGACAAAATGGAAAACATAGAGCCGCTGGAAGCGGAAATCATTCCGCACCCACGCGGCTTTGATATCGGCGAGTACACCAAAAAGGTATTCTCGATGTTCGGCGGCGAGGACGAGCATGTCACGCTGCGTTTCAACAATTCCCTCACCGGCGTAGTATTCGACAAATTCGGCAGCAACGTCAACATAAAGCCTTGCTCCGGTGACCGCTTCACCATCAGGGTAAAAGTTGCAGTCAGCACATCATTCTACGGCTGGCTCTTCCAATTCGACGGAAAAGCCGAAATTGTGTCACCGAAATATGTCAAAGAGGCCTACATCAACATGGCGCAACGAATTGCCGACGCTTCCATTTAATGTAAAATTTTGTAACATTTTAATGTGAACAACTTTATGTAAACGTGGAAACTCTTAATAATTTTAACAGATACCTGTGAATAAATATAATTACCTCACTCAAAATAAGGCTTTTCCACACTTTATTTTTAACAGCCTGTGGATAACTATGTTGATAATGTGGAATTAGTAAGTGTATAAAGTGGAATTATGTAAAGCAGCAGCCTTTCGGCTGCTGCAATTATTCTATTAAATTGTGACAATTTCCTATTCTTTCCATATTTTTATTGCACCGGAACGATTTAGGAATACCAAAATGATGATGATTATTGGGATTATGATTATTCCGCCTACGCCGAACAATCGGAAGCCGAGGTACATGCCTATCAATGTGATGAGCGGGTGCAAGCCCAAAGATGAGCTTATAATCTTAGGTTCGATAAACTGCCGTATGATTACTACGAGTACGTAAAGCAGAACGAGAGATATGCCCGTTGAAATATCCCCCATAATAAGTGATATTATCCCCCAAGGGATGAGCACAAGCCCCATTCCAAGCACAGGCAGCGCATCCATCAGCGCAATCACCAAAGCAAGCAACAGCGCGGAATTTATCTTAAGCACCCAAAACGCAACCAGCAGCACGCAAAACATCACGCACATTATGATGAACAAGCCCTTGAGATAACGCAGCAGCGCGGTTATCGCGTATTCCTTAATCTGTGTGATACGCGTTGTTACTTTTTCGGGGACATTCTTCTTTATAAATGCGCCGATTCGTTCATAGTCCGCCGTCATAAAGTAGCTGCCTAGGAAAAAGGCTATGATGAAGAATAGGGTGTACGGCATCATTGTAGCGACCGACGTTGCTTTAAGCAGCGTCCACTGCGTCGCGATTGGTATAAGCGACGACGCGCCTTCTGCTAATCCGTTCACGCCTTCATCGATTTTGTCAGCAATATTCTGAGGCACTGCGTCGTAATACTTCCACAAGCTGTCCGAAGCCTTGTTGAAATTCTCCTGCACAGTGTCGATATACTTTGGCAGATTCGCGACAAGGTTGTTAAACTCAAACATAAGCCGATTGACAAGCAGCGTAATAAGCAGCGCAATCACCGCAACTACAATAAGCAGCGCGATAAACGCCGCAATCTTATCCGGCACTTTCAGCTTATTATGCAAAAATCGCGTAAAGGGACGCGAAATCAACGCAATCCCAAACGCGAGTATAAACGGCAAAAATAAAGAAAGCAGCTTGGGTAGCGCAAACACAATAAAGACATACCCAAGCGCGGCATACAGCACAATGACTAAAAAACGCAAATGCTTGTTCTGCGGCATTTATGACCTCGATTATTGCCGCTTTAAGAATTGGTGCATGAGCTTATAGCCTTGCTCAAGCAGCTCACACTCGCCCGCGGCTTTTTCATTATATTTAATTGTATTATGGACAACGTTTGTGCTATTGTATACCATGTACGGCACAGGGTCGGCGATATGGCAGCCCTGCATAACAGGCGTAGCATGGTCAGGCAGCACAAGCATTTTGTATTGCGTGCCGCTTAATTGTTCGCGAATGTAGCCGATTATTTTTTCATCAATCAATTCGATGGAGCGCACTTTTTCCTTTAGCATGAAGCTGTGTCCGCATTCGTCGGGGGCTTCGATGTGCACGAAAACGAAGTCGTGGTCGGCCAGAAGCTCGACTGCGGCTTTGCCTTTGGCAGCGTAGTCTGTGTGGAAGTCGCCTGTCGCGCCTTTTATATCGGGGGTGGACATTCCGGCGCATATGCCTATTCCCTTAAGCAAATCCACTGCGGAGATTATCGCGCCCTTTAAACCGTACTTTTCCTCAAAGTTTTGGTATGAGGGAGTGTAGCCTTGCGCCCAAATCCATATGCTGTTCGCAGGCTTTAAGCCTTCGCTTTGCCGCTTGATGTTTATTGGGTGATTTTTCAATATGTCGTAGCTGCGGCGACAGATGTCGGCGAGCTTGTCGTCCTTGATGAGATACTGCCCTATCACTTGCCGCGCAATGTCGTGCGGCGGAGTGTTGTCTATCGCAGGCAGACGCTCGCCGCATACCATTATGCCGCGGAATGAATTGCCTGCGTACAGCTTCGCATTATCTAAGCCAAGCTGCTTATTTAAATCCTCCGCTAAAACTTTAACCTGCTCCGTCGGAATAAGCCCTGCGGAGTAATCCTGCATTGTTTTGTTGTCGTAATCCTCGTCCTCGGACAGAGCGACAAAGTTTGCGCGAAAGATAGTGTCGGTTTCATTTACAGGTATGCCTATGCTCACGGCTTCAAGCGGAGAGCGTCCGCTGTAGCTTTCTTCGGGGTTGTAGCCTAATACGCACAAATTCGCAACGTCGCTTCCGGGAGTGAACCCTTGTGGAATCGTCTTAACCATGCCTACCGTTCCCTGCGCAGCTAACGCGTCCATATTAGGAGTGTTCGCCTTTTCCATAGGCGTCATGCCGCCCAATTCCTCCACGGGCAAATCCGCCATTCCATCGCACAATATTACTATATATTTCATTATATTATACAATTTCCCTTCTATTGCATTTATTTCTCTACAACTATAATATGTTCACTCGCCACTAACGATATGTTTTATTCTTCCTGCGCGTTAGAATGGTTGTTTGCAGCAGTATCTCTTCGGTCGGTTTTGGCGTGAAGGGTGTTGCGGTTTTCGCGCAATGTCTTAAGCGTGCCTTCGATTGCTTTCTCGACGTCGCCTAAAACTTCGTCGGCATAGGCGCGTGTGCCGTCGCGAATCTCGCGCGAACGCTTTTGCGCGTGCGTCATAATCTCAGTGGCTTTATCCTGCGCTTTCTTTGTGATTTCATGCTCGTTTATCAGCGATACTATTTTATCTTCTGCGCCTTTTATAATTTGGTTGGCTTCCTTCTGCGCTTCAACGATAATGCGCTGACGCTCTTCCTTTACCCATTTGGCTTGCTTTAAATCATCAGGCAGCTTTAGGCGAATCTCGGCGATTATCTCCAAAAGCTCCTCTTTATCAAGCAGACACTTCCCTGCAAAGGGCAGCTTTCCGCCTTTATCGATAGCGTCTTCTAAGCTATCTATTAATTCCATTATCTCCACACTGTCACTCCTCTAATTATCCTGCCGCAGGGCGTTTCGCACATCGTCAACAATAGCATCAGGCACCATGCCGCTTATGTCCGCACCGTAGCGCGTAACCTCTTTGGCTATGCTTGAGCTTAGATATAAATATTCGGCATTCGTCGCTAAAAAAAACATCTCAAAGTCGTCGTATAATTTTTTGTTGGTGAGTGCCATTTGAAACTCGTATTCAAAGTCGGATATCGCGCGAAGCCCTCTCACCACGATTTTAATGTCGTTGTCGCGGATATAGTCCACAAGCAGACCGCTGAAAAACGCAACCTCGACATTCGGAATATGTGCCGTCGCTTTTTTTACAAAATCCACTCGCGTTTCGGTATCAAAGGTGTATTTCTTCGCGCTGTTGTGCAGACACGCAACTATAACCTTGTCGAACACATTCGCGGCGCGTGTGATTATGTCAAGGTGTCCGCATGTGATTGGGTCAAAGCTTCCTGGGTATACCGCGACTTTGCAGCCGCATTGTTTTATATCCTTCATTTGTTTGCCTCAAATATAAATAATTTTGTCTTGCCATACTTCTTTTCGCGGTAAGCGTACCCACCTACGCTTACATGCTTGTCCAGCGGCAGCTCACATATTATGACGCCGCTCTCGCTTAAAAGTTCACGCTTTGCAATAATATCAATCGATTGCTGCGCCAACTCACTGTTATAAGGTGGGTCTATAAAAATTATATCGTATATAGTATTTGTCTTTTGTAAAAATTCAATGCTGTCGCGGCAATATATTTCCGCGTTTTGCACCTTTGTTTTTTCGAGGTTTTGTTTTACGATGTCGTATGCTTCCCTTGCGCTGTCGATAAAGTCGCAATGACGCGCACCGCGGCTTATCGCTTCGATTCCTAGCGCACCGCTTCCCGCGAACAAGTCAAGGCATATACTATCCGGAAGCCGCATATTTATAATCGAGAACATTGCTTCTTTAACCATACCTTTAGTCGGAATGGTGCCGCCTTCCGGCAGCGTATTCAGCCTATGCCCCTTTAAAGAGCCTGCAATAACTCGCATAAAATCCTCCTATTGTACTATTCTATTCTATTACATAAATATGTAATTGTCAAATAATTTTAACCCACTCGCGTTAGTCTGATTTTGATATTACGAAAAAATTTGTAACACAATTGTAACTTTACATTCCTGTCGAATTATGGTAGAATATACGTATGCAGGCGAATAAGCCTCGGCATGTATTGGGCAAGCGGCTGAAAGGTTGTGACGCCCATGATAAGGGTACCTCCGTAGTTTTCTGTAAGACAAAATCTTATGGAAAGGAGGGATGTCAATATGACAGGCAGAGAAATTTTTCTTGTATCAATCATGTTCTTAGTTGATAACGCAGTATTGATTATCAACGCAATAAGAAATATGTATAAAACGTACAAAAACAACCGCCCCCAGATCAAAGGTTAGCGGTTGCAGTTCCAAAAAATTTATAAAGCCGTGAAGCCTAATCAAGCCGATTGCAGAAAACCTGCAAGGGGGAGTGCGCCAACACTCCTTCTTACATATATTATATCACAATAAAACCATTTTGTCAATCGCTATATCAGCTTGTTTATCTCCTTCTTCAACCTTCCAATTATGCGCTTCTCCAGGCGTGAGATGTACGACTGCGATATGCCTAGCAGCTCGGCTACCTCCTTCTGCGTCTTTTCTTCGCCGCCTGATAGGCCGAAGCGTAGGTCCATAATGCGCGTTTCGCGCGTGGACAGCTTGCTTATCGCTACGCTTAGCAGCTGCCGGTCGACTTCCTCGTCGATGTTTTTGTGTACGGTGTCGCCGTCGCTGCCTAGTATGTCGGAGAGGACAAGCTCGTTGCCGTCCCAATCTGTGTTCAGCGGCTCGTCGATTGAGATTTCGCCGCGCGACGCATTGCTTTTTCGCAGGTGCATTAGGATTTCGTTTTCTATGCAGCGGCTTGCGTATGTCGCAAGCTTTACATTTTTTTCGCAGTTGAAGGTGTTTATAGCCTTGATTAGTCCTATTGTGCCTATTGAGATTAAATCCTCAATTCCGACGCATGTATTCTCGAATTTGCGCGCTATGTAGACGACAAGCCGTAAGTTGCGCTCGATTAAGATTGAGCGGACGCTTATTCCGTCCTTATCCAGCCGCGCGAGAAGCTGCTTCTCCTCCTCCTGCGAAAGCGGCGGCGGCAACGCCTGACTGCCGCCTACATAAAAGACGCCGCTCGAAAGTAAGTCGAACAATACAGCGCGGATTTTATTTTTTGTCGCCCTAAGTGCATTCATGCTTTTACCATTCCTTTCGGTTTCTGTTTCGTTTGTAAAGTGTCTTTTGTGCTGATTTTTTCTAGGATTTCGCTGTTGATTAGGCCGTAGAAGCCGTGTTCTTCAGAAAGCTTGCCTTTGTATATGCCGATGATTGCACCCTCTACTGATTCGCCGTCGATTAATATTTCGTCGGGCTTGAAGCCGAACAGCAGGCCGTGCTTGTTGCCTAGCGAATTATAGGGGATAAGGCGCACGTTCCGCTTCTTGAAGCTGCTGCAAAACAGCGACAGCGCGGAATTATTGGACAAGGCGTCATCACTTTCCACAATCACGCATATATCTATAGGAAGAATCTTTTTTATCGCGTCATATTCCACCACGATTACAGGCGCGGAGGATATCGGCTCGTACAGCGAATTGCCTGTGTCGGACAGGCATTGTATCGCGGCGGTGCTGTCGTCGACGCGTACGCTTACCGTGTACAAATGCCGATTCACGCTGTCGCGCCTCTTAACAAATCGCGAGTACGCAAGTATGCATATGTACGCGCATATCGCGGACGTGCCCAATAATTTAAGCGGCAGATTCACATACATTGCCCCGTTGAAAAACGCAAGATTTCCAGTAAGGTCAATCAAAGCATATATCGCTCCGCCGAAGGCGAAGTTCACCGCGAAAAATATGCAGATAATTTTCACATACTGCTTTAATCCGCGTATATTGTAAGTCAGCGCAACAAGCGAAAGCGAAAATATCAGCTTGCCCAACATACCATACATAAACGACAGGCTCGGCATAAACATAAGCACGGTGTACACCGCGCCGATTAGCGCGCTGATAAGCAGCATTCCGCGCCGCGAGTCGGCTCGTATTATCTTTTTCGTAAGCAGCAGCAATATGTAGTTTATGCCGAAGTTCAGCACAAACAGCTCATCGATGTAAACAACGTTCATGCGTTTCCTCCTTATAACATAAGTGAAATTGCGTAAGCAATCTCTTCGCACCGTTTCAACGAGTAAACGAGTTATTGGCGCACGACCTCGGTCGCGAGCGTCGCGCGCCTTTTACCCTCATCATAAAACTAAATGGTAATTATTACCTGTTACTATTATACAAGCACACACACGCGAATCGTGTCGCAATAGATAGGCAGCGAAAAAACTTTATCAACTCATTTGTATCACTTTTGCTCAAATACTTATACATATGTACTTGTTAATTTATACAAAAAAGAAAAATAGCAATCGACAAATAAAATAATTTATGTTACAATGATTGTAACTGGAATTTATGTAAAATCACAGGAGGCATATGCAATGCGCAAAGTCAAGGGAATGAAGCAAATTTATATATTGTTCGTCGTCATGGTGTTAATTGCATCTATTGGGCTTCATCTGTATAACAACGCCATGTCGAAGGAGCTTGCCGATTCATCGTGTCAAACAATAGGCGAGCTTATTGCACAACAGCGGCTGACCTTCACCTCACGCATAGAAAGCGAGGTTACGGCGATAGAAACTATCGCGGAGCTTATGTCAAATTTAGGCGACATAAGTGTCGCAAACAAGGAAGTCGCGGACTTTTTGGAAAAAGCCGCCCACAAGGGGCTGTATGAATATATAATTTTTGCCGATAAAACCGGACAGGGTATATCTGGCAACGACGTGTTGGTGGATATTTCCGCGGAGGATTATTTCAAGGAGGCGTTAAGCGGCAAAACCTTCGTGTCCGACCCTCACATATCGCCTAAAGGCGAATCGATTGTATACATCTCAACGCCAATACTTGTCGGCGATGAAATTGCTGCCGTACTCGCAGGAGCATACATCACCTCAGAATTGCAGCATATGTTTTATTCATCATTCAATGGGCTTGGGTACGCATACATTTGCGACTCCAACGGAGATGTAATCACCCGCGCAAGCCTGCAAACCAACGGCGTTAAAACAAATGTTTTAGAATATCTAAGACAAGCGAAAACCTTGAAGCATGACGACTACGAAACAATCGCGGCAAAAATGAAGCAGAGTGAGTCCGGCCACGCGGTGTATCAAATCGGCGAAAGCAAACGCTTGCTCCACTATTCGCCCATCGGGATAAACGGCTGGTACATATTCTCCACTGTGCCGGACGAGGAAGTATCGCGGCAGGGCAATTATTTGCTGATGCTCACCACAATATTGACAGCTTGCATTGCAGTATTCTTCTGCGCACTTATGGCGTATGTGCTTGTGTCGCAGTTTAAATATTCGTCGCTGCTTTACAAAAAGGTGTACTACAACGACTTAACAGGCTGCCCCAACCTTAACAAATTCCGCGAGGAAGGCGCAAAGCTGCTGCAAAGCAGCTCCGGCAAACCGTATTCCGCAATGCGATTAAGTATCGACGGACTGGACTTCCTAAACGAAATATTCGGCTACTCTACAGGCGACACGATTATAAAAGCTGTAGCAGAATCGCTTAATGAAATAAAAATCTCGCAAGACGAATGCGTCGCTCACATCTACGGCGACAGGTTTATCGCGCTGCTGCAATGCGCAACCTTCGGCGAGCTTGAAGAGCGAATGGCGAAATTCAACGAGATTTTCAACAAAAAAATCGAGGGTATAGTCACATACAAAGTAAAATTCGCAATCGGACTTTATATAGTTGAGCCGAACGAAACCGACATTTACACTGTTATCGAAAAAGTGAGCTTCGCCCAAAAAACTGCGAAAAAGAATGAAAGGCTTGAAGACAAGGTTCAAAAGTACGACAGCAAGCTGAAGGAAGCGTTAAAGCTTGAGCGCGACGTGGAAGCTAAGATGGAACGCGCCCTTGCCGACAGGGAATTCACCATGTTCCTGCAACCCAAATACCGCCTCGACACCGATAAGCTTGAGGGGGCGGAGGCTCTTGCGCGCTGGTGGATTAACGGCAAATACATCATGTATCCCGCGGATTTTATCCCAATATTTGAGAAGAACGGATTTGTCGTTTATCTGGATATGTACATCTTTGAGGAAGCGTGTAAATTTATTAGGAAGCTTATCGACGAGAATAAAGACTTGATTACGATATCGACTAATTTTTCGCGGCTTCATTTGTTGAAGGATGGATTTGTGTCGCGAATTGCTAAGATTGCGGATAAGTATGGCGTGCCGCATAAATACCTTGAGGTTGAGATAACCGAATCCTCCATGGTCGGCAACGAAGCCGTGCTGAAATCCGTGCTGGCAGAGCTGCATGAAGCAGGCTTTACGCTGTCGATGGACGACTTCGGCTCGGGTTATTCCTCGCTTGGCTTGATGAAGGAAATTCCTATTGACGTGGTGAAAATCGACCGCAGCTTCTTTGAAGCGTCGCAGGAAGTGGAGCGCGAACGAATCGTAATATCCAGCGTCATAGACATGGCTAAAAAGCTGAACATACACACAGTTGCCGAAGGCGTGGAAACGCAGGAACATATCGACTTCTTGAAAACGCTCGGCTGCGAGATTGTGCAGGGGTATTTTTACGCGAAGCCTATGCCGTTCAGTGAATTTTTTGATAAGTATCTTGCGGAATAGGTGTTTGAAGATGTGCGAGGATGGGTATATAAATTGAATACAGAAAAATTTACAGGGAAAGCGCAGGTTTATGCAAATGCTCGTCCGGGATATGCTCCTGCGTTGTACGACTACCTATATAATGAAGCCGGATTTTCCGCCGCGTCGATTATTGCGGAAACAGGCTCGGGAACAGGAAAATTCTCGCTCCCATTGCTGCAACGCGGCAGCACAGTTTATTGCATAGAGCCAAACGCAGACATGCGCAGTCAAGCCGAGGCAATGCTATCGGCATACCCCAACTTCATCTCGATAAACGCTCCCGCCGAGGACACAGCTCTGGCCGACGCAAGCGTCGACTTTGTCGCAGCGGCGCAAGCATTCCATTGGTTCGACGCTGTACGCTTTAAGCAGGAATGCGCGCGAATACTGCGCCGCGGCGGCAAGCCGCTGCTGGTATGGAACACGCGCCAAAGCTGCCCATTGCACGACGACTTGCAGGAAATATATAACAAATACTGCCCGAATTTCAAGGGCTTATCCGGTAGGCGTGAATCAACTCCAAGCAACATAGCCTACTTATTCGATGATGACTTCACCTACAAAACATTTGAACATAACCTCACAAATGATGAAGATGAGTTCGTCAGCCGAAGCCTTTCTGCTTCCTACTCGCTTATGCCGAGCGATTGTGGATTCGACGAATATCGCAGCGCGCTCGTGAGCTTGTTTCTCAAATACGCAAGCGACGATATTGTGTTGATTCCGAATGTGAGCGAGTTGTACATTGGCAATCAATAAAAAAAGCCGGCGGATTCGCCGGCTTTTGCTTTAGTTTAACATTGAAAAGAATGGGATTTTGCCATCCTCGAATGCACGCAATCGATATTGCTTGCGCTGCTCCGGCGACAGTGTATTTATTAGGATTGCGAAAAATGGTACTTGACCGTCGGTGTAGGCACGTTCTATGATTTGCAGTTTTACTTGTTCGCTTACCGTTTCCTTTAACATGGAAAAGAAAGGTATTTTGTGCGATTCGTAGCATTTGATGAATAACTCATCGTCGGATAGCTCGTAATCGCCGCCGAAGTACATGTTGGCTGCGACTTGCTCTGATTGTTCTTGGGTGAAATTGCCGTTGGTGCGTGTGACTAGCTCGTCGACCTGCTCCGGCTTTAGCAGCGGCGCGATTTCGGTAAGCTCCTGCGGATTTAAGTGACGTTCGGGGTTATTCGCCAGCACATCGCCTACTATCTCCGCTGCGTTATGGCTGTCCAGTATCTCGTCAATGCTCACCTTGAAAATTTCGGCAAGTTCAGGCAGTTTGCCTATGTCAGGCATTGTGATTCCGCGCTCCCAATTGCTAACAGCCTGAAAGCTTATGCCGAGATTGTCTGCAAGCTCCATCTGCGTCATGTTGTGCTTTTTGCGCAAGCTTGAAATGCGCCTTCCGATTTCCTGCATGTTGAAAATTTGTCCCATAAAATCCTCCTTCGCGTTTGCGTTTGATGTTATTATGATAACGCATAAACGCGGAAGATTCAATAAATTATCGATTGAGTTTGCAATTCAAGCAATGGTTGAGTAGGGGTGCGCATTGCGCGTCCGTTGGCGACGCACATAATATCGAAGGACGCACTATTAGCGAGTCCGCATCAATCCAACGCTTCGCCGAATGAGCGTGAGCGTTCGTGCATGAGTTGGTTTAAGTGCGTGCGTAGGTTGCTCATCCAATCAGGCTCGTTGTCCCATACATCGGAAACAGAGCGTAAGCAACGCGCGTAGCCGTAAAGGTTCGCGTACCGCGTAAAAATGTGTTGCTTTCCGAATGTTTGCTCGTCGATTGCACGCTCACTGCGGTAGCCTGCCAAAAATTCACGGCAGGCTTTTTCAGCGTTGCTGACGCCATTTAGGCTGTCGAGGGAGCGTTCAATATCTGCGGCATACCAATTGTAGTGGCAGTCGTCGAAGTCGATTGGGTTGATTGAACCAGAGTCATGCTCGTAAAATAAATTGTCTGTTTCAAAGTCAAAGTGAATTAATCCGTAGTTTTTCGGTGATTGAGGCAGCGAGTTCATTGCCTCGGCGAGAATGTGCGCTTCTTTTATTGCAGCAGGAGGTGCGCAGTAGGTTTCCAGGGCTTCTTGTACCCACGATAATATTTGTCGCCAATCGTGTCTGCCGTCGCCGTGCGGCGTGTATTTTTCCGATAGGTCGTGTAAGCGCGCCAACGACTTGCCTATGCGGAAATACAGCTCGTTGGAGTATTCCGCGTCGCACACCTGCGTGCCTGCTGCTTCCTTGAAAACGACAGCCGTGTATTCGCCCCACGGCGTATGCTTTTGAACGAGCTCAAGCCCTTGCTGCGACTTCACCGTTTCGATTGCGCGATAGCCGTTGTAGCGCAGATAGCGCAGAAAATCTAGCTCCGCTTTAACGTGCGACGGATTCTTCTCGCACACGGGAGCAAATCGCAAGTACAGCTTCTTTCCGTCTTTGATAAAAGGATATATTGCGTTCGCGGAAATCCTGCAATAATTCAGCATGTAATTCTTGCTGCGGTCGTATTCCCAATTCTCGAGCAGCATTACTGCCAAATCGCGGTTGTCGAACAAATGTTTTAGTTTTAGCATCTTTGCTCCTTTATGTAATTGATTTTACAAAGCTTCTAATTTAAATATACCACATTATGACCGAATAAGCAACATGAATATATGTGCTGTTTTATCAAATAATACATTTATATAGTCAATCACGTTTCATTCGGCTACATCAGAGGTGCGACGAATACCTATAGAATCAAGGAAATGTGATTGGCTAGCAGATGGTTTTAAAGTTGATTGAGTATAACTCTAATTTGAAAAGAGGATTTTATGAACAATTTTGTAAACGGCACAGATATGCCTATGGGTTTAGGCATGGCTCTTGCCAAAAATATGGGAGCTATGGAGTATTTCGCTTCCCTTCCCGAAAGTGAGCGGCAGAGGATTATACAGCACACGCATTCGCTTCACTCGAAAGATGAAATGCAGCAGTATGTTAATTCGCTTGTGGGTAAATGAGGTTATGTAAACCGTTGCTGATATGAGGCGGCGGTTTTTTATTACATAATCATAAATTCTTAGGTTGATTGTTCTTTGTTTGATATATGCTCGGCTATGTCGTGGAGGTCGCAATCCAGTATGGTGCATAGCTTATCAAGAGTTGCGGTCGTGACATTTTGATTGGTTTTTAGTCGGCGTATGGTTTTGCTCTCGATGGCGTGCTTTTCTCTAAGTGTGTATGTGGATATGCCTTTGGATTTCATGGTCGCCCATAATTTGTCGAAGATAATCATAATCAGATTCCCAATAAAAAAGCGGGGCAATGCCCCGCCGTTGAATTTACGCGAATGGATTCTCTGTGTCGTACAGTATATTTGCAGGTTTGTTGTATGCTATGTCGGCTACGCCCAGCAGCTTCATCGCCTCGAACAGCGACTTGCCTGCGGGGGCAAAGCCTACGCCTGCGTGGTGCGGATAGTTTTTCTCCACCAATACGTGGCGGTAGAAGCGTTGCATTTCGCGTACGGCGATAATGCCGATTCCGCCGAAGGATTGCGGGTCGACGTCGATAACCTCGCCGTGCGCTACGTAGGATTGCAGCTTGCCGCGCGCGTTGCCTTGCAGGCGGAAAAGCGTGATGTCGCCCGGAGCGATTGCGCCTTCGAGTGTGCCTACGGTTTTGTTAGGCTCGTCGTTCGGCTCGATTAAACGCTTCATTATTAATTGATATTTTAAGGAGCAGGACTTCATCTTGGATGAGGTTGTGTTGCCGCAGTGGAAGCCCATGAAGATGTCGCTTGCTTGATAGCCTCTGAATGCGGAATAGTTTTTGCTGTGCATTTCCGCAGGGACTGTGTTGTTTATGTCGAGCAGCGTTGTGGATTGCAGTGTTGCGCAGGCTAAGATAAACTGCGTCAGCGCGCCGTATATGTCTGTTTCGCACGCAACAGGTATGCCTTTTTCCGACATGCGCGAGTTTACGTAGCACGGCACAAAGCCGAAGCTGTTTTGGAACGCAGGCCAGCATTTGTTCGCGAATACCGCGTACTTGCTTCCACCTAGGTTTTTCTCGTATTGGTCGAGCAGTGTTAACTCATACTGCGCAAGCTTGGGCAGGAAGCCGCCGTAGCAGCAGCCGTCGCCTAATTCCTTCGCCATTTCCGCCGCAACTTCGGGAATGCGCTTGTCATTCTCATGCGCGATAAAGTCGAGGTAAAGGTCAAGCTCGGAGTTTTCCATAACCTCAACGCCTAAGTCATACAGCGGAGCAATCGGAGCGTTGCACGCCAAGAAATCATGCGGACGCGGGCCGTATGCGAGAATTTTCAAGTTCTTCACGCCGATGATGATTCGCGCAATCGGAATAAAGTCTGCGATTCTGTCTGCGATTTCGTCAGGCGTACCCACAGGCTTTTCGGGTATGTACGCCTTTAAGCCGCGCAGGTTTAAGTTATATGAAGCATTCAGCAAGCCGCAGTATGCGTCGCCGCGTGCGTCTGCAAGTCCCTCGATTGTTTCCTCTGCCGCAGCTACAAACATGCAGGGGATTCCTGCGCGTTGCGCAAGCATGGTTTCGGGACCTTCCGGACCGAAGTTGCCGAGGTACACAACAAGCGCGTTAACTCCTGCTTGCTTAATCTCCTCGAGTGCCTTTAATACGTCGGCTTCATTCTCGATGATGGTTTGAATCTCGGTTATTGCGATTTTCTTGCTGCCGCAGCATTTGTAAACATTCTCCCTGCGCGATTTGCTCAGCGTGATGGGGAAGCAGTCGCGGCTTACAGCGACGAGTCCCAGTTTAACCTCTGGTATGTTGTACATACGTTTGCTCCTTATTTATCAATAGGATTATAAATGTAGGGGCGGATATTATCCGCCCAGGAATTTGTTGTGTAATTATTCTGCGGTAACGCCGTCGCGCGATTCTAAATCTATAACCTCATCGGCGTTATAGAATTGCGCGTTCAGCTCGTTTTGGTAGCGCAGCGCGATTCCGTCGATATGTCGCCGCTGCGTAGTCATGGTTTTGCCATCGTAGCGGAAGTATGGCTCGGGGCCTACTCCTGCAAGCACGCGGATTCCTGCTTCCTCCATTATGCCGAACTTATTGTCCTTATACGGGATCGGGTCGCCGAACGGATAGAGATAAACGTACGGCTCGCCTACAAGGCTTCCAACTTCGGCAAGCCACTTTTGCGTGTCGCTTTGCAGCTTGTCGTGGGTTATAACAGCCGCGCTGTAGTGTGAATAGCTATGGCTTGCGAATTCCCAACCGTTGCGCTTCAGCGTTTCGATTATCGGCTTTAGCTTCTCTATTTCTTTTTCGTAGTTATCTTGGTCGTGGTCGGTGCGATAGCCTAGGACGCCCTCGTAGCCCGTTAAGCCAATGTACGCCTTCATGCCGTTATGTGAAAAATCGGGGTGTTCTTTTACGAAGTCGTCGAGGATTGGGATTATATCTATATCGCGGGAGGTGAGCGGCTTGCCGTCGGGAGTTATTGCGTATGCCGCGACATCGCCGTATTCATCCAGCACAAGGCTGTGCGCAAGCCCATTCTCGCGCATGTATTGGTAGTAGTTTACATCGTCAAGCGAAATAACAAGCGGCTTCTTTCCACTAGGAATCATGAGCGGCTTTTCAACAACGTTGCCGTTTTCGTCAACCTCGGTGAAGTCCTCGAACCTAACAAGGATAAAGTCATTCTTGTGCAGCGACTCGATTATTCGCTTAAACTCCGGGATAGTTACAAACCAATCGTCAAACCCTTTATGATGTCTGTCGTTGTCAAAAGCAAGCTCGGGGAAAACTATAAGCGGGTGGAAAAATATATGCTCCACAGCTCCCTCGTATTCCACCAGCTCAACAGGCGCGGCCGCAGGCGCAAAATCCTCGCCTTGGTGAATAACCGCTGCAATATAAGATTGCGTAGGAGAAGGCGAAGGCGCAGGAGTTTCCGCAGCCACAACCTCATCTTTCGCCTTATTGAATATTTCCAAAAAAGAGCCGTCCAGCCCCATATAGCGAAACGCAACATATCCAAGCCCTGCCCCGATAATCGCAAGCAGAATAAACACAAGCGGCAACCTACTTTTGCTAACCTTACGATACCCGTTATTCATCATAAATGCCTTCTTTCGTAAATTCGCCCTTGCATCTTTATGCTGTTAATGCTATAATAGCATATAAACAAAAAAATTTCAAGGGCAAGAAAAATAATTTTTATTTCACATTCGCGCCATAATTTTGCCATATTTATAGATTAGTATATACTTGTAGCAAGGAAATACACTATAAGGAGTGATTTACATGAAAAAAGTATTCGCAGTTATCACAGTTGTTGCGATTATCGCAACTATGGCAATCACAGTAGGTGCGCGCGGCTTCGGCAAAGGCGGCGGCGGTGGCTGCTGCGGCGGACAAATCGCTGCAACAGCAGGTACGCAAACTGCTTTAACACAAGATGACATCGACGACATAATTGCGGCGCGTCAGGATTTAATCGATGGCTATGTATCAAAAGGCAGAATGACAGCTACAGAAGCGTCAGAATACATGACGTTGTTTAGCGAAAGAATCCAATACTGCTACGATAACGGCTTAACAGGTTCTGGCTGCGGCCGTGCAGTCGGCGGCAGAGGCGGCTGTGGCTTATCATACGGCGATTGCCTTTATTATTAAGACAAAAAACCCATTGGAATTGTTCCAATGGGTTTTTTCTATGTGTTGCTGACGATGATGTAGATTAAGCCTAGGATTATCTTCAATGTGTTTTTGTTGTCTTTGTTGTTGAGCAGCAGCATTAGCAGCACCGCGAATACTATTATGTTGCTTTCCTCGAGCGTTACCTGCGGTAGGAATGTGCCTAGCAAGCCCGGGAGCTTTCTTTTTTCGGCTACAGGCTCTTCTGCGACAGCGGCAGCGGCCGCAGAAGCCGCAGCTACCTCGGATGCGTCTTGTGCGTGAACTAAACCGTCGTTGTAGCGATTTTCTTGTATTGCGTACATTTTGGCGTATGTATCAGCTAGGGTTGATTTTCTTTCTTCTTCCTCCGGGTCGGGAATATAAACTCCGTTAATGTATTTTTTGCCGCGTTTTTCGGTTACGCTTTCAAAGGGGCTGTAATACCTTTTATACATCGGCATCATCCTCCTCCTTTAGCAATTCGGGTATCTGCGCAAGCATGAGCAGTTTTATCGCGTTGTCGATATGCACATGCTTATGCTCGTGATAAAACGGTCGCAGCGCATTAAGCAGCACTATGCCCGGGTCGTCCTCCGGGATAGAGTTCATCTTTTGCACGACTTTAATTATCTTATTCGCCTGTAGGTTCTTGAACATATCGCCGAAAACTCCGCTTTGCAGCAGCGAGCCTATTCCCGCCATGGACTCCAAGCTGCCGCCTGCAGAGGCAGAGCCGCCGTTAGAATCGCCGCCGCTGTCACTGCTTCCTCCCCCTAAAAAGGTGCCTAGCAACGATTCAATCGTCGACTGACCTTCATCGGTGGAGAGCATGGATTTTATTTGGTCGATTGCTCCCTGTAATTCGTTTGCCATCGTTGCCTCCAGTTTATAGCTGTTCCACTTGACATAAACAGTGCTAGCAATTCCACTTTATTGATTGATAGCGCGGAATTTAAACATTTCACCGTAAGTCTAAAGTGGAATTGCTTTACTATTTCCCTTGAGCGTCCAGGAACGCTTTTATTTTGGGAAGCAGTTCCTTGTTGTTGCCGAGCTGCCGCATTATTTCGTCTGCCTTAATGTTCTCTTGATTCTCAAAGCCTTTGAGTGCGTTCATCAGTTCGTTTTTATCAAGCTTCATCAGCCTATCCTTTATTGCTCTGCCCTCCGGCGTTTGCATAAGCTGCTCGATTACTTTCATCTTTTGCTGCAATTCACCTTTGTCCAACGATTGTATAAGCTTATTTAAATCCATACATACCTCCCTAATGTCCCCTATTGCATTAAACGCTCGTATAGTTACATAACTTTAAAACGAACTGCTAGTCAATCACGTTTCCTTGATTCTATAGGCATTTGTCGTAGTTTTTATGTAGCGGAATGAAACGTGATTGACTATATTAATTATATGAACGAAGAATTTGTCCATATTCACAAATAAAAAAGATTGTGCAGAATACGATTCGCATAAATGCGAACCCTACGTATTGTAGGGAACGCATTTATACGTTCCAAATTCTGTACAATCCCTATCCGGCAATCTGATTAGTTTAAA
The DNA here is from genome assembly GCA_964479875.1 of uncultured Eubacteriales bacterium. GTDB lineage: Bacteria > Bacillota > Clostridia > Monoglobales > CAYZNM01 > CAYZNM01. The sequence continues at coordinate 54,410 of CAYZNM010000001.1, forward strand.
TAACTTATATTATCGTATTCCGAATCAATTGAATGTGAATCAATGTCAATCAACTCTTCCTTGAGCTTAAACTTGGATATGAGCGACTTAAGCGCGGTCGCTTGATTGGATAGCTGCTCGCTTGCGGCGGCGGATTCTTCGCTTGTGCTGGAGTTTAGCTGTATTACATTTGATATTTGCTCCAGTCCTACGGATATTTGTGAGATTGCAACGGATTGCTCATTTGTTGCGTTTGTGATTAGTGCGATAGCCTCATTCGTTTGCTTAACATCGCGCACAACTCGATCGAGGTCCTCTGATGTGATTCCGGCCAGCTTTGCGCCTTCTTTTACGGCTTTTACTGTGCCTTCGATAAGTTCGCTGGTATTTTTAGCGGCTTCCGTGGACTTTAGTGAAAGGTTGCGCACCTCCTGTGCTACGACAGAGAAGCCTTTCCCTGCCGCGCCTGCGTGGGAAGCTTCGACCGATGCGTTTAACGCAAGTATATTTGTTTGGAAGGCTATATCCTCAATCGTCTTGATGATTTTGTTTATCTCGTTTGAGCGCCTGTCAATCTCCTTCATCGATTCAACTAATCGGGACATATGTTCGTTGCTTATTTCAATCGCTTCAACGGCATCTGTGGCCATTTCTGTTGCTTTTATGGAGTTTTGCGCGTTTGACTTAACCTGCTCGGACACTTCGTTTATTGAAGCGGATAACTGCGTAACTGCACCTGCTTGCTCTGTAGTTCCTTGAGCTAATACATTCGCGCCTGACGCAACTTGATCCGCGCCTGTTTTTACTTGATTTGCAACAGCATTTATTCGGGCGAAGGTGTTGGACATCTGTTTGATTATTTTTCGCACATTGTTTTCCATAACCTTAAATTCACCGACGAATGGATTTCGCGGTTCGGGCAGGTCGTAGTCGCCCTCGGCGATATAGCTCATCGCCATGTCTATGTCTGTTATGTTGGCAGTCAGCATTTCCATGCTCTTGCGCATACTTTCGGCAAGTCTGCCAAGTTCGTTGTTGCTTGTATAGTCTATGCGCGTGCCTAATTGTCCGTTGGATAAATCTTCGGCTACCTTTTCAATTTGCTTCACCGGTAAGGTTATTGAGTATGCAAGATAAATTGAAACGCCTATGCCTATGATGAGGAATAGTATGGAAAAGGCAATCGTTATCAAGAAGGCTTGCGACGTGCTTTCGATAACCTCGTCGTAGTCTATTGTAACGGCTATCGACCAGCCCGAATCGTTGCCTACAGGCATGTAGGCTAGGAATTTTTCCTTGCCGTTGTATTTATATGAGCCTACTCCTCTGCCGCCTTTTATCATCTCGGCTTCTAGGTTTGCTAAGGCTTGCAGGGATTTATTCGTTTTTGCTTGCTCGATGGTGTTCTCCTTGTTTTTAACAAGGTCAAAATTTTTGTGTGCTATTGTGTCGCCTTCGGCGTCAAGCATGTATACCGAACCTGTTTTGCCGAAGGTCATATTGGATACTATGTCCGACAAAAAGGTTGCGTCAACTATAAAGTATACAACGCCGTCTACCTTGCCTTCCTTCATAACAGGCGCAGATATTGCAAGCTCCATTATGTTGTGAACCTCACATAAATAAGGCGTAGTGAAGGTAGTTTTCCCTGCCATGGCGTTAGTGAAATAATCGCGAAGATTGAAGCTGATTTTGCTCGGATAACCCATTCCATTTGTGTCGATATATCCTGCCGAGAAAAAGTTATATAGCTTACCCTTCCCTTCCATTATCTCGCCTTTTTGCTCATTCGTGTAATCTGCGGAAGATAGGCGTGTGAGCAAAGATATTTCGTTAAGCAGCATCTCGTATGACGACAGCTTTTCGTTTACATACGTCGCGGTCAGCTTAGCTGTTTCGGACAAGTTGGTTTTGGCTGTTTCAATAGAGTTGTTGTAGACGACCGTGGCTACGACAAAAGCTACGCCTACAAGCGAAACGACAACAAGCGTTGAGATTATCAACATGATTTTCCAGCGGATACTTCTCATAGTTCCTCCTAACAATTAAATAAACTAAATAATTACATAGCTTTTGTCTGTACAAAATAACTTGACATTGGTAAAAATATTTGTTTTTTATACCGAATATATTATACATCATTGATTTTGAAATTGCAACATATATAAGAGTATAATTTTAGTCTTTTTTGAAATAATTTTGCAAACTTATAGTTAAAACGTTTATTGGGTGCACGTATTTTTATGCAAAATAAAAAACAGGGGCGTTTTTGGTCGCCCCTGCATTTTTGGTTTTTTATTTTGTCATGAATTTGTAAATCATTTCGGCAAGCTCGCCGCGGGTGATTGCTTTATCGGGGAGGAATTTTCCGTCTTGCAGCTTTATCATGCCTAGTTCAACTGCTAATGCTGCGTAGCCGATGTATTTGTCCGGTACTGTGTCGGTGAATGTTTTGTTGTAGAGCTTGTTGTGCTTTAGCACCTTGTTGTATCCGTGAGCGTCGAATAGAATGCGAACGGCTTCGGCGCGGGTGACTTCCTTGTTTTCGGAAAGCTCGGATTGCTTGAAGATACCTGCTTCTATAGCGAATTTTTGGATTGTTTCCCATTCATTTTCACTGTAATAGCTCGGGGTGTAATAGTAGTAGTTTGCCATTGTGGCAAGCACGAAGGGGATGAGGTCGGCTTGGGTTACGGCTTTGTTAGGCATAAACTCGGTGCCTGTGTAACCTACACCTATTTTAGCCATTTTTTCGATTGAATCTTTGTAGGGCGAGTTTTCAATGTCGCTGTAGGTATAGGCTGTTGTTGCAGGCATGTTGTAGTTGTATTCCTCGCCTGTTTTTGCGACTATCATCGGAAGGCTGCCGTTGTTATATTGAGAGGTGAACAGGTAGCATAGGCGTATGTTGCTCTTTCCGTTGCTGCTGTAAATGCCGTACCGTGAGCCGAAATCAACGTAGCTTAGTTTAACAGGGAACTTTTCTGCGATTACGTCGATAATTTTATCGGGCGTGATTATGCCTGTGGGGTCCTCATATTTGGCGTCCTTTATCTCGAAGTAGTTATATGAGATAACCTTGTTGTTTTTGTCGAGGCTTACCATTATTTGGTTGCTCATAATCGGTATGTCGTTTAGCTCTTGGCTGAACATTACGCTGTAGCCGCTGTTGTAGGAAACTTTGTTGAGGTAGTCGCCATCTTGCAGCTTGGCTGTTTTCATAAATTCAGGGTGCTGCGCTTTCGCGAAGGCTTCGGCCACGGCTATTGCTTTCGCTTTATCCGCTTCGGATATGGATTCACTGGGGCGGGGGATGTATTGTACGTTTTCGTACATCGAGATTAACTCGCCGGAGATTGCGTTTAGTGTGAAGCTGATTTCTTTTTTCGTTTTTTTATCGTTGAATATTAATGACGCTATGGATGTTTTGTTATGGCCGTCGTCGTAGTAGCTGCCGTATGTTAATTCATATGAGCTTGTTAGGGTTGTGCCTTTTATTGCGCGGGAGATTTTTTCAAGCTCTTTCATGGATTTTGCGCCTTCGGGAGCTTCCGTTTGGATAAACTCGGGGCGCGCCATGCTGTAGCCGCCTGTGTAAGAGCTGTATGCGGACAGCAGTTTGTCGTATTCTTCCTGCGATATTTCGCCTGCCGCCATCATTAGGTCGAGCTTTTCAAGCAGTGCTTCCGCGTTATCGCCGTCGGGAGTTTCGTAGGATTCCGCCGATTGCTCGTAATATTCGCTAAGCATTTTGTCGGTGTCGATGAATTCGCCTGTTATTGCGTCGAGCAGGATCGAGTTGCCCTCGGGCTGATAGTAGATTTTCATATCGTATACGGGGTTCTCGTAGTCGAACTTGGTGTAATCCTGCATGTATGTTAGCTGATATTTTACTGCGGCAAGCATTTTCTTCTTCGCGGTATCTATGTCGATTAATTTGTCGGCTTTTGGATAATTCGCTGTGTTGATGTAGTTGATATAGTTGGTGTAAAGGCTGTTAACTTCTCCTGTTGAGAAGTTGACCTGAATACTGCCGTAGGTTGTTGTTGGGATTCCGTCTACCTCTACCGCCAAGTCAAAGTAGTAGCCGTCGGCGTAGCTGTAGTATGAGGAGTTGTCGGTTACAAGAATTTTAATGCGACTGTCAATCTTTGCATATGCTTTGTTTATAAAATCTTTTGCTGTTTTTAATGCGTCCTCTTTTTTAATTTGAGGATATTTTCGCTCGGTTTCGTTGGTTTGCCCGTAGTATGAGTATTGGTAGAAGTTTAACAGCATGTCGTTGCATATTGTTGCGCTTACGGAGAAGTTCTCGACGGATAAATTGATGTAATATTCATATTCGCCATTTGATGGATTTTTGTTTTTGGTTCCGTTTGCGTTGTATTCACCTTCGGGAATTTTTACAAGCTGCTTTAGTTTTGCTACAAATGGTTCGAGTTCTTTTTGGGATAGCTCTTTGTAGCTGTCGTAGTATGCGTTATCGGATTTCACTTTGACGCTTTCCGTTACCGCTTCAGGCTTTTCGACTTCTACGGCGGCTTCGGCATCGGCTGCGAATGCTGTTACAGAGAAAAGCATTGCAGCGGACATTATCATGCTTAAAATTTTTTTCATCGTTGCTCCTTTTTGATTTTTAGTATGCGTGCGCGGGCGGATTATATCCGCGCTTGAATTAGGGTGATTAGGATATGTTTTCTTTTGCGGCAGCGGTGGCTAATGCGCGGGATTTTTCGGCTTCTTGTTGCATTTCGTATACGGTTTTTTCGTGCAGGCGTGCGGCGCCGCGATAGTTTTCGTTGGTGGGTAGGAGGTTGCCTGCGGCGAATTTTGCTTTTGCGGCGGCGATTGCGGCGGTGTATTGGGGCAGCCACTCTGCTTGCGCGATTAGCATTTCGTCTACCATTTGCCATACTTGTTCCGTCGAGCATACTGCGCCTGTTAATGGGTCCATCAGACAGGCTTGTTTTAGAAGGGTTGCGTCGCCGTTTACGGCCGCTTCTACTGCTAGGCGTTGCACCCATACGGATTGTGCGCATACAGCGGCGCAGCCTAGCGGCAGGTCGCCGACTTGCGGCACGGATACGCCGTTGCCGTCAACATAGCATGGGACTTCGACTACGCAATCGTCGGACAGGTTTGTTATGCAGCCTTTGTTTACTATGTTGAAGTGGCCGCGGTAGCGTCTGCCTGTCTCTATTCCTTCTATTATATAGCTGCCGTGTTCGTTGCCGCGTTGTTCGGGTGTGTACATGCGCGGGTCGGCTTTCATCATTTCGGGGAAGTCTTTCTCGAACCAATTTCTGCCTTCGCGGCATACGCGCAGGTAGCCGCCTGTTTCGCCGTTTATCCAGCAGTCGAGGTCGGTCCAACGCAGTATGTCCTCGGGTGTGCGGCGATACCATGAGAGGTATTCCGATAGGTGGCCGTTGGATTCGGTGGAGTAGTAGCCGAAACGTTTGAGCATGTCGATTCGCACTTTTTCGGTGCGCATGAAGCCTTCGTGCTTTAGGAAGCCGTCGAGTACGTTGTGGACCAGCTCTTTGCCTTTGTGCTTTACGGAGATGTACCACGTTTGGTGATTTAATCCGGCGCAGATGAAGTCGAGTTCGGCGTGAGGTATGCCTAGGGCTTCGGCGATTTGGTGCTCACCGTGCATTTCACCGTGGCATAAGCCGATTGTGCGGACGCCGCCGTATTGGTTGCACGCCCATGTTACCATTGCGTTGGGGTTGGAGTAGTTTAGCAGCAGTGCGTCTTTTTCCGCGACTTCGCGAATGTCTTTACAGAAGTCTAGGCAGGCGGCGATTACGCGTTGTCCGTACATTATGCCGCCGGTGCATAGAGTGTCGCCGACGCATTGGTCGACGCCGTATTTAAGTGGGATTTCAATGTCTGTGGCAAAGGCTTCCAGCCCGCCTATGCGTACGCAGTTGATGATGTACTTCGCGCCTTTTAAGGCTTCGCGGCGGTTTGTGGTTGAGTGAATCGTTTGCTTTTTGCCGTTAGCTTGCAGGTCGCGTTGACATAGTTGTGTCACCATGTCGAGGTTATGTTGGTTGATGTCAGTGAAGGCTATGTCGATGTCGCCGAATTCCGGCACTGTCATTATGTCGGACAGCAGTCCGCGCGTGAATCCTAGGCTGCCTGCGCCGATGAAGGTTACTTTAAAGCTCATGTGAAGCTCCCCCTGTTTTTTCTATATTGTATCACAGTGCATTTTGAGTAGCAATACATATTTGACGCATGTGTTTTGTGATTTGTTCAAATTATTTCTAGGATTGATTCGGTTGTTTCGACTATGCTGTCTTTTACAGCTACGGCGCGGTCGCATAGGGATTGGTAGATTGGGGCGCGGTCGGCGTAGAGCTTTTCGAGTGCCGCGCCGTCTTGGGATAGGGGGCGGCCGTCGGTGGCTAGTTTGTATAGGTCGCGTTGCAGCCATATTATTGTGCCGTTGCGAGATAGTGCGTCGCGGTTTTGCTGCGACAGTACGCTGCCGCCGCCTGTGGCTATGACTTGTCCGCCGCGGCTGCATACTTGGGAGATGATGTGCTGCTCGATTTCGCGGAAGGTAGGTTCGCCGCGCTGTTCGATGATTTGGCGCGGGGGTATGCCTTCGGCTTTTTCGACTTCTTCGTCGATGTCGACGTAGGGCATGTTCAGGCGTACGGCTATTGCGGCGGCTGTGTGGGATTTTCCGCAGCCGGGCATTCCGATTAAAACTATGTTGCCGAATTGTTGTTCGATTTGTTTGAGCGTGTCTAGGAACAGGTCATCTGCCATTGTTGTGTTGAAGAATAGTTCGTGGGCAAGCTTTGCTTGTGCGACTAGCATTGGCAGGCCGTTGGCGTAGGGTATGCCTAGGGCTTTGGCTTGCAGGAGCAGCTTTGTGCGCAGGGGATTGTACACTACGTCGATAACGCCGCTAAGGCTTGCGAATGCGTATAAATCCAGTGGGCTTGCGCCTATGTTGGGGCTCATGCCTACAGGGGTGGTGTTTATGATTACGTCCGCGTCGTGGTGCTTTGCGATGTTGTCGTAGTTGTCGTCGCCGTTTCGGGAGATTACGATTACTTGCGCCGCGTCCATGTCTGCTGCTACTGCGCGCGCGGTCAGGGACGCGCCGCCGCTGCCTAAGACCAGAACCTTTTTGCCGCTTAGGCTTATGCCGCTGCTTTCCACTAGGTAGCGGAAGCCGTAATAGTCTGTGTTGTGCCCGTGCAGTTCGCCGTTATGGTTTACGACGCAGTTTACGCAGCCGATGCGCTTTGCTTCGTCGGACAGCACAGCGCAGTGGGGCATTACTGCTTTTTTGTAGGGCATAGTTACGCTTATGCCTGCGAACTCGCGCTTTTGCATGAATGCGTCAAGCTCATGCGGCGCAAGCTCGGTCTTGCCGTAACTGTTGTTGCCGAATAGGGCGTGTATGTGGGGCGAGAAGGTATGCGATAGCTTTTCGCCGATTATGCTGTAGTGCATGTGTGCCTCCTTTGTGTTGGTGATTCTGCCGGACAAGGGTTATGCCCTTGCCGATGTAATTTGTGGTATGAATGTAAGTAAGGATTATGCTCATAATAGAGAGGAATCTATTCCAATTTTTCTTGATAATAAAATCGACCTACCCCACCATCTAATACGATTTCCGTTGCTTTCCCACTTGTGATAGAAAAATAAACTCCGACGCGGCTATTTGCGCCTTCAATATTTACCCACCAATTGACCTTTGCTACTAAATCTCTATCCGGCTTCCCGAGTAATATGATAACATCTTCTTTCGAGGACTCGGCTGTTATTTGAGATAGTACAGTATCTATATATTGTTGTTCTGCTGTTGGTATGGTATCAGTTGTGCCATTTTTAAACCCTGCTATTGTTGTTACGATCGTAAATGATAGAATTATAATTGTGCATATGGCAGCAGTATTATTTATGATTTTAATCCAACCTAAGTGTTTTGATTTTATGTTGGGGAAAAATATAGGACAGCTAAGTACAAACAGCAACAGGCTAATAGCAGCAGCAATAAAATTTGCAACGATTAAATTGTATACTAAAATAATTAGATATAAATAGGAGATAGTATTTTTTATAAAACTTGCAATAGATATCTTTTTATTCATAAATGCATTATCCTTCCTAATACAAATAATCTTTAGCACAATATGGCAAGCTTGCTGCATAATTGCACCTCCGTGTAGCTAACTAAGAAGGTGTGCGATAGCTTTTCGCCGATTATGCTGTAGTGCATGTGTGCCTGCTTTGTGAGTGAGCATTGCGCAACGCAGCGGAATCAACTGCACTAATACAGCTAGATTACGCTCATTAGCTTCATTATAGCTTTTGGAAAATATCCAAGGTATGGTTTGAAACTCCTACCAAGTTTTGATTTTCGCAAATAGTAAGTGTGTATTGAATGTATTTTTTATACAAATCTTCGTCCATATTATCAATTACATCTCTCATGTAATGAGAAAACATATCTGTTCCAACATAATGCAGAGATTTAACATTAAAGTTAGACATTAATTTTTCGACTTGTTCTTTCCTGTAAAGTTCAAAAATGGCTTCAGGTTTACTTATAGGTAAATAATTTTTTTCATCCAATACATTAAGCTCAAGTAAAAAATTATATCGATTATTCATAAACCCTGTTTGAATCATCGCGGCATCAAATTGGCAATATGCGACAAATATTACACCCAACTTTTTCGTAACACGGATAGCTTCATTAATGCATTGCAATTTATCCTTTTCTGAATACAGGTGATACATTGGTCCAAGTACCATTGTGATATCAAAGGTGTTATCACCGTATCTAGACAAATCTAATGCATTGCCTTGTACTGCATTTATATTATCCGTAGGTAAAATATCGCGCTTCAAAATATCAACGTTGGATTGCACAAGCTCCACAGCGTCTACTTCAAATCCCTTATGAGCATAGTGAAGCGAATATTTGCCTGTCCCTGCACCTATTTCTATAATACGATTACCACTTTGCAGGTATTTTTCAATATACGTGGTTGAAATTATAAATTCGATAGCACCACTTTTGGAAGATAATCTATCGAGTTCTCTCTCGTTATCGTAGAAAGAATTTAAAATATCATTTTCCATAATCTTTACCCCTCTACCCAATATAAAATAATGTTTGCAAAAATGTACTAACTAATTTCGTTTGTTTTCATCGCTGGCAAACCAATGCCTTATGCCTTTTCCTGCAAAAGGTTCATCTTTGAAACGAGGGATAATATGCAAATGCGAATGGAAGACGAATTGTCCTCCAATGCTTCCGATATTCCAGCCTAAGTTATATCCATCAGGTTTATACTTTTCATCAAGATATGCTTTTGCTAAATCAAGTACCTTTTTGGTGTCTAACCACTCGTCGTCAGATAAATCGAAAGGGGTTTCTTTGTGTGCCTTCGGTATTATGAAGCATGAACCTTCGACGATTTCGTTTCTTGCTTCTATACAAACAGCATAATCGCTTTCAAATAATATGTTGTAGTTATTTTTGTATTCACAACATATGCAGTTCATTTTATTATATCTCCGTGTAGCTGCCTAGGAATGTCAGCGAATCGCTGCCTGCTTCGAGTTGGCAGATTAGGTTTAGGGTTTCCTCGGCGTAGATGGGGGCTTCGATGTCGATGTAGAACATGAACTCGAAGTCTTTGCCTGGGATTGGGCGGCTTTCGAGTTTGGTTAGGTTTACGCCTAGGGCGCTTATTTTGGAGATTACGCTGTAGAGGGAGCCGCTGCGGTGCGGGATTGTGAACATTAGGCTTATGCGATTTGCGCCTGGGTAGATTTCAAGCTGTTTGGATATGCAGATGAAGCGCGTGTAGTTGTTGTCGCTGTTTTGGATTTCGGTGGAGAGGATTGCTAGGTTGTAGAGCTCGGCGCAGTTGGCTGTTGAGATTGCGGCGATGTCGCTGCGGTCGCTGTTTGCTACGTTTTGTGCGGCGATTGCTGTGTTTTCGCAGGCTGTGACTTTTATGCTGCTGTTGTTTTTTAGGAACTCGCTGCATTGAGCTAGTGCTTGTTCGTGGGAGTATATTTCTTTTATTTCGGATAGTTTGACGCCGGGCTTGGCAAGCAGAGTGTGATTTATTTTAACCTTGACGCTTTTGGCGATGTGGAATTTGTATTTCTTCATTAAATCATAGACGCTTGTTACAGAGCCGTGCAGGCTGTTTTCGATTGGCAGTATGCCGTAGCGGCACATGCCTTTTTCTACAGCGGCGAATACTGCGTCGAAGCTGTTGAAGTATAAGATGTTGGGGCGGGAGAATAGCTTTTCGCAGGCAAGCTGTGAGTTTGCGCCTTCTATGCCTTGGCAAGCTACTATGCCGCTTTTGGGGAATAGTTGGGGCGTGGTTTCAACTGCGGCGCGTATTGCTTGAGCCGTTTGCTCGTTTAGGAAGAGCTTTCGGTTTTGGTAGGAGCGTGATAGGTCGAATAGGGTGGTGAATAGCACCTTGGAGTATTCGGCTAGCTCCTCCGGCTGCTCGGCTGTGACGCGCGTGATTATGTCGCGCTCGCGTGCCGTGTTGATTATGGGTAAGCCTAGTTCGCGCTTGACGTTGCCTACATCGGCGGCAAGGCTCATGCGACGCTCGAACAGGCGCGCTATTTCATCGTCGACTTTGTTTATCTCATCTCTTATTTCGTCTAGCTTGTTCATATATCCTCCATTTACTTCCTTAGAATAAAATATAATGTCCATTCCATCTTTGACATTTTGCTCTTTGCCTGTTTTCGTGTAGCCCATTTTCTCATATAAATGGCATAGCTTATCTTCCTGCTTGATTGTGGCTAATTCCCAACGCAAAGCATTCGGATATAATCCCTCTATTAAGCTTATGGCTTGCTGCCCATATCCGCTTCCTTGGTACTCGGGCAATATACATATTTGCTTGAGTTCGCATAATGAATCGCTGTGCAAAACTCGTGCCGCGCCTATTTTTGCATCGTCAAGGCAGATGAAGTAATAATCGAAATTGGGTATGTTTAATCGGGATATGGTTCTTTCGATTGTTTCTGTTGCCGGACTGATTTCATGGTCTTGGTATTTGTCGAGTATTGCCTTGAATGATTCGATTTGTAAGTCGTACAATTCTTGGCAGTCTGACAGTGACGCTTTGATTAATGATATTGCCATTTTGCGCCTCCGTAGGAATTGTGAGGTTTTGAACGTGGGCGGATAATATCCGCCCCTACAGTGCGACTTGCGCGATTGCGATTGCCGCGGCGGCTTCTACGCAGGGTACGGCGCGCGGCACTATACAGGGGTCGTGCCGCCCTTTTATTACGAGCGTTGCGTTTTCGTTGGTGCGCATGTTGACGGAAGCTTGCTCCTTTGCAATTGAGGGAGTTGGCTTGAATGCGGCGCGGAATATTATTGGCATTGATGTGGATATGCCGCCGACTATGCCGCCTGCGTGGTTGGATTTGTATTTGATTGTGTCGTTTTCGGCGTAGAGTTGGTCGTTGTGTTGACTGCCGCGCATTTGGGCGGCGGCGAAGCCTGTGCCGAATTCTATGCCGCGTACGCCCGGAATGCCGAATATTGCGGCGGCGATTAGGTTTTCTAGGCCGTCGAAAATTGGGTCGCCTAGGCCTTGAGGTACGCCTGTTATGCCGCATTCGACTATGCCGCCGATGGAGTCACTGTCTGCCATTGCAGCGGCGATTGCTGCTTGCATAGCTTCGCCTGCGGATTGGTCGATTGTCGGAAATGTGTTCGGTTCAGTTATAATTAAATCGAGTGGGTCATAGGGGGCGTCGGTTATGCTGCCGATTGAATATATGTGTGCGCCTACGCGAATGTTTGCGCGTTCGAGCAGCTGCATACATACTGCGCCTGCGAAGCATAGCGGCAGCGTGAGCCGCGCCGAAAAGTGTCCGCCTCCGCGAATATCGTGTGCGCCTTTGTATTTGATGTGGGCATTGTAGTCTGCGTGGGAAGGACGTGGGATTGTTGCCTGCGCGGCATAGTCGCCGCTGCGGATGTCTTTGTTCTCGAATATGGCGCAAAGAGGCGCGCCGCAGGTTTTGCTGTCGACTAAGCCTGATAGGATTGTAGGCGTGTCGGATTCGGCGCGTTTTGTGGAGTAGGCTTTGCCGCCCTTGCGCCTTTCTAAGAATGCGTTTATTTTGTCTAGGTCGATTGCTTCGTTGGGCGGAAGTCCGTCGATTACTACGCCTACGCCTTCGGAGTGTGACTGCCCGAACAGCTGAACCTTAATCTTGCCGCCGTAGCTAGATGACATCGTGCGTACCTCCAAGGCTTGAGAAGTCGCGGAAGAATGCAGGGTATGACTTTTCTACAGCTTCCGCTCCTTCGATTACTACCTCGCCGTCGCATACGCAGGACGCGATTGTTGCCGCCATTGCTAGGCGGTGGTCATTGTAGCCGTGAGTGCTGCCGCCGCTTAGGCGCGGCTTGCCGATTATGACTAGGCCGTCGCCTTCGATTGCGATGTCCGCGCCTAATGCCATTAGCATTTCGGTGGTCGCTTCAAGTCTGTCGCACTCTTTGAAGCGTAATCTTCCTGCGTTGTAGATGGTGGATTTGCCTGGAGTTACGGCGGCTACGACTGATAGGATTGGTACTAGGTCGGGTATGTCGGCTGCATCAATGTCTGTCGCGCCATTGGCGAATCGTTCGAGTATGCGCACAACTTCCTTGTCGCCTTGCAGCGAAGCTATGTTCAAGTTAGATATGTCGATGTCGCAACCTAGCGCGTTTGCGCACAGCCAAAATGCGGCGTTCGACCAATCGCCTTCGGCGCAAATATTTCCCGGGAAATAATATTGTTGGTTGCCTGCTACTTTGTATGTGTCGCCGCTGCACTCTACATTTATGCCGTAGGTCGACAGCACGTCGAGCGTCATGTCCACGTAGCCGCGCGATTCCAACGGAGATGTCAGGCGTATCTCGCTGTCGCCGTCCAACAATGGAAGCGCGAATAATAAGCCGCTGATGAATTGCGAACTTATGCTGCCACTTATGTTGTACACTCCTGCTTGCAGCAGTCCGCTTGACGAAAACGGCAGCGACATGCCGCTGAAGGTTACGCCGTTTTGCTGCATTGCTGCGATTAGCGGCTCCATGGGGCGATTGGGTAAGCGTCCGCCGCCTATAAATGAAGCTGCGTCGTACAATGCTGTCGCCAGTGGGACTAATAGTCGCAAGGTCGTTCCGCTTTCGCCGCAGTCAAGCAGTTGCGCACGTTCTAGCTTTGTTATAGGCGTAACTTGAATCTCGCCGAGTTTTACATCAAAGCTTGCGCCCAATGCGGATAGGCAGTTCATGGTAGCGTGCATGTCGGCAGAAGCGTCGCCTGTGTAGCATACGGTGCTGCCGCTTTGCGATAATGCCGCCGCGATTAGTAGGCGGTGCAGGTGCGACTTTGATGAGATCGCTGTAACATTGCCTTTGAGTTTTCTTGGAGTTATGCGAACAGTCATTGTTTTTCGTCCTTTCCGTAAGCGAAATATTGTGATAGGTCGCTCACGTTTATTTTTTGCAGATACGCGCTGCCGATACTGCGCAGCAGTACGATTGTTATGCTGCCGCCTGTGCGCTTTTTGTCGGATAGCGCGGATTGCGCGAGTTTTTCCGCAGGGTAGGGGCAGTGCGTGTTGATGTTGTATTTGTGGAGAATTTGTTCAATTTTGGGGGAGCAGGGGCTTTCGGTCAAGCCCATGCTGTCGCAGGCTGCGGCGATTAGGCTCATGCCGATTGCGACTGCATGACCGTGAGTTATACCGAATCCGCTTAGTGCTTCGATTGCATGACCTGCGGTGTGCCCGAAGTTGAGCAGCTGTCGTATGCCTGTGTCGAATTCATCGGATTGCACGATGTCGCGTTTTATTGAAACGCAGCGTTCTACTACGTCGATTATGTTTTCTTTTAAGTCGTTGTGTAACAGTTTGTCGAATAAGTCTGCGTCTACGATTGCGCCGTATTTTACAGCTTCGGCGATTCCGTCGGCGAATATTTCGTCGGACAGCGTGTCGAATGCGTTAACATCGCACACGACTAGGTTCGGCTGATGGAATGCGCCCGCTAGGTTTTTGCCTGCGATTAAATCCACAGCGGTCTTTCCGCCTACCGATGAATCTACCGCTGCCAAAAATGTAGTGGGAATCTGCACATACTCAATGCCGCGCAAATATATAGCAGCGGCGAATCCTGCGAAATCGCCCACTACGCCGCCACCCAACGCGACAACTATGTCGCTTCGGGTAAGCCGCTCGTCCGCCAAAAATTCCAGCAGGCGCATGAGATTTTGCATGTTCTTGCTGCTTTCGCCGTGCGGCAGAACGAAGAAGCATGTGCGGAAACCTGCTTCCTCATATGAAGCAGCAACGGCCTTGCCGTACAATCCGTACACGATATCATCCGTCACAATCACGGCACGGCACGGCTTCTTCACTTCTGACGTGAGTTTACCTGCTTCGCGGAGCAAGTTTCTTCCTATTAAAATGTCATATTTCCGTGATGCGTCTACAGTTATTTTCCTCATAGCAACTCCTCGCATTTCATCTTTGCCAGAGTGCCGTCGCTTAGCAGCTGCCGCATACCCTCGCGATTGCCGCTTGCGAGCGCGTCGCGGTATTGCGTGAGCCGCTCCAGCATTCCGTCTATCTCATCTAAAAGGTAGTCCTTGTTCTCGTAAAAAAGCTCCGTCCACATAGTGTCGTTTAGGCGCGCTACTCGCGATAAGTCGCGGAAGCTGCCTGCGGAAAATCCGTTGTGCCGCTGTGCAGTCGGGCTTTTGACGTACGCGCTTGATACTACATGCGCAAGCTGCGACGTGAATGCGATTATCGCATCGTGCGAATCGGCCGTGGAAGTCACGGCTTTGCCGAAGCCTACGCCGAGGAAAAATTCGCACACAAGCTGCATTGCGTTTGCGTCGGTATACTCGTCATCGCATAGTATCACCGACGCGCCGCCGAATAAATCCGCAAAGGAATTGTCGAAGCCGCTGCGCTCTATCCCCGCCATGGGGTGTGCGCCTACAAAATGTATGCTGCGTTCTGCTAATTCCTGCGACAATTCGTTGCACACATGCCGCTTAACGCCTGCGCAATCTGTAACAACGCAGCCACGTTTCAACAAGCCACACTTGCTTCTCATATATTCCACAGTATCATGTGGGTACAACGCCACGACAAGCAAGTCGACAGTCGGCAACACATTATCGTCAAGCACACCATCAATCGCACTACACGCTTTCGCGACTTCAACAACCTCGGCGTTAACATCGAATCCATACACCTCATGCTGCGTATACTTCTTTATAGCCTTGCACAACGAGCCGCCGATTAACCCCAGACCCACTACTCCAACCTTCATTCATCAATCCTCATTTACATGTATTTTTTGGCAGCTTCATGCACGGCAGTTACGCCTTCGGCCAGCAGCTTGAACGCGTCAGGCGTAATCGACTGCTGTCCGTCGCACAATGCGTGGGCAGGGTCATTGTGTACCTCCACGATGATTCCGTCCGCGCCCACAGCGGCTGCGGCAAGTGACGTCGGCTTAACGTATTTCGCATAGCCTGTAGCGTGGCTTGGGTCTATAATAACAGGCAGGTGGGTAAGCTCCTTTAGCACAGGCACGGCGGATAAGTCAAGCGTGTTGCGCGTTGCAGTTTCAAACGTGCGAATGCCGCGCTCACATAGGATAACGTTCTTGTTGCCGCCTGCCATTATATATTCCGCGCTCATCAGCAGCTCTTGAATTGTGTTTGCAAGTCCGCGCTTTAGCAGGATTGGTTTATCAGTCTTGCCTAATTCCTTGAGCAGCTCGAAGTTTTGCATGTTGCGTGCGCCTACTTGGATTATGTCAACTTCGGCAAACAGCGGAAGCTGCGATAAATCCATGATTTCGGTGACAATCGGCAAGCCTGTTTCTTTTTTTGCAGTTAGCAGCATGGATATGCCATCGCCTTTTAAGCCTTGGAAAGCGTACGGAGAGGTGCGCGGCTTGAATGCGCCGCCGCGTAGTGCAATTGCACCGCAATCCTTTACGGCACGCGCGATATCGCAGATTTGCTTCTCGGATTCAACGGAGCATGGTCCCGCGATTGTGCAGAATCCGCCGCCCCCGATTTTTGTGTCACCTATGGTTACTACTGTATCCATCGGGTGGAACTTTCTGTTCGCGCTCTTATAAGGCTCTTGAATACGCTTAACGTCCGCGACAATGTCGAGTGCCTGTATCAGCTCGATGTCGACCACAGAGGTATCGCCAACAAGCCCCATGATGGTGGATTGCTTGCCTGAACTCATGTGCACGTCAATCCCCATGCCGGACAGCCACTGCTTCAATCCCTCTAACTGCTCTTCCGCCGGATTCGGCTTTAAAATTATAATCATTCTCTTTTCTCCTTTTCTCGCATAAAAAAGGGTCTGCGGCGTTTGCCGCAGACCCTTATGTATATGCACACATGTTTAAGTCGCTAACTTACTCTCGGCAAAACGCAAATAAACTTTACCTCCAAAGAAAGTAAAGTAAAAAAAGTAATAATATGCGAATGCTGAGAATAATTTATTTATCATAGTTACCTCTGTTTTGTTTTACAACGTGATTATATCATTTGTTGTGATTGTTGTCAAGCTTTATTTTTTGGAATATTATTCCACACCCTTGAAGTAGCGTCCGTAGGTGATTGCGCTGCCTGATTGGATTTTCACGGAGTTGTCCGCGAATGCATCGATTACTCGGGAGATTTCGTCGGGGGATTCGGTTGTGAATGTTAGGCGCAGTGCGGCGATATTGGGGGGCACGGATTGCAGTTTGTCAGAAATGTCGGTGGGTACGGAGTTTAGTATGAATGCGGCGCATTGGTCGCAGTCGGTGGTTATGGGGAAGCTGTAGCCTTTTCGGTCGTTTAATGTGTAGCCGTGGGAGTTGTGCCGCAGCTTGCAGTAGCGTCCGCTATTTTTTGCGCCGGAATATAGTCCGATTGGGCATTGGTGTGTGGTCATAAGCGTTAGCCGCCCGTACGCTAGTATTTCCAGATTCGCGCAGGTAATGTCCGCGATTTCGGCAAAGCTTAACTCGGGCGATATGGCGATTGTGTGCGCGTATGCGGATAGTTCGGCTACAGTCGAACTGTTGTAGGTGTTTAATGTGTAGTCGCCGACTGCGTGTAGGTTTAGCGATTGCAGTAGAGATAGCTGACCGATGTTTCGCGCGAGGAAGCCGTCTACTTTTGCCGCGTGTTGCTCAATCAATCGTTCTGCGAATATGTCGCGGTCAATTGAGGGCAGCGTTAGGTACGCTTCCACTCCGTTTTGGCGCAGTGATTCTACGGCGGCTTGGTCGTAGGTAGGCAGGTATACGCGCTTTATGTTGCCGCCGCACATGAGTGACACTTGTGAGTTGTCGGACAACATTGCTGTAATTATCGGCTGCACAGCTTCGATTTCAACAGATTGCGTCGTAGGAAATTCGATATTAGCCGTACGGCGGCTCAAATTAAAAATGTGTGCCGTCAACGCGTCAACAGCGCGTCGGCGCAGCTCATTCACCTCGCCTATGTTCACGAAAATGTCGTCGTCAATCTCGCACTCCAGCTCAAAGCAGAACGGCGTTTCGCCTGTTTTGCATATCTGCTGCACCAATCGCTCGGCGGAAAGCGGTCGCGCGGCGGCTTTTTCCACGACTACACCTTCGTTGGCGATTGCGTCGCTTCTATGATATAGCGTGAGTTGCAGCGGCTCGCCGATTATCGCGCGCAGCTTGGCTTTTGTCGAAAGCTTGCGCGTGTCGCGTGCGTACAATTGCGCTGCGTTGTCGTTTAGCAATTTGTCGTAGGTTTTGTACACGCTGTCGCCGACGCGCGCATTGCCTTTGGCGCGAATGCTCGCGGTTGCGCCTGCGGCTTCGGCTTTGTTTAAAAATCCGCCTGGGTGTGGGTCGTCGCGTGTGATGATTTCGATTCCGTCGCCGGGTACTACGTCTTTTGTCAGCTTTATGCTGACGTTGCCGCTTTTCGGGTCTACGGCTGACACCTTGCCGATTAGCACACCGCTGTGCTTGGGCGACGCGCCGCTCATCATTGACTTGCCTGCGAATTGCTTGAAATAGCCTGCGTTGAAGTTGCCGCCGCGGTTGAATATTCCGGCTAGGGCTTCCATTTCATCGGAGGTTATCAGCGGCTTTCCGTCGAAGCTGCTGTCATGCAGCCTATCGATTGCGCGGCGATAGGTTGACGTTGCCACGGCAACATATTCGGGTGCGCGAAGTCTGCCCTCGATTTTGAGCGATATTCGCCTTCCGCTAGATTGTGAGGCTGCGTACAATCCGCGCAGCGAATCGCCTGCGCACATATCCATGGGGCTTAATAAATATCCGCTGCCGACACTTTCGCCATCGCGTGCTAGTGCATACGGCAGTCGGCAAGGCTGCGCACAGCGGCCGCGATTGCCGCTGCGTCCGCCGATTATCGCGCTCATCAGGCATCGCCCCGAATAGCACACGCATAACGCGCCGTGAGCGAATACCTCAAGCTCGCATTCCGCCCCCTTTGTGATAGCGTCAATCTCGCGCAAACCAAGCTCGCGACTTAACACAACGCGGCTGAATCCGCGCCGCACAAGTTCGCGCACATCATAAAGATTATGCGCAGTCATCTGCGTACTTGCGTGCAGCTCAATATTCGGCATTAGCCGCGACAACTGCGCGGCAAAGCCTAAATCCTGCGTAATAAACGCGTCCGCGCCAACTTCATACGCATAATGCGCAAGCTGGGCAGCCTGCGATAACTCCCGCTCCTTCACCAGCGTATTCACAGCAAGATAAACCCTAACGCCGCGCAAATGGCAATACTCGATTGCCGCCCTCAACTCGTCGCCGTCAAAGTTAGCAGCCGAGCCTCGCGCACTAAAGCTTTTACTGCCCAAATACACAGCGTCGCAGCCGCAGTTAACTGCCGCACGCAAAGCCTCCGGCGACCCTGCAGGCGACAACAATTCCAGATTAAATTTGTCCATATAACCATTATACGTCATTCAAAAAAATAGTCAAGCAAAATGGTTGAAATCGCATACTTTTTGTGATACTATAAATAAAAAAGAAGGTACATTATGAACATCGACGAAATCAGAAGCGCATTCGCAAAAGACCTGTACGCCACAGAAACCACAGGCGCGTCAATCGACGACGCCGCACAAAACTACGCCAAATGCAGCTTCAACATAACAGACAAGCACAAAAACGCCGCAGGCGGAGTTATGGGCGGCGCGATATTCACCCTCGCCGACTTCGCATTCGCAGTCGCGGCAAACGTAGGCAATCCCATAACGGTGTCGCTGTCGAGCAACATAGCATTCCACGGCGCAGCAAAAGGCAACAAGCTAATCGCCGAAGCAAAGTGCGTGAAATCAGGCAAAAGCACCTGCTTCTTCATCGTGGAGATTGTCGACGACGTAGGCACATTAGTTGCCACAGCTTCCTTCACAGGCTTCAGGAAAGCGTAGCCATTATACCTATTCACGCCATCTGCAAACGCTTCTCATCCAAAGCTGCGCCTTAGCCAACCTTTCGCCGACAGTCCCCGTATGCTGTCCTGGATTCCAAACCAATGTCGTTTCCTTAACCATAGGCAGTGTTTTCAAATGTGCCGCAATTTGCCTTGTGGCGTTGCCGACCTTCGCAAAGTAGCGATTCCGCGCCAGTTCTTCTTTATCGCCCAAGCTTAAATAAACGCTGCAAGTGGCTTGCGGAGTATTGCTAGTGAAATACTCAACAAACCCATCGTACCACAACGAGCCGGAACAGCTGCAAAGTATATTGAACGTGTCAGTTTTAGTCGCTGCCCATAGCGCAAACAATCCCGCCATCGAATAACCCAGCAACCCTTTATCGCCGTTGCGCACAGAAGGAACGCGAGCTTCCACAGAAGGGATAAGATTATTTTCTATCCAATCCAAAGTTTCCTGCGCCCTGCCTTTAAAATCTTCCTCATCACGCCTTAGCGCAGGTGCAGCCCACGGAGAAAGGTCGTCATTCCAGTTCCGCGTTATGAACGTTACCAAAACATGAGGTCGTGCCTCCGCTTCAATTATCGAATCCAGCCTCATATGCTGCCCCTCAATCAAGTCAGGCACTTCGCACACCACAGGCATAATAAACAACGTCACATTAGTTTTATCGCCAATTCCACCGAAGTAATGTATATCGCACGAAACATCATCTAAGTAAAATTGCATTTAAACACCTCCCTAAATAACCAACTATTTGGTTATATTATATCATAATGACTATAAGTGTCAACAAAAATAGAATCGCGTTCACATCAAAACGGATATTGACAACCCCCAAATACTGTGATACTATTGTTGATGTACAATTTATAAAAGCTTCTAAGTCCGATGCTGTAATGGCGTTGGAGAAATGAGGAAAAGAGCGAAAATCTCTTGCGAGCCCGTCACCGTGTTTGGCTTATGCCATCAGCCGGATACTCGCTTAGCAGCTTATGTTAATGTACCGCCGCGGTATCCGGTGGGGCATATTTTTTTATGCTTCCCGCACCAAAATTTATTCGGGAGGTTTTTTAATGCAAAAGAAACAACTTGTCACAATATCGGTAAGCTTTATTGTGATACTCGGCTTGGCTGCTGCCGCTTGGTTTTTATGGCTTCAGCCTAAATCGGTCGAAGGGCAAAAGGCAGTCACGGTGGTGGTTGTCGCCGATGAGCAAACCAAATCCTATGAGTACAAAACCGAAGCCGGCTTTTTACTCGAGTTGCTGCAAGACAAAAAGCTTGTAGCAACTAACACCAGTACCTACGGTGAATACATCACCGCAGTGAACGGCCGAACCGCCGTCGAAGCCGACCAAGAATATTGGTCAATTTCGGTAAACGGTGAATACTCCGAATACGGAGTGTCGCAAATACCTGTACAAGACGGCGACACTTATGAGTTATCACTTGAAAAATGGTAAAAGAATTACGCGTCTGGGTAATTTTATCGCTCGGGGCTGCTTTGATGTTTTCTCTAAAGCTTGCGATGGTAGCGATGCCTAATGTAGAGCCTGTTACCTTGCTAACCGTTTTGTTTGCACGCAAATACGGAATAAGGGCTATGGCAATGGCGTTTTGTTATGTTATGCTTGAAGGCTTTTTCTTCGGGTTCGGGCTTTGGTTTTGGAGTTATCTTTATATATGGCCCATTCTTGTTTTGTTAGTTGTATTATTCCGAAAGCAAGGCTCCCCTTTCTTTTGGGCTCCGATTACGGGTGCGTATGGTTTATGCTTCGGAGCATTGATGAGCTTGCCTTATTTACTTATAGGCGGCCCGGTTGCTGCACTTTCTTATTGGATTGCAGGGTTGTGGTTTGATGTTGTACATGCAGCTTCAAACTTTATGCTAACACTGCTGTTGTTTAAGCCTTTGAATACAGCAATGGACAGTGTAAGATAGTTTGGCTCGATTCCGAGCCGCACCTCCGCAAAGCTTGACAAAGGCAATGCCGATATGTTAAAATATCACAAATAAATCATCGGAGGTTTGTATGAAATTTGGTACAGTAGCATGGGGCTGGACGCCTACGCCGGAGGATATGCCCTGCGGCAATTCGCTTGAGCAGATTGCGGAGCAAGCGTCGAAGCTTGGCTTTGATGTAATAGACTACTTATCCACATTCGAGTCGCTTGACGGCTTTTTCACACAGGAGAAGTGCGCCGCGATAAAGTCGGCGGTCGAAGGCTACGGAATGAAGGTAGGCGGCTTCGTGTTCCAGTCCGACATGTGGAATAACCCTGACGCAGAAGCAACGCGCAAGCAATTTGAAATGCTCGAGAAATGCCTCAAAGCCGCAACGTGGCTAGGCGCAGGCACAATATCCTGCATAATCCCAGGGCCATACGGCGCACGTCCGAATAGACGTCCGTCGCCATCGGATAAAATCGCAAGCAATCTGCCTGCCGAGTATTCGTGGGAAAAGGATTGGGGCTTGTTTGCCGAAAATATGCAGAAGGCCGCGCAGCTTGCGCAAAAGTACAACATTCGCATTGCGCTCGAATGCTTTCCTCGCAGCTTATGCTCCACGCCCGACGCTATGCTGAAGCTGCTCAACGCAGTCAACGAACCGAACTTTGGCATCCAGCTTGACACAGCACACCTAGCCAACCAAAACATAGATATAGAAACCGCAATCTTCATGCTAGGCGGCGACAGAATCTTCAACGTCCATGCGAAGGATTCGGACGGATTGACGCGCAGCAACCTCGCCCCCGGCTGCGGCTATGTCGACTACATCGCCGTGCTGCGTGCATTGCACAACGTCGGCTACAAGGGCGGCATATCGGTTGAAGTGGAGTTCTCCACTAACCCTGCCGCATACATGGCACAAGGTTTATCCCACATGAAATGGTGCATAGAACAAATGTAATCACCACAACAGCATAAAAAATCAGCAGAGGATTATCATTCCTCTGCTGATTTTTGTATTACACCAAACCTACGACTTGCTATCATTCATCAACGCCGCTCCCGCGCACGCAAGCCCGATTCCAAGCAAAGTTATCGCCGTTTTCGTGTCAATCCCCTCAAGCGCAGACAAAACCACAACAGCAACACCCATAGCAAGTGCAACAGCCTTCAACACAGTAGAAATAGTCTTTTTCACAAAACACGCTCCTTTATAATTATTAGTCCATTAATTCTATATTCGACAATAGATTATACTTCCCTCTTTATTCCATTTTTATTGGCACACTTTGGCTTTTACACTCAAAGTGTGCCTTTTTTAAGCAAAAATTACTTTGTTACTTCATAAACTATTTACATATATTTTGTCCATATTTAAATAAATTACTGTACAATATAGTATACAAATATTTATTTCACAAGCAATTTGTATTATTTTAATAATAATAATACTTGACATTTTGGCTATTTGCATATATAATTCGAGTATAATAATAAAGGGAGAAACAACGTATGAAAGATTTGAAAAGGGATTGGCAGAAGTATGCAATGCTCGCCGTACCTGTTGTTCTCGTTTTGGTGTTTAGTTATATACCTATGTACGGCGTACTGCTGGCTTTTAAGAAATATAACACATTTTTGGGGTTTTTCGCAAGCCCTTGGGTTGGGTTTGATAACTTTGTGCGCGTGTTTACGCTGCCGCGGTTTGCGCGCGTTGTGTATAACACGTTGAACCTCAACATTCTCGGTATGATAATCGGCTTCCCTATGCCGATAATATTCGCGCTGCTGCTTAATGAGATGAAGAATACGCGTATTCTTCGCGCGGTGCAGACTATCAGCTATCTTCCGCACTTTTTGTCTACGGTTATAATTTACGGCGTGGTGTATCAGCTTTGCGCACCGCAGACCGGATTGTTTAATCAAATTGCAGTGATGATATTGGGCGCACTCGGCAAGGATACTGCTACGCTGCAAGTGTACGGACTTCCGTTTTTGACTGACACTAAGTGGTGGCTGGGTACATACATCGGCTCGGGAATATGGAGCGGCGTCGGTTGGGGCTCAATCATTTACATCGCTACAATCGCAGGAATTAACCCGGAGCTGTACGAGGCAGCAGTAGTCGACGGCGCAGGCAGATGGCGCAAGATGTGGCACATTACGCTCCCGGGAATAAAACCTACGATGGTGCTGCTGCTCATCTTAAACATCGGCGGCATAGCATCAATCGGCTTCGAGAAGCCGTGGCTGTTTGTGAATCCGTTGGTGCAGGACGTGGGCGAGGTTATCAGCGTCTACGTGTACAACGTGGGTCTTGGAAGGGGCGACTATTCAGCGGCAAACGTTGTGGGTCTGGCGCAATCGGTGGTTAACGTGATACTGGTGCTGTCCGCGAACGGAGTGGCGAAGCTTCTCGGCGAAGACGGACTTTGGTAAAAGTGGAGAACAAATATGACAGAATTTGAAAAGGCTAAGGCTATAAAAAGGCGCAGTAACGCGTTTAGTTTGACCTTTGAGCTTTGCGTGCTCCTTATTTGTACCGTGATTTTTGTGCTTCCGTTTATAAATATCGTAGCGATTTCTTTCAGCTCGCCTGCGCCTGTTATGTCAGGCAAGGTGTTCTTTTGGCCGATTGGCTTTAATGTTGACGCGTGGGCCAGGGTTTTTAAGAACAGCGACTTGATTAATTCGTTTGTGTTTACTGTAATACTGACTGCTTTATGTACGGTGTCGCAGTTGTTGGTGCTTATGTTCGCGGCATATCCGATGTCGCGCAAGAATTTGAAGGGCAGACGAATTATATTCATCTTTTTCCTTATTCCAATGTATTTCGGCGGCGGATTGATTCCGACTTATCTGCTGTATCAAGCAATCGGTCTGCTCAACAATCCGCTTGTGCTTGTGCTTCCGGGACTGTTTAGTGTGTACAACATGCTGATATTGCGCACAGCATTTTCAGGCGTGCCCGATAGCATCGAAGAATCGGCGAAGCTCGACGGTGCAGGCGACTTTACGATACTATTCCGCATATACTTTTACCTCACGCTGCCGACGCTTGCCACGCTTGCGCTTTGGGCGGCCGTGGGCAGGTGGAACAGCTTTATGGACGCGGTATTCTTCCTCCCGAACAATCAAAAGTTTATTCCGCTGCAATTGGTGCTGCAACGCACACTCGGCTCGGTTACGCAATCGCGTGAGCAGCTTAGCAAGGACAATACCTCCGCCGCGATTCTCGTGGTGAAGGAAACGCAGAAGTCCGCGAACCTGCTGTTCACCGTTATACCAATCATTCTTGTATATCCGTGGCTGCAAAAGTTTTTCGTCAAGGGCGTGTTAATCGGCTCGGTTAAAAGTTGATTTTATCTTACATCAATATATAAACATTTCAAAAGGAGAACTTATGAAACGGTTAACTGCATTACTCATGGCAATTGTTATGGTAGTTGCGCTGCTGTCCGCGTGCGGCGGAAACAGCGGCAGCAGTTCTACCCCAGCTCCTACCGCGGCTGACAAAACAGCCGACACAAACACTCCCGCGACCAATGAACAACCGAAGGGCGAGCGTCGCACCCTCACCGTAGGTATTTCCTCCGAAGGCAGAGGCGAGGCCGAGGACGCTACGGGCAACGAATACATTGACGACAACTGGTCAATCGACTTCATCCGCGAAACGTGGGCAGAGCCGAACAACATCGACCTAAAAATCCAAATCGTCGACAACACAGGCAGCTCGTCAATGCAAAACTACCAGCTTCTGCTAGCTTCACGCACAGCTCCCGACTTATTCACCGTAAACGTGGGAGAAGGCACAGCCTACGCAAAAAGGCTCGCAATGGAAGGCGGCCTCAAGGATTTAACAGACGCGCTTAACAAATACGGTCAAACTATCTTCGACGTACTGGGCAAAGACCACGTTGAAAAATGGGGCAGACTAGGCGACGGCAACGAAGTCCTCGCAATCGCAGGCTTAGAGCCTATTCCCGCAATCTCGCACTATTGGATTCGCCAGGATTGGCTCGACACACTCGGTTTAAAAATGCCCGAAAACTTCGACGAATGGTATACAGCAATGAAGGCATTCAAGGAGCGCGCAAACGAGCTTGAAGCAGCAGGACGCGTTACATCTGCCGCGGCAGTTGTCCCCTTCACAATGTACCACACGCGTTATTTCACGCCGTGGGAAAGAGTTGTAGACCGCTTCCGCCCGACGGAAACCTTCGACGAAAAGAACTTTGAATACTACCAATCCGGCTACGGCGTTGCGTACGCAAAGAAGGGATTCCGTGAAGGTTTATCGTTTGTAAATCAAATGTACCTAGACGGATTAATCAGCCCCAACTTCGCAATCGACACAAACGACGAGCAATTCGAAAAAGATATCTTAGCAGGCAACTCCGGCAGCTACTGCACAAACCTGTTCAGCGGTTGGGACCCAAGCGACCCCAACTCCTGGCACAACGTTGTTGCTGAAAATATCCCCGGCGCAAAGTTTGAATACTGCGACCCGTTCACGAACAAGTATGACAACGTGAAGCGCAATCCGCTTGACACCATCGTGCTAAACTGGACATTAGTGCCGGTATTTAGCGAAGCCGAGGACTTAGCAATCCAATACCTAAGCTTCACCAACACAGAGGAAAACACAGTTAAAATCCTGTACGGCGAAGAAGGTGTAACCTTCGACTACATCGAAGGCTTAGGTCCGATAGCATATCCGTTGGAAAAACGCGTTGAAAATGGATTCAAGCATAGACTTGCAGGCGGCGAGCTTAACATGATATGCCGACTGCCGAACAATGACTGGTCGATTATCCGCCGCTCCAACGCGAAAACTCCCGAGCAAGCCGAATACGCACTACGTATATACAACAGCATAATCATCAACGGCTACGACCGCTTCCCGATTCAGCTTTCGCGCAATGACGCTAAAGGCGAATACGAAGGCACGCTCCGCGACCCGTGGCAAAAATTCATCGCCGACTGCATAATGGCAGCCCCGGGAACATATGACGCCACATATGTAAATGGTGTCAAGGAACTTGAGGCTAGTGGCTCACAAAAAATCCTGGACGGCGCATTGCAGCTTTGGAACGATTCTCTACGTGAGGAAGTAGGCGGCAATGAGTTTAAAGGAACAAACGGCATACAAGATTTTTAATATATAAAAAACAAAACCCCGGTCGATAATCAACCGGGGTTTTGTTTTAAAAGCTCGAAGCTTTAATTAATTCTTTTGGCTTTTTCAAACTCATCAGGGTGAATGCGAACCGAAACTACATAGGCTTCCTCGCCTTCTGCGAAATGACCGTAGGTTGTTGCGACTACAGTTCCATCCGGAAGAACCTCAACTCCCGGATAGCCGCAGTCCGCACTTTTGTAATTTTTCATCAATCGAATTCGATACTGTCCTTCTCTGCGATTTACTATATCGTCGTACGTTCCGACCCAAGCGACCCAATCATTTTTTGTCGGGCTTTCATGCGTTAAGTCGCGGAAGCTTATAAAAAGACGTCCATCCTTTAAATATCTGGCGCAATGCCGGTCGCCTGTCAAGCTTGCCGTCACCTCTATCGGCTCACCCCAACTATCGCCGTTGTCGTCGCTAATCATCATGCAGGAGTTTTTTGCGCGCGCATTCTCTCTCCACAGCGAAACAAGCTGCTTTCCGTCAGGAGAGCGAATTATGGCAGGTTCGCACAATTGTGTATCATAGCTTTCGCCGATAACCTTCGGCTCACTCCAAGTTAAACCTCCGTCGATGGATTTTACTTGATACATGACGAAATGTCCGTCGTCGTAGGCTCTGTCGCAAAAGCTTTCATAAATGGGCGTCCATATGTCGCCTTCTTTCTCTAGGGTTTTGACCCAGTTTTCTTCTAAGTCGCCCCATGTTTTGCCGTTGTCCGTTGAGTAGCAATGTCGCGCGCGAGTGCGCGCTTCTGACCCATGACCTGTTTTTTCGATAACAGTTTTTCTATTTATGCCATCTCTCATAAATCTGCCGTCGTCGTGGAACAGCGCTATATATTCGCCGTCGCCTACTTTCGCAATATCGCCCATTACGGTGATTCCGCCGCCTTTGCTTATCGGCAAAAGCTCTGTCCATGTATCGCCGTCGTCCTCGGATACAGACATTCTATTTGGACGAAGCCCGGAGAATAATATCAATCGTTTTACACCCTTTTTGTCGATGACGCGAAATATAGTCGGCACTTCCATAGATGTGCTAAAGCTTTCGGGTACGGGCAATCGGTCGCTCCATGTTAGTCCGCCGTCATAGCTTTTCTTGATGACAATTTGACCAAAGCCGTGGTTTTTGGGATATGCTATGACAATGGTTTTGCCGTCTTCAAGTAAAACAGTTGTTGGGTGTCCTATGTAAAGACCGTTTTCCTTGTCGACAATAGTTTGCCTGAATGTTTCGTAGCTAAAGTCTAGGGTTGGAATTGTGTAGTGTTTGTTCATATCACACCTCCGTTATGGTAGACGTTATTTGTTTAAGTAAGCTTAGGAACATTAGCTCTGTTTCGCATGATGCGTGGTTTTTCTTGAAAACTAAAATATCTTTGTGGGTACGGTTTATTCCGTCGAGGCGTCGCAGGATAAGTCCGTGCCGCTGCAAAATTTGCTTTGGCATTGGCGACACAAGCATAAACGCACCGGCGACATTCGACAGCAGCTCGAATTGACTGCCGCGCTCGTATATGAACACGCGCTTTTCCGACATGGGCTGCAGGATTGACTTTCGCGCGTCAGCAAGGGTCATGTAAGGCACGTACGGGTCACCGTGATTTATTTGGGTGAAGCTGTGTAAATCGGCAGCGGTGATATGCTCCTTGTCCGCAAGAGGGTGAGATTCGGACATGAGCAGTTGATACTCAAACTCCAGCACAAGCTCATGCCGCAGCTCCTTTTCCTTTAGCATTGTGAGATACTGCTGCTCATGCGCTGTGTCGTAGCGGATTATGCCTACGCTGTAGTTGTTTTCGACGATGTTTTTTATGCAGCGGAAAGCGTTCGTCTCCTTATAATTGAACTCAAACGCGGCGGCAGATTCAAGCTTTGCGACTAGCAAAGTGAACGCGTGGGCGATATAGCTTGCGCGCGGCACGGATATGTTGAAGGCTTGCAACTTTGGTTTGTTTTGGTTGTACATCTCCTCGAGCTGCTCAATTTGGGCGATTATGTTGCGTGCGTGCGACAAAAACTCCTCGCCGTGAGGAGTTGGCACTATTCCCTTGGAGGTGCGTGCGAATATTGTTATGCCGAGCGATTCCTCGAGCTCGCGAATTGCGCGGCTTAGGTTGGGCTGCCCCATGAATAATGCTTCGGCGGCCTTGTTTATCGAGCGAGTGCGTTCTACTTCTACTGCATATTTCAGATGTTGTATGTTCATTATTAAAGGGGCGCAGCGCGCCCATTCCTACTTATTCCGATTTGTATTCGGGCCTAACGCTTCTTTTTTAGAGTTGTGCCCTTGATTTAATTTGTCGCCGGGGAAAGCTTCGACTGCGTTAATCAGCTTCTCCTGCGAATTTGCTGTGCTTGGCTTGTTGCCGCCTTTATGCTTTGGCATACTATCACCTCCCGTGATATAGTCAATCACGTTTCATCCGCTACATCAGAACTACGATGAATGCCGATAGAACCAAAGAAACGTGATTGACTAGCAGATTGTTTTAAAGTTGTTTCACTATAGTATGCCGCTTTTCGATAAATTCAACACATGAGTGCCGTTCCTACATTTCGCCTTTTATCCATGCTGCGATGTCATCGATTACGTTTTTATCAACTGCGGATTTTTCATTGTACTCGGTCGCGTCTGTTTTACCTTTTGTCGTCATGAACATGTGATTTAGTTTGTCGTATGTCTTGAAGGTTGCGTTGGATTTTTCGGCGAGGATTTTTTGCCACTCTTTGTAGTCCGTTTCGACTTTTACTTGGAAGTCGGCTGTGCCTTGCAGGAACAGCATCGGTATTTTAAGCTCCTTAACTATCGCAGGTGTATCGATTTTGTTGAGGGCGAGCCAATAGTGCGTAGTGAAGCCTAGTATGGTTTCGCCGTCTTTCGCAGATTCCAGCTTCTTCACTTTGTTAACTTCCGATTGTGCATATGATATGTTTAGCTTTTTGGATGAATCTGGAATACTTGACGCGTTTATAGCATCTGTGGCTTGATCTAGGGCAATGTCGGCTAAATTACGCGGCGAACCTGCGAGCGATATAATTCGCGCAACATCGGGATTATCCTGCGCAATCTTGGGCGCGAGCATTCCGCCTAGGCTATGACCAATTATTGTTATGGCGGAGAATTTCGCGTGCTTGTTATCCTTTGCGAATGCAATCGCAAGCGCCACGTCGTCTAGCACTTCTTCCTTCACTGTCATGTCTGCTTTCGCAGTTTCGGGATATTGGTAGAAGCGTTTGTTGTAGCGGATTGTGGCTATTCCTTTTTCGGCTAGTCCGTGTGCGATGTCCTTGAAGGGAGTGTTCGCGCCGCCGCCGACTGTTTCGTTCATATCGGTCTGCCCGGAGCCTTGTACCAGGATTGCAACTTCGGAAACTTCACCTTTGGGTAGGCATAGGATTCCATCAATCTCAGGGTCGCCTAGCTTGATTGCTTTCTCCTTGAACTTGTCATTGTCGGCGAGAGTGTAGGGAAGCGGGCTGTATGCCATGAACAAGCCGTCGATTTCGTTCGCGTCGTTGTAGGTTAGGGTTAGCTTTATGCCGTTGTTTTTGTAGTGCATGATTACTTGCACTGTTGTATATTTTTCGCTCGTTTTGTAGGTTGTGCCTGCGATTTCGACGAATTCGCCCATGCCGTCGCTGATTTTATTGTAGCTTTGCGTTAGGCTTATCATGTTGAGTTTCTTTTTGAGCTGCTTGGAAAATGCGGCGGACACCTTGGCAAAGTCGCCCTCCGCCATAGCTTCGGCATAGGTAATGCTGTCGGCCGTAAGCTTTTTCTCGTCAAAACCTTTTGCGAATGCGACGCTGCTAACGCATATCAGCAGCGCAATTATTATTGCGGCGATTTTTCTCATGCTTCATACTCTGCCGTAATCTCGATTCCGTCGACGTTGGAGAGGTAGTTTATAAGGTATGTTCGGCTTCCCTCGTGCCACTCGGCGGATATGCTTTTGACAGATTTTATCTCCTTTACTTTTTTTGGCAAGCGCAGGCGAATGTACGCGTTCACATTTGATGGGCCTAGGGCTTTTAATGTGAAGCCGTTTTCGGTTTGTGCAAGCTCGGTGATTCGATTTGTCGTCCCTATTATTTGTATCACATTTTCGGGTATTTTGTCAAGGTCGTAAAGGAGGGAATTTTCGTCCGGCTTGATTGTGGCTTTGGTGATAGGCTTAAAGTCGTGGGTGAATACGTCGACGAAATTTCCGCTTATCTCCAAGGTTTCGTTGCTGCACTCGTCCATGACTGCGCATATGATGTAGTTGCCGCGGCGGAGAGTAAGGCGATTGCTTTCTTTCCAGGAGTGTCCGCCTTTTGCCAATGCTTGCTTGACGAAGCTTTGGTATTTCGCGCTGTTTACGATGTCTAGGCAGAAGTCGGCGGGGCGTTCGCACATGTAGGCAAATACGCCGTTTCCTACGCTATAGATGCCTTGTTCCAGCGACGCGTCACAGCCTAACATTGCGAATAGGTGCTGCGCGGGATTGTCGTAGGTTGTTTTCGCGCCGCTGTTCCACCATGCGGAGATTTTGTGGAAGGGGTCGCTGCCGTCGCCTACGTAGATTAGCGTGCCGCCTTCGCGTACCCACGCGGCGAGCGCGTTGTTGATGTCAGGGAATTCCGGCTTCATAAACTCGTAGCTTAAAATTAGTACGTCGTTGCCGCTTAAATAATCAGGGAAGCGGCGGATATTGTCAAGCTGCACAGGGCGTACGGCAAGTCCGCGCTTTAGCAGCGGCAGTGCAAGTCCGTAGAAATCAGGCAGCGTAATGCTTGTGTTTAGCGCAAGCTTCTCTTTTTCTGAGATTGTGCCTTTTTCGCGCATTTCGATACTTTTTAGGGCTTCGCGAGATTCTTCGGGGGTTAGGATTGTGTCAGGATATGTGCGTTGATATAGGCATGAATCGGACATGAACACGCCTATGCGCAGCGGATTGCCCTCGAATGTATATTCGTCGCTGTCCATATCACCCAGCGTATTCACAAGATTGCAGTGCAGCGTCGCATAATCCGGCGGCATAGGCTTTGCGTTAGGCTGCGGCACTCCCTTTAGCGAGGGGTACAAGCCGTTGTACACACGATTCGGCCACGGGCATATCTCGTAGTGGTGAATCTTCGGGTGCAGCAGCGACGCGACAACTGTCTTTAGGTAGTTGTACCTGTAGTCGTCCCACGAATAGTTCGGGTTATCCTCAATCGGGTCGTGCAGGAAATACATGCGCCGCCCTGTTCCTGCGACAAGCTCCTGCATTACGCCGTATTCGAGGTAGGCAGTTTCAAATGTGCGCTCCTTGAACACGCCCTCGTATATGTTTTTGGTGCGGCTTGTGCCTGTCCAAATTTGCGCGATGTAGCCGTCTACGGTCGCAAGGTCGATTAACGCGCCTTCGGGGCTTACAATCTTCCACTGCGTATAGTTGAGCAAGCTGTGAGTCGGCACGTAAAATCGCAGCCGCCGTCCATATTTCACCATAGCGTATTCTTTAAGCGCGCCGAATACGCGGTCGATTGTGCGTGTGTACAGATACGCCTTAAGCCGCGCGGCTTTGTACATCGCGTCAAGGTCGTTGTACGGCTCTACCCACTTTTTCTTGTAGTACAGCTCATACTCGCGCTTGAACGCTTCGGAATAGCCGCCGTGGTCCCAAAACTCCGGCTCTTCAAGGTGAATCGCTTCAACCCCACTATCCACCGCTACCTTCAACTTCTTCGTAATATATTCCGCGAACGCAACCGTCGGCACCATATAAGGCACGTCCTTGCCATGCAGTATATGCTTGCCGTTCCTATCAGTCTGCGCCTCATCCCAATGCTCCAGCCCGTCAAACTTTCCGTACAAATAATCCTGATATTCGCCCCACGCGATACCCGTCATAAGATGCACAACATAGCCGCGCTTCTTAAAATTCGCGATACGCTTCGGCATAGTCTTGTCAATGCCGTACACCATCACAAAATCGCACTGCAAGTCAATGTTCGTATTATAATCGGAATGCTCCTGAAATCCAGTGTACTCACATTCCCTGTCGCGTATAAAAGCCATATGTCCTCCATATAATTTATTTTAAACATTGAACAAAGACCAACCTATGAGGTCGGTCTTTGTCGATTTAGAGGTATTAGAAAATGAAGTCGTCGCGTGTTGGGTAAAGCTCGTCGAAGAATGCAAGGTATCTTTCAAGAACGCCGCCTTCAGCTTTTCTGATTGTGTCGCGGAATTCTTCTATGATTGCAATAGCTTCTGCTTCTGTTGCTGCGAAGAATGCGCGTTCGCGTGCGTTTCTCTCAATGTCACCTGCGAATACGTTTCTGTAGTCGTCAAGCTCCGGGAATTCGCTTTGCTTAGCTGTCAGCGGATAGCCCTTGATTTGCTTAACAGGCTTCATCAGCTTATATTCTTCTTGTTCTGGAACTAATACGTCTGGATCGTCCTTCCACCAGTCTTTTCTCTTGTCAGCTAACAGAACGAAATCTGTGTAGTGGTCGATACCGCGGTTTTTCAGCTCGTCATTAACTGTCGGGTCAGCGTCCTTCTTGCGTTGACGGATGTTGTCGTTGTACATCGGTGAACCGTCAACCATATTGTATGTGTCGCCCTCGAATCCGAACTTTGTCAGCAGGATACCTTCCTTGCTGTTTACATAGTCTATCCATGTAAGAGCCGCTTCGATATTGCTGCAAGTGGTTGGGAATATGATACAAGGTGTGCCGCCTCTGCCGAAGTATTCAGCTTGATATGAAGGTGTGCCGTCAGCATAGTGCAGCGGGCCTAACGGAACATATCTCATTTCGGGGTTGTCTACGTATAAGCCTGTTTTCTTTGTTGCTGTGATGAATGGGCCGTATTGTGCAGAGCCTACTGCTGCTGTGCCGTTGCCGAACTTTTCTTCAGCTTGAGCGTCTGTGCAGCGGAAAGCTTCCTTGTCCATTATGTTTTCAGCAACAAGCTTACGCATGAATAATACGGAATCCATATACGGTTGTGTAAATTGGTTTAAGGTAAATTTGCCGTCTTCGCCTTGGCGCAGACCTGTGAAATATTGTTTGTTGAAGTTCACGAGCAAGCCGCCGTAATCCCAACCGTCGTGGAATGTAGAGAAGGGGATTATGTCGTTGCCGTTAACGTCTTTGAAGCCGCCGTCGCGAACTTTAACGAGGAAGTCATACAGAGCGTCTGTTGTTGTGATGGAAGCAGGGTCAATGCCAAGGGCTTTAACGATATCGCCGCGAGCGAATAGACCGTATGTCCAGTTGATGATGTTGGCTGCGCTGCCAGGTGTTTGTACAGGCAGAACGTAGTGCTTGCCGCCGAATTGTGCTGTTTCAAGGTCGTTTTCAAGGAAAGCTTGTGAAACAACGCCTACCGACCAAGCGTCTTTTATGTTCGGATAGTTGTTGATATGGTCGTCAAGCGGAAGGAGCATACCTTCTTCTCCTGCCTTCTTGATAACGCCGGTTTCGCCGCCTGTACCGCCCCAGAAGGGTGCGCCGATTACGTCAGGCATGTCGCCGGAAGCGAATATTAGGTTGAGCTTTTCAGTTTCATTCATCATGATACCTTCAAACTCGATTGATACGCCGATTTTTTCGCGGATTGCAACCGCAACTTCGTTATCCCAAATACTGTCGGGGTTTTTAACGCCGCCGTTCCAGCAGTGGATGTAGTGCAAACGAACGTCGTCGAACTTCGCTGCAGTTTCAGGTTCGTCGGCCGGAGTTTCCTCTGGAGCCGCGTCTGTTGCAGCAGGCTTATCTTCCGCTTTAGCCGTAGATGTAGGCGTGCTGCTTGCCTTACCCGAATCGCCGGAGCCACCGCATGAAGCCAACAGCGTGAGCATGAACAGAGCAGCCAATACGAAAGCAATAATTCTCCTCTTTCTCATAATTCACCTCTAAATAATTAATTTTTTATTATAATCGGCATTGCCGTTATAACCTATTTGTCAACCCTTTATCGAACCAACCATGATGCCCTTTACGAAATATTTTTGCAGGAAGGGGTACACTACAATAATCGGCATCGTCAGTATCATTACGAATGCCATTTGCAGCGACTGCGGCGTGATGTTCTGCATCTGCGCAAGGACTTGCGCGTTTTCCTGCCCCTCCTTGGTAGCTTGCTGCGCCGAGGCTTCGCTTAGAATTTTACGCAAGAGCGTCGCGGCAGGGTGTATCTTGCTGTTACTTACATAATACGCGCCGGTGAACCAATCGTTCCATTTGCCTACGCCGATAAACAGAGCAAGTGTAGCAACCATAGGCATGGACAGCGGCAGGTATATCTTAAACAGCGTCGTGATATGTCCCGCACCGTCGATTGCAACAGCCTCGCGTAAATCCGAGGGCAAGTTGCTGTCAAAGTATAGGCGCAGCAACACAAAGTTGAAGAAGCCGAATATACCCGGAAGTATATATATCAGGATATTTTTCGTTAAACCAAGGTCGCGCAGCAGGATATAGAATGGTATCATGCCGCCGCCGATTATCGTGGGGATATAAAAGTACATGAATATAAGCGTACGCCCCGGGATCGTGCGAATGTGCATTGCATACGCAAGCAGTGCTGCGACGAGTATACCCAATACAACACTTGCTAATGTAGAGATAATCGTAATTGAAAACGCCGATGTAATCTGCGTATTCTCGAACGCTTTGGTGTAATTCTCAAGCGTAAACATACGCGGCCAGAAATACACGCCGCCCTTTACAAAGTCGCGCCCATTGTTAAATGAAGCGATGAGCACGTACCAAAATGGGTAAAACGTGATAAAGCCGAATACCGAAAGGAAGATAAAATTAAAAACATCAAACAATTGCTGCGACCAGGTTTTCTTTATATGTTCCATATTATCTCCTTTTTAGAATACCGAAACTTCGGAAGTTTTCTTAACGACAAAGTTAACAAGCATCATGAGCGAGAAGGATATTACCGAGCGGAATAAGCCTATCGCCGTAGCGTAGCCGAACTGCCCGCGTTGGATACCCATTGCAAGCACGTAGGTGTCAAGCACCTGTGACATTTCAAGATTCGCAGGCTGCTGCAATAGCAGTATCTGCTCAAAGTTAACACCGAGGATTCCTGCCGCGGCAAAGATAAATTGTATGCCGATAACATTCTTTAGACCGGGAAGGGTGATGTACCACATGCACTTCATTCTGCCTGCGCCGTCGCATATCGCGGCTTCATACAGCTCCGCGCTGATTCCTGCAATCGAGGCAAGGTATAGGATTGTTCCCCAACCGATACCCTTCCACATCTCCGAGAAGATTATCAGAGGATAAAATAAATCCTTTTCCCCCATGAAGAATATCGCGTCAAGCCCCATCGACTTTCTTATATTATTGACAACGCCGCCGTACGGTGTAAATATCGCTGTCATTATGCTGACAACAACAACCCACGAAACGAAGTGCGGCAGATAAGACACCGTTTGGATAACGCGCTTGTATCGCTGCATCTTCATCTCATTGAGCAGCAGCGCAAGTATAATCGGCGCAGGGAAGTTTACAATAAGCTTTAACGAGCTAATGACTACAGTATTTTTAACAGTGATCCAAAATTCCGAGCTTGCAAGGAATTTCTCAAAATACTTAAAGCCAACCCACGGGCTGCCCAATATGCCAAGGTTATACTTATAATCCTTGAACGCAAGTGTAGCACCATACATAGGTATGTACGAAAAGATAAAGACAAGCACCGCGGCCGGAATAATGAAAGCATAAAGCATTTTATGCTCAATTATCCTTTTTGCAAGCGACTTGCGAGATACGCCCATCAATTCTTTCTTCTTGCTTAACGTTTTAACGGCCATATTAACCTCCTGTATAATTTATTAAATT
This sequence comes from uncultured Eubacteriales bacterium, assembly GCA_964479875.1. Classification (GTDB taxonomy): domain Bacteria; phylum Bacillota; class Clostridia; order Monoglobales; family CAYZNM01; genus CAYZNM01. Next base: position 90,894 of record CAYZNM010000001.1, read on the forward strand.
ACAGTCTAAATATTACATAGATACACAGCAAGCTTTAAAACTGCCTGCTAGTCAATCGCGTTTCCTTGATTCTATCAGCATTCGTCGCACTTCTATGCAGCGAAATAAAACGCAATTTACTAGATATACAGCATATAGTGCTATTCTATTTTATGAAGTGTGTTATATATATTAATGAATGTATATGTATATATACATAAATAATAGCCGTTATTGTTTGTTTATTATAGTTATTATATCATACTTGATTTATTTTGTAAATAGGTATATTAGAATTATTGAAAAAAATACCAGTGGAATATCAATTTATATATATCACTGATACATGCAACTGATGTATCAGTGATATATAATTGGAGATAATGTTTGGACAAGCTGAAGCAACAGCTATATTAATTTTTTAACGCTGTCGCGTTCGGTTATTACAGTTGGAATTTTAACATTTTGTATTTGCATTGACTTGCTTTGGATTCGGTTGATTAGGATTTTTACGGATTCGGTCGAGAGCGATTTTATGGGTTGGCGGACAGTGGTTAGGTTGATGGGGAGGTAGGATAGTATTTTGCTGTCGGTGAAGCCGACGACGGATATATCTTCAGGGACGGATACTCTGCGCTTGATTAGCTGCAAGGTGAAGGATGTTGCAATGACGTCGTTTACGCAGAATACGGCGGTGAGGTTGGTGTTTTGTGCAAGGTATGTGTCAAGGCCGGGCATGTTGTCTATCGTGTAATCCTCGAATTGTAAGATTCGGTTTTTGTCGATGTAGATTTCATTGTCGACTAGTGCGTCTAGGTATGCGCGGTAACGCTCGCGGCGGCTTTGGTTTGTTTGGTCTGATAACGTGATGAAGCCTATGTTTTTGTGACCCATTGATATGAGGTAGCTTGTTATGTCATATGCGCCTTGGTAGTGATTGTGGCATACACTGTCGATTGATAGGTCGTTGAATACGCTGTCGATTAGGACGATGGGGTATTCGTTTAGGCGCAGCTGCATTAGTATGTTGGAGGCGTGCTTTCGGTCGTAGGGGTAGAGGATTATGCCGCATAGGCTTTTGTTGCTCGACAGCTCAGACAGGTGACGCTCCTCGTGTAGCGCGTCTTTGCTTACTTTGATTATTACGTTGTAGCCTTTGTTCGCGGCTTCTTCTTGTATGCTGTCGATGATGTCGGCTACGTATAGGTCTATCGGCGGGACTACCAGCGCGATTGTGCTTGTAGGCAATTCCGCTGCGGCACGATTGTACAGCATTGCAGCGCCTTCTCCTACAAAGCTTCCGCTTCGCGGAATGCGATAGATGATGTCCTCGCTGGTGAGCGCGTTTAGGGCAAGCTTAACTGTCATTTTGCTCACGTGATATTTAGCCGAAAACTCAGCTTCCGACGGAAGCAGCGCGTGCGGCTTCAATTCATTGTCTTTTATGTAGTTCAATATCTCTACTTTAATTACATTGTATAGTGCATTTTTACTCTTTTTCATATTATCACACCATATCCATTGTGTAGTATTAATACAAAATCAAGGGTTTATCAGAGGTTCTATATCAGTTATACATACCGATAATATATCTCTAATATCATTCTACACTAAATTGTTTATGTTGTAAAGAGTTTTTGTATAAATTTTATTAAATATTGTGCAGATTTATAAAATAAAAGAGCCAATGATTTACATTGGCTCGAGTTGTTGTGTTGAGTTTTTGAAGTTTTGAATTAATGCGTGTTGAATATTGCTGCAATTACGCCGGGGCCTATGTGTGTGCCGATTACTGCGCCTACCTTGATTGTGGTGATTTTGGCAGGGGTTATCTTGTTGCATATTTCGTGAGAGAGCTGTGAGATTATGCTTTCGCCGCCTTGGTGCATAAACCAGATTTGGGTTTTGGATGGCTCTTTTACGTTTTCCAGAACATAGTCGCGTATGAAGGCGTGAGCTTTTTTGTCGCCGCGTTGCTTGCCGATTTGGGCTATTAGTCCGTCTTGGATTGTTACCATCGGCTTTACGCCCAGTATGTCGCCTACGAATGCTGTGCTGGTGGAGATTCTGCCGCCTTTTGCAAGGTGCTTGAGTGAGTCGGCTTTGACTATGCTTTTTTGATTGCTGCGGAAGTGTTCGGCGATTTTGAGAAGCTCCGGCATTTCTGCGCCTTGCTTTGCTGCAATTGCTACGTTGTCGATTATGAGAGATTCGCCGCCGCAGAATGAAAGTGAATCGAAAACTTCGATTGGTAGGGGTTTGCCTGCTTGATTCTCCAACTCTTGTTTTGCTATTAACGCAGAGTTGTATGTACCGCTTGATTTCGAGGATAAGCCTATATAGATTATGGCATCGTATTCTTTGAGTGCTTCTTGGAAAACCCTTATAAATGTTTCAGGAAGCACAAGGGAGGTGCGCGGGAAATTGGGGTTGCTCTCGAGTATTTCAAAGAATTTGTCAGAGTCGATGTCGATGTAGTCGTCGTATACATCTTCGCCGAACAATACTTGCAGAGGTACAATGGTTACATCGTTTTGCTTCGCGTACTCGCGCGGATAATCGCTGGAGCTGTCTGCTATTACTTTAATATTTGCCATAAATGCCTCCTAGATTGTTTTTCTGTCGAGGGAGCGATATTGTACCGCTTCCAATATGTGGTATTGGCTTACGCTTTCGCTTGCTTCCATGTCTGCGATGGTGCGCGCGACCTTTAGCAATCTGTCGCGGGCGCGTACGGATAAGCCTAGCCTGTCGAATGAATCTTTGAGTATTTTGTCGCCTGCTTCGTCAAGCTCGCAGTATTGGGCAAGCATTGATGGGGTCATCTGCGAATTTGAGTGTATGCCTGTGCCGTGGTATCGCTTGACTTGGATTTGACGCGCGTTGTTTACGCGTTCGCGGATTGTGTCGCTGGATTCGGTTTTGATTGTGTTGCTTAGTTCGTCGTATTTTACTGCGGACACTTTTATCTGTATGTCTATTCTATCCATCAGCGGGCCACTTATGCGACCCATGTATTTTTCGATTTGTGCGTCGGTACAGGTGCAGCGGTGATTGTCGTCGCCGAGCCAACCGCAGCGGCAGGGGTTCATAGACGCGGCGAAAAGTATGTTGCAGGGGTATGTCATAACTTGCGCAGCGCGTGCGATTGTGACTTGCATGTCCTCGAGAGGCTGACGCAGTATTTCCAGCACGTCTTTGTGAAATTCGGGCAGCTCGTCCAGAAACAGCACTCCGTTGTGGGCTAGGGATAGCTCGCCGGGCTTTGGAACTCCGCCGCCGCCTACTAATCCTGCGCCGGAAATGGTGTGGTGGGGATTGCGAAATGGGCGTCGGCATAGGAGCGATGTGTTGTGTAAAAGTCCTGCTACGCTGTAGATTTTTGAGGTTTCAAGCGCCTCATCTAAGGATAAGTCGGGCATTATCGAGGGCAGGCGTTTGGCTAGCATTGTTTTGCCTGAGCCCGGAGTGCCTACCATGATGATGTTGTGATGTCCGGCTGCGGCTATCTCCATAGCACGTTTGGCGAAAAATTGACCTTTTACGTCGGACATGTCTAGGGGGTAGTCTTTGCTTGCGTTAAATAGGTCGCTTATGTTGACTACGCAGCGTTCTAGTGAGGCGATATTTTTTAGGTGCTGTATTACGTCGACGACGCTTTCGGCAGGGTATATGCTGCATTCGGACACTACGGCGGCTTCGGCGGCATTTTGCGGCGGGAGGATTATGTTTGTGATGCCTGCTTCCTTTGCGGACATGGCAGCGGATAGTGCGCCGTTTATCGGGCGAAGCTCGCCGCTTAGGGATAGCTCGCCCAATATCATGCAGTTGTTCAAAGCTGATTGCTGCAGCGCGCCGCTTGACGTAAGTATCGCCGTGATTATGGGTAGGTCAAAGGAAGGTCCTGCTTTTTTAATGTGCGCAGGGGCTAGGTTTACGATGATTTGTTTGTTGTCAACGCCGTCCCACATTAGGTTTTGGTTGCGGAGGATTGACTTTATGCGCTCGCGTGATTCCTTTATAGCGACATCAGGAAGCCCTACTATGTCGAAGGAGGGCTTCTTTGTTTTGGTTACGTCGGCTTCGACGTCGACGATGATTCCGTTAAGCCCTACGAGTGCGCAGCTTTTTACCAGCGTGGTCATGTTTCTTCCTTATTATATGCGTTTTGCCGATTGTATCTTTAAATGAAGTCGTTTACGAATATTGGCTTCATGCCGAATAGGTTTTTTGCGGATTCGCTGCGAATGTCGATTGTGCCGAACATCGATAGCTCATCGGCGTTGGTGAAGCCTACGGCTAGTTGCGTTAGTGAAGCTATGTCGGTTGTCATGTCGGGAGTGAGGGTGTTGTCGAGCTTTACCTCGGTTTCAGTGCCGTTAGAACGAATTTGCCATATGCCGCAGTTATCTGCGAATTGTTTGTCGGTTACTTCGATTGCTACGTCTACTTCGGGTGTTGCGTATTTTGTCGCTTCAAGGACTTTCTTTACGTCGACAATGCGGCACATCCACTTTGGCAGGGTTTTGGTTGTGACAAAGTTTTGTTCGGGTACGTAGCGCGCTAGGTCGAAGTATGAAGGCATTGTTACTGTAACTTTTTCGGCGCGTGAGTCGAACATGTAGAGGAAGCCTAACATTCTGTTTAACGCAGTTGTGCCTGTGTAAGCGATTTCGTAAGTGCGCAGGGCGTTGTCGTGGTGTCCTACTACGACATAGCCTTCGGGTACGTTGTTGTCGTTGTAGTAGATGTAGGCGTAGCTTTTGTGCTTTGTGCCGATGTAGCGCGTGTTTCTGTCCCAACGTTGTTCTGTACGTACAACAGCTTGGTTCTTGCCTTGAATATATGCAGAATAAATCTGCTTTATGTCTGGAATGTGCTTGTCTTTGTTGTAGCGTTCGATTCTGCCGCCGGTTTGAGCGAAGTGCTTTAGGCCTTCTACTTTGAATTCGTAGTCGCTTACGGAATATATGTGCGCGTATCCGAACATGCGATAGTAGGCGTACGAAAACGGCATAAGGCAGGAGAAGTACGCGCCTTGGTCGCGCATTTCCGCGAAAGCGTGGTCGAAAAGCTTGCGGACTTGTCCGCCGCGGCGATGCTCGGGGAAGGTTGCCACGCCGCCGACGTTGTGTGTGGGCACGACCTTGCCGTCGTGGATTATGTCGAACGGCACTACGGTCATAATCGCCATAAGCTTTCCGTCGTCGGTAAAGCTGCCTATTCGATTTTCTTGGTTGTATTTCTCAAAATCCTCGCGGGATTTTTCGGGGTCTGCGTCGCGCTTTTCTTTGTTGCCTTCGGGGTCTGTTTCGCAAAAGTAGGAAACGCCGTAAATTTCGTCTAGCTCGTATTGGTCTTTGTACTCTAGTCTTCTTACGCTCATGGTTCTCCTTGGTTACGTTAAATTTATGCTAACATGTCAAATATTGACATCTGATTGCTTTCGGGCAAGCCTTTAAGGCAGCCTTGTCGTTGCAGCATTTCGATTACGGTTTTTGAAACCTTGGTACGTATGCGTAGGTCGTCGATTGAGCTGAATGAGCCTTCATTGCGTGCGGCGACTATGGATAGTGCGGCATTTTCGCCTAGTCCCGGGAGTGCGGCAAGCGGCGGCATTATTCCGCCGTCTACGCTTTGGAAGCGTTTTGCGTCGGACTTGTACAGGTCGATTGGGACGAAGTTAATGCCGCGTTTGTACATCTCGCAAACCATTTCAAGTATGCCGAGCATGTTCTTGTCCTTTTGGTTCGCGTCGTTGCCCATTTGCTCGATTTCGCGGCGTTTGTGCATGGCTTTGTCGAAGCCGCCGCACATTATTTCGGCGTCGAATTCGTCGGCGCGGATTGTGAAGTGCGCGATGTAGTATTCCTTGGGATGGTGTACCTTGAAGTAGGCTATGCGGAACGCCATGGTTACATACGCTACGGCGTGGGCTTTCGGGAACATGTATTTTATTTTTTTGCAGCTGTCGATGTACCAATTGGGTACGTTGTACTGGCGCATCAGGGCTTCTTGCTCGCTTGTTAAGCCTTTGCCTTTGCGCACCTTTTCCATTATGTCGAACGCGTCGTAGGGCGGAAGGTTTTTGCGTACAAGGTAGGTCATTATGTCGTCGCGGGTGGAGATTACGCCGTTGAGGTCTGTTATCTTTTTTTGGATTAGCTCTTGCGCGTTGCCTAGCCAAACGTCGGTTCCGTGGGAAAGTCCGCTGATGTAGACTAGTTCGGCGAATGTGCGCGGCGTTGTATCCTTTAGCATTTGCCGCACGAATTTTGTGCCGAATTCGGGTACGCCGAATGTGCCTACTTCGCTGCCGATGTCCTGCTCGGTTACGCCTAGGGCTTTGGTTGAGGTAAACAGCGACATTGTTTCGGGGTCGCCTAGGTCGATTTGTTGTGGGTCGACTTTGCCGTCGGTGAGGTCGACGAGCATACGTATCATCGATGGGTCGTCGTGTCCGAGTATGTCGAGCTTTAGCAGCTTGCCGTGAAGTGAGTGATAGTCGAAGTGGGTCGTTACAACGCCCTTGCCGCTGTCGTCGGAGGGGTATTGGATTGGGCAGAATTCGTGTATGTCGTGCCCTTTGGGGAGTACCATTAAGCCGCCCGGGTGCTGACCTGTGGTGCGCTTTATGCCTATGCAGCCTTGGACTAGGCGATTTATTTCGGCGGCGGAGATTCGCCTGCCGCTTTCCTCTGCGTACTTTTTGATGAAGCCGTAGGCGGTTTTGCTTGCAAGCGTGGATATTGTTCCGGCGCGGAATACGTTTTTTTCGCCCAGCAGCGTTTCGGTGTATTTGTGTGCGCGCGATTGATATTCGCCGCTGAAGTTTAAGTCTATGTCGGGCTCTTTGTCGCCCTCGAAGCCTAGGAAGGTTTCAAAGGGTATGTCGTGGCCATCTTTTTTTAGCTGTGTGCCGCATTTGGGGCAGGGCTTGGGGGGCATATCTACTCCGCAGCCGTATTGCCTATCAGTGGGGAATCCGTCCTCATTCTCGAAAATGCTGTGCTTGCAACTCGGACATACGTAGTGCGGCGGCAGGGAATTAACCTCGGTTATATCGCACAGGAATGCGATTAGTGATGAGCCTACAGAGCCGCGCGAGCCTACGAGGTAGCCGTCGGAGTTCGACTTTGTCACAAGCTTGTGCGCGATGTAGTACATTACCGAGAAGCCGTAGGTCGTGATGGCTTTTAGCTCCTTGTTCATGCGCTGCTCTACAATTTCGGGCAATGGGTCACCGTAGATTGCGTGCGCCTTTTCGTTGGAAAGGCGGATTACTTCGTCGGCGGCGTTTTCCATTACAGGGGGGAATGTTCCTTTGGGTAATGGCGCAATCGGCTCACACATCTCCGCGATTTTGTTGGTGTTGGTGACTACGACTTCGTAGGCTATGTCCTCGCCCATGTGTATGAATTCGGCTAGCATTTCTTCGGTGGTGCGCAGGTATAGGTCGGCTTGGTCGTCGGCGTCGGAGAAGCCTTGTCCCTTCATCAATGCTTTCCTATATATGGCATCGTGCGGGTCAAGGAAGTGTACGTCGGACGCCGCGATTACGATTTTGCCTAGTTTTTTGCCTAGGTTGTATATGGCTTTGTTTATCTCGATGAGCCGCTCCACGTTCGGCACTGTGCCTTTGCGTACGAGGAAGTTGTTGTTGCACAGCGGCTGAATCTCGAGGTAATCGTAGTATTTGGCAATTTCTTCGAGTTCGCTTTCGCTTTTGCCTGTGATGTAGGCGGTGTAAAGCTCGCCGCTTTCGCAGGCTGTGCCTATTAGCAAGCCCTCGCGGTGGGAGGTGAGTAGTTCCTTTGGGATGCGCGGCTTTTTGTAGAAGTGGTCGAGGTGCGACGCCGACACAAGCCTATATAGATTTTTCAGACCTTCGTTGTTTTTTGCCAATAATGTGACGTGATACATGCGCTCGTTTTTGGAGCTTCCCTCGTTTTTGAGGAGGTTGTTTACATCGTCGAGCGTTTTTGCGCCGCGTTGCGATAGCTGTTCTACGCAGTAGAGGTATATTGCGGCGGCAACCTCTGCGTCGTTGTGGGCGCGATGATGTTCGGCGTTGGTGATTTTTAGGTGCTTGGCTACAGCGTCAAGGCTGTGCCGCTTTAGGTCGGGCAGTATGCAGCGGGATAGCTGCACTGTGTCCACGATTGCACATTCCAACGGCGGCATACCTAGTTGATTTAGCTTCGCCGCGATGAATCCTGTGTCGAAGGACGCATTGTGCGCAACCAATGCCGCGTCGCCTACAAATTCCATAAAGCGTGGCAGGACTTTGTCGATGGTTTCTTTGTCGGCAAGCATTTCGTCTGTTATGCCTGTAAGTTGCACGATTTTCTGCGGCAGCTGCATTTCTGGGTTGATGAGTTCGCTGAAGGTTTCGGTGATTTTGCCTTCGGTTAGGCGAACTGCGCCTATTTCGGTGATTTTGTCGTGGGTGGCGTTGAAGCCTGTGGTTTCTATGTCGAATACGACTATGTCGCTGTAGATTGCTTTTTTGTTGCTGTTTTTCACAGGAGGGAGCTTATTGTTGACAAGATAGCCCTCCATGCCGTAGATTATCTTCATGCTGCTGCCTTTTGGCACAGCCATTGATGCGTCGGGGAATGCCTGCACTACGCCATGGTCGGTTATCGCGACGGCAGAGTGACCCCACGACGCGGCGCGTTTAACTAAGTCTGCGGCAGGCGTTACGCCGTCCATCGACGACATCTGCGTGTGCAAATGCAGCTCGACGCGCTTAACCTCGGCATTGTCCATGCGCTTAGGCTTGTCCTCGGCGTAGATGTCGTTCGCCATTAGCACGACTTCACGCGAGTATTTGTCGTCCTGCGCAAGTCCGCGTACGCACAAATCCACTCCGGGTTTAATTCGCGCGGATACACTGTCGTAGGTTTTTTTGTCAATGCCCACCATTTTGCAGGTGATGGAGTTGTCGAAGTCGGTGATGTCGAAGCGGAAAATGTAGTTGCCGCCGCGCATTTCGCGCGTTTCGACGTAGAAGCAGTTGCCGCTTACGGCTACGCGGCCGCTTTCCTCGTCAACGGAGGATATGTCGGCAAAGGTTGCCTTGAACTCCTTGCCGTAAATTGCACCGGACTTTTTCGCAGGGGCGGCTGCTGTCTGCTGCTTCTCCTCATGCGGATTCACAATCTCAACAACGCACTCGCGCAAGTTGTACTGCTCGGATAATCCCGATTTGATGTTATCTATGTAACGCTTGTCGCTGTCGCCTTCCATGTACAGCGTAAGCTTAACGCTGCGCGTACGCTTGTTTACAAGCACGCCCTGCACAGTTATGTTGTTGTTGTCGAGCAAATCTTGAATGGCGTTTTTCATTTGTTACCTCAATAATTTTTTTACTTCGTTTGCGAATTGTTCGGCTATGTCGCCGGATAATTTTTTGATGGGCTTGCCGTGCGCGAATAAGGTGGCGGTGTCGCTTGCGCCGCACGCTATGCCTATGTCGGCGTGGCTTGCTTCGCCTGGGCCGTTCACTACGCAGCCCATGACTGCGACGTTTAGCGGCTGCTCTATGTCCTCAAGTAAACGCTCCACTTTTTCGGCTATTCCGATTAGGTCGTGCTTGCAGCGTCCGCACGAGGGGCAGGAGATTAGGTTTACGCCCTTGTTGTGCAGTCCTACGCTGCGCAGTATGTTTTTTGCCGCTGTGATTTCGTGCAATGGGTCGGCGGATAGTGATACGCGTATTGTGTCACCGATTCCGTCGAGCAGCAACGCGCCTATGCCTACGGCGGATTTGATGATTCCGCGCGCGGGAGTTCCCGCTTCGGTTACGCCGAGGTGCAGCGGATAGTCGCTTTGTGCCGCGAATTCGCGGTATGCGCGTACAGTTGTGGGTACGTCCGATGCTTTCAGCGCGACGATGATGTCGTGGAATCCTGCGCTCTCCAGCTCTTTTATGTAGAAGAGCGCGGATTGCACCATTGCAGCTGACGTGCGCCCATGCTCGCGCTCCGCTTGCTTATCCAGCGAGCCTAGGTTTACACCGACGCGCAGCGGAATCTTCGCTGCCTTGGCGGCTTCGGCGATCGCAAGCACCTTGTCCATGCTGCCGATGTTGCCTGGATTTATACGCACTTTGTCCGCACCTGCGGAAATTGAGGCAATCGCAAGCATATGGTCGAAGTGAATGTCCGCGACAAGGGGAATCTTCGTCTTGCCCCTAACCTCTGCCAAAACTTCCGCCGCCCTTTCGTCAGGCACAGCAAGCCGAATAATATCCGCGCCGCGCGTATGCAACGCCGTAGATTGCGCAAGCACAGCTTCTGCGTCATGCGGATTGGCATTCAACATTGTCTGCACAACAACCCTATCCTGCCCACCCACCTGCACGCCGCGCACAAACACAGCCCTAGTCCCATTCCTCATTATCAATTCCTCGTTCCTCATTATGAGAATACCTTCATCAAGTCGTTAGACGTCGTAAACAGCATAAGCAGTATCAACAGCGCGAACCCTACCAAATGCACAATCCCCTCAACCTTTGCCGACGGCTTTCTGCGCGTAACAAGCTCCGCAAGCAGGAACATAATCCTGCCGCCGTCCAGTGCCGGAATCGGCAACAAGTTGAATATGCCTAGGTTTATAGTAATCAACGCAGTGAGGTACAGCAAATCTTCGTAGCCGCGTTTTGCCGCGCTTGATATTTCGCTGACAATTCCCACGGGACCCGATATATCGTTTGACTTAATCTTGCCCGTGACTAAATCCGTGAGCGACACCAACACAAGCTTGCCCATGAATACAGATTGGTAGAACGCGTACTCCATTCTGCCAATAAATGTTAAATCTTTGCTTGCGGCAGTGTAGCCTATTAGGTAGCGGTTTTCTTGCTCGTTGTATTTTGGAGTTATGTCGAAGGTGAGCTTTTTGCCTGCGCGGTTTATGGTGATTGTCGTGGATTCGTCGTTGAAGCGTGCCATCTCGAATTGCACGTCGTTTTGCGTGTTCACGCGTGTGCCGCCGATATGGGTTATTCTGTCGCCGACTTCCAGTCCGATTTCGGAAGCCGCGCCGGAGCTTGTCAGGTCGCCGATAATCGGGAGATACACCTTGTCAGCCGAGCTCATCAAGAATAGGAAAATTAAAAAACCCAGCAGCAGATTCATAAGCGCGCCGCTGGCAAGGGTGATGAAACGCGCGAACAACGACTTGTTGCCGAATGCGCTTGGGTTATCGGATTCCGCGTCTTCTCCCTCCATCTTGCAAAAGCCGCCGATTGGGATAATTCGCAGGGAGTAAACCGTACCCCTAATCTCCTTCTTGAATATCGCAGGACCCATGCCCAGCGCAAATTCAACCACGCCTATGCCGACGCTTTTCGCTGCTAGCATATGCCCCAGCTCATGCACTGTGATTAGCACACAAAAGATGATGATTGCCCAGATTATTGACAAGGTTTGCTCCTTTACTTGATGTGTGAATGGGCGGATAATATCCGCCCCTACAGGGATCGTTGCAATTGTTCCGATAATGCCATGATGTCTTGAATTTGTGGATTTGTTATGTTGCTTATACTTTGTATTGCGTTGTAAACTAGCTCGTATATGGCAGTGAAGCCGATTTCGCCGCGCATGAATTTCGCGACTGCGATGTCGTTTGCGATACATAATGCCGCCGGCATTATGCCGCCTGCTTTGCCCGATTCATACGCAAGCTGTAGGCATGGAAAGTTCGCATAGTCAGGCTCAGCGAATGTCAGTGCTGCTATTTTCGCTAAGTCGAGTGTGTTTTGTGGGTACACCTTTCGCTCAGGATAGGTCAGCGCGTATTGTATAGGCACACGCATGTCCGGCTCATTCAGCAGCGCAAAGCTCGCTCCGTCTACGAGAGATACCACCGCATGTACGATACCTTCTCTGTGAATTATTACCTTAATTTTATCGTATGAAACACCGAATAATATGTTCGCCTCGATAACCTCGAAGCCTTTGTTCATCATGGTCGCGCAGTCGATGGTTATCTTTTTGCCCATGCTCCATGTTGGGTGCGCAAGCGCTTGCTGCACCGTGACATTTTGCATTTGGGTTAGGTTTTTGCCGTAGAAAGCTCCGCCTGAGGCTGTGATTATCACCTCGCGCACTTTGTCCATGCTGTTACAGCATATGCACTGCATTAGCGCATTATGCTCACCGTCTACAGGGATTATGTCAACTTGCTTTTGTTTGGCGCGCTGCATTACTATGTCGCCTGCGCATACTAGTGTTTCTTTGTTCGCTAGGGCGATGTCCGCGCCGGATTCGATTGCTTGCAGAGTCGGCAGTATGCCGATGTGTCCGACTAGGCTGTTTAGCACCAAGTCGCCGCCGCAGCTTTGTATTACCTCGGCAATTCCATCGCCGCCGCAGTATACTCGCGTGCTCGTGTCTGATAGTTTGACCTTTAGGTCGTCGGCGGCTACTTTGTCGTAGAGTGCGCATACTTTTGGCGCGAATTTACGCGCTTGCTGCTCCATCAATGCGGCATTGCTGTGTGCAGCTATACCTGTAACTTCTATGCCGCCTACGCTTTCGACTACCGACAACGCTTGCGTGCCTATCGAACCTGTGCTGCCTAAAATTGCCAGTTTCCTCATACATCACCTACATTATAAAAGGAAGCACTTGCAGCAGTACATAGATAGTAGGCGCAGTGAATAACACGCTGTCTAACCTATCCATTATGCCGCCGTGCCCCGGAATTAAGCCGCTGAAATCTTTAAGAGCGTGCTCACGTTTTATGCGCGACGCTGCAAGGTCGCCGAACTGCCCCATTATCGATGAAACAAACGCAATGACCAGCAGATTCACATAATTAATCTCAAGATTGTATGTCTGCTGGATTATCATGCCGAACACTGCAAACGCAATCAGCACAAAGGCAACTCCTGCGATACAGCCCTCTATTGATTTATTGGGCGACAGATTCTTGAAGGGTCTGTTCCTGCCGAAAAATCTGCCGAAGAAATACGCAAATGTATCGCTGACATAAGCTGCCAAAAACACAAGCCACACATACAACGCGCCATACTGCATTTTGCGCACAAACACAATGCAGCTAAGCATCATGCAAATGAAGAATGTGATAAAAAACATCGCGGATATATCGCTAAGCTTAATATCCTGCCGAATCATGTAAATCAAAAACAGCAACACAATATAAAGGAACACAAAGAAAAACAAAAAGCCTGTGTTAAGCGAATGTGCAAACGTGAACCCAAACGAAAGCACAAGCCCCAACACCTTAAGCTCATTCGAGCGCGACAGATTGAGCGCGTTATAAACCTCCAACAGCAGCAGGAAGCTCACCGCCGAAATTGCCACATTCATAATAATCGTGTCGCTCAAAAGCAGCACAACAAGCAGCACCACTCCAAGCGAACCATAAATTATTCTATCGCGCATTGCTCACCTCTAAGCAACTTTTACACGCTGCCAAAGTTGCGTTTTCTCTTTTTGTAGTCTGCGATTGCTTCAAGCAGATGTCGTTTGCCAAAGTCCGGAAATAATGTGTCGCAAAAATAAAGCTCGGCATACGCCGATTGCCACAGCAGGAAGTTGGATAGTCGCACCTCGCCGCCTGTGCGTATGATTAAGTCAAGCGGGGGCTGACCTGCTGTGTATACGTTTTCTGATATGCTTTCGGGGGTTACAGGCTTTCCTTCGGCGATAAGCTTGTTTGCGACAGAGGCAATCTCCGCTTGACCGCCGTAAAATATTGCTATATTCAAAATAAGCTGCGTGTTGTGCTTGGTGAAATCCTCGGCATATTCGATTTGTTTGAGCAGGTCAAGCGACAGCATATCACGCTCGCCTATAATGCGAAGGCGAATATTTTTGCCGCCGATTTCCTGCTCCACGTTGGTGAGGAACTGCTTCATAAGGCGCATAAGCTCGTCGACCTCCGACTTGCTCCTGCGAATGTTTTCGGTCGAGAAAGCGTATACGGTGAGAGCCTCAATGCCGATGTCGCCGCACACGCGTACAATCTCGCGCAGCGTACCTGCGCCGGCATTATGTCCGGCACTGCGCGGCATTCCGCGCCTTTGCGCCCAACGCCCATTTCCGTCCATGATTATGCCGATATGCCGCGGATTACCTGCTTCCGCGGCCTTTGCCTTCTTTTTAAAAAACATGATTGATTTTAAACTTCCATTATTTCTTGTTCTTTTTTGTGACAGAGCTTGTCAATTTCTTTGATGTTTTTGTCTGTTAGTTCTTGTAAATCCTTTTCGATGTCTTTTAAGTCATCCTCGGTGATTTCGCTCTTTTTCTTCATGGCTTTGTATAAGTCCATGGCGTCGCGGCGAATGTTGCGGATTGCGATTTTGGTGTCCTCGGACTTTTTGTGGATTGACTTAACGATTTCTTTGCGGCGGTCTTCGGTGAGCGGCGGGAAGGTTAGGCGCAGCACTTTGCCGTCGTTTTGCGGATTTATGCCTAGCTCACTCTTTTGAATTGCTTTTTCGATTGTGCTAAGCGACTTTGCGTCCCAAGGAGCGATTGTGATTGTGCGCGCTTCGGGAACGGCTACTGTTGCCATTTGTGGGATTGGGGTTTCTGTGCCGTAGAAATCCGCTGTGATTTTATCGAGTACGGCAGGGTTTGCTCTGCCTGCGCGGATTGTGGCAAGCTCTTCGTTTAAATGCTTGATGGAAACTTCCATCTTGTGTTCAACTTCTTTATACGTGTCCTTCATCTTCGTTCCTCCTGTTGGTTTTTACTATTGTGCCAAGGTGTTCGCCCTTGATGATTTTTGTTATGTTTTCAGGGTCGTCTAGGCCGAACAGCAGTATCGGCTTTTCGTGATCCATCGACAGCGACGTTGCTGTCGCGTCCATTATGCCTAGGCGGCGATTGAGTATGTCGAGGTACTCCATTTTGTCGAATTTTACCGCGTCTTTGTTGATGTTAGGGTCGGAGTCGTATACGCCGTCCACGTTTTTGGCAAGCAGTATTACGTCAGCATTGATTTCAAGCGCGCGCAGTACGGCGGCAGTATCGGTTGTGAAGTATGGATTGCCTGTGCCGCACGCGAATACTACTACGCGTCCGCGTGATAAGTGGCTCATCGCTTTTCCGCGAATGTACGGCTCGGCGATTGCGCGCATTTCGATTGCGGTTTGCACGCGCGTAACTACGCCGCGCTGCTCCATTGCATCCTGCAACGCAAGCGCGTTTATTACAGTGGCAAGCATTCCCATGTAATCTGCGCGTGTTTTATCCATGTGCTTGCCAAAGCGTCCGCGCCAGAAATTGCCTGCGCCGACTACGATTGCGATTTGCACTCCTAGGTCAACGCACGCCTTCAATTGGTCGCATATCGCGTCAATCGTCACGCTGTCAAGCCCGAAGCCTTTGTCGCCTGCCAACGCCTCACCGCTGATTTTTATGACTACCCTGTTGTATTTTGGAATAAAGAACACCCCCATGTTTTTATATTAATCCTTTTATGAAACTCATTAAATCTTCGGACAATTCAGGTCGCCCAAGCGCAAGCTCTATGCTTGCTTGCAGGAAGCCCAGTTTGTCGCCGATGTCGTAGCGTTTGCCCTCGAACTCATAGGCGTACATCGATTGCTCGTTTGCAAGCTGCTTTAGTGCGTCGGTAAGCTGTATCTCGCCGCCGTAGCCGCTTGTCGTTTGCTCCAGCATATCGAATATGCGCGGCGTTATGATGTATCTTCCTATTATAGCTATATTCGAGGGAGCTTTATCTTGTGCAGGCTTTTCGATTAAGTTGTTGACCCTGTGGATTCGGTCGCCGATTTGCTCGCTATCGACTATGCCGTAGCTGCTTACATATTGCGGCTCGACGCGCTGCACGCCTAGAATCGTCGCTCCTCTTTGATTATGCGCATTAATAAGTTGCTTTAAACAAGGCACCTCGGACGACACAATGTCGTCGCCCAATAGTACAGCGAACGGTTCGTTGCCGATAAATTGCTTCGCGCAAAGTATCGCGTGGCCTAAGCCTTTGGGCTCTTTTTGCCGCACGTAGAATATATTCACCATCGATGAAATATCCTTGACAAGCTCAAGAAGCTCGCCTTTGCCTGACTTTTGCAGCTCATGTTCAAGCTCGTAGGATTTGTCAAAGTGGTCCTCGATTGCACGCTTGCCACGGCCTGTCACTATTAGTATGTCGGTGATTCCGGAGGCTACTGCTTCCTCTACGACGTATTGTATCGTCGGCTTGTCCACGATGGGCATCATTTCCTTGGGTTGAGCCTTTGTCGCGGGTAAAAACCGCGTGCCAAAGCCCGCGGCGGGTATCACTGCTTTTCTTATCATATTATCATATTACCTCAGATAAAAACCTGTCTAGGTTTTTCCACGCTATCTTTTCGGTTAATTCCGCGCCGAATGTGCAGCGCAGCTCGTTGAGTATAGTTTCCATGCCTGTGACGTCGGTTATTCCTTCGGGTAGGGCGGATACGCCGTCTAGGTCTGCGCCTAAGCCGATGTTGCACTCTGCGCCTAGCGAGAGCATATGCTCAACGTGGCGTATGATGTCGCTGACGTAGGCAGTTTCTTTATCAGACAAAAATGCCGAGTAAAAGTTTAAGCCGATGAAGCCGCGTGCTGCGACTATTGCTTTAATTTGCTCGTCGGTGAGATTTCGCCGCGCGGAGCATATTGAGCGCGCGTTCGAGTGCGACGCCATGAATGGGGCGGTGCTAAGCTTTGCGACTTCCCAGAAGGATTCCTCGTTGATGTGCGACACGTCTACGATTATGCCAAGCTCGTTCATTCGGCGAACTACGGATTTTCCGAACTCGGTCAGTGATTTTCCTGTGTTGTCGATTATGCCACCTGCGATGTCGTTGTCGTGATTCCACGTCAGCGTGATGAGGCGTACGCCGTCGGCGTATAAGTTATCCAGACGCTCAAGGCTGCCTTCTATAGCTTCGCCGCCCTCGATTGTGAGCAGTGCCGCTAGTTTATCAGAAGCTTTAGCTTTTGCGATGTCGCTATAGCTTTCAACCAGAATAAAGCTGCCGTCGTCCTCTTGCTTGAACTTTTCAATGATGTTGAGGTAGCGTTGATATGCGCCTGTGTAATACTCGGGACTGATGAAGCAAGCGAAAAATTGCAGCGCGCAGCCGCTTTGCTTCAAGCGCGTTAAGTCAATGTGCAGGTTGTTGCTTCGCAGGCTCTGCTTGTTGTCCAAAATTGCGGATAGTGTGTCGCAGTGTGCGTCGTAGAACATATATACCCCTATCCCAGCCGGAAGCTTTTTCGGTGAATATCCGACACTCCGTGCTGCTTTATCATTTGGTAATGGTGCGCTGTTCCGTAACCTTTGTGTGCGGCGAATCCGTATTGCGGATATTTTGCGTCAAGCTCACGCATTATGTTGTCACGCGTGACCTTCGCGATTACGGACGCTGCCATTATACATGTATGCAAATTATCGCCGCCTACAACGCATTTATGCGGCAGCGGCAATTCTTTCATGCTGTTTCCGTCAATCAGACACAGGGTCGGCGTATCACGCAGCTCTGCAATGCTGTTTCGCATTGCAATATGCGTCGCGTTTAGAATGTTTACACTATCTATTATGTCATTCGTTATAATGCCTATTCCTGTGCATACGCTTAGGCGAACTATTTCGTCGTACAACCGCTCTCGTTTTTTTGGAGAAAGCTTTTTGGAATCCCGTAAGCCTTCGATATATGTATCGCAGGGGAGTATTACCGAAGCGGCGACGACAGGGCCTGCAAGCGCACCTCTGCCTGCTTCATCAGTGCCGCTGACATAGCCGTCCGCGCATTGCGCGGCGAATTGACAGCTGCCGCATTCGGGCGAATTAATCATTCCTGCGTATCCTCCGGCTTATCGCATTGCTCCAGCGTAATGCGCCCCAGCTTAGCCGCGCGGAATTCGTCAAGCAAAATCGACGCAGTGCGCTCGATGTCGACAACGCCGCCTTTGGCTAAAAAGCCGCGGCTTTTGCCGATGGCTTCCATTATCTCATGCTGCTGCATTTGCATTAGCTCGTCAACGTTAAGCTTGTATCTTTCGGCGAATGACTGCGGATATCCGCTTTGCAATATGCTGCACAGCTCCGCTGCAAGCAAGGTTATGTCAACTACCTCGTCTTTTACCGCGCCTGTTATCGCAAGGTGAAGCATTGCGGCTTCCTCTTGCTTCGGGAGCAGTATTCCGGGGGTGTCGAGCAGCTCGTAGCCGCCCTTTAGCTTAATCCATTGCTTGTTGCGTGTAACGCCTGGTCTGTCGCCTACTCGTGCGGCGGCTCTTCCGCTTAGCTTGTTGATGAAGGTGGATTTGCCAACATTGGGTATGCCTACAACCATCAGCTTGATTGCGCGAGGACGCATTCCTTTTTCCTTTTCACGCGCAAGCTTTGGCGCGGCTGCGGCAGATATTGCTTGCTTTAGCTGCTCTACGCCGTAGCCTTTTATGCTGTCTATTAAAACTGCCTTTTTGCCATTCTTAGCAAAATGCGAAATCCAACGCGCACTTTCGGCTGCGTCTGCAAGCTCAGACTTAGTGAGTGCAATCACACACGGCGCGTTATTTTCAGTTATATTAATGTAAGACGACCGCGGCAATCTGGCGTCGGCAAGCTCCAGCACAACGTCCACCAGCTTCATGTGCTGGCTTATGATGTGCCGCGTCGTGACCATATGCCCCGGATACCAATTTATATTCATGCTAACCTTTATTAATTTATTTTTCCGAATTGGTCGAATGGCCAAAATCTGAAAATAACCTTGCCCATTACATCTTTTACAGGCACTGGGCCTATGTCGGCGTAACGGCTGTCGTGGCTGTTGCCTCTGTTGTCGCCGATTGCGAAGATGTGCCCTTCGGGTACTGTGAGCGGATATTCGGTGTTACCCATTTTTGCGGAGAATATGTCGAGGTACGGCTCGTCTTTCTTCACGCCGTCGATATATACGTCGCCGTTATCCTTAAGCTCTATCGTCTGCCCTTCGGTCGCGATTACTCGCTTGACCAGCGGCTTTTTGTCGAAGAAGGATTTCTTGTATGCCTCCGGGGTGAATACCACAACATCGTTTACCTGCGGCGTATACATAAAGCAGCTCACGTAAAGCTTATCGCCTGTGTGCAGGGTAGACTCCATCGAGTGTCCGTCCACCGTCACAATCGTGAAGACATAGGTCTTAATTATAAGCCCTAAAACGAGCGCAATTAATAAAGCCGCTGCCCACTCAATTATTTCGGACTTTACGCCGCCCTTTTTCTTGATGGGTCTGTGCTTTTTTTCAACATGATTTTCAGCTTCCATTTAACCCCTTTTAATCCCGCGCAGCTCTGACATATACCGCGCGGGACAACAACTGCCGATGATTACCTATAGTCTTTCCTTAACCTTTGCAGACTTACCAACTTTACCACGGATATAGTACAGCTTCGCGCGGCGAACCTTACCTTTTCTTGATACCTCAATCTTGTCGATTGAAGGTGAGTGAATCGGGAAAGTCTTTTCAACGCCAACGCCATAGGATATGCGGCGAACTGTGAATGTTTCGCCGATTCCGCCGTGTTGTCTGCAAATTACAAGACCCTCGAACATTTGCAGTCTTTCTCTTGAACCTTCCTTTATCTTAACATAAACCTTAACGGTGTCGCCAACAATAATTTCGGGTAGGTCGGTTCTCTTTTGCTCTTCGGCAAGTGTTTTTATTAAATCCAATTTAATATTCCTCACTTTACTATATTTTTGCTAATATCTATAATATGATAACATACTATGAAAAATTTTGCAAGCATTTTATCAATATTATATGTAGGGGCGGATATCATCCGCCCTATGCTCTTGATTATTCTAAATTATTTCGTCATAAATTTGTATACGATTTCGGCAGATTCGCCGCGTGTGAGGGGTTTGTTCGGCTCGAACTTTTTGTCGGTCAACTTGATTAAGCCCATGCTGTCTGCCATTGCTGCATAGCCTTTGTAGGCTTCGGCAATGTCGGCGGCGTCGCTGAATTCGGCTTTATATATGCCGCCTGCTTTTAGCGCTTTGTCGTAGCCGTGCGCTTTTAGCAGCATCACAACTGCGTCTATGCGCGATATAGCTTTATCGGCGGAGAGCTTGCCTTTTTCGATTACGCCCATTGACGCGGCGTAATCCTCAATGTTTTCCCATTCCCACGATTCATCGATACCTCTGCCGTAGTAGTGATTCTTCATCGTGGACAGCACGAACTGCAGGTACTCGCTAGTCGTCACCGCTTTGTTAGGCTCATACTCGCTTGCGTAGAAGCCTATGCCGATTGCAGCAAGCTTTTCAATTGCTTCCTTGTTCGGGGATTTTTCGATGTCACTGTATTCCATCGATTGGTCGTAGCTCGCAAAATCCTGCTGCTTTCCTGTTGTTGCGTCGAACATCATCATGTAGCCTTGTGATGTTTCGTTCTTTAGCACGTAGCATAGGCGTATGTCGGATTCATCTGCCATCGGGCTGTAGTGTCTGCCGAAGTCAACATAAGTAAGCTCAGCGCCTACTTCTTTTATTTTGGCTTTTAACGCTTCCTCGGATAGTATTCCGTCTTTGCTTTGGAATTTTACGTCGTCAACCTTGTTGCATTGGTATGAGTAAACAAGTCCGTCGTCGGTTAGGCCTACGAGTATGCTTGCGTCGGAGAAGGGGATTCCCTCGTTTTGCAGCGTGTACGCAGCAAAGTTGCCAAGTCCGTAGCCGTTGCCGTATGATTCATGGCGCGTCAATTTCTTGAAGTAATCAGGCTCTTGCGACTTTGCGAATTTTTCGGCAAGCTCGGTTATTTTGTCCTGCGAAAGCTTGCCTTTTGTCACCAATTGCATCGAGGTCGAACCGCCGCCCGATGGGGTTTGATAGCTGTATTGGTAGTAGGAGTAAAAGCCGATAAGGCTTCCTGTTTTTGCGTCCATGCTTATCGATACGTTGATTTTGTCTTTTTCAAATGCCATTGACGCGATTTCTTTGTCGCCTGATTTGTAGTAGTCGATGTAGCGCATTGTGAAGTCATCGGTAAGCACAGTTCCTTTGATTGCACGAGCCTTCTTCTCGATTTCTTCGGCGGATAGCGCACCTTCGGGGACTTTGTTGTTAGACATATAGTATGTGTAGCCGGACGGCATTTCGTATGCACCTGTGCCTGTTAAAATGTCGTACTCCTCTTGCGTGATTTCCTCCGCGGCAAGAAGTAAGTCGTACTTCGCACGCGCGTTGGGGTCATCTTTTATCTTAGACAGCTCTACCAATTTTTCCATATACTTTTCTTGAATCGCAATTGTATCAATCACTTCGCCTGTGAAAGCGTCAACGTAAATGGTAGGGGTCGACGGCGAATAATACAGCTTCGCTTCTCCGTTATCCTTCGCGCCCCTCATGGCGAGCGTGATGTCGCGCATATACGCAAGCTTGAAGCTTGCTTCCTTTATAATGGTGTCAATAGCTTTATCGGCGGAGATTACACCTTCCGCTTTCGGGTATTTGCCCATGGGCAGATCGTATAAGTAGAGGTCGCTTACTGCGCCTGTGTCGTTGTTGATATTGATAGAGCCTTGAACAGCCGTAGATATTCCGTTCACCTTAATGCGCAAATCGAAGCCGAAACTGTCTGCCATGCCGTATTTATACCTCGGCTGCGCAACGCTTACGGTTATTCCCATGGGCGCATTGGCGTATGCCTTTTTCACAAATTCCTGCGCCGACTTAAAGCAGTCTTCATTTGTCAGCTTGGGGTATTTGCGCTCTGTGTCGTTGCTTCTGTTCATGTCGTACTCGTTGAACCTTACAAGAATGCCGTTAACCAGCGACGCGTTAATCCCCTTATCCTCGTAGCCGATGCTTATGTCGTATGCTTCCTCTTCTTGGTAATTATACGACTTGCTTACGTTGGAATGTGTATATCCCTTTTCAATGTTTACCAACTTGGCAAGCTTTGCGATAACCTCGTCCGATTGCTTTTTGGAAAGCTGCGTGTCTCCCGATATTGCCCTGGCAGGTGATTGCGTGACGTATATTGCAGTCGGCGATTCCGACGCACTCGCAGACACCGCTGAAAACATCGTCGCTGCCGATA
This sequence comes from uncultured Eubacteriales bacterium, assembly GCA_964479875.1. Classification (GTDB taxonomy): domain Bacteria; phylum Bacillota; class Clostridia; order Monoglobales; family CAYZNM01; genus CAYZNM01. The sequence continues at coordinate 112,951 of CAYZNM010000001.1, forward strand.
ATATAGAAGCTAAAATTTTTTTCATAAATATCCCCCTTTTATTATTGTTGCAACATTGTAACTAATATTTATTAAGACGAGCCATTTAAAAAATTGTTCCCCTTTTCAATTTCAAATTTATGTAAAATATTTGACGAAAACGGCACATATATTTATATGAAGGTACATCATAAATATTATACCAATCATTTTGCGGAGGGAATAACATGCCAAAAATAGCAGTATACGCAGGTCACGGCGGCAACGACCCGGGAGCGGTCAGCGGCGGCCTAAAGGAGAAGGATTTAAACCTCGCAGTAAGCAACGCGCTTAGCGAAATACTGCGCGGGCAAGGCTACGACATAATCAACAACCGCACAGGCGACATGGACAGAAGCATAACCGCAGACGCAAACTTAGCCAACAACGAAAAGGTGGACGCCTTAATCGAGATACACCAAAACAGCAATCCGGGCATTCCGTCAAGCGGCACCGAAACCTACTACAGCGTCAAAGACACAGGAAAAGGCAAGCAGCTTGCCGAGGCAATCAACAACAACATCGTAGCTCTAGGCTATGCCGACCGCGGCATAAAGACACGCATAAACGAAAACGGCCAAGATGAATTCGGCATAATACGCCTCACCAACGCCCCTGCTGTCCTCGTGGAAACCTCCTTCATCAACAGCCCCGAAGACATGGCACGTTTCAACGCCGGCGAGCTTGCCGAAGCAATCGCCAAAGCCGTAAATCAAGTTTTCCCTGTACAATAACATATGTATTAGCGTACTGCTGTGAAAGCATACGCTTTTTTTGCGTTTTTACGCTTATTTTTCTCTTGCTATTCTGAAAAAACTGTGTTATACTAATCATGAGTTACCCTAACCAAATTAAATTACGGCAGATTCACGAAAGGGGGACAGGGTTGTTTTATCTAATGGTATAAACAGCTTTGATTAATTAATGGATTTTGTAAACGAATTTATTGTACGAAGGAATCGGACAGGCAATGACTATCTGATGATGGCAGGATATTTAATACTCGGCGTGATTTTGACGCTGCTTGGGCTGAATTTCGCGCCGTTTTTAGGCTCGATGTTCCTGCTGCCCGTGGCAGGCATTTGGTACGGCGTATATTATCTTATCTCATTGTCAAACATAGAGTTTGAGTACACAATGGTTAACGGCGAGCTTGACGTGGATAAGATTATCGCACGTAAGCGCCGCAAGCGCGTTATATCGGTGAAGTCGAGCGACTTTGAATTATTCGCTCCGCATAAGCCTGAAATCACGGCTCATCAAAAGCAAAACGGCGTAACAATACTTGATTGCTCCGGCGTAAGAAGCGGCGACGCATACTATGCCCTCTACTCAAAAGACGGCAAGCGCACAATGCTAATCTTTAACCCAACCGATAAAATGCTCGACGACATACAAAGGCACGTACCGCGTACGCTTTTCACGCGATAGCTGCCTGCCCCATGCGGGCGTACATATTAGCAGTATAATTCCCACGACAAGTGTAATTAATTGGCATATTGAGGACATATATGAAGGTAATGACTAAAGAAGGCATACAAAAGCTGGAAGCTTTGGCTATGCAGCAGATCGGAATCCCCGAGATTATTTTGATGGAAAACGCAGCGATTGGCATTGCCGAAAACGTCACGCGGCATTATCCACTATCGAAGCGCATATTGATTTACTGCGGAAAAGGCAACAACGGCGGCGACGGATTCGCCGCGGCACGATTGCTTCACTGCATGGGGAAGCAGGTGCACGTCGTCCCCTTGTTCGGCAAAAACGAGCTAACCCTAAGCTGTCGCATCAACCACGACATAGCGCAGCGAATGGGATTACTAAAGCACGACCCTGACATATCGCAATACGACTTAATCATAGACGCGCTGCTTGGCTACGGAATAAACGGCGCACCTCACGGCAAAATTAAAGAAGCGATTGTACATATAAATGAAAGCGGCAAAACCATAGTATCAATAGACCTGCCCAGCGGCGGATTGTGCGACAGCGGCGAAGTTTTAGGCGAATGCGTGCGCGCGAATCTCACCATCGCTTTGTGCTGCCCGAAAATCGGATTCTACATGTCGCCGCTCAATGAATACGTCGGCGAAGTCGCAGTGGCAAGCATATCCATTCCCGAAGAATTGCACGAATCCCACTACAGCTTATTCACCCACAAAGAAGCCGCGTCACTATTGCCCAAGCGCAGCGTAAACCTGCACAAATCCAGCAGCGGACGATTGCTAATCGCCGCAGGCAGCGAAAGCTACACCGGCGCACCCATACTGGCCGCACAAGCCGCAATGCGCAGCGGCGTAGGCTATGTCACCCTAGCAGTCCCCGATACAATCACTGACATAATGCGCACACGGCTCACCGAGCCTGTCATAAAACCATGCAAGTCACAAGGCGGCACATTCGCCTCCCCAAGCGAAGTCATCTCATACATAAAAGGCAGCGACGCATTTGTTATAGGCTGCGGAATTTGCGTCAATAATCATACAAGAAGCATTATTCGAGAAGTAATTTCCTCCTGCGAGATTCCGCTAATCATAGACGCGGACGCGCTTAACGCAATCGCGGACGAGCCATCTATTCTGCGGCAAGCAAAATGCCCTGTCGCAATCACGCCGCATATCGGCGAAATGTCACGGCTTACAGGCTTATCAAACGGCTACATAAGCAGCAACCGCCTGCTTGTAGCAGTAAAATTCGCTCTCGAATATAATGTAACAGTGGTGCTGAAGGGCGCAAACACTGCAATTGCCGCACCTGACGGAAGTTGCTACATAAACACGTCAGGCAACAACGGCATGGCTACCGCCGGAACAGGCGACGTCCTCGCCGGAATGGTCGGCGCGTATGCCGCGCAAGGCGTACCCCTCCCCCATGCGTGCGCCTTGGCTGCGTACCTGCACGGCAAAGCCGCCGACCTCGCGGCAGCCGCAGGGAGTGAAAGCGCCCTCATCGCCACTGACATAACAGGCTTTTTAGGCCAAGCGCAAACTGACGCGGCGGGCTGCTTCTAGGGCGGCTCGTCTGCCAAATATAGTTAAAGCTATTTAAAAGCGTGAGCAAGTCAATCGCGTTTCTTTGATTATATATGTGCTTGTCGCAGTTTTGTAGTCACGGAGTGAAACGCGATTGACTATATGAGGGTAGCGAGATGATAAACAACATTAACAGGACATGGGCCGAAGTGTCGATTGACGCGCTGTATCACAATCTGTCGCAGTTTCAGCAGCTGCTGCGAAAAGATTGTAAGCTTATGGCTGTCGTCAAAGCAGACGCGTACGGTCATGGCGCGTGCGAGATTGCCAAGATATTGGCAAACAACGGCGTCAGCTATTTCGGCGTAGCCTTCTTTGACGAAGCGAAGCAGCTTCGCCAAAGCGGAATAAATCAGCCGATACTAATACTTGGACATACGCCCGCCGAGGTTATGGGCGAGGTTGTAGAGCTTAACCTTACGCCTACGGTGTACAACTTCTCGATGGCGAAGGCTTTATCAAACGCCGCCCAAAAAAAGAACACAGTCGCAAAGGCGCATGTAAAAATTGACACAGGCATGGGAAGGATAGGCTACCTATTCAACGACAATAATAACGAAGAAACAGTTGAAGCCATCGCCGACCTGACACACCTCCCCAATCTGGAGCTGGAAGGGATTTTCTCCCACCTGTCCTCCGCCGACGAGGAAACGGATACATATTCCCATATTCAATTTGAAAGGTTCATGCAATTAATCAAGCTGTTGGAGCAGCGCGGCATTCACTTTTCGCTGCGGCACATCGTAAACAGCGCAGGCATTATGTGCTATCCCGAAATGCACCTCGACATGGTGCGGCTTGGAATATCGCTGTACGGATTATATCCGTCGAATATTCAATATAAAGCGGAGCTTATGCCCGTAATGCAGCTAAAGACGATTATCACCAACATAAAGAAGCTAGGCGCAGGGCAGCCAATCAGCTACGGCAGAACATACTGCACCGAACGCGAGCAAGTTATCGCGACGCTGCCGATAGGCTATGCCGACGGATACTCCCGTTTGCTCTCGGGAAAAGCGCGCGTAATCGTAGGCGGCGAATACGCCGACGTTGTAGGGAAAATATGTATGGATCAATGTATGATTGATATTTCACATGTCAATAATATAAATATCGAAGACGAGGTAACACTTTTTGGAAATAAAGACGGCTTATCCATACCTATTTACGAGGTAGCGGAAAAGATGGGAACAATACCATACGAGCTGCTCTGCGTAATCGGAAAGCGCGTGCCGCGAATATATCTAAGCCGCGGAAGCGTAATGCGCTCCCAAAACAATCTCGTCCAAGACTGACATACTTCTACTTAATATTATGGGGAAATTTACATGTACTTGCAACTAAAGAACAAAGAGGAAAAACTTTCGGAGTGTGAATTAAAGTGATAGTAAAACGAGGAGATATTTACTACGCCGACCTAAGCCCTGTCATAGGAAGCGAACAAGGCGGCGTGCGACCTGTACTTATAGTGCAAAACGACATCGGCAACAAATACAGCCCCACGGTTATCGCCGCCGCTGTTACAAGCCAGATAAACAAGGCAAAGCTGCCCACCCATATTGAGATAGACGCGGCAGCATACGGTCTTGCCAAGGATTCCGTTATACTTATGGAACAAATACGCACGATAGACAAAAAGCGGCTCAAAGAAAAAATCGGGCATATCGACGACGACCTTGTTCAAAAGGTGAACGAAGCACTCGTCATAAGCTTCGGTCTGCTGCTTCAATAAGTGAGAGGGGTTTAATCTAATGAAAAAAACTGTGAGGTTCAGGAATAAGGTTATATCGCTGGCAGTTATTGCCGCGGTTGCAATCAGCATATTTATACTGCCGACGGCGGCAGCTCCCGGAGATAGCGTCGACCCACTGATAACGCTGTCATACATAGAAAAGGAGCTGCTGCCCGCGATATATTCCTACATAGACGAGAAGATTGTGACATTAGGAAGCAATGCAGGTGCATACGCTCCCTACAACGAGGAGATTCCGGCGCAACCGCAATCGAGCGGAAAGTGGGACAAGTCCGCCGCCACATTCGAGCTTGTGTCGCTTAAAACAAACGAAGCGATAATCTGCGGCGCAGGCGCGGAGCTTATCCTGCGCATGGGCAGAGCAACCGTAATCGCCACAGATAAAGGCGGAATCGCCAACGTCACCGAGGCCGTAGACCTAGCGCACAACGCGCGAGTACCTTCTAACTCACTGCTAATCGTCCCTGTAGACGACGGCAGAGGTATTATAGCAGACAACGACGTACTAATTTTGGTCAAAGGCGAATATGTTGTGATGAAATAAGCGATGGCTTTATACGAAATACTACACTATAAACAGAAAGGTTCATTGATGAATCACATTATCAAACTAGCATTAATATCCGCAACGATTCTTTTATTCACAGGCTGCCAATTAGGCGAAAAGGAACCAACCAAAAACTTCGGAATTGCCAACGTTGAAATTAACGTTGTAGACAAAAACGGAAAAGTCGTAAACGACAGTACCTCCCCTGATGACGTTGTGCCGACGGCGCAGGATTTAACCGACAGCTTAACCAAAGCAAAATACGACATAACCAATTATTCTGACGTAACCGATAGCGCAATAGCGGCAGAGCGTATCTACGCCAAAAACGGCAATTCATTTATCGATATTTGCTACAGCTTAACAGAAGAAGACACGCAAGCGGTTTTCAACTACTACGAAGAAACCTACAGCAAATACTATATTCTGGCAATCAATGGCAATTACGTCTATTGCATAGGCGACAAAAAAGCCTTTGACAAAGCAGGTTTCACAAGCAAATTCAATGTCGGAACACAGTACATTTATGAATAAATAGCAACACATCGCCGATTCATCACAACATCGCATTTTGATATATCGACCGAGCCAACATTAGCTCGGTCTTTTATTTTGCCTTGAACGTTATATTTTCATATCCATATAATGGAATAAGCGTGTTTTCCACGCACAAACGAAAAAAGGCAGGATAAACAAATGAAGCTATGTAATATACAAGGGGAGATTATCACTCCCAACGATATAGATTACGACCGCGACAGGCAGGAATGGAATCGCGCAATTCAGAAATTCCCTGCCGTTATCGCATATTGCGAGAATGAGCGCGACGTACAAAATGCAGTTGTTTGCGCGCAGGATATTGGCTTGCCGATTCGTATACGCTCGGGCGGACATAACTACGAGGGTTATTCGGTAGGTCACAAGGCTTTTGTGATAGATGTAAGCGAGATAAACAACATCGGCATAGACCACGAACGCGGCATTGTACAGGCAGGCGGCGGCGTGAAGAATCGGCAGCTGTACAATGCAATATCTACGCAAGGTTACCCCTTCCCCGGCGGCACATGCCCCACTGTAGGGGTGAGCGGCTACGCACTAGGCGGAGGCTGGGGATTGTCCGCACGCAGGTACGGCTTAGGCTGCGATTCGTTGCTGCAAGCGCGCGTTGTGGATTACCGCGGCTGCGCACTTACAGCGTCGGCGGAATGTAATCCCGATTTATTCTGGGCGTTGCGAGGGGCAGGCGGCGGCAACTTCGGCGTTGTCACCGAGATGACATTCAAGCTTCCGCAAAAGGTCGGCGACGTCACCTACTTTGAGCTTTTCTATCCGCAAGCAAGCGTGCATACGCAGCTGCAATTCCTCGACACCTTCCAGCGGTGGATAACGTCAACAAGCCGCGACATCAACGCACAAGGCGGCGTATACAATTCGCGCGAGGACGGAATCTACGCATTCATGCGCGGAATCTGCTACGGCCACCCAACACGCACGCGGCAGCTTCTCTCCCCCTTCTACTTCACCTCTGACCTACAAGAAACATTTGAGTACGCGTCCTTCTACGACGTAATCACGCGCATAGAAAACGGCTACCCATCGTCGGAAAAGTTTAAGTCGACAGGCCGATTCGTCAACCGCATATATTCCGAGCGCGAGCTCTTCAATCTGCTAATCCCCATAAACGCGCCGCGCCCCGAAGGCTCAATCCTCACCTCACTATCCGTCTACGGCCTAGGCGGAAAAGTCGCGGACGTGCTTCCGCGTGAAACCGCATTCTTTTTCCGCAACGCCAACTATATCATTCTAATTCAATCAGTGTGGGAAAACAACGCTGTCGCCGCATCAAATCAAAGCTGGGTGCTGCGCAACTTCCCGCCGATTTATCGCGTAACCGAAGGCTCGTACATCAACTTTCCGCTGCTGCAGCTTCCATGCTATATGGCCGATTATTTCGGCGGCAACGCACGCGCACTCGAACGCATTAAGTCGCAGTACGACCCATGCGATGTATTCACCTTTCCGCAGAGCATACCTCCTGCGTAAGATGGGGCGAACAAAATTCGCCCCAATAAAATATCATTCATATTTCAGCCGCCTCACTCATATATATGTATGTGACATATTTATGGAGGTGTAATTATGGGACTACCCGATTATAAAGAGAGAACGTTACAGGAGAAATACATAATACGCGGAATACCCTTGCTGTTCATCGCAGGCTTTGTTATGCACTTTTTATTTGAATGGACAGGGGACAACCCTGTCGTTGGAGCGTTCGCGCCTGTAAATGAAAGCGTATGGGAGCATTTAAAGCTTGTGCTGCTTCCTATGATTTTGTATTGGACGCTGTACTATGTCTTTAATGCAAACAAGTACAAGCTGGACAAACACAAGTGGTTCACGGCTGCATTGGTTGCACTCGTCACCGCCCTCGTGTTAATACCTCTGCTGCATTACGGCTACACGGGCACGTTCGGCAAAGAATCCGTCGCAGTCGACATACTGATTCTGCTAGTAGCAATCGCAGCAGGGCAACTGCTAGCCTTACACGTATACAAGTACAGCAAGGGCATAGATTGGTACATTGCCCTATTCGTGTTCACAGCGTTAATCATCTTCTTCATCGCATTCACATTCAATCCGCCGCAGCTGCCTATATTCATGGACACACCCACAGGCACATACGGAATATAATCCCAAACACAAACGCAGGTTAACCCCTGCGTTTTTTAATTGCACAATTCAAGCGTTTTCTTCATAATATAGAGTATAGCAATTGGCTTGCGCAAAGGGGTGTTTATATGGAGCGTAAATTTTTAATAATAGGCGGCGACCTGCGGCAGTTAAAGCTTGCAGAAGGATTAAAGCAGCACGGCTTTGACGTAGGACTTTTCGGCTTCGACAAAGCATATGTCAAGGATAACTTGCACCTGTTCGGCGTCCTCGAGGAAGCTATCGCCGGAGCGGATTATATCGTGCTCGGTCTGCCTGCTGTGGTGGGCGACGAATATGTGAATACTCCAATGTACGCCGGAAAGCTTCACATAGATAAGCTGCTGGAAGCAATAAGCCCGAATGTAACTGTTTTCGGCGGAATGTTGTCCGATAGCCTCATGGATAAAGCGGCGCGCATTGGCATACATATCCGCGACTACTTCAAGCGCGAGGAGCTTGCAATCCTCAACGCGATACCGACCGCCGAGGGCGCAATCCAGATTGCCATGGAAGAAACTGCAAGGACAATTCACGGAAGCAACGCCCTTTGCATAGGCTTCGGGCGCGTCGGCAAGGCGATATGCAAAATCCTAGCCGGAATGTCCGCAAACGTTTTTGTTACCGATACCGATATAAACGCGATGGCATGGGCGAACGCCTACGGCTACAAAGCCGCAGACGAACTGTCACTATGCCTGCCGCATATGGATTTGATATTTAACACGGTGCCGCGCCTTGTACTTAATCGGGAGATGCTTACATACGTGAACAAAAGCTCCCTCATCATAGACGTGGCAAGTAAGCCCGGAGGCGTAGACTTTATCGCCGCCGGCGAACTATCTCTAAACGCAATGTGGACGCTTTCCCTCCCGGGAAAGGTTGCTCCACTCACTGCCGGCATGATAATAATGCAGACGATACTGAACATGATAGCAATGCACAATTCACAATGAAAAACCATAATGTATTAGTATCCGCTTACCGCCGCACATACATCAGAACAATAAAATCGGCTTGCGCAGCAAGCCTTCCATCATTGTGCATTGTGAATTGAATAAGGAAAGGATAAAATTATGTTAACTAATAAACGGGTAGGCTTTTGCATTTGCGGTTCGTTCTGCACAATCGAAAGCGTAATCCCTGAAATAGAAAAGATTATAAAGGCAGGCGGCGAGGTTACGCCGATTATGTCGCAGGCCGTGTATACAACCGACACGCGCTTCGGCAAAGCGGCGGACTTTATCTCGGCTGTTGAGCGCATATGCGACAGGCAGGTGCTACATACGCTGCCGGACGTCGAGCCAATCGGCCCGCAGCACCTGCTCGACATCATGATAATCGCCCCCGCGACAGGCAACACAATCGGCAAACTGGCGGCAGGAATCGCCGACACCTCCGTAACCTTCGCCGCAAAGGCGCATCTGCGCAACGCAAGCCCCTTAGTAATCGCCGTTTCAACCAACGACGGACTTGGCGCAAACGGCAAAAACATTGCCGCGCTGATGAATACCAAATGCACCTACTTTGTGCCGTATTCGCAGGATAATCCAAAGGTGAAGCAAAACTCCCTAGTCGCGGACATGAACAAAATTGTTCCGACGCTAGAAGCCGCACTCGAAGGGCGGCAGTTGCAGCCTGTGTTGTTTTAACAAAATTCCCACCTTACGGTGGGTTTTTTTCATTGCGCATTTCTAATTATATCTACAATTTTATCTGACACATCGGCAAACTCGCGAATCTTCGCGGCAATTTTCGCCCTGCGCTCCTTATCCTGCAACGCTTCAAGCGTGACGTTAAATCCGCCGCCTAGGGCTTCCAGGTCTGTGCCGTTGTCGTTATTCCACATGTCGGCGGTGCGCCTGTAAAGGCAGCTCACTTCCTCTAAGTATGTCATGTCGGGGTTAAGCTGCTGCGCGCGCTTTAAGAATTCGTGGCAGCAGCTTCCGTTTGTGGCAAGCACACATACAAAGTTAGTGTACATCGACCAGTGGTCAAATTCTTCAGGCTTGATATTATCGTATTTACCAGTTTCTATGTCATCAGCCCACGTACGGAAAGCCGCTGCGCCGAAGCAGTATTTATCATCATTTGTCGTCAGCAGTTCAGGCACTCCGAAAATTGCTTCACGGTAAATTTGCTTTAACTCCTTTTGCTCTTTCTTTTCGCCGACAAATATCCAGCCGCTGTTGCCTGCATTATCTGTGATGGCATCATCGCATGAGATTCGCTCGGGTTCATTGCCGTTGCCTGTGATATAAAGAAGCGTTTTGCCGTGCTCCTCATATCCTACATAAACGCCGTAAGGCAAGCCGTCTACAACTCCAAGCGTTATTACAGGGATTCCTTTGTCGATATAAGCAATCAAGGTTTGTAGGTACATTTCCTTGTTTTTATATATGTCACTCACGAGAACAAATGTAGCCGCATAACCGCATTTTGCGAACACATCTTCAAAAAACTTCGTGTCACCATTTACTTGACGATGTGCAGTTGTAGCGTCGCCGGGAAAATGGAACTTATAATGTTGTGTAAAGTTGTCGCCTGTTATCCCCGAGAAAAAAGAATAATCGTAGTCGGATTCGCCGAGGCACTCCATCACATACCCGGCGCAGCCGTTGAACCAATAGTTTTCGCCGTGTTCATCAGTGATGAGGCGATGAACGATAGGGATTATATTATTGCTTCGCTTAGTAATCATAATAAGCTCCTCTTTCTTTATTTTAGTTTTCGGGGTATGCACAAGCTGAGAAATGCTGATTTTTCTAAAATATCGCATACCTTGTCCATTTGAGCCGATGATTATATTTTTTGCCGTTTCACGGCTTAAATCAAAGGACATATAAGGGAAGCTTGTGCCGCAATAGCGAATTTCGCCGTTAATAATAATTGCCAAATGCCGCTCTCCTATAATCCAAGTCAGCTGATTATATTCGTTATACTTAATTCCTCCGCGCTTGTGGAATGTAAGTTTGTTGCCGAAAATTGGTTGCTCAAAGCGGATTGCTTCATTCTTTCGATCCGGATAATTACCGCAGTTTATGCCATAGCCTATTATCCCTGATGTTCCGGCTGCTACAATTTCGTTTGTGTGATAAAAGACAATGCTGTCTTCACTTGCTCCATAACCAAAATGTTGGTCATCGCTGTAAATTTTAAACTCTATATCCACTCTGTAAGGCTGCTTTACCGCGACGTTGGTGCTAAGCACTCTCGTGCTTATCCAACCTGTGTACTCGACCTCACCGCTGTCTAGCACCTTGTAATGCGGATTATTGATGGGCGTCAGTTTATCCAGGGGAACGTCAGTTGTCCACAAAATCATGTTCTGCTTTTCAATTTCTTCTATCGAGATGTCGGTTATTTCAACAGGCTCGCCGAACAGCCCAGGGTCGGCCACTCGCTTTTTCACAGGCACAAGTATCTGGACAAGCTCGCGCTTTTCATCGGGCGATATGAGATTCTCAATAAGCGTCGGGTGACGCAGCTCGCCGCTGTGATTGTAGTCTATCTCATAAAACTTGTTGCCGTCGAAGCTTTTGACAAGCGCACGGAATCGGTCGCCCAAGTCCTCGTCGACATACACATTCGCTGCGGCATACAATCCGCCGTCGAACATATAGTCTGCATAATCACTGTCGTTGTCGAAATCCTCGCCGATTCGCAAGATAGCAACATCGCCCGCCGCCGTTTGATACTCGAACAGCTCATGCCTGCCTGCTTCGCCGCGCGGAATATCGCGCGCCTGCACCCATCTCCAAAATCCTACAGCGTCCGATTCATCAGGATTCTTCTTCAAAATCGAGGACAGCACACGCATTGCAGGAAGCGAAATAATGCTCGCCTCAACAGGCTTAGTCAACCTCTCGCTGATATCACCAAGCTCCTCATAAGTAATCGGCTTGCGCTCATCCAAAAGCTCAAGCTGCCTATCCATCTCCTCATACAAAAGCGGCAGCGCAGAAATCTTAGTAACTCCGCGCTCATTCATCGCACGCAAAAATTCATTTATAACCGACTTCAATTCATTCAACGCCGTAACCTCGCTGTCAATCTCGCGAATCTTCTCAACAAACACGCTCACAAGCGCAGTCATGTCCTCACTCTCGAATATCTTCAAAATATCCCGAATAGGTATCTGCATCTTGCGCAGCACCATAATCTGCCGAAGCCGCTCCACCGCCGTATCGTCAAAATAGCGATACTTCTCAAACTCACGCCGCACGCTCTTAACCAGCCCCATTTGCTCATAATAACGCAGCGTCCGCGACGATAGCCCAAGCTTAGTTGTTAGGTCAGTAATCTTAATCAAGTCCATCACTCCACCTCCTGAAAACAGTATATCACTTGACCGTACGTCAAAGTCAAGGGCATATTTTCGCCCCTCCGAACAAATTCACAATTTATTAAACAATAGTTTACAAATTATTAATGAAAAATATTTCAAATAGGTTTACAATATAATTACAGTAAACAAACAGAATTCATAAGGAGGCTATTATGGATAATCAAGATAAGCAATTCACCGAATACACATGGAACGCCGACGATTATCAAAACGAGGTGACTACAGTTTTCGCAGAGGTTCGCCCCGTTGAAAAAGCAAAGGCGAAAAAGCCGCGCGGCGGCATAATGAAGTACACCATCTCCGCGATATGCGGAATGCTCGCAGGCGCATTAATTTTCGCAGGCGCGGCGACATACACAGGTTCGCTTAACAACAACCAAAGCGCATACGCTCCACCTGCGTTGACGCAATCCATCACGCCCACGGCTACCCCATCCTATGTAATCCAACGTGACGACGCCGATCCGGTTGTAAGCGCAGACACAACAGCATTGCTTCCGCAGGAGATGAGCGTTGAGGAAATCGCAGAGCAGGTAGGTCCCGCAATCGTAGGCATAACAATCCGCCGCACAGGTCAATCCTTCTTCGGTCAAACCCAAACAGTTGAAGGCGGCGGCAGCGGAATCATCATCAAAGCCGACGGCTACATCGTGACAAACGAACACGTTGTCACCGACGCCGAGGACGTAGTAGTTATACTAAAAAATGGCAAGGAATATCCGGCAAAGGTAGTAGGCACAGATAAATCCACAGACATCGCGATTCTGAAAATCGAAGCCGAAGGCTTAGTAGCAGCGCAGCTTGGGCAATCCTCCGCCCTTAGAGTAGGCGAAATGGCAGTCGCAATCGGAAATCCGATTGGCTTAAAGTTCGCGAACACAGTTACATGCGGCGTAATCTCCGCCCTCGACAGACAGCTAGAGGTCGGCGGCGTAAACTACAAGCTAATCCAAACCGACGCGCACATCAACTACGGTAACAGCGGCGGCGCACTAATCAACAAATACGGTCAAGTCATCGGCATTAACACAATGAAGGGCGGCACAGGCACAGAAGGCTTATCCTTCGCAATCCCGATTGACGACGTTATCCCGATTGCCGACTCGCTGATGCAAAACGGCTACGTTGCAGGCAGACCTGCGAAGCTCGGAATCTCTCCGCAGCAAATAAACACAGCCACAGCAATCCGCTACAACATCCCCGTAGGCCTATACATCGTTGAGATTGAGCCAAACTCCGCCGCAGCAAAAGCAGGCATGGTAGCCGACGAAGTAATCATCAAAGCCGACGGCAAAGATATCAAAACCAAAGCCGAGCTTGACGAAATCCGCGACAGCCACGCCATAGGCGAATCCTTCGACATCGTTACCGAGCACCCCGATACAGGCGAACAAAAGACATACACCGTGACAATTCAAGAAGAAAGAAACTAATTTTAAAAAAGTGTCGGGAAACCGACACTTTTTTTGCGCAAGCTCCTAAAGTTATAGTAAATCTCAAACGATAACCTCTATATATTACTATGCAAAGGGGTTTTGTCATGAAATATAAAGTTAAAGCTGTTGCTGCGTTGCTTGCGTTTGCAATGCTGTTAGGTATAGTCGCAAGTGCAGCCCCCGATGAAAACGACGTGTTGTATTCAATAAGCGGCAAGATAATAAACAATACCACAGTCAATTTGCAAGAAGTTTACATCACAATCGAGAACAACTCCTTTAGCAAAACGCTGGAATTTATAGAAACAACAGTTGAGGAAGACGGCTCGCTTGATTATGCCTTCGACGGCTTAACAGCAGGAACATACAGCGTGTCAATCCTCGGCATGACCGATTACTCCAACTACATTGAATCCGACAGCATAATCACTGTTTCAGGCGACACAGCTAAAGACTTCACCCTAACCGCATACAAAATAAGCGGAAGTATCATAAACAATACAGGCACGGAATTATTTGACGTGCAAGCTTTCATAAGCGGCAACGGGTGCGACCGCGATTTTTTCTTCGACGATGAAATCGCGCCGGGCGAATCAATTCCCTTTTCATTCAACGGTCTTCCCCCGGGGATTTATAGCCTAGACTTTTATGCAAACGGCGAAAATTTTTATGAAGAGAAATTCCTTCAAATAAGAGTGAAGGACGCCGACATTGTGCAAGACATCGAGTTTGTGCGATATAAGGTATACGGTAAAATCAAATTCCCAGATTCGCACGAGAACATTGAATATGTGGAGTTGCAGGCGTTTAATGACGAAAACGGCGACCTATCGTACGCCGAATATGACGAAGAACTAAAAGACGGCAATCTAAGCTACGAATTATTGGGTCTATCCCCGGGCAAGTACACCTTGGAAATTACATGGGTTTACAACGATAATACAAATACAAGTTACATCGAAAGGGAAATCGTAATAGACAGTGCCGATAAGGAGCTGAACCTCAATTTATCGGCCGAAGGAAAGTTAAGCGGCACAATCACCGTTCCGGCAGGATACAATCCGGGATTTATCCGCGTATCCTGCGACAATCAAGAATTTTACGTAGAAGAAGTCGATAATTCAAACGGCAGCACTGCATTAACTTTCGAGTACGAGCTGGAAGGCTTAATCGAGGACGCAACCTATGCAACAATCCAGTGGGACGGTGTAAGCTACAGTAGATTAATCGACATAAAGAAAAATACAACCTTAAACTACAAGCTTGGTTCAGGAACTTTATCCGGCTCGCTCATTATTCCGTCGGGAATAACCCCTTCGGCTTTAAAAAATGTTCGCATATATATTAAAACAGCGGCGTTGAGCGGAATCAAGCCTGACGACTCCCTCGCTTTTTCCGTAGACAAGATTGCCTGCGGCGAACATGAGGTCAATGTATCATTCACGTATAATCACAAGTGGTATTTGTACACGATGCCTGTGCTTATTCAAGGGGCAACTACAATGCGGATTCCTGTGCTTACGAATATAACGCAGGAAGGCGGCTCGATCGACTACGATGTTGACGCTAAAAATTATAGTATATCAGCCTTTGGGCAATCCAGCGTGTCGCTTAACCTTTACACAGGCGAGTTAATCGTGCCGAAAGAGTATGTCGTAGCAGGCTACAGTATCGACGGCGGCATGAATTGGAAAAAGGGTGCGCTAGATTCGCGAACCCTCACAAAGCTGTTCGACAAAGGCATGTCGCTGATTTTAACCAATAAAATGGACGGCAGAGATAGCGCGGACGACGCTTTGGAGATAATGTTCCCGGACATAGAAAAACGCCCTGCCCCGCCAAAAGTTGTCGTAAACTACTCAATCTTCGCCGACAAAACAGGCGCAACCAACGGCAACTGGACGCTGACAGAAAAAGGCAGCAGCACACCACTAACCAACTTTGAAATCGCACTAACCGACGGCAAAAAAGACATAATCGCAGACAAAGAAACAGGCTTAGAATACGGCAGCTTCCCCAAAAAAGGCATAAGCGTACCTGGTCTTCTCTCTTCAGGCAAGCAAGCGAAGGTGCAATACTTCGTGCGCACACCCGCGATAGTATCCAACGACTTATGCATTCCCCCAAGCAAACCTGCCAAGGTAAAGGTCGGCGGCATAGGCAAAGCCCCCAATGCTGCGCGCGACTACAAAAACGAAATAATCAAAGGTAAAGCTGACTTATCGGTATACCTCGGCGCGATAGTAGGCACAAACTCCGGCAGCATGTCGACACTCACGAAAGCCACAGCCAAATCAGGCGTCGACATCTCCTCCTACCTCGACACATCAAGCAACATCGCATACGCATGGACGGCCGCTACCGACAAAAAGCCTGCAAGCGCAAAAGCAGTCATAATGCTATCTCCGCGCGCCGACATATCGGAGGTATCAGCAGATGAAGTCATCACCTTCGACGACAAGGGCAAGCCAACGTTAAACGGCGATTACGAAGTAAAAAACGGCAGCACATGGGGCAAACTAAACTCAACAAGCAAAGAGATAGTAGTCCGCAAAAAATCAACCGCACGCTCCGAAAAATCCGGCACAGATTCCGGCACAGCCGCAAGCCTTGAACGCACAGGCGTAATCGAAGACGGCACATTCACATGGACAGATTAGGGGTAACGATGAAATCATACCGAAAAGAGCTCACCTTCAACACAAACTCCCGTCGCGCATTCATAAACATAACGCCGCAGGTAGAAGCAGCGCTGCACGAAAGCGGCATACAAGAAGGCCTGCTGCTAGTCAACGCGATGAACATAACCGCAAGCGTTTTCATCAATGACGACGAAAGCGGACTTCATCGCGACTTCGAGCGTTGGCTTGAAAAGCTTGCGCCCGAAAAGCCGCATAGTCAATACGACCACAACGGCTACGAGGACAACGCCGATGCACACTTAAAGCGCACCATAATGGGTCGCGAAGCCATAGTCGCCATAACAGGCGGCAAGCTTGATTTCGGCACATGGGAGCAAATCTTTTACGGCGAATTTGACGGAAAGCGGCAAAAGCGCGTCCTCATCAAAATCATAGGTATGTAATTACAAATACATCAATCAATACACACAAAACATGCAGGGGCGCACAATGTGCGCCCCTGCAATACATATATTGCAATCTAGCAGTTGTCCAATATCCCACGCAGCTCCGTCAAGCTTTCCGTTATCGTGCGCCCCTTTATGAATGCCGAATATGAGCCGGTTACAAAAACTCGCGCACCTGCGTTGTACATCTCCGCGCAGTTCGCCATGCTAACATTTCCATCCACCTGTATCGGCATATTCGTATAGCCGCGCGTATCCAAAAACTCGCGCATTGCCTTAATCTTCGCGATGGTCTGCGGCACTAACGCCTGCCCTGCGTAGCCCGGATTCACAGTCATAATCAGCACTTGGTCGATGTCGGGCAGCACATGCTCCACCACATTCACAGGCGTAGCTATATTCAGCGCAACGGCGGCCTTGGCACCTGCCGCCCTAATCGTGGTAAGCACGCGCTGCAAATGATACGTCGCCTCATAATGTACCGTCACAATTTCGCCCGGCTGCGGGTCGAACGCCGGAATAAGCAGCTCGGGGCGTTCTACCATCAAATGTATGTCCAGCGGCACTTTTGCATATTTTCTCGCCGCGGCGCAGAATCCAGTACCCAGCGTCAGGTTCGGCACAAAATGTCCGTCCATTATATCCACGTGGATATAATCCACTCCATTCGCCGTAAGCTCATCTATATCACGCCCAACATTCATAAAGTCGGAACAAATTATCGTCGGCGTCAGCTTGTAATCTCTCATATTGCCTCCATTAAATAAGGACGGATAATATCCGCCCCTGTATGTTATTCTTCGTAAGTTATTGTGTATGTGCCGAACGCGTCAATCGGGAAGTGTATGCGTCCGTCTTTGTAGTACACGCCGTCGATAGGCTCACCGTCTATGCGTACTACAAATTTATCCGGGTCGCGCCCCATTCGTGCAAGCGGAATTGATACAACCGCGCTGTCTTTGCCGAAGGTTTGAGTGAATGTTGCGCCGCTTAGTGTAGGCGATACCGTTACGGTTGCGCCGCCGTTTTTGCGTGTTACTTTTATAATGGGGTAGGAAACAGCGGAATTTCCGGAAGCTTTCGTCGCGGTTGCTTTTGCGTCGGACACGCCTGTATAGTCGATTCCGCCGGGATTATGCGGTTGCTGCGACTGCGATTGCTGAGGAGGAGTAGGCGGCGATATAATCGCGACAATCGATGTTGCGCCTGTTATGTTGAGCGTGCCGCCGCTTGACGTTGCCACTGCTGTAGAACCGTTCATCGCTTTCCATGTAACGCCCGAAAGCTTTGTGCTCACCGTAACAGTGCCGGACAGCGTGCCGCTTGTTACTTCAACCAATGTATTTATGCCCTTTTCGCCCGCGAGGAACTCGATGGTTGTTTTACCGTCGATGTTTGTGGGGACGGAAGGCACGATGAGCTTGCCGTTGTAGCATTGAAGCTTGCCTATGTCGACCGAGCCTTTGCTGTCGCCAAACGTAAGGCCGCCGTTCAGTTCTATCGTAACGTCGCCTGTGACCTTGAGTGTGTCTATAGTGGCGTCTACTAAGCCACCGCTGCCGCCTTTGCCACCGTTGCCGCCTGTGTTGCTGCCGCTGTCAGCGCCGTTATCGCCGTCAGTGCCGTCAGTGCCGTTGGTAAATGTGAGCGTTTGCTTTCCGTTGGCGTAAAGTGTGCCAAGTGTAATGCTTGCGTTGCCGCCGTTGCCGCCGATGAAGCCATCGCTGCCGCCGTTGCTGCTGCTAGCGTTGCCGCCGTCACTACCGTTGCCGCCATTGCCGCCAATAACTCGCAAGCCGCCTGTCAAAGTGAGTGTGTCGGTATTATTACTGTAGCTTGCGTTGCCGCCGTTGCCGCCGTTGCTGCTGCTGGAGCCGACTCCGCCGGCGGTGGTTGCTTCGTTGATAGTGCCGCTGCTTCCCGTTGGTCCGCCGCCGTCTTTGCTGCCGCTGCTGCCGCCGTTAAAATCTCCGGCACTGCCGCCGTTGACACCTCCACCTCCGCCTCCGCCGCCGACGCCGCCGACGCCGCCGTTGTTGTCGCCGCTGCCTCCGCTGCCGAATTGAGCAGTGATGCTCCCCAGCTGTACAACCGCCACATATCCGGTGCCGCCTCCTCCGCCGCTGCTGCTGCCGCCGTTGCCTCCGCCACCGCCACCGCCTCCTTGTACGTATAGGGACGTGGCATTCACATCCGCCGCAGATACGTCTGTGCCTGCGAAGGGCGACAGCGCAAGTATGCCTGCAGCCGCAATTGCCAATGTGCGGCGTATAATCCTAGACTTGATTCCAGGCTTATATTTGCCGTTTCGTCTTAACATTGTAAGCCTCCTTTATTATTTGAAACAATTATACCATCTTTGTCATTATAAGTCAACGGCGTTTGTTGCCTTGCTGTATCTGGCGCACAAGGGCGTCGTGCCGCTTCTGCAAGGCGTCGTATCGCCGCGAAAGCTCATCGTAATCGCTGCGCATTCGCGCTATCGCGGACGCAGGCGCGGTATCCTGCACAGCCTGCGCATACGGCTCGGGACGTTGGAATAATTCAAGCGCCGCCTGCCTAACCAATACCTCGTCCCACTGCTCGCTAATAAGGGTATCAATGCGCGTGTTGCCTTTCTTCTTTGCAGTTTCTTTAAGCAACGCTTCCCATTCGCCGTATACCTTATCCGCGCCGTACTCGCGCGCGAAAAACTCCTTCATATCCTCAATCTATATTTGTACTGGCAGATATCCGCGCCGTACTCGCGCGCGAAAAACTCCTGCGCATTACGCCCCATTCGGGTGCGGCATTCGGGCGCGGATGACATCATCGTGCGCAGCACCTCCGCCAATGCCGCCGGATGTGTAGGCTCGGCAAGCATACCGATTTCGGGCGATATAACAGCCTTGGCAGCGTCGCACGACGCATACGCTACAATCGGCAGCCCGTAAGCCGCCGCTTCGCCCAATACATGCGGCAGCCCCTCCTGTCGCGACGGCATACAAAATATATCCGCGCCTCTGTAGTAGTCGCCTACGTTTGACACGCTTCCGGGCATGGTAATCCGTGCGTCCTTGCCCAACGCGTCCGCCATTGCTTGATAAAGAGGGAGGTCTTTGCCACTTCCGACCAATTGCAGCGACCAGTCGGGAAATTCAGGATAAAGTATCTGCCACGCCCTAAGCAGCAGCGAATACTGCTTGTCCGCTTCGTCCATGCGCCCCAATGCAAGCAGCGTGCGCCGCGCCTTACCCTCGCGCGCAGCAAAATCCACCTCCTGCGTCGGCGCAGCAGGATAGCCCACAACCGCGATACGCTCGCGCATATACTGCGGATAAAACGCACGGTAAGCCTCGAGCGGCACAGTCACACAGTCGCACACCTCAAGCGTAGCGTAATGCTCATACGGATTCCAACGCTCATACGTGAGAACCCTCGGGTGAACGCACTCCGCATCAATAAACGGAATGCCGCTCCCCTTCAAAAGCCACGGCGTCCGCATAAACTCCTTCTTTGCGCATTGCGACACGATTACATCAAGCCCCGCGCTGCATATTGCCGCACGCGCAGCGTCAAGCCCTTCGCGACTGTCGTAGTCGCATTGAATCACGTCGCAGCCGGAAGGTATGGGCGCAAGCGGAATCTTAGGCGACACCTTCCCCTTCGGACGCTGCGCTATAATGGTAACGTAATGCCCTCGCCGCAGCAGCTCCGCCGCCATCTTCGAGAACAAATACTCCACGCCGCTCCAGTCGATAAGTATCAAGTCGCAGACAATCCCCACATGAATATTATTTTCAGCCATAAGTCGCCCCTTTCATTGTCATGCAATATATGTTATTCTTATTATATATCAACGCTATCCCCATGTAAATATAATATATTTTTTCTTTCTTAAATCCCAACCTTTTATTCATTTCGAGAACTTATACAATAGAATTCCAAAGCCGAGGTATAATTAGTGGAAAAAAACCAAGCCGATTTCATCATCAAACAATACATAAAGCCGCTGTACAGCTTCTCCCTTAGAAAAACGAACGACAACAATAAAGCCGAAGAACTAGCCTCCATCATCGTTTCGCAAGTGTACGCGTCACTGCGAAGCAAAGATGACATCATCGACGTAAACGCCTACATCTACAAAATCGCACGAAACGTGTACGCACGCTTCTACAGCGACATAAAGACACAGCAAGGCAACCTCGACATCGAGGAATTAAACTTAGACAGCGGCAAATATACGGAAGACAGCTACGATAAATCAGAGGAGTGCCGCCTGCTGCGCCGCGAGATCGCGTACCTGTCGGCACAAAGACGCAAAATCGTAATCGCCTATTTTTATCAGCATAAAAAGATTGCAGAAATCGCAAACGAATTCAACATGTCCGAAGGCACGGTAAAGTGGCACTTGTTCGAGTGCAAAAAGGAGTTGAAAAAGGGTATGGAGAATATAAGGAATATCGGCAACTTAGGGTTATCTCCTATTAAATTCGGTCGCATGGGTCACAACGGATACCCCGGAGCAAAAGGCGACACATCGTTTTTCCTCGCCAAATCAATCGCGCAAAATGTAGCGTACGCATGTTATCATGAGCCCCGCACGATTAATGAAATCGCGGACGAGTTGGGCGTTTCTCCTATATTTATCGCGGACGAGGTGGCAGAGCTTACGGAATACGGCTTCATGGATAAGCTGCCCGGCAACCGATACCAAACAAATTTCGTCATCACTCCATACGCAAAAGAGCTTGATGACGAAATAACGCAGATATATAAAACGCACGGCAAGCTTATGGTAGAGAAGTATTTTGCTAAGCTGTTTTATTGTCAGAAGGAAGTCGAGGCTCTGCCGATATATTACACCGACAAGGATTATAATTTCTTCCTGTGGAGCGCGATTGTTTACATGTCAGAAAAGCTGCATTTCAACGAGCTTGTTAAAATAGCATATGATGAATTAGCCATTCACAGACCCGACGGCGGTTACTACATTGCTTACGCAAACATGGCAAGCACCGACGAAGACTGCGGCTGTTCCGAAGCAGACTTATACAAAGTCATGGGGTACATGATTCACGACGAGGGTAACCTACGAGGTCTAAAGCTAGGCGTATACTGGAACGGTGTGCCTCTCGATTGGCGCACGAACAAAGCCGAGGACTACAAGCTTATGTACCACTTCCTAAAAGGCAATCTCCCACAGGACGACCGAAACATTGACAGCTACGAAACCTTAATCGAAAAAGGCTACCTAACCAAAACAGACGACGGCTTCAAGGCGAACATCGTCTATGTCCCTGACAGCGCAACGGTTGACGCATTAGACGCAATCCTGCCAAAGCCTGACAAGGAGATACTTGACATCGCCAAATCCCTTGACGAACAAATATACAAGCTAAAAGCCATAGGGCAACCCAAGCATATGCTTAAAACAATAAAATATAACTGCCAAAATTCTTTAAGTCGCGTTCACGTTTACGCAATGAAGCACATGCTCGACATCGGCGCACTAAAGCTCCCGACCGAAGAGCAGCGCAAGCAAATATGCAACATACTAACGATTAAAGCATAGGGAGGTAAATTATGTTAAAACGAATCCTTCACTTTTGCAAAGTCACAATCAAGGCGTCGCCCTTCTTTTTCATCTTCAATATTTGTATGCTGTTCGTCTTCGCGCTTTCTCAGCTTGGAATGGCGTTCTCCTTTAAGTTTGCGACCGACACAATTATTAAGGTGCAGGATTCTGGCGAATTCGGAATCGGCATCGCCTTGCCGATACTGCTGTTTTTCGCCATGATATGTATCGGCGGCAACACGTGGAATTTCGAACAAATGCTAATCACCCTCTACACAAGCAAGGCAAAGCGATTGTTCGCGAAAATGTTCATGCAGCGAAGCTACCTCGAAAAGCAGGATAGCTTCTACGACAGCGACTATTACAACAAGTATTCGTTCGTCAAAAACAATATCGCAGGCACAACTAATGTCAGTGTCACTTTGTTCAACAAGCTAGTGTTTTCAGTGATACGGCTTGTGATTTCAGGCATTGCAATATCAGTGTTCAGCCCTATAGTGCTGCTGTTTATCCTGCTTATGTCAGCTTTGCTGATATTGATTAATCGATATGTCGTGAAAAAGCGCGTCGAGTTAAACGAGTATTATGTAAACTCCGAGCGCAAAGCGGATTATTACAAGGAGCTTCTAGGCGGCAAGGCTCACGCAAAGGAGCTGCGCATATTCAAGCTTGCCGACCGCTTTCTCGTAAAGTGGAGCGAGAATTACAAAACCTTCGCCGATGGAAAGTATCGTTTCGAGCGCAAGGCTATGCTAATCAATCAAATTCCTGCGATAGCGCAAAGGCTTGTCGAAACCGCACTCGGCTTATACTTCCTCTACCTCGTTGCGACCTCGTCGCTTGCAGTGGGTGACTTCACCTTTTTAACATCAATGATGTGGACGCTGATGTGGGGCATTACTGGAATTATCGACATCACCACGAATGAGCTTGCGGAAAACTACAAGTACGCCGAAAAATATGATGAATTTGTAGGCGACACAACCGATACCGCGCAAGCCGCGCAAAAGCTACACTTATCAAACGGCGCATTTGAAGAACTGCGCATTAAAAACGTCACCTACTCATACCCAAACCAAGAGGGAAACGCAGTAGACGGCGCAAACCTCACAATCAAAAAAGGCGAGGTCGTAAGCCTGCTAGGCTACAACGGCAGCGGAAAAAGCACGCTGTCAAAGCTAATGTGCGGCATACTCGAGGACTTCGACGGAAGCATTACGCTAAACGACGCAAGCATTAAGCAAATGCCGCGCGAGGATTTATACCGATACTTCGGTATAGGCTTCCAGGATTTCACGCGCTACAGCTTAACCTTAAAGGAAAATGTAGGCGTAGGCATGGTTGAGAAGTTAAGTGACGACGACGCCATAAATTCCGCAATCGAAAAAGGTAATTTGCAGGAGGTTATATCCAAGCTGCCGAATGGCGCGGCTTCAATCATAGGCAAGGAATATGACAGCAGCGGACAGGATTTATCCGGCGGACAGTGGCAACGTGTCATTCTATCGCGTGCATACATGGGCGAGCCCGAATTTTTAATCCTAGACGAGCCTACTGCCTCCATCGACCCAATCGAGGAAATGCGAATGCTGCGTCACTTCAAGGATATTGTCAAAGGCAAAACCGCGCTGCTTATATCGCACCGCATAGGCTTCGCGCGCCTGTCCGACCGCATATGCGTAATGGATAGCGGCAAAATAGTCGAGGACGGAACTCACGACGAGCTAATGAGAAACAAGGGCCAATACTACCGCCTATTCATGTCGCAGCAGGAACTGTACACGGAGGAACAAGCATATGCCTGACAAAAAAGAAAAAGGCTACGCCATTTCATCAATAAAAAGAGCCAATCAAATTGCCATGAGCGCAAACAAAAAGGCATATATTTTCTACATTCTGTTAAGCCTTGCGATGGTAGCGCAAACGTATGTATCGCTTGCATTCATCGAGTACACCACGAACAGTGCATACAATCTATTCATGGACAAAACAAGCTTCGATACTGTCGTAGTTGGCGTACTTACATTTACAGTGGTGATAATTGTCTTTATGGGAATACGTTTGCTGACGCAACTCGCGGAAAACAGGCTTATGCTAGATGTTACATACTATTTCGAGCGTGAGCTAAACAGCAAGCTGTCGAAAATCAAATGGGACTACTATGAAAGCCACGACACCTACTTGAAAATACACGAGGTGCGCAGCAAGTCACTTGAAACTGTGAAGAATTTGATAAGGAGTATAGTTTACGGAATTACGTTTGTACCGCTTGCGTGCATTTTCGGGTATTACCTTTTTCAGATTAACATTTTCGCGGTGGTGGGTTATATTGCCGCTTTGTTTGTATTTAACAGGGTTGCAGGGAAGCGATTTGAAAAGCTGTCTAGGCTGTGGGAGGAATTGCAGCCGTATACGCAAAAGCAGAATTACTTCTTCAACATGAGCGGCGACAAGACGACACATCAGGAGTTTAAATTTAATCGCTTGTTCGGCTTTGCTTCAACGCGGTGGGAAGCGTTGTTCAATGAAGAGTACAAGATAAAGATAAAGATTTTCAAGAAGCATGAAATTGTAATGCAAATAGGGCGAATTATTATGAACATACCTTACATCTCCATGCTGATTGTTATTTCGTATGAGATAGCGCAGGGCAATCTGCAAATTGGGTTTTTGCTAATGGCGAACAATTTGCTTAATAGAATCATCGACAGCACATTAGGGCTGCAAGGGCGAATAAATGATTGCCGAATCGAGAGCCGATTCGTGAAGGTGTTTGATGAAATTATGTCGCTGCGTGAGATTGACGCTGTTGGTGCGACGCCTGTTGCTTGCGATATTGATTTGAGTGGCGTCACATATTCGTATCCGCAGTCGGATTTCAAGGCTTTGAATGGGCTTGATTTTTCGATTAGACAAGGCGAGAAGATAGCGGTCGTTGGAGTGAACGGCAGCGGGAAGACTACTTGCACGAATATTTTGATGGCATTGACTGACAATTTTGAGGGTACGGTGTCGAGCGGCGGAAACGCGGTGGATTTGAGCGGTTCGGTATCCTGTATATTGCAGGATTTCGCGCAGTATCAGATGACGGTGAAGGAAAATATTGAGGTCGGGAATCCGCTGCGGCAGTTTGACGACGATGAAATCCTTGCGATTCTCGATAAGGTTGGGTTGAAGGAAATTGTGCTGTCAAATAAGGATGGCGTGCATACGCGGTTGGGGCAGCTTGATAAGGGCGTGGAGCTGTCGAAGGGGCAGTGGCAACGGCTTGCGATTGCGCGGCTGCTTGCGAAAGAGGACGCGACTGTTTGGGTGCTTGACGAGCCTACGGCTTACCTTGACCCACTTTCTGAAATCGAGATTTACAACATGATTTATAGGCTTGCGGAAAATAGGACTGTACTGTTTATCTCGCATAGGTTGGGTTTTGCGAAGAAGGCGGATAGGATTGTGCTGTTTGAAGGCGGACGAATTGCAGAGCAAGGCAAGCATGATGAGCTGCTTGCTGAAAATGGGATTTACTGCGAGATGTACAAGGGGCAGGAAAGTTGGTACGCAGCATAGAGAGAAAAGCCGACGCGTCGTTTGATACGTCGGCTTTTTGTTATTTGTCGCACATCAGCAGCATGAAGCCGTACGGCGGTAGGTTTAATTCCGTTGGAGCTTGCAACGATTGCTCGTTTAGTATGTCTGTGAAATTTTGTCCGTGAATCGCGGAGGGTAGGGCAATGGTGCGCGGTTCGGTGGAATTGTTGATTGCCGCGTATAGGGTTTCGCTTTCGCTTTGCTTTTTAAATAGAACGCAGCCTGTGTCGTCGTTTGTTTGCAGCCACTCGATGTCGATTGAGTGGCAGGCCGAGTGGTTGCTTCGTATTGCGATTAGCTTTTTTATGGCGGATTGAAGGTGTAGGTCTTGCTTGGATGTGTCCCACACCATGCACTTGCGGTTATTGTGCTGATTGCCGCCGATGCCTACTTCGCCGCCGTAGTATATCGCAGGTGTACCTGTGAATGTCAGCAGCAGCACGTATCCTAACAGCGCAATGCTTGCATTTTCGCCGCATACGGTCATAAAGCGTGCGGTGTCGTGGCTTTCTAAGAGGTTGAACATGTATTGCGTGGTGTGACGCGGATATTGCGTGAGCAGGTTGTCGATGGTGCGCGCGAATTGTGTCGCGGTAAGCTTTTGCTTGGTGATGGCTATGTCTGTGCCTATGAATCCCCACACGGCGTTCATGAAGCCGTAATTCATCACGGCGTCGAATTGGTCGCCCATAAGCCACGGATAAGAGCCGGTCCATATTTCGCCGACTGTGTAAAGGTCAGGCTTTATCCCTTTGACAACCTTGCGGAAGTCGCGCCAAAAGGCGTGCGACACCTCGTTGCATACATCTAAACGCCAGCCGTCGATGTCGTACTTCTCTATCCAATAGCGCGCGGAATCCAGCAGATACTTGCGTGCAATCTGATTTTCAGTGTTCCACTTCGGCATGGAGAGCGTGAATGCGAATGTGCGATAGTTTAGTCCGCGCTCGGGTGTATTGGGCGCAGGAGCGACAGGCTTATTTTTATCTACGATGTAGAAGCAATCGGCGTATTGGGAAGCCGCGCCATTCTCCAGTACATCAAGCCAAAACGGGTGCTGCTCGCCGCAGTGGTTGTAAACCGCATCAAGCATAACGCGTATGCCCATGCCGTGCGCTTGCTTTACAAGCTCGCCGAATTTTTCATTGTCGCCGAAGTCAGGGTCTATTGTGAAATAATCCGATGGGTCGTATTTGTGAGTGCTTGGCGCGGCGAATATAGGGGTGAAGTAGATTCCGTTTACGCCTAGGCTTTTGATGTAGCTTAGCATGTCGATTACGCCTTGCAGGTCGCCGCCGAATTTGCGATAGACGTCCGCTGCGCCTTCGACGTCGGCTTCCTCGCCCCACGGCAGACAGTCGGCGTTATCCTTGCTTCTGCGGAAGCGTTCGGGGAAGATTTCATACCAAACTGTGTCCTTGACCCAATCGGGTGCTGAATATACGTCCTCGCCGTTGATGTATGGGAAGCTGTAGTAGTTCCACACATCTTGCACGTTTTCTTTTGTCGCGGGAAGGCGATTGTTGCAGCCGATTACATAGCTTTCGCCGCCGCTTTCTGCTATGAAGGCATAACGTATGCGATACCACGGCTCGCCGCTTACTTCGGCGAACCATACGTCGTACAGCTCTGTGCTGCCTTCGAGCCGCATTGGGATTTCGGCGATTGAGGCATAGTCGAAGACGTAGTTGCCGCTTTCGTCCGCAACCCAATTGAAGGGGTCCACGGCTCTCGCTGTTACTTTTTCTATGTCGCCGCGTGCGGTTTTTAGGCGCAGGTGCAGCGTTTTGTCGTCGTAGGCGTAGCACATGCTGCTTTTCGGCTCGTGAATTATTGCGTGTATGTTCATGGTTGCTCCTTGAATGAGTGTTGGATAAATTTCGGGAATAGCTTCTGCCAATAGGCTTCGTTGTGTTTGCCGCCTTCGTCCAGTATGCACAGCATGTTTGCGCCTTTGCCGCGCAGTATTTGTTGGATTTCGTGGTAGCAGTCGAGGTATTGCTGTGCTAGGTCGGGGATTTGGGGTAGATGCCCTTCGTCTGTGCCTACGGATAGGAATATGCGTTGGTTGGGCGAAACATCAGCTGCGTTTAGGAATTGTGCCATATCCTGTCGCGCCGACCATGATGCAACCGAAAATGCGCCGATTGAGCCGAATATGCCGCTGTGGCGTATGCCTGTGTAGAGGGAGATTACGCCGCCCATTGAGCTGCCTGCTATGGCTGTGGATTCTTTGCTCGGCAGCGTGCGATAGTTGCTGTCGATGTAGGGCTTTAGCTCGAGTGCTGTAAAGTCGGCGTATGCTTCGCCGTGGCCGCCTATTCCTCCGAGGAATATGCTGCGTATAACCTCGCATTCCCACGGTGAATATTCCTCGAATCGATTTTCGCCGCCGTTGTCTATACCTACTACGATTGCTTCAAAGCCGCTGCTTTCGTACAGTGCTTGCATCTCCTCGACGATGTGCCAATATTGTCCGCCGAATGCTCCGCTTGCTTCAAACAGATTTTGTCCGTCCTGCATATACAATACGGGATATTTTTTGTCTGCATTGTCGTCATAGGAAGGGGGCAGGCATATTCGCAAGCCGCGCGTAACTCCATATGCTTTTATCTCGATTTCATCTTTTACTATTCTCATGCTTCGCCTACTCGCTTGCAACAAGTGCGTCGTAGTCAGCTTGTGCTTTCGCCGCAGCTTCCTCGGGCGTCATAGCTCCGTCGAATACTGCGGAGAATACGTCCTGCGAAATCGTCCAATAATAGCCCATTCGGCTTGCTGTAGGCATTGGCACTGCGTCGGAGAATTGCTTGATGAAGGGGGAAAGGTACTCGTCTGTCGATAAGCCTTTAACATTTTCAATATCCTTGCGCGATGTAATCTTGCTAGCCTTTTCGTAGAGCGCACTTGCACCTTGCTCTGTAACAAGGTGACGTGCGAACATTTGCGCGGCAACAGGATATTTGGAATAAGCGGAAACATGCGCCACTTGCACAAACGCCATCGGTTTCAAGGTCTTGCCCTTGTATGTCGGAATGGGGTACACTCCAAAGTTTACGCCTGCATCCTTGAAGCCTTTTACCGCCCACGGTCCGTTCATGTAGTATGCTGTTTTACCTGTTTTAAAGGATTCGTCCAAAAAGCCTGCGGCCGCCATGGTCATGTCGCCGGAGCTGATTGGTATAA
Organism: uncultured Eubacteriales bacterium; assembly: GCA_964479875.1. GTDB lineage: Bacteria > Bacillota > Clostridia > Monoglobales > CAYZNM01 > CAYZNM01. The sequence goes on from CAYZNM010000001.1 coordinate 142,213, forward strand.
TCTCTTTGAAGGATTGCACGGCCTCCAAAGCCTTTACGAATCCCGGGTCGCTGAATCCGGGCTTCTCGTTATCCGTTCCGTCCGCGCCGAACAGGTTTACGCCGTTCATGCTTATGAAGGGGAACGCGCCGCTTCCGTTTGTGATGGAGCTTAAGAACCAGAACTTGTTGTCGTTCGGGTCGTTGAAGGGCTTGCTTTCATCGAATATTTGCTCGAATGTTGCGGCAGGGTCGCCTTGAACTACGTCTTTGTTGTAGAACATCGCAACTGTTTCAATTGAAACAGGAACGCCGTACAGCTTGTTATCCTTGGTAACGGTCTTAACAGCAACAGGGTTTACAGTGTCCTTGATGAATGCTGTGCTGTCCGGGTTAAGTTCCAGCGCAAGCCCGGAGCTTAGCAGATATTGCACCTTGTCGTGGGGAGCCATGAATACGTCCGCACCTCTGCCGGCAGGGCCATCCAGTGCCATCTTTTCAGCCGATTCAAGCCCTATTTGCTCTACTGTAACTGTAATGCCTGTTTCCGCCTTAAAGCTTTCGGCAACAGCATTGCCGAAGTCTACGTCGCCTGTCCAGAAGGTCAGTGCTGCGCCTTCCTCAATCTTGTTTTCGTCAACCGCTGCGCTTTGCTCCTCCAGCGGAGCTTTGCATGAGCTTAACGCCATACACGTAACAACTGCTAATCCTAAACTTAAAATTCTTTTAAACATAAATCCTCCAATTTTATTTATTCGCACCTGCCGAAACACCTTCGACAAGGTAACGCTGGAACACTATAAATATAGCGGTAATCGGTACGGCGATAAGCAATGCGCCGGACGCGAACATTGTGAAATTTTGATTCTCCCTGCCTGAGATTAGCCCGAATAAGCCTACGGCAAGCGTTCGGTCTGTATCCTTCGACAGCAGCAGTCCCGGCAGGATATAGTCCATCCACGGAAGCATAAACTGCGACACCGCGCAGTATGTGATAATCGGAAGCGACAGCGGCAGTATCATTTGAAAGAATGTGCGGAATTTGCCGCTGCCGTCGATATACGCCGCTTCGTCTATTGCCTTGGGTATGCCATCGAGGTAGCCTTTGACAAGCCATGTGTTGTACGGAATCGCGCCCGCCGAATAAATTATCACAAGCGACAGCGGATTGCCGAGCAGCCCTAATGTGAGAAACAGCGTGTATATCGCAGTCATGGAAAGGAATGTGGGGAACATCGACAGCAGCAATATTGTCATAAGCCCTGCCTTTTTGCCGCGGAAGTCGAACCGCGACATTATCCACGACGTAACCATTATCGCGGAAACTGATATAATTGTGTTGAGGGAAGCAATCTTAAACGTGTTGAAAAACCACAGCTTGTAGTTGGTGTCACGCAGCAGATTGACGTAGTTATTCAGCGTAAGCTTAGTCGGAAACAGCGACGCCGACGAAAGACTGTTGCTGTCATTAAATGAGGACATCACAATCCACATAATCGGCAGCAGCACAATCAGCGACATAAGTATAAGCTCCGCGTGAACCAGAATTGCCGCTATCTTCTTTTTCATGCTTATGCCTCCTTAAACGCCTTGGTGCGGCGTAAGTTCCAGAATGAAACGCTTCCTATTAATATGAAGATGAGTATGCTCATCACAGCTGCCATGTTGTACATCTGTTGGTTGAGGGTGAGCTTGTAAATCCATGAGATGAGTATGTCTGTGCTTCCTGCGAATTGGTAGCTTGGGTTTATTGGGCCGCCTTCGGTGAGGAAGTATATCGCGCCGAAGCCGTTGAAGTTTCCTGCAAGGTTCATCACGAGAAGCGGAGCGGTCGCTCTAAGCACAAGTGGCATTGTAATCCGCGCAAAGATTAAGCCTCTGCTTGCGCCGTCCACCTCTGCCGCCTCGTACACGCTCTTGTCAAGGTTTGCCAAAACTCCCAACATCATAACCATAAATATAGGGAAGCCGAGCCACAGATTCACCATGATTACTGTAATCTTCGCCGTAAGTGCGTCATTCAGGAAGGGTATGCGCTCCGTTATAAGTCCCAAATCCAGCAGCAGTTGGTTAATCGGCCCGAACTGTGAATTAAGCAAGCTCTTGAATACGAGCAGCGAAATCATCGACGGAATCGCCCACGGCAGAATCAGTATCGTGCGAAACAACTGCTTGAATTTAACCGACGGATGGTTGAGCAGCATTGCTTGAAACAGCCCGAGGAAGTATGTGGAAAACGTGGCACATATCGCCCATATCACAGTCCAACCCAGTACGCCGAAAAAGGTGGACGACCATATCGGCACGTCGAACAGCTTTCGCAAGCTGTCAAGCCCTACCCACTGTATTAAATTGGCAGGCGGTAAGTTTTCGCGGTTGTAGTTGGTGAAAGCCGTTAGGAAGGTGAAGATAATCGGCATTAATATGATGAAGAACATAGCAATCGCCATAGGCGACAGCACGATGTACTCAAAGCTTTTGGCGTACAATGCCTTGCAGTATTCGCGTGAGGTGACATACTTTCCTGTGTCTTCGATATACTTCGCGGTTTTGTAAGCGTCGCGGATATTCCATATGTATATCGCGACGAAGATTAGCAGTGTAAACGCGGCGATTATGCCGCCGACCAACAGCATCATGGAGTGGTCGCCGCCCTTAGCTCCCGATACCTCGCCGAGCGTCAGCAGTCCCCACACTCCCTTTGTGAAAAATCCGCCGTGCAGCCGCAGGCTAAACTGCTTAACATAGCCCAGTGCAAGCTCCAACCAATAGCCTGTCATCAGCTCGATTGCGACAAACACTGCCTGAAACGCGAAAAACAGCAGCCCCTTCACCCTTTGCCTGCACACGAAAAACTGCCCGCTGCCCCATATAATGGCAGACAACAGAGCCGCACCCCTCCGCTTGCCCATAATGACCCCCTCCTATAATTATCACTTTTTCACAGTTTACTGAAACGCTTAAGTTAATTTGAGTATAGCACACTGCATATTGCGTGTCAAGAATTATTTATGCGATTTACACAAATATTGTGCGCGATTTATAGAAAATTATCTATTTTAGCTTAATATCTAACTGAAATATTAAGTTTATGTAAAATGTACGTGAGCTATAAATGCAGCAACGGTGCGTATTTTTGCAACAAAAAAACAGCGGCAAACGCCGCTGAAACTGTTGAAGAAAAATTAAACAATAACTACCTTGTCCGAAAACTTTTCGTAGTCCATGCGTATGACTGCGCACGCAAGCTCCGCCGCGGTCTCCGCCAATTTGCCGTAGCCTAGCGGCACTGTGCGCGTATCGGGCATTAGCACACCTTGACTGTCTGACATAGTCGCCACAACAATTTTGTCGTTGCCAATGAACCTCTCCGCGCTCACACCCAACATCTCGCCGATAACAATCCCCTCATTTTTGTGCATCTTTGCCAAAAACATCTCAAGCTGCGATGTGTCGGAGCAAACGCATATGTTTTCAGGCGCAAAGCCTTGCGTGATAATCGACATAACGCCGTTATTCTGCCGCTGCTCCAGCACTAGAAACGGCGATTCGGACGCAAGCATTCCCCTTGCCTTACCAATAACCGCCCTGTAATCGGGAAGAATCTTATAAAACAACTCATTCTCAACCAATCCGTCAATCGAAACCACAGGCGTGTAAAACCGCTCCGCAATCCGCGCCCACTCCCTAACGTCAGCGTCAATCACAAATGTAGCCTCGAACGAACGCTGCGACGCCACGTTATACTCAAGCTCATTCGCAAACAGCAGCATAACATCATAGCCGCGCCGCCGCAGCTCAATATGCAGCCGCTCCGCCAATTCATAGTAGGCGTACTTGCGAAAGACCTGCCCTGCCGCCGGCTTATTTATGATAATCCCGATGAGGTTGCTCTTTTTGCTCGCAAGCGACCGCGCCGACATATTGGGCAGATAGCCCATATCCTTCGCGGCTTGCAGCACCTTAAGCCGCGTTTCGTGGCTTATCTTCTCCTTTTCGGAGAAGTTTAGAACATATGATACAGTGGAAACAGATACATTGACATGCGCTGCAATATCCTTCATTGTGACATTTCGCTTTTCCATGCTTCGCCACCCTCTATTTTCTTATCGCTTTTACAATTTCAACAATAGGCACTACTGTTGCAGCAAGCCCGATTGACACTAGGTAGGACGTAACCGACACAGGCTGCAAGCCGAATGCAGTGCTTAGGAAAGGCACGAATATCACGAGTGCAGTTGCCGCGACGCTTGCAAGCATTGCGCCCCATAGGTAGGGATTCTGCCGCTTTATCGTGAATATGCTGTATTTTCTGCTGCGCATGTTGAAGCTGTGGAATACCTCTGCCATGCTCATGGTGATAAATGCCATGGTCATGCCTTCTGCGCTGTTTACGATTTCCCATCTGCCGCTTTCGATGTAGTGTCCGATGAAGTAGGCTGCTAGTGTTATCAAGGCGACTAGTATGCCTTGGTACAGCACGTCTGCGCCTAGACCATTGGCGAATATGCCCTCTTTTGGGTCGCGCGGCTGCTTTGTCATTGCGTCAGGTTCGCCTGCTTCCATGCCTAAGGCAAGCGCAGGGAATGTGTCGGTGATTAGGTTGATGAACAACAGGTGTACGGGTTTCAGTATGGTGAAGCCTAGCAGCGTCGCCGCGAAAATACTAAGCACCTCACTTAAATTTGACGCAAGCAGGAACTGTATCGCCTTGCGAATGTTGTCGAAAATGCGCCGTCCTTCCGCGACTGCGCCTACGATTGTGGCGAAGTTGTCGTCGGCAAGCACCATGTCCGCTACATTTTTGGTAACGTCAGTGCCTGTTATGCCCATGCCTACGCCTATGTCGGCGGATTTTATGCTTGGTGCGTCGTTTACGCCGTCGCCTGTCATGGCACAGACGTAGCCGTTGGCGCGCCATGTGTTGACTATGCGCGTTTTGTTTTCGGGCTTAACACGAGCGTATACGCTGTAGTTGCCTATGGTTTTGGCGTATTCATCGTCGGGTATTTGGTCAAGCTGTGCGCCCGTGATTGCTTGGCTTGCTTGCTCGATAATGCCCAGCTCTTTTGCGATTGCTACGGCAGTGTCGATGTGGTCGCCTGTAATCATTATGGGGCGGATTCCTGCGGCTTTACATTGCGCAATCGCGTCAAGCACCTCGGGACGTACAGGGTCAATCATTCCGATTAAGCCGATGAATACAAGCTCGCTCTCTAAATCCTGCGGCTCGAATGAATGAGGCTTATCCTTGTATACGCGGTAGCCTGCCGCTAGTACGCGCAACGCGCTGTCTGCCATGTTTTTGTTTTCGGCTAGGGCTGCGGCTTTATCCTGCTCTGTGATTGGCGCGATTGCTCCGTCTTTGTAGCAGTGAGTGCAGCGTTTTAATACTTCGTCGGGCGCGCCTTTGGTGTAGCTGATGAAGCCCTCGGGCGATTCGTACACGACGCTCATCATCTTGCGCATACTGTCGAACGGAGCTTCTCCGACGCGCGGCTGCTTATTGCTTAATTCGTTTTTGTTTATGCCTAGCTTGTAAGCGTAGTTGACAAGTGCGCATTCGGTAGGCTCGCCCACAGCTTGATTATCCGCGCCTAGCGATGCGTCGCTGCACAAGGCAAGCGCGGTCGCAAGCAGGTTTTCGTCGTCGGAATAATTCCGCGTCACCGTCATCTTGTTTTGCGTGAGCGTACCTGTTTTGTCGCTGCATATGATTTGCGCGCAGCCTAGGGTTTCCACCGCGGTGAGCTTTCGTATAACGGCGTTGCGCTTCGACATATTGGTTACGCCTATCGCAAGCACAATCGTCACCACGGTCGCAAGCCCTTCAGGTATAGCGGCAACCGCAAGGCTTACGGCTATCATAAATGTGTCAAGCATAACAGCCGCGCCAAAGTCACCTGTGGTGAGCAGCTTGAACGCGAAAATGAAAACGCATATGCCGATTACAACGTAGGTGAGAATCTTCGACAGCTGATGCAGCTTGCGTTGCAGCGGAGTTTTCTCCTCCTTAGCTTCGGCGAGTGCGCCTGCGATATTGCCCATTTCGGTGTCCATGCCTACGGCTGTGATTACCGCGCGGCAGCGTCCGTACACCACTGTTGAGCCCATGTAAAGCATGTTCTTCCTGTCGCCCAGTGGGATTTCTTTTCCGTTGTCGGCTATTGCGTCGGCTGTTTTGTCGACAGGTACGCTTTCGCCTGTGAGGGCGGCTTCCTCCACCTTCAGGCTTGCGCAGTCGATAATGCGTCCGTCCGCAGGCACTGCGTCGCCTGCTTCAAGCAATACGATGTCGCCTACGGTTAAGTCCTCGCTTTTGACCACGGCGACATTGCCGCCGCGCAGCACCTTCGAGGTAGCCGCCGTCATCTTTTGCAAGGCTTCGATCGCCTTTTCCGCCTTGCTCTCCTGATACACACCCAGCACTGCGTTAATCAACACAACCGCCATGATGATGAACACATCGGTAAAATGCTCTCCCGAATAAACAGAAGTTACCGCCGACACAACTGCCGCCGCTATCAAAATAATAATCATGGGGTCGGCAAGCTGCGCCAAAAACCTCATCACAATCGAGGTTTTCTTCGCTTCCTTCAACTTGTTTTTGCCAAACTTGGCAAGCCGCTGCTCTGCTTGCGCGGCGGATAATCCGCCGTCTGCCGATTCGGTTTGCCGCAGCACACTCTCCGCGCTTTCAAAATAATGCTTCATCACGCACCTCACTTTGTTATATTTGTAAATATGTTCGCAAGTTATAGTATATGTCGGCGTCGATTTAATAACCGCAATGCTTGTTCTCCTAATTAAAGCAAAAAAGACTTCTGCCCTAAACTAGGACAAAAGTCTTGCATTTCTGTTATATCCGGACAATTTACATTGTCGTGATGTCGAATACAACAAGCGATTATCGCTTGCTACTCCCTTTTGTGAACTTATGATACCACAATTTACATGTTTTGTCAAGGATTATTTCACAAATCTTCAATTCACTTTTAGGATTTGGCTGCGGGGGTGCGGTCGATGTGTAAGAAATCACCAAAGCCGCGACGAGTGTCGCGACTTTGGTTTGATAATCCGACTAAGTACAGATTATGCTCATAATCTACCCTACCATAAATCCCCATAGCATTCCAAACTTATCTTTGAAATTACCCACTAACTCACTATAAGAGGTTTTAACAAATGGTTTAGCAGTTTCCTTTTCGTCTTTTAAGATTTCATAACAATCCAACAATTCTTTCGCTTTCTCGAAGTAAATAATAATGTGTACCGGAAAGTTGAGAGATATGTCATTAACACCAAACATTGTTTCGTTATCGTTTAAAAATACTGTTTGCCCATGAATTTTCATGGTTGCATGAGCAATCCTATTATCCCCATCACATTGGTCTGGTGAATAATCACTATTGAAAACAATATTTTCAACTTTTGTATTAAATGCCTTCTCATAAAGTGGGATAACTTCTTTGCAATTTCCATAGAAATGTAAATGTGGTACAAGCATACTTTGACCTCCCATTATATAAATAACCTGTAGCATATAAAAAGTATATCAAAGGCTAACAGTCATGTCAAACGCATTCCTGCCCTCGCCTTCAATCAGCCTTACTCACAAAACGGATTGAAGTCACAAATACTTTTTTATCTCAACAATAATGCGGTCTTTGCGACTTTTGCCGCCGATTTGCTCCAGCACGAATTTTCCAAAGCCGCGCACTCCGATTCTGTCGCCTTGCGCGACTTCCTTGTGCGGCGTGAGCATTTCTGCGTGATTCACCGATACCCTTCCTTGGTTGACTAGCTCCAAAGCCTTCGCGCGCGACATGCGGCAGGCAAGCGACACGACAGCGTCAAGCCGCAGCGATGAAAGCGTTCCGCGCACTATCTCAAAATCGCCCGGCGATACACGCGCCTCGTTGATTGGAATTTCCGTCAGGGCAAGCTTCTTCCTTCCGGCTTTGCTGAAATTTTGCAGCAGAAAGTCCTTCACTTCCTCCAGAACGAAAATATCCGCTCCGTCTTCGCATACGAATATGTCGCCGATAAACTCGCGCTTTACTCCTAATCCCATCAGCGCACCGAGATAATCCCTGTGCGTGAGCGTATCGCTGTCGCTTTTCGCGGCGCGTATTGCGGCGATGGGAGGGCTTGCGGCAACATCCTCCGGCGTGAGATAGTCCGGGCAAAATATGCAAAGCTTGCGCTCGCATTCCTCCGCGCCGCCCCAAAATAATACGCCGCTCGTTCGCTCGGTAAGCTTTTTCGCAAGCGACAAGCTGTGCAGGTCGAGGAATTTCGAGTGCGACATGATGTTTTTTGAAGCTGTCATTGCGCGTTTGTCGCATAAGTGCGTGAGGAAGTAATAGTCCTCATCTGTTTTGGCGATTGCTTTGCATGTTTCTCGTTCGTTCATGTACACCTGCTTTTGTTAAATTCACTTATTTTAATCAAGGATTCTTTTTATCCTCTTTTTTAATTATATCATATTTTACTAACAAATCTTCGATTGCTTCGTCGAGTAATTTGGTGGAAGGGATACGCGTATCAATTGAAAGCTGTCTGAATTTTTCGTATAACTCTAAATCTATTGCAGTAGAAATTTGTTTTCTATTTCTATATTGTTTTGTCATCATACATCACCTCATCTCACCATAATTATCGAAAACATAGTAAAAAGACACTTTAATTAATTTTCCAATCAAAATTTCATCAAGGAGTTTTAGTCTTTTTATCAATTTCACCATGCTTCAACAACAAATCTTCAATTGCTTCATCGAGTAATTTCGATACAGGTATTCTGGTTTTTTCTGATAATATCTTTAGTTGCTCATGCAATCCATGGTCTGTCGATGTGCTCCAATGTTTGCGATTTTTATATCCCATTTTATCACCTACCTTGATTATTATTATATAACATTAAATATACGTAACGCAAACTAATATGTATATTGACATATGATGATGTTTGTTGTATAATAGTGATGGAGGTGATAATATGTTTGGCAAGGACTACTGGAATCGCATAAAGCTTAAGCAAATTTGCAGCTTTACTTTGACAGGCGCAGAGAGAATTGCCGTAGATTCAGGTACTTATGAAGAGTTGTATCAACAGTATAGCAGGGACTTGGAGAATGGTATGCTGCTGTTTCGCGATAGGGCGGTTGCGGATTGCAAGCGAATCGAAAAGCTAAACGATGTGCAGGTGGAAAATATGTGGAAGGAAGTGCTGGAGGCTATCGGCAACCTCAACGACCTTGCGTATGAGATTGGATTTGTGTCGGGTGCGCGAATCGAGAGTGAGTTATTGGGCGGCGAACGCTTGATGTAGAAATGCCGCGAACATAGGTGCGTCCGCGGCATTGTTTTTGTTATAAGCTTCTTTTTGCTTTGTCTGCTATTTCGTCGAGGGCTTTTACGGTGGCGTCGTCGCGGCAGGGCTGCATTTGCGCGTAGCCTTCGGTGTATTCTCGCACTAGGGCGTGTGCGCGTTCGAGCAATGTGTCCGCGCCTTTTTGCTGCCACATGTCGAAGTCGTAGCGGTCGAACAAGCGTGATTGCCACCAGTTTTCGCGCAAGTATTCGCCTGTGTGCTCCTCCGCTACAAAGTTGCCGCCTATGCCTACTTGGGCGATAACTTCCTCGGCTAGAGTGTCGGCGTTTACCTCGTAGCCTTTTAATACGTAGTTGTACGCATCAATCCACTCGTTATCGATGACTAGTTGCTCGAAGCTAAAGCCTTGGTCTGCGCCCGCTATGCCTTGGCAGCCCATGCTTACGCTGCCTGCAAGCAGCGAGAATATGCCGGATAGGCTTTTCTCGAAGCCGCATTGGAAGTCGGGCAGCAGCGCGTCGCTCAACGCCGCGTTAGAGCCGCCCGGAAGTCCGTAGAAATTGCTCATCTGCGCCACGCCTATGCCGATTAACGCCATGTTCGGGCAGCCGAAGGAGCACAGCAATGTCTTCGGGTCGGTAGTGTGGCTTCCTGTGCAGAACCACGGCACATATTCGCCGCTTAACGCATACACGCCGAACAAGCTTGCCAACACCTCCGCAACCATAAGCACAAGCGCGCCTGCCATAGTTACAGGCCCCGTCGAGCCGCTCATTATCATGGGAGCTATGCCCAAGCCGTGACCTCTGTCGGCGTATGTTAACGCCATCTCCAGGGTTTCCTTGCGGAAGCTTAGGGGGCTTACCGTTTCAAAGAGGTAGCCGCTTTTTTGTCCCACGACTTCTGCCATGTCCATGATGTAGTTCGCCATCGCCGGATTTATGATGTATGTACCGCCGGGCTTTTCGGAGTATTTGTATATGAGGTGGTGCGCGTGCAGGTCTGATATTTCACTCGGCACGTCGGAGGGAACTGTCACGGCGGAGCAGCCAGGTATGTTTTTGAGGTGCTTCACCAATGCGATACCGCGCATTATGTCGTCGCTGTTGCCATAGCGGCGCGACTTTGTGCCGTAGTCGGTAACGAATACCTGCGTGGATATGCCGCCTGCGATTGGCTGTAATCCAGGTTCTGGCTTGTACGCACGCTTTTTCAGCTCGGCGACAAAATCCTCGGTCACAGACACAGGTATGCGCATTACGCCCTTCACGTAATCCACAATCGCGCCTGCTCTCTCGCAACGGCGAAGTGCCTCCTCGTTCGGCATACCTATGCCTGTTTTCGCAAGCACATTGCACGCCGCCTTATGTACCTGCAAAATCTCGTCCTGTGTTAATATTTCAACTTTAGCTTGGATTCCCTTCATGCATATCTCCTTTTAAATTTTAAATAATTGTATCACATCCGCACGATAAAATCTTCAATCCGCTTTTTGGGATTCAACCGCAGGGGTTGAGGTACGGATTATGCTCATTCTGCGTATAAATCAAATTTTTCTATTACAATACATTTTAGTTCATCAAATACCATTTTTACTGCCCATGGTAATTTATATTCCATTGCTTCAAAATCTTTGAAGCAATAAGTATTATCATAGTAATTGATGATTGCTGGCGTGTGTACCTATGGCTACATTCTTATTTTTATATTCCGTCAGTACATCTTTAAGTGCGGAGATATTCCGCTCTTGAACTTCTTGCAGGCATTCGCCGTCCGAAAAGGTGTAAGTAAAATCAAGCCATTGCCGTTCCAAAAATGTACGAAAATTAGGGTTGTCTCTACGCATGTCGCTACTGCTCTTTTGTTCTCGAAAATTTTCCACGATTGTTATTTGCAACCCATTTTTTTCTGCAAAGTGGGAAACTGTATCTACTGCACGTTTAAATGGGCTGGACAGCACTGCTGCAATATTCTTATCTTGTAAAAACTCTGTCACAAGTATACGTTTTGAATGACCATTATCGGTAAGCGGTCTTATTCTGCCATCACGAACAGAAGTATCTGATTCAGCATGTCTTATAAAATAAACTGTTGTCATCACTGTTCCACCTCGCCAAATATAAAAAATCTGCGGTATGTAAAAAGTATATCAAAGGCTAACCGCTATGTCAAACGTTTTTCTGCCCTTGCTTCCAATCAACCTTGCTCGAAACCCTCCGCTTTATGAAAAGCAAAAAGCGGATTGAAGATAAAATCAATATCTTTACAATTTCAGCCTTATGTATTATAATGGAATTAATATATCAAAGGGAGAGTTGTATATGCCATTTAAACAGCAGTACACCGACATAAGCTATATCGTAAAGCATGGACGCAAGCCTGATTTTGCAAACTTGATTAAGATACTTAATAAGCGGCAGCCAAGCCGCTACACCTTGTTCGAGTTTTTCTTGAATGAGGAAGTGTACGCTGCCGCGACCGCCGATAAGCAGTACGACACCAACGACCCGCTGTGGGGTGCGAAGCGTCAGATTGACGCGTTTTACGCCCTAGGCTACGATTACGCGACGCTATGGGGCAGCGGCTTCTACTTTAACACAAAGCCGAAGGAGCATAAAAGCTCGCATTCAGCCAACGACGGCGCGTCGATTTGGGATAGCGCAAGCTACGAGCAATACAAGTGGAACGAGCCGAGCGACTTTGATTATTCGCACCTAAAGACGCTTGAGGTATACATGAATGAAAATGTGAAGCTTGCAGTTTCAGGTCCATGCGGCGTGTTGGAAAACGCAATCGCAATCATGGGCTACGACAATATGTGCTACTTATTGGCAGATGAACCGGAGGTTGCAGAGGCTGTGTTCGACAATATCGGCAAGCGTCTGCTTGAGTATTACAAGGAAGTGCTTGAGTATGACAGCGTAGGCGTTGTTATCGCAAACGACGACTGGGGCTTTAAGACGCAGACAATGCTGTCGATTAAGGATATGCAGCGACTTGTATTCCCGTGGTACAAAAAGGTGGCAAAAGCCGCGCACGATAAGGGCAAGCTGATACTGCTGCACTCCTGCGGCGCGTTCGCCGACATTATGCCTGACATCAAAGACATAGGCTTCGACGGCAGACACTCCTATGAGGACACAATCCTCCCCGTGGAAGAAAGCTACGCTCGCTACCACAACGACATCGCAATCCTAGGCGGCATTGACTTGGATTACATCATGCGCATGTCGCACGAGGACGTGTATGCACGCTCGCGCAAAATGGTGGAAACCGCGCTCACAGGCTACGGCCTAGGCAGCGGCAACAGCATTGCATCGTATGTGCCGATGGATAAATACTGCGCAATGGTTGCGGCAGCTTTATTTGAATAAGCAATCGGGCGGAAGTATTCCGCTCTTACATATTTTCGGAGGTGTCACGTATGGGATTTGATTTTGATTGTGAAATAAAGCAGCTTGAAGGCAAAATCAAATGGAGTGTTTTCTACTTCCCATATTCAGCGTTGGAGCATTTCGGCATCAAGGGCAACATACCGGTCTGCATAACAGTAGACGGACACGCGTTCGACCATACGCTGCTTCCGTCGAAAAACGGACACTATCTTGTGTACAATGAGTTTATAAAGAAAGCTGTAGGTAAGCAGCTCGGTGACATCGTTCATGTAACATTGGAGCGGGATACGAAAAAGCGCGAGTATGTAGTGCCTGCGCACATCGAGGGTATTTTAAAGGACGCAGGTGTGTTGGAGCTTTTTCTGAAGCAGCCTGATTATTTGAAGCGCGAGCAGGTGAATCATATAGAAATTGCAAAGAAAGAGGAAACGAAGATAAATAGGGTCAATGCTTTGATAAAAAGATTGAGCGAATAAAAGAATGCACTTAATTTCCTTAGGAGGGTTTATTATGACAACCAACAACATCGAAACCGAACGTTTAATCCTGAGAAGCACGCGAGAATCGGACGCAGACTTTTGCCTTAGCATGTGGCTAGACGATGAAATGGGCAAATACATGTCAGACCCGCCGCGCGATAAAGCCGACGCTGCCACCTTAAATTTCGCGCAGGGCATTGAATCCGACGAATCGTGGTATCCCTTTGTCGCAATCTTAAAAGAAACAGGCGAAGCAATAGGCACATGCAGCATTATACCGATGGAAAATCCGACGCATTGGGACTTAGGCTATGCGATACACAAAAACTATTGGCGACAGGGCTACGCAACGGAAATGCTGACTGCCGTAATCGACTTCGCGTATGCCAAAGGCGCACGCAAGTTTACCGCAAAGGTTGCGCAAGAAAACGCAGGCTCGAACGGCGTTATGCGAAAGCTTGGCTTTGTCGTGGAAAAGGAAGGGTCGTTTAAAAAGCTGTGTACTGATATTGTGTATGCGGATTATACATATGTACTTATGAGAGAATAGAAGGATTTATTGTTGATATTAAAAGATTGGGGTATACATGTTATCATTAAAACTATCTTATATTTTAGAACACACTGATATTGACGTTAGAAAAACTAAAATGATTCGCCATTCCGTGAAGGATAAAGGCTTTGCCTGGTGCTGCGCTAATGGCTGTTTTGAGGCGTATCAAAACACACAAAAGAAAGGATTCTTTAACAATGTTTCATATATTCTATCATTCGTGAGTGTCGGTGGTACAAGTGCAAAATTCTTAGGTTGCTATAAAACTGGTGATGTAGTTAACATACACGAAGCAATTCTTCCGAAGAATTTTAACATATACCTTGATGACGATGATCATTGTTATGCAGAAAAATCCGAAATACTTTCGGATTTAGACGGAAGACTAATAATTGATTGGGGCAAAAGCGCGAGGGCATGGTGGCAATGGGCTACAAATGATAAAACAGTGCTGTCGATATACGAAAATCCAAAGTATTCATTTTCGGGGTACGAAAACATCAAGCTGATGTATAGCGAGCTTAGTGAGATAATAAACGACCCAATCATGTATGAAAATTGGCACACAGTTTTGTCATGTGTTAATGCAATCTACTTGATAACCGATACCACGGACGGAAAGCTTTATGTCGGCTCTGCATGTGGCAAAGACGGATTGCTTGGACGCTGGAAATGCTACATCGACACAAAAACAGGCGGTAACAAAGAAATAGTTGAATTAATACGAGGATTCCCATCTCGGTATATGAATTTTCAATTCTCAATTTTGCAAGTGCTACCGAAAACAATAATCGCTGAAGATGCAATAAGTATTGAGAATATTTACAAAGAAAAATTATTAACAAGAATTTTCGGGTTAAATGCAAATTAAGTAAACACAAATCATTCTTATCTATATGGTTGTTTGTTATCAAAAAGAATTCATTTTCATATTGACATTTTTCTATTTGTTGCATATAATATATATAGAATAATTTCAATATGAGGTGTAAACATGGGCGACTACCAAAACAACGCGCGTGTATTCAAAGCATTCTGCGACGAGAATCGCTTGCAGATACTGGAAATGCTGCAAAGCGGCGAAAAGTGCGCGTGCGTCCTGCTTGAAAAGCTCGAGATAACGCAGCCGACTCTTTCGCACCACATGAAAATTCTTGTGGAAAGCGGAATTGTTTGCGCGCGCAAAGAAGGCAAATGGACGTATTATGCAATATGCAGCGACGGTGCAGACGCTGCCAAACGACTGCTGGGCGCATTACTCGAACATTTTGAAAGCTGCGATTGCGGAGGTGACAACCAATGCAATTAGCATGGACATTTTTCAGCGAACAAATACTCGGCATGAAGTGGCTGCACGACTTAATCGGCGGATTGCTCACCACTTTGGGCGTAGACATAACGCAGCGCATAGGCGGCAGCGTTCAATTTTTCCTATACGACACCATAAAAATCCTGTGGCTGCTGTCTGTGTTAATATTTGCCATTTCCTACATTCAAAGCTATTTTCCGCCGGAACGCACAAAACAAATTCTGGGACGATACAAAGGCGTAGTGGCGAATCTCATGGGTGCGCTGCTTGGAACAGTGACGCCGTTTTGCTCCTGCTCGTCGATACCTTTGTTTATAGGCTTCACAAATGCAGGGCTGCCTGTGGGGGTTACTTTCTCTTTCCTCATAAGCTCGCCGCTCGTAGACCTCGGCGCGTTCATACTGCTGATGAGCGTATTCGGTGGAAAAATCGCGGTAGCATATGTCGCGGTCGGAATCGTACTCGCCGTAATCGGCGGCACATTGATTGACAAACTGGGGCTTGAAAAATACGTGGAGCAGTACATCAAACAATCAGGCAGCGTGGACATCGAATCCCCCACCCTCACGCGCAAGGAGCGCGTAATCTACGCCAAAGACCAGCTCATGTACACCCTAAAGAAAGTATTCATGTATGTACTAATCGGCGTAGGCATAGGCGCATTAATCCACAACTGGATTCCGCAGCAATGGATAGAAGCCGTACTGGGCGCAAACAATCCATTCTCCGTATTGCTCGCAACAATAGTAGGCGTACCGATGTATGCCGATATATTCGGCACAATCCCGATTGCCGAAGCATTGTACTACAAAGGCGTAGGCGTAGGAACAATACTAGCCTTCATGATGGCAGTAACCGCGCTCTCCCTCCCTTCAATCATCATGCTGCGCAAGGCCGTAAAGCCAAAGCTGCTGTGCTGCTTCGTTGCAATAGTCACGCTCGGCATTATAATAATCGGCTACACATTTAACGCATTACAATTTATATTTTAGGGGAACGATGATGAAGTTTCTGCTTGTAGGAATCGGCGGATTTATCGGCAGTTGCTTGCGCTACAGCATGAACAGATTGTTTGCAGCATTAAACATGCAGTTTCCGCTTTCGACTTTAGTCTGCAATGCAACGGCAGGATTGTTAATCGGCATATCCATCAGCCTTGAAAGCGAAGCCGGTTTAATTTCACCCAAAACAAAGCTTCTGCTCAACACAGGCTTGTTGGGCGGGCTAAGCACATTTTCAGCATTCAGCGCGGAAACAGTCGCTATGTTCGTCGAGGGCAAGTATCTGCACGCCGCCGGAAATGTGCTGTTGAACGTTTCACTTAGTTTATTAGGTGTATTCGCAGGAATGACAATAATAAAAACAATAATTGGGAGGGTTTAGTGATGGCACTGTTTAATTTTACAAAGAAAAAGGAACAAAGCTGCTCATGCGGCGGAAACTGCGGAGTTAGCAATGCAGCAAACGCGCGATTCATCGTGCTTGGGGCTTGCTGCAAGCGTGCAACCGAAACATTTGAGAATACGAAAATTGCAGTCCGTGAATTAGGCTTAAATGATGAAGTGGTAAATATCGCGGACAATGTGGAGATTGCGCGATACGGCGTAATGCAAACGCCTGCGCTTGTCATAAATTCAAAGGTTGTGGCTTACGGCAAGCTGCTGTCTGTAGAGGACGTGAAAAAGCTTATCGAAGCAAATATGTAGGTATAGTAGGGCGCATACAATGTGCCATAAACAAGACCCCCTGCGCCTCAGGAGGTGGCGCAGGGGGTTATATATCAATATTTATCGGAGTTAGTAAAGTTGAATGAATCAGGGATATGCACAGCTTTGTGGGTGTAGCTAGTGTTAGCTTGCGGCTTTGTATATACGCCGCCCTTTAACCTGAACTTCATTATTTGGTCGTTCAGGATTGAAGCTTGATGCGACAATTCTGCGCTCGCAGCAGCACTTTCCTCGCTTGTCGCGGAGTTTACTTGTACTACAGCGGAAATCTGGTCAACGCCTACGGATATTTGCTCAAGCGCAAGAGATTGTTGGTTTGTCGCCGTGGAAATTTCCTCGATAGTTTTTGTCGTAGTTTTCGCGCCTTCAACAACGTCTACAAGCTCGGCAGCGGTTATTCTCGCAAGGTTTACGCCCTCGTCAATCGAACGCACGGACGCTTCAATCAACGTCGTAGTATCCTTCGCCGCGTCGGCAGACTTCGCCGCAAGGTTGCGCACTTCATCGGCCACGACAGAGAAGCCCTTTCCGGCTGCGCCTGCACGTGCAGCTTCAACAGAAGCATTCAGCGCAAGTATATTTGTTTGGAACGCAATATCTTGTATCGTCCTGATTATTTTGCTTATTTCGCCTGATTTCGCGTGAATGTCGTTCATCGACACCATAAGCTTTTGCATCTTGTCGTTGCTGTCATTTATAGCAGTTGTAGCATCTGTAGACATCTCGTACGCTTTGGAGGAATTTTCGGCGTTGTGCTTAACCTGCGACAACACTTCGGTAAGGGTAGCGGATAGTTCCTGCACGGAGCTTGCTTGCTCGGTTGCGCCTTGCGCAAGGTTTTGCGCCGCGCCTGAGATTTGCCCCGAGCTTTGGGATACTTGGTCGGCTGATTGGCGAATCGTGCCTAGGGTGCTGCATATCGTGTCTATAAACTTGTTTATGGATTTTTCAATGTTCGCGAAGTCGCCGATAAATTCAACCTTGGTGGATTGATCGAAGTTGCCGTTTGCCATTTCCGCCATAATTGAATCGATTTCGGCGATGTATGTTTGAATCGACTTTGTGCATTGCTTCATACTGTTCGCGAGTACGCCGAATTCGTCGCGACTTTCGTATGTAATGCTGGTGTTAAGCTTGCCTGCCGCCATATCCTGCGCAGCTTTTTCAATCTCCAGAACAGGCTTCATTATGGAGCTTCTTAATACAATAATCAATATCGAAGCAATTACTAAGGACAGCACAAGGAAGGTTATTACAATAATAATTGCGTTTCGTGAGGTTATGTTTGCGGTATCATCTTGTTTTTGCGCAAATACACCTTGTTGCCTATTCAGCTCTTCAAGGCTTTTTACCGCAAGCTCAAACTGCGGCTTGTATTGCGAATTAAAGATCTCATACGCTTTGGCATTGCTTTCGGTTGTATTTTCGAGCGCAAGCTTTGATATCTCTTCACGTGCGCCTGCGCATTTATCTAATTTTGTAGTCACATCGTCGAGCAGCTTTGAATCTGCGCGCAGAGTTTTGCGATAACTTGCTATTATATCGTCCAGCTCTTTTCTGGTTTCCACAACAAGCTGTAGATGTTCTTTTATAACGTTAACATCAGTGTCAACAAGAGCCGTGAGCAAATACTCCCTAATCATCACAAGCTTTTGTTCTATTTTTAGCACATTAGCCGTATTCGGCACAGTATACACTTTGTACTGTTCGACCATCGAGTTAACGCTGTTAACACTATTCAAAGAAATTAAGCCAAGCGCAAACATAAGTACAACTATAGTACCGAATCCCACAATCAACTTAGCACTTATTTTTAAGTTTTTCATATAATCACCCTTTTTAAAAATTTACCGATAATTAGTGCTTACATTATATGCTAACCTGTACATTATAACATATATTTTGCTTATTGCAAATACATGTAGGCAAAATGTCACGGTTTAAAGCGTGCACAAAGCGTGACAAATGCAAATATTTACGAACGTTCTGCTATATCAATTAGTTTTTGAGCTACGCATTTGTTGTCCTTGTATTCGTTTGGTATGTTGTTGTTCCACTCCTTATCGAATATTGAAACTATTGTGTTTACCACATTCGGCTCGCCGATAAACTTAAATATACGCTGGCACGCTGTGTAGTACAGGTTGCGCTTTACCTTGCAGCTATAATCCTGATGCTTTGATAATGACATGGTCATTAGCGCCATCGAGAAATTGTCAGACGTCAGCAGAACCTTTGAGGTGTCGAGCAAATGCCGCCTTATGTGTGAATTGCCCATGTATATATCTCTTCCTGCAATTACGGACAGCTCCTCGTAGTAAATTCTTTCTTGCTGAATAATGTTGATTATCTGGTTGTAATGGCCGAAGTGGCGAATGGGAGCCGACAGGCATTTGTTGTAGAAGCTTTCATAATGCACCTTGCGCAGATTCATCAGCATATCGGCAATAGTTCCGCACACTCCGTTTATGCGCAGCACCTCGGCAAGCAATTCCTCGCTCATAGTGATAAACGACAGGTGAGGAGTGAAGATGTAGCTGACCTCATTTATGTTGTGCACGCGATTCATCGCATCGAAAATGATGATTCGTTCGTCAAGGCTGTATGCCGCGTGAGTTTTCGCACAATCTTGCATCATGGCGCGCAAAAGCTTTTCGTTGCTTTTTACGGAATATGGGTCGCGCATTATGCTTGTGTAAATCTCGCCGGTGTCCTTGTTCAAGTTGTACCCCATAACAGTTGCGCGGTCGCGCAGCAAATATATCGTCATAGTTGTTTTAGGGTTCATCATCGCCGTAAAATGATATTCCGTAAAGTTTTTATATGAATAGAGCACGTAGGAATAAGTGGAAAACTTTTTGTATGAGTCGTTGTAGTAGGAGTTGGAAATGCAGTTGACTATATGCCCCTTCTCCAGTATCTGCCTCAATCTTTCTATTGCCGCAGACAATTTATCGTCGTCCTCCGTAAGCCACTCGAATTGCTCATTGTCAAATAAAAAAAGTTCTTCCTGCGTTTCCGACTGCTCGATAAGGCTTAGTATAGCTCCGAATGCCGCTTCTCTTCCGCTTGCGTTGATGTAAACAGGCATGTTGCAATAGTAGGCGCAGCCTTGCGCCTCGGCTACAAGGTTGTATACATTCAAAGGAATATCCGTTTGCAACAGGAATTTGTCTATACACGTCCGCAGGCTTTCATGCCTTTGTGCCATATCGGGATATATGTTGGAGAAAAATTTTTCAAGAGTCTGCTGCCCTTGTATTTTGTTCGCGTCTATTATGAAGGCGATGACTGCTTCATAATGCGGCGAGTTTGCGCCGAAAGGCCGTGCGCCCGAAATCCACTTGCTAACGCCTGTTCTGTCGATATGTATAGCTTTCGCCAATGTTGTTGCGGTTATGTTGAGAATTTCTAGTAGATAGCCTATAGCTTTGGTTTTGTTTGTCAGCATGTAACACCTGCCTTTGTGTGTACTACTACTATTATCGCTAAAACAAAACTATTTGTCAACGGAAATACGCTTCATCGCCTTGGCAATCACAAACGGCGCGTAAAATATACACCACAGCACAATGCCCAGTAGTAGCATAAGACCGACATACCACGGCCAACCCACCATGTTGTAGAAAAGCTCCACGGGCGTATCCTTCGGCGCATATGCTAGGTAGAACCAATTCGCGCCCATGAGATAGTCGAGCGGCGCAATTATGACTAAGGCGAATGCGCAAAACGCGCCTACTATCGCAGGGAGATATTTTATCTCCGGCGTAAATTCGCGCGACGCGATGAATATTATCACAATCAAGCATATGGCGCAATGCGAAAACATTCCGTTGATGTAGTTG
Organism: uncultured Eubacteriales bacterium; assembly: GCA_964479875.1. Classification (GTDB taxonomy): domain Bacteria; phylum Bacillota; class Clostridia; order Monoglobales; family CAYZNM01; genus CAYZNM01. The sequence continues at coordinate 162,833 of CAYZNM010000001.1, forward strand.
TAGGAAAGCGGCGGATAGTTGGTGAGCGAAGGCGTGAATATGCCGAAAATCGCGGCAGTGAAGCCTAGGGCAAAGCATATGTTCATCAGCAACTTCTTGCGCACGAATACTGTGAATGCGGTAAGCAGCAGCATGAATCCACAAAGGTCGAAGGGGAGTATGCTTGCGATTGACGCTCCGTTTACGGCAAGCCATATCTCGCGCAAAACCTCGTTGGCAAGCATTGTAATCGCAAGCGTGCGCAGGAATAGCTCCCGCGCAGGTTTGTTTCTGCGAAGAAGCAGCGGCACAGCTATCCACGTCGCCAACACCGACGCAATCCAAATAAGGTGCGCCGTGCCGAATTGCGGCGTGCGCGCTACTTGGTCGGTGTAGATAGTGAAAAAGTTATTCATCGGCGCTGCTCCTTCCTATGAATACAGTGTATCGGCAAGCAGCGGTTCGCATGAATGCGAACCCTACATGCAATATTCGTTCAACAGATTGATGTAAATCTTGTAGTTTTCCAGTGAAACCTCGGGCGGAGTTTGGTGGTCGACCGAGGGGATAAAGCCGCCGCTGCGCATTGTCGGAAGCAAACGCTCGAACTCGGCGCGCATTGCAGCCTCACCCTTGCTCATGCACATTTTATCGTACCCGCCCATCATTAGAAAATGCGGATACTCGCTGCGTATACGGTTTATGTCAACTCCCGCTTGACGTTCCAACGGATACACGCCCTCGATTCCTGCTTCAAGCAGCCACGGTATCATCGACGTAATGTCGCCGTCGCTGTCTACCAAAACGCGTACGCCCTGCGACTTTATCGCCGGAATCACTCGCTGATAATACGGAAGCAAAAATTCGTTGAAGCAGTCGCGCGAAAGCATAGGTCCGTGATTGTACGACATATCCTCGGCAAAGCCTACCATGTCCGGCTTCAATATCGGGAATATTTCCTCCACCACTCTCAAATTATATTCTGCAATGTCGGCGTTGATTCTATGCATAAGCTCAGGATAATCGTAGAACGCAAGCATGTGTCCCTCGATCCCGAGCAATGTTCGCGGAAACCAAAAGTAGCCGTCGAGCCACATACGCACTACGATTTCGCCTTTGTCATGCTTCTCTTTGATGTCGCGCGCGTATTGCTTCGCCTTTTCGATTTCCTCGTCTAAATACATCAGGGGACGAATTTTCTCGTAGGATTCCTCGTCTGTGATAATTGCGCCGCCGTGAGTAGTCGGCTGCGGCGCGTTGCCTGACGCATTTGCGCCTATGCAATGCAGCGGATTTAATCCGAAGTATGCGTGCGAATCCTCCCACGAAAGCTGCGGCATACCCTCGCACTCCCATCGAGATATAGTTTGATCCCACCACGCCGCCCACTCAATCATGGGCAGCCTATCCACCTTTTCAAAATTCAGCGTACCTACAAATCGCTCTCTCGCAGTCATAGTCTACCTCAATAGCTTCCTAATTCTTTGTACAGCTCGACAATCCGTTTCATGCTGCTTAGGCTTACCGATGATGGAATTGAGTGGTCGGAGGCGAATATGTAGCCGCCGTTTTGCTTCATTATAGGAAGCAGCTTGCGCATTTCGACTTCGCACGCTTCTATGTCGTCCCACAGCACAGCGTTAAGGCCGCCGTGGAATAACAGGCTGTCGCCGTATTTTTGCTTTAGCTCGTAGGGGTTCATGCCTGCTTTTACTTCGATTGGGTTAAGTCCGTCCAGTCCTATTTCCACAAGCTCAGGGATAAACGGAAGTATGTTGCCGCAGGAGTGCAGCTCCGCCTTCATGCCTTTGCTGTGCGCCCATTCGATTGCGCGCTTTTGCACAGGCTTTAGCAGCTCGCGATATGTTTTAAGCGAAAAGAACGGTGTGCCTTTGTAGCCCATGTCGTCGTACCAAAGCACAGAGTCAAAGGTGTAGCCTTTGTCGAGCATACGCTCGAAGTTTGCGATGCTCATGTCTAGGCAGTGGTTGAACATATCCGCGCACCATTCGGGTTCTTCCACCATTGCCATCAGCACAGTTTCAGTGCCGATAAACCACGAGTGCGTCACGTCGAAGCCGAACCATAGGTTCGCGTTAATCCACGCGCCGTTGTCGCGCCAATTGCGATAGTTATTCTTGAGATTGTCCCAATCGACTCTGTCGTCGGTAAGGAGCATACGCTCTTTCGCCTTTTTCCAGTCCTCAACGTCGCGCACGCAAAAGTCGAGAAATTCCGGCGTGGAGTCGATAAGCTTCTGCTGCTTCAATGTCACGCCCCACGGCGTTGTGCAGATGATGTAGTCTTCGGTTTCCTCCACAAGTTTTCCGGGGAATTGCGGCGACACGTCAACTCCAACGTTCGCGATATGGTCAAGCTCAAAGTATTCTATCCAATCAACATCGGCAGGCATTCCCTCATTTTGCCAGCGGCGAATAGTCCCCGCCCAAGGTCCGTCCTGCATAGGCACGCGGTCGGCCTCCTTATGCTGATACATTCGTGTAAAACGCTCATGCGTCGTCATAGCTGCTCTCCTTAAAAAGGTTGTAATAACATGTGAATTATATCACGGCGGAAAAGCAGTGTCAAGGTTGATTGAACGATTACTATAATTTTGCTGTTCATAGGCAATTCACACAAATATATTGACATAACTGATAAATAATGCTACAATATATTAAAATACATAATTTGGAGGGTGCATGTCAAAAGTAAAATTAGTTGCATTTGCTGCAATGGTTTTGTGCATGTTGTGCGTAAGTGTGTACGCGGGAGAAATAGTAGCCGTGCCTACATCTTCTGTTGTCCTTGTGAACGGAGAAAAGGTTGAAGTACAAGCATATAATATTGAGGGAAGCAACTACTTCAAGCTGCGAGATGTCGCTTGCCTTCTGGATAACTCCGACTTTATGTTTGAGGTCGAATACGACAAGGAAGCTAACAGCATTACAATATTGCGCAACAAGAAGTACACCGCAGTAGGCGGGGAATTGGCTAAAAGCGACGGCAAACCGCAAAGCGTTGCTCCCACCGCTCTGGATATCTATGTAGGCAGCACGCAAGTAAACGTCGAAGCGTACAACATAGACGGCAGCAACTACTTTAAGCTGCGCGACCTAAGCGACGGCATAGGCTTCGGCGTGGAATATGACCAAGCTACCGACACAATAACAATAAGCACCATAGCCCCCGAGCCGGAAAAATCTGTATCGGAGAAAATGATTGCCGACGCACTCGAGTCCGATTCAACCCCAGAGGGCAGCCCTGCCGCCGACTATACTTTATACATGAAGTACATCTTATGGGGAGAGGACACAAAGACAAATAAGCTGTTAGCCGAGCGCTTCACAGATGAACAGATAGAGGTTATTAAAAAGTATTACGCAAATTCCAAATTTAGCTTGGAATATTTGAAGGAAATCGTTTATGTTCCTTTTTATATGATAAATGAATTAACTGATGAAACCTTGGACGCATGGGTACACGCACTATTGACAGCTACCGTAAAATCAATTGAATTTACAGTTTCTGATGTGTCAATCGACGGGAAAACAGCAGTCGTGAAAACAGTTATCACCAAGATGTTAGACGAGGAGACCACACTTTCTTCTATAATAAGTGAAATTTACGACGAATTCATGGGTTTGCCAAGTGGATATATAGACTACGATGCCTCGCTGGATAATATAGTGCAAAGATTTACTAAAGCTTTGTCGGACGAGGAAAAATGGATTACAAAGGAAACTTATGAATCAGGCACGTTAGAAATGGTCTACTTGCCGAACACAGGTTGGGTTGCAATCATTGACGAGTAACATGCAAATTCACACAAATAGCCGCGGATATTCCGCGGTTTTGTTTTAAAAAAATGCATGGTTGATTTTTCTCCCATTTTATAGTATCATAAATGTATACTACATTGTTTTGTTTATTACACAGGAGGAATTTGGTTTGACCATTTTTAATGTAATATCGCTGTTCGGCGGACTTGCTATGTTTTTGTTCGGCATGAAGATTATGTCGGAGGGGCTTGAACATGCCGCAGGCAACAAAATGCAGCAGCTTATCGAAAGACTTACAGGTAAAACTATAAACGGTGTGCTGGTAGGCGCGGCAGTTACCGCGCTGATTCAAAGCAGCTCCGCCACTACCGTAATGGTTGTCGGCTTTGTTAACGTAGGAATAATGAGCATTTATCAGGCTATCGGCGTAATCATGGGTGCTAATATCGGCACAACCGTTACGGCGCAGATTATTCGCCTTGCCGATATTTCCAACGACAACCTTATACTTATGATGTTGAAGCCTAAGAATTTTGCGCCTATCGCGCTTGCGGTCGGCGTTACCATAAATATAATCTGCAAGCAGCGCAAGCTGAAGAGTATCGGGGAAGTCGCTGTGGGCTTCGGGCTGCTGTTTATCGGCTTAAACAATATGGAAGGCGCGGTTTCGTCGCTTAGCGAGCTTCCGCAGTTTAGACAGATGTTCGCAAGCTTTAGCAATCCTGTAGTCGGCATACTCACAGGCGCGGCTGTTACCGCGATAATCCAAAGCAGCAGCGGCAGTATCGGCATACTGCAAGCCGTTTCCACAAGCGGAATGCTTACGATTTCGCACGCCGCGCCGATTATCCTGGGACAGAACATCGGCACATGCGTCACCGCGATAATAAGCAGTGTCGGCGCGAACAAGAATGCCAAAAAGGCCGCGCTCGTCCACCTTATATTCAACGTCACCGGAACGGTAATTGTGTTCACGGTGATATACGCTCTGCTGAACAATCTCGCGCTGCCGATGTGGGACAATTACTGGAATTCGCAGGCGAATCGCGGCAGTATCGCGGATTTCCACACGCTGTTTAATGTGCTTGTGACGCTTGTACTGCTTCCGTGCACTCGGCTTATCCAAAAGGCAGTGGACGCACTACTCCCGGGTAATGTAGAAAAAACTGACAACAAGCTCGACCCTCGCTTCCTCACCGCGCCCAATATCGCCGTGGCGCAAGCGAAAAAGTGTACGCTCGACATATGCACAGCTTCTATTGAAAATATCGCCCTTTTAAAGGACTACCTCGGCAGCGGCAATCCCAAAATTTACAAGCAAATTCGCGAAAACGAGGACTACATCAACAACTGGGAATCGCAAATACGAATATACCTCGGAAACATACTCGAAAACCCAATCACAATAAAAGAAGACAGACTTATAATGATGTTGTTCCAAGCAGTAGCCGACATCGAGCGGATTAACGACCACATAATGAACATCGCCAAAATATACGACAAAGCCGACGAAGCAGACAAAAGCTTCTCACAAAGCGCGCAAGATGAGCTTGACACAATGCAAGACGCGGTCGCCGACATAATGAAGCTGTCGTACGACGCAATCGCAAACGACAACGTGCAGTCGGCATACGCAATCGAGCCGTTGGAGCAAGTCATCGACAGACTTAACTACAAATATCGCGGCAAGCATATCGACAGATTGAGCGCGAAAAAATGCACGGTGCAAAGCGGAATCATCTTCCTCGACATCGTTGCAAACCTGTCACGCATAAGCGACCACTGCTCCAACATAGGCATAGCAGTGCTTCAAAACGCAGGCATAACCGAAACAAGCAATCCGCACGAATACGCGCGCCTGATTCACACAGAAATGCCGGGAGAATACAAGCGCAACTACGACGCGTATGCAAGAAAATACGGCGCAGAGTAATGCAGCTAGCCCATAACTAACATGTGGAAAACTACAAGCCTATATCTCGACTGATACTAAAGCTGCTTAATTGTCTGCATGATAATGTTGATGATTTGTCCAACAGCTTGTGATTGTTGTTTCATAGGAATATGCTTATGTAGCAAAAACTAAAATCAAAAAGCTTAAACCGCATCATGATTGTGATATTTATCATCATCGCAGTTATTTTGGTCGCTTTATGGTTTTATGTAATGACATCTGAATGGCGAGATTTTAAAGATGATTTGATAACAGCTATTCCTGATTCCGAAGATTGCATTGTCGTTCGCGAGTGGAGCTTTCTGTTAGGCAGTGGTGCGGAAATATACTACAGATACAGCAATGGAAAAGAAGTCAGGATAGGAAATGCAGGGGGCGGCGATGATGGGTACTTGCCATTCGCACGCGAAACCTACAAGGTTCAATTCCAAAGCGACAGCGTGACTTTCGATTGGTGTTGGCAATACTACCGCGAAAACGACAGCAAATATTGGAAAAGCACTACGCTGCAATTTCCTTAGCTTAATGCCATATCGACTACATGAGCAACAACGAAAGGCGGACATATGAATAATCAAGAAAAGGTTGCCGAAAAAGTATTTGCACAGCACGGCTATGATTTTAGCAACTCCGCACGCGCAGGAGGTTGGACTAACGCCGTATGGCTCAACAACGACGCAGTCATTAGAGTTTCGGGGGAAAAGGGAAGCAACCGCATTCGCAGAGAAGCCGAAACAGCAAAGCATTTGCCGCCGCAGGTCGGATACCCGCAGATAATCGCGGTAGGTGTTACCGATGATTTGGAGTGGAGCCTCTCGAAGCGAATCTACGCCGATAATTTGAGCGACGTTTGGGATACATTAAATTGGAGCGAAAAAGAAGCGGCTGTTAAAAAGATTATCGGCATAGCCAACGCCGTTCACTCTGTTGACGCGGAAAAAGTCCGTCCGTTTGTGCTATCGCGGACGTGGTACAGCTCACTCTTGCAAAGCGAAACAGATACGCGGCTTGAGTTTTACAAGACTAAAAATATATTCACAAGTAAGCAAATAGATAATATCAGTAAGCTGCTGCGTGAATATTGGGGTAATCGCGATAAAATAAAAGAGGTTCTGGTTCACGGCGACGTCACTACCGACAATCTGCTTTGTCACAGAAGCGACATCGTAAGCCTGATGGACTTTGAACACAGCGCGATTCTTCCTGCCGAAGTTGATATTCACAATATAATTAACCTCGCGCTGCTAAATGTCGACAGCGACAGCAGCGACGAGTATAAACAATATAAATCCAATATCCTGCACGAAATAGAGCATATGAACTATTCTGCAAAGGATATTGATATTTTAACATCATTTGCCATACTCTTCCGGATGCGCTTTTTGGATATGTGGTTCGACGACCAAGACTGCGAACTGGAAGAGCATTCGGCATATCGAGAATTGAAAATGATTGCGGACGGCGCGAAGTACCCGTATGATTTCGCGAAGTAGCTTCCCGCACAACAATTAACGCCGTGACGGCGTAAAGGATTATTTATGGAAACAAAAACATTAAAAATATTAGAATTCCCCAAGATAATACAAATGTTGGTCGAACGCACAACCAACGCAATCTCCGCAACGGCAGCGGAAAAGCTCACGCCTTACGACAACGCCGCCGATGTAGAAAAACAGCTCACCCTTGCAAAAGAAGCAGCCGACATGCTTGTAAAGCGAAGCAGTCCTCGAATCGGCGGACTTGTCGACCTCACCACGCACATCAAGCGCGCACAAATGGGCGGCATACTGAATATAACCGAGCTGCTTAACGTAGGCGATTGCCTGAAAATCGCACGCAACCTAGTGTCGTACCATCGCGAAAGCGAAACGGCTATGGCAATCGACGAATATTTCTCCGCAATCGCCTACGACCGCGATTTGGAGCAGGAGATAAGCGAAACAATCGTAGGCGAAGACATAATCGCCGACAATGCATCACCGCAGCTATTGTCAATCCGTCGCAGCATATCACATACGCACGAGCGAATCCGTGAAAGCCTAAGCAATATTATCCGCAGCACAAAATATCAAAAGGCGTTGCAGGAGCAGATTATCACAATCCGCGACGGCAGATATGTCGTGCCGATTAAAGCAGAGAGCAAAAGCGAAGTTCCCGGAATCGTACACGACATGTCCTCCTCCGGCGCGACTTATTTTATTGAGCCGCAGGTTGTCGTGGAGCAAAACAATCACCTGCGCGAGCTGCATTTGAAGGAGCAGCTTGAGATTGAGCGCATACTTGCCGCACTTACCGAAAAGGTGCACGGCGTAGCCGACATGCTGATGTCCAACCAAGCAGCGATTGCAGAGCTTGACTTCATCTTCGCCAAGGGTAAGCTTGCCTTAACAATGGACGCTATAAAGCCTGAGGTAAACGAAAGCGGCATTGTCGACCTAATCAAGGCGCGTCACCCACTGTTAGATAAACGCACAATTGTGCCAATCTCCCTCAACCTAGGGCAAGACTTCACATCACTTGTCATCACAGGCCCGAACACAGGCGGCAAAACCGTCGCGCTGAAAACCGTAGGCTTGCTCTCGATTATGGCAGCGTCGGGATTGCTTATCCCTGCCGCCGAAGGTTCGCAGGTGTCGCTGTTCGACGACATTTTCGCCGATATAGGCGACGAGCAAAGCATTGAGCAAAGCCTGTCTACCTTCTCGTCGCACATGACCAACATCGTACACATCGTAAGCAGCGTAACTCCGCAATCGCTTGTGCTGCTCGATGAATTAGGCGCAGGTACTGACCCAACAGAAGGTGCGGCACTATCCATTGCAATCTTAAAATATCTCCACAGCAACGGCTGTCGAATCGTCGCAACGACCCACTACAGCGAAATCAAGCTGTACGCCCTATCCACTCCCGGCGTAACAAACGCCGCTTGCGAATTCGACGTAGTGAGCATGAAGCCGACCTACCGCATACTAATCGGCATTCCGGGAAAAAGCAACGCCTTCGCAATATCCAAGCGTCTGGGCTTGCCTGAATTCATCATAAACAACGCAACCGAACATTTATCCCGCGAAAGCATAAGCTTCGAGGACGTAATAAACAAGCTAGAAAGCGACAGGCGCAAAGCCGAGCTTGAAAAAGAAGAAACCAACCGCCGCCTGTTGGAAATTGAAAAGCTGCGCGACCAAGCCGATAAAGAGCGCGAAGCCTTAGCACGCGAACGCGCCAACGTCGCAGCCAACGCAGGACGCGAAGCCAAGCGCATAATCGACAACGCCAAGCGCGAAGTCGAGCAAATGCTGGACGAACTAAAAGCCGCGCAAAAAGCAGCAGCGACAGGCGAATACCAAACCAAGCTGCACGAAGCCAAGCACAAGCTCGTCAAAAAGCAAAAGGAATCCGACCAAGCCACAGTCGTACAGCGTCCGCGCAACATGAAGCAAGTGACCGAAGTCATCGTCGGAATGAGCGTGCACGTAGCCGACCTAGGCATGGACGCAACCGTGCTGTCGCTGCCGAGCGAATCGGGCGATGTAAAAGTGCAGGCAGGCATAATGAAAATCACAACCAACATCGCCAACCTATGTGTACCGCGCGGAAATCCCGAGCCTGTAAAGCAAAAAACCGAAGGCACACGCACAGGCGTGCTGAACCTAAACCTAGCCGCGACAAATGAGCTAGACCTCCGCGGCAAATACGCCGACGAAGCCGCAGTCCTAGCCGACAAATTCCTAGACACCGCCGCCCGAAGCGGCCTGCACGAGGTGACAATAATCCACGGCAAAGGCACAGGCGCACTGCGCACAGCCATAACAAACCTACTAAAATCCCACAACCTAGTGAAAGAATTCCGCCTAGGCCGCTACGGCGAAGGCGAAAGCGGCGTCACAATAGTAACACTGTAACATTCAAGCAAAGCCATAAACGAGCAGACGAAATTCAGCATTGTTTATGGCTTTTCCCATATAATCAAAAAGGAGGCAGTAACGTGAAAGACATCGACATTGTAAGAGAACATTACAACCAAAATCCGCAAGGCGAGTTTGACAGAATCAATGGACGCGCCGAATTCTTGCTAGCCATGCGCTTTATGAAGCGATACATAAAGCCAAGCGATAGCGTGCTGGACATAGGCGGCGGCCCTGGGCGATATTCACTCACCCTCGCCAAAATGGGCTGCGACGTGACATTGTTCGACCTATCGCCTGCGAATGTAGAATTTGCGCTAGCGAAGGCTACGGAAGAGGGCGTAAGCATAAACGCCCACGCAGGCGACGCTCGCTATGTAGACGAAATCGTAAGCGGCACTTTAGACCACATACTGCTGATGGGGCCGATGTACCACTTATTGGAAGAATGCGACCGCGAAAAAGCAATTGCCGCTTGCCTAAAGCTTCTAAAACCGGGTGGCAAAATCTTCGTATCCTTCATCTCGATTTTCGGTGGAATTATATTTGAAATGAAGCACATGCCCGAATTAATCATATCGCAGACGGAAGCCGAAGTGGAATATCGCAAAGCATTCATCCAAAGCAAAAGCTACGGCGGCGACGCTTTCACCCGCGCATACCTCATTCAGCCGCACGACGCTCTCTCCCTCATGGAAAAGTTCCCACTCAAGAAGCTGCACTTCTTCGGTCAGGAAGGCCTTATGTCCCCATGCGAAGATAAAATAATGCAGCAACCGCCCGAAGTCATCGAAGGTTGGCTCAACCTCTCCGAAAAAGTATGCGAACGCAGCGACTGCATAAGCTACTCCGAACATTTAATGTATATCGGCGAGAAAGTAAACCAAAAATGTTGACAAATAGCAATAATCATGCCCCAATAATTACATCCCATATTATATGCTTTTGCATATAATATTACCGCGGTGAGCTTCCACCATAAAGGGAATAATTAAAAAATCGTGTGAGCAACGACCATAAACAGCCGAAATGAAAAGCGCGCGAAACCACCTTAAAGAGAGTTATGGAAAAAGGAGCTAACATTAGTTGGCTCTTTTTCCATGATGATACACAATACAGTAATAAAAGGAAGCCGCGGCTTCCTTTTATTCTTTGTTGTGCTGCCAGTAGCGCAGTACGCCCAATCGTGCGCCTGGCGGATTATCGCCGTGTTCCTTATCGTCGCATGAATACGTGCGCAATTGCTCGCACGGCATATCAGGACATTGTCCGCAGTGGGTGTAGCCTTTGCCTTGGCAGCACGTCGCTACGGGGCATTCGCCGTGGAAGGGGTGTCCGTTTGTTTCAATGCAGCCGCCGCAGTTGCATTCCTCGCGATAATCGCACTCGTTGCACAGCAAGCCGCAGCGAGATTGCACGACCGACTGCGACTTCATCATCTCGTTAATAACCTCGATTCCGTTCGAGCCTTCATTCTTAAGCAGCTCTGACAATTTATCGCAGGGGTAGTCCGCGCAAAAGCCGCAGTGCAGCAGCTGCTTTCCCGCCGCGCAAGCATAAAGCTCGCATTCGCCCCAAAAGGGCTTGCCCTCAATTTCACGGCAGCCGCCGCATTTTTCATTCAACATATGTTCGCACTTGGCGCATTCCGTGCCGCATGTGCCTATCATAAAAATTCTCCCCAGTTCTCACTCACCTTCGCTGACTTATTCGTAAAATCAATTTGATAGCGCACAGCATGGTGGTCTTTAATCAGCATACCGTTTGTAAGACGAATTTTAAGGAAGCAACAGTTCTCGTCCTGCTCGTTGTTAGCTTGATCATACCATGCGGCAAACGCCTCGCGCAGCTTCAACCTGATTTCAGCATTTTTGGGGTCTAACACCCAGCCTATGTTCTCTCCAACACCTTGCCCGCTGAACCAATCAATAGCGCAAACGGCAACTTCGGGCTTTTTCTCAATTTGCTTCATTTTGTTTGACAGCGCGTAAGTCACAACATAGAATGCGCCGTCTTCATAGTAAGCGTCCACTATGCGGTTGTGCAGCCGCCCTTCTTCCATCGTCGCTATTGCAATAAGGTTATCCTTGCCGAATCGTTCGTTCATAATTTCCATTGCGTTTTCATAGCTTTGCATTTTGAATCCCCCTTAAAAGTTTTCTTAATTCTACCACAACAAACTCGACAGCAGTGTGTCATATTTATTTTACATTGATGAATAAAATTAATAAAAAATGCTTGCTTTTTTTGTTCGGGTATGTTATAATAAGCATTGTGAATAGTCTGCGTTGTCAACGCAGATTGTGCAATTTGAATGGTATGCTATAATCTAAATAAAGTTTAGAGAGTGGGCGATATGTACCACTCTTTAGTTTTATAAAATATAAACGTAAGCGATTGGTTGGGAGGAAGGAATGCGGGAGCTTGAAGCGAAAATTTACGAGTTGCTTCTGCCTGAGGCAGAGGCTGTCGGCTGCACGATATATGATATTACTTTAAAGCGAGTGTCAGACAGGCTGCACCTGCATGTCTTTTTGCATAACGAAAAAGGCGTATCCTTCGATATGTGCGAACATGTGAACGTTCGCCTTGGCGAGATAATGGAAGTTAAGCTGAACAGGCACGGCTGCTACATCGAGGTGTCGTCGCGAGGACTTGAGCGCGAATTGCGAAAGCCGCAGCATTTTATCGGCGCGATAGGCGAAAATGTTTCGGTAAAGCAAAAGGGCAAGGCCGAATACGCGGCAAAAATAATCGCCGCGGACGAAAACGCAGTCACCTTAGAAACGCAGGCCGGCGAAACTAAAGTCGAACTTGACGCGATACAGCAATGCAATGTCATATACGAATGGAACAGTTAACTATGGAAATAGGCATACAGAGTAGGAGCAGAGGAGATGGAAAACTTTAAAGAGCTTCTGATCGCGTTGGAAGCGGACAGAGGTATCGCGCAGGACGTGCTTGTGAGCGCATTAGAGGACGCACTTGCGCTTGCATACAAAAAGAATTACAACGCCGAGCAGGACGCAGTTGTGCGCATAGAGCAAGGCACAGGCGAAATGCAGCTTTACATCAGAAAAACAGTAGTCGATGAAGAAACCAACGACACCGATATAAATATAAATGAAGCAAAGGTTATAAATCCCGACTACGCCGTGGGCGATAAGGTTGAAATCCCGATTGTGGTAAGCTCCTTCGGGCGAATTGCGGTGAGTACGGCGCGGCAGGTTGTTATGCAGCGTATAAGGGAAGCGGAACGTGGCAATATATTTAACGAGTACAAGGATAAGCAAAACAACATCATCACAGGCATTATAAGCCGCGTGGAGAAGCGCAGCATTATGATTGACTTCGGCAAGGTTGAGGTTATGCTGCCGCCTACGGAGCAATCGCCGATTGACGAATACGTCCCGGGTAAGCACATCAAGGTGTTTGTCACCGAGGTTGCGCGCACAGGCAAAGGCTCGCAGATAACCGTGTCACGTTCATGCGCGGGATTGGTGAAAAAGCTGTTTGAGCTTGAAGTTCCTGAGGTTCGCGACGGCACCGTCGTGATAAAGTCAATCGCACGCGAGGCAGGCTATCGCACAAAAGTAGCGGTATTCTCGACCGACCCGAACGTTGACGCAATCGGCTCATGCGTAGGCGGCCGCGGCAATCGCATAAACAACATCGTAAACGAGCTAAACGGCGAAAAGATAGACTTAATCAACTACCGTGAAGACCCGGCCGAATATATAAAAGCCGCGCTATCTCCGGCTAAGGTGATTGACGCTGTTGTAGATGTTTCCAAGCGAAGCTGCGTAGCGTATGTCGAGGGCGAAAACCTGTCGCTTGCCATAGGCAAGGAGGGGCAGAACGTTCGCTTATCCTCAAAATTGACCGGATACAAGATAGACATCAAGAAGTACGAGGGCTAAGAATGAAGCCGCTGCGTATGTGCGTGACCTGTAAGCGTCGCGCAGAGAAATCGGAGTTAATCAAGCTTACCAAGCCGAAGGATAAAGATGCAACTGTCGCAAGCGGCGAATACGGCCGCGGCGCGTACGTATGCAAAAACGCAGACTGCATAGCAAAAGCAATCAAAGGCAGACGCTTCAACTACGCGCTAAAATGCAACATTCCGCAGCAGGAATTGGACACTCTGCTGCTTGCCATAAACGAAGAAGAATAGCGAATATTTTAATTGTCAATTGTCAATTGCCAATTGATTAAGGGGGCAAAATATGACGAAACCCAGAGTACACGGTATTGCAAAGGACATAAACATCAAAAGCCAAGAGATACTCGACCTTCTGGAGCAACATAACTTCCCGCCCAAAAGCCACATGAGCACATTGGACACCAAGGAAGCTGACTTAATTCTGGATTTTTACACACAAAAAAACAGCGTCGAGAACTTCGACTTCCTGCTTGAAAAGCTGACGCAGGAAACAAAAGCGAAGGAGCAGCGCGAAAAGGAGAAACAAGAGGTTATCGAAGAGGTTGCTGAAATCAACAAGCCTATAGTCAAGAAGGCTCATTATGTAGACACACGCACGACGAACGTCGACCTTGACAAGTACGACACAGAGCATATTGAAACATTAGTTCCGGACAAGCTGCCGGAGGTTGATGCTCCGAATGCTAAGCAAAAGGTTGTAAAGAAACAAAAGCCTACAGGCTTCACAAAGCCTAACGACAACAAGCAAAACAAGCCCGGGCAGCAGAATAGGCAAGGGCAGCAAAACAAACCCGGACAGCAGAATCGACCGGGCAATAAGCAGCAGGAGAATCGCTTCGACAAGCGAAACAATCGCGATAAGCAACAACCTGTGCAGCATGGAAAGCAGCAGCATAAGCAGCACCAACAGCCGATGCAGGCTGAAAAGCCGAGGAAAAAGGTTGACGAGGTGTCAATCCCCGAGGAAATCACAGTACTGGAGCTTGCACGCCGCTTAGGGCAGCCTGCGCCTGCGATTGTGAAGAAGCTGTTCGCGATCGGCGTCATGGCTTCTATTACGCAAGTCATCGACCACGACGCTGCCGCGCTAATCGCTACAGACTTTGGCGCGAACGTTATAAAGGAAACCACGCTTTCCGCCGAGGAAATCCTCTTCAACGACGTGGAGGATAACGAGAACGACCTGCAATCGCGTCCGCCTGTAGTTGTTGTAATGGGTCACGTCGACCACGGTAAAACAAAGCTGCTCGACGCAATCCGCAACACCAACGTAATCGCGACAGAGGCAGGCGGAATCACGCAGCACATCGGCGCGTACTCCGTGAATGTACACGGCAACAACCTCACATTCCTTGACACACCCGGTCACGCCGCATTTACTTCCATGCGTGCGCGCGGTGCGCAAGTTACCGACATCGCGATACTCGTAGTATCAGCCGAGGACGGAATAATGCCGCAGACGATTGAAGCTATCAACCATGCCAAGGAAGCGGGAGTTAACATCATCGTTGCGGTTAACAAAATAGACAAAGACACAGCAAATCCCGACGTAGTTAAGCAGCAGCTCACCGAGCACGGCTTAGTCGTGGAAGAATGGGGCGGCGACACAATCTGCGTGCCAATCTCTGCGAAGTTCGGCACAAATATCGACCAACTGTTGGAAATGGTAATCCTCTCTGCCGAGATGAAGGAGCTTAAAGCTAACCCAAATCGTGCGGCGAAGGGTACGGTTATCGAGTCGCGCCTTGACAAGCAGCGCGGACCTGTCGCGACCGTGCTTGTGCAAAACGGCACACTTAAAGCAGGCGACATAATCGTCGCAGGGCAAAGCGTAGGCCGCGTACGCGTTATGTACGACGACAAAGCTAAAAAGGTTAACAAAGCAGGGCCAAGCACACCTGTCGAAATCATAGGCTTATCCGAAGCTCCCGACGCAGGCGACCTCTTCTACGCAGTAGCGGACGAAAAGAAAGCGCGTGAAGTCGTAGCCGAAAGAAAGCAAAAAATCAAAGACGAACAACTAAAGAGCAGCAACATCGTTTCCCTCTCCGACATCTTCAACAAAATCAAGGAAGGGCAGTTTAAAAACCTCAATATCATATTGAAGGCAGACGTTCAAGGATCTGTTGAAGCGTTGAAGCAATCGTTGGAAAAGCTGTCCAACGACGAGGTACGCGTTCGCGTAATCCACGGCGCAGTGGGCGCGATAACCGAATCCGACATCATGCTAGCACACGCCTCCGGCGCGATTATAGTAGGCTTTAACGTGCGCCCGGACGCTACTACGAGCGAAATTGCAGCTATGCAAAAGGTGGAAATTCGCCTGTACAGCGTAATCTACAACGCCATCAACGAAGTGGAAGCCGCGATGAAAGGTATGTTACAGCCTGTTTATGTAGATACTGTATTAGGGCATGTTGAAGTTCGCCAAGTGTTCAAGGTGACAGGCGTAGGCGCAATTGCCGGCTGCTATGTAACCGACGGTAAGGTTACGCGCAGCTCCAACGTTCGCATACTGCGCAACGGCATAGTTGTACACGACGGCAAAATCGACAACCTGAAACGCTTCAAGGACGACGCAAAAGAAGTTATGTCCGGCTATGAATGCGGCATACAAATTGAACGTTTCAACGACGTCAAGGAAAGCGACATATTTGAAATATATGTAACAGAAGAAGTAAAGAGGTAAATATATATGGCGTCAAACAGACGTGCAATGATAGATGAAAACGTAAAACGCGAGCTTAGCATGATTGTGCGCGAGTTGAAAGACCCGCGCATTAACATGATGACGAGCATAATAAGCGTGCAGGTCGCGAAGGATATGGCGCACGCCAAGGTTTTCGTGAGCGTTATGGGCGATGAAGCCGAGCTTGCGAACACGATTAAGGGGCTGAAAAGTGCGGAAGGCTTTATCAAGCGCGAGCTTAGCTCCCGATTGGATATACGCAATATGCCTGCACTCACTTTTGTGCCGGATACAAGTATTGCCTACGGCGCGCACATCAATAAGGTGCTTAATGAAATCGCGCCGAAGCAAGAGGATAAAGGCGATGCGTGACATAGAGCTGTTCAAGCAAAAGCTTGACGAGGTGCGCACTGTTGTGCTGCTGCCGCATGTCAACGCTGACCCTGATACGCTGTCGTCATGCTTTGCGCTGAAGCTGATGCTTGAGCGCATGGGCAAGGCTGCGTATGTGCTGCCTGAAAATACCGAGCTAATACGCGCGGCGGCTGTTATGCCCAAGGGTTTAGATTCCGCGCCATTGGAGCATTACGACATGGCAATCGCTGTTGATTGCGCCGACATAAAGCGTATCAACGACAGAATCGGCAGCTTCACAGGCGTAACTGTAAACATCGACCATCACGCCACAAATATAGGCTACGCCGACATAAACATAGTTGAAAGCGGCGCATGTGCCACTGCAGAGATTGTGTACGACCTCGCGAAAGCCTTAGGCGTACCGCTCGACCTCGACATCGCGACAAATATATACGTCGGAATATCCGCAGACACAGGGCGTTTCATGCACTCCAACACAAAGGTGCGCACATTTGAAATCGCCGCAGATTTACTGCGCGTAGGCGTACAAGCCCACATCATAAATGAGGCAGTATTCGGCAGCAAGCCCATGCAGCAGCTCAAATTGCAAGCGACCGCAATATCAAACCTAACACTCCACTGCGGCGGCAAAGCGGCAGTAAGCCACGTCACCGCCGCCGAAATCGCAAGCGTCGGCGCAACCGATGCCGAAGCAAGCGAGCTATCTTTTATTCCGCGCCAAGTCGACGGCGTAATCGTCGCGGCAATGCTGCGAGAGCGCGGCGGCAAAGTCAAGGTGAGCCTACGCTCCGGCGGCGACTACGACGTGTCCGCGATAGCTTCACGCTACGGCGGCGGCGGCCACAAAAACGCCGCAGGTTGCGAACTAGAACAGGGCATCATGCAGGTGAAGGAAGTAATCGTGCGAGAAATAAGCGATATGTTCGATTGAACAGTCGCTTTTTATATTGAAAGGAATGAGTTTGGAATGATTATTCAATATGCGACCCAAGATGATGAACAACAAATCCTCCAAATTGATAAGCATATATCGCAGGAACAGCTTTCAAAGGCAATCACAGACAAGCGTGTTTATGTTGCCAAAGTAGAGAATATTGTTTTGGGGTTGGCTAGGTATAGTTTGTTCTGGGAAAGCCTGCCTTTTTTAAACCTGATTTACGTCCTTGACGACTACATTAACAGGGGCGTAGGCAGCGAATTGCTTAGCTTTTGGGAAAACGACATGAAAAAACAAGGTCACACCATGCTTCTCACTTCAACACAAACAAACGAACTAGGGCAACACTTTTTCAGAAAGCGCGGCTTTCAAGATTGCGGAAACTTGCTTCTGCCAAACGAAACTTTAGAATTGATTTTACTCAAACAAATACCGCGAAGTTAATACATAAGCGGACGGCGTCAACTGTACCTTTATTGGTACAGTTCTTTTATTTTACAATAATATCAAATATGTTATAATAAAAGAAAAAGCAACGAGGCGGCGACATGATAAACAACTACAATGACTTTGTACAAGCCTTGCACGAATGCGGCTTCTCGATCGGCGGCGGCAATAGCGAGGGCATTTACTCGGTGTGCGAACAATTCGGCAGCGATATAGTTTGGCATACCGGCGACCCCGATACCGACCCATGGCAATGGCGAATGCGCGTGCTTGAGGATAACGGCGGCATTTACTACGCAAAGGTATTTTTCAAAAAGAGCGGCTTTATCACGCGCGAGTGGCTGCCGTACTTTTTATCGGTGCGCCGCGCAGAATCGTTCGACGAAGCGTACGAGGCAGGCGAAATCAGCAGCTACGCAAAGCGTGTGTACGACGTTGTAGCCGACGGCGAACGTGTGCCGTTCGAGGTAATCAAGCAGCGCGCAGGCTTTGGCAAAGATGACAAGTCCAAGTTCGAGCGCGCGATAGTCGAGCTACAAATGCGTATGTACATCACAATCTGCGGACAGAACGTCAAGCACAAACCCGACGGCAGTATCAGCGGCTGGTCGTCGACCGTATTCTGCTTAACCGACAGCATTTACGCCGACGCAATCGCCGAAGCCGCACGCATAAATCCCACAGAAGCCGCCGCGCGCATAACCGCGCAAATCCGCACCCTAAACCCCGCCGCCGAACAAAAGAAGATAACCAAATTCATACACGCATAAGGAGCAGCCCATGATTACAAAATTCCAATGTATCAACATTTCCTCCACTAACCCAAAGGCACTCGTTGAATTCTACAACCAAAAGCTAGGCGTACCGATTCTCGAGATGGACGAAAACTACGACGGCGTATCGCTAGGCTTTGTCGCAGACGCGCCCTGCATTACAATTTGGGACGAAAACAAATGGGGTAAATCAAACGAAGGTGCAGTAAACCTAGTGTTCGGCTGCGACGACCTCGACAAAACCTACGCCGAGCTGAAAGCCAAAGGCGTAGAGCTTGACCAACCCATGATTGCAGCATGGGGCGGACAAGAATTGCCGCTGTTAGATCCGGACGGAAACAAGGTGCTACTTCTATGATAAACATGTCAAACATAATAGGGATGCGAATGCAGCGGCAACGGATTAATGAACCTGCCGACACTGCGCAATACGCCGAGCTTTTCCGCGACATGTCACCTGTGTCCACGCAATATTGGACAGCTCCGGGCAATCCGCCGCTGCTATCCCACCGCGCAAACTTCGACGACTACGCTCACAATGACGGCAGACGCGCACGGCGCGAAATAGTCAAGGGGCGATTCCAAGGCGGCAACGTCGCCTACGTCGACATACGCGACCTCGAGCTATACGCGTGTGCCTATCGCAAAGACTTAGGCGGACTAACCTTCCCCCAACGCGACATAATCGAACTAATTCGCCGCGAAGGCCCGATGAACATCGGCATGATGAAGGAGATAACAGGACAGCTCGTCAAAGAAATAACCCCCGTGCTGCACAAGCTTCAAGAAGCCTTCATCGTATACGAAGACCAAGTAGACAGCGAAGGCGACAGAGCGTGGTACATCTTCGAGGACGAATTCCCCGAGGTGAACCTAAACAGGCACACACGCGTCGACGCAATAGCACAAATAATCCTGCGCTTCCTCAAGATGAACGTATTCGCCGACGCAGCGATGATAAAGTCATTCTACAAATTCACAGCCAAAGACATAAAAGCAGCACTGGCGCAGCTTGTATCTAGCGGCAGCGTAAAATCAATAGAGGTCGACGCACAATCCGGCTACATTCTCACCGAAGACGCAGCACTGCTCGCCGCACAATCCTACCCCATCGAAAAACGCATACTAATCCTGCACCGATACGACTTCCTAGCCAAATCGTACGAACACATCATCAAAGAAAAATACAAGTCCGAGCAGCACGACATACTAAAATACATCATGGCAGACGGAGAATTCGTCGGAGCATTCATAGGCAGATTCACCTTCTCCGGCGAAATCATCGAAGACGTAATCGCAAACGCCCCCGGCCGCGAAAGCGAAATCGTACAAGCAATCTACCAAACCAACGGCGACACCCACCAAATAAAACTGTACAACGGTAAACCACTCACATGAAGTCAATCAAACTGCGCCCCAATACGTTGCAGCAGCTCCTTCGCAAAGCTGTTATACTGCGGCGGCGCAGCGATAACCTTGTAGGTGGGGTAAACGCACCCCTCCTTCTCCTCCACTGTCACACGCAAGCTTGTGCATTTGCTATCGCTGCGCAGCTCCGCACATAACTTGTACGAATCCTCCACAAGCTCATACAAATGCGTCACCCACACCGCGTTGCAGTTTTTCTCCAAAATAACAGCAAGGGCAATTCGCGACAAATACAAGCAATCCTTAGGCCCCGAGCCAAGTATAGGCTCGCTCAACAATATAAGCGAATTTTTCGTCGTAATATCCAGCGCACTTTTCAAATTCACCAATTCAAGCGAAAGCTTGCCCTGCTTCACATCGACGGCCTCGTCAACAGCAAAAGCCGTCACAATGCTCTCGACAGGGCTTAACTCCGCGCCCCTCGCCGCAACAGGGTAGCCAAGCTGCGCCAAAAACAGCGCGATACCGATAGAGCGCAAAAATGTAGTCTTGCCGCCCTGATTGCTGCCTGTGAGTATAAACACCTCGCCGGTCTGCGAAAACTCAACATCATTTTCAACCACAGCATTCGCAAGCGCAAGCGCAGGATTGGACAATCCCTCAAAGCGCAACGCACGCTGTTCCATCGGCTTTATACTAGGCATTACGAGCGATATATTCTTTTGCGCACACATTTTCTTGAACGCAAGGCATGTGCCGTAAAAATCCATATCAGCGCAAAACTCCGTCAAAAAGTCGCGCAATCCGCGCAAACACGCGAAAATATTCGCACCCTGCTTTTCAATCTGATTTTCCACCATATCCAAAAATGCAACACCTGCTATTCTTCCAATATGCTTGTCATCAATACCCGAATTTAACATGGGTATACCCGGAGCTAACATAGGTTTGTGCTCGAACGCATCAAGGTTAAAGGCCTGCATTTTCTCGCTGTTTGCGTCGGCAAACATACCTGCGTTGCGATACTTCTTATTCGTCATAGACTCAATCTTAGTGCGGCTGATATTCAGCATTTTGTCAAACTCAACTGAAAAAACAATACTGCCCTCCCACGCCTTATGCCCTCCGGCGAAGGAATTATTCGTAAGCCGCGCAAAGTGGCTGTAGTATTCGTCGAGCTTATTGCTCCGCACCTCATCGCATAGTGTGTGCAGGAATGCGACAAGACCCTCCGACCTCGCGTCTGCCAACGCTGCTTCCGCGCCTTTCAACGCCGTGTAAAAGTCGCTCACAATCGTCAGTATATCGATATAATTATACCGGCGAACCTTACCGCGGTCGATGAAAATATCAACAACCTTTCTACTATTGTTGGCAAATTCAAGCAGCTTTTGCAACAGCTCCGCCTTAGCCTCAAGCTCAAGTATTACGCTCTGCCGATACAGTATGCAGTCAGCGTCGTATGTAACCAACGACGCGGCATGATTAACAAAGCTATCCGTATCGCCCATAGGCACAAGCACGTTAACCAACTCGCCCAGCATTATGTCCTTGCAAAAGTTCACAGACAGCGCGGCGGCTTTAACCTCGTTATTTTTCCAAACCAATACGCCCATACATACCTACCTGTTCAACAATTCTATCGCCGCGTCAATTGACGCGGCGTCGTGCGACATGCTCTCGGTTGTAAACTCCGCGATTTCCTTGATTTGCGCAATGCTGCTCGCATTGTTCGGCGGAGCTTCTACAGCGACATACGCCGCATCATCGTGCTGCATTACAACGCTTACCAAACAGCGCGAATCCTCGCCGAAGTATTCGCGTAGCGTTTCATAAATTTCGCGGTAGTGCGTCACTATCGCAAGCGTTATGCCTTTTTTGCGCGCGCTTATTATCATGTCGCTGCATATTGCGATTGCTTCGATTGCACTTGTGCCCGTCATGGGTTCGTTCAGTAGTATCAGCGACTTTTCGGTTGAGCTGCGGAATATTTTGGATAGCTGCCTTGCTTCCGTGCTTAGCTTTGAGTCGCCGAAGCCTGTATCGTCGCCGCCTGCGAATTGGGTGTAAAATGTGTCGTATTGCGGAAGCTGTGCCGATTCGGCGGCGACGTACCAACCTAGGCTGTTTAGCAGCACGGCTTGACCTATCGCTTTCAAGTATTCGGTCTTGCCCGAGCCGTTTGCGCCTGTGATTATCATGGTGTCGCCGTAGGGGAGGTGAACATCGTTTGCCGCTACTGTTTCCGCTCCGTCTACGACTAATTGCAGCGGCACGATTCCTTTTATCGACAGCGTTTGCCCTGCCGAGGGCTTGCACACGTTGTACCCTCTACCTCGCAGCGACGCGATAAACTCAAGTGCGTCGGTGTAAAACCGCAGGTCGCTTGCAAGCTGTTCCGCGTCAATGTCGCAGTTGAGCCCTGCATTTGACACGGCGCGCGATATTTCCGTCAGCTCGCTTTTCATGTACCTCCATATTTTGTCGAATATGAACGTCTTTGTTTCGGCAAATCCGCGGTTATCCATCGGCTGTATCGGTGGAAACAGGCTTTTCAATTCGCCCTCGGCTGCATTTTGCCAATCGCCGCTAAGAAGTCCGCTGTCGCCTAGTGGCTCTGTCCCCACCGACAATATGCCAATTTGCTCCATGCCAAAAGACGTGTCAACGTTTATGCCGAATGTAACTGTGCGCACAGCCGCATATTTCGTGTTGTCGCGGATAGCTTTTGCTTTTTGCACAGCGTCGTCGCTGTGTATGCCTTTGACATAATGGCAAAATTGCGCGAATCGCGCGGATTTAGGCGAATCCTCGGGATATTCGCTAATAAATTCGCGCAGCATACATATTGCGTCGATATACGCGCAAAACATATTCCATGTATATGTAACTGTGATGAAATTCTTCTTGTCGCGCCAAATCGAGTACGCCCATGAGTAAAACTCGTTAAGCTTCTCGACGATTCGTTTAAGCCTCCCCGCCGCTTCATCTATTTTCAAAAAATCCTCAATCAAACCTGCACGCGCCGCAATCTCATCTTTGTCGGAGGTGTGATACTTTGCAAACCAAGCTTGTTCGCTGCCCTTTGCGATTTTATCAGACACATAGGCGCGTATAATCGCATCCGCGCCTGTATCGGCAATCGCAGTGTCTAAGCCTATTTTATCGGAATTATCTATGAGTTTGACAAGCGAAATATTGTTCATATAGTCACCTTATATCGGTTATGTTGAACTTGCCGGATTCAGCTTCTACTGTCACGTAGACGATTTTATCGCTGCTTGAACCTGTGCTGTCGGAATATTTGAAGGTTATTTTAAACCTTCCGTTGGTTGATTCTTCAATCGAGTAGCTATCCGCCCACGAGCTTGATGTGCCTGTTACCCACATTGATTCCTCGAATTGGGAGCGCATTGTTTGAGAAAGCTCGTAATTGAGCAGGAGATACTGAACGACGCCGTTGCGCTGCTGCAAAGCTTTTGCGTACATCTCGGCGGATTCACGCGCCGATGTTGGGTAGGCGAATTTTTGCATAAGAATATCCACTGTGCTGGGGGTGTCGAATGTACGTTGCAGCATTAGGGCAAAATCCTCCGCCGAAACTATGTCGTCGGGCTTATAGTGCATACCTTTGGTGATACCTAGTTCGTCGGCTTTGCTTACGTATGCCTTTGGGTAGGCATTGGCTTTGTCGAAGTCGGAGTCATACTTTATCGCGCTCACGAGCATACGCACGGCTTCTTTGTATCGGATAGCCTGCTTTGGTTTAAACACTCCGTCGCCGTAGCCTGCGATAATGCCTAGGTGCTTGGCAAGCGATATTCGTATGTGAGCATACATTACGCTTTCGTTTTCTTCTATGCTTTCGCCGGAAATTTTCACATCGGCAAAGCCGCTGCCTTGCACGTTAACTTCCAACAAGCACAGCGCAGGCGATTCTAAGGCCGGCGCGGTGAAGTGCATATTTCCGCTTTGGTGCACACAATAACCTTCAAGCGCATAGTCGCCGAACATGCGATTGATTATAGCGCAGGCAGCTTCCTCACGCGTCATGGTCGCAGCTTCCGCGTGTACCTGCGAAAACATCGCCGCGCAAAAAATCAATGCAAGCAACGCAATCTTTTTCATACCCGTACCCCCACTTCTTAGCTTGCTAATAGTAAAAACCCAATATTTGTTGGAGGAGATTTTGCTCATTTTAAGGAGTTAAGAAGAGATGAGTTTCGCTTCATTTCTTCAATAATCTTATGAGCCTTCAAACCTTTTTCATTGTAATAGTTCATCTTATCCTTATCAGACATGCCTTTTGTTATTTCGTAATTATATTCGCGTAATTTATGAATATCATCAATCGTAAACAATACACTTAAATCGGGCTTAGTCATCATAATCTCCCTCTATCAAAATAGTCGGCGTCACAATATCTATTTGATGATAGCCTGTCAAGCTTGTAATCGCCCTAACACCATTTATTTTCTTGACGTTGACAAGATGTTTAAAATTCCAAGATAACAGATAACCGCATTCATTAACAACAACGCAAGCAATATGATAGCAATCGTCAATACTTTTAGGCTTCAAAATTCCTGTTTCAATAACCTTTTGTGCAAGCTCGCGAATTTCGTCATCTAGTTCAATAAATCGATAATTTATTAGTGCAAGCCTTTCTTTCATCGAAGTAAGTTTGGGTTCGGAGCATTCAAAGGTTTCTTCAAGAGTTATCGCTGACAAAAACACTTCATATTCGCCGGATATAATCCTGTCCCAAAGCCGCAATGTATCATACATTTTATCGGGTGCATCTTTCTGATCCAAATGGCTTATTACTGAAGTATCAAGATAAATTTTAGTTTTCTTCAAAGTGAATCTCCCCATATTTAACTCAATTATAATACAAGTTTTTGTTAAATGCAATTATTTTTTCACGTAGGCGCGAAGCCTTATGTCACAACAACCGCGTGCACCTCATATATTGTTATATATTTGAAAAGGGGGCTAATTATGGCTAAGCTTAGCTTATGTATGATTGTGCGCGACGAGGAGGAAACGCTGGCGCGATGCTTGGATTGCGCGAAGGGTATCGCCGACGAGATTGTTATCGTGGATACAGGCTCGACTGATGGCACGGTCGCTATCGCAAAGGAATATACGGACAAGGTTTACAGCTTTGAGTGGATTGACGATTTCGCGGCGGCGCGGAATTTTTCATTCTCTAAGGCTACTATGGATTATGTAATGTGGCTCGACGCGGACGATTGCATTGATGAGAAAGACCGCGCGGAATTGTCAAAGCTTGTGCAGGAGCTTGACGGCAGCGTCGATGTCGTTATGATGCTTTATAATGTCGCATTCGACGAATTCGGCAATCCAACGATGTCGTACTATCGCGAGCGTATACTAAAGCGCGGCGAGGAATCCCGTTGGTTTGGGGAGGTGCACGAGGCAATTGCCCCGTACGGCAACACAATCTACAAGGATATTGCAATACGCCACGACAAAATTCGTGAGGGCAATCCGCGCCGCAACTTGGAAATCTACCGCAAAATGATTGCAGACGGAAAAAAGTTTGAGCCGCGGCAGAAGTTTTACTATGCGCGCGAGCTTTTCCACAACAAGCACTATGCAGACGCAGTGGGCGTATTCTATGAATTTTTGAACGACGGCAATGGTTGGATTGAGAACAACATTCAAGCTTGCGCGGACTTGGCAAGCTGCTTTTATGAGGTTGGCGACAGAAATGCCGCGCTTGCCTCGCTGCTGCGCAGCTTTATTTATGATACGCCGCGCCCCGAAATATGCTGCCAAATAGGCTTGCACTTTTTAAACGGCGGGCAGTGTGACGTCGCTATATATTGGTATGAACGTGCGTTGTCGAGCAAGCCGGGCGAACAAGGCTTTATGTCGCACGACTACAACGGATTCCTACCTTGCATTCAGTTGTGCGTATGCTACGACAGATTGAAGGACTACAAAAAAGCATACCTATACAATGAAATGGCAGGCAAACTAAAGCCCGGACACCCAAGCTATGTTTATAACAAAGAATATCTTGATGATTTGATGAAATAACAAAAATAAAAGATTTTCATATATAGTCAATCGCGTTTCATTCCGCGACTACAAAACTACGACGAATGCCGATAGAATCAAAGAAACGCGATTGACTCGCTCACGCTTCTGAACAGTGCCGAGTATAATGTACTGTACCTATTTTTATTTATAATTATTATTGAGGATGTGCATTAAATGAAGAGATACAATTGTTCTAATAAACGCGTTTACATTATTCAGGATAGCGCGGGCACGGACAGGTCAGGCTCGAATAGGGTAAGCACAAGACGCTTGCCGGAACCTGAACCGGAAGGTGCGGCGCAATCCCAAAGTGAACTGCGCTCTAACATGCGCGCAAAAATGATGGACGAAATGTCGCGCGATTACAACTACAACGTATATCGCGGGAGCGTTGTCCCAGAAAATCGCGGCGGAACTACCCGCGACGCGGCAAATACCTACAAACAGGATAGCGAAAACAGCTATCATCATCACCACGACGACTATCACAAAAAATCAACCGAGGCAAGCGTAAGCGGCCAAATATCCGAAAACAAATACACGACCCGCGGCATTGGCAGAAACAACACAGCTCGTATCGATAGCGACGACTTTTACGTTGGCGAGGGCACGGATAATGACTTCGGCGGCAATGCGGCAAGATTTGCACCGCAAAGGGATATTCGCGAGCGTTCACCTTACGACCTAGACCACTTTGATAGGCATGACAAGAAGCGTTGCCATGAGCATGACGAATGCCATGAGCATCATCATTGCGACCGCTGCCACAGACACCCGTGCTGCTGCTGCATAGGGCCTACAGGACCTACGGGAGCTACCGCGCCGTTCCTATTGTAAAACCGACTGCATTATGAGCTTGTGCTGGTCTTGGAAGGTGAATACGATTTCTACTTCGCCGTTTTGGTGTATGTATATGGCGTCGATTAGGTCTACGATTGTGCTGCGGTTTAGTGAGGTGATGGTTTTGTGGTTTATGAAGGTTTGGAGATATGGGTTTATGTTGCTTTCTGATTGGGTGGTTTTTTCTTTTAGCGAGGCAATTGTGTTGCTGAGGGAGTTTGCTTGTTGCTCGTATTTGCTTTTTAGTCTGTGATAGTCTTCTTTGGAGATGTCGCCGTTTTTCCAGTCCTCGTAGAGTGTGTCTTTTATGGCTATCACTTTTGCTAGTTCTTTTTCGCGGATTTTTTGCGCGGCAAATAAACGCTCGGATTCGTTTGAGGTGTTGAGGGAGTTATTTATTTTGTGTATGATTTCATAAGGTGAAGTTGCTAGCTCAATTTGGATTTTGATTGCGTTTAGTACGATGTCTTCCAATAAGTCGGCGCGTATGCTGTGTTTGGTGCAGGCTTGTTTTGATTTGTCGCGATAGGTGCGACATTGGTAGTATGTTGTTTTGACGCTGCTTCCGCCTTGTGAGCGTACCATGGCTTTGTTGCAGTCGCGGCATTTTACGTAGCCGGATAGTAGGTGGACTGAATTGCGGCCGGGCGATTGTCTTGTGTCTTTTGCTTGAAGCGATTGTGCTGTGTCGAAAGTGGATTGTGTGATTATTGGGGCATGGGTGTTTTCGACTATGTACCACTCTTCCTTGGGGGTGGCGACTTGGGTGTGGACTTTGTAGCTTTTGACGCGGTATTTGCCTTGCACCATGTTGCCTATGTATGTTTGATTGGATAGAATGCCGCCTATTGTCCGGGGATTCCATAGGGAGTCGTTGGCTTGGGAGCAGGGGTTTTGGTATTTTGAGCCTGTTTGCTTTTTGTAGGCGGTGGGGTTGGGTACGCCTAGGGCGTTTAGCTTACGTGCGATGTTGCCTTTGCTTATGCCTTCTTTTGTGTACCATTTGAAGATGTCGCGCACTGTTTGCGCGGCTTCTTCATCTATGATTAGGTGGTGCTTGTCTGTAGGGTCTTTTGCGTAGCCGTAGGGGGCAAATGCGCCGATGAATTGACCTTGCTTGCGCTTTTGGTTTAGGACGCCGCGTACTTTTATGGAGGTTTGCCTGCAAAAGTCGTCGTTTATTACGTTTTGCATTGGTACTAGCAGGCTGTTCATTTGTTCGGGATATTTGTAGCTGTCTAGTGCAGGTAGCTCCAGGGATATGAAGCGGACGTCGTGTTCGATGAAAAAGTTTTCGATGTGGTATGTGGCATCGGTGATGTTACGTGATAATCGGGACAGGTCTTTGACGATGACGCAGTTTACTTTGCGCTCGCGTATGTCTTTTAGCATACGCTGGAAGTTGTCGCGGTTGGTGTCTGTGCCTGTGTAGCCGTCGTCGATGTAGGTGTCTACTAGGTTGTGGGCGTCGTCGAATTTGGTTAGGTATGCTTGCAGACGTTCGTGTTGATGTTTCACGCTGTTGCTTATGTCGTTGCCGTCTTCTTTTGATAGGCGTATGTATAGTGCGATGTTCCATATGCGGCTTTCGGTTGGTGATGAATTGTGTTTGCTCCTTCGTCCCATATGCTCACCGCTTATTGTTTTAGTCCTAGGAAGTGATTTTTTACGGCTTGGTCTAGTGTTGCGCCTGTGTCGGCGAATCGAATTGTGACGGGGGTTGCTCCGCATAGGAAGTGGTGTGGGTTTTTGATTTGTGATAGGTATTGCTGCATTCGTTCGGCGATTGGGGATGATGTGTCGATTTGGATTGACTTTATGTCAACTAGCGTGCTTGGGTCAATATTTTGCATACGCTTGCTCCTTTTTGGTGATGGCATTATTAGCGTATGCGCGGCGGCTTGTACGATATAACGCAAAAAGCCCACGGCTGTGAGCTTTTGCTATGTATAGCCGGATACTTGGTATCCGGCGTAAGGAGAATATGAAAAGAATAGGAGTATGTTATTTAAGTGTGTCGCGCATTACGCCTAGGAGTGTGCCTGTTGGGTCGCAGACGTGTTCCCAGTAGAATATGCCGCCGTAGCCTTCGCGCTTGATGTATTCACATTTTTCGCGGATGGATTCTTCGTCGTCATAGGATAGGAAGGTTGAGCCGTTGAATAGGTAGGGGGCTTTGGCTTCGTCGTCCCAGTAGCGCGTGTAGCCTTGCTTGTTTACGTAGTCGGCTTTTAGTTCGGCGAATCCTGGGCCGTAGCCGCCGCCGTTTTTGCAGATTTGCAATAGGCCGTGGTTGCGGTCCTGTATGCCTTCCCATTTGCGTGAGTAGAATGCAGCACCCATAATCAGCTTTTCTTTGGGGACGCCGCAGGAGTGGAACAGGCGCAAGGCTTGGTCGCAGCTGTTTTGGAATACGTCGCCGGTGGAGGAGTAGAGCTGTGTGTGGTGTCCTGCGAGTGCGTGGAAGCCGCACTTTAGGTCGTAGGTCATTAGGCAAATGTAGTCGAGTACCTTTGAAAGTTCGGGTAGGTCGACGCATGTTGTGTAGTATAAGTCCGCGCCGGCGGCGATTGTCACCAGCGAACCTTTTTTAGCAGCGTCCATTGCGCGGCGAACTTCGCGGCAGAATAGCGTGAAGTTTTGCTTGTCGTCGGAAGTGCTGTCCTGTCCGTTGGAGGGTACGCATGGGTACTCCCAATCGAAGTCAACGCCGTCGAATTTATATTTCGTCACAAGCTCCGCGCAGGATTGCGCAGCCCTTAGGCGAAGCTCGGGTAATTGTGCGCATAGCGTGAATGCGTTCGGCTCTTTCGGCACGAGCGATACTACTATTTTTATGTCGGGATTCCATTCGCGTATCTGCGGCATCCACTCCAGCATTTTTAGATGCTCAACCTCGATTGTGCCGTCGGAGCATAAATGCCCAAATGCAACGTTGATGTGGGTGAGTGTGGTCGCGTCCTGCTGCGTGATGTTTGCGCTGTTGCCTGCGTAGCCTAGAATTATCATGGTAATCAATCCTCTCTAATTCTTTATTTTTGTGGTTTTACCGTCGGTGTAGATGTGCAGCGTGTGCTTGTTGTCTGCGGAGGGGCAGGATATTTCAAAGGTGGTGGGGGTTACGTGGATTGTGGGGGTGATGTGGGTTTGCAGCTTTAGCTTGGATAGGTCGGCGGTGAATCTGCCGTTTTCGTCGTAGTGTGCGTGCTGCGCGTAGTATAGGCGGCGCAGCTCCCACTTTAGTTTTTCGTCCTCGGGTATGGCGTAGCTTTCATTGTTGCCGCAGAAGAATACGAAGCCCCATAGCTCGGGATAGTGCATGTTCACTATGCCTGTGGGTGCCCATACCCAATTGTCCTCGGGGTAGTGCCGCCCTGTTTCGGGATTTGTGCGCTTTACGAACTTGCCGTCGATTATGTCGACAAGCCATTGCACGCGTGAGAAGCCTACGCGCCAGAAGTCGCCCGGGTGCGGTTTATCTTGACGCGCGCCGCATTCGGCTAGGCTGTAGAAGGGCATGAATACTTCGCAGGTCCACTTTGTGTTTTCGGCGGCTGCGTCGTTTAGTTTGCCGTAGATTTTTGTTGCGGTTTGCAGGCCTTTTATGTCGAAGCTGTTGATTGCTTTGCCGCCGTCGCGGTAGGCTTTGGTGAGCAGTAAGTCCCATACTACGTTCGCCGCGTTCATCTCAAATTCGGCGTAGCATTGTGTGTCGGAGTCGGGGTCGATGAATATTTCAAAGTCGTTGTCGTAGAAGATTACGGAGTCGCGGCCTGTGACGTAGCTCCATATCTCGTTGCCGATTAACTCTGCGCCGAAGTAGATTCCGGCGTCGTCCCATACCATTTTGGCGCGAGTGTCGAAGCGCGGCTTGGGGCGTATGTCACCCTCGATGTCGGCGAAAAGATTCGTCCATTCGGCAGATTGCCAGAAGGGCTTGTCGAGGTCGCCGTCTATGCAGGGGGCGCAGGTTGCGCGGCGGCATTGGTAAACCTCGGGTGAAAATTCTTTAACGTTGGGAGCGGGGATTCGGTAGTGCATCATGTCAACTCCTTTCGGTGCGATTAAAGTGTCTGTCCTGCGAAATGCTTGAGCAGCATGTCGCCTGTGCCTACGTTGTAGCCGCTTGTGTGCAATGTGCAGCCGCCGTCTTTATTTAGTCCGAGTACCAGCGGCAGCTTTTGCGCCGATAAATCCAGTGCGGAGAATATCGCGGGGAGCTGCGCATAGTCGGCGGTTGCGACTGAGATTCCTGTTGCGGCGACTGCTTTTTGCAGCAGTGCGTTATCGCTTGGCGCAGCGGTGATTAGCAGCATTCGCGCGTTGTTGTCGCGGAATTGCTGCGACTTCTCGAGTATCTCGTTGAGCAGATGTTCCGTAGGCTCGGCAGCTTCTTGTATGAATGCGATTGCGCGGTTGCAGCCTTGCTCAAGCAGCGACAGAGCATTTACACAATTGTTCACGATTATTTCCGGAATTGCGATTGCTTCGGCGTGAGTTTGCGGCGGCTGACGCAGGGTTATGTCGATTGTGCGCGATTCGCCGTTCGCAAGCTGCAAGTGCAGTAATTGCGCAAGCACACTGCCGTCGCGCAGACGTGTAGCCGTGGTTATGCGGTAGAAGCCCGATTCCAGCGGCAGCGATAGTTCGTTTGCGGCAGAGTCGTCTTCGTTGCCTTGCAGTGTATGGTAAACGCCGCCGCGCAGCTGCGCGACTGTCACGTTGCGGTGGTAGGCTAGGCTGTCGGCGCGCAGTGTTAAGGTGCAGTCGCGGATTGGCTCGGCTTCGGCTTCTCCGGCTATGCGCCATTCGCAGCCGCGCAGATATTCCGGCTGTAGGTCGGCGGGGTTAAGGCGTGCAGGGATTCCAAGTGTGCGGCATATTGCGACGAATAGATGCTTTTTCGCCAAGGCGCTTCCGCATTTGTATGCGAGTTGACCCTCAGGCGAGCTGTAGACCGTGGCGTAGTCGCGGTCGGGGTACTCGGTTACGTTCGCGCGGATATAGTCGTAGACAGAGCGCGGCGATTCGCGGAATTGCTGCTTTTGTTCGTCGTTGAAGTAGCTTTCGATAAAGCCGCGATAGTCTGTCAGCGGCTCGATGTGCAGGCGTGGATTTTGTATATAGTTGACAAATGTGTCAACGTCAACGCTGTCGCTGTATTTGTGCGCGGCGCGAATGTGTGCGTTAAGCATATCGCATCGGCAATCAGACAAGTCCTTCTTGCTCA
The DNA here is from genome assembly GCA_964479875.1 of uncultured Eubacteriales bacterium. GTDB lineage: Bacteria > Bacillota > Clostridia > Monoglobales > CAYZNM01 > CAYZNM01. Next base: position 195,130 of record CAYZNM010000001.1, read on the forward strand.
ATGCTTGCAGCAGTCGCACGCGCAGTTGCAGCGGCACATCGTCGCTTGTACGCAGGAATGCCACGACTTCGGCGTGGTTGCCGTTGGACCCACTTATCAGCTCGGCGATTTCAGTGCGATATTCGGGGAATTCCGCCGCGAACTTTTTCGCGCATTCGCCTGTGATGAAGGTGGATTCGTAGGCTTGGCGCGCTTGCACTGCTTTGTCCGTGCGCGTTTTGTGTTGCTTCATTATTTCCCGGGAAATATTTTGTTCGGGCGCGGCAGCAGGGGGCGGCGGCACTAGGTCAAGCTCGATGTCGCCATTGTCGCACTTAATTAGCTCTGCGGTGGAAAAGTGAAGCTCGGTGCAGGCTCTGTCCGCTTTTTTGTGCGCGAACTTTCCGTCCTTGCTTATGTGTATGTTCAAGTCGCCGTAGCCTGTGAGCAGCGAAGCTTTGCCGTCGCTGTCGGTTTTCACAGTCGCAAGTGGAAATAGCTCGGCGTAGTTTATCAGCTCGAAGCGTACCTCCACGCCGTATACAGGCGAATTGTTTTCGTCCGCCACTGTTATTGTGAGAATTTTTGTATCAGTGTAGTGGTGCGTAATGTTGAGGTGCGTCATTATGTCGGAGCTGCCTACGTGGTGCGGCTCGCTGCTTATTCGGGTGAACGCGCGTGTATGCACAAGCATTGCACGCTTTGAGGTTTCCACAAACCAGCCCCTGTCTAAAACAGGCTCTGGCTCACACGCGCCAATGCAGTGCCAGCCGCCGTCCGCGTATATCTCTACCCACGCGTGATTGTCGTCGCAATGCGCCCAACGCGGCGTGTAGCACTGCCGCGCAGGTATGCCAACGCTTCGCATAGCCGCGACGCACAGCGTGGATTCCTCGCCGCAGCGTCCGTACGCGCTGCGTATCACGGTCAAGGGCGAACTCGTGCGCACGTCGGTCGACCTATATGTAGCCTTCTCGAAGCACCAATAATTTACGGCAAGCGCAGCGTCCACCACCGACAAATCCTTCACACGCGGATACAGCTCGCGGAAAAAGTCGCCGCGATGGTCGCACAAATCCTCATTATTAATACGCAGCGGCAGAACGTAATTAAACAGCAGCTCCCCCGATACGTCCCACGGCAGCTTGTCGTGAATCTCCAGTGTATCACGCGCCGTCTTCTCAAACAACTCCAGCTTATAGGAAGAAACGTCGCCAATCGGCATGTACGCATACAAAAACTTCAGCATCAGACGCACTTCCGCGTCACGCTTCTCAACCGCCGCCGCAATATCGGACAGCCCAAGCTCCTCCACTGCCGCCGCAAAATCCGCTTCAATCCGTTCAATCTGCGATTCCTTCAATCCAAACATAATGACTCCTTCGCTCATACTTTAACGCTATTATCAATGTATGTTAAAATTTAAATAATTTTGCTTAACCATTAATTAACCTAATGTTAATTCTTTATTAACAATATAGCATTTTTTATAAAATTTGTCAACAGTTTTTTTAATTTTATGTGCTTTTGTACTTTAGTCACAACAGCTGCTTTTTAATTTTGTTCAATTCAAACTTGCAAAGTTCCGCGAAATGTGTTATAATGATTTTATAACGCTGTTTATGGGAAAGGTATCGGATTTCTGATATGGAGAAGATTAAGATACAGCATTTAGCTGATAGTTTGGGGATTTCAAGGGTCACGGTCTGGAAGGTGCTTAACAATAAAAAGGGCGTTTCGCCTAAGACTATGCAGCTTGTCAAAGATGCGCTCAAGAAGATGGGCATTAGCGATATCGATAACGGCAAAGGCAATGCGTATCAGCATTTGAAGCATATCACACTTATTGCGTCACGCGTTGATACTTCCGTATTCTGGGCTACTATCATCAACCAAATTGTCAGCGAGGTTCATAAGCTTGGCATAAATCTGCAATACTTACCTGTCGATACGCCTCGCGTTGATGGAAAGAATCTTTTATCAAGGCTGGAAGATTTAACAGACGGAATTATCGTTGTTAATATATACGATAAAATCTTAACGGAGTGTCTAAGTGATTTAAATGTTCCTAAGGTATTTCTCGATACTCTTCCGTCGCTTAACGTCAATGACGCAAGGGGCGACTTTATTTTGCTCGAGGGCGAGCGTCTGACCAAAAAGATTACGTTGGACATGATTAAGAATGGCTGCCGCCGCATTGGATTTATCGGCGACGCGAATTATGCAAAGACGAATATGCTGCGCTACAACGGCTACCTTAACGCTATGGCCGAAAGCGGCCTGCATGTCGACCACAATCTTTGCCTTACAAACTTTTCCGATTCAGATTCATGGCGCAGCACTATAAACTCGTTCTTGAAGGACATAAAAGAAATGCCGGACGGAATCGTTTGTGTAAACGATTACACTGCTTATTTGCTGGTGAACTTGCTGAGCGAGCACGACATCGAGGTGCCGCGAGATATGCTGCTATCAGGCTACGACAATTGCACCGACTTTTTCCTAGACAAATACAATATTACCACTGTGCAGGTTGACACCTCAATGCTCGGCAAGCGGATAGTGAGCCAGATTTTGTACCGCGCCGAGAATCCGAATGCGGATTTTGAGGAAATATATGTAAATCCCAAAATTATCAATAGATTTTAGGAGGAGCTATGAGCGAGGAAGTTGTAAGCGGCGTACACAATTTTACAGAGGAAGAAAACTATGTCGCGCCGGAGAGCGCGGCTGTGCGGGAGCATTTGCAGTGGTTCACCGGCTTGAAGCTTGGCATAATGATGCACTGGGCGCCGGATTCACAGCTTGGCACTGTGGAGTCGTGGGCATTGTGCGACGGCGACCGCGAATGGTCGCAGCACGAAATTGATTGGACAGACGACATAGAGGGCTTCAAGCAGGACTACATCAACGCGAACAAAACCTTTAACCCAATTAAATTCCGCCCTGATAAGTGGGCGAAGTTCGCGAAGGAATGCGGCTTCAAATACTTATTGTTCACGACAAAGCACCACGACGGCTTTTGCATGTTCGACACAAAAACCACCGACTACAAGGTAACAAACAGCGACTGCCCCTTTTCGGTGAATCCGCGCGCAAATATAACGCGGCAGATGTTCGACGCTTTCCGCGCCGAGGGGCTTGCAATCTCCTGCTATTTCTCAAAGCCGGACTGGCACTCGCCTTACTATTGGGCGAAGCAATTCGGTACGGCGAAAACGCGCAACGTCAACTATGACGTAAACGAGCACCCTGAATTGTGGGAACAATTCGTACAATATACCCACGCGCAATTGCTGGAGCTAGGCAGTGACTACGGCAAAATCGACACACTGTGGCTGGACGGCGGTTGGGTATGTCCGCAAAATCGCGGACAGGACATACGCCTTGGCGAAGTTGTTGAAAAGATTCGCGACACCACGCAGCCGCACCTAATAGTCTGCGACAGAACAGTCGGCGGCAAATACGAAAACATAGTCACACCCGAACAAACAGTGCCGGAAAGAGCATTGAATGTGCCGTGGGAAGCCTGCGTAACACTAGGCAGAAACTTCTCCTTCCACTACGACGACGAGTACAAGTCGCCGCACCAAGTAGTGTCGCTGCTAATCAACATAGTATCAAAAGGCGGAAGCCTAGCCCTTAACATAACGCCGCAGCCTGACGGAAAACTCCCGGTCGAAGGCGAGTATATCCTGAGAAAACTAGGCTGTTGGCTGCGCGTAAACGGCGACGCCATTTATGAAACCGAAGCAGGATTTCCGCAAAACGGCAACATATCCTTTGCCAAAAAAGGCAGCAGTGTCTACGCATTTTTCGGGTACACGCGCTATCCGCGCCTTCCCAATAAAGTGTACATCGGCAATGTCCCGGGCGTAAAGTCCGCGCGACTGCTTAGAACAGGGCAGGACATCGCGTTCGAGTACGGAGACAAAGGTCTTGTGCTGCACACGCACGATGTATCGATGATGGACGCAGATTACGCGGACGTGTTTGAATTGAATATGTAGCAATCCCACAAAAGGAGTATCACAATGAAAAAGGGTATATACACTTGGTTTGGCATTGAGCTTCCCATAAAAACACGCATAGAAGCCATCAAGCGTTCTAACTTTGACACTGTGATGCTCAACTGGTCAGAGGATTTCCCAGAGAATGGCAGCAGAGAAGAAGCTGCCGTCCTCGCAGACCAATATGGGCTTGAAGTAGAAAACGCCCACCTTAGCTTTAGGGATATAAACAGCATGTGGGTCGACGGAATCGACGGCGATGATACAATGGCGCGGCTTGATAACGACATAACCTTAGCAAGCAAATACAGTATCAAGCGGCTAATTATTCATGCCTCAAGCGGCTTCACGCCGCCGCCCGTCTCCGAAATAGGACTGCGCCGCTTCGGACAACTTATCGAAACGGCGCACAAATATAATATACAACTAGCATTTGAAAATCTTAGACTTTCCACTTACAACGATTTCATATTCGACAATTTCAAAACAGACACCGTAGGCTTCTGCTACGACAGCGGACACAGAAATGTATTCATGCCGAACGAAAACCTGCTACAAAAGCACTCGGACAAATTAATCGCAATACATATTCACGACAACGACGGCACAGCCGACCAACACCTCATGCCCTTCGGCGGCACAATAGACTGGGCTGCCGAAATGGCACAGCTAAAGCAGACGACTTACAAGGGCAGCTTTACGTTGGAGGTCGCGGCGGAATCGTCTGCTTGCTGTGATGAAGCGTTGCAACGCGCTTCTGAATGCGCGGATAGATTGATTGGAATTATTGGTTAGGGGCTGTTTTATACAGCCCCCTTTTTTAATTTTGCGTAACAGGCGCGCCGTGTCCATTATCATACACAAGCGTGTCTACTAGCTCAACCTTTATCACGGTCGCCATAGGGTGCAGCTGCATATTGGCAGCGTCAATCCACAGCGTGCCGGGGATTCCGCTCCACGGCAGCGAACCTGTGTAGCGATATTGCAGCTCCTCACCGCTATGCAGCACGCTGATTCGCGCAACCTCTGTCTTTATGCCCTTGACGCATAAAAATTCTACAGGCTTGTCGTACACGAACAAGTATATCGTCTTTTTGTCCTCCGACATTGTGCTTCCGCCTAGGAAGTTGTTGTAGCTTAAGCCTTTGCCTGTGTCGTAGATTGCTTCCTCGTTGTCGTGGATAAACGTGCCTAGGTCTAGCAGCACTTGCTCCTGCCGCGGGTCAAGCTCGCCGCTTTCCATTGGACCTACGTCAAGCAGCATGTTTCCGCCCATCGTTATGCAGTCGCAGAACATGCGCACTACCTGCCTGCTCGTCTTATAATCATCGTCGTTCTTGAAATATCCCCACGATGTGTTTATCGTGGTACAAAACTCCCACGCGCCTTCGGGCGGAATGTTGGGTATGCCTTGCTCCGGGGTGGAATAGTCGCCGTAGCCTTGCAGGCGTGAGTTTATGATTATGTTGGGGCTTAGCTTATGCAGGTATTCTCTAAGCTCGGGTGCCTTCCACTGCTTCGCGCTGCGTTCCCAATCTCCGTCGAACCATACTAGGTCTATCGTGCCGTAATTGGTGAAAAGCTCGGTAAGCTGATTGAAGTAAAACTCCAAAAATTCCTCCCACAGCGCAGGATTCTCCGGCCCACCTGCGGGAGTGCCGTAGATTTCTTTCAAGTTATCCTCCGGCTTTGAACCCTCGGGATAGATGGAGCGATAGCGATAGTCTGACCAATCGATTAGCGAATAATACAGACCCACCTTCATTCCGGCGTTGCGCACAGCCTCGGTATACGGCGCGATTAAGTCGCGGCCGGCAGGAGTTTTCTTCACCACATTCAAGTCGCTGTACTGCGTGTCAAACAACGCCATGCCGTCGTGGTGCTTGGTCGTTAGCACGACGTACCTTGCCCCTGCTTTCTTGAAAAGCTCCGCCCACTTCACAGGGTCATATTTCGACGCGGTGAAGCTGTCGCCCTGCTTCATATAGTCCTCGTACGAGATTCTGCCGTTTTTGAACGCCCACGACTCGCATGTTTCACCCAACGAATATATGCCGTAGTGAATAAAAATTCCCAGCTTTGCCTTGGTAAACCATTCCTGCATCATAATATCACCGTCCCTAAATAATTACGGAGCGGCAATTCGCCGCTCCGTTTATATAGTCAATCACATTTCATTCCGATACATCAGAAGTGCGACGAATGCCCATAGAATCAAGGAAACGTGATTGACTAGCAGATTGCTTTAAAGTTGTTTCACTATAGTCTATCCAACAATACCTGATCTCTCGATACTTTCAACGAAACGCTTCTGCACAATGACGAATCCAACGATTAGCGGAAGCATTACAAGCAATGCAGCGACGGATAACATTGCCACGTCATAAGCTTGAGTGCGCAGCCATGTGACGCCTATAAGCTTTGACACATTGTTGCCTATCGCAAGCTGCACGCTGGAGCCGCCGCCGCTCGGCATGTTCAACTGATTGAGCTGCATTCTAAGCAAGTTCTTGGTCGGATTAAATAAGCTGGGGAAATAAGAGTCGTTCCAGTTCCAAACAAAGCTTAGCACGCCCACTGTCAAAAACGCAGGCTGCGACGACGGAAGCACAATTTTGAAGAATGTGCGCGGAAATCCGCTGCCGTCTACATAAGCAGCTTCCTCAAGCTCCTTCGGCACGCCCATGAAGAATTGACGGAAAATGTAGATGAACAAGCCGCCGCTTAATCCTTGCCCTAAAAATGCAAGCATGAACATCGACACGGGCTTTCCTAGCAAGTTCAACGGCTCGCCTGTTATCAACTTAAAAAGTCCGAATAAATCAAAGTTTTTAAATAGTATATACTGCGGCAACATCAAAGTCGCAGGCGGCACGATTATCGTAAGAATAACCAGTGCAAATATTAAACCGCTGCCGCGAAACTTCAGGCGCGACAAGGAATATCCTGCGAACGCCGAGCCGAAAATTTGCAGCGTCGTAATTGCAGCCGTGCTGAAAAACGTGTAGACAATCGCGGTCGGATAGTTCAATATTGTCGCCGCGACAATGATGTTGTCAAACGTCGCCCTTACAGGAATCCATATCGACGTAGCCGAACCCAAATATTCCGGGTGAGTGAACGCACGCGAAATCATGGTCAGCAGTGGGTACAATATCATAAAGGATATACAAAGAATCAGCGCGTATCGGAAAATAGCTATAACAACCGAAAAAGCCCTTTTCTTTATCGCAAAGCTCAATGTATCAAGCCTATGGAGTGCGGATTTAAGCATTATAATACACCCTCCTTGATATGATGAATGACACAATAGAAATTATTATCACGTTTACAACGAAATACATAAGGCACATCGCCGCGCTTAAGCCATAGTTCACTTGCGTGAAGGCGATATATTGAAAGTATTCGGAGGCGTATCTAAATACGCGAGCCCCTATGTTGTAATCCGTGCGCGAGAATGCGTCAATCATTGTGTACACCGTGGCAAGCAATGCCATAGGCGATACCATAGGCAGCGTCACCTTCCAAAATGTTTCATAGCCTGTCGCGCCTTCGATTTTTGCAACCTCATACAGCGACGGCGAGATTGATTGCAGGCCGCCCAGGAATACCAATATAGGCACACCTGAAATTGCCAGAATCGAGAATATGCCGAAAACTGCATTCGCTACGATAGCTGTAATCGACATCGGCAAGCCAAGGCTAAAGAGTATGTCGAACAGCAATCCAAGCCCAAAGCCGGAGAATCCTTCGGACATGCCCATTTCCTGCGCAACCATATCCGCGCCTGCCAGCGTCACTGTCGCTATGCTTGTGCCCATAATAATCGGTATAAAGAAGATAGTACGCGCAGCGCTTCTGCCGAAATACTTTCCATTAATCAATACAGCGGCAAGCAGCGAAAATACGATTACTATAATAACCTTAGGAAACGACGTCATGAGCATTGAAATTATGATTTTGTTAAAGCCTACGTCGATGGTGAGTGCTTTTACATAATTTGCAAGCCCCAGATATTTCATATCAACGCCGCCGTCGACTACCGACACCTCGTTAAAGCTATATATCACAACCTCAACTAAAGGCTTAAGGAAAAACAGCAGAAACCCGATTATCCACGGCAGCAGGAAAATAATTCCCCACAGCATTCTCTGCGAGCTTAAACCCGAACGGCGAAATTTTAACGTAAGATTTTTCAACGATTTCACCCCAATCTTAACATGCGTTAATTAATTATATACATATGATGCGGACGGAATCTTCACGCCATCTACTATCGCGGGGCTTTTCCCGTAGTTTAAATAAATCTGAACGCCGTTTTCATATGCCACTTTTACTATGTTTTTGTTTATTCGCTCGTGAAGAACTATTTCGGAGTTTTTCACCTTTTGGTAAAATTCATTGTACTTCTTGTAGTATTCGCTGACGCTGCTTTCATAGCGTGCGAAGTGTGTGGTGAATTGCGGAGTGTACTGTGAGCCCCATTGGTCGATTTGCAGGCTGAATGCGGATTCGTCCTCGTAGGTGAACATGTACTTTAACGCGCTCTTGCTTTCGATCGCTTGCAGCAGGTAACGGTCCGGGTCGAAGTTGCCCTTGTTGTTTCCGGCAGGGAGCGAATACGGCACGTCGTTTTCCAGCACCATTTGCACGAAGGGAACGCTGTAGTCGATTGAACGATAGCCGCTGCCTGTGCTTGGGAGGTCTGTTACTGCGCTTGCATACGGGAAGGCGTAGCTGTTAGCGTTCGAGAACATCATGCTTTTGCCGCCGTTTGCCATTGAATCGAGTGCGTCGACAAAATATTGAGTCGCGTCGTAGCGCATTATTTGATTCTTGGTGTTGTAGTCGCCATACAGCAATGTGCCTGTATCCATCATGGTGACGCTGTTAAGCCCCAATTTGTCCGATGACTTGACAAACTTATTTACCATGCCCGGAATTTTTTTAGGCGACAGCATATTAACCGCCGAAATTACATTGTGGGTGGCGGCATTAAACATAGGATAATATGCAACCGCGTCGTTTATTCGGCGTGAAAAATCCCTGTTTGCACTGAAGCCTTTTGAGTTTGTTAATAAATTCGTGCGTACAGAAGGGTAGAAGTCGATGTTGTTGGCGTAGGTGTAGTTAATCATGGACTGCAAGCCCTTTTTGCCGCCGATATTGCCTAAGACGTCAATATTTGAAATGTTGTAGTTCAGCGCACCCTTGTTAAACCAATCGTCGTACTGGAATTTGATGTTGTTGATTCCGGAAGCCTTGAGCGTTTCAAGTATAGACTGCGCTTGCGAGAAGGTAGTAAGCGGCTTGTTGGAACTGTAGGAGAAGCCCAGGAAAAGCTTCCACTCAACGATGGTCGCGAGCATTTCCACGAACAGCGGAGCTTGTTCTGCAACAGGGTTCGACTTAATCATGCCGCGCTTTTGCAGATAATCCTTGTACGCCTTTGCCATACCTGTGTAGTTGGCTTTGTCGCCGTGAAGGTATACGTAGCGCATTGTTATGTCGCCCAGATACGGCTTCTTCTGATAAATGGTGGAGGTTTGCCCGAAGCCCAGCAGCAAGGGGATTTTCTCCATGTAGTTGGTGTTGAAGCTTACCTGCACCTTGTTGAACTCGTCAACCTTGCCTGAGGAATTAGCCGTGACAGTTGCGATTTCTGCGCCTTTTTCGATTATGCCCAGTATCGCGTCGCTGCCTTTTTTGATTCCCATAACGGGCAGTGTCGCTTGCTCGGTTGATTCCTTGAAGTCGAAGGTAGAGTATAGCATATCTCTGCCGTAGATGGGAATTTCAAGCTTGGGCGCGTTAACATTGCCGGTGTTGAAATTCATAATCGCGCCGCTTCCGTCCGGAACAAAGATGTAGCCGTCCTCGAATAAGCTGCCGGATAGCAGGTAAGGCATCAGCGTAATATTGTTGACAGGGTTAAGCTCGTCGAATATCATCTCGGACAAGGGGATATTTACCACTAGGTCGGAGCCGTCTAAGGTGTAATCGATAATAATAGTCATAGTTACAGGGGGGAAGTATTCCGGCTCGCCCCACTCGGCGTTATCCGCGTTAAGCTCCTCCAATGTATAGCCGCTGCGCTCATAGAAAAACTCGTACAATTTTTTGAGGCGCATTATGGGCACGTTGCGCTTTGTGCCGTCGGCATTATAGCGTTCGTTGCGGCTGATATACTTCTCGGTCGTCTTGCTGTAAAAGTCTTTCTCAAAGCTTTTTATCTCTGCCTTTGTCAAGTTCGGATAAATAAGCTCGTTAAGTCTTTCCTCGCTGATATACTTCGGAAACATGAATATGTTTACTGCATTTTTTTCGCCTACGATAAAGGTCGCGCGGATTCCGTTGTTTATCTGCTGATATGTTACCTGGTCAAGCTCTATGCTTTGTTCAAAATTGTTGATGCTCGTCGGCATACCTTTTACATCAAGAATAAAGTCAGACTTTTGTTCGGCTTGAACGTAGCTGTTGCCGACTTGACCGTTCATCACTTTTGTGTCGTAGTATTTTCCGTCCGCTTTTGTTTCAACGCGGAAGCTGTTTATGGATTTGTCAAGATAAAGCCGCGCCGCGCTTGTTTCGGCAACAAGCTCGTAGTTGTACTCGTATTCCTTCGGCTCTTCCAATCCGTCTAACGATATACTTGGAGGTAGTGCTTCGGCAGGCTCTGCCTGTGCTTCTTCCTCCGCGTATGCGAATGAGAACATGGATAGAATAATCGACAGCGACACAAAAACGGAAATAATTTTTTTCATAACATCCCGCCTTTCCATGGGTCATGCAAGCCTTATCATCAGCTCTTTGAATACTGTGTAGAAGAAGAAGTAAACCTCTGTTGAAAGCGACAGCAGCAATCCGATTACAAATACGATGATTAGCATTGAGAATATCGTAAGGATTACCATTACCACGGATTTTGTAAATGTGTACTCGTGGATTATTACAAGCCCGATGAACAAATATAATCCGAAAGCTACATTGCCAAAGCTCATAAAGAAATCCACGAACGCCACTTCTTCAATTGTAACTACGTTGGATAAAATCAAGCCGATGAAGGATAGTATGATTTTGGGGTACAACGCGTAGGTGACTACGATTAGTATTTCCTTCATCTTGCCCTTGCCGTCGGTTATCGAAGTTATGCTCCAGTTGGCTACTACGAACAATAGTATCGGCAGAAGGCTTATTGCGGCCGTGTAAGGAATATTAATAAACGGCGTTTTAACATAATACTTCGCAACGATGAAGCCTTTGAATACTTGATCGCATATATTGTACACCACGAACAAAAGCAGCATCACAACGGCAAAATGCTTCTTGCCCATGTTTTGATACTTTATATCATCAAAAGCTTTAAATGGGCTTGAGATTACATATAAAGGAAAATCTATGAAATTACGTTTTAGACTTGTTAGCATTCGGCTCACCTCTTACAAATCTTTTAATTATCGTTATCAACACAGGTACGCCTACTACGATTATCAGTATCAGGATAAAGTTGTCGGCTATCGCGGACTGCCTTACCTTGTTGAACGCCATTGAGTAATTTTTGTAATCCTGCCCCATTTTGAAATACTCCATAGCGGACTCATAATCGCCTTGTCTGTACAACGCTTTGCCGATATTCGCGTACGCGTATTGCAGCTCGGGGTTGATGTCTATTAACTTGTAATAGATTTCAGCGGCTTCGTTGTAGTCGCCGTTGTGCAGCAATTTTGTAGCGGAGAGGATTAGGTTACCGTATTCGGTCGGCTCATACACTTCGATCGACATGTTGCCCCTGTCGACGATTAGGATTCTGTCGCCGCTTAGCTTAAAGTCAATGGGGTTGATTAGCCTGCCTTCGACATTGCCTTTGTCACCCAGCGCGAACATCAGCACGCTGTTTTCATCGTAGGCGAAGATTCTGTTGCGGTTTGCGTCCATAACAAAGAATGCGCCGTACTCTGTATTGTCTATGGCTGTAAGCATTGTCGCGCCGCGTGAATCGGCGTTATCGCTGTTGCTTACCCAAATGTCGCCATGAGGGTATACCTGGTTGCTCGACGGACGCAGTATGTTTTCGCCTTTTGCGTTAAGCTTGCGTATCGGGTTGAACTCGAACTCGCCTGCTATTGTTGAATAGATGAAGTCGTCCTTGTCTATCGACATGCTGTTGTAGTTTACAGGGAGCCACATCGATGTACGTGCGCGCTGCGCCTGCGTTTGAAGCGTACGCCAGAACAATTGGATGGGCGAATACTTTACCTTTTCTGTGCCGAAGTAGCGCGAGAATTTGCCCTCGGCGTCAAGCTCGACTATGCCCTCGTAGATGTTGTTGCCGATTACATAAACGCGATTTACGCTGTCGACCGAAACCTTGAGCGGCGACCATGCGATGTTTTCGTTTAGGATAAGCCCCTCGGGGCGACCCATTTCTCTTTTTATCGTGTAGTCCGCGTTAAAATGAAACAGCATTCCTGCCGACGCGGAGCAAGCATAGATTTCGCCCGATTCGGTTACGTATAAGTCGTTTAGCTCAGGCAATTGCTTGTAGCCATCCGCTGATTCATAGCCTGTGATTACGGCTTTTCTGTTGAAGTCAAGGTCGGTGATGATTATGGATTGGCCGTTCGCGATGTAGATTGCATCGTCGGTCGTGAATATGCCGTTTATCTTGTAAAAGCTGGAAACGCCTACATCTGCCGCAAGTATGCTCGTGGAGTAGCTGTATACCTCAGGCATTACGCTTGGGTAAAAGCTGTCGAAGGCAGCATTTCCGCTTACGGGACCTGTCTGCGTGTAGATATAGCTGTTCACCGACGCAGCACTTGCCGACGCAGGAATTAGCAGCACAATCATCAATGCCGCAAAATATTTTCGTAGTTTAATGTTTTTCATACACACCGCCTAATCCTTCATGCCCGAAGTCGTCATTGTTTCGATAACGTTCGTCTGCATGAAAATGTAGATTACAACAGGGATTACAAACATGATAAGAGATACCGCTGCCATTGTGCCCTGACGCGCTATGCCGAGCGATGAGATTTGCCCAAGCATGTAGCTTACAGGCTTAAGCGGCTCATCGTACAGGAACATCGCGCCTGTAACTCCCCAAAGAGATTGGAAGGAAAGTATGAACAGCGTGATGAGCGCAGGTTTAACCGAAGGCAGTACCACCTTGAAAAGCGTGACAAACTCGTTAGCTCCGTCTAGGTTTGCTGATTCTATCAAGCTCGACGGCACTTGCGCCATGAAGTTTGTCATCAAGAAAAGTCCAAGCGTCGATGCAAACGCGGGGAATATCACCGCACCGTACGAATTTATAAGCCCTAGCTGTGACAGAATCATATAGTTCGGCACAGCAGTTACCGCAGGCGAGAACATCAGCGCCATTACAATTAATTTGCTGATAAACCTATTCCCGAAAAAGTCATACTTCGCCAAGGGAAATGCGCACATTGACGCAAGCAGCATCTGTCCGCCTGTGCCTAACACGAGTATGAACAACGTGTTAAACATGTAGCGTGTGAACGGCACTATCGACTTTGACGTTATTGTGCCGATGTCCTTGAAATTATTCATCGTAGGGTTGCGCACGAAAATGTCAGGCGGGAACTTTACAAGCTCATACAACGGCTTGAACGCGTTGTTTATCATAAATATTACAGGGAACAAAAATACCAGAGCCAATACGATTAAGAAGGCTAAAAGCGTGATGTTTCCAGCTAATGACCTGTTTCCGGATTTTTTCATATTATGTCCCCACCCTCTTCAGAAACTTCTGCACTAATCCGTTGCTGCCTAGCATAAGCGCGAACAGCAGCACGGCTATCGCGGAAGCGTAGCCCATCTCCATGCGAATGCTGCCGTAATCGTTGAGGTGGTTGACCATCGTATGCACGGCATAGTTCGCGCTCGGGAAGCCCATTAGCTGTGCCGTTATGTCGCCCACGCCGAGTGCGTTTGTTATCGACATTACCGCGCCGAACATAAGCTGCGGCTTCATGTTGGGAAGTGTGATAAACCATAGCTCCTGCCAGCGGTTGGATATTCCGTCCACCTGCCCCGCTTCATACTGCGCTCTGTCGATAGTTTGCAGACCTGCGATAAACGACAGGAAGCCGAAGCCTAAGCTTAGCCACAGCGAAACTATGATTACAACAGGCATCATGTAGTTTGCGTCTTTAAGCCACAATATCGCACCTTCTGTAATTCCCCACGACATAAGCTTCGCGTTGATGAAGCCGTACGGATCGTTCGAGAAAAGCATTGCGAAAATCAAGAATACGTTGCCGGAGATACTCGGCGCGTAAAATATAATGGTGAACACAGCTCTAACCTTAGGCTTAAGCTCGTTTATAAGCCACGCCATTAAAAAAGCAAGTATATAGCCGGCAGGGCCTGTGACTACGGCGATTACGAATGTATTCTTTATCGCCGTGATGAAAACTTTATCCTCCAAAAGAAGCCTGATGTAGTTGTCGAAGCCTACAAACTTAGGAAATTGCAGAATGTTGTAGTTCGTAAGGCTGAAAAATATGCTGATGATTATAGGCAAAATGGTAAACATGAAGAAGAGCAACATAAAGGGGAGCATCATCAGATACAAGATTTTATTCTTCTTGAAGTTATACCTGCCATTAGCTGTAATTTTATCCTCCAAAGAAAAGCACCTTCCTTTCTGCGGATTTTTATTCCAGATTAAACTCTTTGCGCTTGCTTGCCAATTCTTGGTCGATTAAATCGACAGCGTTGAATATTGCGTCGTTGGGGTTTGCGTTCGTCGACTTTGTGATAACCGATAAGAAGGCATTGTCCATAACTCGGCCTGTGATGTAGCTGCCCGGAACTTGTGGCACTGCTTTGAGCCACTCTATAGTATTCTCAAGTGCGCGTTTGTTGTCCTTGCTCCACGAGATTCTGTAGAAGGCGTTAAGGTTTGCAGGAGTGTAACGCGCAGATAAGCCCAACACCGATTCCATCTCGGTCGCGAATCTGTATTGCACGTCGTCCGACGTCCACCACTTTAAGAATTCCCAGCTTTCGTCTACAACCTTGTGCTGTTCCGCTATGCTTTTCACTATCATTGAGCCGCTTACGGAGATGGCGTTGTCGTAGCGGATAGAGCCGTCCGGCTGTCTTGTTCCCGGAATTTGCGCCATCTGCCAGTTGCCTTTTATCTCGGGAGCAGCGACGGAAAGCGTGTTGTAGTTGGATAAATCAACTACGCCAATGGGAATCTCGCCGATTCTAAAGCGCGTCGCAAAGTTTGTTTCAACGATGAAGTTGTGCTTGGTATATAGCTCTGTCCATTGCTTGAATATATTTGTGCCGATGTCGCCGCCTATTGCAGTTGTTTTGCCGCCGTCATTATATATGTAGCCGCCGTTCTGATATAATAAGGAAGCAAATACTGAGTTTAGGAAGGTTGCGTTGCCTGTTGTTGTAACAGAGCCAATCATTTGTTGTCCACCTGTTTGCAGGTAGACGTCCATGTTGTTCGTTTGCAGCGTAGGTACTAAGGCAAGCAGCTCGTCAATTGTGTTGGGTGCACTTAAGTTTAGCTCGTCGAAAACGTCCTTGCGATAGAACATCATGTTAAAGCTCATCTGGTCAGGCAATGCGTAGCACGCTCCGTTGTAGCGGAAGGTGTCAATCGCCGCGGCAGGGAATCGCTTTGCCACTTCATCGAATCCGGGCAACTGTGTGAGGTCGTACGCGCCGTCGCGGTATCCGAAGTTGAGCGGGGTGCCCGCTGAAATTTGCAGAATTACGTCGGGACCGTTGCCTGTGATTGACGCAGGGAAGATTACGTCCGCGCCTACAAGGTTTACGTTTACGTTTACGCCGTATTCAGGCGTGAAGGAATCGGTAATTACGCGGCGGATTACGTTGTATTGGTCTCGGCCTGCCGATACCCATACGTCTATCGACTTCGCGTTTGCGTTATCCGATTTTACAGCGGCAGCGTTGTAGTTGCTTCTAAACGAAGCGAAGAAGCTGCGCACCGAGTGAATGATATTTTGGAAGAAGTTGCCGTTTGCAGCCGGAAGCTTTTGCTCGCCTGACGCTATTATGAAGTAGTCTACTTCAAGCGCTTGATTTTGCAGCGTGAGAATCCAGTCGCCTAAAGCGGAAACGCTGCTCTTGAAGTCAACGAAGTAACGCGGAATCTCGTTTGCGTCGTTGATAAATATTTCAAGCTGCGTGATTAGCTTGTTGATTTGATTGCTGCTTCTTGCTTTGCCTGCAACTTCAACAAGCTGCGTCTTGATGTCCTCGATGTTATCCCTTTGCTCGATAAACCTGCTCTTTAAATCAGGAATAAGTATATCGAGGTTGTAGTCGCGGTATTTATCCGGGACGAAGCCTGTTATCAGCGATATGTCGTGGTAGATTCCGTTTAGTGCGCGCAGCGATTCCAGCGACTTGGTGATGATTTCGCCGTAAACGCCCAGAGTTGCTTCCAGCGTGATTGTGTTTTTTCCTTTTTCAAGGAAAAAGTAGTAGTCCTCGTCGGAATCGATGTCAGATAGGTATTTTAGTGAAAATGTGGTGTCGTAGTCAAAGCGAATGTCTGCGGCTTCGGCGAAGGGAATCTCGCCGTTGATTTTAAGTATGCGCGTGGAGAAGTCGCCGATTTTTTCCTCTTGCTTGGCTTTGATTGCGATTTTGTACATGCCCGTCTGCGGAACGTCGATGTCCCACTCGACAGCTTGACCCGGGCTATCCCACGCCTTGCCGCCGATTGCGTTAAGCACGATTCTGTCCGGGTCGTACGGCTCTACTAACGGCGAAGTTCTGTCGGTGATTGGATAGATTCCGGGCGACGACTTTCTGTCTGCGTCCTGCCCTTGTGTTTTGATGGAGAGGTCGCTTAGCTTTGGCTGACCTGCGTGCTTGCTTGCGTATTCGCTATACGCAGGCAATTGAAGCGCGGGCGTAAGCTTGATTGTCTTTATCAGCATTTCGCCTTCGACTGCCTTGAATGTTATGGTGTTATCCCCTTTTTCAAGGTAGAACTTGAGGGAATCCACAACATAGCTGTCGGAGTTGAAAAGCTGCGCTTCTTTCCATTCCGCGACTTCAACTTGACGCGGAAACATTTGGTCGCCTTTTTCTTCTTTGTAGTCATTGTTTAAGTTTTGGTAAAAACGTTTGAAGCTGATGTTTTCAGCTTCTACGAAAGGCAGTGCGTCGTTTATCTCAACAGTGCGCAGCAATAGGCCGTTACCGTCTATGACAGGTTTGTACAGCAGTGAGATGTAGTAATAGCCACTCTTGCTTACGTTGACGCTGTACTTTACTACGGAGTCGCTGCCTGTAAGCAGCGCATCCTCGGCTTTTTCCACGTCGTCGCCGCTTATATAATCTGCCGCGTCAATTGTAGCAGTATCCGCGCCCGCGCTTACATTGCCCATCTCGGCTATATAATCCAAATAATCAGGAGCGGCATAAATGCTGACAGGGCAAAGACATACAATTGCTATTAAGAAAAACAGATATAACTTATAGGTTAACCTCGTTTTTATCATAATCAACCTCGTTATACAACATTTAGATTGCGATTATTTTCAATGATGTAGGGACGAACTTAAGTTCGCCCGTATTGGATTTTATTGGATTGTTGTAGGGGCGACCACAAGGATCGCCCCTACAATTTTATTGCGTGTTATAATGACGTATTTTATATAAAGCTTTATTCTTCGGTTACAGGAGGAGTGTATTTTTCAATCTGCGCCTTTAAGTCTGCAGGAAGATCTTCTACTTTAACATAGCCCGCGTCAACCATTGCCCATGTGTCGGCAACTATAACGGATTCTAATGTTGAGCGTACGTTTTCGTTTGTTCCGCAAACCTTGTAAATCGCTCTGTAAGGATCGGGTACAACTGTTACAGTTTGCATCGGCTCAAATCTGCTTTGAGCAACATACCAGTAGTATATTTCTTGGTCTAGCTCTGTTGTGAAGTGCATTGGGTCTTCGGGATTACCCGGAACGATAACTTCACCTTTTGCTGCTCTGCCTTTATTTTTGATAAAGTCTTCGGCAGCGTCGTCGTAATATGTGAATACCAGGTTAATGAATTGGTCGTTTGTCATCTTCTTGTCGCCTGCGCCTTTGATGATACCCATGATGCCGCAGTCGTGGTATTCAGCGAAATATTGTCCCTCGAGGGATTTATAGTCGCCGTCTTTAACTGTAACCTTTGAACCGTACGGGAAAGGTACTACGCCCCAATCAAACTTGGACGCCAAGCTCTCGTGATCCCAAGGAGCGGCAGGAGCCATAGCAAGCTCGCCGTCTTGGAAGCCTGCTGTCGCGCTGTTCCAGTTATACTTAGGCGTACCGTCGTCGTATGTTTCAACTACAGGACCGCGCATAAGTCCGTCTTGTACCATCTTTTGCATAAACTCGATTGTTTCAATTGTGCCGTCAGACAGATATTGCGGCACATATGTGTCCGGGTCATATAAGAATGAGTTGTTGGCGTAGGTAGCAGCTTCCGCCCATGTTAAAGCGTGGATGCCGAATGTGTCAACGCCGCTAGGTAGCTTGGACTTTAATTCCTTCATGTAGTTATAGAAATCGTCGTAGCTCCATTTGCCTTCTACGAACATTTCTGTAGGAGTTTTTTCCATGCCTGCTTTTTTGATTAAATCTCTGTTGTACGCCAATATGGTCCATGTGCCCATTACACCGCGGGAGAATCCGTATGTAACGCCTGCGAGCTGTGAGCCGTATTTATAGTAACCTTCAGGGAAGCCTGCGCTCTTAACTGCGCTGCCCATGTCTACCATTAAGCCATTGTTTACAAGGTCAGCCAGATAGTATCTTGAGAAGTCGCCTGCATCAAGAATCGGGTCGCCTGCTGCGATTGATGTGATGATTTGTTGCGGAACGTCATTCCAGTCGATACCTTCAAGTGAATCGAAAACAAGCTTAACGTTGAACTTTTCTTCAACTCTCTTTGCGCGTGCTCTCCACTTATCTCTGTCAGCTTCGTCAACTTTTTCAGGATTTTGGAAGTTAACCTTTAGTGTAACTCCGCCTAAATCCGCGCCGGGGAAGTATTTGTCGAGGTCAAATTCCTCTTCTACTTCTTCATCTTCTTCTACAGCAACTGTTTCATCTTCGGTTGCATCTGTGGTGTCTTCGGTTTCGGTTGTTGTTGCGGGAGTTGATGTTGGGTCGGGAGTTTTGCTCGCCTTGCCGCTGTCACCACTCGTACCGCACGCGGACAGCGCCACCAACATTACCATTGCCATTAAAAGTGCTAGCAGTTTTGAACCTTTTTTTAACATTTTTTACATCCTCTCTTTCGCTTAACATTATTTACTAACTGCTTAACAAAATATTAACACACTATTATACATTTTGTCAATAGTATTTATAAATTTTTTTTAATATTTTATTTATATTGTAATGCAAAAGATATATATTTCAAATTTATGTGTACATCATGTATAAATATTCGGTTATTATGGTTGATTTATTTAAATGACGTTGTTAATATGAATTTAACATTGATAAATGGAATACTGGACAAAATAAGGCAGAATAAACGTCTGTTAGAAAGGAATGTTTAAAAAAATAAACCTTCCGTCTAGGGAGGGTTTGTGATTGTGTTTGGTTGTGGTTTTATAATAGGAATTGCGCCACCGGTGCGACGGGAGCTACAGGTGCGCAGGGTATTCCGGGCGCGCCAGGTGCAGTTGGTGCTACGGGGGCTACCGGTGCTACGGGAGCAGCAGGTATCGCCGGAGCTACTGGGGCGACTGGGGCGACTGGGGCGCCAGGTATCGCAGGTGCTACTGGCGCGACTGGTGCGGCAGGCATAGCAGGTCCTACTGGAGCCACAGGTGCGACTGGTGCAATCGGCCCGTTAGGACCTACAGGGCCTACAGGCAGCACAGGTGTGACAGGTGCTACTGGTGCTGTCGGCGCAGCAGGAATAACAGGAGCTACCGGCGCAACAGGAGCGGCAGGTATCGCAGGTGCTACTGGTGCTACTGGCGCGACTGGCGCGACTGGTGCAGCAGGTATAGCAGGTGCTACTGGCGCGACTGGCGCGACTGGTGCAGCAGGTATAGCAGGTGCTACTGGTGCAACTGGCGCGACTGGTGCAGCAGGTATAGCAGGAGCTACTGGGGCGACTGGTGCAACTGGTGCGGTCGGAGCGACTGGCGCGACTGGCGCTACAGGTGCAAGTGTAACAGGTGCAGCTGCAATTATCCCGTTGGCTTCCGGCACACCTGTGACTTTGGAAAGTATCGCAGGCGGATTGGCAGGTAATCCAGCTTTCATCGGCTTCGGTAACAACGGCATTGGCTTAGCTGATTTGGGTCCTGTGATAGACCTAACAGGCGCGGCAGGCGGAGCGTCAAACTTCGCTTTCTCGATGCCTCGCGACGGAATTATCACCGACATCAGCGCATACTTCTCCGCTTCTGCCGCAGCTAGTTTGCCAGGCACAGCGGTAACTGTAACGGCTCAGCTATATGAATCCACAACGCCGGATAATGTATTCACAGCTGTTCCCGGCGCGGTTGTTACATTAGCTCCGCCATTTACAGGCAGCATTACAATAGGCTTATCTGCATTCGGCGAAACTACAGGATTGTCAATACCCATTGCTGCGCAGACGCGCTTGATGATGGTGTTCTCAATCACATCAACAGGTGAAACTCTTGTAAACACGCTTATCGGCTACGCAAGCGGCGGCATCGCAATACAATAACTGAAATGACATTAAGAAAGCGCAGGGCTTATGCCCCTGCGCTTTCTTAACATTACATAATTTCGCGGCATATTATGCTGTAGGGGCGCACCTGCGTGTGCGTTCACGGGTGCACACGCAGGTGCGCCCCTATGGGGATTATATTTAATTTAACATTTATTTAACAAAGGAGAAATTCATATGAAGGTTGTAATTCTGTGCGGCGGAAGAGGGTTGCGTATGGCAACCAAAAGTGTGCCTAAGCCTATGCTGCTTGTGGACAACAAGCCGATAATTAAGCACATCATTGATTTATACAGCAAATACGGTTTTAATGATTTCATTCTGCCCCTCGGATATAAAGGGGAGGCTATCAAGCAATATTTTATCGATTACGAGTGGCGCAACTGCAATATCTTTAAGACTGTAGGCGGCGACACTGTTGAATATTTTGACAACAACGATAAGTTCAACGTCACACTGATTAACACAGGCGTGGAAACGATGACAGGCGCGCGAATCAAGATGGTGAAGCAGTATATCGGCGATGAGCCTTTTATGGTGACATACGGCGACGGGCTTTCTAACATCAACATCGACGACCTGCTTGCGTTCCACAAAGCAAAAGGTAAAATCGCAACCGTTACAGGTATCGCAAAAAGAAGTCAATACGGCACGCTTCGAGTTGTCGACGGCGTTGCAACATCGTTCGAGGAAAAGAAGGCGAAAATCGGGATAATCAACGGTGGCTTTTTTGTGTTTGAAAATAAAATTATGGATTATCTTTCGGATGAGCCTACATGCGTGCTTGAACAAGACCCGATGGAAAAGCTTGTTGCCAACGGCGAATTAAGCGTTTATACGCACAAGGGCATGTGGATTTCGATTGATACGCCGAAAGACCTGATGTACGCAAACGAGATATGGAGGCAGCAAAAATGAGCGGCAACTACAACGCAAACAACTACTGCACAATCGCAGGCAAGGATTATATAATAAAGCTGCTTGCGTTTTATCAGTCGCTGCGCGGCAGGTCGCAGCCTTTTCACCTTTATATCCTGTGCATAGACGACACGATTTATTGGCTGCTGAAAAGAGCGGAGCTTGAAAATGTGACGCTGACGCAGTTGTGGGAGGTCGAGGACGCTGCGCTGCAAGCTGTGAAGTTGTATCGCAAGACGAACGAATATTGCTGGACGCTTAAGCCTGTGTATCTTGAGTTTGTGCTGACGCATTACGGCGCGGGCAGCGTGCTTTACTGCGACAGCGATATATACTTTTTCGGCGACCCTGCGCCTGTTTTCAACGCGCTGCGTCAATGCTCGATTTATTTGTGTCCGCAGCGCGATATGCCCGAGATAGAGCAGCAATACGGCAAGTATCAGGCAGGGATGATAGGCTTTAGCAATACGGCGGAGGGAATGTCCGCACTTATGTATTGGCGCGCAAGATGTATCGCGCAGTGCAGTGCTGTGCCTAGCAACGGCACATTCGGCGACCAGAAGTATCTCGACGACCTCCCTTTGATGTACAGCTCGATATACTACGAGAGCAACCTTGGAGTTGACGCCGCGCCGTGGAATTGTGTGTACCACAATCCCGATATTGTGAACATTCGCGGCAACACGCCTTATGTAGGCAACGACGAGCTTATCGCCTTCCATTTTGCAACCATGATTATATTCAGCGCCGACGAATACGATTTGTGGTCATATGGTGCACTTGACATACAGAACAGGATTTTGAACCACATCTACCTGCCGTATATCGAATCGCTGCGTGCGGCTGTAAGATTTGTCGTGGGCATTGACGCGTGGTATGAGAGCATCATATTTGCCAACATGTGGCCTTCGGCGGCTTTGACTTATTTTAAGTACGACACGGTAAGCAACAGTTTTTTGCGCAGTGACGAATTCTATACGCTGTGCGCTATAGCAAGCGACGCGTATGTTACGCGTGCTATGGTGTTATATTCGTCACTTATAAGGCATCAACAGAATTTCCACATCTGGTACTGTGCGGTGGACGATTCCGCTTACGAAAAGCTGCAGCGGCTTAACATGCGTAACGCGACGATTATTCATGTGCGGGAGCTTAGGAATCAGCAGCTGCTTGATACGATGTACAGCCGAAAGCTTGATGAATTTTGCTGGACGCTTAAGCCGTTTTTGATTAAGCATTTGTTTGATAAGCATAACCTTAAACGCGTGCTTTATCTCGACAGCGACATGTATTTCTTTGCTCCGCTTGCAAATGTATACAACGAGTGGGGCACGTATTCATTTTTGATGTGTACGCAAAGGGCGAGTGAGCAGATTGAACATGCGTGCGGAATGTATCAGGCAGGCCTGATTGGCGTTAAGAACGACCATTATGGGCTGAACATTTTGCATTGGTGGAGAGATAGGTGTCTTGAATGGTGCTACGATTACTTCGACGAAACGTACAATCGTTGGGGCGACCAGAAGTATCTCGACCGCGTTCCGAATGATTTCGAGAACATTAAGATTGTGACGAATGTCGGAATAAATGCCGCGCCTTGGAACATTATGCTGAACAATGTGGGGTACTATGTGTACCAAACGTATGACAAGGTGTTCATCAACAGTGATATGCTGTCCGCGTACCACTTCGGCAGTATCGGCATAAGCGACAGCGGCTACGATGTATGGACGCGCGACAGCGTGAATCCTGATTACAGCGTAATGCAGCTTATTTATTCGCCCTACTTTGCAATGTTGGATAGGGCAAATAATGTGTTGGCTCAATGTTATTGGGGGGCTTCTGCCGATGATATGCTTAGATAACGCGCGTGTGCTTGTTACGGGAGGGTGCGGCTTTTTGGGCTATCACTTGATTAAGCGGCTGCTGCGCGATAAGCATGAGGTGTATGTGGTTGATGTGCCTAGGGTTGATACAAAGCGTATCAGGGGCTTTGGCAGTGATATAACCTTGCTTGAAGCGGATATTACCAACGGTGAGTATTTGCACATGATTGCAAAGGAGGTTAACCCCGACTATGCTTTCCACCTCGCAGGATACGGCGTGAACGCTAAGGATTGCGACGCTACGCGTGCGATTAAGGTAAATGTTATCGGAGGGGCGAATCTTGTTCAGGCGTTGTCGGGAACAGGTTGCAAACGTTTGGTGAACATTGGTTCATCTGCTGAATACGGCGTTAAGGTGAGCAGGTATAGCGAAACGATTAAGCCTACAACGATTTACGGAAGCAGCAAGGCTGCGGCGACTGTTGTAATGCACCAACTCGCAAGGCAGCATAAGCTGCCGATAGTGACGCTGCGTCCATTCAATATTTACGGCGAATGGGAGGAGCCGCACAAGCTTTTCTGCGAGGTTATGCTGGATATATTGCTTGGAAGGGAGCTTAATTTTACGCCATGTGAGCAACGGCGCGATTATGTTTACGCGGGCGACGTTGCTGATGCTATGGCGATGGCGGCGTATTCCGACGCGGAGGATTGCATGCTCGATGTTGCTTCGGGCGACAGCCTGCCGCTGTGGCAGTTTATCAATGAGATACTCGACGTTGCGCATGAGAAACGTTTGCCAAATTACGGCGCACTGCCTTACCGTGCAGGCGAAATATTCCAGCACGAGGGCGACCCTGCCCCGATTAACAAAGCGATCGGCTGGACGGCGGCAACTCCGCTGCATGATGGAGTGTCGCGTATGTACAAATGGTTCAAGGATAATATAAATATCTACAATAATTAAATTTTTATGATATAATAATGATGTGAGGGCGGATTCTGCTTCCGCCACCACAAACATTTATGGTGACATATAGTCAATCACGTTTCATTCCATTACATCAGAAGTACGACGAATGCCGATAGAATCAAAGAAACGTGATTGACTAGCATGTGGTTTTAAAGTTGATTTAAGTATAAGGGGTGCGTAACAGCGTCCCCCTACGAGGTATGTATGCAGGATTTATTTAATTCATATAATGGCAGGCATGTTTTTGTCACGGGGCATACAGGGTTTAAAGGTTCGTGGCTCTCGATAATTTTGCGTGAATTTGCAGCAAAGGTTTACGGATATGCGCAGGATTGCAAGACGGCGGCGGATAACTTCGCACTGTGCAAGCTTTCGGGTATGATGAGCGATTGTCGCGGCGATATAATTGACTACGGCAGCTTAAAGGCGGCGATGCAGCAGGCGCAGCCGGAGTATGTCTTTCACCTTGCCGCACAGCCGCTTGTGCGCTATTCGTATGAGCAGCCGCGTGAAACCTATATGTCGAACGTAATCGGCACGTTGAATGTGCTGGAAGCTGCGCGCGTTACGCCTTCGGTTAAGGTGGTAATCGTGGTGACGACCGATAAGTGCTACGCGAACAATGAGTGGCATTGGGGCTATCGCGAATGCGACCCATTGGGCGGTTATGACCCTTACAGCGCAAGCAAGGCGTGCGCGGAGATACTCACCGCTTCGTATAGGCAGTCGCTATGCCCCGAGCGTATCGCAATCGCGACTGTGCGTGCCGGAAATGTAATCGGCGGCGGCGATTGGAATCAGAATCGCATTGTGCCGGATTGCATACGCAACCTTAGCCAAGGCTTGCCGATACCTGTGCGTAACCCTGACGCAGTGCGTCCGTGGCAGCATGTGCTGGAGCCGCTGTTCGGGTACTTGAAGGTCGCGTCTATGCTTTACGCCGAGCCGCGAAAGTATGAGGGGGCGTACAACTTCGGTCCGGGTGAGAGCGGCATTAGCAAGGTGAGTGAGGTTGTGGAGAGTATTATCGCTCATTACGGCAGCGGCTCGTGGCATATCGACCGTCCGTCGGATTCTCTGCATGAGGCTACGCTGCTTGCGCTTGATATATCAAAGGCGCGGCAGGTGTTGGGCTGGAAGCCGCGCTGGAGCATTGATGAGGCTATTGGTGCGACTGTTGAGTGGTATAAGCATTGCGGCGACGGTGATGTGTATGGGTTGTGCGTGTCGCAGATTGAGAAGTATTTGGGATGAAAAATCCTCCCTTGAGGGAGGATTTGTTTTATTGTGCGTTGATTATGGCGTTTACACATTCTTCTATTGTTTGGTTGAAGGTGTCGACTTCGATGTCGTAGGTAATGTGTTTGTGGATTGTGTCGTATTGCAGCTTGGCAAGGCCAGGAGGTCTGTCGCCGCGCTGTTTTTCTCTGCGTTCGAGTTCTTCGAGGGGGCAGTGTACGCCTACGGTGATTGCGCAAACTCCGTCGAGGGTTTGCATTAGGTCGCTATAGCCTTGAGGTGTGAAAACTGTGTCGAGTATTATGTTGCAGGAGTAGTCGGTGATTAGGCGTGTTATTCGAGCGAAGAGGTATTGCTCGAGTTCTACATCGAAATTTTGCGCTGCGACATGTAATCGCTTGTTGCGCAGGTCGGCAGCTTTTTCGATTAGGTCGCCGATGTCGTCGAGGGATAATAGAAGATAGCCGCTTAGTTTTTCGGCTAGTGCTTTGGCGAGTGTGGATTTGCCTGAGCTTGAAGCTCCGTTTAGGATTATTGCTTTGCCTTTTTGCATTCGTTCACCTCCGTGCAATTTATAGCGGGCGAATGCAGTTCGCCCCTACATTTTGCAGCGGTTGATTTTTTCTACGTCTGTGAAGTTGGTTGTTGGTGTATGTCCCGGAAGCGGAAGTATGCGTTGATGGATTGCGTCAATAATCCAGCTTGGCTGTGGGAAGAAGCTGTCTTCGATTTCGTACGGCGGCGTAATCCAGTTGCGCGCACCTACGACTACAGGGGGTGCGTCGAGGTAGTCGAAGGCTAGGTCGGCGATGTTGGCAGCCATGTCTTTTAGTATGCTGCCGCGTTCGCACGCGTCGCTTGCAAGCAGTATGCGCCCGGTTTTTTCTACGGATTTTAGGACGAGTTCATAGTTGAATGGAGCAATTGAGCGTGCGTCGATAACCTCGGCGGATATGCCGTACTGTTCCTGCAATGTGTCTGCGGCTTGCAGTGCGCGGTAGAGGGTTGCGCCGATTGTGAGGATTGTGATGTCGCTGCCTACGCGTTTAATATCAGGCTCGCCGATTGGGATTTCGTAGTAGCCTTCGGGTACGCCGCCTTGGTGGAATTGTTCGCCTATGTCGTAAATGCGTTGGCTCTCGAAAAATACCACGGGGTCAGTGCCGGAAAGCGCAGTGTTCATCAAGCCTTTTGCGTCATAGGGGGTCGCAGGGAATACAACCTTTAAGCCGGGAATGTGGGCACATATGCTCGTCCAGTCTTGGCTATGCTGTGCGCCGTATTTCGAGCCTACAGATACGCGAAGGACTACAGGCATTTTCAGCACGCCTGCGGACATAGCCTGCCATTTGCTCAATTGATTGAATACCTCGTCGCCGGCTCTGCCTAGGAAGTCGCAATACATAAGCTCGGCTATAACTCTGCCGCCGCTCATTGCATAGCCTACTGCGGAGCTTACGATTGCCGCTTCGCTTATGGGGCTATTGAAGATTCGGTGGTACGGCAACGCTTCGGTTAAGCCGCGGTATACGGCGAATGCGCCGCCCCAATCGCGTACGTCCTCACCGTAGGTGATTAGCGTAGGGTCGCTGTAGAATTTGTCAATGATTGCTTCAAATATTCCATCGCGGAGTTGGTATTGCTTGATTTTCGGGATTGGCTTGCCTTCGCTGTCGAAGGCGAAACGTTCGCGTGCGGCGATTTGCTTGACGCGCGGATTTTCTTCCTTGGGCATGAGGGTGACAGGCGTACCTTCCTCCATTCGCTCGACTTTGGCGTTGGAGAACATCATGCGCCCGATTTCCTCTTTATCCTGTAGGTAGGGTGAAATTTCTTTGTCGGCCGCCAGCGCGGTTATTTTGGTGATACGCGCTATTGCGTCCTTGTCCATAGCTTCGATTTCGACAGGAGTTGCAACTCCTGCTTCGATTAGGTTTGCCGCGTAGGACTTGATTACGTCGTGCTTCTCCCATGCGTCCAGCTCCTCCTTGGTGCGATAGCTCATGCTGTCGGAAGGTGAGTGTCCTGTCATGCGATAGGTGAGTGTGTCCATCAGGCATGGGCCGTCGCCGGACTTTAGTATCTCCATTTGGCGGCGCATTGCGTCTATTACTGCCAATGGATTGTAGCCGTCCACGCGTTCGGCGTGCATTTGGTTGGGGGTTAAGCCTGCGCCGATTCGGGCGAGCATGTCGTAGCCCATCGTTTCGCCGCGTGTTTGTCCGCCCATGCCGTATTGGTTGTTGAAGAAATTGAAGATTATCGGTAAGCCTTTGTTGTAGCCTTCTTCCCATAGCTGCTTGAATTGATCCATCACGCTCATGTTGAGGGCTTCCCAAACTACGCCGCAGCCGAGTGAGCCATCGCCTACATTGGAGATTACTATGCCGGGCTTTTTGTTGCAGTGCTTGTAAAGTGCGCTGCCTAGAGCAACCGCTGCGCTGCCGCCTACGATTGCGTTGTTGGGGTAAATGCCGAAGGGGGTAAAGAATGCGTGCATACTGCCGCCCATGCCCTTGTGGAAGCCTGTGGAGCGCGCGAATATTTCGGCTAGTGCGCCGTATATCAGAAAGTCGATTGCAAGTTCTTTTACCGTGTTGCCCTGCTGCTTGCCTTCTACAACGCGCAGTATGTCGCCGCCGAAAAATTCCTGCATAATCGACAGCAGCTCGTTATCGCCTAGCTTTTGTATCGCGGACAAGCCTTTTGCGAGTATCTCGCCATGCGAACGATGTGAGCCGAAAATATAGTCGTCCACACCGAGCAAATATGCCTGCCCCACAGCGGAGGCTTCTTGTCCCAACGATAAGTGCGCAGGACCGGGGTGCGAATACTTTATGCCGTTGTATTCTTCCTTGGTCTTGATGATGTACAGCATATATTCAAACTCGCGTATATAACGCATGTCGCGGTATATTCGGAGGAAGTCGTTTTTGGTGAAGTTGCTTTGTTCGTCGGTGATGGATTTTTTGTATTGGTTGACGGGAATGTCGTTGAATTTTATGAAGCCGGACTTGCGCATTTCGTCCGGATTGATGAACTGTGACTTTGGCATGATGACTCCTTGTGATTATGGATATGTGCAGAATTGCGCGGGCGGATAATATCCGCCCCTACATGAACAGTAAATCGTGCGTGATTTCGCATACGGTCGGGTGCGGGAATACTAGCTTTTGTGCGCGTTCGATTGTGTAGCTGCCTGCGATTAGCATTGCGCCTTGCATTATTGTTTCGGTGGCGTATGCGCCGATTGTGTGCATACCGATTATGGCGTTGGTGCGTGTGTCGTATACTAGCTTGGAGAAGCCGTCGCCGTTTTCGGTTTCTGCCATGTAGCGTCCGCTGTAGTTTAGCGTTAGTTTGCGTTCAGCGGCAGGTATGCCTTCGGCTTTGGCTGCGGCTAGGGTGTAGCCGACGCTGCCTACTTCGGGGTAGGTGTATATGCAGGAGGGGATTGCGTTGTAGCGCATGATGTCACCGTCGCCGCCTTTTAGGTCGCGTGCGATGTTTGCAACTGCGACTTCCGCTTCGCGGTAGGCTACGTGGGCAAGCTGATATTTGCCGTTACAGTCGCCTGCGGCGTATACGTTGGGAATGTTTGTGCGCATGTAGCGGTCGGTTACTATGTTGCCGCGTTCGATTTGTATGCTTGTGTTTTCTATGCCTATTCCTTGTGTGTTGCTTCTGCGTCCGATCGAGAGCAGGATTTTGTCGGCTTCTACTATGTGAGCTTCGTCTTTTTGCTCGAATGTTACGGCGTTGCCTTTTATTTCGGTAACTTTAGCTGATAGGCAGAAGTTTATGCCTAGCTTTTGGCAGTTTTTCAGCAAGCAGTCGGCAACTTCGGCATCTAACATATTGCCGCCGACGCTGTTCATCATCTCGATTACGGTTACGTTGCTTCCGGCTTCGCGGTAGTATGTCGCCATCTCCAGGCCTATAACGCCGCCGCCTACTATTACTAGCCGCTTCGGTACGTCTGCAAGCGACAGTATCTCGCGGTTGGTTATAACCACGCCGCTGTCAATTCCCTCTTTCGCTCCGGTAATGGGTGGCACAATCGCACTTGAGCCGCTGCATATCAGCAGCGATTTAGCGGTGTACAGCGTATCTTCTGCCGCGACGCGTATGTCGCCTGGGGCAGCTGATTTAATCACGCCGTTTCCTTTTATCACAGTCACGCCGTGCGATTTTAGAGCGGACGCAATGCCGCCTACAAGTTTTTGCACGACTTTATCCTTGCGTTGTATCACGGCGGTGTGGTCGATTACCGCGCCACTTGCTTTTACGCCGTATGCCGCGGCGTGGTTAGTGTTATGCGACAGCTTCGCGGCGTATAGCAACGTCTTTGAAGGTATGCAGCCTTCGTTAAGGCATACGCCGCCTAGCTTATCCTTCTCGATAAGCAGCGTCGATAATCCCAACGCCGCTGCACGTTCCGCTGCCTTATATCCCGCCGGTCCTCCGCCCAATATCAATATGTCGTATGTCATATGTTCCTTTCGATGTAGGGGCGCGCTATTAGCGCGTCCGAATTGTCATCAACAATCAACCTGCCATAACAATAGTAAAATTCTCAAGCATACCGCACAGCGTTTGCAAGAATCGCGCGGCAGGTGCGCCGTCGACGATTCGGTGGTCGAACGTGAGCGACAAGCCCATTGCAGGATAATTGCCGCCGTCCGCATTTATGCGCTGCGTTATTGTGCATACACCTAGTATGGCTACTTGCGGCGGATTGATTATCGGCGTAAAGCTTTCCACGCCGAGTGCGCCTAGGTTTGTCACGGTGAATGTGCCGCCGGATAGGCTGTCGGGCGATATTGCGCCGGCTTTTATTTGCGCCGCGTAATCCTTTGTCGCCGCCGATATTTGCGCAAGGCTCATGCACTCCGCACCGAATATCGTGGGTACAATCAGTCCGCGCGCACTATCCATCGCAACGCCAAGGTTTACAGCGGAATACTCGCGCACCACCTCGCCGTCGAATGTGGAATTTATATCAGGGTGCTTGAGCAACGCCTTTGCGGTCGCGTACAGCACCATGTCGTTTAAGGTTATATTGGGCAAGCCAAGCTTCTCCGCGCTCGCCTTAAGTTTTGCGCGGTATGCCATAATCTCGCTTGCGTCAAAGCTTGTGTTTAGGGTGAGCTGCGCCATAGTCGAGAGCGACTTTGTCATCGCCGCCGAGATAACCTTGCGGATTTGCGGCAGCGGCTTTTCGGTATATACGGCAGCTTTCGCGGAAGGCGCGGATTGAGTTTGAGTTTGCGCGGTTGCTTGCGATTGAGCTTCGGTTGCAGCAGGTTTTGCTGCCAGTATGTCGCGCTCGATTATTCTGCCGTTAGGGCCTGTACCGATGATGTCTTTGGTGTACACGCCTGCGCTTTCGGCGAGATTGCGTGCGCGCGGCGAGATTGCGCCGCTGCGTGATGCTTGCGCAGCTTGTGAAGTTACTGCGGATTGCGCAAGTGTTTGTGTAGGCTGCGCAGGTGATTCCTGCGTGGAAGCCTTGGGTGGCGCACTTTTTGCGTAGGCGGAAACGTCCTCGCCCGGCTTGCCAATCACGCAAACATTGTCAAGGCAAGGCACAACGTCGCCTTGCTGTGCAAAAACGTGCAGCAGCACGCCGTCAGCGGTCGCCTCTTGCTCGAACGCCGCCTTGTCCGTTTCGTAGGCGAAAAGCGGCTCGCCATTGGCTACAGCTTCGCCGATTGCTTTGTGCCATTTTGTGATAATGCAGCTTTCTACCGATTGCCCCTGCTTAGGCATTGTAATAATATGCGGCATGAATACCCCCTAAATTAGTTGAGAAATCAAATTTTCTATATCATCTGTCCGCCCGTGACAGGCAATGCTTGCCCCGTTTCATACTGCTGCTCTACGAGGTAGAATATGGCACGCGCTACGTCCTGCGGATAGCAGCCGCGGCGCATTGGGACTTTTGACATGTAGAATGCGGCTACGTCCTCGACTGTTTTTGCGCCGGGGACTTTGCCTGCTTTTAGGTATTGCACGAACAGGCCGTTGACAGGGTCGCTCCACAATGGACCTTCGTAGAAGTTTCCGGGGCAAACGGCGTTTACCTTTATGTTGTACTGCACTAGCTCTAGGGCGAAGCTTTCGACTAAACCGATTGAGCCGAATTTGCTTCCGGAGTATGCAAAGTTTTTCGCCGAGCCGCTTAGTCCGCTTTTGCTATTGATTTGGATTATGTCGAAGAAGCGGGAGTTGTCTTTGTTGTAGCTTTCCTTCATTATCGCGGAAACGTGCTTTGCGCAGAGGTAGAACGCGTCGTAGTTTATTTTGGTTACAAGGCGGAAGGTGTCGTAGTCCATTTCGTCTAAGCCGCCTGCGCGTAGGATTCCGGCGTTGCTTACGAGTATGTCTATGCCGCCGAATCTTTCGGCGACAGTATGCGCCATGCTGCGGACGGATTCCTCGTCGCCTACGTCCACTTGGATATGAGCGGCGCGGTCGCCTAGGCGATTTGCTACTGTTTCGGCAAGTGCGCCGTTTATGTCGGCGATTACGACAGTTGCGCCCTCGGCGTGCATATGCTCTGCTATGCCCTCGCCGAAGCCTTGCGCCGCGCCTGTGATTATCGCGACTTTATTTTGCAATCTATTCATAAAAAGGTGTGAACCTCCGTTGTATGTTAATCAAGCAGCTTCTGGAAAATCTTTTGTCCGTGCAGTTCGTTGATGACGTGATAGCCGCATTTTTCGTAGAATTTGCAAGCGTTGTCGGCAGAGCCTAGTGAGATGTACTTATAGCCGAGCTTGCGTGCGTTTTGCTCGAATTTTTTCACTAAGGCTTTGGCAATGCCCTTCATGCGATATTCTTTTTCGCACGCGCAAAAGCCCATGACTAAGCCGTCCTTGCTTTCGGGTCTGCCCAAAACTGCTGCGACAACCTCGCCATCGTCGTCGCTTTGGGCGAATAGTAGCAGGCTGTTGTAAAACTTCATGCGGCTGAACCAATCGTGGTAGCGGTAGTTGTCGACCTCGCGCAAATGCTCGCCCAATATGCGGTAGCACATGTTCAATACTTTGGTGAGTTCATTTTCGTTTTCGATTGTCTTTATCTTGAAAACCATTTTATCCCATATTCGTAGGGGGCGGCGTCCCCGACGCCCCGCGTTATAATTTAATCTAATGTATTTAATAGGAAACGTTCTGCTTCCGGCGACCATATGCCGTTGGTTTTTGCAAGGATTGGTGCAAGCTCGGGGTATAGGTTCGGCATGTCGACTATTGCTGTGAGGGGCATGTTGAGGTGAGTGTAGATTAACACTTTGCCTGCACGCATGTTGTATAGATTCATCGTTGCGTCGATGGCAGCGTCAAGTCCGCCGATATGCGAGAACATCGCGGCAGGGTTGATTTTGCCGTCGCTCATTAGCTGCAATGCCTCGCGCATGTCGGCTGTGTTGCCGCCGCTTGTGCCTACAATGTGGGTGCTGTCGTAGTGTACGTCGTAGAAATTCATCTTCGCGGAAAAGTTAGCGTCGGTAGGCCCTGCGAAAAAGTTTAGGCAGCCGTCGCGCGCAAGAAGCGCGTCGCCCATTTCCACAACGGATGCTACAGGCGCGAACACGAATACATCGTCGTAGCCTTTGTCGTAGGATAAGTCCATAAGCAACCGCAGTGCTTTGTCGCTGCTTGAGTTTACGTAGTGCAGCTCGATTCCTTTTTTCGCGGCAACTTCAAAGGAGATAATCTCGTTGGCGCGGTCAAGTCTGCCGTCGTCTATGTCTGTGACAACAAGCAGCTTCGGGTTGATTGGTCCGTTTATCGCGTAGTCGATTGCGCCTAAGCCCATCGGGCCTGCGCCTGCTAGGATTGCCATGTTGCCGCCTTCGACTATATCCATCTTGTGCTGATAGCTTCCGGGGGTGGTGTGATAGTTGGCGTGGAACGCGCCTATGCAGCAGCTCATCGGCTCGGCAAGTGAGCCATAGAAGTACGCGCTTCCGTCGAATTTCAGCAAGCAGCCTAACTCCATAACCTCGTTCGGGATTATGATGTATGTCGCGTTGCCGCCTATATATTGGTAGGAATATCCGGGGGTGAACAGCGTGCCGTTGTAGTTTAGCGCGGGTTGGATGGAGTACATGTCGCCCGCTTTAAATTGGTGCTGCCACTTTGCGCCTACTTCGATTATCTCGCCGCAGCATTCGTGCCCAACCATTACGGGCTTTTCGGCGATATCGCTCGGCACGCGCTTGTGGTCGCTGCCTTGGATTGCGGCTTTGTATGTGGAAAGGCACAGGCTGTCTGATACTACTTTTGCCAATATTTCATCCTCGCGAATAGGCGGCAGCTCAAATTCTTCTAAGCGTAGGTCGTTTTTTCCATACAAACGTACAGCTCTCGTTTTCATTGATTCTCCTTATGACTTTGTTTTATCTATATTTAATGTTTCGGGCGGAATTGTGATTATGTCAAGTGTGTATGTTTCTTCGTCAAAATCTAAGCCGCAGTTGAATGCTTCGGCAGTAAACACAAGGGGAATATAGGTAATGCCATCTTTCATTGTGGGAGCGGCATACATAGTGAACTCCTGATTGTTGTAGGAAGCTTTGTCACTGTCTATAGTCATCTTCAACACGCTTTTTCCGTATGTTGCCGTTATTGCTTTGGTCTTTTCGTCGTACTCAACAGTCGCACCCAATGCCTCAAAAACTGCGCGCATGGGAACCATGACGCTGTCGTTGATTAAGGCAATCTCGGCAGGAAGGTCGATTGGTTTGCCGTCTATGGACAATTTTACGAATGGCTCGGGAGTTGCAGAGGCTTTTGGTGCGGCGGTTTCTTTGGGAGTTTTGGTTGCTTTGGGGGCTGTTGATTTTTCAGGCGCAGAGGTCGCAGTCGGCGATTTGCTGGGGAGAGGAATTGTGGATTCGCTCATTTTTTCTATTGCACTACCGTCCTTGTTATACGCTATAGACGTGTCGCCGTTTTTGTGATAATGGTATGTGCCTACGGGATAGCCCCAGCCTGGCGTGCGTACGTTGTGTCCGCCGTTTTTGTCTGTGCGTCCGGGGTGCGCATATGCTGTGACGGAGATTGCGATGATGAATGCAAGTGCTGCGCTTGGTGCTTTTTTCATTTGTTCCTCCTTATTTTGGCTGTGTTGTTTGTATGTAATGTAGGGGCGAACTGTGTTCGCCCGGTATCTTATTCGCCCTTGCCGAAAATTTCTGGCGGTTCGGGTACTCGTGGGGTGTTGAAGATTACAAGTGGGTCGAGGTCTATGCAGTTGTATGGGTCGCGGTTGCCTTGTAAGTCCCATGCTACTGTGTCGTTCATTACTGTGATTTTGGTTTTGAAGGTGTGCAGGTCTTTGAGTGGCTCGAATACTGTGCCGTCTTGGAGAAGCGGTTTTATGTCGATGCAGTGGATTGAGCCGTCGTTGAAATAGGCGTAGACTTTGTAGTCGTCCGTGGGTACGGCTTGCAGTACGCATGGGAAGAATTTGGTCATGTCAAGCATGTTGTTCTCCTTATCGCAGCGGCTCAATTTTGCTCGCAGGTTTTCCGCTGCGAAGCAATTCCCAATTTTGCATTAACTCGTCCTTATGAATCTCGCACCACGCAAGGACGATTTTTAATTGCTTGCTAGGTAAATGCCCTGATTCGATTATGCAGCTGTCAATTAGCACGCTTGCCTTATGTTCGGCGTATTGAACATGAAAATGCGGCGGGTTGTGTTCATTAAAATTCATTGTTATGCGAATACCAAAAAATATACTAATCTCCGGCATATTTCCTCCTACAATCGCTGCTTGAAATCTTTGTAGCCGAATTGTTTCACGACTTCTACATCGCCGCTCGCTGTTGACAATGCTATGTCGGGCAAGCCGATTCCGTTGAATGTGTTATTTTTTACCATAGTGTATATTGCCATGTCGCAGAGGATTAGCTTGTCGCCTACTTTTAGCGGCTGCTCGAATGAGTAGTCGCCTACAACGTCGCCTGCTAGGCAGGTGTTGCCGCCTAGGCGATAGGTGTGCGGAAGCTCTCCTGCTTTGCCTGCGCCGATGATGTTGGGGCGGTAGGGCATTTCCAGCACGTCAGGCATGTGGCAGGCCGCGGACGCGTCGATTATGGCAAGCTGCTTGTCGTTTTCGATTATGTCCAGCACTGTTGTAACCAGATAGCCTGCGTTTAGGGCGATTGCTTCGCCGGGCTCTAGGTAGACCTGCACGCCGTAGCGTTGCTTGAAGTCGCTGACCAACTGTATGAGAAGTTCTAGGTCGTAGTCGGCGCGAGTGATGTGGTGTCCGCCGCCGAAGTTTACCCACTTTACCTTATTTAGAAAGTGTGCGTATCGCTTCTCGAATGAGGCTAGTACGCGTTCGAGGGTGTCGCTGTTTTGCTCGCACATTGCGTGGAAGTGTATTCCGTCTACTTGCGATACTAGTTCGTCGGTGACTTTATCTGGGGTCATGCCTAGGCGTGAGCCGCTTGCGCATGGATTGTATAGGTCGGTTGCGATTTCGCTGTAGCCTGGATTTACGCGGATTCCGATTTCGCAGGTGAGTTTGTCTTTATATTTGTAGAGTTGGGCGGGGGAGTTGAAAATGATGTGGTCGCATAGTGCGGCGATTTCGGCGAATTCATGGTCGCGGTAGGCGGGGGCGAATATGTGTACCTCGCCGCCCATTTCTTCGCGGCCTAGCTTGGCTTCGTAAAGGGAGCTTGCGCATGTGCCGTCGAGGTATTGCCCGATTAGTGGGTACAGCCAATAAGCCGAGAATGCTTTTTGCGCAAGCAGGATTTTGCAGCCGCACGCGTCTTTCACCGACTTTAGTATCTCTAGGTTTTGGATTAGTTTTGCTTCGTCTATGACGTAGCAGGGTGTTTGTACGTTTAATATATTCTGCATTAGTCGAGTAGCACCGGCTCAAATGTTTCTTTCCACGGTAAGCCGCAGCGGTTTAGTTCGTCCATGAATGGGTCGGGGTCGAATTGCTCGATGTTCCATACGCCAGGCTTGTTCCATATGCCTTTGGCTATCATCAGTGAGCCTATCATTGCGGGGACGCCTGTGGTGTAGGAGATGGCTTGCGAGCCGACTTCCTTGTAGCATTCTTGATGGTCGCAGACGTTGTAGACGTAGTAGTGCTTGGGTTTGCCGTCTTTTGTGCCTGTGTATATGCAGCCGATGTTTGTTTTGCCTTTGGTGCGTGGACCTAGGGAAGATGGGTCGGGCAGTACGGCTTTCAGGAATTGTAGCGGGATTATTTCCATGCCGTTGTAGTTTATGGGCTCGATTGAGGTCATGCCTACGTTTTGCAGCACGTTTAGGTGAGTGAGGTATTTTTGTGAGAAGGTCATAAAGAAGCGGATTCGCTTTATGCCGTTGATGTTTTGTGCGAGGGATTGCAGCTCCTCGTGATATAGTAGGTAGATGTCTTTTTCGCCGATTTCGGGGAAGTCGTACACCTTTTTGATTTGGAGCGGCTCGGTTTCGATGAAGTCGCCGTTTTCGTAGTAGCGTCCTTTTGCTGTGATTTCGCGAATGTTGATTTCGGGGTTGAAGTTTGTTGCGAATGGATAGCCGTGGTCGCCTGCGTTTGCGTCGAGTATGTCGATGTAATTGATTTCATCGAAGTAGTGCTTTTGCGCGTAGGCGGAGAATACGCCTGTTACGCCTGGGTCGAAGCCGCTGCCGAGTAGGGCGGTGATTCCCGCTTGCTCGAACTTTTCTTTATATGCCCATTGCCATTTGTAGTCGAACTTAGCGGTTTCCGGCGGCTCGTAGTTGGCTGTGTCGACGTAGTGCGTCTTTGTTGCTAGGCACGCGTCCATGATTGCTAGGTCTTGGTAGGGGAGCGCGACGTTTAGTACGACGTCGGGTTTGAAGCTGTTGATTAGCGCGATTGTTTCGTCTACGTTGTCCGCATCGACTTGAGCTGTGGTGAGGTTTGCGCCGTAGTGGCGCGCGCTGTCGGCGATTGCGTCGCAGCGGCTTTTTGTGCGGCTGGCTAGCATTATTTCGGTGAATGTTTCTTTTTGTTGGCAGCATTTGTGCACGGCGACATTGCCTACGCCGCCTGCGCCTATGATTAGAATTTTTGCCATTGTTTCTCCTTTGTGTATCTATATTACCACTTTCTGTTGGGCAAGGATTTTCCGTGCCCGAAGTGTACGGTTTTTGAGCCGCTGTTGCTTATTATTTCGGCGGAGTGCAGCATTTGTGCTTTGTCCTCGTATAGAGGTGACTTGGAAGGGTATGCCATATTCATCAGCGCGTCGCCGACGATTATGTCGTCGCCTGCTATTATGCCGATTGAGCCGCGGGTGTGTCCGGGTAGCGCGATTACTCGTGCGTTTACGCCGTAGTCGTGAAGCGTGTCGCCGTCGCTTATATAATGCGATGGCTTGAATTGTTCTATGATCTCGCGCTCGAATGCTTGCTTCGACAGCGAAAGTATGACCTTTCCTAGCAAGCTTTCGGCGTATAGCGGACGCGCTGCGTTGTTGGCAAGCAGCTCGTGGTCGGCCTCGTGCATAGCGATAGGTGCGCCAAGCTCGCGCGAAAGATAGGCGGCGTTTTGTACATGGTCAACATGGCCATGAGTGAGCAGGATTAGCTTTACGTTTGAGCGGCGGCATTCGGACAAAATCGCGTTTTTGTGCGGCGGGCGCGCGGTATCTACAAGCACCGCGCCGCCTGTTTCTTCTATTATAAAACAGTTGCCGTTGCCGCATTTTATCCGACGTATCAATTGAGTGCTTCCCACGGCAGGGTGATGTCAGTTCTGCCAAAGTGACCGTATGCGGCGGTTTGTGCGTATATGGGGTTGCGCAGGTTCAGTCGCTCGATTATTGCGGCCGGGCGCATGTCGTAGTTTTCATTGATGTGGGCGACGATATTTTCCTCGGAGGTTTTATTTGTGCCGAAGGTGTCTACGAATACGCTTACGGGATTTGCTACGCCGATTGCGTAGGCGATTTGCAGCTCGATTTTGTCGCACATTCCTGCTGCTACGATGTGCTTGGCGATGTAGCGTGAGAAGTAGCTTGCGCTGCGGTCGACTTTGGTTGGGTCTTTGCCTGAGTATGCGCCGCCACCGTGACGCGCGTAGCCGCCGTAGGTGTCGACGATGATTTTGCGTCCGGTTAAGCCGCTGTCGCCGTGAGGGCCGCCTACTACGAAGCTACCTGTGGGGTTGATGTGGAATTTTGTGTCAGCGTCGAGGTATTGCTGCGGCAAGGTTTGTGTGATGAAGGCTTTCATGTCGGCTTCGATTGTGTCGTGGGATACGTCGGGATTGTGTTGCGTGGAGAGCACAACTGTGTCGACGCGGATTGGCTTGTTGCCTTCGTATTCGACTGTCACTTGTGTTTTGCCGTCGGGGCGCAGGTATGCGCATTTGCCGCTTTTGCGTAAATTCGCAAGCTCGCGCGAAAGCTTGTGCGCAAGCATTATAGGCAGCGGCATAAGCTCTGCTGTTTCGTTGCAGGCAAAGCCGTATACCATGCCTTGGTCGCCTGCGCCGATGTCGAATTGGTTCGCCATTCCGTGCTTTGCCTCGAAGGATTTGTCTACGCCTAGGGCGATGTCGGGGGATTGCTCATCGATTGCGGATATGATGGCGCATATTGCGCCGTCGAAGCCTAGGTCGGAGCTTGTGTAGCCGATTTGCGTGATTTTCTCGCGGGCGATTTTTTGTATGTCGATGTAGCATTCGGTGGAGATTTCACCCATGACGAGGACTAAGCCTGTGGTGCAGCACACCTCGCACGCGACGCGTGCGTTTTTATCCTGCGCGATAATGCTGTCTAAGATGGAGTCGGAGATTTGGTCGCAGACTTTGTCCGGGTGGCCTTCTGTCACCGATTCCGATGTGAATAGTTTTCTCATTTATTTTCCTTTCTTTCAAAACACAAGCTTCGCACTTGGTCAGTTAATTCTAAGTTGGTCTTTTGTGGGCAGCGGCAGCATTGGCTGCGTCGGCAGCGTTTGATACCAGTATGCAACTGATGAAATGTCGTCCATCAGCGGGAGGTAGCGTCCGCCGGATTGCCAGCCTAGGGCTTGTATGGTCACGCGCAGGTCGCTGTCGAAGCGGATTGGGTCGACTACGTGCCAGCGGTACATTCCGAATCGCTGCTGACAGTTGTACAGTCCGTCGCCGCGTATTACTTGCGACAGTCCTGCGTATGGGGTGGTGTATTCTTGATATTTCTTCTCGGTGCGATTCTCGAAGTTGTATGCACCGCAGAAGTAGTCCTCTGTGCCTGTGCCGCAGATTGTTGGGTTGACGTCGCCGTCCATGAAAAATTTAATTTCGCCTTCGCCCCACCAGCCGTTGTTGTGTACGCCCCAGCACATGTATGTGCCGACATATTGCCCCTTGCCTTTTATTCCGTCGATTATTGTGTAGTCCTCTTTCCACGGAAGCGGATTTACGCGGCGGAAGTGTGCGTGGAAGTAGCCTATGTCCTCGGGTACATCTGTTAGGGTGTAGTCGATTTGGTAGTAAAGATATGCAGGGTCGTCGTCAAGGTTTTCTACTGTTATTCTGCAGTTCTTTTTGAAGGGCATTTGCCAGTAGCAGTTTAGACCGCTCCACGGATTCACGCATACCGCGAGCGACGACACCTGCGCGTAAAAGCCCCAGCCTGTCGCGAAAAAGTCCGCGATGGGGCTTACGACCGACGGCTGCTCCTGCCCATCCCAATAGAAGCGGATTATCTGCATACGCGTGTTGCCGCTGCCTATCCAGATGTGGTTTATGCAGCCGCTTCCGTCGATTTCGGCAATTGTGACTTCCTCGTCGGGTTGAACTAATATGAAGGGGTTGACCTTCCAGCCTTTGCCTAGGTCACGCGCGGCATGTCGCGCCGAGCCGTTTTCAAGCTCGCACAGTGCACCCATGCCTTTTGCGCCCGTGGGATTTTCGGGGCTGATGGAGCGCGATTTTGCGTTGGATAGCAGGTATAGATTATCCATGTTGGTGCTGATTCCGTTGAACATAGCAGGCTCCTTTGAATTAGGAATGAGGAATTAGGAATTGTTGGGGCTTATAGTTTGGTGAAGCCTAGGGAGTAGAGGCAGCCAACGGATGACCCTACTCCATAAACTGCGTCCATTCTTCTATGCCTTCATTATTGGTTTTATTGTGAAGCCAAAGCTTACAGGCTCGGGTTGCAGGCGGTATTGCGGCAAGGTTTCGGGTCCGCAGGAGTTGGAACCTATGCCGCATTGCGCGTAGTCGAGGGTGAGGTAAGTGTTCGGCGTGAAGTTGATTTCACAGTTGTGCTTGGCTTCGGTTAGGGAATCGGCGGTGAATTTGTGTACGCCTGCGTCAATCGTGGGCAGGCCGTCCACGCGCAAGCCTACGCCGTGGATGTTTGTCACGCAGCAGAAACGCGTTTTGTGCTTGTTGCCGTTTTCCTGCGGCTTGATATAGGGGTAGTAGTTATCCATAACCGTGTTGCGGTAGTAGCCTAGCTTTGCGCTCATATGCTTGTCGCTGTAGCTTTCGTGCGGGCCGTAGCCGTGCCATGCGAAGTAGTCCATATCCTCGGCAAGGCATAGCTCCATGCCGATACGCGGCAGGTAGCATTCGATTCCGCCTGTAGGTGTAACGTTGCACGCTACTTCGATTTTGCCGCATGGGTGTACGGTGTAGGTTGTCGCTACGTCGAAGCCTTTGACTGTGCCGTAAGACGCAACTCTGCCGCTCATTTTCACGATTACGCTGCCGCCTTCTTGAGAAACCTCGAAGGATTTACACTTGTGGCGCAGCTTGTGCAAGCCTAAGTCTTTCCACTTCTTGGAGATGTGTGCGTCGTTATCAGTGGGTGCACGCCAGAGGTTGTATTTGATTGGCGCGGTGAGGATTGATACGTTGTTGTGGCTGATGTGGCATAAATGGCCTGTCATCTTGGAGAATTCGTAACGGAAGTCCTCGCCGATGATTGCGTATATTTGTTTGTTTTCTTCTATTTTTAATGCGGCGTGAGGAATCGCAGTCTTTTGTGCAGGCTTAACTTCTACAGGAAGAATGAATTGTTCCCACGCAAGCTCGTGTCCGATGTCGGCGTAGTCTGTAGGCGTGTTCAAGCGGCAGCTTATTGTGAGTACGACTTCGTTTACGGCGCAGCATGGCAGCTTGTAGGGGATTGTTGCTTCGACGGATTGTCCGGCTGCAATTGCAGCAACGTCAACCTTGCCGCTGCACAGGGTTTTGTCAAGCTCCATAACCTTCCAGTAGATGTCCATGTGTGAGCTGTCGATAAAGTCCAGCTTGTTTGTGAAGCTGAACTTGCCTGCGGCTAAGTCAATTGCCGAAACGTGCATAGGTTGTATCGCGCGTTTTAACTCAAGCAAGCCGATGTGCGGACGGCGGTCGGGTGCAACAAGTCCATCTAAACAGAAGTTGCCGTCGTTGGGATAGTCGTCGAAATCGCCGCCGTAGGCGAATACCTCGCGTCCTTCCGCATTCTTTGCGCGTATGCCGTGGTCTGCCCACTCCCATACGCAGCCGCCGAATAGGCGTGGGTACTTGTATATGATTTCCCAGTATTCCTTTAAGCAGCCGGGGCCGTTGCCCATTGCGTGGGCGTATTCGCACATGAAGAAGGGCTGTCCGTTGGCGAAGCCTTCTTTGCCGATTCGTTCCAATTCCTCGTGACCTGTGTACATACGGCTTACTACGTCAACGTCGTTTGTGAAGTTGTAGTCGCTTTCGTAGTGTACAAGCTTGCTGTCGTCAAGCTCATGAGCGCGTTTTGCCATAGCGGCAGTATTCACGCCGTGACTGGATTCATTGCCCATCGACCACATGATTATGGAGGCGTGGTTGCGGTCGCGTATCACCATGCGCTCTAGGCGATTCACGAACATAGGCTGCCATGTTGGCTCTGACACTGCTGTGTCCCACTTGCCGCCGTCTAAGCAGTAGCCGTGTGCTTCTTGGTCGGCTTCATCGATTACGTACAAGCCGTAGCGGTCGCACAGCTCGTACAGGTATGTGCCGTTGGGGTAGTGCGATGTGCGCACTGCGTTGATGTTGTGCCGCTTCATGATTAGTATGTCCTGCTCAACTGCCCAGCGCGGCACTGCCGAGCCTGTGTCAGGGTTGAAGTCGTGGCGATTCACGCCTTTTATTTTCACAGGCACGCCGTTTACGCAGAAAACGCCGTCCTTGTTTTCAACAGTTTTGAAGCCGATTTCAAGGCTTACAGTGTGAGGTGCGCCGTTCACTGTTAAAGTTGCGGACAGCTTGTACAGGTGCGGAGTTTCCGCAGTCCACTTGTTAGCGTTTGTAACTTCAAGCTGGAACTTTTCCAAGCTACTGCCGCTTGCCAGTGCAACGCCGCGTGTCGCCGTCGCGACAACCTCGCATCCGTAGGATAGCTCAAGCGACAGCTCGCCGTTGGCAGCAGTTTCTTCCTTATTATATAGTGTCAAATCAATCGCAAGCACGCCGTCGGTGTAATCGTTAATCAGCGACGACTTCGCGAACACGTCGTACACGCGAACATTTGGCTCAATCGTCACATATACGTCGCGGAATATTCCCGATAAACGCCACTTGTCCTGGTCCTCGACATAAGAAGTCCACGCCATTTGGTACACCTTTACCGCAACAAGGTTGCAGCCCTCGTGCGCAAACTCGGTTACGTCAAAGCTCGCAGGCATATGCGAGCATGTGTTATATCCCACATAC
This sequence comes from uncultured Eubacteriales bacterium, assembly GCA_964479875.1. Taxonomy (GTDB): domain Bacteria; phylum Bacillota; class Clostridia; order Monoglobales; family CAYZNM01; genus CAYZNM01. Next base: position 238,503 of record CAYZNM010000001.1, read on the forward strand.
TTCCCATTAACATACAGCTCGTACGCACAATCAACACCATCAAAAGTCATAATCACTTGCTTGCCCTTGATGTAATCGTTCAGCGTAAACCAACGGCGGTACAGCCCAATCTGATTCTCGTCCGGCACATAAGGCGCGTCGGTCGGAAACGGAAAGCACACATTCGTATAATTCGGCTTGCCGTACCCCTTAAGCTGCCAATTCGACGGAACAAATATATTATCCCACGTTTCATCAGCATAATCCATGTTGCTAAACGCATCATCCACCTCATAAATCGAGCCGTGGAACGCAAACTTCCACTCACCGTTGAGCGACAAACACCGCGGCTTCTCACCTTCGCATAAAAACGCCGAATGCGGCGGCATTACATTCTCTTGAATTACATTAATATCTTCGTGCTTGTACATAAATCCTCCTAATATATATGGCAATCGCATAAATGCTCTATTTTTCTACGTTATACTCGTGCGCCTTTAACTCAAATATCAAGTTGTCAAACTTACCGCGATACTGCTCAACGTTATCCCAACCAACAGCCGTCCAGCCAAAAACCTTCGCCCCGAAAAACTTTTTCAGCAGCGACACAACAAAAATTTTGTCGTCATGGTACACCGCGAAAAAATCCGGACGCGACATGTGGTGGTAATACCCCAACGCCCACGCCGCCTTTTTCACAATGGACACATTCGCCTTGCTGTAGTCCTTCATCAGCAGTCCGCGAATAAACGTGCTGCGATTCTTATTAAACCACGCGACAATGTTCGGGCTAAACGACTGCACGGCGAACGCCCCTTCGTAGCTGTCCAACATCTGCGCCAAATTCTCGCACAGCAAATCATCGATGTCGTCGTTGCTGTTCTTAACCTCGATGAGCAGCGGAACTTGCCCATTCACAAGCGACAGCACCTCCGACATAAGCGGAATCTTCTGGTCGCTATCCGATAAATTAAACTCCAGCAGCTTTTCGTAGGTGTAGTCGGAAACGTTGGCGTTTTCGCCGCCGCACATTCGAGTGAGCGACGCATCGTGGAACACCACGACTTGTTTATCGGCGGTTAATCGCACGTCAAGCTCGATAGCATATCCGCGGCGAATCGCTTCCTCGAAGGCTTTGATTGAGTTTTCAGGCACTCCATTGACAATGCTGTGGTAGCCTCTGTGAGCGATTAGCTCGCCCGGAGTAAATCCCGTGTCGCGTTTTGACGGCAAAATGATGTACAACCACGTCAAAACTGCGAATACTACAACAAACGCCGCAATCAAATAAATCCACATTCGTCTGCTCATAACCACCTTTCAATTTACTAACCTCAACTGAAACAAATCAATAAATTTATGCCTATATTATACCACGCCGCAACTGTTATTACAAGCACAAAAAAGCCGCCGCACGATAAATTCGCACAGCGGCAATTTTTGTCACAATCACCAACAAACTACATTATGAATCCTACGGCTGCTTGTCATTATATCGCGGCCGTACACGCGCATACAGGTGCTGCCGCCGCCGTCTAGTGTGATTGCCGAATCGCAGCCGAGCTGTTGCATAAGCTTGCCTCCGTCTTGGGCTGTGATGTTTTTGTGGCAGATTGCGTAGACTAAGCCGTTTTTGCTATTGTACCCAAGCATGGAGCGCGGAGCCAGTCGCGCAACGTCCGCGAATGTTCCCGTGAATCCCTCTTCGTTTTGCCTATAAGGCAATATGCTCATGCCGCTTACCGCGAACTGCAAGTCGTTATACTGATTATGCGGAGCAATGTCGTCAATCGGCACAATGACCGTGCGCCCATTTTTGTAGACGAGCAGCGTACCCACAGGCAGCTTATGCGTAGCCACATTCGACAGATTCTTTCCGTCGTACAACATACCTGTCGAATAGGTCTTGCCATCGCCTTGCAGCCCGAAGTATCCTCCGTTGACAAAGCTGCTTTGGCTCTTGCTTGCGCTGTCAATAACAGCAATCCGCAGCAGCAGCGGATTCACCAACGCGGCAGTGTAATTCTCCGCAACAACCACAGAAGGGTCAGTATTCGCAGGCTTGACCTGCATATCGATTTGCTTCTTAAACTCCTCCCACAGCGCAGGATTCGCAATCATCTTGTTAGGGCAGGACTTGCCCGACGCGTCCTTGTGCCGCACCACTCTATCGGGAGATAAACCAACAATCGGCATTATGTAACGCACAAGCTCAACAGCATTCGCTCTCGCCTTATCATAGTTACCGTCCAAATTTACGCATATCTCGATACCAATCGTGTTGCTGTTCGTGATATTCGAGTACCCCTTATTATCCCCAACGTGCCACATGCGCCAGCATTTGCCAATTTCAAATTCACCAAGCTGCACCACGCATTTATCGTCGCAGACAAAATGCACGCTCGACTGCGCATTAGGGTCGCTGCTCCAATAATTATAGTGAGCCATAGCGTCCGCGCCTGCGCGGAAGTTGTCCGTTTCATGGATAACGATATACTCTGGCTTTATCACTGTTCCTTTGGTATAGTTAATGTTGATTAACTTCTTGATTAGTTCCATTGCTGCCTCCGTTCGCTTTGTTAAACTGTGCAAGCGCGTCTTGCAGCGGCTTAGGCAAGGGTAAGCCCATTTTGCCCCAATTTTCGAGAATCGACACGCCCTCCATTCCGACAAATGCGCCAATCACAAAATTGCGCAATATATCAGTACCCATCAGCATATCAAGCCGCACAGCCACCGCAGTCAAAATAAAAACTCCAACCTTTTTCACAAGCCCCTTGTACATCACTGAGCTTGAAATGTTCCTGTTGTAAACAGCATACAACAAACCCGTAATAATATCAAGTATTACAAAGACTACCAGCGTAGCCAACAATTGGTCAAAGCCCCCCAGTATCGCGGCGGCCGCGCCTGCAACAGAGCTTGCCGCAACCTCAAGAGCCGTCTTCGACTTTATCATAAGTTCTTTGCGCATAATCTCCCCTCATAATATGCTATGCCTGCCACCCTCGCTTTGTGCATTCCGCAGATTGTTTTTATATGCTTGTTCGGCGTACCTGTGACTTGATAGTTGTACGCACTGCACCATGCGCAGCCGCCTGCGATTTCGCAGTAGTAGCATTCGTCGTCCTGCTGACTTCGGCGCGTAATGCCGTCTAACATTTGCATGACTTCTCGGTGAGGCCCGCATACACCTACTCCCGTTTCGGTGTCGCCGATAATTATCGGCGGCACATCGTCGCCCAAGCTCGAGCGCATATAGCGTATGCACGGATACACAAGCCCTTGATAATCCAGCGCAAGCATTTTCCCCGTGCCACCGCAGTAGTTATCCTCAGAAGGAGCACCTCCTGCGTTAGCATCAAACAGGCTGCACGCAAGTGAATCCTGCAAATTATTGTCTATCACATAATTCGCAATCTTCACCATCTGCTCATACAAAATCATAGGGTGTACAGCATTATCCCACACGTCCTCGAACACAACATTGGCGTTTATCTCGGTAAACCCAAGCTCCACCATATGCTTAAACGCATCGTAGAACTCGCCTACATTCTCCGGCGCAAGCGTAATCTTTGTCGAAAGAAAACCGTAGTTTTGCATGTAATGCCTGCACGCAGCCACGACAGTATCGTAAGAGCCGTTGCCGTTGTGGTCGAGCCTGCACGCGTCGTGCAACGCCTTGTGTCCGTCGAGCGTAATAGACATGCTAAGGCGCGGCAGATACTTACTGATAAACGCCTGCACCTTTTCATCGAAGTATAGCATACCGTTGGTCGATATGCCTATCTTATGATGGAGCGCCCACCTGTGCCGCTTCTCAATCGCACAATTTGCAAAGTAGTCGCAGATCGCATCCATCAGCTCTACCTCAAGGAAAGGCTCGCCGCCGATAAACTCTAGGATTATGGCGAATGCTTCCTTGTCGTTCACCCACTCATTGCCGCATTCGTCCATCTCGAACAGCTTGTCGATAAACGCCTTTGCCGTCGCAAAATCCATCTTATGCTTGCTCTTGCATATTTGATAGCAATAGCTGCAAGTAAGGTTGCAGTCCTCCGTCACCTGAAAGGTGACGGATTTTGCGCTGCCATCGTAATTGCTCGAGATGAAGTCGTTGAAGTTATGCTGCGTTTTTCTCATCTTCGCACCCTGCGCAAATGCTTAATTCGTGACGGATAAAGTCGACATTGGCGTTACGCCACTCGTGTACATCGGGAAAATACTTCGACACCAGAATGTTTAGCAAAACGTTGTATGCCTTGTGCGCTTGCTTGTACTCCGCTACAAAGTGGGTGAACGCGTCACTGCGCATTTCCTGATAGATTATGTTTCGAAGTATGTCGTAGAGGGATTGATATTCATAGAAAAGGCATTGGATGTATTCCACTTCTTGCTCTGTTATTATTGCTGTGAGTTTTTGCATGTGCGTTCTCCTTTTTGTTTATGCACGTGATGTGCTTTGGCAGTTGTTGCCGCAGCCTGTGCTGCAAGTGTATTGGCAGCCCGTGCAACCGGTGCAGCCGTCGCAAGTGTAGTAGCAACTGCTGCTGCAACCCCCGCTGCAACCGCCTGAGCAACCCCCGCTGCAACCGCTGCTACAACTGCCGCTGCAGCTACCACAACTACCGCTGCAATTGCTGCCGCAACTAGTGCAGCTGCCTGTGCAGCCGCTACAACTGCCGCCGCAACTGCTGCTGCAACCGCCGCTGCACCCATTACAGCCGCTACAGCCTGCGCACACATTACTACATTTATTATTACATCCGCCCGTACACGAGCCTGCACACGAGCCGGTGCATGTAGTCGTACACTGCGTCACGCATACGCCGCTGCACGCACTTGCACAGTCGTTATTGCTTATAGCTCCGCGCGGCTGGGATTGCAGCAGTGTCACCTTTGCGTCAATTTGATTCAGTGCCTGTATTGGCGTAATATCCTTTTGTCCCAAAGTCGCAAATTGTTTAACCGCGTTAATCGGCTGCAGGATTTTGTTTAAGTGGTCTATTACGACGCTGCCGTTTGCCGTAGGCGTTACTGCGAAGTCGTAGGCCGTTCCCGCGTATGCAGTCATGCTTCCGTTGCCGTTGCGCCTGTTCATCTCGGCTTTTACCTTGTTCTTCAAGTTGACAAAGTCTTGAGAAATTACATTATTCATGGTTTTCCTCTGTCGCTTCTTTGAGCTTGTTTTTCACTTCAATCAGCAATTGATAATCAATGTCGCCGGAAAGAATTGTCATAAGCCATTGGCGATAGAAGTATAGGCGCACATCGATTGGAGTATCTGCGCTAAGCCGTTGTTCTAAGGCAGAATAATTTGCGTTTGATAAACCTATAGTTTGATTGAGCATTAGCTCTAAAATGCCACTGTCTACGCTTAGGTTAAGCTCGGCAGTCAATGCTTTTAGAAAGTCCATGCAGTGGCTATTTGGTAGATTTAAGCCTTTTTGTGCGTTGACAATGTATTGTGTAAGTGACGACAGTGTAGTAGTTCGCGCCATCTCTTTGTTGTCGCTTATGAGCTTTTTCATTCCTTCGATGTCTTTGTTGATTAGCTGTGTAACCAATTCTGCGATGAATAGTGAATAGTCCATAAACCCTCCTTATCTTATTAAGGCTATGACTTCGTTGTCTGTTATTTGTATTACTTTACCGATGACCTCACCTATGCTTGCGCGGTTGTCGACTGTGGCGTGTCCGCGCTTGCTTGATGACACAAGTGTGTCGCCTATCTTGCAAGCGCAGTCTACTAACACAGGCACTCGGCCGCATAGTGCGATTGGTGCGCCCTCGCTGCCTAGTAATAGTCCGTAGCTATCGGATACAACTCCTACAACGCGCGTATCCGCGAATGTATCGCACGGCACGACATTTCCGTCGTCGCCCATTACCACGACAGTCCCGGGAGCGTATTCGCCCTGGCAGGGGAAGCGCTCGGCGACGTCGTTGTATACAGCGTTGAGGATGCGCGTTGCGCGTAGGTAGCCGCTGTAGTTGAGTAGGCGTGTGCCTGTGGGCGCAGGCGTGTCGCCGTAGTAGAAAGTGTCGGGCAGATTCGGCGACGGCGATATGTTTAACGGGTTGTAACCGTTAAACTTTACAAAGCCACACAAAGTTTCGTCGGCACGAGTATCTGTTATCTTTGCCGCAACTATTTCGCTGACGCCCGAATCAACGCGAATCTGCGCAAGGCATAAATCGTGGGTATCCTGATTTCGCGTAAGCGCAGGAGCTACAGGCGTAGACGCGTCCGCGCCTTTTAACACCATTAAGCCAATTGTTCGATTTACCAAGTCAAGCCGCGCGATAATTCTGTCAATTCGCGGCAATACAAGGCTGCTTGGGGCAAGCGTCAGCTTTTCTATGTCTTCATCGCTTGCGTTATATATTCGCAGCTGCCGCCCATTAATCCAGCAGCAGCCTGCGTTTATCTTTACAGCCATGCCTCCTGCGCAAGATACCGCACAGTCACTTCCGATCGTGTTTACAACGCCGTTGCCGAATATTCCGCGAAAGAATCCTGCCATGAACGCGGCGTCCTTCACCCTGTCGTAGACAGGTAGGCCATGCTCGTCCTCGCCGATTATCTCGCTGTCAAAAAAGCCGTATTCTATGCTCACATTTTCTCCTTTATACAGTCAATTGCGTTTCAATCAATTATAACATAAGTACGATAACTGCAGCTAGAATCAAGGAAACGCAATTGACTAGCAGACAGTTTTCAACTTAAATTACTGTAACCTTGCGCTGAGGAATTGTTTCAACGTTCTTTCCTCGTTGCCGAAGGTGAGGTAGGTGCGAAGGCCGTTGTTTTCATAGACCTCCTCCGCGCCCGTGATACGTATGTCTATGTCAAGCCCTATTTCCTTGACAGCAACAGTGCAGATGTCGCCTAGGTCGTAGTCGCGTTTATATCTCATCGCCCCGTAGTCGGAGGTCGACGCTTCGATTGTTTCCACCATGCGCAGCTTTGCAAGCCGCTCCATGCCAAGCTGTTGCAGCTGCTTTGTGTAGTCGGTGGCAGATATGCCGCTTTGCTGCCTTGGCGCGAATATCGCGGCACTCTTGCGCTCGCTGTTTCCGGCAAGGTTCACCTCCGTTGTAACGCGTACGCCGCTTGTGTTTTCGCCGATTACATAGATGTGGTTTTTGTGCGCACTGCCGTCGCGCAGATAGCGCGAAGCCGCGATGTTGCCGAAGCGGTCCGCGAATATCGCAGGATTGTTCGCGGTCTGCCCCTCGCTTCTGTCCACGCCCTTCCAAACCTCGAAATATACAGTGTTGTTGTCGTAGTTGTACTTCAGCGCAAACGACAGCTCGCTTGCAAGCGCAATCTCGCGCAGCTTCGCAAGCAGATTCTCATAGTCGGCGGTAACGCTCACATTGCCGCCCAAACCTTTTTGAGGCCGATACGTAACTCCGGTGAGCTTGCAATAACCCTGCGTCAAGCTGTAAATCACGCTTTCGGCAGTGCCGCTTGGATTCACCTGAGCATTTATAACATAATTTTCCAGCTTCGCAGTGAGGAATCGTCCGCGCAGCTGCACCCTGCGCATACCATCTTCGCTGCGCGTATTGCATACGCTTTCGATAATGCCAATTTCGTCGCCGCCGCTTTTCATCACGTACGCGCCAACTCCAAGGTATGGATACCGCGCAAGGTCGCAGGTCAGGCTAAAGCTGCCGCAGCCGTAGTAGCTCCTGCTCCATGTAAGCGAGATGAAATCATCGAGCGGCGCGCCGCATAAATTGAAGCCGCTGTCTAAAATGTAAATGTATACCATACGCCCCCTAAACCACGCAGCCGAGATACTGCGGCGTATAATATAGGAAGACATCGAGATTAATCATGTTCCCTGCCGCGTCGTATCGCAGAATGTTGTCGCCCACGTCAAGCTCAAGCGAGGTCGACTGTCTGTTGATGTAGAGGTAGGCGTTTTCGCCGTTTAGCGTAATCGCTTTGCTGCGAGTACGCGTGTCTATGATAAGCTCGTCGCCGACTTTCATATTAAACGGACGCGCCGTCGTGCCAATCTGGATAAAGCCGCCGTTGGTGAGATTCGCGAACCGCGGATTCGTAACCGTGCCGCGTTGCGCGATAAATTTCACCATAATGCCGCTTTTTAGGTCGCCGTTATTGAAAAAGTTCGACTCTTGGTTAAAAATCTTGCACGACACCACGCTTCCGCTTTTCTTGATAGCAAGCGGAAACGCGAACATCGGAATGACACCGGCAAGGTTTTTGCCAAAATTGTCCGTGCTGTAAAACACAGGGTCGGCACAGAGCAGCTCCACCTCAAGCCTATACTTGCTCCACAAATTATCGCGCCGCACAATGCGGAATTTCTTCACATCGTAATCAATCATTCGCTTGCCGAACGCCCAATCGACCGTCAAAGTTCCGCTGTGCTTCGGGTTAAAGAATGAGGAAATGCGCTGCAAATCCTCTTCTGTACCGTTCGTGTGGGAAAATGTCACCTCAATCACACGCGGCAGCATTTGCCGCGACGCGACAAATCCGCCGTCGAGCTGTGAGTTATTGCTGCACACAATGCTGTAATCCGTCGCTTCCAGCCCTGCGACGGAGCTAATCCAAATATCCTGCCCGCTGCCCATGCACAATTGCTTGCCGTTGCTGCAAAACGTGAGCAGCAGCCACTTATCCTTGCCCATATGCTACTCCAATTCCGCGAAAATGTCGCGTGCCGCCCGTTTTATCTCGCGTGCAGTTTCAGAAGGCGACTTCGGCGTTTCCGCAAAATTTATCGTTTGATAGACGATGTACCTACCCGAACTGCGGCTTGTGTCGTCCGATTTTTCACTGCGCTGCTGCGGTTCTTCGTTCGTTACGTTTGACTTTCTCGTGCTTTCTATCGCATCCAAAAGATATTGCAGCAATTTTTCAAAAAATGTGATAATCAATCACCGCCTTGTGCTGCAAACGCTCTTTGCTCAAGGTCAAACACGCCATACTGTGGGTCGCCTACGTAGTTTAGCGTGAAGTTGATGTACAAATCCTCGCCGCCCCTGCCTCCGAAGCTGTCGATTTGCACCGACACAGTTTGCTTTTCGCACGCATAGCAGCCGTCGCTTTTCTCGTTGTACAGGAAAACATTTACAATATCCGTCTTCGCTCCCGAGCCTAGAGCACGCTTCTGCCGAATCTCATCAATCAAGCCGAATACAGGGTCGCCGTAGAAAGCCTTCGCGGCAACCTTTGCCGTGATGTTGTAGTTCTCCGTTTCAATCGACGCCGTTTCCTCATGAATGTAAGTTTCGCTCACACTTTGCGCGTTGTAGTTAATGCTTAAATCCGTCACACCATTGCCAAGCAGGCAATAAGTAGGCGCAGGCGAATCCGGCGTAGTGTTCACAAAGGTTTGCAGCTGCCGCCGCTTAATTTTTCCGTCATTCGTTGTCACATTTACACCTCCTGTATGGTATATATCACATCAAATTTTGCCGCATATATTCTCTCCCTGGCGGAAAATGCCGCTTTTCTCGGCAAAGCAGTCAGAGTGAAGCTGTTTAATGTTGTTGCATTATTTACCGCAATGTTGCGCATTCGCACAAGCTCGTTCGACAATTCCACAAGCGGCGAAATATTTTCATCGTCGCCGCGCATGAAATTGTCTGTTTTAAGACTTAGCGTGACTGCTACTTTGCCCTCACGATTCCCTGCGATGTCCGCGCACTGCTCTGAAATTCCGCCGTCGGCCTTTAATGTAATGCAGGGCAATTCGCTTGCCGTGCCGGATAATGTCACACTTTGCACGCAAAAATTCGGCATCTGAGCAATCGCTTCATTCGCGGCACTCGCGATATGCTCCAACAATCCTGCAATCTCTTGATTCTGCATAACTCCCCCAACTTTAGTGAGTGTGTGTTACTGCGCGTGTATTATCGCGTATGCGCGCGTGCCATTGTGCGACACAATGCGATAATTGGTAACACGCAACAAATTCCGCATATCGCTTAAATTCGCAGCGCGTGATTCGCTAAACTCACAGTACGCCTCATTACCAATGCCTATCGTGTAGCACTGTTGCTTTTGTTCATAATCAAGCCGCGCATACTCATCAACAGGCACATACCGCAACCGCGCACCATCTTGATTGCACACAACACTAACATCAAAATCCACCACGAGTTCATTCGCACTGCTTTGCGACAATTCATCACTTGGTGTCAACAAAACGCTACTGCGTTTGTTCAACACATTGCGCATAATCATCACACGCGTATCATCTTCCTCGAATTGATAATACGCAACGCAGTCTTTCAACAATCGCCTATTTATCATAAAACCTCTACAGCCAACAAGCGGCCGCAAACTCACGCCGCAGCACTATTCCGGCAGCCTCGCTAAACTCCGCACTCTTGCCAACGCTCTGCGAATACCCCTCAAGGCTGACATTTGTCACATTCACACCGTCCGCGATTCCATTCGCCAGCATAAAATTAACCTGCAACGCAATCGCTTCCTTTACAGCAAGCAGCTTCTCGCCGCTATACTGCGAAATCTCAACAGTGTTCCATTTTCCAACAATCCGCTCAATCTCACGCGTCACATAAATTTCAGCATACGCTGCATACTCGTCAAACTCAGCAGCAGTCACGCTTTTTGCAAATGGATAATTCACGTATTCATCATATCCTAACAGCATAAAACCTCCAAAGTTGCATTTTGTCACATCATACTACCGCGGACAATCGTCCGCGGCTTTAGGAGGAAAATCAAGAAGCTTTACTTGCGGAAATTACAACCATTTTGTCAGGTCTTGTCACCTTTGCGCCGAACACGTGCAAGCCTTTCACGCCATCGGCGAACCTTTTCTCCATGCGGTAGGTTTCGGTACGCAGAATTTGCTCGGCGAAGCTCCACGCGCCGTTGTAACCCGCGATTATTTTTGACACGCCGTCAGATTTCGGCACATTATTTGAAGTGTAAATATCAAAGCCGCTCGCCTTGCCGATGTAGCCATTGAGCAGATTGTCCATACCCGTTTCCGTATTTTGTATGAATCTGCTATTCATCAGCAGCATTCCGTGATACCACGGCGGCACAACAATCCATCTGCCATTGGTGGGAACATTTTCATCATCAAGTATAACTTTCGCCTCAACGATTGCCTCGTATGCCATATCGGGGTCGATTTCAATCGGCTCGTTGTCGTCGCCGATAGTGTGCTCGATTTCCGCATAAAGTGACGCTAGATATTGGTCTGCCTTGTTCGCAATCGCGTACGCCGCCTCGACCATAGCCTGCTCCATCAGCTTGGGGTAACTTTGCACGTTGTCGATGTCGTCAATCTGGAAATTAAAGGCATTCGCCTGATCGATTTTCAGCTCCTTCAAGTTGCTGTCAAGCGTCTGTGGGTCACTCAAATTGCTGTTGGCAGCGTAGGTCGTAAGGGTAATCGGCTGCAGAGTGTTGATTTTCACAGTGTCGCCGTGATTGATTATGTCACCCTCGTAATCGCGATTAGCCAAATTGGCATACACAACCTGGTTCTTTAACTCATCGAGCAGCAGTCCGCTCCATATCTTAGGTACAAAATTTGTAAGTGCCATATTATCTCCTTATGTTAAAATATTGATACAGCGTTTTAGCACACAATGTAGTTAAGGCGATTTAAAAGCGCGTGCAAGTCAATCGCGTTTCCTTGATTATATCTGTGCTTGTCGTAGTTTTATAGTCGCGGAGTGAAACGCGATTGACTGTGTTACTTAATCTCGCCATTAATCATCGCCTGCATAATTTGTGACTTGTTGGCACGCAGCCACTCTTGATTATTGGCGTTGGCGTTGTAAGTGTGCTGATTTACAGCATTCATGTCAATCGAGCCGTGCCTTGCGCCGGTCGCAAGCCCCTTGGGCTTATCCTTCGGCGTGATGTTTTCCATCACAATCGCAACAGCCGCGTCGATATCCGTCACATCATCGACCAGCCCTCGCGCCATCTTCGCGACCAACTCGCTGCGTTCACCTGCGCCGTGCTTAATCGCGCTGCGCAAAAACATCAGTTCCTCGTTCACTTGCTCTAACAAAATGTTGTCGTTTTCCATCACATAACCTCCATTAAGTTTAATTGCCTAACAAATATTTCTCCCTATACTCATCCGCAGTCATAATTCCCTCGCGAACAAGTATAAGGTCGAAATTCATCTTAGTGTGCTTATCTTCGATAATGCTGTCGTCAAACAGCACATTCACACTCGCGTTACAATTTACATCAAACCCAAGCGCATATTGCCCAAGCCACAACGCTCCGCGAATCAAGCTGACGATGCTGTCCTCCAGCAAAATATTGTGCTTGACAATGTTGCGATACAGCGTAGAGTTTTCGCTGATAATCTGCGTTGCAGTCACTCCCTGCCGCGAATCAAACTGATAGTATGCCTCACCGAATCCAACCTTCGCCGAAAGATAATTCAACATTGCCTGCACGCCCTGCACATTCTCATTAACGCGCAGCATTGGGTTAAACTCACGAATAAAGTCGCTGTCGCCGTTATTGTCAGTGCCAATAAACGTAAACAGATTCTGTTCACATTCCTGCGGAGTAACCGCACGTTTAGTGCCATCACCCAACAACATACTTCCAACAAGGTCTTGCTTCAAGAACACCATCTTGCGCCCAAGTTGAAAATCCACACAAAAATTGTGAAACGCCAAGTCCACCGCCTTCAAGTTGTCAATAGCCCCTGCGAACATCGAAACACCAAGCGGCACCTCCGCAAGCTGATTCGTAATGTTGAGCTTAAATATAGCAAAAAGCGGAGTTTTGTCGAATGTTCTTATCACAGGCACTACGCCATCAGGTGGCTCGCACTCGACCAGCTGCCCCTTCACGTCCTCAAGATAATAATTCGTAACCACATATCCATCATCTTCCAACGTGTGTGTTTCAATATACATCACCTCGCGCCCACGATGTGAGCTTTTGGAACAAAATGCGACCTCGGTAATTCGGTCATTCTCCCACGACAGTGGGATAATATTCGGCATCGCGATGTATTCAAACCCAATGCTTCCGCCGCGAACATACTCACCTTCACAATACGCGTCCTTTATCCGCAGCACAATCGCGCCCGTACCCAACGCCGCGACTTTTTCCATCAACTGATTCGCCATCACATAAAAGTTGTTGTCGCGCAGCAGGCCTGTCACTCCATTTCCGCCGTTGATAAAAATGTTACTATTTTCATCATCGACCGAAATAGTCGTGCGCTCATTGAGCAAAAAGCTCGCCATATCCTGCGGAAGCTTGGTTCCCATCCTCATGCTGTACATCTTACGCTTAACGCCCTTCTCATTAAAGGGACTAGGCGTCACATAATGGTGAAAAACATCATCATAGCCGCTGTACCAACGCTGCCACTCCTCCACCTGCCTGTAGAATGAAGCAAAGTTAATTTTAAACCCACGCTGCCTTAGAAAGTCCAGCGCCCTGCTTGTGTTGATAATACCACCTCCGTTTCATGTAAAATATTATCACACAAGTCGAAAAATGTCGCACCATAGCTGTTAAAAAATGTACTATTATTCGACAGAATATACCATATAGTCAATCGCGTTTCGTTCCACGACTACAGAAGTGCGACGAATACAGATAGAATCAAGGAAACGCGATTGACTTGCTCGCCGTTTTAAATAGTACAAACTATCCATTTCGCAAGCTTCGACACTTTTTTAAGCATATTTCAGCCGCAAAACTGCATATATATGATATGAACCTTAAAAATATGAGCATATCCAAGAAAAATTGCACAAAAACGGAGGATTTTATATGCACAAAGTTGGAATAATTGCAGCAGCCGATGAATGGTACGAATCGGAGCCTATGCCGTTGCTCGGACGTATCGCGAAAGCACTCGGCATGGGCAAGCAGCTGCACCCTTTCTACATGACGGACTACCTTGTCGGCGCGGCTACATATTATTTCAAACAAACGCTTGAGGAATTGGAGCTTGTCCCTAACGCGACGCTCGAAAAAACGCTTGCGAAGGTGCAGGATATTTTCCTAAAAAATGGAATACGCATAATCATGCGCACCAAGGGCGTGAAGAAAGCATTGGGCAGCCGCCTGCGCTTTGACAAGCTGATACTGTGCGACGGAATCGAAGTCATGCAGGAAATCGCGCCGAACATACTCGACATAATCGCCAACACAAAATCCCTAAACCTCAAGGAAAGCACGGTCGCAATCGTGGACGACGACATGCTGCAAGCGGAAAACGCCGTACATCGCCTCAAAAACTCCTGCCGCTACATCACAATCGTCACCAAAAATGAGCGCAAAGCGAACGCACTTGCCGAACAAATGCTCGAAGACTACGGAATGCCAATCGAAGTCACAGACAACCACCGAATCCAAGCCGACTTCGCCATAATCCAAAGCGGCAACACCCACATCGCACGCCGCGCCATCGTCATCGACGCAACAGGCAAAGCACCCAAAGGCGGCCAAGGCATAATCTACGACTGGGCAGCCGTGAACCTAGCTCACGACCTCCCCTTCGAGCTGGACAGCATGGAGCTGTACCAAGCCTTAAGACGCCTAGGCGTCGCAAATTCCGCAAGCATATGCGAGGTACACCAAAGCGGCAAGGTCGCAAACGTCTTTGAAAATTAATTTGAGTAAAAAATCGCATATCGGCACATAATAATCACGCAAACGAAACTTAAGTCGATAGGTGGAAAATGGATATGCAAAATATACAAGACGCACTTATGCAAACCTTCAACCATAAAACGCAAGGCGGAGTTATTTACGAAATCTACGCCAAGCGCGCAAGTACAGACGGCTACGACTACATCGGCGACATCTTCATGGAGCTTTCCGCGACAGAACGCCTTTTCGCCGTCAGCATATTTGAGCGACTGCGCGGCATGGGCGTGACCGACGCGCCATACAGTGGAAGCCTATCCCTATACCTAAGCGACACCATGAAAAACCTCGCCCACGCCATTAAACGCTGCGAATCCCAAATAACCGACACCCTCCCCAAATTCCACGAAGCCGCCACAACAGCAAACCAATCCGAAACAGCCTCCCTAATAAAACTAATCTCCGACAACGAAGGCTCAAACTTCCGCTTCCTCAAAGAGCTGCACGCACGCCTGCTCACCAACAAGGTTTACAAAGCCGAACACGCTTCACCCTTCACATGCGAAAAATGCGGACACACACAACTATCAATTGACAATTGAAAATTCACGCAGGGGCGACCATTGGTCGTCCATTTTTTATTGTGCGATTTATATTGAAAAGCAAATATTTTTGTGGTATAGTTTATGTGCAAAAGCAAATTTATAAGAAGGATTATGTATGAACCAATACTTCAATCACAACGAAAACCTAAAGCCCGACCAACGAACTATACACTATTCATTCAAAGGCAACAGCTTCACCTTCAAGACCGATTCGGGCGTTTTCTCAAAAGACCACGTTGACCACGCCACGGACATTCTGCTTAACACCATTCCGGAGCTGCGCGGCACTCTGCTGGATTTAGGCTGCGGCTACGGCTGCATAGGCATAGTTTTGGGTAAAGCGTATTCGCTCGAATTAACTCAATCCGACGTTAATCCGCACGCAATCGAATTGACTTCCACTAATTGCCAACAAAACGACGTAACTTCCGAAATAATCCAATCCAACTGCTACGACAACATCGATGGTAAATTTGACACCATAGTCATAAACCCCCCAATCCACGCAGGCAAAGCAATCACCTACAAAATGTACGAGGATTCAATCCACCACCTAAACCACGGCGGTAACTTGTACATCGTCACATTCAAAAAGCACGGCGCAGAAAGCACACTCACAAAGCTAAGCAGCATATTCTCCAAATGCGACACCCTCTACAAGAAAAAAGGCATATATGTTTTCTGCTGCGAAAATGTTTAGCAAGGAGTCTGCCACATGAATTACTCCGACTCAATAAACTCCTGTGCCTTATTCGACGGAATATGCGCTGACGAAACTGCAAAGCTGCTCGACTGCCTATCCGTCACCCAAAAAAGCTATCGCAAAAGCGAATACCTAATACGCGAAGGCGAAGCCGTAGGGCAAATCGGCATAATCCTTCACGGGAGCATAACCGCCGTGCGCGAAAGCTACGACGGCGAAGTCAGCGTAATCTCCGTGATAAACAGCGGCGGCATTTTCGGCGACGCACTTTCCGCCGACGGCCGCCGAGTAAGCCCCGCGTCTGTATACGCCACTGCCGAAACCGTAGTGCTGTACATACCATTCGATCGCATAATGAACGGCTGCGGCAACGCTTGCCCCTCACACGCACGACTGCGTCAAAATCTAATCCACATCATCGCCGAAAAATACTGGGCGTTGCACCAAAAAATCGCCTACCTCTCAATAAAATCCCTGCGCCGCCGAATCCTGGCCTACCTCCACGACTGCCGTGGAAGCAATCGCGGCGTATTCACAATCCCCCTCGACCGCGCCGCAATGTCAGGCTACCTAGGCGCAGACCGCGCCGCCTTATGCCGCGAGCTATCGCGCTTAAAAGCCGAAGGCATAATCGACTACCACAAACAAACATTCAAAATAAATGAGGAATGAGGAACATATGTCTAACTTCAACGACACCTTCAAAAACCCACCATCATCCATGCGTGGTATGCCCTTCTGGGCGTGGAACGGCAAGCTTGATATTCCGCAGCTCCTGCGCCAAATCGCACAGTTTAAAGAAATGGGCTTAGGCGGATTCTACATGCACCCACGCTTCGGCTTTGACGCTGAATTCATGGGCGACGAATTCATGCAAGCAGTTGCAGCCTGCGCAAAAGAAGCAGAGCGTCTAGGTATGCACGCGTGCCTCTACGACGAGGACAAGTATCCCTCCGGCGCAGCAGGCGGATTAGTTACCCAAGACGAAGCCTATCGCCAACGTCACATGCACTTCACCCCCGAATACCGCGTCGGCGCAAACCTTCTCGCCGCCTACGAAATCACCCTAGCCGATGGCTTCCTGCAAAGCTATCGCCAAGTCGACGGCAGCACTCGCGGCGACAACATTTGGTACCTCTACTGGCAAACAAACCCAACAAGCACATGGTACAACAACTACACCTACCTCGACACCCTAAACCCCGCCGCCGTACAAAAATTTATCGACACAGTACACAACAAATACCACAGCCAACTTTCCCAATACTTCGGTGGCGTAATCCCCACCATCTTCACCGACGAGCCAAGCTTCGGAAGCGGCGTCGACACGCTAAGCGACCCCTACGCAAAACAAACCCTCTCCATATCCTTCACCAACTCGCTGGAACAAAGCTACATAGCCAAATACGGCGAAAGCTTCATACCGACCCTGCCCGAAATAATATGGCAATCCCCCGACGGAAAGCCCTCCGCTGCACGCTATCGCTTCTACAACCACATCACCGATACATTCGCACAAAGCTTCAGCGGCACAATCGGCGCATGGTGCGCCGCCCACAACATATCCTTCACCGGACACATGAACAATGAGAAAACCCTCGGCAGCCAAACCAACTCCAACGGCGAAGTCATGCGCTCCCTGCACCACTTCCAAATCCCAGGAATCGACATACTCTTCAACCAAATCGAATACACCACAGCCAAGCAAGCGCAAAGCGTAGCACGCCAAAACAGCACATACCGCGTAGCAAGCGAACTATACGGCACAACAGGCTGGGACTTCGACTTCCGTGGACACAAATTCCAAGGCGATTGGCAAGCCGCCCTAGGCGTAACCGACCGCGTCCACCACCTCGCGTGGTCAACGATGGAGGGCGAAGCCAAGCACGACTACCCCGCCTCATTCTGCGAACACTCCCCGTGGTACAAGCAGTACCCCTTAATCGAAGACCACTTCGCACGCGTAAACGCCGCCCTCCGCAGCGGCACGCCCGAATGCCGCG
The DNA here is from genome assembly GCA_964479875.1 of uncultured Eubacteriales bacterium. Classification (GTDB taxonomy): domain Bacteria; phylum Bacillota; class Clostridia; order Monoglobales; family CAYZNM01; genus CAYZNM01. The sequence goes on from CAYZNM010000001.1 coordinate 256,407, forward strand.
TCGGCGTAATCCACCCCATCGAAAGCTATTGGCTGCAAATGGGCCCCAACTCCCAAACCTCCGAATCACGCGCCGACCTAGAATACAAATTCAAGTCCGTAACCGAATGGCTGCTGCACGGCTTAATCGACTTCGACTACATCAGCGAAGCAATCCTAGCGGAAACATTCGACGGCTGCGAAAACGGCGCACTATCCGTAGGCGCGTCACGCTACCAAGCCGTAGTAATTCCAGGCTGCACAAACCTGCGCGAATCCACCATAGCTGCCCTCGAGCAATTCGCAGCAAACGGAGGCATCGTCGTAATCATGGGCAACCCTCCCGCGACCGTAGAGCTAACACCCAGCGACAGAATCACAAACCTACCTGCCGCACGCATAGAGTTCACGCAGCACGCCCTACTAACCGCCCTAGAATCCGTCCGCACAATCGACATTCGCACCGCCGACTGCGAACGCACCAACTCGCTGATTTACCAACTAGTAGACAGCACTGACCACAAATGGCTGTTCATCGCACGCGCAATCTATCCCGAAAACCTAGACATGCCAATATCGGAGCAGCTGAACATTTCTATAGAAGGAATATACACTCCCACCCTCTACAACACCCTAGACGGCACAACAACCCCCTGCCCCCACCAAATTCGCGGCAGCAAAACCATAATCCCCCACGAGCTATACGAATACGACAGCCTGCTAATCCAACTAACCCCCAACCCCACAGCCGCAGGCTTACCCCAACAACCCACACCCGAATACGAGCCGCTGCAATACCTCCCCTCGCTCCTACCCTACACCCTCTCCGAGCCAAACGTGTTATTACTCGACAGCCCCCAATACGCCCTAGACGACGAGCCATTCAACCCTGCCGACGACACCAAACACATCGACAGCATAGTCCTGCAACGCTTAGGCCACCCCGCAATATCTCGCGACGACCCCCAACCATGGACGGACAAATCCGACAAACGCACAGGTCACACCCTCCGCCTACGCTACACAATCGAAAGCGAAATTGAAATCCACAACGCACACCTAGCCATCGAAAAACCCGCCGAAAAATCCATAACCTTCAACGGCTCGTCAATCTCCACTCAACCAATCCACTGGTACGTCGACCCCTCCATCAAAACAATCGCACTCCCCGCCATCAAAAAAGGCATAAACACCCTAGAAATCGAGCAGCCTATACTACGAAAAGAATCAGTACAATGGTGCTACATTCTAGGCAGCTTCGGCGTACGCGTCCGCGGCAGACACGCACAAATCGTACCCCTCCCCGAAAAAATCGCATTCGCCGACTGGACATCGCAGGAATTCCCCTTCTACGGTGGCAACATCACCTACCGCTGCGACATCGACCTCCCTCGCGGCGACTACGCCCTGCAAATCAACAAATACCGCTGCCCCGTACTCACAATAAAGCTAGACGACAACCCCGCCCAACCCCTAGCCTTCCCACCCTTCATCGCAAACCTAGGCACACTAAGCGGCAAACACACCCTCGAAATAACAGCCTACGGCAACCGCTATAACACATTCGGCCCAGTCCACTTCTGCGACGAGTTCAGCGACGATTGGTGCAACGCGATAGTCTACCGCTACGACAACGAAAAATACAGCCCCGAGTATCACCTAAAGCGCACAGGCATACTACGCGCCCCGCGACTGCTTAGGCTTAAATAACCTAGGCATTTTCCGCAATGCAACCAATAGTTGCGCCTTCACTTTTGCATCTGCAAACCAAAATGCCTAGCGCAACCACTCAATCCATTGTATAATATACATACATGAAAGGAGTGAATCAATGAACATAGAAATCGCCGACAGACTGTGTAAGCTTCGCAAGCAGCACGGACTATCGCAAGAGGAGCTTGCCGAAAAGCTAGACATAAGCAGGCAAGCTGTATCAAAATGGGAGCGCGCCGAATCCTCGCCTGACACGGATAACCTAATACTGCTGTCGCGCGTCTACGGCGTAACAATCGACGACATGCTATTCAGCAGTGACCCAATCGATTCACGAAATGAGCAAGAGCAGGACGGCGAACAAGAAGAAGATAACGAACAAGAAGATACCGAAAGCGACAATGTCGATAAGCAAAGCAACTCTATTCTACACAGCTACGTTGAGCCCAACAGCAATCAGAATGAAAACTATGAGAAGTACAGGAATTGGAATGAATCGCCATTCCCATTAATCGCCGTTATAGCTTATTTGTATATCGGCTTTGACTTCGGTTGGTGGCACCCCGGTTGGTTAATCATTCTCGCTATCCCTCTGTATTACTATTTTGGATACTGGCTATATAAAAATACACGCAACAGTTTTCCATACCCATTGATAATCTTAATCATATACCTGTGCCTCGGCTTCTTCTTCAACTGGTGGCACCCAACGTGGATACTGTTTCTCACAATCCCGATATTTTATTGGAAGTCGTGGACATAAATGTTGCCATGGCAACATACATCAAGACCCCTTTGCCTTATAATAATATTAACATATTACAAGGCAAAGGGGTGTTTTTATGAATAAAAAAGTTCTCTATGTAACCCAAACAGGCGTAATCATCGCCGTCCTAATCGCCGCACAGTTTATCACGCGCCCACTTGGGCAGCTTTTCACAGGCTCAACCGTAAACCTGATACTGTTCGCCACAGTATTCACCATCGGCATACCTTCCGCGCTGACCGTAGCGGTGATTTCGCCGATACTCGCGACATTCTTCGGCATAGGTATGCTGCCGCTATCTCCTGCAATCGCAATCAGCAACGCACTTCTCGTGCTAACGGCCTACTACCTCACCAAGCTAATCTCAAAGGATTTCAAACTCCCTGCGATGGCAGCAGGCGTATATGCAGCCGCAGTCGTAAAATTCGCCTCACTATGGGTGCTTGCAACGCAGCTGATAATCCCGATAATCCCCGACCTCCCTGAAAAAAAAGCCGCCGTCCTAGCAGCAAGCTTCTCATGGATGCAGCTTGCCACCGCGTCAATCGGCGGCACAATCGCACTAATCGCCATCCCCCTAATCAAACGCGCCATCAAAAAATCATAGCAGCACACCACATAAAAAGACGCACATTGTGCGTCTTTTTACATCTACAAAATATCACCACGCGCAAAAATATTATCCTTCCCCATTCCGCATACATAAGGGTTACTATCATACACATAACAAAATTCCAAAAACTCTCGTCTCTGCGTCGGGTCGTTCATAATCTTAACTAAAATTTCATTAGGCAGCGTTCGCGCATATGCCCCCGGTCCAGCAAGGCGAATATTTTGCACTTGAAAACCTTGCAAAATTTCCATAAGTTCATTCGGCATGAAATGGTATGTTATGCACCAAGGGCTTTCCCCTCGCTCATAAGCCTCTATATCCTTCTCAATATCGCCCATAAAACCGCTATCGTACATTTTAAAACAGACTTCTTTCTGAAAACCAAACGAATCTATCATTTCATCACGATTATCAAGACACCATTCAACCCATGCATCTGTACTGTTTTTATCAAGAATAAACTGATTTTTTTGCAATGGATTAGATAGATAAGGCAATGCTCCAAGTCTGCTCGAAACACTAATCATAATTCTTTTTTTCGCTATTCTTACAAGATTTTTAATAACACTCTCGTGATTAGGGTACGTATAAGAAATAGGCGCATCAAAAGATATTACCATATCAAAAGATTTATCGCTATAATCCGATAAATCTTCCAAAGCCCCCTTAACAAGTGTAATGTTTGATAAAACGCCTTCTTTATCAGCTATTTCTTTAGCCTTATCAATCATAGGTTGTGAAATATCAAAGTGCGTAACATGAATCCCCCTTTTCGCAAGCAGAATAGAAAACCTGCCGCTGCCTGCGCCTCCGTCAAAAACAGTCTTAACACCATCAAGGTTTGACAAAATTTCTTTCTCAATATGACTTTTTTGAATAATATCATCAATGAACGTATGCTCTCTAGCTGCCTCTCGTTCTCCCTTATCAAGGGCATTCCACATTCTTTCAGCTATTTTTTTACTGTAATCCATAAATTACCTCCATAATGCTGATTTTTTAGCGAACAAATTAAAACGCCACAATTAAAGCTCACCGAGCCTTAATTGTGGCGTCACTCAAAATGTACATCGCACACAAAATTTATCTTACTTAATGATACTATAAAATTCAAGACAAGTCAACAGATTAATAACAAATTTCACGTTCATTTCACAAAAATGTAGGGGCGCGCATTGCGCGTCCGTGGATTTACCGCGAATGTGTGGGCGATTCGCGGACGCGTAATGCGCGCCCCTACAAATAACACACTAATTGTAATATTTTAAAATAATATCTTGACATATTATAATATTTATGTTAATATAATATCACTATATATTATATGGAGGTATTATCATGGAAAAAGTTTTAGATAAGCTTACCGGCTTATATTCAGAAGCGGAAGTAAATCGTGAGATTGACGCGCTAATCGACAAAGGCGACGAGTTTGTCGTGGTTATGCTTGATGCGGACGCATTCCATCGCATTAATGTGGAAATCGGTCACGACACAGGCGACGTAGTGCTGCGGCATATCGCAAGCTGCCTTAGCGAAGTTTTCCCGACACCTGCAATGCTTTTCCGCGGCGGCGATATGTTTATAGCTCTGCTGCCCGATTGCATTAAAGAGGAAGCTTTCCTAAGAGCAGAGCGTTTCCGCGAGCTTGTACACGCTGCCGACTTCGGCAAAACCTACACCGACGGTACTCCACTAAAGCAATCAGTTAGCGTCGGCGTATCCTCTTACCCCGAAGACGGAATGCGCCCTGCCGAAATCCTGCGCAAAGCCGACGGCGCATTAATGCGCGCCAAAAAGAATGGCCGCAACCAAGTATGCCTCTCTCGCGAAGAAAAGATGATGCCCAAAACCAGCCACTACACCCAACACCAACTTGAAAAACTAACCACCGTATCAAAAAAACAAGGCATAGGCGAAGCCGTACTCCTCCGCGAAGCCTTGGACGAACTGCTGAAAAAATACAGCGACTAAAGAATTAAATTGATTTCGCAATTATGTAAATTAAAAAAATAATGGGCGGCATATAGCCGCCTATTTGTGTTACATTATAAACAATTACATATTCTTAATCTTCTTGCGGAAGAACATCATCAGTCCAAGCGACAGAAGCGCAACTGACGAATATAAGAAAATGCTCATTGTGTCGTTGGTGTACGGAACAGGTTCAAGTCCTCCCAGCGGCACCATTTCGTCCAGGATTTCAAAGTCATCGAAGTTCATATCCTCCGGAGTTGTTCCTTCGGGTACTTCAAGATAACCAAGCGGAGTGCCGTTTTCATCTACAACTAAGAGATTGTTCGGGTCTTCAGTGGGCAGTAACTGATAGGTTGCGCCGTTTTGTTCCACTTGACGAACGGGTTGCGTGGTCGTCGGTTGGATTCTTAAATCCTGCGGAATTTCAGCCGCGAAAGCAACGATTACAGGCTCAGTTGTTTCAGGTGTTGTGGTTGTTTCTGTAGTGGTAGTTGTGGTTGTGGTTTCGTCCTCGGGTTGGCCTTCTGGCTCATCTTGGCCTTCATCCTCGGGTTGGTCTTCATCTTCAGGTTCGCCCTCGTCTTCGGGTTCGTCTTCATCTTTGGGGTCTTCCTTTGGGTCTTCCTTTGGATCTTCTTTAGGTTCTTCCTTCGGGTCTTCCTTCGGGTCGTCTGTGTTGAAGTCTTCCTTCACGCCCTTTGTTCCTGCTACCCAGAATAAGTCTGTACCTGTTTTAGCGTCTGTGTTGTTGCCGTTTCCGCGCCATTCAAGGTCGTATGTTGTTAAGTTGCCGTCCTTGTCCTGAACTGCTAAAACGGTGATGTATGCGTCGAAGTCGAGGTTCGGAGTGCCTTTGCCCTTTTTAACTTGAGCGTATCCATTTTTAACTTGAAGCTGAACTTTTGTTCCGTCGCTCATAATTAAATAAGCATAGCTTCCGTCCGGCACAAGACCGTTTTCGTATTGGATTTTTACTCCGTTGTCTGTTATTGTGCCTGCATACGGTTCGCTTCTATCCTGCTTTTTGGTTGGATAATTGTAGCCGTTTTCAGCTGTTGGGCTTGTAACAACAGGGTTAACAACTTTTTTGTCGTTTTGTTGGTTTGATGCATTGGTTTTGTTTGTGTTGGTACTTGTGTTTGTGTTGTTGGTGTTGGATGTGGTTTGGGATTCGTTTGTTGCGGAGTTGGAAGGTGCGTTGGAGTTGGAATTGCCAGTTGAATTTTCTTGCTTTGCTTCTTCTTTTACCGCTGACTTGTCATCTTTTGCTGCTTGTTGCTCGTCTTTTTTTGCATCTTGCGCAGCTTGCTGTGTTTCTTTCTTTTCTGCTTGGTCTGCTTTCTTTTCCGCTTGCTCAGCTTTCTTGTCGTCTTTGTCAGTTTTAGGTGCGCTCACTTGAATAGAGCTTGAGCCGAGTATACCAATCGCGAAAACATTGGCAGATCCTAGCATTAACACGCTTAAGCACAAAATGAACAAAGAAACTTTTTTTGCCATTTTCTTCAAAATAATTCCTCCCTTTTTAATATGAACAAATTACATAGAGAATCCCAACCTTAATGTAAATTATTCACTTTATTACATACCTATTATATAATAAAAATAAAGTAAATTTGTTAAATGTATAAAAAAAGTAAAATTATGCACGAAATTATCCTTTTGTTAAGCTTTACAAAAACAACACTTTGTGTTGTGTATCATGCCTAACCGAATTTACATATGTGATGATATTCAGGTGGCGTATAATCAAAGCTATTTAAAACCGCGAGCAAGTCAATCGCGTTTCTTTGATTCTATCGGCGTTCATCGCACTTCTTATATAGCGGAATGAAACGCGATTGCCTATATGTCTTAGATTTATTCATCGTAAAATGCAGCGATTGCTTTGGCTTTGGCTTTGATTATTTCGCGAAGGTGCGGCGGGGAGATTACTTTGACGTGGCTGCCGAAGCTTAGGATATAGCCGTACACCCATTCATCCTCAGGGAAGTCTAATTCCAGTGTGTATGTACCGTCGCCGTTATCAGTAAGCATTGTGTCATCGTAGTCGTCGTAGAGCCTGTACAACGCTTGCTCGGTGAATTGCAGCACTATGTGAGTGTAAGTGATGGTCGGCTCGGCAGAAGGCAAGGCCTGCTGCGTTTCATGCTGCGCTGTGCGGTCGAAGCTTGCGTCTGTTATGCGCACATTCTTAATCCGCGATATGCGGAATGTGCGAAAATCCTGCTTGCTTAGGCAATAGCCCCACAGATACCACGCGCGCGACTTAAATATAAGCTTAAACGGCTCGATGTGCCGATGGCTTTTTGTGTTGAACGAATTTATGTAATCAATCTCGATGACCTTGCTTTGCAGAATCGCAGTCTTTATGTCAATGAAACGGTCGTGCTCGTTTGGGTCAGAGCCCCACGGCGTGAAGTCTGCGGTTATCCAATCGGAGGCTGTGCTCTTGAAAAGTCCATTTAATTTATTCAGCACTGTGTCAATTTCAGGACAGCGCGTTGTCTGCAAAACCTTGAGCGCAAAAATAACGCTGTCCTTTTCCTTGTCAAGCAACGCGGCGCGATTCATGGTGTAATTCTCGAGCAGGGAGATTCCACCGTTCGCGCCTTTGTTTGCGTAAACAGGCACGCCGGAGCCGGACAGCACATCAATGTCGCGGTAAATCGTGCGCGTGGATACATTAAACCTGTCCGCAAGCTCACGCGCCGTAACCGTGCGCCTGTTTAGCAAAATGGTGGTAATTTCCATAAGACGATTAAGCTTCATGCGCACCTCTGAACTATAATGTTTTCTTCTGGAGTAATTCGTTTAATCGCTTTCGCAGCGCGACTATCTGCGCGGATAGTTTTTGCTCACCTATCTCGTCTTTTTGTTTGTCGAATATTTCTTCCAACATATCTATGAGTTTTTGGAAATCTTGTTCGCGTGTGCGTTCGAGGCGAATTTCCTCTGTTCGGTCGATGATGATTTCGATAACATGTTCAATGCTTCCGTCGTCCTCTACCAATGGAACTCCGTATAAATCGAATATTTTGCGTCCATTGCCTGTGAATTGCTCCTGCCGCATATATTCGGTTTTTCCGCTTATAAGTGCGCGTTCGATCGAACAGTTTTCGCACGGCTTAGAGCCTATTCCTCCTGCTTCGTAGCATACCTTGTTAAGAACATCAGCGTTGGTTAAGCCCATATAGTCGAGGAAGTAATCGCTGGCGTATAGAACCTTTCGGTTTCTGTCCATCAAGATGTAGCCACAGGGCGTATTTTGAAAAATTTGATTGAACAAATGCTCCTGGTCGATGTTTGTGTGCATAGGCGCGGAACTTTTCTGCCCTGCCGAAGCCTTGTCCTGCTGTATAAGTATGCGCTCGACTTGCTCTGATTTTTTGGGTTCGATTTCATACAGGTTCTCTGTAAGATTGTTGAAATCCATTTTCACAAACGCTTCCGCAACGGTTTTGTCGAGTTGAGTGCCCGCGACCTTTATAATCTCAGAAAGGGCGTATTCGTGCGATAACGCTTTGCGATATGAACGAGTGGTGGTTATTGCGTCGTATGTGTCGGCGACGGCGACTATCTTCGCGCCTATGGATAGCTGCTCGCTCGTAAGCTTATCGGGATAGCCGCGGCCGTCCGCGCGCTCGTGATGGTGCTTTGCGATGTGGCGAATATCGTGGAAGCTCGAAAGTCCTTCTAGCATGTCGAACGAAGCAACAGGGTGCGTCTTTATAGTCGCAAACTCATCGTCGGTGAGTTTATCGGTTTTGTTTATGATTGAACCTGGGATATTTACCTTGCCAATGTCGTGAAGGCTCGCGGCAACCGAAACCTCGAACACCTCGTCGGGCGTAAGCTGCAGTTCACGCGCAAGGTTAAGCGACAGCTTGCGCACATTATCGGAGTGCGCAGCAGTATAGCTGTCCTTGGCATCAAGCAAGGTTGTGAGTATCGCAAGAATCTCATCGTAATCCTTGTTGCGCTGCTCGCGCGCAAGCATTTCCTGCGTGCGGTTAATCATAATTTCCAGCACAAACTCAACCTCGCCCTGCTCGTCCATTTGCAGAGGAATCGCGTAGTCATCGATAAAACGCACAGAGCCATCAGGCAACACATCTTTCCGCGACACAAACGCCTTGCGCCCTGTGTTGAGCGCTTCGGCAACGGCGCAGTTTGCGCAGCGCGTACCGCCGTTTGAGATATTGTAGCATTTGTCGCCGATAGTCGCTGCCAAATCAAGCTTGCGCAGCTTGGCAAAGCTTTCGTTTATATAGTGAATACGATAATTCTTGTCCAAAATTATATATGCAATCGGCGTGTTGTCTATGAACATTTTAACAAGCTGCGACTGTGAGTGAAGGTTTAAATCCTTGTGCATAGTATCCTCCAACTTATCCTACGTTTCATATAATGTCAAGTCTTAGTTATAAGAATATTATACAATATTTAACTTTAACTTACAAGGATTATTTATTGTTAAAATTGGGTGCAAGCGGAACGCGGCAGGTGAAAGTTGTGCCTACGCCTATGTCGCTGCTCACTGTGGCTTTGCCGCCGTGGTATTCGCAGATATGTTTGACTATGGCAAGCCCTAGGCCTGTGCCGCCTGTGCGTTTGGAGCGAGAGCCTTCGGCGCGGTAGAATCGCTCGAATATGCGCGGCAGGTGTTCGTCGCTTATGCCTATGCCTGTGTCGGCGACCGTGATTATGCAGTCGCTGTCTTGCGACGCGATTGTTATGTCGACGCTGCCCTTTTGGTTGTTGTATTTTATTGCATTGTCTATTAGGTTGTGCAGTAGCTCTTGCATCATGCGTTTGTTCGCGGTTAGCTCGATGAAGTCGCCGTGCAGGTTTACGGCGACTTCTTTTGCTTTGGCTTGTTCGGATAAGTTTATTATGGTGCGGCGGGCTTCGGCGTAGATGTCGACGAACTCCATTGTTTTATCCGTGCCTACTTCGTCGAACTCGGATAGGCGGATTATGTCCTCGATTAAATGCAGCAGACGCTGCGATTGTGTGTTGATTTTTTCCGCGAACGCTGATATGTCGCGCGGCAGAGCCATTCCGCTTTGTATCATCTCGGACAGTGCAGATATGGTGGTGAGGGGAGTTTTCAGCTCGTGGGAAACATTGGCGGTGAATTCCTTGCGCTGACGCTCGGCGGCGTATTTGTCTGTTACGTCTAGGAATAGTACTATTGCACCATTGTCTGCCACGGGGTTAAAGTATACGGCGTAGGTGCGTCCGTCCGCTTGCATGTCCATCTGCGAATGCTTGCCTGAAAGTACGGCCCTTGCTTTGTCCATGAATTCGATGTTGCGGCATATGTGAATGAAGTCGCGCCCTGATAAATCGCGCTCGCCGAAAATGGCGCACGCGCTTTTGTTGCACGCAAGCACATCTCCGTTGCCGCCTACTAAAATCATGCCTTCCTTCATGTTCTCGATTATGGCACGGATAGTGTCCGCACGATTGCGCAGCGCAGCAAGCTGACTTTCAATCTCGCGCTTTTGCGCGGCGATACGCTGCGCCAATGGGGCAAGCTCATCGTAAGGCAGGGAATCTGCGTTGTCCAAATCGATATCATTTATCGGCGACACAATGCTGCGTGTGAGCCGCCGCGCAAGCAGCAACGACAGCACAAGCACTGCCGCAAGGCAAATAGCCGCCGCCGGAATATAATCGCGCGCAAGCCGCGTAATGCTTCCTGCTGTAAACGCAAGCCGCAGCACTGCGCCATCGTTTAGCCTGAATGCGTAGTAGTAAGTTTTTTCGCCTAAGGTGTCGGAGTATCGTTCGCTTTCGCCTGTGCCGAATTGCAGCGCGTCGGCGACTTCCGGCCTGTCTGCATGATTGCCTAAATCCATGCGGTAGTTGTCGTACACAACCTCGCCGTCCGCGTCTATCACCGTGACGCGGATATGCTTCAAGCTGTCGCGCGTCTGCTGCTCAAACCTAACCGAGAATACCCCCGCCCACAACCACGCGAACAAACACAGCGTCACAATCAGCCCGACGCTTGTATACCAAAATATACGCTTCCTCATATCAATCGCGCAGGCAATAGCCTACCCCTCGCACAGTTTTTATGCAGTCGCCTGCTTCGCCTAGCTTTTGACGCAGCGTTTTCACATGTACGTCAACGGTGCGTGTTTCTCCCTCGAAGTCGAAGCCCCATATCCGCTCGATAAGCTTGTCGCGCGACATGACGATTCCTTGATTCTTCATCAGGAATTTCAACATCTCATATTCTTTAAGCGTCAACGTGACAGCCTCTCCGTTCACCGTGACAACATGCCGCTCGTCGTCTATCGCAATACCGCCATAAATAAGCGGCTTCTCCTGCGGTGCACTTCCCACACGGCGCAGCACTGCGTTAATCCGCGACATCAGCTCCATCACCGAAAACGGCTTGGTTATGTAATCGTCCGCACCCATGTCAAGGCCGCGCACTCTGTCGAGCTCGCTGCCCTTCGCCGTGAGCATAATCACAGGCACGCCGCTCCACTTTGCGTCAGCGCGAATACTAGCCAAAAGTGTAAGCCCGTCTTGCGTCGGCAGCATAATGTCAAGCAGCACGAGTGCGGGAGTTTCACGCTCCATTGCAGCCAAAAACTCCGCGCCGTCGCAAAATCCTGTCGCGTCAAATCCGCCGCGACCTAATGCGTAGCACACCAAATCGCGGATATTCTCATCGTCCTCAACAACCCAAATTTTCATCATAACCTCCGGAACGCATGAATGCGTTCCCTACAATACGTGGGATTCGTGTACGCCTGTAATCGAAAACACAACCCATTCCGCGATATTCACAGCGTGGTCGCCTATGCGCTCGAAATATTTTGCAACCATGATGAGGTCGATTGCCTGCTGCCCAACGCCGCTGTCCTGCGCGATAATCGCAATCAAATCTTCCTTCACCGTATAAAACAGCTTGTCGACGATGTCGTCGTAGGCGATAACCTCGTGCGCCAACGCCAAATCCTTTTTTACGAAAGCGTCAATGCTGTCCGTCACCATCTTTATTGTAGCCGACGCCATCTGCGGAATATGCTCCAGCTTCTTTATATAAGGCGTACCTGCTATATGCGTAACAATCTCCGCGATATCCGCCGACTGGTCGCCTATACGCTCCATATCAGTAATCATCTTTAGCGCGGAGGAAATAAGCCGAAGGTCGCGCGCCACAGGCTGCTGCTGCAAAAGCAGCTTCAAGCACAAATCTTCAATGTCGCTTTCCTTCTGATTTATCTCATAGTCAAAGGCAATCGCCTTTTGCGCAAGTGCAACGTCTTGGTTCACAAGCGACTGCACAGCCATGCCGATTGCAGTTTCAATCAACGCGCCCATCTCGATAAGCAAATTGTTAAGGTTATTAAGCTGCTGCTCGAATTTGTTCCTCATATTAGCCAAACCTTCCTGTGATGTAGTCCTCCGTGCGCTTATCCTTTGGCATGGAGAATATGCTGTCGGTGTCGCCGTATTCGATAACCTCGCCTAGCAGGAAGAATGCGGTTTTGTCCGATATTCTTGTCGCCTGCTGCATGTTGTGGGTCACGATTATTACTGTGTAATCCTTTTTAAGCTCTAGTGCTAAGTCTTCGATTTTCGAGGTGGAGATTGGGTCGAGCGCACTCGTCGGCTCGTCCATAAGCAGCACATCAGGCTGCACAGCCAATGCACGCGCAATGCACAAACGCTGCTGCTGCCCTCCTGATAATCCCAGCGCAGACTTGTTCAGCCTATCCTTCACCTCGTCCCATATCGCCGCATCAGACAATGCCTTTTCCACTATCTCGTCAAGCTTATGCCGCGCGCGCACTCCATGCGTACGCGGTCCGTACGCGATATTGTCGTACACACTCATCGGAAAAGGATTCGGCTTCTGGAACACCATGCCGACACGCTTCCGCAGCGCGTTAACGTCCTTATCCGCGTAAATATTCTCGCCGCCGAGCAGTATCTCGCCCTCAATGCGGCAGCCCTCCACCAAATCATTCATGCGATTTATCGATTTAAGCAGCGTAGACTTGCCGCACCCAGAAGGTCCGATAAACGCCGTAATCATGTTGTTCTCTACATTCATCGAAACATCTTTAAGTGCCTTAAAGTCATTATACCACAAATTCAATTTATTTACGATTATTTTGTCCATCTAACCAATCGAACCCCCGTCCCAACATCACATTCGCGAAAACCGCCGCGCAACAAATGCCGCAAGCGTATTAATCAGCACAACAACTAAAAGCAGCACAACCGCCGTCGCATAGGCTTCATTCGTGTGCAAGCCTTCGCTCGACAGCGCGTTCATATGCACCGAAAGCGTTCGCCCTGAATCCGTGAAAAAGCTGCCGCTTTTTGTAAATCCAGGAATCTGTGCAGCAGAGCCTGACGTGTAAATCAACGCTGCCGTTTCGCCGACTATTCGTCCGACCGCAAGTATTATCCCTGCAAGTATACCGTTCGCCGCGCAAGGAATCACTATGCGGAAGGTAGTGCGCAATCGCCCTGCGCCTAAGCCGAAGCTGCCCTCGCGCAAGCTATCGTTTACCGCGATTAAAGCCTCCTCCGTCGAGCGCATTATCAGCGGCAGAATCATAATCGCAAGCGTCAACGCCCCTGCAATCAGCGAATATCCGAACCCAACATAAGTAACAAAAAACAATAAGCCGAACAAACCGTACACAATCGAGGGAATCCCCGACAGCGTTTCCGTAGTCACACGCACAATCTTTACAAGCCGATTGCTCTTCCCTGCATACTCCACCAAATAAACAGCCGAAAATACGCCAAGCGGCACAGCTATCACAAGCGCAAGCACAGTCATCATCACAGTCGTAACAAGCGCAGGCAACATCGACACATTCTCGCTGTTATACTTTAACGCAAACAGCGACGGCTTAATATGCGGCAGCCCATTAACCAAAATATACCCAATAATCAGCAAAAGCACAGCGACCGAAACCCCTGCCGCAGCCCACACCAACCATCGCAACACACGCGACAACATCAGCGCACCCTCCTTTTCAGCAGTGAAAACGTGAGGTTTATAATAAGTATGAACACGAACAACACAACGCCTGTAGCAATCAAGGCTTCGCGGTGCAAGCCCTCAGAGTAGCCCATCTCGGTAATTATGTTCGCCGTAAGCGTACGCACGCCGAGCAATATATCCTGCGGCATACGCATTATCGCTTGATTGCCGCACACCATTACCACCGCCATAGTTTCGCCGATAGCCCTGCCTATGCCTAGCGTAACCGCGGCAAGTATGCCGCTTTTCGCAGCCGGAAGCATTACGAAGAATACCGCCTTCTCATGCGTCGCCCCAAGCGCAAGCGCACCTTCATAGTAACTGCGCGGCACAGCATTAAGCGCACTCGCGCTAATTTCAACTATCGTCGGCAGTATCATAATCCCAAGCAGGATTGACGCGGCAAGCATACTGTACCCCCTGCCGCCGAACAAATTCCGCACCAACGGCACAAGCGCAACCATGCCGAAAAATCCATAAACCACCGACGGAATCCCTGCAAGCAGCGACAGCATAGGTCTAAGCACACGCAGCAATTGTGCAGGACAAAACGACGACATAAATATCGCAGTAAGCACCCCAATCGGCACGCCTACGATTATCGCCCCCACAGTCACATAAATGCTGCCAAGTATCATCGGCAGTATGCCAAAGCTAGGCGGCACATCAGTAGGCGACCACTCCGTGCCGAACAAAAACTCCAACGCACCAATCTTAAAAATGGCAGGCAGCCCGTTTGCGAACAAGAATACGCAAATCAAGGCCACCGCCACAATTGAAGCCAGTGCGCATATGAGGAAAATTACTTTTGCGCTTCGCTCCATTTTTTCATTTCCCCTGTGAAGATTTTCTTCACCTGTTCCGACGTCAAGCCGTTGATGTCGTTGTTCGTGTTGACGATAACTGCGATTCCGTCGATTGCGATAGTCTTAGGTGTAAGCTCGGCTTTTTCGTTGTCCTTTAGCTCACGGCTTGACATTGCGATGTCGCATATGCCTTGGATTGCGTTGTTGATACCTGTTGTGCTGTCCGACGCTTGTATTTCTATAGTTGCGCCGGCGTTGAGAGCTTCGTACGCTTCCTTCAACTTTTCCATAACAGGATTTACCGAAGATGAGCCTGATACCACGATTGAGCCTTCGCCTAATATGCCTGCGAATTCCGGTGCATTATCGTCTACAGGCGTGCAGCTTTTGCCTACGACCTCCTGCCCTTGCTTGGACATGATGAAGTCTACAAAGTTTTGTGCAATGGGGGATAGCTCGCCTTTGGACGCAATCACGAATGGGCGTGCAATCTTATACTTGCCATTCTTCACATTATCCGCCGTAGGCTTAACGTCGTCAATCTCAAGACCCTTCACCTTTTCAGTAAGCGACCCGAGCGAGATATAACCGATAGCGTTTTCGTCGCTTGCAACGTTTGTTATCATAATATCTGTTTTAGAAGCCGTGTTAGCTTCCTTAGTAGTCATGTCCTTCTTAGTGCCGTCCTCGCCCTTTACTTCAATGCCGAACAGTTCTACAAAGGCCGAACGCGTTCCGCTGCCTTCCTCGCGTGTCACAACGGCGATATCCGCTGACTTAGCGTCATTCTTGCCGCCGCAGGCAGCCACTGCTGCCAAAATGCACACGCACAACATAGCGATACTAACTATTTTTCTCATGCAATTCTCCTTTAGATTTATTTACAGCTTAATAATAACATCACTATGTTAAATATTGTGCGGGGTTTTGTAAAATTTATGTAAAATAAAAAACCGCGACATAGCCGCGGCGCTTTCAGTACTTAAAACTTATTAGTTCCTCATAATTTTCTGTCAAAACCCACCCAATTTCTTGTAAGTATTTCATTTCTAAAGTTATGGTGGATTTTTCGCTTCCAGAAGGTAGTGCTTCTATGTTCTGCATACCTCGAATAAGGTAATCTCCACGTATTTTTAATTGCTCCTCTTGGGAAAGTGAATCAAAAAACTCAATGTCTTTTTCAATTTGTTCGTTTATAGAACCAAATGATGAATCGTAATCTGCAATCTTAGTAATTGTCGCTTCGATTATTGCATAATCGCCTTCCGATGATATATTCAATACAGATAACTCAAATGAATTTTGCATAAAATCCAAAAAAGACTCCCCCAATGCTACCGAATATTCATCGTCATATCCCATCATAGAAAAGATATAATAAAAAGCTATCTTATTATCTGGAGATAAGGTCTGCATCCCTATATTCCAATAGTATTCATGGAGTAAAACGAGCTGATCCTCTGTAAAACGTTCATATATTTGTTTATTTGTATTTGTGCTTTCCCCCCAAAAGATATATTTCATAAATAAATAAAAGTCGTTTGCAGGGTCAGCTGGTTTCTTCTTATTTGATGTGGCGATTGTGATTGTGTTGGTGGACTCGTCGTAGCCTACGAAGAAGCCTATTGCTTCGTTGAGGTCGCGCAGCTTGAAGTAGTTGTTGCCGTTGATGTTGTATGCGCTAAGCTTTAGCTCTTCGTCGCCAAAATATACAGCGGAGGTTGTAGGCGTTGCATCGAGGGTTACGCCGCTGTTTTGCGAAAGCTCGCCGCCCACCTGCGTATACTTGCCGCCGGGGATTAGCTTTATCGCGTTTTTGTCCGCGTCGTATGTAACCTCGAATGCGGCTTCCGTTCCGTCTAGTACAAGCGCGATGTCGCGCAGCTTGAAGTAGTTGTTGTCGTTTATGTTGTATGCATCAAACGCAACCGATGTCCCATTCACCAATACAACCGAAGCCGTAGGAATGGCCTTCGCGCCTTCCGCCGCTGCGCATAAGTATGTTGCATAAATTATCGCGGCTACAACAGCGACTATTCTAAATCTTCTCATATACCCTCCTATAATTTATGTACTTTCTATGTAAATTGTACCACCTCCAATGCGCAATGTCAAATGAAAACGACCGCATTAATAGTGGGGAAAAATTAGACAAGGGCATTGGAACAATATATGTTCCAATGCCCTTGTCTTCGTGTTATGCTCATAATATGAAGTTAATCAATCTTATTAATTGTTGGATTTGAAATAACAACATCTAAATGGACACCACACTTTTCGCCATCTCCAATACCAAAGTGGCAAGTATCAACTATGCTTTCATCAACACCTATTAGACCGGTGGGATTCATTTTTGATAAACCTTGACCAAGCTCAACTATTTCTCTGCATTCAATTGGCAAAGCAAATAATTTTTCTTTTAACTTTTCAGCCATTTGATTACCATAGATGTCAACAATCAATCCATTCTCGACTATAATAGTTACAGGTGTTGACACAAGTCCAAAATCACCTAATAAGTTTCCATAATGATATAATTGTCCTACTGTAACATCAACTACTATTTTACCATTAGCTGTATTTGCCATCACTACCGAAGATGTTTCGGAAGGTGGTAAAAATGCATATTGACATTGATTTGTAACTTCATGTGAACAAGTATTAAAGGAGTCTATTTTCAATGTAATATCTGTTCCACTGTCATTGGTAACACGTAAATTAGTATTTGAATTGAATGTATCCATTTCTGAAATTTTGTCATACACTATGGATTTGGGTGTAGATAAACCTTGTAGCAATGATTCTTCGCTTATACTCAGTCTTATGAAAATATATTTTGAAACAATATCATTTGGTGCTCTAAAAGGTGAAAAATATTTGTTTGCACCCTCTTTGACAAAGCTATCAAAAGATAATAGAACAATTAATAAATCGCTACTGGATAATCGTTTTGCTTTTTCCATAGCTTCATCTAAATGCTCAATCACAACTATTTCAATGTTATTTGGGATTTGATTTGCAATCGCTTTGGCAGTTTTGCATTGTATATTATCGGTAATTATTAATATGCGACTATCAGATGATAGGTAGCACCACTGTGTTAAAGCTGATTTAAAATCCACTTCTTTTCTCCCTATTATATAAATTTTGTTAAGTTGTTACATAGTTCTATATATAGCTTCATCATATGTTAATCGCAAAAGGCGCGTTAAGAGGATTGTTTTAGGTTGTCGAGGTATTCTTGCACTTGTTCGACTGTGATTGTGGAGTTTGCGTTGAAGTTTTTGGTTAGGCAGGTTTCGAGGTATTCAATTGCGGCGGAAGTGTCGGCGTGCGCTTCGGCTTTTAGTTTGGCGTAGTAGAAGTATGGCTCGGGGAAGCGCGGCTTTAGGGCGAAGGTTTCCTCGTAGTATTTGTCGGCGTTGTCGTAGTCGCCCAGGAGGTAGTAGTTGTAGGCTAGGTTGTCTACGATGATTGCATCGTCTTTGTTGTAGTCGTAGGCCTCTTTGTTGAAGTCGAGGGCTTTTTCTAGCTGATTGTCTAGGAGGTAGATTAGGCCTAGGCTGCCGTATGCGGAAGTGTTCTTATACTTGCTTATAACTTCCTCCAGCATTTCGATTGCTTCGGCGACGTCGCCGCGACGCCATTTTACTAAGGCGTGGCTCATCTTTAGACGCATACGCTGGTCGTTGCTTTTTGCAGTGGGGCGCAGCTGACGAAACAGTTTGTCCGCAACCTCATAATCCCCCATCTTGAAATAAAGGAAGCCGATTATAACGCGTGAATTAAACGACGCGCCGCCCATTTTTTCGGCAAGGTCGAACATCTTGCGCGCCTTATCAAAGTTGCCGTTGCCAAAATGACGCTGCCCGAACATCACGCAAATCTCACCGCGCTTGGACAGCAGCATAAGCGCGAGTGCAGCTAAACCTATATAGAAAAAAGTCATAGATCCCCCTTATATAAAACGCGCCGCGGATAATCCGCCGCGCGTTACAATATTTATTAAAATTCGCAGTTGCCGACGGTGCGTGGGAACAGCGATACATCGCGTATATTTTGCATACCTGTGAAGTACATGATTGCACGCTCGAAGCCTAGGCCGAAGCCGCTGTGTACGCAGCCGCCGTATCGGCGCAGGTCGAGATACCACGCGAAGTCTTCGGGGTTCATGTGAAGCTCGTGCATACGCTTTTCGAGCATGTCGATGCGTTCCTCACGCTGTGAGCCGCCGATAAGCTCGCCTACGTAGGGGACTAGCATGTCCATTGCCTTCACGGTTTTGTTGTCGTCGTTCATGCGCATGTAGAAGGCTTTGAAGTCCTTGGGATAGTCGGTTACGAATACAGGCTTGCCGAACAGCTTTTCGCTGATGAAACGTTCGTGCTCGGTCTGTAGGTCTATGCCCCACGATGCTTTGTACTCGAATTTGTCGTTTTCTTTGATGAGCTCAGCGATTGCATCGGTGTAGGTGATGTGACCAAATTCGCTGTCGCGGACGTGGGTCAATCTGTCGATTAGTGTTTTGTCTATGCGTTCGTTGAAGAAGTCGAGTTCGTTAGGGGCTTTTTCCATGATAGAGCGGATTAGGTGCTTCATCATGTCGCGCGACACTTCCATGTTGCCGTCGAGGTCGCAGAATGCCATCTCGGGTTCAATCATCCAGAATTCGCTTGCGTGGCGCGTTGTGTTGCTGTTTTCGGCGCGGAAGGTGGGGCCGAAGGTGTATACGTTGCCGAAAGCCATAGCCATTGCTTCGGCTTCAAGCTGACCTGTTACGGCAAGGTATGTGCGTTTGCCGAAATAGTCGTTTGTGTAGTCGCGCGGTGCGTTGTCGGGAAGTGTGGTGACTGTGAACAGTGCGCCTGCACCTTCGCCGTCGTTGCCTGAAATAATGGGCGTGTGTATATACACGAAACCACGTTCGCTGAAGAAATCATGTATCGCCATCGACACAACGTGGCGCATACGATATACCGCCGAAAATGTGTTCGCGCGCGGACGCAGGTACGCAATCGTGCGCAGGTACTCGAATGAGTGCGGTTTAGGTTGCAGAGGATAGTCGGGGGTTGATTTGCCTAAAATCTCAATCCCTGTAGCGGAAATCTCGAACGGTTGCTTTGCGTTGGGCGTAAGCGTAACCTTGCCCTCAACCTTTATCGAAGCCCCTATATTAACGCGCGAAACCTCGTCATAATTGGGCAAATTATTTTCAAACACGACCTGTATATTTTTAAAGCTGCTGCCGTCATTGAATTCGATAAAACCTACGCTTTTGCTGACACGGATATTTTTAATCCATCCGCACAGCGTTACTGTTGTCACGCTTTGAAAATCCGCGTGTAATTTAGATAGCTTCATGTGACCTCCTATTCGTATTTTTACTATTATATCACATGAAGCAGATTTTTACAATAGTTCGGAAGCAAAAAACTAAGTTAACGTTGCTTTAGCGTAATCACGACAATTTCCGGCGGATTGAACACTCGCGGCAGGCTTAGGTTGTATGACACGCCGCGGCTTACGATGTGGGTTTTGCCGTGATACTCATATATGCCACCTGCGATTTTTGGGAAGAAGCCTTGGTTGGGGGCGAACAAGCCGTTTAGCAAAAAGGGGATACGGACTTGACCGCCGTGCGCGTGTCCGGATAAAATTAGGTCGAACGGAAGTCGTGCGTACAAGTCGGTCTTTTCAGGTCTGTGAGATAAAATAATGCTGTAGCTACCGCCTGTGTCGACTTCAATGAACGCTTGCTCTATCAACTCGTCCCATGTTGAATATGTATCGTTTCCGTTTTGCAGCTTCTCTTTGGCATAATCTATGTCTTTGCTGTAAGAATCGCGATAGCCGTCTGGGTCGTCTGCTCCTGCGATGATTATGCTGTTGCCGTTGATTGTTAGTTCGTCGTATTCATTTTCCAGAACCCTTACGCCGTATGAGCGAAAGGTTTCCTTGATGTTGCCGATGTCGTGCGACCAAAATTCGTGGTTGCCACTTACGTAGTAAATGTCTGCAATACCTTTGATGGCGGATAAAAACTGCTTTGTTCCTTCGATTGGCGTTCCGTCGTCGGCGATGTCGCCGCCTAGGAGAATTAGGTCGGGGTTTTGGGACTTTATTCTGCGCGCAATTATTCCTTGCCCCTCGCCGTAGATGTGGCTGTGCAAGTCGGTGATTAAAACAATTTTTATTTCGCTGCTGATTTTTTCAGTTTTAACCTCGTAACGAACAAATACAAGCCCATTCCAAAACGCCCATAGGCATAAGGCGGCGAATAGAATGAGCAAGATAAGCTTTGTTTTGTGTTTCGCTAGGTTATACACGAATTGCCACTTCCAGTGCGATTTTCAAGTGCTTTTCGTGCAGCGACTGCGGAGCGTTGCCTAAAAGGCGTGAATCCCATAGCTCGTTGTCTAGGTTGTCGGCGGCGTACAGGAATTGGTAGGCTTCGACGCGGCGGAATTGTGCGACTGCCATTATGGATGCGCACTCCATCTCTACGGTTATGCAGCCTTCGGCACGGCGTGCTTGCATGTTTTTGCGCGTTTCGCGGTAGAAGCCGTCGGTCGTCCAGGTGCGCCCTTTTACGTGAGGGATGTGCAAGCCTGAAAGCATGTTGGATAGCATTTCGGCGGTGGGTATCATGATGTAGTCGCTTGCGGGGGCGTAGTGGTAGCTTGCGCCTTCGTCGCGGTAGGCTGATGTGGGTACGATTAAATGCCCCTCGGCTAGAGATTTGTCGAGTGCGCCGCATGAGCCGAAAAAGATGAACTTTCTGCCGCCCATTGCTATAATGTTCTCCATCATGCCTGCCGTTACTGCGCCGCCGATTATGGTTTGGTAGAAGGCAATCGGCTTGTTCTTGTAATCGATTTCGTAGATTGGTACGGGCATTCCTGCGTGCATACTGCCTATCTCGCGCGGTGCAAACATTTGCCGCGCAAGCTCCGCGACTTTGTGCTGGAATGTCACCACCACTGTTTCGGGGAAGTTCTCGACAGGCTGCCACAGCTGCGACGGCGATATAATCGCCTCGGTTTTGTCGTCGAATGAATAAATGATGCTCATGTTTGCCCCTTTCTTATGTAGAGCGGAAAATTTTCCGCTCTTGTTTAACTTCCAAATGTTTGTGCTGCGTACTCCATCTTTTCCATTACGGATACCTCGAATGGGCAGTGTCGCTCGCATTCGCCGCATTTTATGCAGGCTGTCGGCTTCACCTCAAGCGAATTGTACCTTTCTATATCGACTGTTTGTGCGCTAAACTTTACATCATCTACCATGCGATTTACGCGCGCTATATCGATATTTGCAGCGCAGGGCTGGCAGTGGCTGCAATATTGGCAGCTGCCTTTGATTGACCAGCGTGAGTTTTTGATTGCCGCGCTGTAGTCGCGTGCGGCAGGGGCGCAGGTGTAATAAGACAGTATTTCCGCCATCTGCGTGGGGTTTGAGCAGCCTGGAATTACAGCGGATACGCCCGATTGCGACAATGCATAGGCAATCAAGCTTAGCGCGGTGAATCCCGAGTTTACGTCGGGGCGGAACAAGAATCCGCCGCCGAAGGGCTTCATTGCGATTAAGCCGATTCCGTTGCGTTCGCATTCGCGGTAGACGTGCTTGCGGATTTGCTCGGCCTTGTTTTGGCTTGCGTTGCAGTCGAATGCGGCGTCCCACAGCTTGCCTAGGTCGTCGGCGATGTATTCTTCCTCGTTTACTACAGCGTCGAACGCAGGGTTTACAGGGTACATCAGCACGTCGAAGCTGCCGCTGCCGATTACCTTTAGTGCAACGCTTGTGCTGTGCGTGCTAAAGCCTATGTTGCGGACTTTGCCTGATTGACGCAGCTCGCATGCGTAGGACAGCAGACTGTCGTCGGCCGTGACGCTTTCGTATGCAGACACCTTGTCGCAGCACGCTATGATGAATACGTCGACATAGTTTGCCTTGGTTAACTCTAGGAATGACGCAAAGTTACTGCGCGTTTCTTCCACTGATTTTTCGTGGAACGCGATATAGGTTATGTAAACCTTATCGCGTACGCCTTCCAGTGCAACGCCCAGTTTCACAAAGTCGTCGTGATTGTGCGACAGGCAGTCGATGTAGTTCACGCCGCCGTCTATCGCTGTGCGAATTGTTTCGGTCACTACATCTTGCTCCTGCGATAACAAATGCTCCAACCCCAGACCGATTTCCCCTACTTCCATTCCCGTTTTGCCAAGCTTGCGATATTGCATTGCGTCACCTCCGTTTGATGATGTTTTTTCTATATATATGATTAGGAATTTATGATGTTGTGGATTAGGTGCTGCGATAACGCGCTGCCTGTGATTAGCATGGATTGTTTGCCGAAGCCGCCCTCCAGTCGCAGCGTGGTTGCGATTATGCTGCCTTCGCCGTGAGTGATTTCGACCATGTAGTCGTTTTCGCGCCATTCGCGGCAGTCGTAGCGTTTGATGATGGGCGTTACTTTGTCGAAGTTGAAGTCGCTCCATTCGGTTACGTCGAAGGCTGTGTCGGTCGCTAAGTCGTAGAAGCGTAGGTCATCCTGCCATGTGTCGTAGGTTACGCCCTCGAGTACGTCGTGTTCCATGCAGCGAACGATTCCTTCACGCCAGAAGGATACTGGTACGGTGGGCAGTGTGGATTTGCCGCGTGCGACGTATAGTACCTTGCCGCCGTCTTTTGCGAATTGGAGAATCGCAGGAGTTAGGCGTGTGGTGAAGATTATGTCAACTGCCGGCAGCTGCATGTCGTCTCCGATTTCGGCGAAGTCGTACAGCTTGCCTGCGTAGGCGAATACGCCGTTTGTGTCGTACACGCCGATTTTCTTCTCGCACTTGACAGGCGTGGGATACACGAATACAGGGAATGTGTTGCACCAATTCTCGCCCTTGACCGTTACGTCAAGCGAATATGTCGTGGGTTTGTCTACATTGGGGAGGGTGAAGTTGATGTAGCACACTTCCTTTACCTCGCCGATTGCGACGCTGCCGTCGTATGCTTGGCTGCCTTCGATAACCGCGCCGCCCTTCCATAGCGTCCACTTTATTGTGGGCGTTTCTGCGACTTTGTTGCCGTAGTTTGACATTAATATGTGCAAGCCATATTGTGTGCCGCCGAAGAAGCTGTAGCGCGGCTTGTTGCGTACGCGGTCGCCGTTAATCCACACACGCGTTAAGTCCCACGCAGGAACTAGTGCTACGTCGGCGTTGATGAAGCTCATGTGGTTGGGGTCGAACTTTAGTTTGTTTAAGTCGTCAAATATGCCGCTGGTTGCGATTGGCACGTCGCGGATTGATGTGATGTTGTAGCCGCAGATTTCAGGGAAGGAGCGCGTCATCTCCAGTGTAACCTTGCGGTGTGTCAGTGCGTGGTTGTTCGCAAGCTTTTCGATGAGGGGGAAGTCAGCGCGGATTCCGCTTTTCTCCATGCGCTCATCGTGCATGTGCAGGAAGAAGTCAGGCTTTAGTATGCTGATGGGGTTGGTGTGCTTGTCGTTGGTTTCCCATTTCAGCACGTCTACGCCTTTGCCCTTGCGCACGTTTGCAAGGTCGCGCATTGTGTCCATGTCGCAGAATTCGCCGAATACCCACGGGCGATAGCCGCGCCAACTCGGCGTGAAGGTTTCCATAAGCTGCTCCATATTGTGCAGGTCCCCGTAGAAGTGATAGTCGAAAAAGTCCGCATGGTCTACAGTTAAGCCGCCGTAGCATTCGCCAGAGCCTGAATTGTCGCGGACGAGTACGTTGCCGGATTTGGCAAGGTCGTACATCTCGCTTAGTATGTCGCCGCTCACGTCCGAGTTTAACTCGCAGCCCAGGCTTACCATTACAACCGATGGGTGTCCTGCGATTCGTTCGAGCATTCGCGGATACTCGTAGCGCATACGGGTGTGCAGCTGCGGCGTAACTTCAGGCAGCCACAGCGGCAGCTCAATCCACAGCATGACGCCGTTCTTGTCTGCAAGGTCGAGGTAATCCTCCGTCGGAATGTACAGGCAGTGCTTCACCATGTTGAAGCCGCATTCCTTTATTTTGTCAATCTCGTACTGGATTTGCTCGCGCGTGGGCAGCGGCGCGATTATATCGTCGTAGTAGCCCCAGTGCAGTATGCCGCGTTGGTATACAGGCGTGTCGTTGAGCAACACTTGTGTGCTGTCGGCTTCTACCGACCTGAACCCAAAGCTTTTCTTGAGAAATATTGCAACCCAACCGCACGAAAGTGTTGCGGTGAACTCGTACATGTTTGGTGTATGTACGCTCCACAGCTTAGCGTCGACTACTTCAAAGGGCACTGTCAGCGTATTTTCGCCTGCGATGCCTTCGACCTCGCACGATATATCGGCAACCTTTTCTTCGCCGAACATTATTGAGCATGACAACATCGCTTTCGCCGCTTCATGCAGCGTATATTTTATCGTCAACTCGCCCTTGCCGTTTTTATCTCCCTTCGCATATGCGTTTGTTACAAGAATATTGTAGCATTCCACAATTGCGATGTCTTGCCAAATGCCGCCGAATGTGTGCAGCACATCGGGAATAAACCCCGACAGCACTTGTCGCAGCGGGAATCTGTCCGATTCATCGTACCCTGGTTTTGTAACTTCCAAGGTGACGGTGTTGTTTCCGTTGCAGAGTGCGTCGGTTATGTCAACCTCGAAGCTGTCCCACATGCCCTCGTGGCTGCCGCACTTTGCGCCGTTGACGTACACGTTGCAGTAATAGCTCACCGCGCCGCAGCATAGCGCATACCTGCAATCCTCCTTCTTCTCGATTGTCACCTCTTTTTTATAGGTAACAACTCCTGCGAAGTCCCTCTCTTCCATATAAATATCAAAGCAGCCTGGAACATCGGCAACGAAGCTGCCACCGGTGTAGCTGCAATCCCACTTCCCATTCAACGAAAACCTGTGCATACTCTCTCCTTAAATATACGTAGTCATAATTCTATTCTATCACCTACACAAAAATTGTCAAGCATAATAAAATAGTTGAATTATGCAACAAAAATCTGCTGTTGATATTGCGCGTTAAATTTGTTATAATAGAATCACACAAGAAATTGCACGTACAATTAAAGGAGGTAAAATGATTCAACTTATAGAAAATGGCGTATTCCTAAAAAATGGAGCAGAGATTGTGCAAGCAGACGCAGCGCGTGAGCAAGGTCTTGACTGCGGCAGCGCACGCAAAGGCACAATCGCCTACTCGATATTGCAGCGGCACAATACAGCGCAGGGTATGGACAAGCTGCGCATTAAGTTTGACGCTATGGCTTCCCACGACATTACATATGTAGGGATTATTCAGACGGCGCGCGCTAGTGGGCTGACGGAGTTCCCGATTCCGTATGTGCTTACGAATTGCCACAACAGCCTTTGCGCGGTTGGCGGCACTATTAATGAGGACGACCACTTGTTCGGGCTTTCGGCGGCAAAAAAGTACGGCGGCATATACGTTCCTGCGCACCAAGCTGTTATTCACCAATACATGCGCGAGATGATGTCAGAATGCGGCAGCATGATTCTGGGCTCGGACAGCCACACGCGCTACGGCGCATTGGGCACACTTGCAGTAGGCGAAGGCGGCCCTGAGCTTGTGAAGCAGCTTCTTGGCAAGACCTACGACATAAACTGCCCCGAAGTTATCGCCGTAAACCTGCGCGGCAAGCCGAACCCCGGCGTTGGTCCGCAGGACGTTGCGTTGGCGATAATAGGCGCGGTATTCAAGAGCGGCTTTGTCAAGAATAAGGTACTCGAATTCGTAGGCGACGGCATAGCAGGCTTGCCGATGGATTACCGCAACGGCATTGACGTAATGACGACCGAAACGACATGCCTGTCCTCCATTTGGGTGACGGACGAAAAAACACGCGAATACTACGCTTGCCACGGACGCGATAGCGCATACAAAAAGCTGTCGCCCGAAGCACTCGCATACTACGACGGCATGATTGTCGTAGACCTCGACAAAGTGCGCCCCATGATTGCAATGCCCTTCCACCCAAGCAACACATACACAATCGATGAACTGAACCGAAACCTCGGCGACATTCTGCGCGAAGTCGAAAAGGAAGCAATTCGCCAACTCGACAACCCCAACATAAAATTCTCGCTCACGGATAAAATCGAAAACGGAAAGCTGCGCGTCGACCAAGGCGTTATCGCAGGCTGCGCCGGCGGCACATTCGACAACATATGCGACGCTGCCGATATTTTGGCAGGCAAGTCAATCGGCTGCGGTGAGTTTGCACTTAGCGTGTACCCCTCTAGCCAGCCTGTGTTTATGGAGCTTACCAAAAACGGCTCAATCGCCGAGCTTATGTCGGTAGGTGCGACAATCCGCACCGCGTTCTGCGGCCCATGCTTCGGCGCAGGCGACGTTCCTGCCAACAACAGCCTAAGCATACGCCACTCAACGCGCAACTTCCCTAACCGCGAAGGCTCAAAGCCCGGCAATAACCAAATTGCTTCGGTGGCATTGATGGACGCACGTTCGATTGCCGCGACTGCGTTAAACGGCGGCATACTCACCCCTGCCGACGAGTTGACTGCGGCATACAAAAACCCAACATACACCTTCGACAAAACAGTCTACGGCAACCGCTGCTACTTCGGCTTCGGCAAAGCCGACTTGTCGCAGCAGCTAAAGTATGGCCCAAACATCGCGGATTGGCCGAAGATGTCGCCGCTGACTGAGGATTTACTGCTTGAAGTTGTATCCGTAATAAACGACCCTGTGACAACCACCGACGAGTTAATACCATCAGGCGAAACCTCGTCTTACCGTTCCAATCCGTTAAAGCTTGCCGAATTTACGCTGTCGCGCAAAGACCCTGCGTATGTAGGCAAAGCAAAAGCCGTGCAAGCTGCGGAATCCGCACGCCTAAACGGCAGCGAACCAATCGCAGCTTATGCAAAGCTTGAACAAATATTTACAGCAGCAAAGGCAGTCAAGCCTACAATAGCTCCTGCCAACACAGGCATAGGCAGCGTAATCTACGCAAACAAACCAGGCGACGGCTCGGCGCGCGAACAAGCCGCCTCCTGCCAAAAGGTACTCGGCGGCTGGGCAAATATCGCGCAAGAATACGCGACAAAACGCTATCGCAGCAACCTGATCAACTGGGGAATGCTGCCGCTGCTTACAGGCGAATGTGACGCACAATTCGCAGTCGGCGACTTCATCCTGCTGACCGATATCCGCGAACAGGTTATCACGAAAAAGACGGAGATAGACGCATACCTAATCCGCAACGGTGCAGCCGAAAAAATCACCCTCGCAATGGCAGAGCTTACCGACGACGAGCGCAGTATTATCACGGCAGGCTGTTTGATAAATTTCTATAATATGTAATACAAAAACCCACGGCTGCCCGTGGGTTTTATTTATTCGAGCGGAAATAGTCCGTCGTTTATTGTGTAAGTGGCAAATGCAGTCTGCCGAAGCAGCGTGCAGCCGATTGGCACTAGTGCGATGTATTCGCGCATTGCCCATTCGTCGAGTGCCATTACGTTGATAGTGCAAGGCGATTGCTGCCATGGGTAGGTGGGGCTTGCGATGTATTGGTGCTTTGCGCCGTGGGGGCTGCCTTGGTTATCCAGTAATAGGGTGTAGTTGGATTTTGCGCCTTTTTGGGGGAGCATGTCTATGTCCTTGAAGCGTTCGTCCTCGGCGTAGGTGTGGTAGGGGTGTTCGTCGGCGGGAATGTCGCGGGAGTAGAGCAGTGTGCCGCGCGATATTGCAGTCGTGCCGATTGGGGATTTGTGCAGGCGTATTGGCGCGGATAGGGTGAGTTCGAGTGTGTCGCCTGTTTTGAATGTGCCACTTACGCAGTGTAAGCTGCCTTCGCGTACACCCACGGCTTTTCCATTGAGCAGCAGCGTGTAGCCGTCCGCCCATTGCGGAATGCGCAGCTTCAGTGTGACTTCACTGCTCGGTGCGGCATTTATCCGCATGGTTATAGATTCGTCGAACGGGTAGTTTGTTTCCTGAACAATGTTCAAGCGTTCACCTGCCACTGTCGTTTCAAGCTCGCACGGGCAATACAGCGCAGCAACTACGGTCGCGTCGTCCTCCATCAGCCATGCGTTTAATAGGTGGAACGGGAAAACTTTGCCCGAATTGGGTGCGCAGCATACGGCGGCGTCACTGTGCGTCGGCGAATAATCCCAGCGGTCGCCCATCTCTTTTGTTGCTTTTGCGAGATTGTCCGCGCAAAGGTATAGGATTGATTTGCCGTCGTGGTGTTTAGCTGCCATTGCGGCGTTGTAGGCAAGCCACTCCTCTTTGTCGAAGCAATCGAGATTGCCGCGCAATCCGTCGTATATATGATTGAAAATTAGCTCGGTCGTGGAGCAATATTCGTAGCCTGCGGTCGGCAGCGGAATTGTACCCTCGAAGTCGAACTTCAGGCGATTGTCGTCGCTTACGAATGCGCGGTATGAGCCGACTAATTCGTCCGACTTGCAGCTTCCGGATAGGGTGGTATTATTGGCAAGCTTTGCCAATCCTGCATTGTACGCGCTAAGGTAAATCGCCTTGCCTGTAGCATTGTGCAGCAGCATAGGCACGCGCAAATTCTCGCACGCATGGGGACCATGCCCTACCCACGGTATGGTGGGGTCTAGCACAACAGGCATACGCATGTCGCCCACGAGATAATCCGGCGCGTGCGCGGAATAGTCCGCGTACATAAATTCGCAGTAGTCGATATAGTCGTGCTTGGAATTATCCAGTGCATACAGCATAAGCAGCGGTTCGACAATCATAAGCCCATGCCCCTTGCTTCCGTCAGAATCAGGCTCGGCGTAAAAGGAGCGATTGTCGGCAAGCTTGCCGAAGTGTTGCACAAGCTCGTCTGCCATCTTGAAAAGTGCGTCAAGTACAACTGCGTCATTTGTGTTGTAGTAGTAGTTCAGCATCACGAGCATAATGCGGCTTTGCGCCCACATTTCGCCGCTGCGGTCGCCGTTGGTGTAGCGATGTCCCGGCTTGTATATTCCGATGTAGCCGTCGTCGCCTTGGTGCGCAATTACGCTGTAAACCTTATCTTTTACTCGTTGCTTGAGCTCATCGTCATCTAGTGCAAACGCAAGCAAGGTGAGGGCGAACAGCCAATTGCCCTCGGTTTCGCCCGCCCACCATGAACTCCAAAAATCCTTATGCACCATCTCGACCTTTTCGCCCTCGAATATGCACGCTCTCGCGTCCTCGAAAAGCTTGTCTAGATTGCCTGTGATTCCATCCTTATCGCGAAGCAAATGCTCCAGCAGCCATCCACGCGCCTTTATCTTTCCATCTATTTTACCGTATTTTGTGTTTGGGAAGTATTTCATCGGTTCTCCATGCTCTTGCCATTTATTGTAAGTGTGCCGCCGCCGTGCGCGATTTCGGGTTTGCCATCTGTATTTCGTATGAACAAATAATCGTTTCCGTCGAACGCGACTTCCTCGTCGTCTATGTTTGCGCGCACGGTAAGCGCGTTGCCTACAGGCAATTCGCCGTCGGCTGCCCAAATCCATGCGCCGTCCTGCATTTTGCAGCCATTGCAATCGCGATTGCGCGGTACGCCCATGCTGTCCAGTCGCGCGATTAATTCGTCCACGGGCGGCACGCTGTCGTAGTCGCATTCAAACACATCATCTGCATCAATAGGCGTAGCGTCGTTGTACATCTCCGCATTGCCGCACACAATCACGCGCTCACGCGGCAGCTTCTGCAAAAAGCCGTAGCAGCTTTTGTCCATGCAATCGGGATAAAGCAGAATCACGCAGTCGTACTCCTGCGAGCCGTAGGTCGGCTTGCCGTTGTGGCTTATGCGAAGGCTGCCGCCTGCAATTTCGGTCGACGGCACAAGGTCGCACAGGTAGCTGTTGTACAGCTCATTCGCAGTCAGCAGCACCTTATCAAGCTTGCGATTCTGCGGACGCCACGGCGGCAGCAGCTCATGTATAACGCCATCCTCGCGCTGCCTAAACGGAATCGCCCAATTCGTCACATACTCCATACCGAACAATACAAGCACGCGGCAATCGAGCGGCGCACGCTGCAATTCATCAACCGCGCGCACTCCCTTCTCCATATCCTCCAGGCTTTCAAGCAAGCCCTCGCCCGACAGCTCCAACACCACAGGCTCATTCGGGCAGCGGAAAGACAGATAGTGCGTACGTCCGCCGCTGCGCAAATTCGCGTAGGTTTCGCGATAGTACGTCTTTATGTCGCGCGTGCCCATCGAGTACCACATGTTGTAGTAGATGTCGCTCTGCCACTTATGCGCAAGCGCAGTGCGTATCGGGTGGATAACCATCTCATCAGTTTGCGCAATGTCGCGCACGGCTTCCCACCAATAAAATCCATTTTTGTATATTTCAAAGTTAAGGCTGTCCACGCTGCCCCACCATGTTGGGTGTACGCCGTAGAACGCATCCTCGCCCAACGTCTGCTTGGCAATGCGGTACATCGTCCTCTCGTTGTCCGCCATGAGAAAACGCAGCAAGCTTGTGTACCGATTAATCGCAGCAACGCGCACGCCCATGTCGCCGAAAGGCGTGTGCTGCAAGTGGAAAAAGTCCAGTTCAAAGTCGCAGTCGGGATAATGCCGCGCATACAGCCGCGCAAAGTCCTGCGATGCCGATATATGCTTCATGTAGAGGTTATTCGGGCGTTTATCCTCATCATCGTAGAATTGCGAAATTATGTCGTCGGTGGTGAATTGCAGGATTACGTCGTATCCCCACTCGTCGGAGAAAACGCCGTCCGCGCCTATATCCTTCGCTATTTCAGCCATGCCCTCGTAGTATTCCTCGAACCTGCGGCTTGCAGGGTCTGGTATAGCCTGCTCGGTCGCAAGCGCAAACGCCACATGCTTGCCTGCATTTTCCTCGCCTGCGCGAAGATACGCGTAACGCTTTTTGCCCTTTAATCCAATATAGGCGTCCTCGATTTTCACGAGAGTGCCGGGCTCGTACTGCATAAAGCCGCGCCCCTCGAATGCGTACGCCGAAAATATTTGGCAAGGACCTTGCTCCGATTTGCGCCAATAGTGCTCGGTGATTTCGTTCGGCACTTCCATCTTCAAGTCGCCGTTTTCGTCAAGCACGCCTTGCTCGAATCGCACAAGATACGGCTTGCCCTCGCCCGGAAATTCATCGTAAAAGCCCTTCATCTCATTGCGGAAGCAGCATTCCACCACAAACTTTTTGCCGCGCATATGTAGCAACTCGCGGCACTCGCGCAGCTTCGCAAGCAGCCGCTCATCGTCAAACGGCAGCTTCACCCAATGCACCGACACAAATACCGTCGCCGCATTAAATCGGCTGCACAATTCCTCCACCTCCGCGGACAAATCCGCGTCCAACGTATAATCTTCCCACTTCCAATATATAACAGTGCTGTTTCTCATCTTGACACCACCTCATGTGATTGATATAATACTCGTAGCAGACTCAAATCTACTCAATAATTGAGCATACAAAAACTACTATTCTAATTATATGAAAAATAAGAACAACCGTCAAGGATTCCATGAAATAGTTGCAATGCCGGACAGGCATTTTATGGTGCGCGCCTTCCGTTATGAGCAGTCGGCGGAGGGAATCATCATGCCGGAGCATTGGCATGAGAACCTCGAGTTCGTCAGCGTAGTATCCGGAGGCATGAGCGTAAACTGCTGCGGCAACAGCATAAATGCGCAGGGCGGCGACATAATCGTGATAAACAGCGAGGAAATTCATGGGTACGAATGCACAGCTGCGCCCCTCGTGCTTTCCGCTGTAGTTGCGGATATGTTCGTGCTTAACAGCCGACTGTTCGATTCATGCGAAATCAAGTACATACAACCAATCATCAACAAGCAAATCCTGTTCAGCAACTACATTCAAGGCGATACAATAATAGCAAGCTGCATAGAGCAAATCGTACGCGAAAACGAATCAGCCGGATACGGCTTCGAGTTCGCCGTAAAGTCACACCTGTACGGCCTGCTAACCCAACTGCTGCGCAGTCACACAGCAAAGTCACCGCCAATTTTCGACAAAGCCTCCGCCGACTACAACAACATGGACAAGGTAATGCTCTACATCGAGCAAAACTACACCGCACGCATATCCCTAGACGTCCTCGCCGAACACGCCAACCTAAGCAAATACCACTTCTGCCGCCTCTTCAAAAAGCTAACGGGACGCACACCTTTCGAGTACGTCAACTACCTCCGCGTAAACGAAGCAATCGCCCTAATTTCCGACACCTCCGCAAGCATAACCGACATAGCCTACCAAGTAGGCTTCAACGACGCTAACTACTTCTGCCGCGTCTTCAAAGAAACTACAGGCTACACCCCGTCCTCAATCAAGTCAATGCTGCGAAAATAAGTTTTATGTAGGGGCGGACATTATCCGCCCATTAATTTACATAAATTTACTTCTTCAAATACTCCTGCGCCGCCTTATTGTGTATGTCCAGCACCTTCTGCACGTCGCCAAGCGAATTGATTGTGTCAACAAACTTATCCCAGTTGTCGAAGCTTTCCTCGCCCTTGATGAACTTAGACTGCATTTCGTCGCGGTATGTCCATATCGGCGTTACGATTTCAGATATGGTTTGCGAATCGTCGGTTGACAGTTGCAGCTTTGGTCCGTTGAAGTTCGGGGAGATGTATTCGGATTCGGGATATGGCAGCTCGGTGATATAAGGTGAGCGTTCAATCGGCTCTTCATGCACCTTGCCGTCGTAGTATACATAGTCGTTGCGCGCCATTCCGACATAAGCCTTGGAGTCGGACGCAAGCTGTAAGCCCGGGCGATGCTTTGAGCTTGCACGCATTCCGTACTTGTCGCCTTCTGCGAATGGGTCGTCGGCAAGGCGGATCGAATCGATGAATACGTTTGTGCCGTCAGCACTTTTGTTGTAGGTCACGCCCTCGATGCCCCATGTGATAAGCTCGATAATTTCAGGGGAGTATTGCAGGTCGATGAATGTAGCCAATGCTTCCGGCTCTTTTGTGTCCGCGCTGACAACGAATTGTCCCCAGCCTGATAAGTCGTAGGTGTTAACGTTTTGTATGCCCTGCCATGATTTGCCTAGCTCTGTATCGGGGTACAGCGTAACTGCGAATATGTCGCCGTTGCCGCTTTTTGCAAGGCGTGTGTAGTCGCCGGGAGCTGTGAACCACTCGTATAAGCCGATAAAAGTTTGGCGATTCAGCCACTTGCTTTTAACAGTGTCTTCTGTTTCAATGCTGTATTCCGGGTCGAGAAGCTTCTCGGCGTACAGCTTGTTGAGGAATTGCAGAGCTTTCTTGTAGTTTTCGTCGAATAAGCCGAACTTGTACTCGCTGCCATCCCAATAAATGTCGTTGGAGGTGTGGTACATGCTAAACACGGACCAGAAGCCGCCCCAGCGTGTGTTTACAGGGTAAACGTCCGGGTATATCTCTTTCAGCTTCTTCGCAGCTTCATAAACGCCCTCTGCCGTTCCTGGAATTTCCATTCCGTTTTCCTCGAACACTGTCGAGTTCCAGCAGAACATAGCGTTCGGCAGCATACCTTTGTTTTCAGGGAATCTGGGCAGGAAGCCCTCGAGTAAACGCCAAATGTTGCCGTCCACGCTGTAAGCTAAGCTTTCGCCTGATGGAGTTTTGTCGATAAAGTGCTTGTAGTTGGGCATGTCATACTTTGCCAAGTCGAGCAGCATTCCGTCGGTCGCCGACGGAGTTGTGTCGTAGAAAGTAGGCGTAACTGTGAAGTCAGTGAGGTCGTCGGTCGAGAACATCAGCTTAACCTTTTCGTCATACTCGGACGAAGGTATGCGATTGTACGCTATTTCAATCGGGCGACCCATTTTAGTTGCCATAACCTTTAGCCATTCCTGTTGCACCTGTGAAGCGTCGTCGTCCGCACCCCAGTTTACCACTGTAGCCGAAAACTTAAGCGGCTCGCCTGTGATTTCCGCAGGCTCTTCCTGTGTTGCGGGAGTATTGTCTGCATCGCCGCTTTCCGCCGCCTTAGTAGGCGTTGGCGTGGGTGTAGGCGAGCTTGCGCTATTGCCGCCGCAGCTTGTCAGCACCAGCGACAGGCACAGCAGCACTGCCATAAATACCGATAACTTCTTCATAAATCCTCCTCTAAATTTGTTAACATATTTTTTACGCACGCATTTGTGCAGGAATTAATGATGTGTATCCATACTAGCAATTTTCAATAGCTCTCCAAGAAAGTTTTTATAGTCTTCCGCCTCAAAAAGAATGGGCGGTCTTTCTGGATAGAACGAGCCTAGGTAATTTCTTATGATTACTTCGCCAAACCACTTAGTATTAAAGTCAGGAACATATTTTTGATATAAATTTAAAATATCATATTTATTGATAGTTTCCTCGCCAAACAGCAATTGCGCAGCCAGTATTGATTTATAAGCGATGAATGCCAGCCTATGGTCGCTGCCTTGCAGGTTCATTGCTCTTTCATGCAAGAACTTTAGCCACTCAAGTGAATTCTCTTTTGGATTCGGAGAATTAGGCAACAAACTGTTTACATCAACTCCATATAATGTTTTGTTGTGCTTTTTAAAGTCAAACATCAAGGTGGAAAAGTAGGCATACGGAGATGGCTTGCACGCGTCCTCGTGCGAACGCGGAACGTGAGTTGTGAAGTTAAATCCAACCTCAACACCATCAGGGCAGTGAGCGAAAAATTTACCGTTGCCCTTTGCGGATTCTATAAGTGCGATTAATTCTTGCTTTTCTGTTTCTGAATCAGTTTCGTTACTAGGGTCATAGATTGTGTGTATATCTAGGTCGCTGCTGTGATTCAGCCAATCGCCTCGGCAATAGCTTCCGCAGACATAAACACTTTTTATGGATTCAAACTTACAGTTGCTTAAACTATCCTGCAAACGTTGAACTATTTTATCGGCGACAGCTTTGGTGTTCATATATCACTCACCCCTTATAACTCTTGTTACATTTCAATATCTCTAGCAATATAATCATAATTATTTTGTCGACTACCCTTTTATTGCGCCAATCATTATGCCCTTCACGAAATACTTTTGGAAAAAGGGGTACACTGCCATAATCGGGAACATCGCTATAACTATAATCGCCATCTGCAC
This sequence comes from uncultured Eubacteriales bacterium, assembly GCA_964479875.1. Lineage (GTDB taxonomy): Bacteria > Bacillota > Clostridia > Monoglobales > CAYZNM01 > CAYZNM01. The sequence continues at coordinate 292,401 of CAYZNM010000001.1, forward strand.
GCCCTTGGGGTCGACTGCCATGTTGCGCATCATGTCGCCGCTTCCGGCACCCGCCATGCCTGCACGCTGCATAATCGCTTTCGCATCCAGCACAAAGAGGTAGTTGCGCAGGATAAGCTGCAACGGGTACAGCTCCTGTGTTTTCAGATAGATTAAGCCGTTGAACCAACTGTTCCACACGCCGACTATATTAAACAGCGAAAATGTCGCAAGCAACGCCTTCGATAGCGGCAGCACAATCCGCACGAGAATAGTGACATCGTTCGCACCATCCAGATACGCCGATTCACGCAGCTCTGCCGGAATATTCTTGAAAAACGTGCGGAACATAAACACATTCATCGCGCTGACGCAGCCCGGAACTATCATAATCCACACCGTGTCGATAAGCTTTAGCTGCTTCATCAGCAGATACGTCGGAATAAGCCCGCCGCTGAAAAACATCGTAATAGTAAGTGCAACCGTCACAAACTTCTTTATCGGGAATTCATCTATCGTCAGCGGATAAGCAAGCAGCGACGTCACGACAAGCATTATCAAAGTCGACCCTGCCGCATAGAAAATCGAGTTCCTATATCCGTAATACACGAAAATGTCGCGCAGCACGTACATATAATTGTTGAGGTGGAAGCCCTTCGGGAAAATGCTTATCTCGCTTTTAGCAATATATTGCTCGCTCGAGAAGGATATAGCGATAATCTGCAAAATTGGGTACAGCACAACTACAACAATCCCAAGCATGATGATTATATTAATCACATCAAAGGCGCGACTGCCAATGCTTTGCCTGTAGCCTTTTCTTCGTTTTACAAGTGTGCTCATTTTATCCTCCTCACCATAGGCTTGTTTCCGACACCTTGCGGCTTATCATGTTCGCCGCGAAAAGTATCAGGAAGCTAATCACAGACATAAACAAGCTGACCGCCGTGCCGTACTCGAACCGTGCACCCATCAAGCCTTCGCGGTATGTGTACGAGCCGATTACGTCCGCAACCTGGTATGTGTCGGGGGAGTACAGCAGGATTATCTTTTGCACGTCGCTGCCGAGTATTCCGCCCAAGCTGAATATGAGCATTATGATTGTGGTAGGCTTTATCGCCTGCCAACTGATGTGTATCACCTTTTGGAAGCGTCCTGCTCCGTCGATTTCCGCCACGTCGTACAGCGTAGGGTCGGCGTTGGCAAGCGCGGCAAGGTATAGTATCGAGCCGAAGCCTATCCCTGCCCATATTCCCGACGAAATAAATATCGTGCGAAAATACGCAGGTTCAAGCAAAAACATAATCGGATCAAGCCCGAACAACGCGCGTATCTGATTAAACAATCCCGTACGCGAAGCAAACTCCTTAAGCATACCGCAGATTATTATGACCGAAATAAAGTGCGGAAAATACGAAATCGTCTGCACGACACGCTTGAAAAACACATGCTTTAGTTCGTTAAACAACAGCGCAAGTATAATCGGCGCAGGGAAGCTCCACAGCAGCGTGTATATACCCAAAAGCAAAGTATTGGTTATCAAACGGAACGAGAGTGGATTATTAAAAAACGCAATAAAATGCTTGAACCCAATCCATTCGCTCGCCCATATGCCTTTGCGCGCACTGTAATTTTTAAACGCGATAAGTATGCCGTACATCGGCATATAGTTAAAGATAAACAACACAATCAATCCTGGGAGCGTCATTAGTATAAGATAACGATACTTCCATAATTTTTGCCTAAACGTGAGTTTCATACGTCACTTCCTTCCGGCATTATCTACAATAATACTAACACATTTGCATATGTATTACTATCATTTTTTTGCAAGCCATAAGCACAATATTGCTATTGTATCACAAAAGTGTTTCCTCCGCAATCATTATATGAGATAATATAGGAAAGCTATGAAAAAAATTGGGGGTGAGTTTATGAAGCCTAAGAAGATTTATTATTTTGCGGGGACGCATTGGGATAGGGAGTGGTATAAGACATTCCAAGGGTTTCGCTTTGTTTTGAAGGAGAGGCTGGACGAGGTTATCGATGTGTTGGAGAGGGATAGCGCGTTTTCGGCGTTTATTACCGATGGGCAGACTTGTATTGTCGAGGATTATGCTGCTGTCGCGCCTTGTAATGAGGGGCGGTTGGCTAAGTTGATTAAGGACGGAAGGCTGTTGATTGGGCCGTTTTATACTATGCCGGACGAGTATTTGGTGAGCGGTGAGAGTATCGTGCGGAATCTGCTGCTGGGGCATGAGATTGCGCATGAGTATGGGGTTGAGCCTATGAAGTATGGATATTTGTGCGACATATTCGGTCATGTTGCGCAGATGCCGCAAATACTTGCAGGCTTTGGCATACGGGGTGCATTGCTCGGCAGGGGGACGAATCAACATGAGTGCGAGGCGCACTTTATGTGGAAGTCACCTGATGGAAGCGAATGCGTTACCTTTAAAGTGCCGGAGGGTACAGGCTACGGAAGCTTTTGGTTCGATGTGCGTACGGCGCGATTTGACGCGGAGTATGCGAAAACGCCGATAGAGCAGCGTGCGATCGAATATGTTGAAGCGGAGATGAAACGCAGTCCTGCGCCGTATGTACTGCTGATGGATAGCATGGATCACGCGCCTATTTTCGCGGACGCGCCCAAGGTCGCGGACGCGCCCAAGGTCGCGGACGCGCTGTCGCAGCATTACGGCTGCCCTGTGGAGTTTGCAAGCCCGCAGCATATGGCGGACGAGGTGCGCGAATATCCGCTGCCGATTAAATCAGGTGAGCTTAACAAGACGGCGAAATCGATGGACGAACACAACAAGCTGATTCATCACACTCTGTCGAGCCGCTACGACATAAAGCTTGCCAATGACATCACGCAAATCAAGCTGCATAAAATTGCCGAGCCGCTTGCTGCCACTGCCGCAAGCCGGGATTTCTCACACTTCCTCAAGCTTGCGCACAGATATATGCTGAAGAATCACGCGCACGATTCCATCTGCGGCTGCTCAATTGATGCTGTGCATATGGATATGCACTATCGCTATAGGCAAGCGCAATGTATCGCGGACGAGATACAGAATTATGTCGCGGACGGGGTTGCGGCTTCGCTTGCGTGTGAGAATGCGGACGGTACGCGCGTGCTGTATTTGTACAATCCGCTGCCATATCCGCGCCGCGAGGTTGTGCGCGTTGACGTAGACTTTCCGCAGGATTACAAGCACAAGTACAACGAGCAAATGCCGTATCAGCAGATTAACAGCTTTAAGCTACTTGATTGCAACGGCGCGGAGATTCCGTATAATCTCGCATCAATCAAAAGTGGCAGGGCGCGTATAGCGAAGTCGCTGTTTACCAAGCCTGCGCACATTTACACAATCGCGTTCGAGGCAGAGCTGCCTGCGCTGTCCTACGCTTGCTACAAGCTTGCGCCGCAGGATAAGCCTACGCGCTACATGCAAGGCATGGCGACCTCCGACGTATCGTGTGAGGGCGAACAGATTTGCCTTACAATTAATCCCAACGGCACAGTCGACATATTCGACAAACGCAGCGGCAAGCTTTACGCGAACCTGTTAAGCTACCTCGACAATGGCGAAATCGGCGACGGTTGGTTCCACATCGCGCCGGTGAACGACTGCGCGGTTTCCTCAAAGGGAGCGGCGGCAGAGATTGCACTAGTGGACGACGGCCCCTGCTGCTGCACATTCCGCGTTACGACGACGCTCACGCTGCCCGAATGCGCAGTCGAAAACGGCGTCGACATCTACCGAAGCAGCGTAAAAAAGCCGCTGCAAATTTGCAGCGACATCACAGTCTACAAAAACAGCGGCTACATCGACATATCCACCGAAATCGACAACAATATCCGCGACCACAGGCTAAAGCTGCGCTTGCCAACCTACACAAGCTCGCGCGACTACACTGTAAGCCAAGCCTTCGCCTTTGTCACACGCGCAGCAGGCTTCGACCGCACCACCGGCGATTGGAAGGAAAAGGATGCGCCCGAGCGTGCATTCGACAGCATAGCCCTTCGCCGCGACAATAACGGCGACGGCATAGCCTTCATCTCCCCAGGAGGTATGCACGAATGCGCCGCGCTCGACGACAGCAACAGCACCCTCGAAATCACGCTGCTGCGCTCCTTCTACAAAACCTTTATGACCCACGGAGAAATCGACGGACAGCTTCAAGGCAAGCTATCCTTCCGCTATCGCATAGTGACGCTGACAAAAGATATACAGGATTGGGAGCTATTGCCGCTATGCGACGCTCTGCAAGCCGGAATAATCAGCGGAAGCGTCGATTCCTGCGCCGACTTCGCTTTACCCAAGCCCACCGACAAAATCGCAATCTCTCGCGGCAGCATAGCCATCACAGCCATAAAGCCGCCGCAGGACAACTCCCGCGACACAATCCTGCGCCTATGCAACTATGGAAGCAACGCAAGCACGCAAGCCATAACATTCGCAAAAGCCCCGGCAAGCGCAAGCAAATGCGACATGCTAGAAAACACAATCGCCCCACTGGAGATAAGCAGCAACAACATCAACATAACCCTGCAACCGTGGCAAATCGCAACAATCCGCGCAAGCACAAACTAACGAATCTTCTTATCCTCAACAGTTATATCGCTGAACACCCCATCAAACGATGGGGTTTCTTCTTGCTCGACCTCATCTTCCTCTGCTTGCGAATCCTCCGCCACCTCAATCTTACGTTCAGGCAAGCTATTATAAATCACCGCACCAAAAAAGAACACCCCCGACTGAAATATCATACTCATCAATGAATTAATACAATTCGGGACAACACTCATCCACAAGTAATCCATGTACGTATCGACACTTTGAATACTTTGCTTCATCGCATCTAAAATAGCCGAAATCTGCGCACTCGTCGAGATATACAACGTAATCGACTGAATCACAAAAATAACCGCCGCAATCGTAAACATCGCCCTAACAACCCACTTTTTCTTCTGCATAAATACCCCCCAATTTGTAAGTACCTACAATTATATCACATATTCCGCGCATTGTGAAGTAAATTATGCGTTAACATTTTCGCCCCCTCCGCCATATAATGGAATTAGGTATCAAATTATCCATACATAACAGAGGTGTTGCATGACTACAATGTACGACTTAAAACAAGGGCAGCGCGCAAGAGTGAGCCGCCTTGCGCTATCCGGCAGCATACGTCGGCGGCTGCGCGACATAGGCTTAATCGAGGGCACGCAAGTGGAATGCTTGCTGCGCGTAAGCGGCGGTCCTGCGGCATATATGATTCGCGGCGCAGTTATCGCACTGCGGCAGGAGGACTTAGCAAACATCTGCGTTATAAGCATTTGACAATTTCTTTCAGGGGGATATTATGCCCGAAAATATATATAAAATCACAGGTGATGTAGTTATTGCGCTGGCAGGTAATCCCAATGTCGGCAAGAGCACGCTGTTCAACAACCTCACGGGGCTTAATCAGCATACGGGTAATTGGGCAGGCAAAACAGTGACCAACGCGCAAGGCGTGCATACACGCGGCGGCGTCGACTACATATTCACCGACCTGCCCGGAACATATTCGCTGCTCGCACATTCCGCCGACGAGCAGGCCGCGCGCGACTTCATCTGCTTCGGCAATGCCGACGCGGTCATCGTAGTCTGCGACGCGACATGCCTTGAGCGAAACCTCAACCTTGCGCTGCAAACCCTCGAGATAACCTCACGCGTCATCGTCTGCGTAAACCTGATGGACGAAGCAAGAAAGAAGGGCATTCGCGTAAACCTCGCCGCGCTGTCGCAGGAGCTTGGCGTGCCTGTAATCGGCACAACCGCACGCAGCAAAAACAGCGCGGACGCACTAATGCAAGCCACCGAAAAGCTGCTGGCAAGCGACGCCCGCTCTGCACTAGACATAAAATATCCCTCCGATATCGAACACGCAATCGCAATGCTGGAACCCGCCCTGAGCTACAAACAAAACAGCATAAACCCACGCTGGCTCGCGCTGCGGCTTCTCGAGGAGGACGCAAGCATTCGACAACCGCTGAACGACTTTCTCGGCTTTGACATCACCGAAGATGAAACCGTTCACGCGTCACTATCCGCCGCGCTGCACTACCTCTCCCACGCAGGAATCTCCCACGAAAAGCTGTCCGACGGCATAACATCCAACTTAATCCACACAGCCGAAAAAATCTGCGACAAAGCCGTGACCTACGAAAACGAAGGCTACAACGAGCGCGACCGCAAAATCGACCGCATACTCACAAGCAAATGGAGCGGCTTCCCGATAATGCTTGCGCTGCTCATGCTGCTGCTGTGGCTCACAGTTTCAGGCGCGAACTATCCGTCGCGGCTGCTATCGGAAGGATTGTTCTGGGTCGAGGATAGGCTTATGGATTTATTCGCATACGCCAACGCCCCCGAGTGGCTCAGCGGAGCATTAGTGCTTGGCATGTACCGCGTACTCGCGTGGGTCGTATCTGTAATGCTGCCGCCTATGGCGATATTCTTCCCACTGTTTACACTACTCGAGGACCTAGGCTACCTTCCGCGAATCGCCTTCAACATGGATAAATACTTCCGCAAATGCCGTGCCTGCGGAAAGCAAGCACTCACAATGTGCATGGGCTTCGGTTGCAACGCAGCAGGCGTAACAAGCTGCCGCATAATCGATTCGCCGCGCGAACGCCTTATCGCGATAATCACCAACAATTTCGTCCCATGCAACGGACGCATACCTACGCTCACCGCGATAATCTGCATGTTCTTCATCGGCGTTGGCGCAGGGCTTACGCAATCGCTGCTTTCCGCCGCGCTGCTTACACTGATAATCGCGGTCGGAATCGGCGCAACCTTCGCCACGTCGTACATACTCTCGCGCACAGCCTTACGCGGTCAGCCTTCATCGTTCACACTAGAGCTGCCGCCCTACCGCCGCCCTCAATTCGGCAGGATAATCCTGCGCTCAATTTTCGACCGAACGCTCTTCGTCCTAGGCAGAGCCGCCGCAATCGCAGCCCCGGCAGGGCTTATAATATGGCTGCTTGCAAACATAACAGTAGACGGCGGCAGCCTATTATCCCACTGTGCCACATTCCTCGACCCATTCGCACGCATCATGGGCTTAGACGGCGTAATCCTCCTCGCGTTCATACTAGGGCTTCCCGCGAACGAAATCGTAATCCCCATCATAATCATGGCGTACATGTCAACAGGCAGCATAATGGAGCTTAACAGCCTAGACGCACTTCGCGACCTACTAACACAAAACGGCTGGACGTGGCTCACAGCGATAAACGTAATGCTGTTCTCGCTAATGCACTGGCCCTGTTCAACAACTTGCCTAACGATTAAGAAGGAAACAGGCAGCTGGGCCTGGACAGCACTAGCAATAGCCGTACCCACCGCCGCCGGCATAGCAGTATGCACAATCATTGCGACTACAGCGCGCTTGCTGCTGTTATAATAGCATAATTTGATATTAATTAAAAGCACATAAAAAATATATGTGCTTTTTTTCATCTTAATAAGTGAATTTACACTCACTATTCACATATTATTTTTTGTAATAAAAAATCGTATATTCTGCTTAAATATAGTTTATTTTGTGCTCACAACACAAATATACTGTAAAATATCATAAATATTAACATATGTTTTGTACAATTTATATATTGTATTGTACAATCCGTTGATGTATGATAGTGTTGCAATTATTCATCATCAAAAGGAGAATATATGAAAAAGCAACGGTTACTAAGCATTGTGCTGGTTTTCGCAATGGTATTAACATTAGTCCCATTAATGCCATCAACAGTAAAAGCCGCAGGCTACGACGTAGTAGCGCACTGGAAGTTCGACGACAGCAATGCCGCGAATTATTCCGGGCAACTAAACGACAACTCACTAAAAATCCTGGACTTAACAGGAAACGGCAACGACCTTGAAATTAACACGACATGGATTAACAGAGGTACCATCACAGGAAAATTCGCTTCCGATTACCTCGCCTTCCAAGACAGAAGCATTTTAAGCAACGGTGCAAAGAGCATAAACTTTACCCCAACCTACAGAAAAGGGGTAGGCGCGTTCTTTAACACTGTAAGCGGCGCGCCCATGACCGACGAAGAATTCCGAAACGGCTACACAATCGAAGCCATTTACATGGAGCAACCAGGACCGAGTTCCGCAACACAGCCTAACGGAAGCCCTGTAACCAACGGCAATCATTTAGGCGATTACCGCTGGGCTTCAATCTTCGGCAAACGCGGCACAGCGTGGTCTGCGGGAATCAAAAACCTAACAGGCGACAGAACAGAAGAAGGCGAAGAAACCGAAGTAAACGGCGGCCTTAACCTAACAGACAGCGGCAGCCTTCAACTAAACTTTTTCACAACAGCAATAAGAAATACCCCCAAAACACTTAGCTATCAAGCAACAACATGGGGCGACTTATACGAATTAAATAAGTTCCACTATGCCGTTATCAAAAACGACGGCGCAACAACAACGCTATACGTAGACGGCTTGCCTGTTCAACGTAACAACAGGTGGATTAATCCGCAAAACGGCATAGACAAGCTAGACGGTGGCGGTTGGGCTGTCGGCGCAGGATATTGGTACGACGGCAACGGAACCCTAGCGGACAGCGAAGCTTCCATGATTTCCTCCCTATTCGGCGGCAATATCCAAGAAATCCGTGTATCCAAAGGCGTAGTGCCTGACAGCAACCTAATTATCCCCAACTACGCAGGAATCACACCCGACGCTAAATTCCGAAGCTCCATCGGTAACAACGACAGCACCACATTTGTAAACGCACCCCGAAACTACAACATAGCGTTTATCCCCGACTCACAATATGCTGTTCAATACACAGACATCATCTTCAAAACACAGCTTGAATGGTTGAAGAACAACTACCTAAAGAACAACATAGCAATAAACGCGCACCTCGGCGACATTACAGAAAACGATGAAATAGGCAGACAGTGGGCGTATGTCAATGACGCATACAAGCAGTTGGACGACGCAGGAGTGCCTTATATCGTATCAAGCGGAAACCATGACTTATACAACAGAACTAATACTACTTTTTTCAAGGACACATTCCGTGCAAGCAGACAAAATGAGAACTGGTACTGGGGCGACATTGGGCCTAACGGACATTCCCGCTACGCGATAGTGCGCGGCGGCTCATACAACTACCTCGTACTAAGTATAGGTTGGCAAGATGGTAATGTAGACAATGCAGACTTAACTTGGGCGCAAACCGTGCTAACAGCGAACAGCGACTTACCTACAATTCTATTCTCACATTCTGGTTCTAGCTTACCAAACTCATATCCTCAAATTTTCTTGAATGTGTATGGACATATCAACGGTTCAAGCGCAAGCACTACAAACATCGGCAGCACAGGCTGCGCTACACTGCGGTTCGACTACCAAGACGAGGCTTACAGCGGCAACGGTTGGCTGAACATGCTCGAATTCGACGAATCCGCAAACACAATCACAGTGCGCACATATTCTCCATGGGTTGAGAAAAAAATAAAGGAATTTGGTTTAAACTCCGCATGGTGGAACGCACTCGACATCACAGACAAAAAGCTCCACTCCTTCGATGTTAAAAACTTAAACAACTATACAGGCACAGGAACGTTTAACGCCAACCAAACAGTAATCAACATCGACTTCGCGGCACGCTTCGCAGGATTAAGCAAATACACACCTACCGCAGACGACACAACTGCCAGAAACGAGTTGCTGACAAAGATAGGTGACGCCCAAGCATTGCTGCAATCCTCAGGCAACACATATTCTCAAGCTGTAAAAGACGCGTTTGCAAACGGTATCGCTATAGCAAACAGCACAGCGAACTCCCCAATAGGCGTTAAGACCGTATACGAAATGGGCAAGGTTAATCTGCAAAAAGCAGTCGACGCATTCCTCGCAGGGGAAATTCCAGAAGAAGAAACTCCTGCTCCGATTCCAAGCTCCAATCCTAAACCGCCTTATTATCCGGCGACTCCTACACCTGAGCCTACCGAACCTCCTGCTCCTCCTATACCCACTCCATTCCCCACATATAATCCTGTGGCAGGCACAGAACCTGCAATCACTACCGCAATCGCAACAGTACCTTTAAGCTCGCTGCCAAAAGCAGCGCAAGAAGCAGCAGCAGGCGGTACGGTAGTAAGCGTAAGACAACCCTTCAATGGCATGAGCTTCGAGCAAACCTACGGCGTAAATCCTGTAGTTTCCCAACCCTACAGCAAGCCTAGCGGCGTTGCTTCGCAAAACGTTGTAGTATTCCGCGTAGGCGATGACGGCGCATTGAAGCCTGTCGCATTAAGCAACTACAAGGGCGGAAAGGCTTACTTCGAGCCGAACGAATTCGGCAATTATGTCGTTATGGCAGTAGCTCCAGCTTCCTTAAATGACGTAACTTCCGACCACGCGAACGCCAAAGCAATAGAAACAGTAATCGCACGCGGAATCCTCACAACCGACGCCGACGGCAACTTCTCGCCTGACAAAACCATGACCGTTGCCGAAACATTAACAGCCCTGTCAAGGCTTGCAGGCTTCGACATAGCCGCAGCAGAAGGCGACGATTGGTCATCTTCATTCATGGAATGGGCAACCGAAAACGAAATACTGCCCCCTGTTTCCCTAGACCCGAATGGAGATGTTACACTGGAGCAGTTAGCCTATATGATTAACGCCCTAAGCGAATATATCGGCAAAGTAGGCTCAAAATCAAAAGTAGGCTTCGACGACGCCGATGCAATATCCGAGTGGGCGGCCGAAGCCATCGCAAGATTAAGCCGCAGCAAAATCATAGAAGCAGGCGACGACAACACAATAAACCCCGATTCAACAGTAACTCGCGCCGAAGCTGCCGAAATAATGAGCCGCTTAATCAGCTACATTGTTAAATAAAATACAAATAGCACAATTATAAAATATAAAAACCGGAAAATTTTCCGGTTTTTATATTGACAATAATTTAGTTAAGTGCTAAACTATAAATATCTTAAATATATAATAATGAATAATTAATCACCACATTAATATGAAAGGAGAATTCATGGAAAATGACATAAGAGAGCGGCTGCTCGGCAATATTTTCCGTATGCGCAAGGCCGGGGCATACATTCCGCCCGGTGTAGGTCTGCACGCAAGCGAGTTATTCACACTTGCGCGGATTGACCATAGCTGCGACGGCGTCACGGTCGCCGAAATACAAAACGGGCTGCATGTAACAAAACCTGCAGTTTCGCAAATACTAAGCTCATTGGAGAACAAAGGTTACATCACGCGGCAAATTGACCCAAGCGACAAGCGAAAATTCATCTTCGAGCTAACGCAAAGCGGCCGCGAGCTTTCGGAAAAAATGAAGCTGCACCACAACAGTATGCTGGACGAAATAATCACACGCTTCGGCGAAGATAAAACGAATCAATTAATCGACCTGTTCGAGGAAATGATAGAAATATGGGAGCAAGTCAAAAACGAGAGAACGTCACAGGAAGGAGATGGTAAGAATGACTAAGCTGACGCGGTACCTGAAGCCGTTTATCACAGGGCTGCTTATATCGGTTGTGCTTCTGTTTGCGCAGGCGATATGCGAGCTTAACCTGCCTAATTACATGTCGGACATAGTAAACGTAGGCATTCAGCAAAACGGAATCGAACACGGCGCACCCGACGCAATATCGCAGGAGGGCTACACCTTCATGCGAACATTTATGACAGACGCCGAAAAATCGCTGCTCGAACAAAGCTACACTGGGGCTCAAGGCAGCGGCTACACCAAGGACTACCCCGACGCAGAAGGCAAAACAATCTACATCAAAAAATCGGATTTATCTCTTGAAACAATGGATGAACTCGACTACGCCTTCGGCTCTGCCACATGGACATTGATTAACCTAATGAGCGACATGGCAGAACAATCAGGGCAGGAACAATCGGACGAAATGGACATAAATTCCGTCGACATAAGCAAGATGTATCAAATGCAGCCAATACTCGACAATCTCCCGGCCGCAGCATTCGATGGCGCACGCGAAAAAGCAATCGCCCTCGACAGCGGAATCCTAGTGCAAAGCGGCACACGCCTCGTACCTATATTCTATCGCGAGCTAGGCGTCGACATGGGCAGCTACCAAAGCAAATACATCATAAACATAGGCATATACATGCTGCTTATCGCAATCGCAAGCGGCATCGCAACGATACTCGTGAGCTACATCTCCTCAAAAATAGCGGCAGGCGTAGCGCGAAACCTTCGCCGCGACATCTTCGCAAAGGTGGAGAGCTTCTCCAACGCGGAGTATGACAAATTTTCCACAGCCTCGCTTATAACGCGCACAACTAACGACGTGACGCAAATTCAAATGGTGCTTGCCTTCGGCATACGATTGCTGGTATACGCGCCAATCATGGGCGTAGGCGGCATTATGATGGCGCTAAACAAATCCACCTCGATGAGCTGGATTATCGCCCTCGCGGTGATTGTGCTGCTAGGCATGATTGGTGCGATCTTCACAGTCGTAATGCCTAAGTTTAAACTTATGCAAAAGCTCGTCGACAGACTAAACCTCGTCGCACGCGAAACCTTGAACGGGCTTATGGTAATACGCGCATTCGGCACAGACGCATTCGAGAAGGACCGCTTCGACAAGGCGAACGTGGATTACGCAAAGACAAACAGATTCGTAAGTCGCGTTATGACCTTTATGATGCCGCTGATTATGTTAATCATGAACGGCGTGTCGCTGCTGATTATTTGGGTCGGCGCGCACAATGTCGCGGAATCGCAAATGCAAGTCGGCGACATGATGGCGTTCATGCAATACGCAATGCAGATAATTATGAGCTTTATTATGATTTCGATGATGTTCATATTCCTGCCGCGCGCTTCCGTTTCGGGGCAGCGTATAGCAGAGGTTTTGGAAACAGAAGCAAGCATCGTTGACCCGAAGGAGCCTAAGAAAATCATCAGCTCAAACAAAGGCTTCGTGGAGTTCAAGAACGTATCCTTCCGCTATCATGGCGCGGACGAGGACGCACTCTCCGGCATAAGCTTCACTGCTAAGCCTGGGGAAACTACTGCATTCATCGGCTCGACAGGTTCAGGCAAGTCGACATTGATAAACTTAATCATGCGATTCTACGATACAACTAATGGCGATGTTTTAGTTGATGGCGTGAATGTAAAGCAAGTTTCGCAAAAGGATTTACGCTCGCACATCGGTTATGTGCCGCAGCAGAGCGTGCTTATGAGCGGCACGATCAAAAGCAACATAAGCTATGGCAACGAATCCTTGTCAGAGCAAGAGCTTGAGCGCGTTGCGGAAGTCGCGCAAGCACTAAGCTTCATCAATGATAAGGAAGATAAATTCGCGTCCGAGATTGCGCAAGGTGGCACAAACGTTTCCGGCGGACAAAAGCAGCGTCTGTCGATAGCACGCGCGTTAGCTGTAAAGCCTGACATCTACATCTTCGACGACAGCTTCTCCGCCCTCGACTTCAAGACCGACGCGGCACTGCGCGCAGCACTAAAGCAGCATACGGGCGACAGCACAGTAATAATCGTAGCGCAGCGCGTAAGCACAATCATGAACGCAAACTGCATTCACGTAATCGATGACGGCAAAATAGTAGGCAGCGGCACACACAAGGAGCTGCTGAAATCCTGCACGCAATACTATGAAATAGCTTCATCACAGCTAGGAGAGGAGGAACTTCAATGAGTGAGAAAAAAGAGCAGCCGCGCAGAGGCAGTCCAATGGGCGGCGGTCCAATGCACGGCATGGGCAACCCCAACGACAAAGCAAAGGATTTCGGCGGCACGATGAAAAAGCTGTTCAAGTACATGGGCAGCTACAAGCCTGCGATAGTCGCCGCGATAATCTTCGCAATAATTTCAACCATAACGTCAATCGTAGGGCCAAAGATTCTGGGGCAAGCGACAACGGAGCTGTTCAATGGAATCATGGGCACAATTTCAGGCAAAAGCGACGGCGTGGACTTCGACGCGATACTGCGCATACTGCTGTTCCTTGTAGGCCTGTATCTGGTGAGTGCGTCATTCTCGCTGATACAAGGCTTCATCATGACAGGCGTGTCCAACAAAATAACCTACCGAATGAGGAAGGATATCGACGAAAAAATCCATCGCCTGCCCTTCTCCTTCTACGATAAAACCACAAACGGCGAGGTACTTTCACGCATAACCAACGACGTAGAAGCCGTAAGCGGAAGTCTTAACCAAGGCGTAACGCAAGCGATAAACTCCATCACAGCCCTAATCGGCACGCTGGTGATGATGTTTTCCATAAGCTGGCAAATGACGCTCATCGCGCTGGTGACGCTCCCTGTTTCGTTCGGCGTAATCGGATTAATCATCAGCAAATCGCAAAAGCACTTCGTAAATCAACAAAAATTTATCGGCAAGGTCAACGGACTTGTAGAAGAAAACTTTAGCTGCCACAACATCGTAAAAGCCTTCAACGGCGAGGAAAAAGCGATGGAGCAGCTTAAAGAAAGCAACGACGAGCTGTATGAAGCAGCGTGGAAAGCGAACTTCCTTTCAGGCATGATGATGCCGATAATGAACGTAATCGGCAACTTCGGCTATGTAGTAATCTGCGTAGTAGGCGGATACTTCGCCGTAAGCGGCAGCATCACGGTCGGCAACATTCAAGCCTTCATACAATACATGCGCCAATTCTCGCAGCCGATAGCGCAGCTGTCGCAGCTATCCAATATGCTGCAGCAGACAATCGCAGCTGCCGAGCGCGTATTCTCCTTCCTAGAGGAAGAGCAGGAAGTCCCCGACGCACCCAATGCCTACAGTATTTGCAAAAAAGGCGAAAAGCCCTCCAAGGATAAATTGGAAATAACAGGCAACGTAAGCTTCGACAGCGTAAGCTTCGGCTACCTGCCCGATAAAATTATAGTAAACGACTTCAACGCTAACGTAAATCCAGGACAAAAAATCGCAATCGTAGGCCCAACAGGCGCAGGCAAGACTACCATTGTAAAGCTGCTAATGCGCTTCTACGATATAAACAAAGGCTCGATTATGCTCGACGGCAAGGATATTCGCTCATTCAAGCGCGACGATTTGCGCAGCGCATTTGGTATGGTGCTCCAAGATACGTGGTTGTACAACGGCACAATCTCCGACAATATCCGCTACGGCAAGCTGGACGCGTCCGATGCCGAAGTAAAAGCCGCAGCAAAAGTCGCGCAAGCCGATCACTTCATCTCCACACTACCTGACGGCTATCACATGGTGCTGAACGAGGAGGCAAGCAACGTATCGCAAGGGCAAAAGCAGCTGCTAACGATTGCTCGCGCAGTGCTAGCTGACCCGAAAATCCTTATACTAGATGAAGCAACAAGTTCAGTCGACACACGCACCGAGCTGTTAATACAAAAAGCGATGGATAACCTAATGCACGGTCGCACAAGCTTCATCATTGCCCATCGCCTTTCGACAATACGCAACGCCGACTTAATCCTAGTAATGAACAACGGCGACATCGTGGAACAAGGCACGCACACAGAACTATTGGAAAAAGGCGGATTCTACGCAAACCTCTACAACAGTCAATTCGCAAAAGCAAGCTAAAAAATATAGCGGCGAGGAATATGCTTCCTCGCCGCTATATTTTATTCTACTGCTAAACGTGCTTCAAAGAATTCTTTATAATCCTTGTAATATGAAGCTTTCGCGTCTTCCTGAATTGCGTCTAGCAACGATAAAGCTTGTTTGTATTGTGCTGCGGCACTTGATGTGTCGTCTTGGCTTTGATAGTATTCCGCTAGTTGTGCACACATTTGTAGTGTTATCTCCAAGGATAGCCACTTTTGTTTTTCGGCGGCGGCGTATTTGTCCGCTCCTTGTAAGACGAAGGCTGCTTCTGACAGCTTTGTGAAGTATAGCTCGGGGATTTGATCGATTGCAGCTTTAGCGCTTGCGTGTTCGCCTTTTGCTGCGTAGGCGTAGGCGAGAAAACGTAGGGAGTCGTACTTGACCTCTGCTTAAAATAGTTAAGAAGCTTCTTCCTATTTAAATTATAGTGTGATATCAGGGCAAAAGCAATAACATCGTAAGATAAGAAAACTCAACTCGTGGGCGAATTTCTGAACATAAAATAAAAAACCAACCTAGGGCTGGTTTTTTATTTTAAATTGGTGGGCCTTCAGGGGCTCGAACCCCGGACCAACCGGTTATGAGCCGGTTGCTCTAACCAACTGAGCTAAAGGCCCGCTAGTTAATGCAGTCAGTTCCCAGTCTATGTATTTGACTGAAAAAAATTTGGTGACCCCTAGGGGATTCGAACCCCTGATGCCGCCGTGAGAGGGCGGAGTCTTAACCGCTTGACCAAGGGGCCTGACTGTTGTTTAATTATATTTACTTGAAAATGCGCTCGTGCTTTTAGCAACCGGGCGCATTGGATTTTGTAAAATGGCTCCCCCTGTTGGACTTGAACCAACGACCCTGCGGTTAACAGCCGCATGCTCTACCGACTGAGCTAAGGAGGAATATTAATCCGGCAACGTCTTACTTTCCCAGGCAGCTTCCCGCCAAGTATCATCAGCGC
>CAYZNM010000002.1:0-307204 GCA_964479875.1 uncultured Eubacteriales bacterium
GTATTTTCCATTTCTCTATTTTAGCAGAAACAGCTTATGAATACAAGTTCTTAGTGTAGATGGAATTGTCAATGTCCGCAATGTCAAGCTGAACAATGATACTCAAGATTTACAGTTATCAGCGACAGCGGAGCTGCAGCAATTGCCGAGTTTGGGCACGGTGACATTATATGCTTAGAAAATATCTACCGCATATCTATGACGAAAATGTTACAATGTTGGCTATCGCCGACATAGAACAGCCGGAGATTAACGCAATTGCAAGCGGGGCTAAACAAGCCTTCCTTGATAACTTCGCAAAGGCCGCCACTTTGAGAGGTATTCAAAATTACGAGCGTTTGCTTCGTATAATACCCGACACAATAAAGGACACGCTAGAATTTCGGCGCGCAAGAGTCATCAATAAATTAAGCATGTTCACGCCTTATACAAAGGCGTTTTTAATCTCCCTTCTGGATAACTCATTCGGGCGCGAAAACTACAACATCCTTATCGACAACAGCAAATATGCTGTGTACCTTGACGTTGTGTCGGAGGTGCAAGGAGTGTACGAGCAAACTATTGTAGACGTAAGAGAGATATTGCCTGCCAACATGAAGCTTGCCGCGTCAAGTGTAGTTAAGCAAGATGTGGCTATTGCAAAGGCGACATCGGCAGCGCATATAGCGGCAACAACGAAGCACATAACTATCCCGCAAAGGAGGGAGTATTAATGGGCTATAAATCAATCATAACCAAAGCAGGAGCAGACCTTTTTACCAACGCAATAGCTCTGGGGAACAAAATTGAAATAAATCGGGTAAAAGTTGGCGATGGCAGAGTTCCGTCGGGTCAGGCAGAGCTTACAGACATTATAAAACCTGTAACCATCAACACAAAGCTAGGGGAAAAGAAGTTTGTACCGGGCAATCCAAGTATTATGCGAATTAGCGTGCAAACGCTTAATGATGGGCTTATACAACCTGTATATGTGCGCGAGTTGGGCTTATACAGCGGTAATACGCTTGTTATATACGCATGGGCTGACACCGACGACCCGAGTATTATAATGCCTGTTCCGGAGGAAGCGGAATACCCCGATACAATACGGCTACACGATATAGGCGTGTTTATAACAGACCAAGAAAACAGCCTTATCACGGTATCATTTGATATTGCAGGGCTCGTGTCTTATGAACAGATGGTAGAGTACGTGGCGCAGAACGGCGGCAACACAGAAGAGCTGAAGGAGCACATAGAGAGCTTAGTATACAGCGAATCAGGCGTACACGGCTTGCGTATACAAGACAACAAGCTTGAGTATTTTGATGGCGAAGCATGGCAGGAGAGCGCGTTAGGCGGAGGGGCTGGGCAATTAGAAACAGGCACTAGTAACCTTAAAATACAGGTAGAAGTTATCCAAATAGAAAGCTCTTTGAATCTATACGGCATATTCGTAATGGTACAAAACCTCACAAATAAAACATATGTAATAAAGCAAACCAACGAAATAGGCGTTATTGATTTAAAAGGAATCGCCGCCGGAGAGCACAGCATTTCAATCCAAAACATATTCCCCAACTTTGTAAATTCTGTGCCCAAGACTATAACGCTTGAGGATAACGAGAGCGCATTAGTTGAAATGTTCATAACTCAAAAGGGAATGTCTGGCGAAAGGATAACATACGAAAAATCCGGCTTCTGGGAAGTCCCTCCCGGCATAGAGGAAGTCGACGTATGGGTAGTCGGCGGTGGCGCAGGAAGCGGCGGCATAGGCGCAGGCGGCTTACCCGACCCAACCAACTACAGCGGCGGCGGCTCTGGCTATGCGCACCTATACCGCAGTGTACCAGTTTTACCCGGCGACATCATCAACGTAGTTGTAGGCGCAGGCGGCGCACCGTTCAGCGGCGGCGGCATATCCTACTTTAAGGATATGAAATACCTAGCGCGCGGCGGCAATACTGGCGCAACAATCGGCAGCGGCAATCGCACAGGCGGCGCAGGAGGCACAGGAGGCGGAGCAGGAGCTACTGACACATACAAAATCGCAGGCAACGGCGGCTCAAACGGCACAGACGGCGGCAATAATAGCGGCGGTGTAGCCGGAGATATGGGCGGCTCGGGGCAACGCCAAGGTTTGGCGTGGAACTCTACAACCAATCCCTACAACGGCTTGCGATACGCTCCCGGAGGAGGAGGCGGCTCACCAACTGGCGAAGCTTATTCCACGGGCATCGGCGGCTACGGCGATAAAGGCAAAGGCGGCACAGCAAACAAAGGCGTACACCAAAGCGGCACGAGCGGCATAGTTATCATCTACCCACGCGAACAAAAGCGCATTCGCAGCGAGCAACTGCTCAATTGGCATAATCAAGGCTTGGAGATTAGTGTAGGCGGAGTTACGCCGAATACGCCCGATTATAACCAGATATGCACTATAAGCAGAGTTGGTACAGACAACTATAAGCTTACAGTAAACCTCAAACCAGAAGTGTTCGGGATGGGACTTGTAGGCCTGGATGTATATGCTATTGGTGGCGGTGGCGAGCCAGATTCAGCACAACAATCATATAGTAGCACTACAGTAAAAGTTGGTAGTGAAACGCTAACGGCTGCAGGCGGAGCGAGAGCTGACGGTGGCTGTGGAGGTGGGGGAAGTGCCTTAAATAACAGCACGAAAAATGCAGGCAACGGAGGCTCGGCTGGCAGCTCCGGCGGAGTTTCTCAAGAAGGACAGATTGGAGGACGTGGTGGAAATGTTCCTCTTATCATAAGTAGGAACGGGATTAAAGGAATCGGCGGAGTTAATGGCGGCGGAGGATTGTATGGTGGTGGTGGCAGTGGATATGGAGCTAACAAAGGAGGAGATCCAAAAGGGAAATATGGTGGTGGCGCTGCTCCTGTCGCCAATACTAGCAATAAAATAGCTGGAGGCGGAGGATATCTTAGCTACAAACGTATTAGCATGTTAACGGCGATAACTATAGAAATTACCATTGGTTTGGGAGCATCTTCGTACGGAAGCAGCGGCGGCGACGGCGTAGTCTTTATCTTCCCGGTATATGAAGGGAGCGTGCTGCCCGAATGAGATATGCCACAATCGAAGAAAATCGCATAACCAACATCATAGAAGCCGACGCATCCTTCGCCGCAGCATTGGGCGCAATCCCCGTCGAGGACGGCTATGGCGTAGGCGACCTATACCAAGACGGCGAATTCCTCCGCGTCAACGGCTTGCCGGATTACGACATCGAGCTATCCAAGATTAACGCCGAATATATCCCTCAATTGGATAGTATCGTGGCAATGAAAGCCAAGGCGAGCGTCTACACACGCACAATCAACACATCAAAGCTAGATTCCGAGTATAAGGCTACGGTGGAGCTGTACAACGATAAAATATCCGCACTAAACAGACGCTTCGAGCCGCCGCAGGAGGAAACACCTGTTGCGATGTTCGCGGCGTTTTCGTTTGAGCCGGAGCGAACATATACGGAGCAGCACTGCCCCATTTGCGGCGGCAGATTGTACTCCAAGGACGGATACTTTTATTGCGAGTACCGCAACGACACAGAACCGTGTATGTATCAGAGTAAACAAATATAGGAGGCAGCAATGGAGCTAATCAAGAAGTTAATCAGCATTAACTATACAAAAGGAACAGTGATAAAGCCAGAGTATATAGTTATCCATGAAACGGACAACTTCCGCGCAGGCGCGGACGCTATGGCTCACTATAATTATTGGAGCAGCGACCCTAATGCGCAGTCGAGCGTGCATTTTATCTGCGATGATAAATGCGTCGTGCAGCTTGGTGAATTTGAAATTGGCAAATGCTGGCGCATGTGGCACGTGGGCGAGAATAAGGGGTATAGCAACATCACGAACAGCAACACGATTGGTATCGAGATATGCGTAAACAGCGACGGCGACTACAGCAAGGCACGCGCTAACACGATTGAGCTTGTGCGCTACCTCCTGCCGATTGTGGGTTTATCTCCTGATAGAGTGGTGCGGCACAAGGACGCTTCGGGCAAATCCTGCCCCAACAAGATGATTGCGAATCCTGCGCTGTGGGAGGAGTTTAAGAAGCAAATCGATATGCAGGTCAAGCCTACGAATACTGACCCTTCTGTGGTTGTTGCGGAGAATTACACTGTGGCGTTGGTGAATCCACTGCTGCTGCGGATTGCTGTTATCGACAGCGCAAGCAAGAGCCAAGGCAGCTTTGTCAACGGAGGATACTTCGGGCTGCAAGGCGATGGCAAGACGTATTCTACTGGAATGTTGTACGACGGAAAGATTTTGTCGAATGTGGCTACGCATAAGCTGCCTGTGGGTACATTGCTAGTATACAAAAATGGGCGCACGGTGATTGTGCCGATTGACGATATCGCGCCGCATAATCAGTATAACGACTTGCAGTTTGCGATAAGCGGCATGAGCATATTGCCTTATAGGCAAAACGAGGAAGGTTTTGTCGGCGCATTTGCTGATGTCGCAAGACTGACTTCGCGTAGTATGCTTGGCTACAACAGTAAAAATGGCTTGGTCTACATCGTGTGCCACAAAAACATCACTGCCCAAGACGGTGGCAAGCTTATGCAGCAGCTCGGCTGCGACGCGGCAATCACATTGGACGGCGGCGGTAGCACCTGTATGCGCGTGTACGGCCGCGATATAATGACAAGCAGCCGTAGGATTCATAATGTAGTTTGTTGGAATTGATTTTGGTAGCAAAAAATCTTTAATAAAGGAGAAATCACTATGCAAAGCAAATTTAACGAATTGGGCGTACAAATAATACAGGGAAGCCGTTGGAAAAGTCCTGTATTATGGGCTGCTATCACAGCTCAATTACTAAGTATATTTGTAGCGGTTAAGATAATTGATGTGGGGTTGTCGGATGAGATACGCAACATCGTGTCAATGCTTCTTCAATTAGGCGTCACAGTTGGCGTGTTGAACAATCCAACCAACAGGGAGGGATTGTAATGCCTATCGAAGCCTTATACGGACTAATCACTGTCGTTATCGGGATAGTCGGTTTTGTGGCAGGCACTAAACGCCAGAGCAAAACCGATGGGCAATCGTACGGAGAATTTATCGGCGAATTACGTGCAAATTTAGGCAACATCAAAGAAAGTATAAACGAGATAAAAGCCGATATTAATAGAATCTACCTGAATATGGATGAGAAGATACGTGAACATGAAAGGCGATATCATGGAGCAAATTGTGAAAAAGTTGGATGATTTGGAGCAAAAAATCGATAGTAATTCCTTAGCTTATGAGCTAATCAAGCAAAATGCAAAAGCTAACAAGCGGCTTTTTATCGCGTTAATCGCTGTTATTTCTCTTTGGTTCGCTACTATAGGCATTTTCATTTGGTACATGCAACTGTATGATTATTCCGGCACTATAACAGAGATAACCGCAGAGCAAGATGGTAACGGTGTCAACATAGTAAGCGGAGGTGATGCGAACTATGGCGCAGAAGGCGAAAATCAGCAAGACTTCTAAAACAAGGTGTAAAAAAGCTTCACGAACCAAAACCCCAAAACCCGCAACACGTAAAATCGCAAAAACTTAATGAAAACAAAACTTGACTTCTACCCCAACGAATGGGATTTTCTATTCGCCCATTGTGATTTTACAGATAGCGAAAAAGACGTTATTGCGTTAATGCGTAGAGGCATGTACCAAGAGGATATAGCTGCCGAACTATATGTAAGCCGCTCTACGGTTAAACGTCGTAAAGCGGCTATTTTTAGGAAAATCAATCATTGCATATTGAGCCATAAATGAGCCGCATATGACCCATGCGGCTCTTATTTTTTTGCTACAATACATATAGGGTGTGAACGCACACACCACGTCCACACCTATTTTCTATATAGGAGGCAACGACAATGGCAGATTGGACACCAAGCAGAGGGCAAAATGCATTCCAAAATGTGGGTGCGGCAGGCGGCGTAGGTTGGATTGCAGAACAACTAGGTTTTATGGGAAACCGTAATGGCGGCTGTAGCGAGAATACACCTGTTACGCGCTATGAGTTAGGTATGCAAAACACCATTACTGAGAAGGATATGGAGATTGCTACACTTCGCGCCGTGCAAGCATCTAAAGACTACACAAACGCAGGTTTAGTTGACCTATCCGATAGGTTATTGGCTAGATTCGAGAAGCTGAACGACCGCGTATGCACCAACGAAAAGGAACAGGCTGTATGGAACGGCACTACAGCAGCTACTATGTCCTGTATCGCAGGACAAGTACAAAACGTGCAAAACCTACTTGCGAGCCTTACAAAGACCATGATACCGTCTAGCAACGTATGCAACAACGATTATCCTGTTGTTGTAACCAATACAGCATGCAATCCCGTATATACGCAAGCTACAAAATAACAGGTGGGCTGCTATGCAGCCCTTGCTTATGAGGTGTGAGTTATGACATTGCAAAAACTGAAAAAAGCTGCATGTGCCTACATAGATGAGGAATTTACGTCCAAAATGCAGGGCGCAGAGAAGTGGCTTATCGGAATTGGTGCGAACGCTTATTTAGGTAAATTAGACGAGTTGTTGACCAACAATATTGATACTTTAGTTTGTATGGGTTTTTGTACTCAGGACGGTAACATCGAAATTGATGTGGTGTATTCTGCATTCCATGAACAGGCCACCAAACACGGTGCAATAACGCAAAAAATACCTATGATTGGTGATGTAAAATTTGACGTTGCAGATATTGAGAAATTATATAAGCTGTGCAAGGAGGTAAGTTAATGGAGTATTGGAAAGTATGAACGCGCTGGAGGCACTTGTGGCTCTGCTCAATACACCAGTCGTCGCAGGAGCAGCTAACGCCGGGCAATTATGGAATATTGTCGAAAACCTAAAACAGACAGAATTGCTAGAAATAATGTCGCGATTTGATAAACAGGACAACGAAATACTTGCAGACATTGTGGCAAGATTGGAAAGGATAGAAAATGCGATTAATAAAAAAGTTAGTTGAAAACATAAAAGAAGAACTGCACGATGCAGAGAAATACGCCAAGTTAGCAGCTGAATATAAGGATATGCCGGAACTCTCCAAAGCTTTTGTGGAGTTAGGCAAGCAAGAACTGACTCACGCGGATATGTTGCATACACATGCAGTTAAGTTAATCGACGCGGAGCGCAAAAAGGGCGTTGAGCCACCTAAGTATATGCTGGAAATGTGGAACGAAGAGCATATCGAATATATTGAACGCGCGGCGCAGGGTGGGTACTTTTTGCAAAAGATAAACATGCAGAGTTAGAGGTATTTAACGACTACAACAGCGACTTAATTAACCTATATCGCTGCATAAAATATCATTGTAACGAGCTACAGCGAGAAATAGGCTTTGTTTTCAATTCGCGCGAGATTTTCGAGGAATACAAGTCGCACATACAAGCCAAAGGCTTAACGGATATTCAGCGAGCCGCACGGTTCTTCACCATCATTAAATTATCTTACGGCTGCAAGTGCAGCACGTTCGGCTGTTGCAAGCGCAATCCATCAACCGCGCTGCTATACCTCGAGGAGATACAAAAGCGGTTAGCTGGCGTGGCGATTGAGAATCTGGGCTTTGAAAAATTGATAAAGATATACGACCGCCCGACGGCAGCTTTCTACTGCGACCCACCGTATTACGGAGCTGAAAAATATTACGGCGTGCCGTTCAGCGACGATGACCACCAACGGCTTAGAGATACCCTCGGGAACATCAAAGGCAAATTCATATTGAGCTACAACAGTCATGATTACATCAAAGAGCTGTATAAAGATTATCACATCGAAGAAATAAGCCGGAGTAATAACCTTGCTGCGAAGTATGAGAAGGGAGCGACGTATGGTGAGCTGATAATAAGGAATTATTGATAGATAAAAAATAATCACATGCGTGCACATGTGATTATCGCCGCAAAGCGGCTGGTTATAATAAAAGCCTAGGCTTCTATATACATATTATGTGTCTTACTTGTGTCTTACACCTTGTAATTTCACTCATTTTAACACAAAATCATTCACTATCATAAAAGCAAAAAGCCTTGATTTCTCAAGGCTTTACTGGTCTGAGTGGAGAGATTCGAACTCTCGGCCTCTTGAACCCCATTCAAGCACGCTACCAAGCTGCGCCACACCCAGGTATTTTTTACATTTTTTATTATAGCATAAAAGAATTGGTTTGTAAAGACTTTTTTCGGCAATAAAGTTGTGGTAATTATCCACAAAGATATTACGAAAATCCAATTACAAATTATTAAATTAGTGTATAATAAATGTTAAGACAAGGTTAAGCCGAGGCGTCGTCCCGTGGCGGTGCTTCGGCGTGGGCTTGTTTGTTAAATTGGGGGTGAAGGTTTGAAGGATTTAACTTATAAGGCGCAGCAGCGTTCGCTTATGCGAAAGTATGCGCTGCTGTATGTCTTTTTGATTCCGGGGACGTTGCTGCTGCTTACGTTTGCATATGCGCCGATGGTGGGGCTTGTGATGGTGTTCCAGAGGTATGACCCGGTTTCGGGATTTTTTGGCAGTCCGTGGGTGGGGCTTGAGAATTTTCAGCGGGTGTTCAGCAGCCCTGTGTTTGGGCGTGCGCTGCGTAATACGTTGGTGATTAGCTCGCTGAAGCTGCTGATCGGCTTCCCTATGCCGATTATCTTTTCGCTGCTTATCAATGAGCTGCGTATGATTAAGTTTAAGCGTACGATACAGACTATGATTTATATACCGAACTTTGTGTCGTGGGTTATAGTCGCGGGTGTTTGGTACAGCTTGCTTTCAGAGAATGGAATTGTCAACCAACTATTCCTTATGCTTGGGCTGTACAAAGAGCCAATATTGTTTATGCAGCGGCTCGATATGTTTTATCCTATTATAATATTCACTGATTTGTGGAAGACGCTCGGCTACAGTACGATTTTCTACATGGCGACGCTTGCGTCGATTCCGGTGGAGCATTATGAGGCGGCGATGATTGATGGAGCTAGCCGTTTTCAGCAGGTGCTGTACATTACGCTTCCGGGGCTTTCGAGTACGATTGTGCTGTTGTTCGTGCTTAACTCGGCAGGTCTGCTTAACGCAGGCTTCGACCAGCTTTGGACTATGTCGAATTTGGCAGTGCGCGAGATTGCAGATATACTCGACACCGCGGTGCTGCGCAGCTTGACGACAGGCTCAATCGATGATTTATCAATAGGCGCGGCGTTAGGCTTCTTCAAGTCGATTGTAGCGTTAATGCTGTTCCTGATAAGCAACACCATTTCAAAGAAGCTGAACCAAGGCTCAATAGTATAGGAGGGAGATAGCTATGCGTTTACGTCGCAGCAAGGGCGAGATTGTGTTTGATGCGTTCAATGTGACATTGATGGTGCTGTTCGCCTTCATATGCATATACCCGTTTTATTATGTGCTTGTCGTGTCGTTCAACGACGGCAAGGACGCGATGCGCGGCGGACTGTTCCTGTTCCCGCGAGTGTTTTCGGTTGAAAGTTATGTGACTATATTCCAGGATAAGCGGCTTATAAGCAGCTTTTTGATTTCGGTGGCGCGTACGCTTTTGGGTACGTCGGTTGGTGTATTGGTGAACTGCCTGTATGCTTTTGCCATAAGTAAGAAGGATTTGCCGTATCGCAAGGTTTTCAGTTGGCTGATTGTAATACCGATGTATTTCGGCGGCGGAATAATCCCATACTTTTTAGTGTGCAAGATGTTGTTCCTCACCAATACGTTTTGGGTGTACGTTATTCCGTGGCTGATAACGCCGTTCCATATAATGCTGCTGCGATTGAGTATGCAGGATTTGCCGGCGGAGCTTGAGGAAAGTGCGCATTTGGATGGAGCGAATTATATAGTTATATTCACGCGGATTATTTTGCCGCTTACGCTGCCTGCGATTGCGACGGTTGCGTTATTAGCAGGAATTACGCACTGGAACGATTGGCTCGACGGCGCGATTATGGTGAGCGACAGCCGCCTTTGGCCTATGCAGACGCTGCTGCTTAACATATTGCAGGGCGCGGATATTATGAGCTTTTTCAAAAACAAGAACCTCTCCACCGCCGGCGGCTTGGTGCGCAAGATAAACATCACGCCGGATTCTATAAAGATGGCAATGCTTGTTGTAACTGTTGTGCCGATATTTATGATTTATCCGTTTGCGCAGAAGTATTTTATCAAGGGGATAATGGTGGGGTCGGTTAAGGGCTAGTGAAAAGTGAAGAATGAAAAGTGAAAAGTTAAAAACATTTTAATGGAGGGTATGATGAAGAAGTTTAAGTTAGTTGCATTATTGCTTTCGTTGGTGCTGCTTGTTTCGGCTTGCGGAGGCGCAGGTAGCGGAGAAGCAGGTAAGGCTACAGATAAGCCTGCGGAAGCTGGTGAAGTGCCGGAGCTTGCTAAGACTTACAAGGAATTTGAGAAGAAGCATAGCGCGAAGGTTACGTTCTTTGAGCAAGGCTGGACTGGTCCTGAAAAGGATTTAGACTTTGTTGCGCCGGAGATTGCAAGGCTTACGAATTTTGAAATGCTGTATGAGCCGATGACTGTGCCTACAGGTGACGACTATAATCAAAAGCTGAACCTTATCGTTGCAGGCGGCGATGTGCCTGATATATTCTTCGGCGGTCAGGATTTGTATACTCGTACGATTTATGAGAAGTTAGGAGAGAGCGGAAAGATTTGGGAGCTGTCCGAGATTATTAAGGATTACCCGAATTTATACAACCTTATTGAGCCTGAATTAAAAATGTACTCTAAGGAAGGTAAGATATATCAGATTCCTACGCAAACAGGCCGCGGCAATGAGCTGTTGTATGAAGCACCGCATGGCATGAATGTGCGCGATGATTTCTTGAAGCAGCTTGGTATGGAATATCCGAAAACGCCGGATGAGTTTTACACATACCTAAAGCGTTGTAAGGAAGAAATAAAGGAAGTTAATGGGCAGCCGATTATTCCGCTTGTGCTCAATGAAAACTTGGGCGGCATTGAGGCGATTTATCAGGCGTTCCTTCCTGTAGTTGGTGCGCATGGTGCGGCTGAGCTGCCTTTTGATGTTAAGGATAATTATAAAGTAAAAAATTACCTGTTCACTGATTCACCTGAGCTTATGAAGGCTGCGAAGTTTATCAACAAGCTTTCGGTTGAGGGTCTGCTTGATAGGGAAGTTCTTACATTAAAGTCTGCACAAGTAGGCGAGAAGGTTTCTTCCGGCAGAGTTGCTGCCGTAACTGTTGCTTGGTGGGATATGAATGCGTATTCCGACAACGCAAAGCAAGACGTGCCGGAGCTTATGTATGCTGTTACACCTGACTTGTATGAGAACGAAGAGCTGAAAGAATATCGCGACAGAAAGTGGACTAACTGGATTGGCAGTTGGTCGTCGCTAATCGTGAGCAAGAAGGTTGATGAAGAAACGCTGCGTCACTTATTGGCAACGCTTGATTGGCTGACAACAAAGGACGGACAAATACTGACACAAGTTGGTATCGAGGGCGTAAGCTTTAAGTATAACGAACAAGGTAAGTATGAGTATCTGCCGGAATTCCTTGAGAAGACAAATGATTTAGATTGGAATAAGGCGGCGGCGTACGGCGTTGGTTACTATTGCCAGTTAGTTTTCAACATGCCTGCGTTCACCGATTTGCGCGAAACCCCTCCTTCGTTAATACGTGAGGATAACTACAAGGGTTGGGAGAATCGTCAGCATGTACGCGACCTTTATGACGCGAACATGGACCCCGATAAGGATTATTACTTTATCGCAGGTGAAGTTGAGAACCAAAAATTCCCGCCGATTATCGATATGCGCCGCGAATTTTTCGCTAAGGTTATAGCTGCGAAGTCGGAAGAAGAGGTAGAAACTCTTGTTAAGGAATGGGCTGCGACCTGCAAGAATATGGGCATTGATGAGATAATCGCAGAACGTGAAGCGTTTATCAGCAATCTAGTTATAGAATGAGCAAAGAATTAATGTTAAAAGTGCTGCGCGGCGAGGTGGGCGATACTGTGCCTGCAACGCCGCACTGGTGGGGATTGTATAAGTTTCAGCACGCGGGAATAATTGATGGGTATGCGGACGAGGGCGTGGCATGGAGTATGGACGCGGAGCGATTGTTTGAGGTGGATTGCCGATTCTGCGACGACTTTGCGCCGGATATGCTGCACCTTACGACTGCGGCCTCCAAGCTTTCGCCGCCTGATGTTTGGGCGTTGCGAAAGGAAGCTGCGAAGCTGGAATCTAAGTTCGCTATTGATGAGTACGTTGACGCGATATCGCAAACGAAGCAGCAGGTATTGGATAGCGGCGTGTTCGACCACGTGCGTATGCACGCACAAAAGTACGGCGATACAAAGGTGATTGCGCTTAATGAAGGTTCTGATGTGGCGTGGATGTTTGATACGCATGTAGGTTTTGAACAAGGCTTAATCGGCTTATTGGAAGAGCCGGACAATTTGCAGCATTACCTCTCGCGGCTTTACGATAACACCCTAGAGCGAATGCAAGCGTTAGCCGAATGCGGCGCGCACGCATTCATAAACTCCGAAACCTATTGCAGCAGCGACATTATGTCGCCCAAGCTGTACAGCGAAATTATATTCCCTGTGCAGCAAAGCTTTTACAAGCGGCTGCGGCAAATCGGCTTAATCCCGATTGCATATTTCACAGGCGACATATTGCCGATACTAGCCGATATAAAGAAGCTGGACATATGCGGCTTGATGGTCGAGGAAAGCAAAAAAGGATTTTCACTCGACGTTGGCGAAATAAGCGATAAGCTGGAAGGTGCGATTGCGCTGTTCGGCAACCTCGATAGCTGCCACGTATTGGAACGAGGCACGGTCGACGATGTTATCGCCGAAACAAAGCGGCAACTGCGTGCAACAGTTGGCAAGCCTTTCATAATGGCGAACGGCTGCCCCATAAGCTTCAACACCCCTGCGGAAAATATCCGCGCAATGCTTGAAACAACAAGAAACTATAAATAAACAAAAGAGAAAGGCGCACACGCACCTTTCTCTTTCACAATTCAATCCAAGGAGAACAATATGGTTTACAGAAAACTAGGCAAGTCCAACATAGAAGCGTCCGCGATAGGTTTAGGTGCGTGGGCGATAGGCGGCGGCCCATGGTGGGGCGACAGCGACGACGAGCAGTCAATTGAAACGATACGTCAGGCGGTGGAATCAGGCATTACGCTGATTGATACCGCGCCGTGCTACGGCTTCGGTCGCAGCGAAGAAGTCGTGGGTAAGGCGATAAAGGGAATCCGCGACAAGGTTGTAATCTCGACAAAATGCGGCTTGTGGTGGAATGACGACAGAGGTTCGCTGTTCTTTGAGCAGGACGGCAAAAAGGTAAAACGCTGCCTCGACCCTGACACAATCAAGCAGGAAATCGAACTAAGCCTAAATCGACTTGATATAAGCTACATCGATGTATACTTCACGCATTGGCAATCCATGCCCCCATACGAAACTCCAATCGCCGACACGATGAAATGCCTGATGGATTTAAAGGCGCAAGGTTTAATCCGCGCAATCGGCGCGTCGAATGTGACAGCTGAAAATATACTCGAGTACCAAAAGCATGGGCAGCTCGATGTTATCCAAGAAAAATACAGCATGATTGACAGACGCATTGAATCCGAGTTGATTCCGACTGCGCTTGCCGAGGGCGTTTCCACTATGGCGTATTCGCCGATTGAGCAAGGTTTGCTCACCGGTAAAATAACGATGGAAACTGCAATTGGCGCAGACGAGGCGCGCAACGCGTCGCCGTGGTATAAGCCTGTGAACAGGAAGAAGGTGCTGGATATGCTTGACACTTTTGCGCCCCTTACGCAAAAGTATAACTGCTCGCTTGCGAACCTTGTCGTTGCATGGACTATGGCACAGCCGGGAATGACATACACCCTATGCGGTGCGCGTAAGCCGGAGCATATCGCGGAAACTGCAAAAAGTGCAATCGCAATAGACCAAACAGACATCGAATTTATGAGAAAAGCTGCCGAGCAGCTCACGATTGAATAATATGGAAAACTACAGCAGATTTTTTTATGACGCATATATTGCTAATATCGGCGCGCCGCCTGTATTAAGGGAGGCGCGCGCGATACTTGCGCAGTGGAGCAATGCGGAAATACCTTTAAAAGATGGCGAACTGCTTTCGGGCAGCACGCACACAAATGAAGCCGTAAGCTTCCACTACGGCGACGGCATATCGATAAACTACGCGGCGGCGGAAGCTCTGGGGCTAGACCTAGAGCCTATCCACGCGGCGAAGTATCACAACCCATACAGTCCGCACTTCGGCAAATACTGCGGCGATATATTCACCGACGAGGAAATGCGTTCAATTGAAGCAGGTGCGGCAACCTCGACGTGGTTCGGCGGGCACCTCGCAATGGATTACGACCGCGCACTCACCATAGGCTTAGACGGCTACCGCGACCTTATCAAAGCTTCCGACAACGGCAGCGACTACTACATCGCGCTGCACACAATCCTTGACGCGTTCCAAGCCTTAATCGAGCGCACCGCGATTTCCTGCGAAAACGCAGGAATGCACGAAAACGCAGCAATCCTGCGCAATATCGCGCACAATCCCCCTGCGACTTTCCGCGAAGCGTTGCAGCTTGTGCTAATGCTGCACATCGGCGCAAACGCCGACAGCTTCGGCAGATTCGACTGCTACCTATACCCATTCTACGCACGTGACATACAAAGCGGCAGCCTAACAAAAGAGTTCGCATTAAAGCTGCTTGAAAGCATGGTCGTAAAAGTAGAAGAGTTCGAGCAAATCCAAAACATGACAATCGGCGGCGTACTCCCCGACGGAAGCTGTGCATACACCGAGCTGACCGAGCTTGTAATGGAAGCCGTGCGCAACATGGGATATAAAGGTCCCAACCTTTGCCTACGCGTAAACAAATGTATGCCCGAGCATTTTTGGGGGCTTATCAACCAAAACCTATCAACAGGGCAGGGCTTACCTGCGCTGTACAACGACGAGAAGGTGTTTGATTTCCTCTCGAAAGACGGCTACCCAATAGAAGATGTGCGCAACTACTGCTTAGGCGGCTGCAGCCAAATAATGTTCGGCGGTAAATGCCAATTCGTCAACGACATAGGCATCTTCAACGCCGCGCGAATTTTCGAGCTAACACTGCAACGTGGCGGCTACACAAGCTACGACGAGTTGGAACAGGCCTACCTGCAAGACATCGACTACTACGCCAAGCTTGAAGCCGACATAAACAACAAAGACATACAACATCGCGGACAAAAAGAAGGCTATGCTTACCGCTCACTATTCACTCAAGGTTGCATCGAAAGTGGCAAAGGCGTATTCGAGGGCGGCGCACTGTACAACAATGTGCAGTTAGAGTGCATCGGCATAACCAACGCCGCCGATTCACTCTACGCAGTAAAACGCGCCGTATTCGAGGATAAGCGCGCAACGATGGAAGAGCTGCAACAAGCGTTAGCGGCAGACTACGAGGGTCACGAAACTCTGCGTGCATACCTGCAAAACCTCCCAAAATTCGGCAACGACCATGAGGTGGTTGACATAATCCGCACACGCATTACAACACGCATATACGACAGCTTGCGCGCACAAGCGGGAGTGTTCGGCGGACACTACATTCCCGGCGAGGTAATCTTTATCGCGCACGAATACTGCGGTGCAGTAGTAGGCGCAACGCCTGACGGTCGCAAATCCGCCCAAGTCCTAGCCGATTCCGCAGGAAGCAGCCAAGGCATGGACAAAAAAGGTCCAACTGCCCTGATAAATTCGCTGCTCAAAATCGACGTAAGCGAAATCGTAACAAGCGTAGTCCTAAACTTAAAGTTCAACAAAGCCTTCTTCGCGCAGCACGGTGACTTAGCGACAGCATTATTCAAAGCCTACTTCGCCCAAGGCGGACAGCAGCTTCAAATAAACGTATGCGACAACGACATACTTCAAAAAGCAATAGACAACCCCGAGCAATACCAAAATTTGGTAGTACGCGTAGGCGGCTACAGCGACTACTTCGTGCGACTATCTCCAAAGCTGCAACAGGAGATTATTAAGCGAAGCGAATGCGTTATGTAACAACACGGGCGAACGCAGTTCGCCCCTACATATTAAAATTCCCTGCGAAACTGCGCGGGTGTTTTTCCCGTGCGGCGTTTGAATACGCGATGAAAATACTGCTGGTCGTCGTAGCCTACTTTGGCTGCGATGACTTTTATGTCTGTCGATGTTTTTGTTAGCAGCTCGCTTGCTTCGCGAATGCGCAGGTCTGTGAGGTAATCCGTGAAGCTGCGCCCTACCTTTTTCTTTATCAGGTTGGTGATATACTTCGGGCTGAAGTTGAAAAGGAGGGAGAGGCTGTCCAGGCTTAGGCTTTCGCCGTAATGCTGCTGTATGTACTTTATAAGCCGCTCGGCATTGCCGCTTTCCTCCGGAAGCGCATGTTCGTTGCCGCCGCATGATTCCACGGCCTCGATAAGCTCTGCTTCCTTAATCGGCTTTAGCACATACCGCACTACCCCGTAATTTATCGCTTGCTGCGCAAAGCCGAAATCGGCGTATCCGCTGATTATGATAAACTCCGACTTTGCGCCGCGCGCTTTAGCCTCGCGAATTAAAGAAAGTCCGTCCATCACCGGCATTTTTACGTCGGTGATGATTATGTCAGGCGTAAGCCGCTCGATTAACTGCAATGCCTGCACGCCATTATTTGCGTCACCGATTATGCGCACACCGCGCGCTTCCGCGAGAATATGCCGCACGCTGCCGCAGATAAGCGGCTCGTCGTCCACTATTAACACTGTTTTCAATTTATCCTCCACTATTCAAACGGAATCCGCACTTCGACCCGTGTATATTCGTTTTCCTTGCTATCGATTGTAAGTCCGAAGCTGCCGCCGTATGTCAAACGCAGCCTCTCTGCAATATTTCTTAGTCCTATGCCAAAGTCGGCATTTTCAATGTCCTCTCCGTGAATAAAGCTGTTGAGTTCGCGCAGCTTATCAGGAGGTATGCCGACGCCGTTGTCCAACACAGTGAGCAATATTCCGCCGCCGCCTACTTGCGCAGAAAGGCGAAGGCGATAGCCCTCCGCCATATGTTCCATGCTGTGACGGATTGAGTTTTCGACAATCGGCTGCAAAATAAACTTTAGCGTGCGACACTCGAGCAATCGCTCGTCGATGTCGTACTCTACATGAATGCGGCTGCCGAATCGCACCTTTTGTATGTCGATGTAGTTCTTGATATGCTGCAGCTCCGACGACAATTTTGCTGTGGACGTACCCTCGCGGTTAGTGTTGTAGCGGAAAATATCCGCAAGCTTTTCGATCATCTCGTTAGCCTTAGCAGTATTTTGCTCCTGCAACAGCGCCTTAATCGATTGCAGTGTGTTAAACAAAAAGTGCGGGTCGATTTGCTTTTGCAGCGCGTCAATCTCTGCTTTCTTGCGCAGGAATTGATTCTCGCGCACTGACACAACCATGTCGTCGAACGAGTGTATCAGCTCGCCAATCTCGTCCTTTGCCCTAACCTGAATGCGCTCGGCGAATTCCGCTGCCTCCACTTTTCCGATAAACTCAATCAATCCATGAATCGGCAGCGTCCACCTCTCGGCGATAACCTTTGCAGCAAGCAACAGAAAGCCAACCGCCGCGACAACGGCCGCCGCCGTAATAATCCACAGCATATTAAGCTGCTGCCGCATTTTCTCCTTGTTGTTGTACGCTGTAAATTGCCACCCAGTTTGCTTTGACGTGACGCTTACAATGTGGTAATCGCCGCCGTCTTTATACTCGCCATTCGAGGAAAATGCGACATTGCCGTCGCTGCCAGTAATTATAAGCAAATCCTGCTCCTCGAACTGCGTCTGCTCAAGAATCATATAAAGGAAGTTTTTGCTAAGCGCAGCGACAATTATCCCGTCAATATCCCACGTGTAAATGTCGCGTACGGTCAGCGCAAACGCAAACTCTTCTTCGCTAGCAGTAACCGGAGGGAGGAAATTGTGTATCAAGTGCATACTTTTGGTTGAAGCAACAACATCCTTGTACCACTCCCGGTCGTCCGCGTTATACTTGGTGTAATCACTCGTCACATTATCGCTGCGCGACGACATAACATACCCCATATCCTTCACGAACAAATAAACATGCAGATACTTCTCAAACTCATGTATACTTTTTAAAACGCTGTATGCGTTCCTATACACCAGATACGAACCATAGGTCGTGTAATCCTGCCGTATTATTGATTGAACGTCCGGCTGCTGTTCAACTGTAAGTGCGGTATTCATCATGAGCTGTATGTAATTGTCGAACACATTAACAGTCTGCTGCGTTTGATTATCGAGCGCCTTTAACGCCGCCCCCTGCACAAAATTCCCTGCAATAACTGAAATAATGCCGCCCAGCGTCGCAATCAAAAAGAATCCCGCTACGCTAATAACGAGAAACAGCTTATTCTTAACGCCGTAAAACAATTTACGCCGAATAATGTAAATGTATTTCCGAAGATTGTCCATGCTTTATTATATCACATTTTTATGCTTCATACAATAAAAACGCATTGGCAATAATTGCTGCTGCCAATGCGTTTTTAACTCATGTTACTTCAATGAAGCCGGCGAATACTATCTCGCTGTTGGCTGAAAAGCTTGCGATTATGCTGTTCAGCTTGGAGATTGCGTTTACTTTTACCATATTGAATTGAGCTTCGTAGGTTTTGGTTTGTGGGCTCTTATTGTCCAGGGTCTGTTCTACTGTCGTTGATATTTTTTGATTCTCTGTTTTTACAAATTGAGAGAATTTGGTATCTTCAAAGCCTTGGCTAAAGCCGAACTTCAAAAAGCCTTCAAAAGCTTTTGTAACCGAAAGCTGTTCCGTAAGCTTTGCTGCCGAGGAGTAGCTTCCCTTGCCGGTGATTTCTTGATTGAACTGTTGTGTTGTCTTTTTTGTTTCGGCATTGGTGTAGGAGAAGCCTGTTGTTGTTTCTTCTGTGTGGCTGTATTTGTATGTTGAATTTGACGGAACGGATATTTTGTAGGATTTATAGGGAGTTACCACTGTTTCATATTTCGCGATATTTTTCTGCCAATCGGTCTGCTGCAAGGTGTAATCCTTATTGCCTGTATCATTAATCCATGCGTTGATTTGGAAGGTAGAAGGCAGGTTTGATTCATCGTTTTTATCATTTCCGCCTCGGGTGATTTTTACATAGGACGCGTACCAATCCGAGCCTCCGTATTTGCAATCGCTGTGCATTGTTATTTTGTAAATGCGCCCAACGTCCGCATCGCCGTAATTAATGCTGAACCTGTTGGTATCGTTGCGTTCAAATGCGTTGCCGCTGATGTAGCCGTTAAGGCGTTGTTCGTTAAGTTGACCTGTTTCGCCGTACAACGTAAGGAATATGTTGGAATCAGTGCCTGCGTACATGATGTCGCCTGTTTTAATCTCGAAATTGTAGACCATGTAAGC
This sequence comes from uncultured Eubacteriales bacterium, assembly GCA_964479875.1. GTDB lineage: Bacteria > Bacillota > Clostridia > Monoglobales > CAYZNM01 > CAYZNM01. The sequence goes on from CAYZNM010000002.1 coordinate 19,516, forward strand.
CTCCTAAAAAGTTTTGCAGGAATTCGCTGCTAAATCATTTATACGTAATTTTTATTAGGCTTATGATAAATAAATTAGAAAATATAGATTTAATGGGTAAATTTGTCATAATTAGAGATGTCCATTTAAAATATATGCTCGTTTTTTATATGTATACACAAAAGCTGTCGACTTATATCAGTCGACAGCTTTTGTTTTATTGGTTATCTTCGATTATGCTTTTGGCTGCGATTTTGCCCATGCCCATCGCGGCGATTACAGTTGCCGCGCCTGTCACGGCGTCGCCGCCTGCGTATACCTTTGGCATACTTGTGCGGGCTGTGGCTTCATCGGTGACAATGCCGCCCCATTTTGTCGTTTCGATTTCGGGAGTTGTGTTTTTGATGAGGGGGTTCGGTGATTGTCCGATTGCGATTATTACGACTTCGGCAGGGATGTTGAACTCGCTGCCTTGCTCTACAACAGGGCGGCGGCGGCCTTTTTCGTCCGGCTCACCTAAAGTCATGCGCACGCATTCCATCTCGGTCGCGTAGCCTTTGTCGTCGCCGATAACGCGTACGGGATTGGTCAGCAGCATGAAGTTGATGCCTTCCTCTTTAGCGTGGTGAACTTCCTCGGCACGTGCAGGCATTTCTGCTTCGCTGCGGCGATACACGATTGTCACATTTTTTGCGCCCATGCGCTTTGCGCAGCGTGCCGCGTCCATTGCGACATTGCCGCCGCCTACTACTATTACGTTGTCCTTGATATAAACAGGTGTGTCGGTGTTCGGGAAGTCGTACGCCTTCATCAAGTTTATGCGTGTGAGGAATTCGTTTGCGGAGTATACGCCGTTTAAGTTTTCGCCTGGGATTCCCATAAACGAAGGCAGACCTGCGCCTGTGCCGATGAACACAGCGTCGAAGCCTTGCTCGCCTAACAATTCCTCAACGGTCAGCACCTTGCCGATTACCATGTCAAGCTCAATCTTCACGCCTAGCTTTTTCAAGGCTTCAACCTCTTGCTTAACAATGCTCTTGGGCAGACGGAACTCTGGTATTCCGTATGTAAGCACTCCGCCTTCGGTATGGAAGGCCTCGAAGATTGTTACGTCGAATCCGGCTTTGGCTAAGTCGCCTGCGCAGGTTAATCCTGCAGGACCTGCGCCGATAATCGCTGCTTTTTTGCCATTTAGCTTAATCTCGGGCGATAATTCGTCCTTGCCCATGCAGTAGTCGGCGCAGTAACGCTCCAGTCTGCCGATTGCTACGCTTTCGCCTTTTTTGCCGCGTACGCAGAATTGCTCGCACTGTGTTTCCTGCGGACAAACGCGTCCGCATACTGCCGGAAGTGAGTTCGTGCCTTTGATGATTTTGTACGCTTCCTCAATGTTGCCTTTCTTTATCTCGCCGATAAATTCGGGTATGTTCACGTTTACAGGGCAGCCGTTCACGCATGGGCGAGTTTTGCAGCCTATGCAGCGATTGGCTTCTGCCGCGGCGTCTTCAGCTGTGTAGCCTTCCGCGACTTCCTTGAAGTTGGTTATTCTAAGCTCGGGCTTTTGCTCGGGCATTGGTGTCTTATTCAACATTTGCTGCTGCCTCCATTTTGCATATATGCTCGTTTAGTTTCGTCTTTTCTTGCTCGGCGTAGATTCCGCTGCGGCGGATAATCTCGTCGAAGTCTACGGCATGTCCGTCGAAGTCAGGGCCGTCTACGCAGGCGAACTTAACCTTTCCATCCACGGTTAATCGGCAGCCGCCGCACATTCCTGTGCCGTCCACCATTATGCTGTTCATCGAAATAGTCGTCTTTATGCCGTATTCTTTTGTCACGTTGCAAACAGCGCGCATCATCACGACAGGACCTATCGCGATAACCTCGTCGTACTTCACGCCTTTTTCAAGCTGTTCTTTCAATATGTTTGTGACAAAGCCTTTGTTGCCGTTAGAGCCATCGTCGGTTGCGACGAATAGGTTCGTGCTGCTTGCTTTCATCTCGTCTTCTAGCATTATCAAGTCTTTGTTGCGGAAGCCTGCGATAACGTCAACCTCGCAGCCGATACCGTGCAGGTATTTCGCCTGCGGATACGCAATCGCTGTACCTAGGCCGCCTCCGATTACGCAAGCGCGCTTTAGTCCGTCCAAATGCGACGCGTTGCCTAATGGGCCTACGAAGTCCAGTATGTAGCCGCCCTCGGATAATTGCCCCAGCTCCTTTGTGGTCTTGCCTACTTCTTGGAAAATTATAGTAATGCAGCCGTCGGCAGCTTCGGCAATAGTGAGCGGAATGCGCTCGCCGCCTTCATTTACGCGCAGCATAATAAATTGCCCCGGCTTCGCTTTTTTAGCGATAAGCGGCGCGGCAACCTTCATCATCACTGTATTTTGATTCAATCTTCTCTTATATTCAATCCTGTTCATTTCTGCTCCTTAAAGTTTATTCGTTTATCTAAATTTATGTTGCGGAAATTTTATTCCGCAACATAAAATCATCTTCAATTATATTGTAGCAGATTTACGATAAATTTTCAATAACATATTGATTGCGTCCGCAGGACTTGGCTTTGTACAAGGATTTGTCGGCTATTTCTATGAGCTGCTCTTTTGAGGATATAGATGCGCTCGGGGCGAAAACCGCGCCAAGGCTTACAGTTACACGCTGGAATTTGCTTGCGGTGTGCGGAATATTTTGGTCGTAGATGTTTGCTTGAATTTGCTTGCACATCTTGTGCAGAACCATTTTGCCTACGGGATTTTTCACCACGATTACAAGCTCCTCGCCGCCGAAGCGTGCGACAAAATCAGTGCTGCGCACGGAATTGCGCACGATTGACGCGACGGATTTAAGACATTTATCCCCGTCGAGGTGTCCGTAGGTGTCGTTGTAAAACTTAAACCAATCTATGTCAATCATAATTACGCCGACGTTTGTTTTTTCTTCGCAGCATGTTTTTAACTCTTCGACTATTCGGTTGTTGAATGCAAGCTTGTTGTACAGCCCCGTAAGTCCGTCGCGCTCGGCGATGCCTTTTAGCTCTACGTTGTGAGTGCGCAAGATGTTGTTTTGATGTTCAAGGTTAACTCTGCTCTCGTATGCCGCGCGCCTGTTTACGTCAAGCCCATAGCCAACCCCGCAGCCTATCACGGTGAAGGTGATAAGCACAACGGCCTCCGCCGCCATAATCTGTATCGCTTCATAGTAGTAAAAAATATTATGCCTGCTTATGTCAACGAAAATATTAGCCACAATAACAATAGCAAGGTGCGCGACACAATACCTCATCTTCAAGCCGTATATCGGGTAAGTGAGAAGAAGCATAAGCGCGTATATAATCAGCACATACGAGTATCCATGCTCCGTACGCGAAATAAGCGTGCTCACATAAGCGTGAATTATAGTTATCCCAACTATATAAGTCATTATAATGAAATTGTAAAACCTCAGGAAGATTTTACTAAAAGAGAGCCCGAAAAAAAATAAACTAAATGGTAAAAACACGGCGTATCTGACCCACATTACATCGGCGTATGTCGTCACAATAAAATAAGGGTCAAAGAAGCTCATCAATAAATAAGTCAGGGATAGGCTGATTATGGAAAATCTGACGCTTTTTATATCAGTTTGAATACGCTCGTTCCTATATTCCGTTTCGGCGTTTTTATCTTTAAAGCTAAGGTTTTTGAACATGCCAACCCCACCTTTTGTATTAGTATACTGCAATCTTGCCCCGTGCGAGGCTTGGAACATTTTGCTATGTTTTATGACTACTTATTATTATTATACACAGAAAATTTGTTAATTGCAACTATTTTGAAGCCTCGTATTGTACGTACATATTTGTTTGGTTGCGTTTTGGCTATTTGTTATCATTTCGTGTAAATTCCTTTGACATTATTTGTTTGCAATGATAATATTACATTAAATAAAGCATGTATGGAGGGATTGTGATGACTAAGAAAATTGCAATAATCGGGGCAGGAATATGGGGGCGTACGCACGCGAGCATTTATAACGAGCACCCGTATGTTGAGCTTGCCGCTATCTGTGACCTTGACTACGGCAAGGCCAAGGCTATCGCGGACGAATTTGGTATTCCGGCGGAGCATGTTTACGTAAATCACATGGAAATGCTGCAGAAGTGCGAGTTTGATATTGCGGCGATTGTTACGCCTGATTTTCTGCACCGCGACTTGTGCGTGGATTGTGCCAACGCTAAGAAGGATATAATCTGCGAAAAGCCTATGGCTACAACGCGGCAGGATATTGTCGACATAATGGAAAGCGTGAGGCGCAACGATGTGCGCATTATGGTGGACTTGCACAATCGGTTCTCGCCGCCTTTTGCTGCGGCGAAGCAATCGATTGATAGCGGCGAGCTTGGCGAGCCTTATCACGCGTACTTCCGCTTAAACGATGTGAAGTATGTCGCGACCGATATGCTGCCTTGGGCTGCTAAGTCGTCGATACTGTGGTTCTTGGGTTCGCATAGTGTGGATACGCTGCGATGGATTATCGGCAGCGAGGTTAAGCGCGTGTACTGCGTGTCGCGCAAGGGAATCCTTGCCGGAATGGGCGTTGACACCGACGATGTGTTTATGACGACACTTGAGTTTGAAAACGGAGCGGTTGCGCAGATGGAAAACGGCTGGATAACCCCCGACACTCACCCTTGCATCAACGACATAAAATTCAACATAATGGGCACGAAAGGCATGATAAGCCTGGATTTATCCAACAGCCAAATGATTGAACGCTTCACCGAAGAGAAGAATGACCGCCCCGATGTATTGGTGAAGCACTTCGTGCATGGGAAGGCGGCCGGCTTCTCCTACCAAAGCATACGCTATTTCGTCGACAGATTAATCGACGGAAAGCCTTCACTTATTACGCCTGAGGACGCTGTGAATACCACGCTGGTGATACTTGCGATAATGGAGTCGGCGAAAACGCGCACACCTGTTGATGTGGAATATTTGAAGTGCTAGGGTAAACCTTATGTTGTAAAAATTATCCGGGATAATGCTCTCTTTGATGGAAACACTACCAAAAGGAGGTATTATTATGACATTTACACAAAAAGAATCATCGTTATTACAGGAATTAACCTCGCACGAGCAGTTGTGCGTTGAAAAATACAGCAGATTCGCAAATGAAGCTCAGGATACGCAGCTGAAGAATTTGTTTACGCAGTTAGGGCAAGTTGAGCAGCAGCATTTGGATACACTAAAGAAAATCAACGCGGGCACTGTGCCGAATATGAGCGGCAGCAGCAATCAATCTGCTGCGACAAATTATACAGCGAGCAATGCCGCAAATAAGCAAAAAGACCAATACCTTTGCCAAGACGTGCTTTCGACCGAAAAGCATGTGTCGGCTTTATACAACACCTGCATATTCGAGTTCAAGGATGTAGGCGTGCGCAACGCGCTCAACCACATTCAAAAGGAAGAGCAGGAGCATGGGCAAAAGATTTACAGTTACATGGAACAAAATGGTATGTATTGATAGATAGAAAAGGAGCGGATGATTTGCCGCTCCTTTTGTTTACATAATTTGTTTGGTTATAGCTTTGCGTTGTAGTTTTCGACTAAATCGCGCACATGCTCTACTCTTTCGAGCAGTCCGTCGCTGGGTAGCTCGTCGGATATTCCCATTATAAGCTGCCCGGGGAATAAGTCGAGGGCTTCCTGCACCTGCGCGGTTAGGGCTTCGAGGGGGTAGGTGTCGTTGAACAGGATTGCGGCTACGCCGTCGATTAACACTATCTCGTCGCCTAGGGCTGCTTTTGTTTCCTCTAATGTTACGTCGCCTTGTGGGATTGGCGTTATGGCTTCGATTCCGTTGAGGAAGCAGCTTTTGGCGTGCTTTAGGTAGCTTTTGCAGTCGCCGTCCCAGTGGGAGAAGGTGAACTTGCCTGCTTTATGCAGTATGTCGCCGCGCTTTTCATATTCGGGGAGTATGTACTTCTCGAATAGGTTGAGCGGCAGTATTTTGTCGTGGAGGTTGTCGCCGTAGTTTATCCACTCGATTGGGCAAGCGGCAACGACTTCCATCAGGCGCATATCGTTTTCGCTGCGCACTTTAAAGTAGGCCTCGAGTGTGTCGGGGCAGTCTTGCATGAGGTAGTAGGTGTTTTCGACGCCGGATAAGCCTATAAGCATGTGCTGCATGTTCGTGCGCTGTACAAACATAGTGGGTAAGCCGAGGCGTCCCAATTCGTTTTCGAGCCTGTCGTATGTGGCCATGTCGAATTTGAAGTTGGTGTTTTCGTCGATGTACATCATAACCTTGAGGTCGTCTTCGGTTTCGACTAGCCATTTTATCGGCATTACGCCTGGATTGTCGCTGTTTGTACGCAGCACTTGATATATACGTCCTACGGGCGTATCTACGGCATGTTCGGTGTCGCGGTCGTTAAGCTTGCGCGATGAATACTTTATGCTGTCGTCTTGCGTGTATTGCACGCACTCGTTGAATTGGTACAGTCTGTCCGACACGCGCAGCTTTTCGTAAAGTTGATTGTGGTCGCAGCCCGCGTATTTTCCCGGAAGCGGCTCCTTCCGATAAACTCTGTCGTCGTACCAGCAGCCGATTCGCGGCTGCCATAACACCTTGCCATTGGCGCGGCGTTTGATTATGTCTTGATTGAGCTTGCGTAAATCCATGATTACCCCCTGTTGATTGAGTTACTTTAAAGATAACCCAATCGTCAAGATTTGTCAAGCATTATTCGTATGAGTTTATCGCTTGGATTAAGCTGTCTGCGCTTAGCATTTGTTCGTATAACAAAGCAATATCCGAGACAGGGGTTTGCAGCCGTATTTTATTCAAAATGGTGTTCAGTATATTCCTACGGTTTAATCCATATGCAAAATCCGTAGTGTCTAGCTGGGTTATTACATTGTTCAAGAAATACGACGAGTATTTGTTTAGTTTTTCTATGTCTGAGATATTAGGGTATGTTATTTCGCTTGCGGCTTCTTGGTATTGTTTCGGCGGTGCATTTTCCGGTTTCAGTGTTTCGTCAAAAGTATAATTTCGAAAAGTTTGTAAGTAGTCACCGAAGAATTCATCGTGAATATCATTCTCCAATGTGATTATTTCTCCGTTTACAAGTTCGTAGTCGTCGCCCTCTATGCCGAATTGAATGTTTTTGTAAAAGTCTATGTCGGTATTCATCTTTTCTATAAAAGAGAATAAGCCTGACAAGTCAGCTTCCTTACCTCCGCAGATACGCAAACGATACCTGGTGGATTTGTTTTGCGGAATTTTATCAGGGTATAATACACATAATTGAAAATCCTCTACATGGAAAACAATTTCTGGTTTATTCACAATAATTTTGCTATAACCGTTGTACAGCATACTCATTTGACCGAAAAATGAGGCTACAGTGTCGGCAGACTCTATGTCGCTGTATGAATCTGATTCTGTGCGGAAAATTTTATACTTGTTCCAGTAGAGTGCTTTTTCGATGAGTTCGTCAAGTTCAGGCAGCTTTTCTACAGGGATAATCTCGCCGGAATCAATGTCAACGCAAAGTGAAATACCGTCGTAGAAGTATGTGTCTATAGGGAGGTAGCCCATTTCGGGGAGTAATAGGCTGTAAAAGTTAGTAAGACCATAATTTGGTTTAGTAATTAAGGTGGTGAGGGGCACATAGTTAGGTTTGTTGTTTTCAACCCATTGCAGAAATTGGTCGTATTCGGAAGCTGTGGTTATCGGTCGGTTGTATTCGTCCAGTAATTCATTTCTCACCATGACAGCGTAGTTTCCTAACGATTCGTGGTCGAACGAGAAAATAGGGATTTTTGCAGCGTTCCATATCGGTAAATCCTTGAAATAATTCGGAGCGTATTGCTCGTATTGTGTAAGCTCCTGCAATAAACCATCGTCTATATACCTGTCGTTTTGTGCATCTATAATAACAGCAGCACCTTCGGCTAGGAATTGGTTGATGGAATCTAAATCTTTTTGAGTTTTTATTCCGCCTTGGTTAACGAATTTGATACTAACTCCGTTTTCTTCAAGCAGTAGATTTACTCGGTCAAACCATTTTTGCTCGTAGCCGTTGTAAAACTCAGTGTATAGAGCTACGGTAAGGGGTTCTGTGCGTGTTTCATTGTTTGGTTTTTTGGCAGTGTCTTTTTTGTTGCATGACGCTAGGGTGATTAGTGTGATTGCGGCGATTAATAGGCATACAAATTTTTTCATTGAGAACTCTCCTTTGACGTGTTATTATTCGGCTTGCAGGTCGTTTAAAATTTGTTGTGGGTTTGGTAGGAATTGGTACTCTCTGTTAATTTTGTCGACTGAATCGTTGAGGAAGAATTTGTTGAGAAGCGTTTGAAGCTTGCCTGAGCGGTCGTAGTATACTCGGGAAAAATAAAGCTCCTTCTGCGTTAGGATCGAGAGCTTTTTAGCAGCGGCGTATACGGATTCCATCGCCGGGATTTCGGGATAGCGAATGGCGTCGAGTGCTTCTTTTTGCTGAATTGTGCCGCCGCCGATAAGCTGTTCATAAAAAGTGTTGTTGTGAAAGTATGTGGTGAAGCCGAAGAAATATTCGGCGTCGTGCAGGTCTGTTTCTAAAAGCTCTAGCTTGTTATTTACTATTTGATAATCCACTCCTTCTTCGCCGAAGTATATGTTTGTGAAGAGGTCTATGTTTGTTTGCAACTCTTCGAGAAGGTAGAAGAATTCAGACAGGTCCACGCCCTCCTTTGCGTAAATGCCGCGTCTGTACGGACCGAATTTGCGCTCGGGCAGCTTGTCGGGGTAGAGTATGCACAGCGTAAAGTCGTTTGAGTCGTAGAGCAAAGAGCTTGGTGGCGAAGTAAATTTGTCTCCTAAATAAAAGTTGCTTGTTTGCACGATTGAGGCTGCGTCGTTGGTTGATGTTATGTCGGAGTAGTCGTCGGTGAGCAAGCGAAAGGCTTGGTACTTGTTCCAATACTTTGCCTTTTCGATAAATTCGTCAAGCACCGGAAGCTTCTCGATTGGGATAAACTCGCCGCTGCTTAAATCCATACATATTCCTGCGCCTTCAAATAAGTAGCGGTCGAGCGGCAGATAACCCATTTCGGGCAGAAGTAAGTTGTAGATGACAGCGGTAAAGCCGAAGTTGTCGTTGTAAGGCGGCGGAAAAAGCGCAGGGACATACTGGGGCTTTTCGGATTCCACCCATTGCAGGAATTGGTCATATTCAGTGGCGGTGGTGATGCTTCCGCCGTATTCGTCGTATAATTCATTGCGCACCAATACGCCTAAATGCGGCGGCAATATTGTATCCTTGCCTAGCCCAAAAGGCACGACTGTGTTGTCCAGCACCTCAACTTCGCTAAAGTAGGAAGGGGCTATGTCTGCGTATTTGCTTAAATCTTGTAGCGGCGCACCTTCGACCACGCTGCGGTATGACATATTTGTGATGATTGCGTAGTCATCGTTGTAGTAATCCTTTAACTTGCTGAAAAGTTCATCATAGGTTGGTGTGTTTGGGAATGTTTCTACTGTGACGGAATAATTGTTTTGTTTTAATAATTCATTGAGCTTGTTTATATAATCGGGGTTGTAGTCGCCCATGCTGAAGCCTGTTATTACGACTTTTACAGGGTCGGTTTGTCTTTCGACTGCTATGGGTTTTTCGTCTTTGCTGCAGGAGGTGAGAAGTAGGAGGAATGTGACGGATAGTGCGATGGATAGGAGTTTCATGAGTGTGACCGCCTTTCGCTAATGTATGGAATTAGTTTTTATATACACTGCCGCGATTGTCGACTTTTATTACTGTGATGATTAGTTTGTCTTTTTGTTTTGTGTACAGAATTCTATAGTCACCTACTCGAAGTCTGTATTTTTCATCAGCTCCTTTGATTTTTTCAATGTCTGTCCCGTTTGGTAGGTTGTATATCGCTTTCAACAATCTTTGACGTTGCTTTGGATCTTGTGACTGTATAAATTTATTTGCTGCTTTTTCGATTACTATTTTGTAATTCAATTCCAAGCTCCTTTGCGAGATCCTCGATTGTAACGTATGTGCCGTCATTTTCAAGCTCGGCTTCTGCCATCATTTGCAAGTCCCATTCGTCGGGCTCTACCTCTTCGTAGTCTTCGTTTACATTTCGTTCGAGAATTTCTACTATGAAGCTAAGTTTTTCATCGGGGATTCGTTCCATTAGTTGGGTGATTAGTTCTTTGTTGGACATAATGCTCCTTCTTTAATCACTGCCTGGAGGCAATCTGAAGATTGCCTCCAGGCAGGCGTTTGTTATAATGGTTTTGTAGCTCAATGTCTAGTTACCTAGCAGCTGCTCCACTTTTTCTAGCATTGCGCGGTAGTTATCGCCTTTGGCGCGTTCTTCGGCTACTACGGATTCGGGGGCTTTTGCGATGAAGCCTTCGTTCTTTAGCTTGCCTTCTACGCGTGCGATTTCTTTTAGCAGACGGTCTTTTTCGGCTAGTAGGCGTTCGCGCTCTTTTTGTTCGTCTACTAGGTCGCTGCGGGGGATAAAGGCTTCTGCGCCGGATACTACTACGGGAATGCTGTTTTGCGGAATCGCGGCTCTGTCGGCGGTTATTTCAAGTTCGTTCGCATAGGCAAGGCGTGCGAAGAAGCTGCTTGCTTCCTCGAATAGGGCTGTTTGCTCGGTTACAACTACAACCTTAGTTTTAACAGAGGGGACAACATTCATTTCGGCGCGAATGTTGCGGATCGCCTTGATTGTGTCCATGATAATCTGCATTGCAGCCTTGGCATCTGCGAATGTGTGTGCGGCGTTGGGGGTGTCCCAATCTGTGATGATTAAGGCTTTTTTATTGGAAACGTTGAGGTAGCTGTAAATCTCCTCTGATATAAAAGGCATGAAGGGGTGCAGCATACGCATTATGCGCGAGAGTACGTACAGCAGTACCGATTTCGCACTACTGTCGGAAGCGATACGAGGCTTCGCCATCTCGATGTACCAATCGCAGAAATCGTCCCAAATAAAGCTGTAGATGTTTTCGGCGGCGTGGCTGAACTCGTAGGTGTTTAGGTTCGCGGTAACATTTGCCAGTACCTCGTTGTATCTGCCTAGAAGCCACTTGTCTTCAATACGCAGGTCTGCGGGAAGTTCATCGGTTGTGTCCTCGTCTATATTCATCATAACGAAGCGCGACGCGTTCCAAATCTTGTTCGCGAAATTGCGTGCGGCTTCAATGCGTGGGTAGGAGAAGCGAATGTCGTTGCCTGCGCTTATGCCTTGCGCTAGGCAGAAGCGCATACTGTCCGCGCCGTATTGTTCTACAACCTCCAGTGGGTCGACGCCGTTGTCTAGGCTTTTGCTCATCTTGCGCCCTTCGGCGTCTTTAACTAAGCCGTGGATTATTACTGTGTGGAATGGCGGCTCGCCTGTGAATTCTAGGTTGGAGAAAATCATTCGCGCAACCCATAGGGAGATTATCTCGTAGGCTGTAACAAGTACATCGGTTTTGCCGAAATAGTTGAAGGTTTTTTCATCATTGCCCCAACCGAGTGTCACTAATGGCCATAATGCGGAGGAGAACCATGTGTCCAATACGTCCTCGTCTTGGCGCAGCGGTGCACCGCATTCGCATGTCGTCATGTCGTCCATGCTTACGTAGGATTTGTCGCAGGTGTCGCAGTAGAACGCAGGGATTCTGTGCCCCCACCATAGCTGTCGGCTTACGCACCAATCCTTGATGTTTTCCATCCAATGCAGGTAGATTTTGCCGAAGCGTTCGGGGATAAACTTAACCTTGCCGCTTTTTACAACGTCAATCGCAGGGCCGCTCAGCATATCCATTTTCACGAACCATTGCAGGGAGCAAAGCGGCTCGATTACTGTGTCGCAGCGATAGCATTCGCCGCTAGTGAGTTCGTGTGCTACGATTTTTTCAAGCAGACCTTGTGCTTCTAGGTCGGCTACTATTTGCTTGCGCGCGTCATAGCGTGCTAGGCCTTGGTATTTGCCGCCGTTTTCGTTTATGGTTGCGTCTTTGTTGAATATGATTATTCGAGGGAGGTTGTGGCGTTCACCTATCTCGAAGTCGTTGGGGTCGTGCGCCGGAGTTACTTTAACTGCGCCTGTGCCGAATTCTACGTCGACATATTCGTCCGCAACTACAGGGATTTCTCGGTTCATCAGGGGAAGCGTCAGCGTTTTGCCGATTAGGTGCGCGTAACGTTTATCCTTGGGATTTACGGCAACGGCAGTGTCGCCCAACATAGTTTCGGGGCGGGTGGTTGCTACTATTAGGTAGCCGTCTTCGCCTGTGATTGGGTAGCGGATATGCCACATGCTGCCGGATTTCGGCTCATGGTTAACCTCGCTGTCTGACAGCGCGGTGGTGCAGGAAGGGCACCAATTTATAATGCGATGTCCGCGGTAGATTATGCCTTTGTTATAGTAGTCAACGAAGACCTTGCGCACAGCCTTGGAAAATTCGGGGCTCATGGTGAATGCGAGCCTATCCCAATCGCAGGAGTCGCCTATTTTATACATCTGCTCCACAATGCGGTTGCCGTACCTGTTTTTCCAATCCCACACGCGTTCGAGGAAAGCTTCGCGACCCAGGTCGTGGCGTGTGATACCTTCGTTTTCGCGCAGCTCTTTTTCAACGCGAATCTGAGTTGCGATACCTGCGTGGTCTACGCCAGGCTGCCACAACGCTTCCTTGCCATTCATGCGATTGTAGCGGATTAATATATCTTGCAGCGTATGATTTAGTGCGTGTCCTGCGTGCAGCTGCCCTGTAACGTTGGGCGGAGGCAGTACGATCGTAAACGGCTCTTTGCCCGAATCTGCACTTGCCGCAAAGTGATTGCCCTCTAGCCAGCCTTTGTATATTCTATCCTCAACCTCTTGCGGCTGATACTGCTTATTCATCTTAATGTCCATATTGTTCACACCTTTGTTTTTTCTCTTATAATAACATATTATTGACAAAAAAGCAATTCACACTTTGTGCCGGAACAACCTTGCAGCATTTTTTGTCCAACCTATGAAATGTTAACACAAAGTTCAAACTCTAAACAATATTGCATTGTATAATCAAAACAACAATAAGGAGGAATAAATATGCGCGTATTACTCGTTGAAGATGAGGTAAATCTTGCCATGGCATTGGCTGAAATATTAAAGCGGAATAACTACACGGTGGAGTGTGTGCACGACGGCAAAGCAGGGCTGCACCTTGCTATGTCGGGGATATTCGACATAATCCTGCTCGACGTTATGCTGCCGAAGTTGAGCGGCTTCGAGATACTTAAAAAGCTTAGGAAGTCCGACAGCTCCACCCCCGTTATACTGCTCACTGCACGCAACAGCATAAGCGACAAAATAGCAGGTCTGGACTATGGCGCGGATGATTATCTGCCGAAGCCTTTTAACACAGACGAGCTGCTTGCCCGAATGCGTGCGGCAATCCGCAGAAGAAGCGGCAACATCGAAAGTGAGCAGATTACATTCAGCGACGTAACCCTATACCCGTCGCAGCTTAAAATTGCGGCGAACTCACGCGAGGTGACATTATCCGAACGCGAGAATAAGCTTGCCACTTATTTTTTCCGCAATGAAACTGTTATAATGCCTTACGACAGTATCATCGAAAGCGTATGGAGCGGCGAACACGCGACGGCAGAATCCCTCCATAAATATGTGTCGTTTTTAAAGAAAAAGTTGGAGTTTATCGGTTCTTCGATTAATATTTTGGATATACGCGAAGCAGGCTACAAGCTGCTTCCATAGGTGAGCTTATGTTTAGGAAACTCCGCAACAGATTCTTAATGCTGCTGATGGCGACGGTTACGGTTTTGCTGACGCTTTTCTTTTCTGCGATTGCAGGATATTCGTACCAAAGCGCGGAGATTCGCAGCACGGGCATGATTGAGCGCGGATTCTACGAGCTGCCTAAAGAGGAGGATTCAAGCAACGCCGGCGACCTCTCGCCTATGTTTGCGATTGATATAAATGCGACGAATGGGATTACTGCGTTTTACAGCAATTTCAAGGTAGGATATGGCTTTTTTGAAAAGATTATCGAAATCGCGCCGCTTACCGAGGACAGGGTCGGTATCACGTTGTACAACGGTGTGACGCTCAAATACAAGTGGTTTCCGTTAGACGATGGTTGGCGCATTGTTTTCCTGGATATATCGCGCGACATACAATTTACAGCAGGGCTTGTCTACCTATTTATATGGGTGTCGATGCCGCTGCTTGGAGTTATATTCCTTATAAGCAAATACTTTGCGGACAGGGCGATTAATCCAATAAAGGAAAGCATAGAGCGGCAGAATCAATTTGTCGCAGACGCGTCGCATGAGATAAAGACGCCGCTTGCTACAATTAGCGCAAATGCTTCTGTGCTGCTTGATACTGCCAATGACGAGCAAAAGAAGTGGCTCGGCTTTATACGAGATGAAACGATTCGCTTGGAGAAGCTTACCAACAACCTGCTGTATCTGCTGCGGCAGCCGATGGTTAAATCCGAGCGCGTGCGCTGCAATTTCAGCGAGATATTGTGGAGCGTGCTAATGCCGCTTGAAGCTACGCTGTATGAAAAGCAGATAGATTGCAGCGGCGAAATTGCCGATAACATTCATGTGATGGGCAATGAGGAGCAATTGCGTAGGCTTGCAGGAATCCTAATCGACAACGCGATAAAGTATACCGAGAGCCGCATTGCCGTAAGCCTGCGCGTGCAATCGCGCACTGTTGTTTTAACTGTAGAGAATAACGGCATAGGAATTCCAGAGGGCGACATAGGACGCATTTTTGACAGATTCTACCGCTCGGACAAGGCGCGCAAATACAGAGGCGGCTTTGGTCTTGGGCTTGCAATGGCAAAGTCAATCGTAACTGAATTGAAAGGCGACATAAAAGCTACTAGCGAACCTGGCAAACAAACTGAGTTCATCGTGACATTACCTCCTGCGTAAAGTTCATGCAAAGTTCAGATAACGCACAACGGCAATTCAATTTGCCGTTGTATAATCTTCTTATAAAAACAAAGGAGGTTAAGATGAAGGAATCAGTAGGCAGGCATGAACTAAAGCACTACATAAACTATTCTGATTATATGCAGCTGCGGTCGCGGCTACGGCATATCGCAAGCCTTGACGACTATTCGCAAAGCGGCGGCAGCTACCGAGTGCGCAGTCTATACTTTGACAATTATTACGACAAGGCACTGCACGAAAAACTGAACGGCTTAAACAATCGCGAGAAATTCCGATTGCGGTTGTACAACAGCGACACAAGCTTTATTCGATTGGAGAAAAAGAGCAAGGTGAACAATCTCTGTCGCAAAGACAGCGAAGCGTTAACACTCGAGCAAGCAGAAGAAATAATTCACGGCGACTATTCGCCGCTTAAAGACGCAGGGTCGCAGCTGCTGCTTGAATTTTACGCCAAGCTGCATTATCAGCAGCTGCGCCCTAAATGCGTAATAGACTACAATAGGGAGGCATACATTTTCCCTGCCGGAAACGTCCGCGTTACAATCGACAGCGACATACGCAAAAGCGTAAACGTCGATTCATTTTTAGACGACAGCATACCCACAATCCCTATTCAAGGCACAATAATTCTGGAAGTGAAATACGACAACTTCCTGCCCGAAATCATACGCGGCATAACATCACTAAGCAGCAGGCAATCGGCTGCATTCTCAAAATACGCGGCGGCGCGACTAATCTAATACAGGAGAAAAAATGATAAACTTTAACAATGTATTCAAAAGCAGCTTCTTGGAAAAAGCAGTCGAGTTCTCGCTGCTGGACGTGACGATTGCGATGGCGCTTGCGCTCGTTGTCGGCTTATTTATCTTTTTCGTGTACAAGCAGACATTTGCAGGAGTTATGTTTTCGGTTTCGTTCGGCGTGTCGATTATGGCTATGACGCTGATTACGACGCTCATTATATTAGCGGTAACTTCCAATGTGATACTCTCCCTCGGCATGGTAGGCGCACTATCCATTGTACGCTTTAGAACCGCGGTAAAAGAGCCGCTGGACATCGCGTTCCTGTTTTGGGCAATATCCGCAGGAATTGTTATAGGTGCGGGGCTTATACCCCTCGCGGTAGTAGGCTCGCTGTTTATCGGAATATTCCTGCTCATATTCGTTAACAAGAAAAGTACGGACACGCCCTACATCATAATATTAAATCTTGAAAATGACGCGGCGGAAGGCTATGCCGTTGCAATGATTAAGTCTAAGGCGAAGAAAACACTGATAAAGTCTAAAACTGTTTCTAAAAATGGAATTGAGCTTACAATAGAAGTGCGATTGCTTGACATGAACGCTACGCTTGTGAATGAGCTTATGTCTGTGAGCGGCGTTACAAATGCTACGCTTGTAAGCTACAACGGTGATTATTAGTATGCGATTACTTGTTGCGTTAATTACGAGCGCGGTTATACTGCTGTCATGGAGTGGCGCAAATGCTGCAGACGCTACGCTGTATGCTGAAAAGATTTTCGGCAGCGAGATTATGACGGTGGATATTTTGGTTGACGAAGCCGAGTGGCAGTCTATGCTTGACAACGCTATGGCAGAAGAGTTTATTATGGCGGATGTTGTTGTAAACGGAACGCTGTTCCAAAGCGTAGGCATTCGCCCAAAGGGCAACTCTAGCCTGTCACAGGTGGCAAGCTCCGACAGCAACCGATACAGCTTTCGCATAAAGTTTAATCAGTATGTGAAGGGGCAGACTTGCTTCGGTCTTGACAACTTCGTGCTAAACAATATGGTGGGCGACTATACCTATATGAAGGAATATGTTTCCTACGACTTGATGAAAGCGGCAGGGGTGGACTGCCCCTACTATGGCTTTGCTGATGTGAAGGTTAACGGCGGCGGTTGGGGCTTATACCTCGCTGTCGAAAACTACAACGACAGCTACGAGCAGCGCGTGTACGGCGACACAAAGGGTATGCTGTACAACGTGAAGATGGACATAGGCGGCAGAGATGGAATGAATCCGGAGCGGCAACAAAACGATTTTGTCAGGAATGGGAATCAACGTCCGCAGTTTAACATGCCTACACAAGAGGGCGAACAATCGCAGTTGCAAACTCCGGAGGGCATGGATTTTCCCGAGGGAATGCAACCTCCTGGAGATATGCAATTCCCCGAAGGAATGCAACCCCCGGAGGGTATGCAACCTCCCCAAGGCATGGACGCAGGCGAATTCCGCGGCGGAATGGGCGGCTTCGGCGGCATGGGTGCGCGAAACGGCGGCAGCCTTGAATACGTCGACAACGACAGCGCAAGCTACAGCTCCATCTTCAACAACGTAGTAGGCAGCGGCAGCGAAAGCGACTTCCAACGCATAGTCGCCGCACTAAAAGCCTTATCCGAAGGCGAAAGCCTAGACCAATACTTTGACGTCGACAAAATCCTGCGCTATCTCGCAGCACACACAATTGTCGTAAACCTCGACAGCTATTCCTCAGGAATGGCACAAAACTACTATATATATGAAAGAAGCGGCAAGCTGACAATTCTGCCGTGGGACTACAATTTGGCGTGGGGTGGATTCCAAAGCGGCGACGCCGTGTCGGTGATAAACTTCCCGATTGATACGCCTGTGAGCGGCGTTGAGATGTCGGCGCGTCCGCTGATTGAAAAATTATTTGCGAATGAAGAGCATCTCAACACCTACCATGCGTATTTGCAAGAATTGCTCGACCAATATTTCGCGGACGGAAAGTTCGAGCGAAAAATCATGGAGCTTGATAAGCTAATCGGCGAGTATGTGCGCAATGACAAAACAGCTTTTTGTACGTACGAGCAGTATCAAAAAGCAATCAGCGCATTTATCACTCTAGGCGAGCTTAGGGCGCAAAGCATACAGGGGCAGCTTGACGGAACGATTCCATCCACTACGGAAGGTCAAAGCGCGGGTAAGGATAAGCTTGTGCAAGCAGTCGGCTTTAGCCTGTCCGACCTAGGCAGCATGATGGGCGGAGCGCGTAACTTCGGCGAAATGGGGCAGCAAATGGAGCGGCCTGCAATGAATCGTCAAGGCGATAATCAATTCAGAGGAGGATTCCCATCCGGTGGAGAAACAAGGCAGCCGCAAGATTTTCAGCCAATGCAGCAGAATCAATTATTCAATCTGCCGCTGCTGCTAATCCTATTCGCGGCAGCATTGCTTGCCGCAATTTTCGCAAGCAAGCTGAAACGGCGGTATTAATTCCACGATAAAAAGGCGGTGAGTGCATGGCAAAAGTATTGATATGCGATGATGAAGCAGGTTTACGCGCTGTAATAAAAAGGTATGCAGTCTTCGAGGGGCACGAGGTGACAGAAGCAGGCGACGGCATGGAAGCAGTGGAGGAATGCAGGAAGCAGCAGTTCGACATAATCATCATGGACATAATGATGCCTGAGCTTGACGGATATTCCGCCGTGAAGGAGATTCGCAAAAGCAGCGACACGCCTGTGATTATGCTGTCGGCGCGCGGCGAGGAGTATGACAAAGTGTTAGGCTTTGAGGTGGGCGTCGACGATTACGTGGTGAAGCCGTTTTCGTCTAAGGAGATAATGCTGCGCATTAACGCAATCCTGCGGCGCACTGCCAAAACTGCCTCCCCCTCCGACGAGGACGGACATGTTATATTTGAAAAAGAAGGTCTTAAAGCTGATATGACAGCCTACAAGGTATTCGTCGACGGCGAGCTTATGAACCTTGCGCCAAAGGAGTACGACCTCCTGTTCTTCCTAATCCGCAACAAAAACATAGCAGTACCGCGCGAGCGCATTATAACGGAAGTATGGGGCTACGACTACTACGGCGACGACCGAACCCTCGACACGCATATGAAGCTTTTGCGCAAGTCGCTAGGCAAATACGCGCACTTCATAACAACGCTGCGCGGGTTAGGTTATCGTTTTGAGGGATAAATTATGTGACATTTAGTAAATTTTATCTATAATCGACTAATTTCGTGTTAAATATAAATAAAAAATATTTAATTTTAATTTAAAATATTTACAAACTAAATAAAATGTGCTACAATTGTTTTGGTATTATTTTTGTTTAAAAGGGGAGTTAGCATGAACAAAATAATTAGCTTAAACAGAAGAATCGCTGTTCCGATTACAATCAGCGTTTCCGTAGCATTAATTGTATTGGTTGCTGTGCTTTTGTATCAATCCATTACAGGCCTGGCGAAAGTCACCGACCAGTACACAGATGAATTAACCGAAAGTTATGCTCTGCAAATTAAATCTATCGTTGAATCCAACCTCAGCAAATCGAGCGATATTGCGCGTACGCTCTCGAATGCTGTCGACACAAAAATCGATATGTCGCGCGACGATGTTATATCGTTGATGGATCATACGATTTTGGAGGAGAAAAGTGTTGTCGGAATCGGCGTGGGTTTTGAGCCGAATGCGTTCGACGGAAACGACAGGCTGAACATAAGCAATAAGTTCAGCGACGACACAGGACGTTTTGTTCCGTATGTGTATAAAACAGGAGCAGGCACAAGCATTACAGTTTTAGAAGGATATAACGACCCGGGCCCGGACGGCTCTTGGTATTCCGTTCCAAAGTCAACCAAAAAGAATTATATAACCGCGCCCTATTTATATGACATCGGCGGCACAAAGGAATACATAGTAACATGTGTTTCGCCGATTATCAGCGACAACGGCAGTTTTTTAGGCATGGTTGGCATTGATGTTTTAGTTGATTCTATTGGGCATTTAGCAAGCGACAAAAAGATATTTGAAACAGGTGTTTTGATATTGCTTGCTCCTGATAAAACATTCGCACATATGCCCGACCCTTCTGTTGAAGGCGTGCCTTTTGCAAATGTCATGGATCCGAAAATGCTGTCTGTCACAAACTCTGTTTACGATACAATGACCCCTGCGTCTGTTGTCACAAGGCACGCTATGTTAAAGGTAGATGTGTTAAACACATTGATTCCGTTTAGCGTAAGCGAAAACGGCAGCAAATGGGTGGTGATATCGGTAATTCCGATAAGCGAGATTTATGCGTCGATATACAGCAGTGTGTTTATCGCTATACTTATACTGTTGCTGTGTATCGGTATCACGATATTCCAGGTGCGCAGAATTGTGGGTAAATCCTTGAAGCCGCTTGGGTACTTGAGAGATTCTATCAATACGATTGTTACGACAGGCGACTTATCTGTTGAGCTTGATAAGGGTGATATTGTCAATGATGAAGTTGGGCAGGCGATGCACTCGATCGCGGACATGGTTAAGCTGATGAAGGATTGGCAGGTGTCGCTTGAAGCTGTTGCAAGCGGCGACTTGACTGCGCATGTAAATGTGCGCTCTGACAAGGACGTATTTGCAATTCACCTCAACGACATGATAGACAAGAATCACAGTGTTATTCAAAACATTGCAAATTCCACCATACAAATTTCAAGCGGGTCGGAGCAAGCTTCGGCAAGTGCGCAGCATTTAAGCGAAGGCGCGTCGCATCAGGCGAATATACTTGAAAGCCTTGTAGGCTCGGTCAACGAGATAGAAAAGCAAGTTAAGGTTAACGCCGATAACGCGAAAAGCGCGAAAGAAATGGCGAAGGAGGCCGGAACAAAGGTTGAAGAGAGCAACAAGCATATGGTAGATATGATTGACGCTATGAACAACATCAACAATAAGTCCGCCGAAGTTAAGAAGATTATCAAGACGATACAGGACATAGCGTTCCAGACGAATATGCTTGCACTTAATGCGTCGGTTGAAGCTGCGCGCGCGGGAGCTGCGGGAAAGGGCTTCTCTGTTGTAGCGGACGAAGTGCGAAATCTTGCAGGCAAGTCGAGCGACGCTGCCAAGAGTACCACTGCTTTAATTGAGGACACGATAAGAGCTGTTGAAGTAGGTACTTCCATAGTGGACAGCACGGCGAAGTCGCTTATTGAAGCTGTCGAAGTTGAAAACTCCGCGGTGGCGTTAATTGACCAAATAGCAGACCAAAGCGAGCAGCAAGCCTTTGCTGTATCGCAAATCACATCAAACTTGACGCAAATCTCCAACGTGGTGCAATCGAACAGCTCCACGGCCGAGGAAAGCGCGGCGTTCAGCGAAGAGTTGTCGCAGCAAGCGTATATGCTCAAGCAGCTTGTGAGCAGCTATAAGTTGAAAGATGATTATACAGTGTCGTCGCTGCCAAAGTCGCAGTATAGGTCACAGCAACGTGAAATGATTCATTTGAATTAAATTATAAAGGCAGCCCGATTGGGCTGCCTATTTTTTATTTTCGTTCTAGCTCACATTCCATAATTGCTACGTTGTATACAGGATCCCATAGGGACATCAGGAAGCCTATTTTTTTGCCGTCCTCCGATACGTAGCGCGGATTCATGAACGCGCCGTATAGTCCCGGGAAATCCTTTTGCGCGGCGATTGTTACAGGGGCGGAGTATGGCCCCCATATGTTTTTAGCGCTGCGCAGGACTATGTCCTCGCCTGAGATGTAGGTTACGAGCCATTCCTCCAGGTAGTCGTTGTACATGAAGGACATTTCGCCGACTGCGCGGGGCAGTATCGCATATGCTCTGTCGAGTGCATCCTTCTCGAATACGGGAGTGCCGTCGTCGTTTATCGCGGTGAGGTATTCGTATGCGTCGAAGTTTTCATACTCCGATACAGGCACGCGCATCATTCGCGCAACGCCGGAGCGTCCGCCGGAAATTCCCGGAATGTAAATCATATCGTCGATTCGGACAGGCGCCATCTGCGCGAAGCAGCTATCCCCCGGCCATTTTAGGTCGTTGAGATATTGCCACGACTTGCCGCCGTCAACGCTTTTGGCGACCGAGCCGTAGTTGCAGTCCCACTCTCCCGGAACGCCCCAGTGTTTTACTGACATGTACGACATGTAGAAGGCGTCGCCGATTACGATTGCGCCCGTTGGAATTTTTGTTACCTCGATGTTATCCTGCTTTTGCCCGCGGAGCAATTCTTTTGCTGCGCCTGTGTTTGCCATAATCATTCCGTCGAAAACTATGCCGTCGGTGTAGTCGCCGTCGGTTGTGTAGGCTAGGACGTTGCTGCGCCAGTTTTCCTTCATGCCTTCTTTGGCGAAGGTGTCGCCGAATGCGATGTAGGTGGTGTCGCCGTGATTGAACATTACGCCTAGGTCGGTGCCGCCTACGCCGTAGTTGGTTTTGGTTTGGTTGACGGAGTATTCGCCTGTAACCATGCCGACCATGCGCGTGTTTTTGACTGCGGCGAGATTGAACTCATTGTTGGGGTCTTTGAGCGGCTGATAGGTGAGATTCTTTTGCATGTGCATGTCGATAATATCGACGGCCTGCTTTGCGATTTTTTCCTCCGGCGGCAGATTGTCGTCGGCGGAAGGTTCGGGCGTAACTTCCGGCTCTGCTTCGGGAGAAGCTTCCGGCGAAGGCGTAGGCTCTTGCGACACAGTCGCAGTAGGCGTAGGCGATGGCTCTTGCGTCGCACTATTGTCGCACCCGCTCAACATCATGCTAGCAGCCAACACAAACGCTGCAATTTTAATTAATGCTTTATTCATTCCAGATTAATTTTTCCTCATCAATAGGCAGACGCTTCTCAACAGGCAGTATCGGCGCGAAAGGCTTGTGCGGCTCGGTTTGATACCAATAAGCTGTGGACGACCAATCGTCGCTGCGATGGTTATTGTGACCATGCTCGATTGTCGCTTTTATGCTTTTCTCGAACATGATTGGGTCTTGGATATGGTAGCGGTAGTAGGTGATTTTGCCCTTCCAATTGTCCTTGCCGCCGAGGATTAAGCCGTGGTAGGGTGCGCAGTATTCCTGCGTCGGACACCATGCCATGTTTACATAATCCTCTGTGCCTGTTCCGTGTAAGCGCGGCGGCCACGGTTCGCCGTCGATGAAGAACATATCGTCGCCTTCGCCGGGCCAATCCCATAAAGCGTCTTTGTTTAGGTTGTGAATGTTGATGTTTGCGCCTACGTAGTGTCCGCGGCCTTCGGCTTCAAACAGGACGTAGTTGCCTGCGCCGTCAGTATTCTTTTCGCCGAAGCACCAGTCGCGGCGATTCTCGAAGGAGGAGGAGGGCACGCCCTCGGTCGGACATTCTCTGTTCCACAGTGCGTGGAAGTGCAGTATGTCTGCGTTGGGCTTGTCGTATTGCTCGTAGTCAACGTAGTAATAGAGGATTAACGTTGTGTCGCAGTCGTTGCGCACTGTCAGCAACGCTCTTTCGTTGAAGGGCATGGGAAACCAGCAGTTGAAGCCTTTGCCGTCCTCGGGGCTCATTTGCAGCGGAGCGGACACGTAGTTTTTGCTCATTGCGTGACCCATTCCGTAGAAGTCGCCGATTGGGGCTTGCACACTTGGCTTTTCCTCGTTGTCCCAGTAGTATTCCAGAACTACTTTGCGGAAGGATTGAGTTTCGGGCTGGAAGCCTTCGTTCATCATCGTCATCCAGATGTGCGTTATCATGCCGGGAGCTTTTATGTCGGCGATTGTCGCTGTGTCGCCAGGCTTTACATAGATTCTGTCGTCATTGCCCCCTGTTTTGTCGTAGGAGGAAATACGCATACGTTTTGCGTCGCGCTTTAACATTATGTTGTGCATTGACGCGGCTTGAAATTGATTGCTCATTGTTTATACCTCGTTAGATTATTTTAATCCTGAAAGGACGAAGCCCTTCACGATATATTTTTGGAAGATGAAGAATAGGATTATCGGCGGTATTACGGCTATGCTTGTCGCTGCCATGATTGCGCCGAAGTTGGTGGAGTAGAGCGAACGCATGGAGCGGATTACCTGCATTATCTGCATGTACTGAGGCGAGGATATTGTTATCGACGGCCATAGGAAGCTGTTCCAGTACCCGATAAATGTTCCTGCGCCCATTACCACCATGGGGGCTTTGGACATGGGGATGAATATGCTGACGAATATGCGGAAGCGGCCTGCGCCGTCGATTAGTGCAGCTTCCTCTAGGCTGTTGGGTAGGTTCAGGAAGAATTGTCGGAAGAAGAATATGCTGTAGCCTGATACCACACCCGGAAGTACGAGTACCCAGAAGGTGTCGAGCATACCGAGTGAGCTTACCACTAGGAAGCTGGTTAACATAATCGTCATTCCCGGAACGTACATTGTCAATATGCAGTACGCCCAAAACAGCTTCTTGAACCTAAAGTTCATGCGCGCGAACACATACGCTGCCATCATGTTGATGAACAAGCACAGCACCACTGCGCACGCCGACACCAAGAATGTCATAAGCAGCGCGTTCATAAAAGGCGCAGCTTTGTCGTTGAAAATCTTGTCAAAGTTTTCGGTAGTCCACACCGTGGGGAAAAACTTGAGCGGTACAGACAGCACCTCGCTTTTAGTCTTAAACCCTGCGACCGCCATCCATAGCAGCGGAAAGAGCGACGCCGCGCCCGCAATTATACAAATCACCGCCGAAACAAAGCTGTATACATTAAAACGTCGTTTAGTTTTCATATCAGCCCTCCAGTGATTTTTCCGACCGAATAACCGTAAAGATGATGGAGTTTATCGCGGCAATGATTATCATCATAAGCAGCGCGCCTGCGATTGTGTAGCCCATCGTTTTGTTGAGGTCGCGGTAGTTGTTGTAGAGGTAGAGCATTGGTGTGAGTGTTGTGTTGCGCGGACCGCCGCCTGTTATCATGTAGGGTAGGTCGAACATTTGCAGCGTGCCTGTGGATAAACTTATGCACATCAACACGAATATGTTTTTCATCTGCGGAATCGTTATGGAGATGAGCTTGCGCCACGCGTTTGCGCCGTCGATTGACGCAGCTTCGTAGTATTCGCCGGGGACATTTACTAAGGCTGCGTACATTAGGATAGTGTTGCCACCTAGCCCTAGCCATATTGTAGGCAGCACGATTGAGATAAACGCCCAAAATGGATTCGTCGCAAATGCGATTCTGCTTCCGCCGAACGCCATCACGACCTGATTAATCAAGCCGCCCTTGTAGTCCATAACGAAGATGAATATTACGGAAGCAACGATTCCTGAAACAATACCGGGAATGTATATCGCAACCTTTACGGCGTCCGCCAATCTATTCGACAGATTGCGCAGCAGCAGCGCGAATGCAAACGCGGCAACCATCATCAGCGGCACGATTGTCACCACAAACTTTAGCGCGTTAACCACAGCTTCCCTAAAGTAGACTGTATTGATAATCATCTTGAAATTCTTGAAGCCTACAAAAACAGACTCCGTATAAAAGTTCCAGTCAAAGAAGCTCTTTTGTACAGCCATTACAAGCGGCACAAATACAAATATCGTTAGCAAAATAACTGCCGGGGCAAGCATGAGGTACGCAATCTTCATTTCCCTGCGTTCCAACGAGCTTAACGCAGCCGCGTTTTCTTTACTTTGTTTTTTGCTCAAATAGTCCAGCCCCTTTCATAAAATTTATGGAAAACCCACGAGGGGTTTTCCATGTGAATCATTATTTACGTGGGTTTTTGCCTGCTAATTCTTGGTTTGTGATGATGTCTTTGATTGTATCTTCGGCTTGTTTCATTGCGTCGTCCACGCTCATTGCGCCTGTTGCTGCGTTTTCAAACATGAGTGAAACTGCTACTGATATATCCCATGGGTATACAGGCTCGGGCATAGCGTTTGCTGCTACTAGGTTTACGGCCGCCGCCCAATCGCTGTCGCCTGCTTGCGCATTAACCCATTCTTGAACGGATTTGCGCGGTGCGGACTTTGAGAATTGTGCAACCTTGAAGAATTCGCCGCATGTCGCAGGGTCTTCGGCTAACAGCCAGCTTATATAGTTGCCTGCGCCTTGCGGATTCTTTGCGTTGGCGTCGATAACATATGTCCAGCCGCCGTTTGTTGCTGTTGTTTTGTTGAGATTGCCGTCTTTTGTGGGTACGGGTGCTACCGCGAATTTGTCGGCTACGTCAGGGTATGTGTTGATTAATCCTGCGATACCCCATGAGCCGCAGAATGCCATTGCAAGTCCGCCCTCGCCAAAGCCTTTGATGTCGGCATATGCGCTTAACGGTTGCTCTGGTACTACGCCTTCGTCGTACATACGCTTCCATAGCTCGGCTAACTCTCTGTAGCCTGCGTCAAGCGTGGGTGCGTCCCAGTTGTCGTTTATCGCTAAGTGACCAGCTGCGGATTGCTGCCAGCCCCATGTTGACCAACCCATGTCGCCGAATCCGGGGATTCCTAAGCCGAACACTTCGTTGTTTTGCAGCAGCTTTGCATATTCGATTAATTGGTCCCATGTTTTAGGCGGTTCGGTTAAGCCTGCCGCTTGAAATAAGTCTGTTCTGTAGTATAAAACTGTTGACGGCTCGATAAGTTGTGGGTACGCGTATACTTTGCCATCGTAGGAAACCATCTCGCGCACGTTGGTCAATATGTCGTTTAAGCCTTCGGCAGGGATTAGGTCGTCGATTGGTTGGATTGTCTTTTTGTCAGCCGCGCTGATAATTCCGTTGTACGCCATAACGTATGTGTCAGGCGCAGTGCCGCTTGCTTGCGCTGTAGTCATGCGCTCTGTCCATGCGTCGCCGGGCACGAACTCTTGTACTAGAGTATAACCGCGCCCGAGTGTGTTATACTCGTCGCCGCGTTGTGTGAAGAATTCTTGATTCCATTCTTCAAAGATTTGATTCCAGAGTAAAACTTCGCCGCCTTCGCCTTCAACTGCGACAGTGTCGCCGTCGTTTGTTGCAGGAGCGGGCGTTGCGTCCGCGGCCTTGGAAGGCGTAGGAGTTGGCGATGTTGCACTGTTGCCGCCGCATGAGCTTAACGCAGTTGAGGTAAGCATTGCGGCTGATAAAAGAAGAGCAAGCTTCTTGTTCATGTTAATTCCTCCGTTTTGATATTTATATCACGCCGTTTTGGCATAATATGCTAAAATGTTATTGCCATTAATTGGTATGGTTCTAGTGTTATATTGTTAAGCTTGTTTGATATATTTTCGGGCATGTCGTAGCTAATGCTTGCCTGCTCCGGGAATGCTGTTGTGTTCGCTATAAACAGCGCGGTCTTGCCCTCGAAGGTGTAGGCGGAGGCGATAACACTGTCGAGCGCGATAATGCCGCGTTGATTTTGCTCCATACATTTCTCGCCGTGATTGTATTGCAGCCATGTGCGGATTATTTTGCGGCACTCCACTTTCGGCGGACGCTGCATTTGACCGTAGGCTAGGTATTTGTTGAATGAGCCTGTGCGCAGTTCGGCGAATTTGCGGATATAGTCCGCTATGCGTTTGTCGTAGGAGTAGCCGCGAGGTTTGTAGTCACAGTAATGCTCGCTTGCAGGATTCTCCTCACCGTCCAAAGCTTCCATAGGGCTGTATTCGCAGTTTATCTCGAATATGCCGCCCCATAGGTAGGTTTTGGCGATTGTGTGGTAGATGATGTCGCCCGTTTCTTCGGTGAGCTTGCCCCAGCCGTCCAGTCGAACAGGGGCATAGCCGCTGTAGACATACATGAACATTGGGATAAGCTGCGCCTCGCCGCTGCGCACTAATTTGCGGAAAGCCCATGTTTCCAACGTCGAGCAAGGCTGCGCGTTAGCGCGTGCTTGGTAGTAATCCAGTCGGTCAATCAGCGTTTCGTTTATCATCTCTGTGCCGAGTGGAATGTATTTGCCGCTGTCGTCGCACAAGGCTTTTTGCGTTGCCGCGTATATGTCGCGGTAGGCGTGGGTCATTTTTGCGCCTGCGCCGACTTCGTGTCCGTGGGATTCGCTCATGCAGGTTTTTATGATGTTGTTCGCGGAAATGTCGTAGTACATCGCGTCGCAGCCGCCTTCGGATATAACGCGTCTGTCGCGCTCGACGTGCAGGTCTTTGGTGTAGCCGCAGATGGGGCATAACATCGAGAAGGTGTATGCGTCGTGGGATTTGGGCGGCTTGGGCCAAACTTGCAGCGAATCCTTGATTTTGTCGCTGTCACTTTTGTTTGTCGCGAGCAGGAAGTCGAACTCGAATGGGGCGACTTTGTCGCCGGCGGCTTTTATCTGCTGCATGTTGGCTTTGTCGAATTTGGTAGGAAACCAATCGTCGTACCCTCCAGGTAGGCTGCCGACGTAGTTTTGGTCGACCTTAGTCCAGTCGGGGCCTAATATGTGGAAGATGGGCGATTGTATATCGGCGGAGTATTGCCGCAGCCACTTTGTGCGGTCATGGCACGCGTTTATGCCGAATGTTGCCGCGCCTGTTTGCTCGAGCAGCCACTCGCATTTTTCGCTGCGCTCATGCATTTTGCCCTTGGCGCACCATTGCTGCTGTAATGCCCAATCGCGGTAGATTTCGGCGGCTTCGTACCAGCCATCCCCTTTTGTTAGGGTTATCGTGAAGTCCCAATCGGCGGTAAGCGGCTTTCCTGCTCCTATGTCCTCGTAGCCGAATATTTGGCTTGCGCGTAATTTGCCGCCGTGGTTGTAGAAGTTTAGCCACTTTTGTCTGAATGCACCGTCGTATGCTGCGAAAAGCAAGCCTGTCAACCCTTGTGCATAGTATGTGAAAAACTGCATAGACGCGCCGGAGAATGATTCGGGGTATGGCATATGCCTTAGTCCGCTGCCTTCCTCTGCGAAATTGTCGAGCGGATTGTGTACAAGAAAGCCTGTCGCGTAAGAGTGCGCGAGGTAGTCGTTGTCCGACAGATTGCGTATGCCGTCGACAATCGGATATTCCGCGCTGCACAAGGGTCTGCCCGAGCCATTGTCCGCGTGCGCCCTAAACGATAGCGAGCCGTTTTCAAGCATAGCGGTCGCGCGCAGCGTAACGCCGCCCTCTATTTCCCACGTAAGCCGCAGTATGTTTTCGTTCGTTATCTCATGTGCAAACTTACTAAAGTCAGAGCTAAAGCAATCCTGCTCATACTCCAATATAAAAGGAACGCCGCCACCTTCGGCAATAACAATGTCGCTGAGTTTATCGGTCACAGAGCGCAGCGAACCGCAGTCACTGTCGAACGCAACCTCCAAAATGCCGTCCGATAAGTAAATCATAATTTTTACTCCTTATGATTAATATGTAAAATTTAGTATATGCAGTTTTCACAATCTTATGACCTTAGTATAATTTACATAAAGGAATTTGTCTATAGCAATAATTTTCATCTTTTTAAACAATTATTGCTATTTTTAGGGGAGGGGTAGAAAAAACGGACGCTTGGTACGCGTCCGTTTTTGTGATAGTGTTAATTACATATCAGGAATACATTCGCGGTGAATGTTTCGCCTTCGTTTGGTATTGGCAGATTACCTTGCTGCTGCAACAATTTTACTGCCGCATTTACAGCTGTGTAGGTGTAGCTGTCGATGTTGCCTAGGATTTGTGATTTCAAGTGTTTTGGCGTGAAGGAGTTGAACTCTTTCACCAGGGAGCGCGTCCATGCTTGCATGGCTTCTGTGATTGCGCTGTTTTGTTCGCGCAGTATCGCTTGCATTTTCGCGTATTGCGCTTTTGTTAGGATTGGGAAGGTACAGCGGTAGCTGCCGTCTTGCTTTTCAATTAGGTTGAGGCTTAGCAGCTTTGAGGTTTCTTCCTCGCACGAGGGAGAGTATTCGCCTGTTAAGGGGTTGATGTTATTTATATAGGAAGAGTTGTTGTTGTAGAATTGTGCAAGCTCCATGAAGTCGAAGTTGCCGTGCCAATAATGCACTATCTCGCGCTGTGCGCCGTAGTGTATGCAGTTGCAGCCGCTCATGTTTTCCCATGACGTGCCTTCACGGGCGATATACCAACCGCTGCCTCCGTCTTTGCGAATCGGCCGCTGTCCGGGCTGCAAGGAAGTGTCGTCGGCTCTAAGCTGCTTATCGGCATAGCGCACAAGCTCCGGCACAAGGATGTGACCTAATCTTTCAAGAGGGAATCCACTGCCATAGAAGCCAATTGCTCCAATCTCATCAAGCGTTCGCCTAGCAGCAGCCCATGCAGCTTGCGCAACCTTTTCCATATGCGCGGAAAGGTTATCGCGCATTCTTTTGTCGTCGTCCTGCCGAAGCAATATAAAGTTGGCTTGATACTTACTTCCAACTTGTTCCAGTACCTCGCCATAAAGCATGTTGTCAATGATTTCATCGATATACAGTGTTGGAATCCCTGTCGCAAGGCTTATCTCCTCTATAGTCTTGGGGCTGTTGTAGCACGCGTTGGGAATCGCACGCTGCATTTGCGAGCCTAGGTATTTGTCGGGGCTTAGATTGTGACCGTTACATCCAACTGTCCAGTTTAACTTTTCATACGTCTTACTCATATTTTCCACTCTCTCCTTTATTTTTTGCCTGCCTGTGTGCAGACGCCATTTCACTGCTTGCACTGTAATGTTGCGCTTTGCTGCGATTTGGTAGATGTCTAGCTCATGGATATAGAAGTCGACCATGATGTCGCGGTATAGTGCGCTTAGCGAATGCAGCGACTTGAACACCGTGTCATGTTCGCCGCGTCGCAATATGTCGTCGTCGATTTCGCCATCGCTTGCAACATCGGCGGCGCAATCGCCGCTGTACACCTCGATTTCCTTGTAACGCTGCCGCAGCCTTCGGTTGAAGCGATTGTGCGCTACCTTCCACACGAACGCGTTAAGGTTGCTCACCTCATACTTGCCCATGCCCTCGATAATGTGCAGCAGAATCTCCTGCGTCAAGTCCTCCGCTTCCTGCCTATCGCACAATCGCTTCACGCAAAAGCGAAACAGCGGCTCTACATACTCCAAAATTTTATCTGTCATTTTTACCTCACGAAACATGTTTCATATATATAGTGTCAAATGTATAGTTCGGGATAGGTAATATTATATCAGAAAATTGACATTGTAACAAAAAAGTGATAGACTTTATGTGACAAGCTTATTCGCTTTGCCAATATTTTTATAGGTATAAGGAGAAAACGGAGTTATGGAAAAAATAATCAGCGGCAAAGTAAGAGATGTTTACGAGATTGACGCCGAATATTTGGTTATCGTAACGACAGATAGGATATCGGCGTTTGATGTGATTTTATCCAAGCCTGTGAAGGATAAAGGGAAAGTGCTGAACGCGTTATCGTCGTTTTGGTTCGACTACACAAAGGATATTGTGAGGAATCATGTCATATCCGATAAGTTATCGGATATGCCCGAGTTTTTTCAAAAGCCGGAGTTTGAAGGGCGAACGATTCTGGTCGAGAAGTTGAAGATACTTCCGTTTGAGTTTATTGTAAGAGGATATATTTTCGGCAATATGTGGCGTGTGTATCAAGAAGGGAAAGAGTTTTGCGGACTAGAGATAGAAGGCGACTATCGTCAGGCGCAGAAATTGGATTCTCCTATACTCACTCCTTCTACAAAAGCTAGTGAGGGCCATGATGTTTACGTTTCGTTTGAACATGTCGCAAATGAACTTGGTGAAGAAATTGCCGAGAAAATTAAGGGCATTTGCTTGGAGCTATATGATAAGTGCTATAAACACGCGCATGAAAAAGGGATTATCATTGCAGACTCGAAATTTGAGTTCGGGTTTGACAAAAACAATAATCTTGTTCTTGCGGACGAAATATTTACGCCTGATTCAAGCCGCTTCTGGAGTGCGGCGGATTATGAAGTTGGGGTGTCGCCTAAAAGCTATGACAAGCAGTTTATACGTGATTGGCTGACTGACAACAAAGTAGGCGGGGAAATCCAGTATGACAACGTGCCGGACGACATTATAGATAAGACATCGAAGATATATCAGGAGTGCAAGAATTTGTTTGTGAGGTAGTTTGGGCATATGGGGATTTATGGCAGGTATTTTGCGCGGTACAAGCTGCCGTTTTTGATTGCGGTGGCTTGTGTAGCGTGCGAGGCATTTTGTGATTTGCTGGGGCCTACGTTGATGGCAGGGATAATCAATGATGAGGTCGAGAAGGGGGAGTTGTCGGCAGTGCTATCCTCCGGCGGGCTTATGCTGCTTGTGACCTTTATTGGGGCGTGCTTCGCCGTGACGCGCAATTTGCTTGCAAGCCGCGTGTCGCAGCGTATGGGCGCGGACTTACGCTATGACTTGTTTGCGAAAATAATCGGCTTCTCGGAAAAATCCACGGACAAAATCGAGAGCGGCTCACTCATCACGCGCATGACCAACGACACCTCGCAGGTGACGCAATTCGTCAACGGCATAATGCGCATATTCATGAAAGCACCGATTACATGTATCGGCAGCATAATCCTTGCGACAAAGCTGAATCCGCGGCTTAGCGTGATAATCTACGCGGTCGTGGCAGTGGTAGGCTTGCTCATCTTCGTTAGCATGAAGCTTAGCTATCCGCGATTTTCGCGGCTGCAACAGGCGATGGACAAGATTAACTCAATCGTGCAAGAATATTTAATCGGCGTGCGGCTTGTCAAGGCATTTGGTACATACACGGAAGAAAAGGACAAGTTCGGCGCGGCGAATGAGGAATTTCGCAAGCGCGGAGTGTCGTCGCAGATGATTATCACGCTGACGTCGCCTTTGATGACGCTTACGGTGGGAATCGGGACGGTGCTTGCGATTTACTTTGGCAGCGCGTTGTTTAAGGTTGACTTGATACAGCCGGGAGATATTACAGCTTTTACCATTTATATGGCGCAGATATTGTCGTCGCTGCTGATGATTACGAATATATTTAACACATTCGTGCGTACGAAAGCTTCTACTGCGCGAATAAATGAAGTGTTCGCGTGTGAGGGCGACTTCGATAGTATAGGAAGCAGCAGTGAGGTATCAGGGGCGATCTCGTTCGAGAATGTGACATTTACCTACCCAAACGGCAGCGGCGTTCCTGCGATACGCAATCTATCGTTTGATGTTGCGAAGGGTGAGCGGCTTGCGATTATCGGCCCTACAGGCAGCGGAAAGTCGACAATATGCTGGCTGCTGCTGCGTTTCTACGACATTGACAGCGGCACTATCGCACTGGATAGCGCAGACATACGCAAGCTGCCGATTGACGCGGTACGCGACAGCGTCGCCATTGCTCCGCAAAAGCCTATGCTATTTTCAGGCACGGTCGAGTTCAACATGCGCTGGGGCGGCGGCGATTGTACTGAGGCCGAAATCGAGCAAGCCGCCGATACAGCCGAAGCAGGATTCATTCGCGACATGCCCGAAGGCTTCCAAAGCAAACTGGGCAGCGGCGGCGTAAACATCTCCGGCGGACAAAAGCAGCGCGTATCAATTGCACGCGCACTTGCTAAGCAATCGCCCATACTAATCCTAGACGACTCCACAAGCGCACTGGATTCCGTCACCGAAGCAAAAGTGCGCGAATCCCTACGCACCTACGACGGCACAATCATAACAGTCACACAACGCTGCACCACTGCGATGTACGCCGATAAAATCCTGGTGATGGAAAACGGCGTTGCACAAGGTTGTGGCACACACGCCGAGCTTATGCAATCGTGCAAGCTATACCAAGAAATTTACCACTCGCAGGTGGAATAGGAGGGACGTATGGCTGACGAAAAGCGTGCGGAAGTGAAAGTTCCCGGAATGCGGCAGGGGTTCGGCGGCGCGGCAAGTAGATTCGCTCCAGGCGCGAAGCCTAAGAATGCGCGCGGTACATTCATGCGCATTGTGCGCATTTATATGCGATGGGGCAAGCCGATATTCGGCGCGGTGCTGCTTACGATTGTGTCGTCTGCGATTGGCGTTGCTGTGCCTTATTTTGTGGGGCAGGCGTTTAACACATTTGATGTGGGGGCGCATTATGTTGACAGCGACGCTCTTTTGAAAATACTCGCGGTTGTGGCAGGGCTGCATATTGCGAATTGGATTGTCACGACAGGTAGCGGTCTTATTATAATGCGCGTGTCGCAGCGGCTTGTGCAAACGCTGCGCGCGGACTTTTTCGCGAAAATGCAGCGGCTGCCGTTATATTTTTACGACACGCGTTCGCACGGCGATACGATGAGCAGGCTAACCAACGACGTCGACAACATAAGCTCCACGATTGCGCAGACTACAACGCAGTTGGTGTCTAGCGTGCTGACGATTTGCGGCTCACTGTTCGTGATGCTGTCGCTTAGTCCTATGCTTACGCTGGCAGTTATTGTAAGTGTGCCGCTTGTGACGCTGCTCACGAAAACTATCGCAAAGCGCAGCCGCGCATACTTTCTCGCGCAGTCGCGCAGTCTTGGTGCGCTGAACGGCGTTATCGAGGAAAACATACTCGGCTTAAAGATGGTGAAGGCGTTCGGCAAGCAGCAAGATGTGTTGGGCGAATTTCGGGAGATTAACGAGAATTTGTACGAAAACAGCAGGCGTGCGCAAACGTGGGCGGGCTTCCTTATGCCGCTGATGAATGTGATAAACAATCTCACCTTTACGCTGGTCGCGATAACGGGCGGCGTGCTGTCCGTGAGCTTTGCGTTGCCTGTGGGTACGGTCGTCAGCTTTTTAAGCTACTCAAAGCAGTTCGCGTTTCCGCTAAACAATATCGCAGGTATGTTCAACACGATACAATCCGCATTGGCAGGTGCGGAGCGTATATTCGAGATAATGGATCACGCGGAAGAGCCTGCCGATACCTCGGACGCAGTTGACATAATCTCGCCCAAGGGAAACGTCGCATTCGACAGCTTATCCTTCGCCTACGAAAAAGATAAGCCAATTCTGGAAAACATTAGCTTCGAGGTAGCTCCAGGAGAGGTTATTGCACTCGTAGGCGAAACAGGCGCAGGCAAAACTACAGTCGTAAACCTTCTCACGCGCTTCTACGACGCGGACAGCGGCAGTGTGTTAATCGACGGCGTGCCGATTACTTCTATTAAAAGAGACAGCCTTCAGCGGTGCTTCTCCGTAGTGCTGCAAGACACATGCCTATTCACAGGCTCAATCATGGACAACATACGCTACTCCAAGTCTAACGCGTCCGACGATGAAGTTATCTCGGCGGCAAAGCTTGCACACGCGCACGAATTCATCGAAAAGCTTCCGGGCGGCTACAACGCGGCCGTAAGCGGTAACACGGACAATCTAAGCCAAGGGCAGCGGCAATTATTGGCAATCGCACGCGCCGTATTGTGCGACAGCCCCATACTAATCCTGGACGAAGCGACAAGCTCTGTCGACACAAAAACCGAAAAAGACATACAACGCGCACTCGTCAGCCTGATGAAAAACCGCACAAGCTTCCTAATCGCGCACCGCCTTTCCACAATCCGCGACGCGGACAGGATAATGGTAATCGGCGGCGGCAAAATAATGGAATGCGGCAGACACGACGATCTAATGCGAGATAAAGGGAGGTATTACGAGATGGTAGTAAGCCAATTGGGGGTGAGCGAGGTTGGATAAGATAAAGCTTGCTATGTTGATAAACCGCGGATTGTGCGAACGAATGTTCACGCAGGAAAGCCTTGCGTTTTTGCGCAGCTTCGCGGATATATTGAACGAGGACACGCCGGAGCAAATTACAGCGCAGTACGCGCGGAAGGTTTTGCCGAATGCGCAGGCAGCGTTTACATGTTGGGGTACGCCTACGTTTTCGGCGGAGCTGCTGTCGTTTGCGCCGAATCTGCGTGTGGTGCTTCACGGAGCGGGTACGCCTAAGAATATTGGCGCGGACGCGCTTTTCGCGCGGCATATTCGTGTTGCGACTGCCGCGCCTGTGATAGCGGAGGACGTAGCGGAAACTGTGCTTGGCGTGATGATATTTTCGCTTAGGCATATATCGGCGCAGGACGCAATCGCTCGGCGCAATGTGTGGGGTACAATCGACGGCGACAATGAGATTAACGCGGTGAAGCGGAAGATGAAGCGACTGAATAAATACCTCACGGTGGGCGTGATAAGCTGCTCGCATGTGGGCAAGCGGCTGATTGAGCTGCTGCGTCAGTTTGGCGTAAATGTGCTGCTGTACGATCCTTTTGTGCTTGAGGAGGACGCGAAGGCGATCGGCGCGCAATTGTCGCCGCTGGATAAGCTTATGTCGCAGAGCGACGTCGTTACAATTCACGCCCCTGCGATTCCTGCGACCGAAGGCATGATTACCGCCGAGCTGCTTTCCTCAATGAAGGACGGCGCGTTATTCATAAATACGGCGCGCTCCAACATAGTCGACAATGCCGCACTCACGCGTGAGCTGCAAAGCGGCAGACTTTACGCCTACCTCGACGTATTCGAGGACGAGCCGCATATCGACGAAAAGCTCATGCTCCCCAACGTACTGCTAACGCCGCACCTATGCGGCGGACAAACCTCCAACGGCGACATCGAGCGCGGCGACTACATCATAAAACAACTTTACACATACACAACACTAGGCACACTCAAACACGAAGCAGTGCAAGCTGCACTCACAACAATGGCATAAGGAGAAGCTATGGAACTGAATCAACGAAAGAACGGAAGCATCACCAAGGTTGAAATCGACCCGACGCAAACAGCTGTAATTTTATGCGACATGTGGAACAAGCATTGGTGCGCGGCGGCAACTCGCCGCTGCGGCGAAATGGCGCCGCGAATAAACGCGCTGCTGTGCAAAATGCGTGAACTGGGCAGCGCAATCATCCACGCGCCAAGCGACACCCTCGACTTTTACAAAGACTACGCCGCACGCAAACGATTGCTTGCAACACCCGAACGCAACGACCTAGTGCCTGGAGATAGCTTGCCGCTGCCCGACCTAGGGCTTGTTGCATCGGACGACAACGCGTGCTACTGTGACCCTGTCTGCCCGAAGGTGTATTCATCGTGGACGCGTCAATCCGAATTAATCGACATCGACGACGACAAAGACTTAATCGGCGACGACAGCAAAGTCATAGCCTACCTAAAAAACAACAACATCAAGCATGTAATTCTCGTAGGCGTGCATACAAATATGTGCATAATCCATCGGCAATTCGCCGCACGCGCATTGGCGGCAAACGGTTTCAACCCAATGCTGGTACGCGACCTAACCGATTGCATGTACAATCCTGCAATGCCGCCGCACATCGACCACTTCGCCGCAATCGACCACACCGTAGAGTTTATCGAAAAGCACATGGGCTGCTCAATCACAAGCGACCAAATCCTAGGCGGCGCACCCTTCAAATTCG
Organism: uncultured Eubacteriales bacterium; assembly: GCA_964479875.1. Lineage (GTDB taxonomy): Bacteria > Bacillota > Clostridia > Monoglobales > CAYZNM01 > CAYZNM01. The sequence goes on from CAYZNM010000002.1 coordinate 56,533, forward strand.
AGGAAGACAAAAGATAAGGAGGAAGTATGAAAATCAAATATCTAGGCACGGCGGCAGCAGAAGGCTGGCCCGGACTATTCTGCAACTGCGAATACTGCGACAAAGCGCGAGAACTCGGCAGCAAAAACATACGTACACGCTCACAATCCCTAGTAGACGACTGTCTGCTAATCGACTTTCCGTCCGACACATACATGCACGCATTAGTCAACGGTCTGCCGCTGCACCACATACAAAACCTCATCGTAACGCACAGCCACGCCGACCATTTCTTCATGGGCGACTTCTTCACACGCTTCGACGTTTTCGCGCACAAACCCGACGGCGAACTAAAAATATTCGGTAACGACGCAGTGTGCAAAGAATTTAACGAAAAACTCGGCAAGCACCTCAAAAAAGACAACGGCATAATGTCCTGCCACGAAATATTCGAGTTCGCCCCAATGCAAATCGGGCAGCACACAGTAACGCCACTGCTAGCCAATCACACAGGCAGCGAAAAATGCTACATCTACATGATAGAAAAAGACGGCAAACGCCTACTCTACGGCAACGACACAGGCGATTTCCCACAACAAACCTGGGACTACATCAAGGGCAAGCAGTTCGACCTAGTAAGCCTCGACTGCACAACAGGCTGGGAAAAAGACGGCGACTACCACATGGGAATCCCCGACATGCCCGAAATGAAACAAAAGCTGCAAGACCTAGGCTGCACCAAAGACAGCACGGTATTTGTCGCGACACACTTCTCGCACAACGGACGCTACCTGCACCACGAGCTTGAAGCGGAGCTTGCGCAATACGGTTTCATCGTAGCCTACGACGGACGCGAGGTGGAATTTTAATGTAGGGAACGCATTAATGCGTTCCGCTTGGTTATCGATCGCCGAGGGGCGGGCGGATAATATCCGCCCCTATATTTCTAGGATGTTTACCTCTGTTATGCCGTCTGATTTTATGGAAAGCGTCTTAATCTCATGCGGCGCAAAGCTTGCACTCACCGAAGCCTTCAGCAGCGGTAGCTCAATCAGCGCGTCCACGGCAACGCCGTCGGTTTCATAGCAGCGCAGTATATATCCGTCGCCGTCCTCGGCTTGCTTTATCGCGGACGCGATTACATTTGGCGCGGACACGCTTATGCCGCCGAATACCTCGGGCAGACTGCCTTTGTGGTAGGTTTCCATTATAGTTGTCAGCGGCTGATTTAGTATAGCCGAGCGGCGGATTGTGCTGCCGCAGTCAAGCTTGCCGACGTGGGGTAGAATTACATATTTGAAGGATTGCTTGCCTTGGTCGGTATATTCGCTGTGCGAATGGCGAGGACCGCCGTGGTCGGCGTAAATTGGCGTGCGGCAGGCAGTGATTCCGATTGTGCCGCCCGATACGCTTGCGCTGTATTTGCTGTCGTTTAGGATTGTCACGCCGTAGTCGCCGCTATTGTCTGTTGCGTCGACGAAACGGTGCATAGCTTCCTCCCAGCCGTTGGTTGGGCGCGCAATTGTGCCGTAGGGGATTTCGTATGTCGCAACGTCCGCGCATACATTCGCAGGCAGCTCTATCTTTATCGCCTTGTGCTTTTCGCACACGAACATGTCGCAGGTTACTTCAAGCTCCTTGCGTCCGCTGTAGATTGTGAAGGTTTGCGCGATCTCGGAGCTGCCGTAGCGATACACGCAGCGCATGGAAGCGGTAAGTCCGCCGCATTCGGTCAGCTGCATTTCCGCGCAGTTGAACACGCCGATTTGCTCGCCCAGCATAAGCCTATCGTGCGCCCATGTGTCGCAGTCGCTTTCGTCCAGCACAATCGGCACGGCTGCACTTTTTGCGAATACTTCGCGCTGCGCTTGCTTATCGTACATCGACTTGATGAATCCATCTGCGCCGAAGGTCACGCATATATATTCGTTTTCGAGGAAGTTGCCGCCTGCCACAACATTTCCTTGCGCTACCTCGCTTTGCTTAAACGTCGACACGCGGTAAACCCTGTAGCCAAGCGCAGGCACTTTTGCCATAAAAGTGGTAAATTCTACATCATGCGCCGGACGCGTTTTATTGGTGATATGTTGGAACGGAATCGAGTTCCCCTGCTCATCTGTAACGCTAGTCAGCTGCTTATTCACAGTCACGGCAGCTTCAACTTCAAACGAGTGCGGGTTGAACACAACAAACGGCAGCGGCATAAGCTCACTCTCCCACGACCAATGGTCGCCCATCGACAGCGCAACGTCCATGCCGTTCGCGGTATCAATCGCCCACGACATACGCTGCACCGCCGAATTTTCAACCTTAGCCGAAAGCGTAAGCGACTCTCCGTGGAATTCTATCGCATTGTCGCAGCCTTGCCTAATACTACAGCCGCCCATGATGTCGTGGAAGTGATTGTACAGCACATTCTCCCACGCCGCGTCAAGCTGCCGCTTTGGATATTGCAGCCCCATAAGCACATTCGCCATAACCGAAAAGCTTTCGGCGGCAAGCAGCTTATGCTCGCACCTGCGATTACCTTGCTTTATCTCCGAAACTGCGCTGTAGCAACCCATTGCATGGTGCTGCAAATCATCACTAATCGCCGGAATATCCGCATCAGACTCGCGAATTTGCTTGAAATACTCATCAGGGCTGCTTAACACATAATCCGCGCCATTCTTAATCCTCTCCGTAATAATCCGCAGTTGATTCACCGTAGGGCCGCCGCCGTGATTGCCCACGCCGTAGAAAAACATCGCCTCGGGCATATCGCCCTTTATGTTGTTATAAAACTCATCTAAATGCCTACCAAACTCCGCGTCATCATCGAATCTGTTGCAATATGCCACAGGAATGCGATACGCCAGCACCTTGTCGCCGCTATTGCTCTCCCACCAAAACAAATTCGACGGCAAACTTTTCTCGTGCTCACCCGGACGCATAAACACATAATTTTCCATTCCGCACTTTCGCAATATTTGCGGCAGCGTTTGATTATGCCCGAACGAATCCACGTTGTAGCCTGTATTACAAATACGCCCAAACTTTTCCATAAAATAACGCTGGCTGTACAATCCATGCCGCGCAAAGCTCTCTCCGCTCGGCAGATTGCAGTCCGGCTGAATCCACATGCCTCCCACGATTACCCAACGCCCCTCGCCCACACGCTGCTTAATCTCGTCGAACATTTCAGGGCAGTTTTCCTCAATAAACTTGTACATACCCGCCCCCGCACAGGTAAACACAAAATCCGGGAATTCCTTCATTCTATCCAACGCCGACCGGAAGGTTGCCTTAGCCTCCGCAAACCCCTCCTGCCACCCCCAAAGCCACACAGGGTCAAGGTGCGCATTCCCAATAAAATGCAGCCGCATATTTTTTCTGCTCACAGTACACCTCCAAAATAAATGTTAAACCAATTATATAGAATAAAACTGCAAAATTCAAGTATGATTTTCCCGAAGAAAGTAAACTTTTTAAAGGTGCTTGCGCAAAATGTTTTCATATGTTATAATAAGGTATGATTAATACACACAACGTGATTACAGAACGATTCATTGCCCCGTTTGCGAATAGGCGCAAGGGCAATGTAGGAATAGAAATAGAAATGCCGCTGATTAACGCGCAAAGTCCGTCGCTTGACATGGCTGTTGTGCGCGGATTGCTGCCGCATATGCTTGGGCATGGCTTTAAGGTTGAGGAAAGCATGGGTGACGGGTCGCCTGCGTTTATCATCAATGACGCAGGAGATGTGCTGTCGTTCGACAATGCCTACAACAACTTTGAGTTTTCCATGCAGTATTCGAGCGACATCAAGGCAGTCGCGGCTAGATTTTACGCATACTTTGACAAGGTGCAGGAGTATCTGCTTGCGCGAGGGCATATGCTGTGCTGCATTGGAGCAAGCCCGTATATGGATAATACGCAGCCTGTGCTGATTAACTTTCCTGTTTATGGAATGGTGCGGCGGTTTTTGCGCGAGTATCCGGCATTGCACAGGTACAAGAGCTTCCCTGCGTATATTTCGTCGAGCCAAACGCACCTTGATGTGGAGCTTTCCGAGCTGCCGTACGCTTTTACGCTGTTTTGCAAGCTTGATTTCGTGCGCGCGCTGCTGTTTTCAAATTCTCCGTACATGGATATAAACAGCGACATAGTGTGCATACGCGACTACATGTGGGAGCGCAGCGCATTCGGCGTAACAGGCAACGTAGGCAAAAACGACATCGCAGTGCATACATTATCCGACATAATAGAATTATTCGCAAACAAAACTCTGTTCAACAGAAAGCGTGACGGCGAATATCAAACCTTCTACCCCATAAAACTAGCCGACTACTTCAACAGCCACGACGCAACCGGGGGCGACATAAAGCAATACCTCTCCTTCAAAACCGTAGAAATAACAAGCCGCGGCACACTCGAAACACGCAGCGACTGCACGCAGCCAATTGAAGCCGCATTCGCCCCTGCCGCATTTGCTACAGGCATACTGTACAACATGCAAAAAGCTGCGTCCACGCTGGATTCATTCATCGCAGCGAACAACCTTCGCGGCAGCAACAGCGCGTTACGCGACCGCGTATGCTACTACGGTCGCCTATTCGCAGACAGCTCCGCAGTATCGCAAATGCTGCTGCAACTCCTAGACATCGCCGCCGAAGGCCTACGCAAACGCGGCAACGGCGAGGAATCGCTCCTGAACCCACTATACACTCGCGCCGAACAGCTAACAAACCCCGCAACTCAATACAAAGCAGAGCTGCAACGCGGCACCGACATGATAACCGCACTCAAAACCATCAGCACAATGTAGCCAAAGCCGCCGCGAAAGCATACTATATAATGAGGTGATAGTATGCAAATGTATGTTTACGCTGTTGTTTGTTTTTTCGCAGTGTTCGGCTTTATACAGATGCTGATTTGCATTAAGGACTTTTTCTTCACCACAGACGCAAGCAACTTTACAGTCGTCGTCACAGTTAAAAACCAGCAGGACACTGTCGAGGGCACAATTCGCGCCGTAGTGTGGAATTGTCTGCATAAGCTCGGCGGCAAGACAATCCCGCAGATTATCGCGGTAGACCTGGGCTCGGAGGACGACACATACGAAATCCTAAAGGAACTAAGCAGGCAGTACGATTTTATCACGGTTACAAACAAAGACGGATACATCAAGCTAATGGAGCAAGGAAATTCACTACATGAAGGACGCGGATAACTTAAAAGAAGTGTTAAACGGCGTGGTCGACAGGATTATTTACTCAGATTCCGACACCGGCTACGCTGTTTGCAATTTAGTTTGCGCGGACAAGCTCGTTGTAATTGCCGGAAACATGCCGCTAATCGAAGAAGGCGAAAGCATAAGCGTCCACGGCGAAATGCGCATACATGACGAATACGGCGAGCAGTTTAAGGTAATCACCTACCAAAAAATAGTAGACAGAAGCCTGCATGAACTTGAAAAATTCCTATGCAGTGGCATAATTAGAGGAATCGGCGCAGCAACGGCGAAAAAGATAGTTAAGGCATACGGCGCGGACGCATTCGCAGTGATATGCGAATCACCCGAACGTTTATCCGAGCTAAAAGGCATATCGCCGCAAATAGCCAAGGAACTGCACAAAGCTTTCGCAGAAAGCAAGGACGCACACGGCCTTTGCAAATTTCTGATAAAGTACAATATCCCTGCAAGCTTTATCGTCAAACTGTATAGGAAATACGGCAAAAATTGCGAGGCTATGCTTGCGCAAAACCCCTACGATTGCGTATGTGAGGCGGAGGGATTGCCCTTTTCCAAGATAGATGAGCTAGCCAAGCGTATGCACATAGGCGCGAACGACCCGCGACGCATTCGCGCCGCGATTCTGCACACGATGGAGTTGCTGCTCGGCAAAGGCTATCGCTGCTGCGAAATATACGAATTGCTAAAGCAGGATTGGTTGAAAAACAGCGAGATAGAGCCGTTCCTATGCAAGACGACGCTTGATAAAATGACAGCAGACGGAAGCCTAAAGCTGCTGCGAATGGACATCGCAGAGTATGTCGCCTTGCCGCACATATATGAGTTGGACATGGAAATCGCGGCGCAGCTATTGCACTACAACAAGCAGCCGGTCGATGAATCCATCGACGCCACAGCATTGATTGAATCGGCCGAACAAGAATTAGATTTAAAGCTATCAAAGCAACAGCGTGCCGCAGCGCAAACAGCATTGTCGCACAACGCGTGCATCATCAACGGCCCAATCGATTCAGGCAAAACGACGATTGCAAAGGTAATCACACACGCACTTCGCAAGCTAAAGCACGAGGTACAAATAATCGCGCCCAACAAACATCAATCGCGAATATTATCCAATCGCTACGGCTTCAACGTCATGCCTGCTTGCGAAATAAACGTGTCAAACTGCAACGCGGTCATAATCGAAGAAGCCGAATTCTTCAACGCAGCTGCATTCCACAACCTCCTGCAATCGCTCCCAAATAATTGCCGACTTATAATGCTAGGCGACAGACACAGGCGCACAATTCCCCACGGCAACCCATTCATGGAAGTCTACCGAAGCCAAGTGTTCAAAGCCGCAAACATACACGAGATACATAAACAGCAGCCGGAGAACTACATGGCGTCAAACGCGCTGCGTTTATACAAATCCCTCCCATTTATAATGGGCAAGAACAATTTCTACTACATCAAATCGCGCGACGACAAACGCACGGTCGAAACTGTACGCGACCTTTGCATTAAGCGGCTTCCCATCGCATACAAAGTGCAGCCGCACGAAATCCAAGTAATCACGACTTTCGACAGGTATGAGCTAGGCTCAAAGCGATTAAACACACTTCTTCAAAAAGATGTAAACCCAAAAGCCACAGGCATAGGCGAATGTGTAATAAAGGAAGCCACATTCCGCGTAGGCGACAAAGTTGTGCATACAAGCACAATAGGCGAAGCATTGTACGGAGAGGTAGGCTACATTGTAAGCGCGGACGAACAAAGCGTCACCGTAAACTACAGCGGCACCAAATGCAACTACAACCAACACGAGCTGCGGCAGCTATCGCACGCGTACGCGCTCCCGCACACCCAATGCCTAACGCAGCACAAAATCGTAATACTCGTCCTAAGCGCATTCATAAACAAAAATTTCACAAGAGATTGGCTGTACATGGCGATGGCAAGCGCATTACAGCTTTTCATAATCATCGGACCCGAGGTGACACTTCAATGCACACAACTAAACGAGAACTACCACTATCAAGAAACAATATTAAGGAACGCGCTGCGCGGCTTGCTTCCAACGTAAAGCGGTTGCTTGAGCATATTGTTTTTCCGCCGCATTGTGTACTTTGCGACAAGCCTGTGCATAATTTAAAGGAAGTGCATATCTGCGGCACATGCCGCGCAATTAAGCCGATTAACGAGCTGCGCCGAATAGGCGACGAAGCTGTATGCGTGTCGCGTTATTCCTACGAGGGCGTTGTGCGCAGCAGCATACGGCGCATGAAGTTTTCAAAGGAAAACACATGGATTGCATATCAGCTCGGCAAGCTGCTTGCGATGACTGTAAAGGAGCAGTATTCTGGCGAAAGCTTCGACTGCATATTGTACGTACAGGCAGGCGGCAAATCCTACATGAAGCGTCACTTCGACCAATGCAGCATAATCGCAGAGCAAGTGGGAATCGCGCTCGGCATACCTGTATTGCACAACTGCCTGATGAAACGCAACGGCGTAGTGCAGCAAAGCTTGCTAAACGCTCGCCAACGCGCCGCTAACATAAAAGACGCCTTCTACATACCCGACGGCAGAGATGTCAGAGGGAAGAACATACTATTGATAGACGACATAATCACCACAGGCGCAACCATAAGCGAATGTGTAAAAACAATCATAAAGGCAAATGCAAAGCATGTGCATTGCGCAACAATAGCAAGCTCGACGAAAATAGAAATAGAAAAGGAGAAGGACTATGCTAGGTAAAAAGATGTGGGTAATCCCCGACGGCTACGTGTCAAGCGACAACAGCGCAAGGGTAATATGCGAATCGGTATGCGTGCTGAATATAGGCAGCGTTGACGCACAGATAAGCATAACGATATATTTCGAGGATAAGCCTCCGCTGGCAGGATTCAAGGCGGTATGCGCGGCGCAGCGTTCGCACCACATTCGCCTTGATAAGCTGCAAAACGACGAATGTCAGCGCATACCAATGGATACGCCTTACTCAATCGTCGTGGAAAGCAGCTGCGAAATATTCGTGCAGCACAGCAGAATCGACATAGCAAACGCACAAACACTAATGACAACTACAGCCTATGGCTGAATCGATGAGGTAACAATTGGAAAACAAAACACTACTGGCATACGTTGAAACATACGGCTGTCAGCAAAACGAAAACGACTCACAAAAAATACGCGGCGTACTGCGCGAAATGGGCTATTCCTTCTGCGACGATGAGTCGCAGGCGGATTTCATAATCTTCAACACATGCAGCGTCCGCGACCACGCCGAGCAGCGCGTCTACAGCAACATCGGCGCGCTGAAAAAGTTAAAGCAGACCAAACCCTCCCTATTAATAGCGATATGCGGCTGTATGCCTGCGCAGGAAAAAGTAGCAAAGTTCATACGCTCGCACTTCCCGTACGTTGACATAATCGTAGGCACAAACGCAATACACAAGCTGCCAAGCCTTATCAACGAAGCAAAAGCCGGTCGCATAATGGAAACAACGCAGGACGACAGCGTATACGAAGGAGTGCCGCTGGAGCGCGACTCGCAGTTTAAAGCTTCAGTTTCAATCATGTACGGCTGCGATAACTATTGCACCTACTGCATAGTGCCGTACGTACGCGGCAGAGAACGCAGCCGTGAGCCGCACGACATCATCGCCGAGGTTGAAAACCTAGCAAAAACCGGCTGTAAAGAGATTAACTTGCTGGGTCAAAATGTAAATTCCTACGGCAAAGGATTAGTAAAGCCATATACCTTTACACAGCTTTTACGTGATTTATCCCACATAGATGGTGTAAAGCGAATCCGCTTTATATCCTCGCACCCCAAGGATATATCGGACGAGCTTATCGCCGAGATGGCAGCGAACGACAAAGTATGCAAGCAGCTGCACCTGCCGTTCCAATCAGGCAGCGACAAAGTGCTTGCCGACATGAATCGGCGGTACACCTCCGCGCAATATAAGGAAACAATAAGGAAGCTGCGCGATGTAATGCCGAACATCTTCCTATCCAGCGACGTAATCGTCGGTTTCCCCACAGAGGAGCAAGAGGATTTCGACCAAACGCTGCGCCTCCTAGAGGAAGTACGCTTCGACCAACTCTTCACATTCATATATTCCAAACGCAGCGGCACAAAAGCCGCCGACATGCCAATTCAACTGCCGACCGAACGCATCAAAGCCAACTTCACAAAACTGCTTGACACCCAACTCGACATAAGCCTGCAACGCAACAAAGCCCTAATTTCCACGACCCAACAGGTTCTCGTCGAAAGCAAAGGCAAATCCGAAGGGCAGCTCTGCGGAAAAACAAACGGCGGCAGAATGGTAAATATAGACAGTGGCAGCGAATCCCTGATAGGCAAGCTAGTCGACGTACAAATATACGACGCCAACGCGATATGCCTATTCGGCACAATATAAAAATAACAAACATCAAGGAGAAAACAAATGACAGTACAAGAATTAGCAAATGAATTAGGCAAGAAGCTGCAAGAGAGCAAGCAATTCCAAGATATGGTGACAGCAAACGAAGCACGCCTTTCCGACGACATAGCCTCCGCAATGCTGGAAAAGTTTAACAAAGCGCGTGAAGAAATAAGTATGCGTGCTGCGAATCCAAACATCACAAAGGAAGAAATGATGAAGCTTCGCAACGAAATGCAGCATGAAAGCGACAAGCTGATGAACAACAGCGTCATAGCGACATATTTTGAAGCTTGCCAGGATTTTGAAGAAGTAATGCAGGAAGTGAACCAAATTATCGGCTCATACATCGCTCCGCAAACCGAAGGCGGCGATGGCTGCGGCGGAGATTGCGACGGCGGCTGCAGCGGCTGCCACTAATTTGCAGCCATGGCAGAAGTTAACCAAAGCGAGCTAAGCCCGATACTTCGGCAGTATGTCAGCATAAAGCGCGATTACGCCGACTGCATTTTGATGTTCAGAATCGGCGAGTTTTACGAGATGTACTTCGAGGACGGCATAAAGGCCGCAAACTTACTCGAGCTGAACATGATTTCGCGCAAATACGGCGGCACCGAGCAAAAATACTGCGGCATACCCGCTGCTTCAATCGAGCAATACCGCGCACGCCTGCTTAAAGCAGGCTGCAAGGTTGCAATCTGTGAGCAAATTTTCACCGAATCAGGCGAAAACGGCGTAGTGCAGCGGCAAGTCAACAGCGTAACAACTCCCGGAACAATTACCGACCAAGAACTGCTCGACGGCGACTGCAACAACTACCTTTGCAGCATTAGCGCAAACGGCGGCAAGCTTGCATTCGCCTTCGCCGACATCACCACAGGCGAATGTATCGCCGTTTCCAAAAATTGCACAGATTACGCCCAACATATTTTAGCGGAGCTTGAAAAATATTCGCCCGCTGAAATTTTGTTGTGCAAAAATTTATTCGATAACGCGGAGCTGTTGGAGTGTATCAAGCGCAATTTTCCTGTAACTCCGGAAATTAACTCGGCTTACTTCAATAATATTGCGAAATTGAGCGGAGTGATTAACGAGCAATTTCCGGGAAATAAATTGGATATCGCCGATCATACGTTGGTTGAAGCCGTTGGTGTGCTGCTCGGCTACATTAAGCGCGTCAATCCGAATGCGCTAAAGCTTATCGGCAGCATTTCCGCTATAAACGAATCCGGCGTTATGCAAATCGATTATTCCACGGCGAAGAATCTGGAGCTTACGCGGAACATGAGGTTTAACAAGTCCGAAGGTTCGCTGCTTTCAGTGATCGACAAGACCGTGACCAACATGGGCGCACGATTGTTGCGGAAGAATTTGCAGCAGCCGCTTGCCGACGCCGTGAAAATTCGCGCACGGCATGAAGCCGTTGGGCAGCTTATATTCATGCACCGTATGCACAGCGAAATCCGCGAACTATTGTGCGGCGTCAAGGACATCGAGCGCCTGTGCGCACGAGTGGCGCAAAGCAAAATCGCAGTGCGCGAGCTATTTCTGCTGCGCGACAGTATACAGCTGCTGCCGAAGCTGCGCGAATTGCTAGCTCCCGCGAACGAACCGCTCCTCGCCGAAATCCGCAGCGGCATTGACTCCATGCACGACATCAACGCATTGCTGCAAGACGCACTCGGCGAGCCCACCCACAACGCCTACATCAAACAAGGTTACAACGCCGAAGCCGACGATCTGCGCAACGCAATAAACAACGCCGCCGAATACATCGAAAAGCTCGAACAACAGCAGCGCACATCAACAAAAATAAAATCCCTAAAAATAAAATATAACAAAGTAATCGGCTACTTCTACGAGCTTCCTCTATCTGTAAAGCAAAATACCTTGCCACCAACTTTTGTCAAAAAACAAGAGCTGTCCAACTGCGCACGCTACATCTGCGGCGACCTAAAAGAAATCGAGTCACACATTCTAGGTGCAAACGAACGCCTAAGCGCACTAGAAGGCGAAATTCTCGAAACCATTTCCACCCAAGTAGCCGCGCAAACGCAGCGTCTAATGGACACGGCGCAATCCATAGCCCTACTCGACTACCTTTGTAGCCTAGCAGTAATCGCAAAGGAAAACAACTACGTAAAACCTGCCATCACCGGAGCCGGCGGCATCTCCATAAAAAACGGCCGACACCCCGTGGTAGAAAAGCTAGTAAAAGAATACGTAAGCAACGACTGTTCGCTAGGCGACAAGCATTCGCTAATCATACTAACGGGCCCGAACATGTCAGGCAAATCCACATACATTCGGCAGCTTGCCCTAATCGTCATCATGGCGCAAATGGGCGGCTACGTCCCGGCCGAACACGCAACCATAAGCGTCGTCGACAAAATATACACGCGCACAGGCTCGGCAGACTATCAGCTAGGCGGCGACAGCACCTTCATGGTCGAAATGAAGGAGCTGTGCAACATAATAGGCGGCAGCACCAAAAGCAGCCTAATCCTACTCGACGAAATCGGTCGCGGCACAAGCACCTACGACGGAATCTGCATAGCCCAAGCCGTAACCGAACACCTAGCGGCAGCGGGTATAAAAACAATATTCTCCACACACTTTCACGAACTCACCGTGCTTGCCAACAAAATCGGCAGCATACGCAACTGCTGCATTGCCACCGACAAATCCGACGACGACATTTCCTTCCTATATAAAGTGTCAGACGGCGTAGCCGACGAAAGCTACGGCATAGAGATAGCACGCCTGGCAGGTATTCCCGACAAAATCATCGAAAGGGCAAAGCAGCTGCACAAAACATACAAATGACCCCAAGAGTTATAGTAATATGCGGACAAACAGCCTCGGGCAAAACCGCGCTATCCGTAGAGCTTGCCAAACGCACCAACGGCGAAATTGTATGCGCCGATTCCATGCAGGTGTACAAGCACTTATCAATCGGCACAGCCCTACCCACGCAAGATGAAATGCAAAACGTGCCGCACCATATGTTCGCATACATCGACCCGCGCGAAAACTATTCCCTATCGCGCTACATCGCAGACTCAACTGCCGCAGTCGACGACATACTGCGCCGCGGCAAGCTTCCCTACATCGTAGGCGGCACAGGCCTATACATCGACACTCTAGTAAACAATGTAGAGCTTTGCACAGTAAGCGAAGACCCCGAATACCGCGCTCATCTTTTCGCCCTAGCGGAAGAATACGGCAACGCGCACATTTACAACATGCTGAGAACATTAGACCCAAAACGTGCCGAAAATATGCACCAAAACAACGTCAAACGCGTAGTGCGCGCACTAGAAATAGTAAAAAATTCCTCAAACAAGCATACAGAGCCAACTTTTCTTACACAACGCTATAATGTGACAAATTACATGGTTGACATAAGCAGAGAAGTATTATATAATCGTATTAACGCCAGAGTTGACATCATGTTTGAAAACGGATTGGTGGAAGAGGTTGCTCGTCTTAAAGCCATGGGCATAACCCTAGGCAACACATGTATGCAAGGGATAGGCTACAAAGAGGTATATTCGCACCTACAAAACGAAATAACCCTCCCTGAAGCGATTGAGCTTGTGAAAAAAAACACGCGCAACTACGCAAAACGGCAGCAAACATGGTTTAAGCGCAACAAAAGCATACACCTGATAAACTATGAAGCGATGGACATTGAACGAATCGCCTTTGAAATAAACAGCGACGAAACAGCGAGTTGAAGAAAGGGTGGCAGCAAATGGTAAAAGCATTGAATCTGCAAGACGTGTTTTTAAACGGAGCAAGGAAGGACAAGATTAAGGTTTCCGTAAACCTAATCAACGGCGGATTAGTCGAAGGCACGGTACAAGGCTTCGACAACTTCACAGTTGTAATGGAGTGCGAAGGCAAGCAGCATTTAGTGTACAAGCACTCAATCTCGTCCATCGTGCCGAAAAACCAAATAAACATCTTTATCTCACAAAAGGAAAATCAAGGCTAATCAATGCCCCAGAATCAACAAGAGATAACGTCTTCAAAGCCAAGCAAAAGCAAGAGCTTGATGAAGATTACAGGGCTTTTATTAAAGCTATCGCTCGGCGTTGCGATAACGGTTGTTTGCGTTTATTTCGCAGGAAGCGGTAGTACGCTAGTCACCGATATAACTGAGCAAGGCGTGCTGCAACAGAAGATTTCAGTTGACGGATTTATTGTAAGGGACGAAGCCGTAGTCGACTCGCCGATAAACGGAGTTGTGCAAACGCACGTTGCGTACAACACTCGCGTACCAATTGGCTCAAAGCTTGCGACCGTATACGACAGCGGAATATCCGACTCACTCTTAGCAAAGCTAAAGAATGTCGAGGACAGAATAAGCTACTACAGCGACGCGTCAATCGCAAAGGAATACATCTTCAGCGAATCCTATCAAGTTGACACAAAAATCCAAGACCTCATAAGCGACCTCGCCGACGAAATCAGCGGCCGCAACATCGATGCAATCGACACAAAGCTAGAGGAAATCGACCTGCTAATCAACCAAAAGGCCTACATCGAAGGAAGAGCGGAAATCAATCGCAGCTCCGAGATACTGAACCAACTCTACCGAGAAAAGCAGCAGCTTACAGCCGCAATCGGCGTAAACATCAGCAACTTTGACGTATACACGCCAACCCCCGGGCTATTCGTTAAACACCTCGACGGTCTTGAAGGCAAACTCACCCTCGACTACGTATTAAACTCCCAGATAGCGAACTTATCGACCCAAGCAATACACGCAATTCCCCCTGGAAAAACCGAGGGAATCGGCAAAGTCGTAGACAACTTCGTTTGGTACTACTGCTTTGTAATAGATAAAAAGCACATCGAAGGATTAAACGTAGGTTCGCGCCTAGGCATTACAATCCCTGCAACAGGCGAAGAAATCACAGGCACAGTGTCGCACATTTTAGTCGACGGCGACAAATCCCTGGTAGCAATCTCATGCAGAAGCAGCTTCAACGGCTGCTACGAAATGCGATTCCTCACTGCCGACGTTGTATTCAAGTCATATTCCGGCTTCAAGATTCCGCTAAACGCAATCCGAGTGGCAGAAGATGGCAGCAAATCCGTCTTTGTAGTAAGCGACCACATCGCTTACCAACGCGACGTGCAGCTCATCTACAACGACAAACAATATGCCGTAGTCAAACGAACCGAAACCTTCGACCCAAGCTACCAAAAATCCCTAAAGTTGTACGACGAGGTAATAGTCGCAGGGCAAAACATTTCGCACGGCAAGGTGGTAAGATAAAACTCTTACAAACTATTTTGAACGATTTCAACTCAAATATACTCCCTGAATTACAACTATATCTCGTGCCTCCTGCATAACTTTGATAATATATATGGTGGGGTACATGAGTTATAATTGTAGTTATGCAGGAGGCTTAATGATTAAAGACAACCTTGAAGAAATTCAATCAAACATACAAAAGGCAAAAGAAAGCAGCAACAGGACCGACGATGTAACCTTGATAGCCGTTACCAAAAACAGAAGCATAGATGAAATGCGCGAAGCGCAAGCCTTAGGCATAACCAACTTCGGCGAAAACAAAGCGCAGGAGATACTGCGCAAGCACCCTCAATTCGAGGGAATATCCTGGCACTTCATCGGACATCTTCAAACAAACAAAGTAGCGGACATAATCGACAAGGTCGACCTGATACACTCCGTCGACAGCATAAAGCTTGCCTGTGAGATTAACAAGCAAGCCGCGCGCATAGGCAAAGTACAGGACATACTCCTGCAAATAAACGTATCCGGCGAGGAATCCAAGCACGGCTTCCCTTATCACGCCGACACAAAAGAATACATCCCCCTGTTAAGCGAGCTTTCGCAGCTAACGAACATAAGAATAAAAGGCATTATGACAATGGCTCCTAATGTCAGTAACATAATTGTAACACAAGTGTTACACAATTGTAATGTAATATATCTTGACATTCGGTCGTTTACCATTCATAATATATATATGGATATTTTGTCAATGGGAATGACAAATGATTATCAAACCGCAGTAGAGTGCGGTAGCAATATGGTAAGAGTTGGCAGCGGATTGTTTAAGGATTAACCATACAGTCAATCGCGTTTCAATCAACTACATCAGAAGTGCGACAACTGCAGCTATAATCAAGGAAACGCGATTGACTAGCAGACACTTTTAAAGTTAAATGACTGTAAGTGGTACAAGCTCTTTAAATACTATGCGCCTACAGCAACACATATGTTAATTAAATTTTGTAGGAGGCAATAAAATGTTAAACGGAATGTTACAGAAGGTTTCAGACTTTTTCGGAGTGGATACGAGCATTGAAGCTGACACCGAGATTTACGAGGAGATACAAGAGGAATCTCCTGTGAGCAAGGCGGAAAGATTGAAGAAGAGCAAGGTTGTTCAAATAAACCCGAACATGCTTCCGTCAATCGAGATAATGCATCCTTCCACATTTGAGGAAGCAAGCGAAATCGTAACGCATATCCAAAACAGGCGCATAGTGCTGTTGAAGATCGACCAGCTTACAAAAGAAGAAGCACGCAGAGTAGTAGATTTTTCCAGCGGCGCAGCAACTGCACTGCTAGGCGAAATTCGCAAGCTATCGGCAGATATTTTTGTTATCAACCCAAATGGCGTAAGCGTTCTTGGCGACCTTGAAAATAGCTTCAAGTCCGAGAAAATATTAAAATGGACGTTTTAACAATAGGCTCTAACAAGGCCTTGCAAAATAAAATCTAATACGAACAAGACTTTGTGAGGGATACACTACATGAAGTCTTGTTTGTATGTACATTAAACGCAAAACAGGAGATAAAGTGGTTCGTACTCTTTTATTTAGATTAGTAAATATTTTTGAGTTAATTTTGCTTATAAGGTGTGTGCTGTCGTTTTTCCCGATACGCGGCAACGCTTTTACAAAGTTTGTTTATATGGTGACAGAGCCTGTGCTTGCACCTATCCGCAACTTGATTCAGCGCTATTACAGCGGAATGGCGTTTGATCTTTCGCCGTTGATTGTTTTTCTGCTGCTGCGTTATGTTGTTGAAAGATTGATTCGTATATTCATTATATTTTAAGCGGGAGGTGGGATTTTATGATTACTCCGGTAGACATACAAAATAAAGTTTTCAAGCAGGAATTCAGAGGTTACAGCAGGCAGGAGGTCGACATCTTCTTAAACGAGATAATCGACAGCTACGAGAAGATATATACCGAAAACATCAACGCACGTGAAAAGATAAGAATCCTGGAGGAATCCACCGTCCAGCATAAAAAAACCAGCGAAGCGCTGCAAAGTGCGCTGTTAGTCGCGCACAATGTGTCGGAGGAGATGAAGGTTAAGGCTAAAGCCGAAGCCGACGCGATCGTAAGCGAAGCGGAGCAAACCAAGAAAAGGCTGCTTAGCCAAACAGAAAACGAAGCTCAATCGATAATTTCCGATTACAACCTCATCAAGAACAACATCGACAACTTCAAGGATATATTCAAAAAAGTTTTCATAGCTCAAAAGGTAATGCAGGAAAAGGCAAAAGAAACCAACAACGCGCTCAACGAGTTATTCGCCGCGCTTGATTCCGTTGCGGAAACTCCCGTCGCAGAGCAAAAGTTTGCGCAGTTTAACGAGCCTGCGCCCGAGCCTGAACCAATACAGATATCAATATCAATGCCCGAGCTGCAACTTTTCCCCGACCTTGAAATTGACCCGGAAGATGATTTCCAAATCAATTTAGCGAACATTTTAGAACCTATAGAAGATGAACCAATCGCAGCAACGCCCCCTGAACCCACGGAAATGACGCAGCAAGAGCAAGCCGAGGTCATCAAAAAGATTCTTACAACGACAACGCCAATGCAGGAAGAAGACACGATGGACTTGGAGAAGCTGATACTTAGCATAAAAAATAAGAACAAAGAATAGATTTAAGGTGGTACCGTATGCAAGACAAGCCCAACATAATTTTAATAGTCGCCGACCAGCTTAGGTATGATTGCCTGGGGTTTACGAAGCGTTATCCTGTGCATACGCCGCATTTGGATAAGCTTGCGGCGGAAGGTGTAAGCTTTGCAAAAGCGTACACACCAATACCTGTTTGCGGTCCTGCGCGCACAAGCTTGATGAGCGGACGCCGCGCCGAGGAATGTGGCTGCTACTGGAATAATTCCAACATGCGCACGCAATCGCTGCGACCGAACACATTCTACTCGTGGCTCATTGAATTAATCAACAACGGATACATAACCGCGCACTTTGGAAAATGGGATATAAATCCAATATACACGCCGCTTGATTTTGGTTACGACAAAAGCATAAGCCTTGCAAAAAAAGTATCGCAGCTGAACGACCTTCAAGAAATCAACGGCTATTTCGGCGCGGTAGACTACGACAAATATGAAAACTCCATCGCATATTGGGAAACAGACAGGACGATTGAGTTGATAAAGCACTGCAACAAGAAGAAGGAACCCTTCTTTGTACACTGTGAGTTTATTCAACCGCACCTGCCTTGCTTTCCCAATAAGCAATTTATAGATATATATGAAGGAAAAACTATTCCGAAGTGGGAAAATTTTGACGAAAGCTTCCACAATAAGCCGTATATACAGAAGCAGCAGCTGTTAAGTTGGAAGGTTAACACCTTCAAGTGGGAGGATTGGGAGTCTGTAGTGCGGCGATATTATGCAGCGGTGTCGCAGCTTGACGATTGCGTCGGCAGAATTAAGCAAACGCTGGAAGAAATTGGTCAAGCTGACAATACGATTATCATTTTCACGGCAGACCACGGAAGCTTATGCGGAGCACACCGCATGATGGACAAGCACTATGTGATGTATGAGGACGTAATACATGTGCCGCTGATAATCCACTATCCAACCAAGTTTCCCGCACGTGAAATAAGTGACTTCTATGTCTGCAACACGCTCGACCTTGCCTCAACGATTACCGACTTCACTGAAAATTACGAAGGGAAGTACAGTGATTTCCACGGAATCAGCCTGTTGCCCTCACTGCTAGGTCAACCGCAGCCAAACATGCGCGACTCCATCGAAATTACCTTCAACGGACAGCAGGCCGGCCTATACTCGCAGCGTTGCATACGTACAGACAAATGGAAATATGTATGGAACGGCACAGACGTAGACGAGCTTTACGACATGGAGAACGACCAACACGAGCTAAACAACCTAATCTATTCGGGCTTAGACGATGTTGTCGCAGCCCTGCGCGAAAAGCTATATGAAAAGCTACTCGCACACGACGACGCGCTAATGATGTCGCAGTTTATCCGCAACCAATTTTTAGGAAATTTAAAAATCTAGGAACAAAACTAACCCATCTGCGTCAAAATCATATATAAAAAGAAAGGCTGGTGTAAGATGAAATACGTTAAATCAAAAGCTAAATATGCAATTGCGCTCGCGGTCAGCTTAATGCTGATGCTGAACATGCTGCCTACTGTTAGTGCGGCCGAAGATAACTTGCTCGAGCAAGCGATACGCACTGTGAAGTCGCGTATAAATATCCCCGAGGGGTATTCCGACTTCCGAAGCGAATACTTTGAAAATGAAACAGGCGCAGCGTGGTATTTAACCTGGAGCGAAAAACAAACTCAAAACTCCTACAGGTCAAACGCTGCAATCAATGTTCGCATTGACACAAAAATGCGAATAATCGGATACTACAACTCATCGTCGGGCGGATACTATTCATCGCGCGCGAGAATACCTGCGTTCCCTGCACTTTCGATAAAAGACGCGGCCGCGCTTGCGAAGGAGTTCATTCAAAAGGTAGCCCCCGAATTAATCGGCGAGCTTAACATCGCGGCGGCTAATATTTCAAACTCCAACCTCACAGACGGCAACTATTGGATTTCCATTCCTCGAATCACCAACGGCATACCATACGAAGCAAACAACGTCTACCTTCAAATAGTGTCAAGCGACGGTGGCATGGTACAAAGCTTCGATACAAATTGGGACTACTCCGGCAACTTTGAAGACAAAAACGGCGTAATCGCAATGGAAAAAGCCGAACAATCCTACGAAAAAGCATTCCCATTAAAGCTACAATACAGAGTAGACAACAATCAAGCCAAGCCGGTGTATGTGCCATCCGCAAAACCCTACCAATACATTGACGCAAAAACAGGCGAAAAAATTACAATCACATCAGACAATTACTACCCATACGCCTACGGATTAGGCAGCGGCGCGATTGCCGAGGGCTCCGCAAAGGATCAAGCTGTCAACAATGTGCTGACAGAGCAAGAGCTTGCAAATGTCGAGGAAGTGAAAAACCTCATGTCGATCGACGAGGCAAAGGAATTGCTTTACAGCATGAAGCTCGCCGGAATCGACAAATCCTTCTCCGACAGCGTTAGCGTAAACTACAGCCAATCGAGTGAAGGTTATCGCCTTTACATCTACGCAGGCAAAAAAACCAAGCAAGACGACCTATACCCAAGCCAAAACGTAAGCGCAGTATTCGACGCAGTGACAAAAGAGCTGTTAAGCTTAAGCGTTTACGCCAACCAAACCGAATACAACGAACCCAAACCTGCCGACGAAAAAAAGAATATGGAAGTAGCCGAGCAATTCGTTAAGCACTACGTTAATGAATACAATAAAGAAATCGGCAAGCCTGTTGTAAACGACAACGGCTTCATGTATTCAATGCGCGACGTTTCTTACACATCAGTCGCATTTCCGCAGCGCGCAAACGACGTTGACTTCGGATATTACGGAGTAAATGTTACAGTAAATAAAGCCGGATATATTCAATACTTTGAAAAGAACCTCTTCAAAGGCGAAGTGCTTCCTGTTAAAGATATAATCTCAAACGTTAAAGCGGAGGACGAGTTCTACAAGAGCCATGGAATCGAATTGGCTTACGTATTGGATTCATCAAAAACAGAAGCGGCAACGTCTGCCAAGATTATGCCGGTTACTTCACAAACAGGGTTCAAAAAGCTAGTGTACCGCGCAAAGCCGGGTATAATCGGAATCGACGCGGTGAATGGCAAGGTGATATACGACCCTTACTACGGCGACTCATATTCACTCACAGTTACGCCGAAGTATAACGACATAGCCGACAGCGTATTCAAGAAAGAGATAGAAACACTGGCAAGCTACGGCATATTACCGCCGTCGGACAGCTTCCGGCCGACAGATGTAATCACGCAGAGCGAGCTTTTCGCAATCCTGTACAACATCAACGGCGACAACAAGTATATGTTCAACTCCTCGATGAAGATGGACGACTATATGTATTACGCCTACAACGAGCTTCTGGTAAACAAGCTGCTGAACTCACGCGAAATCGCAAAGGATAAGGAGATGACGCGCGAGGAGGTCATAAAGTACCTGCTGATTTACGGCAACGCTGTTGGGCTTGCTGCGGATTATCCGTCGCTGTTTCAGGTTTCATATGCAGATAAGGTAAATATTGACAAAGCGAACGTTGGGTATATGGCACTAGCCGAAGCGCTAAACATAATGCCCGCCGATGATTCAGGCAACATTTATCCCAAGCAAAAGGTATCGCGAGGCGAAGCTGTGTATATGATTTACAATTTCCTAAATCGAGCAAAAAAGTAGGAGCGAACTGCGTTCGCCCATTAAAGCCGGATTATTCCGGCTTTTTATGTACTACAGATTATTTATATAATCTTCATAAGTGTGTAAGGAGGGATTAACTTAAATGACAAAACAAGAACTACAATCAGAATTAACACTTCCGCAATTTCCAATGAGTGCAAATTATGACCCAGAGTGGTTATGCCAGAATGAAATGGGGCCATGTGCCGTGTGGCTTTGTGAGTTTCTTATGGAGAAAATGGATTTGAAACCCGGTATGCGTGTGTTGGATATGGGTTGCGGAAAGGGTATGACAAGCATATTTTTAGCAAAAGAATATGGTGTGACGGTATTTGCAAATGATTTATGGATATCAGCAACAGACAACTATAAACGCTTTCGCAAAGAAGGCTTAGAAGATAAAATTTTCCCAATTCATGCTGAGGCACACGAACTTCCATATGCGGACGAATTTTTCGATGCAATAGTTAGCATTGATTCTTATGAATACTATGGAACAGATGCGCTGTATCTCGATTATATCAGCAAGTTCTTGAAGCCAAGCGGGCAGATTGGAATTGTTGTACCGGCATTGACAAAGGAGTTTGATGATAACGGAGCACCAGAATATATGATGCCTTATTGGGATTGGAGTATGTATTCTTTCCATTCACCTGAATGGTGGAATCGTTTATGGCGATTTTCCCAAAATATCAAAGTAGAAGTCAGTGATTTACTCCCAAATGGATTCAATGTTTGGCTTCATTGGGAAAAGACATTAAAAGAATCGGGTTTCATGAAACGTAGTGGCGATATCCAATTACTGGAAGCTGATCAAGGCAAATATTTAACTTTTGGAAGAACAGTTGGAAGAAAAGAAGTAAAACGTTGGTTATAGCAATGGGAAAGTCCTTTATAAAGATTATGAGCATAATCCGTACCCCACCGAACAATCGAACCAAAGCCGCGACACTCAACTCACACTTCTAAATGATGTTGACTATACCGACCGCAACTCCCGCAGACAAATCCTAAAAAGCGAATTGAAGCTTCATTCACATGTTGTCATTGCAGCAAATATGTGTTATAATATAGAAAAGGAATTTACATTATTGGAAAATGAGGTAGTTTATGGGAGTATATGAGGAATTAACGGCGCGCGGCATGATTGCGCAGATGTCGCACCAAGAGGAAATCAAGGAGCTGCTCAACGGCAAGCCGATGACTTTCTACATTGGATTTGACCCTACGGCGGACAGCTTGCACATCGGGCACTTCGTTGTGCTTAAGGTGATGAAGCATTTGCAGCTCGCAGGGCATAAGCCGATTGCGCTTTTGGGCGGTGGCACTGCTTTGGTGGGCGACCCTACCGATAAAACAGGTATGCGCAAGGTGATGAGCTTTGAAGAGGTTGACAATAACGCGAAAAGCTTCGCGGTGCAGATTGGCAAGTATATTGACTTTACACCCGGCAATGGGCTTATTGTAAACAATGCCGAGTGGCTTACCAAGCTTAACTATGTTGAGTTTTTGCGCGACATAGGCTTCCATTTTTCGGTAAACCGAATGCTTGCGGCGGAGTGCTACAAGGCGCGGCTTGATACTGGGCTGACATTTACCGAGCTTAACTATATGCTTATGCAGGCGTACGACTACCTGCACCTTCATACGCAGCACGATTGCATACTGCAAATCGGCGGCAACGACCAGTGGAGCAACATCATTGCAGGTATGGAGCTTATTCGCAAGGCAAAAAGCAAGCAAGTGTTCTGCATGACATTCGCGCTGCTGCTAACTGCCGATGGCAAAAAAATGGGTAAAACCGAAAAAGGCGCAGTGTGGCTCGACAAAGATAAGCTGCCTGTCTACGACTTTTACCAATACTGGCGCAACGTCGACGACAAAAGCGTCATAAACACGCTGAAAATGCTGACCTTTATGCCTCTGGACGAAATCGAGAAGTTGTCAAAATTAGAAGGCAGTGAGATTAACGAAGCCAAAAAAATCCTGGCGTTCGAGGTGACAAAGCTTATCCACGGCGAGGAGGAAGCGTTAAAAGCAAAAGCCACGGCCGAGCAAGCTTTCGAGGGCGGCACATTCGGCGACGACCTGCCCACCTTCAATATCACAGCAGAGCAAGCCGCAGCAGGTATGCCAATACTCGATTTACTGCTAAGCGCAAGCATTATCCCATCGAAATCCGAAGGCAGACGCTTACTAACCCAAAACGGCATAACCGTCAACGGAGAAAAAGCAGGGCTTGACACAATCCTCACAGCGGCTAACTTCACCGACGGCGACTGCATTATCCGTAAAGGCAAAAAGCTTTACTATAAAATCAAGCTATCATAATACGAAATTGCGTGTAAAGCCATAAGCTTTACACAGACATATTGTTACTCTTTCTATTTATTTGGGAGGTATTTATGAAACTGGCTACCATAGCCGAAATACTGAAAGCGGAGGTTTACACGGGTGAAACGCCGGAGCAGCTTGCGGAGATTGACATATTCGCGGCGTGCGGCTCTGACTTGATGAGCGACGTGCTTGCTTTTGTGAAGACGCAGGGCTTGCTGCTTACAGGGCTTATAAATCCGCAGGTTGTACGCACTGCCGAGATGATGGACATGAAAGCTGTAATCTTAGTCCGCGGCAAAGACCCGAGCGACAACATCATCGAGCTTGCGCAGGAGAAGGGAATCGTTGTGCTGTCCACCGACTACACAATGTACGTATCCTGCGGCAAGCTGTACAAGAGCGGACTTTATGAAAAAGAGGAGGAATAAGCCTTGTGCCAAGCATGAACCTGCACTATGAAATAGACGGCAACGACTTTAAGGCAACAGGCGAAGCTTCCTCCGCTGTAAAAAAGATACTAAAGCAGCTCGGCATGAACAACGACATCATTCGCAAGGTAGCCGTTTCCATGTACGAAGCGGAAATCAACACTGTGATTCACGGAAAGGGCGGCTACTGCGACGTAGAGATTTCGCCGGAGCGCATAATTATGACCTTCACCGACCACGGCCCCGGCATTGCGGACATAGAGAAAGCAATGCAGGAAGGGTTTTCCACCGCAACGGAGGAAATCCGCGAGCTAGGCTTCGGCGCAGGAATGGGCTTGCCCAATATGAAAAAGTACACGGACAATATCGAGGTTATATCGGCGGTAGGCGAAGGCACTACCGTAACTATGATGGTAAATGTAAGCGGGTGATTTAATTGCGTAAACATTTGCACAGCGTTTCATTGGACGCGGAAAAATGCAAGGGCTGCACAAATTGCATTAAGCGTTGCCCGACCGAGGCTATACGCGTCCGCGACGGAAAGGCGAGGATTACCGACGATAGGTGCATCGACTGCGGCGAGTGCATTCGAGTTTGCCCCTATCACGCGAAGCTTGCCATGACCGATGAGTTTAACAAGACGTACAGGTACAAATATACTATTGCGCTGCCTGCACCGACGCTTTATGGGCAGTTTAAGAATTTGTACGATGTGAATATGATACTCACAGGCTTGAAGCGGCTTGGGTTTAATGAGGTGTTCGAGGTTGCGCTGGCTGCGGAGCTTATTACTGCTGCGACGAAGGAGTTGTTGCGCAGGGGTAGGTTGAAAAAGCCGGCGATTAGCTCGGCTTGCCCTGCTGTGGTGCGATTGGTTTGTCAGAAGTTTCCTAGCTTGATTGGCAATCTCGTGCCGCTTGTTGCGCCGATGGAGCTTGCCGCGATATTGGCGAAGGAAGATGCCATCATCAAAACAGTCTTCAAGCCGGAAGACATCGGCGTTTTCTTCATCACGCCCTGCGCGGCAAAATACACCGCGATACACTCGCCGATAGGGGTGCGCAGCTCACTCGTGGACGGTGTTATCTCGATTAAGGACATTTACACGCGTCTGCTGCTCATCTTCAAAAAGATTGACAAGCCGGAAAATCTTTCGATAGCCTCCCACGAGGGTATTATGTGGGCGGAAAACGGCGGCGAAAGCGGCGCGCTCCCGATAAACTCGATTGCCGTCGACGGCATACACAATGTAGTCGCAATGCTCGAGGACATCGAGGACGATAAGCTGGAAACTATAGACTTCCTCGAAGCGTCCGCGTGCCACTGCGGCTGCGTGGGCGGACCGCTCACGATTGAGAATGCGTTTGTGGCGCGTTCGCGCATTGACGCAATCAAGAAGAATGTGCATACGCGCGAGGATAAGCCGCTGTTTAATATGGAAACCTACTGCGCGTCGGCGTTGAATTCGCCGATTGATGTAATGCCGATGAAGCCGCTGGATGACGACATGATTGTGGCGATGCAAAAGCTCTCACGGATTGATGAGCTTGCGAAATCGCTGCCGAATCTCGATTGCGGTTCATGCGGTGCGCCCTCATGCCGCGCACTTGCGGAGGATATTGTGCAAGACGAAGCCGCACTGTACGACTGCATTTTCAAGCTGCGCGACAGAATCCGCGACCTTGCCCGCGAAGTAATAGAACTAGGCGGCAAACCCAACGGCGAAAGCAAACGAGATTGAACGAGAAGGAAATATTCCTTCCTATATAAGGAGGTAACTATGACGGTAAAAGAATTGGCAAGCGAACTAAAGCTGCACCTGCTCACCCAAAACATGCCTGACAGAGAAATCAGCGGCTGCTACATAGGCGACATGCTAAGTTGGGTCATGGCGAACGCGAAGGCGGATAACGTGTGGATAACGATTCAATCGAACATGAACGTAGTCGCGGTTGCTTCCTTGAACGACCTCGCGTGCGTAATTATTGCGGAGGGCGCGGAGTGTACACCCGATATTGTGCATAAGGCGAATGAGGAAGATGTTGTGCTGTTTGCGTCGAACTTGAACAGCTATCAGCTTGCCGCGCAGGTTAGCAAGCTGCTTGATTGAGATGAATATTACGTATACAAACACAATCACCTCCGAAGATTGCAGCAAACTACGCAATTCAGCAGGGTGGACGCAAATGCACCCTGACCAAATTAAAAGGGGACTGGAAAACAGCGCATTTATTGTGGCAGCGAAAGACGGAGAAAATACTGTCGGTATGGCGCGATATATTTCCGATGGTGGATATGTCGTTTTTATTGTCGACGTCATTGTGCTGCCCGAGTACCAACGCAAAGGCATAGGCAAAGTGATGGTTGGCAAAATCATGGAGCATATCCGCTGCAACTTAAAAGACGGCTACTGCATTCAGGTGGATTTAATGGCAGCCAAAGGTAAGGAAAATTTTTACGAGGAATTTGGGTTTATAAAAAGACCGAATGACACCTTCGGCTGTGGCATGACACAACGAATCAAAAAATAAGGAGGTTGCAGAACGTTTAAATGAACCTCTACTACGACTTTCACATACACACGGCACTGTCGCCCTGCTGCGACGACGACATGTCGCCTTGCAACATAGTCAACATGGCTAGCATTATCGGCCTTGACGCAATCGCAATCACCGACCACAACAGCATACTCAACGCGCAGGCGGCAATTGAGTTTGCGCGCGACATGCCGCTCATCGTAATCCCAGGCATGGAGATTGAAACGGCGGAGGAAGTGCATGTTGTCGCGCTGTTTCCGTCTATCGAACACGCGCAGAAGATGTACGCACTCGTGCGCGAATCCATGCCGCCGATAAAAAATAAGCCGCAGATTTTCGGCAATCAGCTTATTTATGACGCAAGCGATAATGTAATTGGAAGCGAGGAGCAGATGCTAATCTCCGCCTGCTCGCTTTCGATTGAGGAAGTATTTGCACACGTAGCGCAAATCGGCGGCGTATGCTACCCTGCGCACATCGACCGCAGCTCCAACAGCGTACTTGCCAACCTAGGCTTCATACCGCCCGAGCTTAACATAACCCGCGTCGAGCTGTCCAAGCGCGTCCCCGATGCCCAAGAATACTGTCGCAACAAAGGCTTGCACGGATACAACATAATGCGCTCAAGCGACGCCCACGCCCTAGACAACATAGCCGAAGCCGAAAACACAATCGAAGCCGCCGCCGCAACAATAGAAGATATATTCGCCTCACTGCGAAGTTAAAAAAATTCGTATATTTAAATGCTATTTTTGAAATAACTATAGCTTTTTTTGTTTTTATGTGTTATAATTAATCCATAAGCTTGATTAAACTAGGGAGGACATTGTATGACTAATGAGAATGCAAGCGTTGTTGCCTTTTCCGGAACGAAGGAGCAGGAAGAACGCTTAATGCAGGTTATTAACAAGTATAAGGATTCTCGAGGCGCGTTGATACCTGTGCTGCATGAAGCGCAGGAAATTTACGGATACCTGCCGATAGAAGTTCAAACCATGATTTCCAATGAGCTGAACGTTCCGCTTGAAGAAATTTATGGCGTTGTTACGTTCTACACTCGCTTTTCGCTGCTGCCTAAGGGCAAGTATAAGATTGCGGTTTGTTTGGGTACTGCTTGTTACGTTAAAGGCTCCGGCGATATTCTGGAGAGCATTTCAAATAAGCTCGGCTGCAAAGTAGGCAGCTGCACAGCTGACGGCAAGTTTTCAATTGAAGCGACACGCTGCATAGGCGCATGTGGTCTTGCTCCCGTGCTGACAATAAACGAGGACGTTTACGGCAGACTTGTTTTAGACGATGTTGACGATATTTTAAAGAAGTACGAAAACCTGTAAAACATATGAAGGAACTATCCCTGCACATACTTGACATCGTGCAAAACTCAATCACAGCAAAAGCAAGCCTTATCGAATTGTACATTACCGAGGACGATGCCGCGAATCGGCTCACCATCGGGATAAACGACAATGGCTGCGGCATGACACGCGAATTCGTGGACAGAATCCGCGACCCTTTCACCACCACGCGCAGCACGCGCAAGGTTGGCATGGGCATTCCGTTGTACGAGCAAGCCGCCGTATTAACAGGCGGAAGCTTCGACATACAAAGCGAGCCAAACGTAGGCACAAAGGTTACGGCGATATTCGTCAAGGATAGCATAGACTTGCTGCCCCTCGGCGACATGACCGAAACTATGGTGACGCTGGTATCGAACGAGTACAACAGCAACGTCGAATTCGTGTACACCCACACAGTAAACGGCAACACCTTCACATTCGACACGCGCCAAATCAAAGCCGTACTCGGAGAAGTGCCGCTCTACGAAATCGAAGTTGTTCTGTGGTTGAAGGATTATATAAAAGAAGGACTTCAAGAAATAAACGCAAGCTGCAAGTAAATATTCTTTACTATAGAAAGGATATAAATTATGAAAAGCTTAGAAGAATTAGCTGCTATCCGCGCTAAAACCATAAATAACGTAAACCTGCGCACCGAACGTGAGGATGGTATCCGCGTAGTTGTAGGCATGGCAACATGCGGAATCGCCGCAGGCGCACGCCCTGTCCTCAACGCATTTTTAGAGGAAGTACAAAAGCGCGAAGCCAAGGACGTAACCGTTACACAAACAGGCTGCATCGGCATGTGCCGCTTTGAGCCTATCGTGGAAGTTTTAGTTCCGGGGCAAGAAAAAGTAACATATGTAAACATGAAGCCGGAAATGGTAGCACGCGTTGTTGCGGAGCATATCGTCAACAATCAGCCGGTTATGGAATATACTATCGGAAACGCTAAACAATAAGGGGGATAATAATGACTTTTGTTAGGTCGCATATTTTAATATGTGGTGGTACAGGCTGTACATCTTCCGGCTGCGAGAGGATACTTAACGAGTTTAACCATCAACTGGAGGAGCATAAGCTCGCCGAGGAAATAAAGGTAATTAAGACAGGCTGCTTCGGCTTGTGCGCATTGGGTCCGATCGTAATCGTGTACCCCGAGGGTGCATTCTACAGCAGACTGACCGAAGAAGACGTAAAGGAAATCGTAGAAGAACATTTATTAAAAGGACGTATCGTAAAACGCCTTCTGTACGATGAAACAATCACGAAGGAGCAAGAGGTAAAATCGCTCGGACAAGTTGACTTCTACAAGAAGCAGCTTCGCGTTGCACTGCGCAACTGCGGCGTAATCAATCCCGAAAGCATTGACGAGTACATTGCGTTCGACGGTTACAAGGCGTTAGGCGAAGTCCTCACAACAAAAACTCCGGAGCAATTAATCGACATAATCAAGCGCAGCGGTTTACGTGGACGTGGTGGCGCAGGCTTCCCGACAGGATTAAAGTGGGAATTTGCCGCTAAATCAGTCAATGATACCAAATACGTAGCATGTAACGCCGACGAGGGCGACCCAGGTGCGTTCATGGACAGAAGCGTACTCGAGGGCGACCCGCACTGTATCATCGAAGCAATGGCTCTCGCCGGATACGCAATCGGCGCAAATCAAGGCTACATCTACATCCGTGCGGAATATCCGATTGCCGTTGCACGTTTACAAATCGCAATCGACCAAGCGCGCGAGTACGGCTTATTAGGCAAGGACATCTTCGGCAGCGGATTCGACTTCGACTTAGACATTCGTCTGGGCGCAGGCGCATTCGTGTGCGGCGAGGAAACAGCTCTGCTGACTTCGATCGAAGGTCACAGAGGTGAGCCGCGTCCGCGTCCGCCGTTCCCTGCCGTAAAAGGCTTATGGGGCAAGCCAACGCTGCTCAACAACGTTGAAACATACGCGAACATTCCGCAAATCATCTTAAAAGGGCCGGAGTGGTTCGCTTCTATAGGCACAGAAAAGAGCAAAGGTACAAAAGTATTCGCGCTCGGCGGCAAAATCAACAACACAGGCCTAGTTGAAATCCCGATGGGTACAACCCTGCGTGAAATCGTAGAAGAAATCGGCGGCGGAATCCCGAACGGCAAAAAGTTCAAGGCAGCGCAAACAGGCGGACCTTCCGGTGGCTGCATACCCGCGTCGCTGATTGACACCGAAATCGACTATGACTCACTGATGAGCATAGGCTCGATGATGGGCTCCGGCGGACTTATCGTCATGGACGAAGACAACTGCATGGTTGACATCGCTAAATTCTTCCTAGAATTTACAGTTGATGAATCCTGCGGCAAATGCCCGCCCTGCCGTATCGGCACGAAGCGTATGTACGAGATACTGGAGCGCATATCCACAGGTAAAGGCAAGATGGAAGACCTCGACACACTCGAAGAGCTTGCCAACACAATCAAGTCGACTGCGCTGTGCGGACTTGGTCAAACCGCGCCAAACCCTGTACTCTCCACGATGAAATATTTCCGCGACGAGTACATCGAACACGTTCGCGACAAGAAATGTTCGTCAGGCGTATGCCGCGCACTGCTCAGCTACAAAGTAGTCGAGGACAAGTGCAAAGGTTGCTCCATCTGCGCGAAGAATTGCCCAGCCGACGCAATCTCCGGCGAGCTTAAAAAGAAATACACAATCGACAACGACAAGTGCATCAAGTGCGGCGTCTGCATAGGCAAATGCCCATTCAAAGCAATCGTTCTGCAATAATATAGTAATATAAGAAATAATAAACCTCCTTGCGGCATATTATTAAATGTGATAATTCGCTGCAAGGAGGAAATATGGATAGATTTACGGAATTGCGCAATAAAGAAGTAATCGACCAATGCGAATGCAAGCGACTTGGCTTTGTTTGCGATGTTGAAATTGACGTCACCTGCGGAAGGGTAGTCGCAATTGTAGTGCCGCTCTCCGGTGGATTCATGGGAGTTTTCGGCAAGTGCGAGGAAATAGTAATCGGCTGGGACGACATAATTCGCATAGGTGACGACATCATACTGGTAAATGTTACCGGAAGACATCACCATCGCGAAGTATAACAGAAGCGCAATCCTTACACAAACAAATGAGATGTTTATATTGTACATGCAACGAAAGCCGTGTAATCGACAGCAGATATATTGATGACGACACGCGCATTAAGCGTCGCAGAGAGTGTATTTCCTGCGGACAACGTTTCACAACATATGAGGTTGCCGAAACCTTCGAGATTATTGTAATCAAGAAGGATAAGTCGCGGCAGCCGTTTAATCGTGAAAAAATTCTAAAGGGCTTGCTTCGTGGCTGTGAGAAGCGGCCTGTTTCTCTTGCTCAAATGGAGGAGATTATCAGCCAACTTGAGCTGCATTTCTACCGCAACAACAAAAATGAGGTGGAAAGCAGCGAGATTGGCAATTTTATCTTGGAGCGTCTGCGTGGAATTGATGAGGTTTCTTATATCCGCTTCGCTTCGGTTTACAAGCACTTTGATGATATTGAGT
Organism: uncultured Eubacteriales bacterium; assembly: GCA_964479875.1. Lineage (GTDB taxonomy): Bacteria > Bacillota > Clostridia > Monoglobales > CAYZNM01 > CAYZNM01. The sequence goes on from CAYZNM010000002.1 coordinate 87,984, forward strand.
CATTTTTGTACGAGATTAAGAATATAAGTTCGCGGACGGAGTAGCCTCGTTAACTCAAGATATAGTCGATGACTTTAGCTACATCGCCTGCGCCCATTGCTATTACGATGTCGCCCTGCTCCACGAATTTATCTACATATTTCGCGGCATTGCTCAGGTCTTTGATGTACGCGTCGCCGATTCTGCCTGAAAATAGCAGTGATGAGCGCACGTTTTGTTCGTTGACTTCGCGTGCTGCGTAAATATCTGTAAGCACAAGCCGGTCGCACATCTCCAACGCCTTGACGAATTGCGGACGCAGCGCAAGCGTGCGCGTATAAGTATGCGGCTGGAATACAACCCATATTTTGTTGTGCGGCATTTTGCGCACGGCGTTTATTGTTGCTATAATTTCGGTCGGGTGATGAGCGTAGTCGTTGTAGTATTTTACGCCGTTTTTTTCGCCGTGATAGGTGAAGCGTTGGTTTATGCCCTTGAATTGGCGCAGTGCGTCTGCGATTTTTTGCGCTTCCTGCCCAAGCGTATGCACTAATGCAAACACGCTCAATGCGTTGCTTACATTATGCTCACCAAGCACATTTAGCGATATTCTGCATAATATTTCTCCATTATGCAGCACGTCAAAGCTAGGGAGTCCACCCTCGTCGTACGTAATCTTGCGCGCGTTATAATCCGCTGCAAATTCAGGATTTATGCTGAAAGTCACCTTCTTTTTATCGACAGAGCCTACAATTGCGCGCGAATGTTCGTCTGCGAGATTCAGCACGACAAATCCGTCGTCCGATGTATTCTTCGTAAAGTTGATAAAGGATTTTTTAATCTGCTCGATTCCGTCGAAGTAGTCGAGGTGGTCGCTGTCGATGTTGAGTATGATGGAGGCTTTTGGATAGAAGCACAGGAAGCTGTCTACATATTCGCACGCCTCGAAAACAAGATTATCGCTGTTGCCGACCAAATAGTTGCCGTTTATTTTGTCAAGCTCCCCGCCGACCAATACAGTGGGGTCAAGCCCAAGCTCCATTAGGACGATGGACAACATCGCCGTGGTGGAGGTCTTGCCGTGAGTTCCTGCGACAGCATATGCGTTTGCGTAGTTTTGTACCAACTCCCCGAGGAATACTTTGCGCTCTATAACAGGGATTCCAAGCTCGATCGCCGCCTTTAGTTCGGGATTGGTAGGCTTCACCGCGGCAGTGTACACGACGTATTCCATGTCGTGCGTGATATTTTTCGCGGACAACCCTATGTTTATGACAGCTCCGCTCTTGCGCAGTTTTTGCAAGCGACCGTTGTCGGTGTCGTCCGAGCCTGAAACTTTCACGCCGTTGCACAGCAAAATGTTCGCAAGTGCGCTCATGCTTACGCCGCCTATCCCTATAAAATGAGCCTTGTCTTTTAGTCCCGATATTTTTAGCATAAAACCTCCGCAAAAATATATGTATTTGCCATTTGGCACTACAAGTATTATACAATAAATTGGTAAAAAAATCAAGTCCAAGTTTGATATAAAAAATACTATTTTAATACAAATAAGGAGGAAATATGCTGCACATTCTATATGGGAAGCCTGGCTGCGGCAAAACATCGCATTGCATTGATGTCATTAACAATAAAGTCTTAGCCGGACATGCAGACTATGTATACTTAATAGTTCCGGAAAATTTTACATTGTTTTACGAACAACTATTACATAACGAAGAACGTAATTTACCAATTGAAGTGTTAAGCTTTGGGCGTTTTATCAACTCATTGTGTGTAAAGCAAATATCTTTACAGGAATCCTTTGCCGACGAAACAATACGCGCAATGCTCATGCAAAAGGCATTACACAACGTTTCAAGCGATTTGTCTGTACTAAAGGATGCAGTGGGGTATGATGATTTCTGCGAACAAATGCTAAGCATGGTTACGCAGTTGAATCAACAAAATGTTTCGATTGAGTCGTTGTCTGAAAAAATAAATGATATGCCCGATGACACTTTGTTGAAGTACAAGCTTGCTGATATTGCTGCAATATTCGGCGAGTATGATAATCTTTTGAAGGAATATCAGAAAACTAGCGATACATTCGCGCAAGCATTGGAAGCAATTAGCGATATGCAGTCCAATGCGTGCATAGCGATCGATGGCTTTTACGATTTTTCGCAGCGGGAATATATGCTAATAAACGCTTTGCTGTGTAAAGATATTGAGCTTTACATCACATTCACCTGCAATAATCTTGATGACAAGCAAGATGTTTACATAAATACAAAGAAAGCAGCCAAGAAGATTATTGCATTGGCTGCACAAAACAACGTTGAAGTAGCAGAGAAGCATTTGCCCTCAAATGATTCATTCTTTATTAATCTCTCTGACAATTATTTTAAGTATCCGCCTGTAGTTTGCCGCGCGGATACATCGGCGGTGACGTTGTTACGGCAACATGACGTCTACGAAGAGGCAGAGCAGATTTCATGCGAGATTGTGCGACTTTGCCGCGAGCAAGGTGTGCGCCTCAATCAGATCGCTGTTATTTCGAGAAATCTCACGTCCAACCTATCGATTGTCGCGCAAACAATGGAAACATATGGCATAGTGTATCGCTATTCTGCTGCAAAGTCAGCAGCTTTACACTCATTTAGCCAATGTATTATGCAAATTCTTGCTGTAATGGCGAATCCCTTTACACATGATGGTATGTTCGAGTGGCTGAAATCGCCGTATTCACCTTACACCACTTTCGACGTTTCGCTGCTGGAGAACTATGTGCTTGCGGCAGGAGTGAAGCATTATCTATGGAGTAAAGACTGGAGCTTTACACCTGCAGGTATGAATTATTCCGATAATGTGATGGAGCGCATTAACTCAATTCGTAATGCTGTGACTTCGCCTTTTGTCGAATCTTTGCACAGTTTAAGCGGAACTAAAACTGTCGGCGATATAATCGCGGCCTTGCTTAAATTCATAGACGATGTTTCAATTCCCGAAAAAGTTAGGGTTATTTCGCAAAAATACAAGCTTAACTCCGAAATATTGCAATATAAGGAGCTGTTGCACACTTATAACGCAATTATGACTATATTGGAACAAATGCAATCGATTTTGGGAGAGCAATCTATAACGATAGCTAAGTTTGCAGCTATTTTGAACGCTGCTCTGGCGAATATAACCGTGAGCGAGATTCCGCCGGCCGTTGATGGCGTCACATTGTCCGAGCTTGATAAATTTTGTGGGCAACAGGCGGATTATGTGTTTGTGCTGGGGGTTAACGACGGAGTTTTCCCGAAACCACATAAGCATAGCGGCATATTGTCCCAAAAAGAGGTGCAAACGCTGCATTCTCACGGAATATTGCTGCACCAGGATAACACTTATCTGTACAACCTAGAGAATTACTACATTTATCGCACGTTAAATTCTGCACGCAAGCGTTTGTACTTGAGCTGCCCACTTTCGGGCGCAAACGCGAATTCGCTTGCGCCGTCGCAGATTTTAAAGCGTGTCGCAAAGATTTTGCCTAACCACTTAGCGTTGAATTACAAAAGAGATGACGTCGCGGCGATTGAATCGGCGAACGCGTCGTTTTATACGATACTTCGCAGCGGCGGCAACAAGTGGGTTCACGCGAAAAAGTGGTATGAGCAAAATTGTGCGGAAATGTTTTCGATTAGCAGCAATAAAATGCGGTACTCGACTATACCTATAAACCTGATGCCGAATGACGCGCGGCGGCTTTTCGGCAGCGAGTTGTATTTTTCAATTTCACGCGCGGAGCAGTACGCGGCGTGCGAGTTTGCTTATTTTTGCAGATACGGCATAGCCGCGAAGCCTCGTCGGGTTTATTCATTCAGCCCGCCGGATATTGGCAGTATTTTACATGAAATCGTCGACGGAATCGCAACATTCACGGCAAAAAACAATGGTTGGGCGGAAACCGACATATCATCGCTCGAACAGGCCGCGGCAGAAATAACTGCGGCAACCTTGTCTAAACGACTGAACGATAGCATGAAGCAGTCGCCATCCTTTCCTTATATAATGGCAAAAATTCAGCGAATTGTGTTGTATGTACTCGGCAACATCAAGCAGTATTACGACAGCTCGCCGTTTGTGCAGCTTGGGAGCGAGATTGAGTTCGGGCGGGAAGGATTGCCGCCGTTTGTGCTTGCGTTGGAGGACGGCTCGGAGGTCAAGCTAATCGGCAAGGTTGACCGCGCCGATATTCTCGACACAAAAGATGGGCGTTACATCGCTGTCGTGGACTATAAGTCGTCGGCGAAGAGCGTCGAGTACGGCGCGATACTTACAGGGACGCAGCTGCAATTGCCTGTTTATCTCACGATGTTGTGCAATCAGTTGAGTAACGAGAGCAGCACTATTTACCCTGCGGCGTTTTTCTACTACCACCTCGACTACCCGATTATTTCTACGGATAGAGATGTCGACGATGAGGAGATTGCGAAAAAGCTGATGCTTGAGCAGCGAATGAAGGGGTTGCGGCAATCTGTGCCGCATGATGCGCTGGAGAATGCGTATGTCGCGGGCGAATTGCTTGAGGCAGGGGAGATGAACGCGATTTGCAAAACTGCGATAAAATCGCTGAAGTCAGGGCTTCAATCCCTGCTCGGTGGCAAGATTAGGATTAATCCTTACAAGGGGAGCTGCGATTATTGCGACTACAAAGCAGTGTGCCAGTTCGACCAAACCAACGGGGCTTACCGAAAAATGCCGAAGCTTAGCGCAAAGGAGTTGATAAAAGATGAGCTGGACAGATAACCAATTATTGGCAATAGATATACGCGACAGGAATTTGCTCGTGTCGGCAGCGGCAGGCTCGGGCAAAACGGCCGTGCTCGTCGAGCGCGTGATTAAGATGGTGACGAACGAGCAAAACCCTGTCGACATCGACAAGCTGCTGATTGTAACCTTCACAAACGCTGCCGCGGCAGGTATGCGCGAGCGTATCGCAGCAGCAATAACAAACCTTCTCGGCACGCAACCTGAAAATCAATATCTCACCGAGCAGCTTGCGCGGCTCGACAACGCGAGCATTTGCACCGTGCATTCATTTTGCCAAAGTCTTATCCGCGCCAATTTTTTCAAGCTTGGCATATCCGCGTCGTTCACAATCGCGGAGCAGCACGACCTGCTGCAATTCAAACGATTCGCAATCGACGAGGTTTTCACGCAATATTACGAAAACGGCGAGGTTGCTTTCTCAATGCTGTGCGATTGCTACGGCGGAAAAAAGAGCAATGACAATTTACAGAATCTAGTAATGCGATTGTACGACTTTACGCAAAGTTTACATAATCCCGATGAGTGGCTGTCGCAGTGCGTGGAGATGTACAGCAGCGCGGGAATAGATATGTGGCAGCAAGCGATACTGCGCCATTGCCGCAATCTGTTGGACAACGCCTGCCAATACCTGGACGCGGCTATTGCATTTGCAGAGCAAGACCCTGCGCAAGGTAAGCGCACCGATTTGCTGCATGAAGAGTACACATTCATGCAAGTGCTGAAGAACCACGGCTGGGACGCACTGCACAGCATTGTCGCTAACTATAAGTTCGAGCCAATACCTCGCAAAAGTAAGACGATGGACGAGTATCTCGCCGCGAAAGTCAAGGCATATCGCGACGCTGCGAAAGATATTTTCGCGAGCATAAGCGGCATAATCGACGGAAGCACATACGATTTTATAAACGAATGCGCGGAGCAACGCCCAATGATTCAATGCCTTACGCAGCTTGTACGAGATTACGCGCAGCTTTACAAGGAGCAAAAATCCGAACGCAACTGCCTAGACTTCAACGACCTGGAGCATTACACGCTGACTTTACTGCGCGAAGAAAGCTTCGCCGACAGCATAAAATCCGAGTTCCACGAAATCCTAGTGGACGAATACCAAGACACAAACGGAATCCAAGCAAAAATATTCCAGTATTTGTCAAACGGCAGCAACTTATTCGTAGTAGGCGACGTGAAGCAAAGCATTTATCGCTTCCGTCACGCCGAGCCGCAGTTTTTCATTGAGAAGTCTAAGTTGTACGAATCGGACGAAACTGCCGGCGCAGTCGTAAAGCTTGCGCACAACTTTCGCAGCAGAGCAGGAGTTTTGGAGGTTATAAACAAAATATTCCTGTGCCTGATGAGCGAAAACGCAGGCGAGGTAGACTACGCAGGGCAGCAGCTAATCTGCGGCAGCGGAGGCGAGGTTGACACTCACGATGTCGAGGTTTACATAATCGACAAGGATTCAGGCGGCGAAAACGAAATCGACTTGGCGTCAATACAGCTCGAAGCCAAATTCACAGCCGATACAATTCTAACATACGTAAACAACAAACAGTTCAAACTCACGGACAAGCATACGGGCGAGCTTCGCGCCGCGAAATACAGCGACATCGCGATACTCACGCACAACAAAAATTCCGGCGCGGCATTTGCGCAGGCTTTCGCCGCGGTCGGAATACCATATACTACCATAGCCGAAAGCGGTTTCTTGCAGCGCAACGAGTGCCGCATTATGCTGTCGCTGCTGGAAGTGCTTGACAATCCGTTGCAGGATGTTCCGCTTGTTGCGATAATGCGCAGCGCGATGTTTATGTTCGGCGATGACGAGCTTATACAGATTCGTGAAAAGAACAAATATGCGTTTTACCACGCAGTCATGGCGATGGCAGACGAAGGCTGCAGCAAATGCAAGGCCTTGCTGGAAAAGTTGAACACTTATAAGCAATTGTGCGTCACTCACGGAATTGCGTTCACGCTGCGGCAATGTGTACGCGAAACAGGATTTATGAGCTACGCCGCAATGCTTCCCGGCGACAGAGTGAAGGAGATAAACCGATTCTGCGAGCTTGCCGCAACATTTGAGCAAAACGAATACAAAAGCGTGTACGCCTTCGTAAACCACGTGAAAAACTTAATCGAAAACGGAAGCGACGACAGCGCAATTGTTTCAGGCAGCGCGGACGATATGGTAACAATTACCACGATACATCGCAGCAAGGGGCTGGAGTATCCGATTGTGTTCTTGATGGACACCTCACACAAATTCAACCTTACAGATATTAACAACAGCGTGGTATTCCACAACAAATGCGGCATAGGCGCGGACTTTATCGACGTGCGCCGCATGATAAAATATCCAACAGTTGCCAAAACCGCCGTACGCCTTGCACAAACCAAGGAAATGCTGTCGGAGGAATTGCGCGTGCTGTATGTAGCCTTGACCCGCGCCGTGAGCAAGCTTATAATCGTAGGCAGCGTCAGCAATTACAGCGGCAGACGCGACAAATGGGAGGAGGGCGCGGAGGTAATGCAGCAATTCGCGGACAGCAGCGAATTTGTGCTGCGGCAGCGATGTTATTTGGACTTGATAATGCCTGCGCTGATTCGGCAAGGATTGAGCGGCCTAATAAAGCTGCGCGCAGCAAGTGAAGTGTTAGCGACAGACATTAAAATGGTTGACATAATCCAGCACGACGAAGAAGCAATCGACCAAAAAGAAATAGAAGCGCGGCTAAGCTACACATATCCGCATTATGCCGCGACAAAAATTCCGTCGAAGGTATCGGTGTCGGAGATACTCGCCGACGAGTTAGAAATCAACATACCCATGCGCAGCTTCAACGCGGCAAAAACCATAAATGCCGCAACTCGCGGCAGCGTCACCCACGCATTCATGCAAGTCCTCGACCTCGCAAACGTTGCGACGGAGGATTGCATAAAGTCGCAGCTCGCGTCAATGCTGCAATCGGGAGCGATAACCGAGGAATGTGCAGAATTAATCGACACTGCAGCGGTCGCGGAGTTCATGCAATCGCCGTTGGCGCAGCGCATGTGCGCCGCACAAATGATTCGGCGCGAATACAAATTCGTCGTCGACATAGCAGCGGCACATTTCGGCAACAAAAGCTTCGCCGACAGCTGCGGCGACGAAACCTTGCTGCTGCAAGGCGTAATCGACTGCTTTTTCGAGGAAGCAGACGGAATAGTTGTGCTTGACTATAAAACAGGTTCACAAAACGCAGAAAGCGAAAATTATGTAAAGCAGCTTGAGTTGTACGCATACGCACTTGAAAAGCTGCTTGGTAAAACTGTGAAGGAGAGGCACATCGTTAAACTACTGTAGGGGGACGGCGTCCTCGACGTCCCGTTAATTTAATAGATATTCCAACACAGCAGCCACATTAAGCCGTATGCCTACAGCTATGCAATCTTCATTCGGCTCAAAGCAAGCATTGTGCAGCGGCGCGTTGTCGCGCCCTTCAAAGCCGGAGCCGAGGTAGTACATACAAGCAGGCACCCTTTGCCCGAAATACGCGAAATCCTCGCCGATCATCTGCGGCTTCGGCGCCCACTTAACATTGTCCGCGCCCAACAATTCGGCAGCGCAGTCGGCTATTATGTCCGTAATATCATCGTCGTTGACAACAGGGGGGTACAGCATGTAGTAATCCATTTTATAGCTGCCGCCGTACGCGTTGGTAATGCCTGCCAATGTTTGCTCCAGCATTCGCATAATAGCCTCGCATTCGTCAATGCCGAAGCAGCGGAGCGAACCTTCGAGGGTTACGCTGTCAGGGATGGTTGTGTTAAATGTGCCGCCGTTTATTTTACCGATAGTAAGGCAAGCATTGTCGAGCGGGTCGAGCCTGCGGCTGATTATAGTTTGTGTTGCTGTGATAAATTGAGCGGCCATCACGATTGGGTCGACGCAGTTTTGCGGCAATGCGCCGTGTCCGCCCTTGCCTATAACTTCGATTGTGAAGTCACAAGGGGTAGCGGTCAGCAATCCTTTTTTAAGCTGCACCTGTCCCACGTTAATTCCGGGCATAATGTGCAGCGAAATTGCTGCGTCAACCTTGGGCGAATCCATAACGCCTTCCTCGATCATAGGAAGTGCGCCGCCGACGCCTTCCTCGGCAGGTTGGAATATAAGTTTCACATTTCCGTTTACATAATCCAATATTTCGTTGATAACAATCGCCGTTCCGAGCATTATAGCAACGTGAACATCGTGGCCGCACGCGTGCATTGCGCCCGGATTCTTAGAGGAGTAAGGTAAGTCGTTTTGCTCCTGAATAGCAAGTGCGTCCATGTCTGCGCGAAGCAGCAAAGTTTTCCCGGATTTTCCGCGCAAATCCGCACACACGCCTGTTTTTGCAATGCCGTTTGTGTGAGCGATTCCGTACTTAGCCAACGTGTCCGATATAAGCTTTGCCGTGCAAAATTCCTCGTAAGCAATCTCCGGATTAGCGTGAAGCTGCCGCCTGATAGAAATGACTTCGGGCAAGATTTTGTCGATTGTTTCGTTAACCTTGCTTAAAACTTGTATATCCATACGCACCCCCAGATATAATATCAATAAGATTATACTACACCTGAGGTTGTAAGTCAAATGTAGGGGCGTTCTAATAGCGCGCCCTTCAAATAGGCATTTGATGTTGACAAAGTGTCACAAAGGCAATTTTCTTCCCTCTATCTTCGCAAAATATTCATTTTGCGAAGTTGCTATTTATTAGTGGTACTTATGCTCTTGACCCAGCCTCCTCTATCGCCAAAGCTATTTAGAACAATGAGCAAGTCAATCGCGTTTTTTTGATTATATTGGCATTCATCTTACTTCTGATGTAGCTTAATGAAACTAGATCGACTTGCTCGCCAAAATGAAAACGCTCGCTTATATTTTTTCACTAATGTAATTATATTAAAATAGTAATTATTAACTCAAAAGAGTTAAAATACTCCATCAATACGTCACACACCTTCATCTACTAATCTCGACATAAATCGTCAAATAAAAATCAAAATACAAACACACGAAAATATCGCAAATAATACTTGCAAAGAAACAGATTTTATGTTATTATATAACTTGAGGCAACATGGATATAATTGTGTTTGGCGAATATTACAATAAGGCTGTCTATAAAAATCTTTTTACAGTATTGTATGCACAAATGCAGTAAAAAATACAAAAATACCAACAGCCCCCATTTGTATTTACGCTTTACCTGCATGAAATTTTGCACAAGTATCGCGTTGCAAACATCTGTTCCGTTTGCATTATGCCAAAGTACAATTGATTGCCTTAATTTACTAATTTTACGGTATCTCAATGAAAACAGAGTATGGTGATCTTCCTTCATTCGCAAAAGGCTACTTATCCTATAATTTAATCGTTCAAGGAAAATCTGTTCGTACAATTAATGTATATTACTACGACCTACGTTTATTCCTACGTTACATTAAGTTGAAAAATGGTATGGCAAATCCTACTATACCCTTCGATGAAATAGACGTAGCGGACGTTACTATTGAACAGATCAGAGCGGTTACATTATTCGACCTGTACGAATACTTTGCCTTTTTAGTCACGGAAAGAAAAAACGACGCAAAAGCAAGGGCAAGAAAGGTTGCCAGCCTTCGCTCCTTCTTCAACTATCTTGAACAGAAGGAACGCCTTATTACTGAAAATCCCGCAAAAAACCTTGAATCACCAAAGATAGGGAAAACGCTTCCGCGGCATCTTGACTTAGATTCCTCGATAGCTTTTCTGCAAGGTATCAAAAACGCGCGGGACTACGCCATCTTTACGCTGCTGTTGAACTGCGGGCTTCGTGTTTCGGAGCTTACATCGATTAACACGAGCGATATTAGAGGCGATACGCTGATAATCAAAGGCAAAGGCAACAAGGAACGCACCATCTACTTAAATGATTCATGCCAAGAGGCTGTTCGGCAATACCTCGCAAAACGCCCGGGGAGTACGGAAAACGCACTGTTTCTAAATCACCTCGGCAAGCGATTAGGGTCAAGAGGCGTGCAGCTATTGGTGAAAAAGTATTTGGACATAGCACACTTGGACACCGTAAAATATTCCACACATAAGCTTAGGCATACGGCAGCAACACTGATGTACAAGCACGGAAACGTAGACATACGCACATTACAGCAGCTGCTGGGGCACGAAAGCATTGCAACAACGGAAATTTATACACATGTAGACCAAGAGCAGTTAAGAGAAGCTTCCAAGCGCAATCCTTTATCGGAACAAAAAAATATTTTTTAATTTAAAGGTGACATATGTTTGATAACATCACTAAGCTTCAGGCGGACATGTACAAGTTCATTCACGACAGCGTATACAAGAAGGGCTATCCGCCTTCAATACGCGAGATATGCGCGAGTATGCAAATCAAATCTATTTCGACTGTGTACGCTCACTTGAACGTATTGGAAGAAAAAGGTTACATCGCAAAGGACAAGAACAAGAAACGCTCAATCGTGCCGTTGCACGGCGGCGGAGTTGTACATGTTCCTGTAGTTAACAATTTTGCGGCAGACACGCCTATCATCACCGACGAAAACATCAGCGATTACATTGCGCTTCCTGCACACTTCGCAAAGATTGAGAATGTTTTCGCGGTTGTCGCAAAAGATGACAGCATGAAAAATGCCGGAATACTGGAGGGTGACAATGTTGTTGTCGCGCCTACAGATACGTTTAACAACGGCGACAACGTTGTAGTATTAAAAGACAACGTTGCAACAGTTACAACATACTCAAAAGAAACCTGCGGCAATGCAAACGTAATCGGCGTTGTAAAAGGTTTGCTTAGAATTTACCAGTAGTTTAATTAACACGGCGTATCGTGTTCAACAGAAATGGTGTACTATGGAATTGTTGAAAACATTAAAAATCGACCGCCGATTGTTTGACCTTTGTATGCAGCGTGAAAATGCGCTGCATACAATTTTTTTTAATGTGGAAAAAACAGCGGCACATAATCAAGCGAAGGTGCTTGACGCGTTTATAAAGCATAGGGTCGACGATTCGCACTTGCAAGGCACGACAGGTTATGGCTATGACGACGCAGGCCGCGAGGTTATCGAGAAGGTGTTCGCAGATGTGTTGGGCGCGGAGGATTCCCTCGTGCGGCACAGCTTCGCAAACGGCACTCACGCGATTGCGACATGCTTGTATGCGGCACTTCGCCCGGGCGACACATTGCTGTGCGTCACAGGCAAGCCGTACGACACACTGCACAACGTCATAGGCATAGGCAGTAACCGCGACATAGGTTCGCTTGCCGACTACGGAATTGGGTACAAGCAGATTGAGTTATTGGATGGAGGGATCGACGTAGCCTCCTCCTCTTCCGCTATTTCGGACGATAGAAGTATAAGGGCAGTGCTTATGCAAAAGTCGCGCGGCTACAGCCACGACAGACAAAGCCTTACAACCGAACAAATCAATCAGGCAATCACCAAGCTAAAACAAGTGAACCCCAATATAATCTTCATTGTCGACAACTGCTACGGCGAATTGACCGAGCAGCACGAACCCAATGCCGACCTACTCGCAGGCTCACTCATCAAAAACCTAGGCGGCGGAATCGCCCCCTGCGGCGGATACATCGCAGGCAAGCGCGAGCATGTCGAGCAATGCGCATATCGCCTAACCGTCGCAGGGCAAGGCAAGGAAATCGGCGCGACGCTTGGCATAAACCGCGCGATATTGCAAGGCCTATTCCTCTCCCCTATGATTATCGCCGAAGCCATCAAGACAGCGATATTCGCAGCGGATGTATTTGCACAGCATGGGTATTATGTAAACCCAACTCCCGAGCATACACGCACCGACATAATTCAATCCATCACCCTAGGCTCCGCCGAAAAAGTATCGGCATTTTGCCGCGGCATTCAGTCGGCCTCCCCAATAAATAGCTATGTCACGCCAGAACCGTGGGCAATGCCCGGATACGCGCACGACGTAATTATGGCAGCCGGAACATTCACGCAAGGCGCATCCGTCGAACTATCCGCCGACGCGATAATCGCCCCGCCGTACAACATCTACATGCAAGGCGGCCTATCCTTCCACGCTGCGAAGTTCGGTGTAATAAATGCGTTAAATTATGTAAACCAGTTATAAGAAAATCGTGGCTCATATCTGTCTTTTCCAAAATATCCCGTATATTTATGAAATTTCTGCATAATAATTAGGTAGGACAATTTTGGAGGACAAGCCATGAAACGCAAGAAACCTATAGTTTTTAACATAAGCCAAATATTTTTTGGCATGTTTGTATTCTTACTTACACTGGGTGTTATTACCATGTTCGCTGCGCAGTATATGCTTATGTCCGACGAATCGCGGTCGGCGATGTCGCTCGTAGAGCAGCTTGAGGAAGCGAACAAAAACCCCTTCCCACGCGAGCGAACAGGTACAATTACACTGAAACTGTACGCAGGCAGCACAACCTTGAATGACGACAACGCCGTCACGGTAATACAAAACGGCGAAGTGTTGGACAAGCTCACGGATAAGGAAACAGTTGTAACTGTGGCAGATAATTCCATAATTCAGTTGGACGGCTCCAACTGCCCCGATACGGTGGTAATTGAAATCTCTATGGCAAGCGCGAATGTGAAATACCACTACTTCGCTTCACCCGTAACGGTAGAGGGCGACATCGTGACGCTTGCGCGAGTTTATCTTGAATAAAACTTTGGACACGCAGAACATATGCGTGTCTATCTTTTTGTAAATAATTTGTAAAATTGCTATTTTTTCTTCGATAAGACTTGTTTTTTCCATTTATATAGTGTATAATGTAAGAGAAATTGGAGGTGATAGTATAGCTTTTTACAGCGTAGCTATTGATGGGCCGTCCTCGGCAGGGAAAAGTACGATTGCGAAAGCGGTCGCGGCGGAGCTTGGGTTTACTTATTTGGATACCGGGGCGATGTATCGGGCGCTCACCTTGAAGCTGCACAGGAACGGCATAGACCCAAGTGATACCTCTGCGCTTCTGCAAATTTTCGAGGCTACAACTATTTCTCAGTCAGACGACAGCACTAAAATATATTTAGATGGGCAGGACGTTTCACAGGATATTCGGCAGCATGAAATTTCCGAGCTGACGTCGCAGTATTCCGCATTGCCGCAGATTCGGGAGTGGCTTGTGGAAATGCAGCGCAAAATTGGCGAGGGCAAAAATATTGTAATGGACGGCAGAGACATTGGCACGCATGTGTTGCCTAATGCTACTGTAAAAATTTTCCTCACCGCGACATTGCAGGATAGGGCGAATCGCCGCTACATGGAACTTACCGAAAAGGGCGTGCAATGCACACTCGAACAAATCGAGCGCGACATGGAAGTGCGCGATATCCGTGACAGCACTCGCGACGTCACTCCACTTGCTAAGGCCGAGGACGCAATCCTCGTTGACACCACAGGCTTCCCCCTCGAAAAGTCCATCGCACACATCACGGCGATTGTAAAGGAGCGGCTGCGGTAATGTTCAATAAACTGTTAGACTATGCTCTCATTCCGCTAGTTCGGCTTTTTTATAAACTATTGTACAGGGCGAAGGCGTACGGCGTCGAGAATGTGCCGATGAAGAGCAATTTTATTTTGGCAGGCAATCACAAGGATTTCAACGACCCTGTGATACTTTCGGTGTTTTTGCCTCGGCGAATGTCGTATCTTGCAAAAGCGGAGCTGTTTAAGAATGGGCTTGCGAAGTGGTTCTTCAAGCAGATTGACGCAATCCCTGTGACGCGCGACGCAACTGAACTTAGCATGTTTAAGGCAATCATAAATTTGCTCAAGCAAGGCAAAATCATCACTATATTCCCTGAAGGTACGCGCACACAGGTTAAAACTGACAATGTAAAGCCGGGCGCGGTTTCGTTCGCGTTAAAGGCACAGGTGCCCATACTACCGGTATTTATTTCCGGGAAATATTTGCCATTCCGCAGCAAGATAAGGGTTATCTTCGGCAAGCCGATTGAATATAGCGAATACTACGGCAAGACTGTTCCGACAGAGCAAAAGTTGGAGCTTACGCGAAAATTGATGGACACCGTGTATTCGTTGGAACAAAACATTCCCAATAAATAGGGGGCATAATGGCGCGAACTATTATAAAAGCCGAAACATGCGGCTTTTGCTTCGGCGTGAAGAATGCAGCGAATACCGCCGAGGCAGAGCTTGCCAAAGGGACAAGCCTATACGCTCTCGGCGAGCTTATGCATAATAAGCACGAAATGCAGCGGCTGCACGACCTCGGTCTGATTCATGCTGATTCTGTCGATGATATACCACTGGGCAGCACAATGATTATACGTTCGCACGGCGAGCTTCTCTCGACTTACGAAAAGCTCAAAACACGAGGAATCGCCTACATCGACGTAACCTGCCCCCACGTAAAACGCGCCCACGAAATAGTGCGGAAGCACTACGAAATGGGCTACAACATAGTAATTGTCGGCGACGCTTCTCACCCCGAAGTTATGGGTATAAACGACAGATGCAACAACTCCGCGCTCATAATTTCCGACAATGATGCACAGGACATCAGCATTTATTACAACACATTGCACAACTTTGACAAGGTATGCGTAGTCGCTCAAACGACAATAAAACAGGAAAATTACAAATATATCACTGATTGCATAAAAAATACTTGCCAAAACCCCCTAATATTTGATACAATATGTAGTACAACACAACAAAGGCAAAACGAAGCGCGAGAAATATCTGCAAAATGCGACACTGTTGTTGTAATTGGCAGTAAAAATAGCAATAATACTAAAAAATTAGTTGCAATATGCACGAAAATTTGCTATAATACATTTCATATAGAAACTGCCGAAGATATTCACACCATAGAGTTTATCGGACATACAATCGGAGTAATTGCTGGCGCTTCTACCCCTGATTGGATTATTAAGGAGGTATTAACCATGTTAGAAACAAATGTAGAAACCACAAACGAACTGGATTTTGCGGAGGAGCTTGAAAAAACGGTGCTCACGCTGAAAAGCGGCGATATAGTTAAGGGTACTGTAATTTCTATTAACCCAAGCGAAGTTTTTGTTGATTTAGGAGTTAAGTCGGACGGAGCAATACCTGTTTCCGAACTAACCGACGACCCGATTCAATCGCCCGGAGATGTTGTTAAGGTTGGCGAGGAAATCGAGGTTTATGTTGTACGCGTGAACGATGTTGAAGGCACAATCACCCTTTCCAAGAAAAAGGTTGACCAATTAGCCGGAATCAAAAAGCTTGAGAAAGCCTTCGCTGACCAAGAAATTCTCACAGGCAAGGTTGTTGAGATATTAAAGGGCGGCGTTATCGTGTCCACAAACAACGTGCGCGTATTCGTTCCTGCTTCCCAAGCAAGCGAAAGATACTTACAAGATCTCGGTATCTTATTGAATGAAACAGTTAGCTTCAAAATAATTGACATAAACGCAAGACGCAGAAAGCTTGTTGGCTCAATCAAGTCCGTTGCAGGTGAAGTTAGAAAGCAAAAGGTTGAACAATTCTGGGCAAGCGCAAGCGAAGGCAGCAAGTACACAGGCACAGTTAAGTCGATTACACCATTCGGCGTATTCGTTGACATCGGCGGCATTGATGGTCTTGTTCACATCTCCGAGCTGTCTTGGACAAGGGTTAAGCACCCCTCCGAGCTAGTAAACGTTGGCGACAAAATTGATGTATTCATCATCGCCCTCGACAGAGAGAAGAACAAAATCTCCTTAGGACATCGCCGCGAAGAAGATAGCCCCTGGGCAATCGCGCAAGCGAAGCTTAACGTAGGCGACATCTTAAAGGCTAAAATCGTGCGTCTGGTTACATTCGGCGCGTTCGCGGAAATTATGCCGCACATCGACGGATTAATCCACATCTCGCAAATTTCCGACCAACGCATTGTTAAGCCGTCCGACGTTTTATCCGTAGGACAAGAAGTTGACGTTAAAGTTATCGAGCTCGACTACGAGAACAAGAAGATTTCACTTTCTATGAAGGCGGCAGCTTCCGCAGAACCCGTAGCTGAAACAGAAGTAACCGAATAATCATCATGGAATAATATATAATGAGGAATGATTTTCATTCCTCATTTCCGTATGCAGATTTTTGGGTCGAATCGAATCTTATACATATTTAATAGGAGTGATGAAATGACGAAGTTTGAGAAGTTTTTGGCTGACATGAAGGGCAAGACTGTGTCGCTGGTAGGCGTTGGCATTAGCAATAAGCCGCTTATTCGGCTGCTTGTGGACGCGGGAGCGAAGGTTGTTGCGCGCGACAAAAAGCAGCCGCACCTTTTGGGCGACTTGTACCAAGATATGCAGTGCATGAATGTGACTATGCGGCTGGGCGAGGATTACCTCGCGGATTTGCGCGAGGAGATAATTTTTAAGTCGCCCGGAATACGCTTCGACCTGCCGGAATTTGTTGCGGCACGCAGCCGCGGCAGCGTTGTCACAAGCGAGATGGAGTGCTTTTTCGACGTATGCCCTGCGAAAATTATCGCCGTGACCGGAAGTCAAGGCAAATCCACCACCACCACATTGATTCACAAAATGCTAAAAGATGAGGGACATAACGTGTGGCTCGGCGGCAACATAGGCATTCCGCTGCTAAGTGAAGCCGGGAATATTTCGGCGAACGACATAGTCGTGCTGGAATTGAGCAGCTTCCAGTTGCACACCATGAATGCAAGCCCGCACGTCGCTGTCGTGACAAACATATCACCCAATCACCTTGACATGCACACTTCCATGAACGAGTATGTTTCGGCGAAAACCAACATCTTCCTCCATCAATCCGAGGACGACATTTTAATCTTGAATGCAGACAATCCCGATACGGTAAGCTTTGCGGAAAATGCGAAAGGCAACGTTTTGTATTTTAGCCGCTTGAAGAAGTTGGAAAAAGGATTCTATGTCGATAACGGCTCGATTTGTTATGACGACGGAAAAAATGCGGAAAAAATTGTCGATGTCAAGGATATACTGCTTCCAGGGCAGCATAATGTCGAAAACTTCCTTGCTGCGATTGCAGCTGTAAATAAATTGGTAAAGCCGCAGGTTGTTCGCGATAGCGCACGCACCTTCGCAGGAGTGGCACACCGCATGGAGTTTGTGCGTGAATTGAATGGCATAAAGTATTTTAACGACTCCAAGGCAACTACTCCTTCGAGTACGGAGGCTGCGTTGCGTTCGTTTGAGGGTAATGCTATTTTGATTGCAGGTGGGTACGACAAGCATATTCCATTCGGCGAGCTTGGTAAGCATATCGCCGAGTTGTCTAAGGCAGTCGTGCTAATTGGAGAAACCGCAGGGATTATTAAGGCTGCAATATGTGCGGAAAATGCCGCGCACCCGATTTATCATGCAGACGACTTGCATAAGGCCGTGTTGCAAGCGCAGCAGTTAGCCGAAACGGGCGACGTCGTGCTACTCTCCCCTGCTTGCGCAAGCTTTGATATGTTCCCTAACTTCGAGGCGCGCGGCGATTTGTTCAAGCATATCGTTATGGAATTATAAATTATGTAAACCAATATGTAAACGGGTCGATTGTTACATCGACCCGTTTTTCTATTTCTTATAACACTTCTAATTCGTCGCGTGTGTAGAATTTGGGGAATTGCGCTGCCGGTAATGTTTGGTACCAGTATGCAACCGAAGCCATGTCGTCTTGGCGCGGCAGGTATCTGCCTTGGTCGCGCCAGCCTAGGTCTTGGATTGTCACCTTTAGGTCGCTCTCGAAGCGGATTGGGTCCATTACGTGGAAGCGGTACATTGAGAAGCGTTGTTGCGAGATGTACAATCCGTCGGGCTGTGTTACGTGGTGCATACCGATAAACGGACCGGAGTAGGTTGTGTATTTTCCGTCAACGTCCCAATCGTAGGCGCCGCCGAAGTAGTCCTCTGTGCCTGTGCCGCAGATTGTTGGGAATTTGTCGTCGCCGTCCATGAAGAATTTGATTTCGCCTTCGCCCCACCATCTGTTCGCGCCGTTTAAGCCTACGAACAGCGATGTGCCTACAAAGTGGCCCTTGCCCTTGATTCCGTCTACGATTACGTAGTCGTCCATGTACTTAACGGGATTGGTGCGGCGGAATTGTGCGTGGAAGTATGCGCAGTCGTCCGGCACTTCGGTGAGGGTGTAGTTTACTTGGTAGAAAAGGCATTGGGTGTCGTTGCCTATGTTTTCCATTGTCATTTTGCAGTGCTTGCGGAAGGGCATTTCCCAGAAGCTGTTGAAGCCGCGATTGGGGGCTACATAGATTGGTAGGGAGTTTAATGTTGGGAATTTACCTGTTGTGCCGTCGATGTTGTCGTTCCAACCGAAGCCGAAGAAGTCGGTTAGCGGAGCTTCAACTGATGGGAATTCTTGGTTGTCCCAATAGATACGCAGGATGAAGTCGCGGCCTGCGCCTGCGGGGGTGAACCACATGCTTTGGATTGCGCCGGGCCCTTCTATGTCGGCGAATGTAAAGGTTTGTCCCTTTTCAACTAAAACAGCCGGGGATACCTTCCAGCCTTGACCTAGTTCGCGAGCTGCTGAATCGGCGGAAATTCCGGTGGTTGCCATGCCGCCTTTGCCTTTTTCGCCTGTGTAGTTTTCTGCACTGATTGAGCGTGTTTTTGCGTTGGAAAGACGCGAGAGGTTGCCTAAGTTCATGCCTAGTCCGTTGAACATTTATTTGCTCCTTTATAATGTGGTTGGTTTTGATGAGATTTTGCCGTGGGCGTATGCTTTGTAGGTGTCGCCGTTGACGTTGGCAGTTGCAATAACCGTGAAGGGCATTGCCTTTACATCGGATTGGAGTACAAATTCGATTGATTGCTCTGTTTTGTCGGGAGTAAGGGTTAATACAAATTCGTACTTGTGTAAATTCACTCCGTAAGCATTTAGCTTTACAGTCGCTTGTTTGCTGTTGTTTGTAAGGTTAACTACCTTTACAATGCCTTTAGCTTCCTTCGTGTCGATTATTTCGGGTGCGCTTATGCTGATGGCAATTGCAGACTCGAAGTCGAAGGTTAACTGCTTGCTTGCGCCGCCTATGGTATCGAAGCTTTCGGATAATGTTACACCGTTGTATGAAGCGGAAACTGTTACACGCTTCATGTTGGGGAGGGT
The DNA here is from genome assembly GCA_964479875.1 of uncultured Eubacteriales bacterium. Taxonomy (GTDB): domain Bacteria; phylum Bacillota; class Clostridia; order Monoglobales; family CAYZNM01; genus CAYZNM01. The sequence goes on from CAYZNM010000002.1 coordinate 107,929, forward strand.
TATGGATTGGTCTGTAATGGACAGCTCGGCGTTGTCGTAGGCTGCGACAATTTTTGCAGGAACTGCGGTTTTGCCGATTTTTGCTGTGACAGTGAGTGTAAAGGGCTTCTCCATTACAGCTACGCCGGACGCATATCCGTGGCTGTGGGGGAGGTAGTCCTCGTTGAATTGGTACTTGCCGTCTTCGCCTAGTATGCCTTTTGGTGCATCAGGTACTGTGCCTAAGACTGTGGGCTGGAACTGTATGTCCGCGCTGAAGCCATTGATTCCGCTGCCTTTTGGTGCGGATATTAAACCGTGCTGTGCGTAGAAGAAATCCGCGCCCAGACCTACAATCATTGACTTTGCTTGCCATTCTTTTTCGTCAAATGATGTGGGTATTCCGGGGTTCAGGCCTGCGATAAATTGCAGATTGTTCGCGGCATATTCGGCATACTCGCTCTCGCCCAAAAAGTCGCCAAGCTCCAGCAGATTTTTCGCAACTTGTCCGTACATACCCACTGCGCCATGATTGGTTACTTGGAAGTATTTCACTCCCCCATGCTGCTTATCGGCGTACATAGTCAGCGGCCAAATACCCATCGGAGACAGCTTGGCAGTCGCCTTAACGTACGCTTCCCCGTAGGTTTTTACTGCGTTGTACCACTTCGCGGCGTCTGCATGTTCCGGCAATAATTGGTAAAGCTCCATTATGCCCTTGAGGTTGGTAGGCTCGATGTTGCCCATGTGGAACTTATGGTTTTGGTTCCACTCCAGTGAAAAGGCTTCGTTGTCGCCCTCGAATGCGTAGAAGTTGCCGTATGCGCCCTCGATCGGATTTTCCCAATCGGTGAACTGGCGTTCGATTGCGCTGTCGGCAAATTTAATCGCGGTGTCGAGGTAGTCCTTTTTATTTGTAGCCTTGTAAAGCTGCACGCAGCCCCATGTGAAGGTGAGCTTATCCTTTGTCTTAAGCGACATAGGAATTGCCCAGTCGGAGGGCTTGTTGTACACCTGCTGCGCGAGTTCGTTTACGTATGCGGTAAAGTCGTCGCTGTTGATGTTGTTGCCGTCCTTATCTGTTCGCGCGCCGATGTCGCTTTCGATGTTGTACGGACGATATGTCGCGTTCGCGAACGCAAGCTCTGCTGCGGCGATGTAGTCATTGCATTGCAGTACATTTCCTAGGACATTGCAGATTCGTGCAAGCGCGGTAAGTGCATACGCTGTGCCGTGCCAATTGTGGTAGCCTGTTGTGCCGTAGTCGGTCTGCATTCCGCCGTCGTGGTTGAATCTGCCGTTGTACAGCGGATTGTCGGAATGCTCTTGGCAGAATACGATGTAGTCGGCAACCCATTTTATTTGGTGCAGCAGCTTTTCGCGCAGTTTAACGGAAAAGCTGTCGTAAATCTTCTTGTTTTCGTAAATGTCGAGAAGTCCATGCAGCGTCACTACGTGCGAGGAAAGCTCGCGGATTTCGCTTCCACAATCGCGATAGCCGGGAATGTACTCGCCCTCGAATCCTGGAATCTGAACCGCTTCGGGGTCGGTGAATTTTTTTAGGCGATAATCAAGCTGGTGCATGGCAATATCCGCTAAATCCGCTTGCTCGTCGCTGTCAAGGCGAGAGCTTGTCAGCACATCTTCGCGAATGTGGAAGACATTTGACTGTAAAGCTTCAACCTTTACACTATACTTTCCATCTGCAACTACAGGCGAAAAGTCCATGCTCCACCAATAGCTTCCCCACTTCTCGCCCCAATACGCAATAGCTCCGGCGAAAACGTCCTCGCCGTCGTCGTTTACTACCGAAAATTTATCGGGCAAGCCCGCAGGCGTTTTCAACGCGCTGCGGATGTATGCCTTTTTAACATCATTGTTGTGGTAGCCGACTTGCGAAGTTAGCAGGCTGTATTCGTTATTATATGTCATACTTCATTTCCTTCACTGTGATTTCGCCGTCGATTACTTCCGCGAAGGGCTTTCCGTCGCGTACACCTGCGAGCATGTAGCCTGTTGCTGTGGATAGGAAGCTTGTGAAGTCGCCTTTTAGCTTGGGTGCGATTGTCAAGATTTGAGTTGCGGCGTCGTAGGAAATTCCTGTAAGTGCGTACAGCAGTGAGTATGACGACATTGCGCGTGCATACCAGTTGCCGCACTCGTACTCGTTGTACGGATTGCGCACGATTCCGTCGTAACGGTCGCGGCATGTGCGTACAACTTGCAGACCTTCTTCAACGCAGCCCATCATTATAAGGTGCGCTGCGACATGATGTTCGATTCCCGTCCATACCTCGTCGCTGTAAACAAATGGCAGCGAGGGTTTGCCGCCGTGCGGCCAGCTGCACAGCAATACGCCGCCTTCGTCGCCCATCGCGTATCCGGGACGCTGCGGATTCGAGTGCCGCTTTAGGTTATCCTTGTAGTTGTACTTGTATATGCTGAGCAGGTGACTCTTCACCTTTTCACTGTCCAATATTTCGCCCACTCCGCATACCATAGCCATCCACGCGCCTAGTACGCCGTCAGATAGGCAGCCTGTGCCGTATTGATACTTTGGACCTTCTGCAACTAACAGCTCGTTTGTTTCGGGATATTCGTTTTCAGGCTTGAGTGTCGCTTCCAAGCCGTCGCGCATTACATCATGGAAGAAATATTCGCCGTTGAACAGCTTTTCTTCCATATATTTGCGTCCGTTTTGGTAGAGTTGGTTGTAGCGTTCGTGCGTGTTGTCATCTAGTATTTCAGACATAGCCGCCGCGGCTTTTAACGCGCCGAGGTAGAATGAGCTGCACATTCCGTCGGGACCCCAGAACTCGATGTCATAGGTGTTGTGGTGCGGTTCTTTTAACACGCCTTCGCCCTTTTTATCCCATGTTGTGATGCAGTATTCGAGGCTCTGCTTGACTTTCGGCCACATGTCTGCCAGCCAATTTTTGTCGCCGCTGATGTGGTAGTCGCGGAAAACCTTCATTATGCCGCCGAGCTGTCCGTCCGCTGCTGCGTGGAAACCGTGGTCGGCTTCGATTAGTGGCATTGGTGCGCGGAAGTTTTGGTGGCCGCGCTCGTCTTGGCATTCGTTGAACTCTGTTTGACGTAGCGAACGTTCCAGTGCCGGAAGCATATGCGGCAGCGATTGTGCATAGTTCCACACGTGCGTGCACGTACCGTGACAGCAGCCGCCGCAGTCGAAGCAGCCTTCCCACGCCCACATGCGTCCGCCTTTTTCACGCAGGATTGTCGCTGATTTTAGGATTGTGAGGTTTGCGTCTACTGCGTCAACTACCTCGGCAGGCAATGTAACCTTGCCGATTGTGTCGCTTAGCTTGAAGCTTTTGTCGCGCAGCATAGCTTTGTTTGCGACGATGTAGTCGCGCACTGCGTTTATGTCGGCGAATCTTGTTGCGTACCACGGCTCGTATCCGGGCTCATCTTTTTTGCCGTCGCAGCAGCAATCGCCGTCGCATTTGCTTTCGGGGTGACCGATGCGAATATCGCTGTAGGGTACATACCAACACATGTTCAGCTTTATGGTCTTGCTTGCGCCTGCGGCTAATTTGAAGGGGATTGCGATTGTACCGCCGTCGCTTGTGCCTGATTCGTGGGTTTTGTTTCCATATATACCCAGCTGCATATTCTTCCACAGCATGGTGAAGGTGTCGAACCAACCGCCTCTGAACCAAGCCGCGTCTACATAAGCGTCCTCTTCCGCGAATATGCAGAAGTCGCCCTGCTTATCCTTAGCTCCCTCGACAGCAGGCTGGCGCAGGATAAATCCGTCCTTGCAAGGCACTACGCAGCGGTCGTCATTCTCCTTCATAAAGTTGAAGGAAGCGAAGTAGAATACGGCTTCAATCTCCTTGCCGGAGGTGTTTGTCAGCGTATACTCGAGCATTGCCGCAGGCAATCCCGAATTGTCCTCATCGCCCACGATAAATGGGCTGTACCCCTTTATCTCCGCTGCAATCGGTATATCCTTATCGCACAGCTTCACCGTAGCTACAGGAAACTTCGCGCTAAATTCGCACTCGTCAAATCGCGGCAAGCCATAGTTTTTGCCATGCAGTCCATTGCCTGCCTCGCCGAAAGCTCCGCGCGACGTGTAAATCTTGCTCTTAGGCACAGCTCCCTCGAGCACAGCCGAAAACGCGTCCTCGCCCTTAATCGTTACCGCCGCGAACATATTCGGCTCATTGTGCAAATCCATCTTGTTGCGCACCGACATGCTGCCGATTGCGCCTGTGCCTTGCAAACACATCATGCCTGCGCCTGTGCCGCCCATTGGATAAGCAATGCGGCTCAAAGCTTCTCCTTTAAAAGGAACGTTGTATTTTCTGTTCTTCATAAATCCCCTTCCATTTATATACAGTTTAGTTATATAGCTTGATAAATTCGTACAAAGATGATGAAGCCGCGCCGTTGCCCCAATCGAAGATGGTGAACTCGCCCAGTCCATGCTTTTGTGTGCCGTCGCTGTGATTGAAGTTTTCCATGTGGAAGCCGTAGTCGCGCTCGTCGAGGTGCGGGTGTACCTTTTCGTACAACGCCTTGACCTCGGGATTTTCGGGGCAGAACATCATGTAGAAGGAGGCCTTCATCGCCCACACTGCGCGCAGTCGGTATGCTTCGGATTTTGTTTCCTTATAATATCGCAGGTATGTCAGTGCGAACAAGCTTTGACGCGCGTCGTTCCACTCGTCGTCGCAATTCATTACGCCGAAGCCGCCTATTGTGGGTACGGGGAATCCCGCCGGACGATACACTTGTTGGTACAGCGACATTTCGGCAAGCACAACTTCGCCTGCTTCGAGATACTGCTTTTCGCCCGTGAGTTGGTACAGGCTCAACAATCCGTCGGCGCAGAAGTACATACCGAAGGTGTTTTGGCTGTAAACGCCGCTCTTTTTGTCGACGCAGCCGAACTGCTTCTCGCTCCATAATTCCGCGCAGGACCAGTATGTTTCAAAGTCCTCCCACTTTCCGCTCGGGATTATGTCGCTTATGATAAACGCTGCCGCAGCCTTTGCGGAAGCGAGGTAACGCTCGTTTTTGGTAATTTCATACAGCTTGCAAAGCAGCATGATGTGCGCCGCGACTTCCGGTGACTTTTGCAGATAGGGCGAAATCGCGCCGGAAATAGGCTCGACCCACGCAGGGAAGCTGCCGTCAGGCTGCTGCAATTTCAGTATCGCATCGACGTAACGTGTCACGTAGGGCAATATACGCTCGTCTGCTTCGTTATCGGTGTACCACTTGCACAGCCAATAGCATGTCCATGAATTGTCGAGCAGGTGGAAATAATTGTCGTGGTGGTCGGGTCTGCGCGGACAGCTTTGCCCGAATGCGCCCTTGGTGAAGTCGTTGCCCTCGCCTGCTTTGTAGTAGCTGTAGATGAATCCGTCCTGCTGCGGCGACATCAGCGCGAAGTTTAAGTTGAGCCGCGCCTTCTCCATTAAATCAGGCTGACCATTTTTCTTGCCCCAATTGTAGTAGCCGTACGCGCTGCGCAAGCTGCAAAACCACGCTTGGTTCCACAGGCTTTTCGGCTCGCGCCATACGTCCTCGCTGCCATGCCCCGGCTTTTGCTTCGCGGTTACGATGAACACCATGCCGCCGACAGGCACGCCGTCGACTTCAAATTCCTGCCAACAGATGTCTTTCCAATTCGCGAATGCCCAATTATAAACATGCTTTACGTAAGCCGTGAGTGAATCAGGCTCGGGCGGCTGCTGCGAATATTGCTGCTCGGTGAATAGCTCCCATATCAACTCTACCACGCGTCTGTAGTCGCGCTTCTCGTGTGCTCCTGAAAATTTTGCCGCGTAAAAAGTTACGGTTATATCCTCGGCCGCTAACTCCTCGCCTGTGAGCTTGTAGTACACATGCCCTACTTCCTTATGTGCGCCTATGCCAAAGCTTGCTACATTCCCTGCCTTGGAATAATCCATGATAAACTGCGCAGGGTGCGGCTGCATGAACGCGTCAAAATCTGGCAGCAGTATAAACATGCTGTCCGTTTTCTCCAAAATAATCGGCGCGCCGCGCATAGCCTTCTCGCCAATCACCATATTGTCGCACGGAGTTTGGTGCGGCGTGAATGTACATTCATAATCGCCGTCCGTGTGCAAATTCACAAGCGCAGCGCACTTCCCCGCAAGCATTTCGCGCGAAAATGCAGCCGTAACCTTCACGACCTCGCACTCGCGCAGATTCACACTAACAGGCGCAACCGTAACCCCCACCGCCTGCTCACTCTTCCTATTAAAACTACCTGTACCAATCAACATCAAATCCAATTTCGCAACATCTAAAACCTTCGTAACCGTACCCTCCCCGCGAAAATATGCTCTCCAAAATCACAAACGGAGAGCATGTATTTTTAGTAAGGCTCTTCGGAAATATCAATAATGAATAAAAATAAGCAGCTTATACATAATATCAAAATTTCTTAAGAGCTTGTTCAAACCTTAATCTTAAAAAAACTAGCGTAATCAACAAATATTCGTGTATTTTTTACTATTTAGATTGCATAATCTCACTATACTATTTTCGCTTAAATTTGTCAAGGGTTGTATTTATCATTTTTCACTAGACGATTTATTTCATTGATGTAAAATAAAAAGGACGCATGTGCGCCCTTTTGTTTTTGAGTATAAATTTTAAGAATTCAAGGAGTGAAACCAATTCTTTGTTCATTGGATTGCGCTTCGGTTTCTGCTTCAACTTGTGCTGTTGTTACGGCTTGCGCTGCTGCTTCGGCTTGCGCAGGCTTTCGGCGAGGTCTGCGGCCGCGTTTGGGTGTGAACAGCTTTGATATGTGGTTGTACATTAGGCTGCCCATGCCTTCGCCGTATTCGGCGACAAAGTTGTCGCACAGCTCTTCCTTTGTTGTGGATTTAATGATGAATGAAAATTTAAGGCATTTTTCTATGGATTCCTCTAACACAACATCGGTGAATGAAGAATTGTAACGTTTTTTTAAAGATGAAATAGACGACAGATAGCCGTTGTCCTTACTTATGATGTAGGCATACTCAACTTCGTTTTTTCCTATTAAAACGCCAAGCTCGGTTATTATTTGAAAGTCTATGGAATTTTTGCCATTGCGTACGCTGGGAATATATTGCACAGTCGCCTTGCTGTTTTGTGTTAAAGCTTTTGCTTTCGTTATGTTAACCGCACTATTGTAGAAAATAAGTACAGTGTCATCTTCGGATAAAAAGTCAACTCCGTGTAGGCCGTTGTGCAAATTGTTATCCCCATCGATGAGGAAAAGCATTTTCATTTATACACCCCATTAATCTTTTTGTATAGCTATTGCGTTTTAAAAGTGTATTCAAGTCAATCGCGTTTTGTTGATTCTATAGGCAGACTGCACGCAAAACCGCTCGCCACCGGCGAGCCGCTGTGCCCGTCGTTCGTCAAACTTCTGCGGCAACGGAATAAAACACAATTGACTATACAAAATAACATCGCATTATTATAACATATATTTCTACCAATTTCAACATTTTTTTCAAATATATATCATTATTGCACGAAAATATATTAGATTGGAAGATTGAAGGTGAATGAAACTGTGTTGGATTCTGTGTCGGTTGTTAGGCTTATTTCGCAGTTGTGTTGGTTTAGTATTGATTTGACGATGTATAGGCCTAGGCCGCTGCCTGATTGGGTGCGTGATTTGTCGCCGCGATAGAATCTGTCGAAGACGTGCGGAATGTCGGCTTGTTCGATTGTGCCGTTGTTTGTTATTGTGAATTCGGCTTGTTTGTTGGCGCGCCCAGTCGAGAGTATGATTGTGCTGCCTTTGTCGGCGTAGTTTATTGCGTTTTCGATTAGGTTGCAGATTACGCGTTTGATTGCGTTTTGGTCGGCTTTTATAATTAGCTCACCTTCGAGGTCGGTTGTGATGTCGAGCCACCTTTCGTGCAGGCGCATTTCGTAGCTTATGATTATTTTGCGGATTAATTCGTTGATGTCGAAGGGCGTTATGTTGAGGGGATATGCTCCATTTTCGTATTTGCTGATGTCTAGGTAGCTGTTGACTAGGTTTGACATGCGGGCGGTTTCATTTTTGATGACGCCTAGGTATTGCTTGTATTCGTCTTGTTCGATTGTGCCGTCCAGCATACAGTCGATGAATCCGCCGATGGTTGTGAGGGGGGAGCGTAGGTCGTGCGATACTGCGGAGATGAAGTCGCGGCGTGCGTTTTCGGTTTGGGCAAGGCTGCCGCTCATGTGATTGAAGGAGCTGCTTAGCTGCTGCAATTCCTTGATTTTGCTGTTGCTTTTGATTGTGACAAATTCGCCTTTGGCGTACATCTTCGCAGCGCGGTTAAGCTCGAATATGGGGCCTGCTAGTGCGCGCGACAACAACATCGACAGCACAAATCCTAGCAGTGAGCTGATTCCGAGCGACGTTGAGAATGCGCGGAAAACTCCTGAAAGCTCGTTCGATATAGCAGGGTATTGTGCGGATGCTATTACGTAGCCGGCAACGGCGTCGTTGTAAATCACAGGGACGCAGCTGTTGAGGCACAGCTCGCCGTAGATGAATTTGCTTATGACTAGGTCGCGATTTAATCCGTCGAAAATAGATAGGTCTACAATCGACCGCATGAGCTTTGTGTTGGACGACAGTATGACTTCGCCGTCTGCTGATACTACTAATATTTCCACCTGCATAGCTTGAGATAATATCGAGATGTATTGCGTAAGACGTGTTACCGACACATACTCTTGCTCGGCGGAGGGTTGGATTAGTTCGACTATTCTGTCGGCGGTAAACTCAAGCTGCGTTGCGCGCTGCTTTACTGTGAATGTGCCTACAAGCCAAAAGTTAATCGTGCCGAGGAAAAAGCCGAAGGTTACTATTATAGTCGCGGCAAGAATTAGCAGCCGCCCAAAGATTGTGTTCATTTATGCGTTTCCGAATCCGTTGTAAATTATTGCAGGCATTAGGCCTTTTACGCCGCCGTCGCCTCTGTTTGAGTAGAAGATGTGGCTGTTGCAGACGCTGCATACGTTGTTGCTGTGTATGGATTTTATGCCTGCTTGCGTGAGCTGCGATTTGCAGATTGAGGTTAGGTTTACGTGGGGCTTATCCGTTGCTTTGTGAATGTATGCTCCGTATCCTTCTTCCGCGAATAAATCTGCGACTTCGTCGCCTACCTTGAAGCAGCATGTGCCGATGTGGCAGCCTATCGCCGCCGATATGTCCGCGGGATTGCACGCAAATTCGGCGCACATTTGCGAAACTGTCGCTGCGGCGATATTTCGCAGCACGCCCTTCCACCCTGCGTGAGCGGCGGCTATGACTTGCCGCTTCGCGTCATAAAAAAGTATCGGCAAGCAATCGGCCGTATATACGCACAGCGCGACGCCCTTGTCGCAGGAAATCATCGCGTCCGCTTCAGCAATACGCCCCTTGCCTGCCATATCTTTTGTTACGGTGATGACGCGCGTGCCGTGCACTTGTTTTACGCACGCGATAGCTTGCGTGTCAATGCCGATTGCGTTTGCGATTGCCGCAAAGCTTTCGCTTTGCGAGGTATCGGCGACGCCGAATAGTCGCGCCGCGAATGCGTGCTTCGCGGCGAAATTTTCGTATGTGTAATATCCGTTATGAAATGTCATGTCAAAGTTTTATACAACCTTCTTAAATTCTCGTTGTTGCTTATATTTTCTTTTTCGCTGTAGCGTACATCTTGATATTTTTCAATTAATTCGTGCTGCTCGCTTGCCATAGATTGAGGCAGGACGCTCACTTTTTCGGTTTCGGCAGGGGTTAGGCAGCTTACGTTTGTGCCGGCCTTGTTGTTGTACATCATCAGTCGCTTGTACATGAAGCGTACGCGTTCGTGCTCCGACTGAAATTCGTTCCACTTGGGCATGGTGAATCGCTCCAACGCTTGGTTCACCTTTTTTGCTACGTTTTCCTTAAACTCTTGCATGTCGAACAGTGATGTCTGCTCGTCGATGTACAGCTTTTCGCCGCTTTCGGATATGCGCTTGATTAGCATGCCGAGCTTGCCCAGCAATATTTTTAAGCCCTTGAATATCTTCCACAGTAGGAATAGTGCGAATGCTGCGAGAATTATGCAAACTATGACTGTGAGTACGTAAAGGAGAATCGGGCTTGTTTCTTTGATAGGTTCGCCGTCCACGAGCGGGGAAAGGTCTGTGTTTGGCGTGTTGTATTCTCCGCTTGCTTCAGGGATTCCCATTAGTGCATTAACCAGCCACACATAGGCGTTAACCAATATTTTTCCAATCCATTGGAAGAAGCCTGTTATTACATTTTCAAGTTGCTTGAAGAAGGCTATGCCAAGCGCGACGATTATGGACAGTCCTAGTATGATGAAGTTTTTGTACTGCACAGTCTTGTTAATCGACCGCTCCTTGTTCAGCGCGGAGTCCATTACTGTGTTAAATGTTCCTAGGAATAGGGTTACGATAAGGTACACAAGTCCGCAGATTACAATTGTCTGTACAACTTCTTCGGGAGCTTTCATAAACCACATCGTAATGTACGCCCCGATATACAGTACCGCATAAAAATAACGCGTCTGCGGCATGAGGGAATCGCCCTTGCGTGCGAATATATAGGCGTACGTATATTGGAAAACGGAAACCAACACCACAGCTATCGTCGTAAGTTCAAACCCAAACAGCAGCAGGCAGCCTGCCAAAGTAAGCACAAGCCCAATCGTATACCCAAAAAACCGCCTCTTCACGAAAAACGACAGCGCAATCGACACGACCGATACCCCTGCGGCAAACGCTATACCCATAACCCAATCGCCCGAAAGCTTGTACAGCACACCGATGTAAATTCCGCAAAACGAGAGCAGCAGTGTAAAAATATGCAGCGCGTAATAAGTAACCATATTACCCCCGACAGATTATGAATTAATTTGATATTGCAAGCAATACCTCGCGTAGCAACTTGCACGCAAGCGATGTGGAGATTCCGCTGTTGTCCAGAGTGGGCGCAAGCTCGACTAAATCCATTCCTACTATATTAAAGCCACTTGCATAGAAAATTGCTTCAAGCAGCCGCCCGAAGCTGATTCCGCCTGCTTCCGGCGTACCTGTTCCGGGGAAGCATGAGGGGTCGAGCACGTCTAGGTCTATGGTGAGGTAGACGGGAGCTTTTGTTTGCAGCTTGAATATGTCCGTTATGCCGAACCGCTGCATTATAGTATGCTGCCCTGCGAAGGAAAATTCGTCGCGGTCGCCGCTGCGTATTCCGTATTGGTGTATGCGTCCGTCGCCGACTATCTCCCACGCGCGGCGCATTACCGTGGCGTGCGACAATGTTTCACCGAGGTAGTCGCCGCGCAAGTCTGCGTGTGCGTCAAAATGCACAATTTGTAGGTCGCTGTATTTTTCGTGCGCGGCTTGTATTGCGCCTAGGCTGACTAAATGCTCGCCGCCTAGCATTATCGGCAGCTTATCGTCTGCGAGTATGCCGCTTACCTTATCGCGCACCATCTCGACAACGCGCGCTGAATTGCCGAAGGGCAGGTCGAGGTCGCCGTCGTCATATATCTTTAAGTCGAGCAAATCCATGTTTTGGTAGGGGCTGTAGGTTTCGATTCCGTAGCTCTCCCCTCTCATTGCCGCAGGCGCGAATCGCGCTCCGGGGCGATACGACGTCGTTCCGTCGAACGGTGCGCCGAATATTACAAGCTTGCTATCGTCATAGCTGCTGTCGCAGCCAATAAATTTTGCCATAATGCTCTCCTCTCTTTTGATTCATTATACATCATTTACCCAAAATAAGCAAGTCTTATTGCAATTTTATTGTGTAATCCAATATCGTTGCACAAACTATCGCTTGCGTTTTAAAAACTGTTGGTGTATAATGTATGCTAGAGTTTTAAAGGGAAGTTGGTAGGCGCTTGAAAAAGACTAAGAAGAAAACTAACAGATGGATATTGTACATCTGCATATGGGCGTTTCTGCTTGCGTTGGGGATTTCTTCCGTAGCGGAAAGCACTATGCCTTATATTGGGATTGTGCCGGCGGTGTTCTTGCTGCTCTTCTTCATATTGATAGGCATATTGTTCGATATAATCGGGATTGCGGTCGCGAAGGCGCACGCTGCGCCGTTTCACTCCATGTCGTCGAAAAAGGTGCGCGGCGCAAAGGGTGCGCTGCTGCTTATACGCAACGCCGAAAAAGTGAGCAACTTTTGCAACGACGTAATCGGCGATATCGCAGGAATAATCAGCGGCGGTGCGGCACTCACGATTGCTAGCAAGCTATCGTCGCGCTTTTCAGCAGATATGTTCTACTTCGTAGTGCTGCTTTCGGGAATTGTCGCTGCGATTACAATTACAGGCAAAGCGTTGGGTAAAACACTTGCGCTGAACAAATCCTTTGAGATAGTGCATATGTGCGGCGTTTTGCTGCACCTTCTCGGCTTTGAACGAAAAAAGAAAAATAGGAAAACATAAACATGAATCTTTCACCTGACATTATAAAAAAGATGAGCAGCAAGGAGCTTAATGCGGCCGCTGCGGAAATTCGCCAATTTTTGATTGATAAAGTTAGCAGAACAGGGGGGCATCTTGCTTCCAACCTCGGTATTGTGGAGCTTACGCTTGCACTGCATTATTGCTTTGACACGCCTAAGGACAAGATTGTTTGGGACGTGGGGCATACTGCGTATGTACACAAGATGATTACAGGGCGCATGGAGCGATTTAATACGCTGCGGCAGACCGACGGAATGTCGGGATTCCCGCGCGTTTATGAGAGCGAGCATGACGTGTTCGACACAGGGCACAGCTCCACTTCCATCTCGGCGGCATTAGGCATGGCTGTAGCGCGCGACATTCAAGGCGGCGACAACAGCGTAATCGCCGTAATCGGCGACGGCGCAATGACAGGCGGTCTTGCCTTCGAGGGCTTAAACAACGGCGGACGCATAAAGAAAAACTTCATTATAATACTAAACGACAACGAGATGTCAATCTCGACAAACGTAGGTAGCCTTGCGAAATACCTCAACCGAATCCGCACGGGCACAATCTACAACAAAGCAAAGCACAACATCGAACTCACGCTCGATAGAATACCAAAGCTTGGCAAAAATCTAGCACAGTTTATCAGCCGCTTTAAATCGGGATTGAAACATCTTGCGCTGCAAGGCGCGTTATTCGAGGAAATGGGCTTCACCTACATAGGCCCGGTCGATGGTCACGACGTGAAGGAGCTTATCGCGGTGCTCAACAAGGTGCGCAAAATTGAAGGTCCTGTGCTGCTTCACGTCTTTACCAAAAAAGGCAAGGGCTGCAAATATGCGGAGCTGTCGCCCAATAAATATCACGGCGTGCAGCCGTTTAATGTTGCGACAGGCTCAATCATGGGCGGCGCGTCCAATACAATGACGGCGGCATTCGGCAAGGAGATTACGGCGATTGCGCACTTGAATCCCAAAGTCGTTGCGATAACCGCCGCAATGCGCGACGGCACAGGACTTAGCGAATTTTCGCTGCACTTCCCGCGCCGATTCTTCGACGTAGGTATCGCAGAGGGTCACGCTGTGACATTCGCCGCAGGAATGGCGCGGTGCGGCTTTGTGCCTGTAGTTGCTGTATATTCCACATTCTTACAGCGCGCATACGACAATATCGTCCACGACGTAGCGTTGCAGCGACTGCCTGTAGTTTTCATGGTGGACAGAGCCGGAGTTGTAGGCGAGGACGGCGAAACTCACCAAGGCGTGTACGACGTAGCCTACCTGTCGCACATTCCGAACATGACCGTGCTTTCACCTTCATGCGAGGAGCAGCTTGTGCAAATGCTGCGATATGCCGTAAGCGCAGGTGCGCCCGTGGCGATACGCTACCCAAAAAGCATAACGTACCGCTGCGCTTCACTGACCGAAATGCCATTCATCTGCGGCAAAGCCGAGGTTATCCGAAGCGGCGACAAAATCACAATTGTGACCACAGGCACAATCGTTCACGCCGTAATCCACGCGCTGGAGATGACAAAGCTATCCGCCGACCTAATCTACATCACCACGATTAAGCCGTTGGACAGTGAAACAATAAAACAATCGGTCGACAAAACAGGCCGCCTGCTAGTAATAGAAGAATGCGCAAGCTACGGCGGCATATTCGGAATGCTAAGCGGAATCAACTGCAAAAAGCGTCAACTATCCCTCCCAGACACCTTTATCCCTCACGGCAAAACCGAGGACATACTGGCGCGTCACAAGCTAAGCCCTGAAGCAATCGCGGACACAATCGCGGAATTTATACACTCGTCACACTAAGGAGAGCATATGAAAGCAATAGTTTTCGGCGCAGGCAACATAGGGCGCGGCTTCATTGGGCAGTTATTATGCGAAAGTAATATAAACATTACTTTCGTCGACGTGGCGGAGGAAATCGTAGCGGCGATAAACAATCGCGGCAGCTACACCATACATATGATTGACAACGACAGCGACACGCCGTACACCGTTACGGGGATTAGCGCGATTAATGGGAAAGACTTCGCGGCGGTTGCGCAAGCATTTGTGGACGCAGATGTTGCCGCGACTGCCGTGGGCGCGAACGCGCTTCGGTTTATTGCTCCTGCTATCGCCGAGGGTTTGCTGCTGCGTGCAGGCAAGCCGATTAATATTATCATTTGCGAGAACTTGTACAATGCTGATTCTGCGTTGCGTGAGCTTGTGAGGGAGTGGCTTCCTGCGGATAAATGGAATTTGTTGGATGGCGTTGGATTTACAATGGCTTCAATTGGGCGAATGGTGCCTGTGCACGATAGGGGCATGGATTTGGTCGACATGAAGGTTGAGCCGTACTGCAAGCTGCCGATTGATGCGGACGCAATCGTCGGAAGCTTGCCGAATATTGCGCACGCGGAATTACGCGGCAATTTCGGTTATTACGTAGAGCGAAAGTTGTACATACACAACTTTGGGCACGCCTACACTGCCTACCTGGGCTACATCAAGGGGTACACGTATATTTATGAAGCAATTTGTGATAATGAAATATATGGAAAGGTACGCTCCGCAATGCTATTGTCTGCACGCGCGCTGTCGCTGCTGCACAATGGTGACATGTCGGAGCTGACCGAGCATGTGGACGACCTCCTCCTCCGCTTCAACAATCGTAAAACCGCCGACACAATCGCGCGCGTAGGCGGCGACCTAAGGCGAAAGCTTGCGCCCGGCGACAGATTAGTAGGCACACTCGAAGCAGTAGTAAAAGCAGGGCTGCCCTGCGACGAAGTCGCGGCGGCAATTGCCGCAAGCCTACGCTTCACCCTCGACCCACTGCTGGAAATAGGCGCAGAGCGCGTACTAACCGAGGTCTGCGGCTACTGTAAAGGCAATCACATTTACACCAAAATCATGTCATATTTCACATAAAACAACTGTAAAGTCAAATACTTTACACAAATAAAAAGGAGCGATACATTGAATACACAAGAAATAACCGCACGAATACAAACAATACATTCCGCGCTGTGCAGCAAGGGCAAGCCTTGGGATGCAGCGTTCATCGTAAATAATGTAAACCAATTCTACTTGACAGGCACAATGCAAAACGCAATCTTTGTGATAAAGCCCGACGGCTCCTACGCCTACTTCGTACGCGGAAGCCTACAAAGCGCAAAAGAAAACGGCGTAATCGAGCAAATATTCCCGATGATAAGCTACAAAGACCTGCTAGAATTCGTAGGCAGCGACTGCAAAAATGTATACATCGAATCCGAAGTAATGACACACGCTATGATTATGCGCCTAAAGAAATACTTCGACATACAAGAAATCATGCCGATGGACGACGTAATCTTCAAAGCGCGCTCCGTAAAAAGCGAACATGAGCTGTCGCTAATGCGCGAGGCCGGACGTCAACATCAGCATTTAATGGAAACTATAGTTCCGGCAGTGCTTGAAGAAGGCATGAGCGAAGCGAAATTCACCGCTGTGCTTTACGATAAAATGATTGAGATGGGCTACCACGGCGTGACGCGTTTTGCGATGTTTCAGATTGAGATGATAATCGGGCAAATAGGCTTCGGCGAAAGCTCGCTCTATCCCACCTCGTTCGATAGTCCGGGTGGAAACGTAAGCATATGCCCTGCCGTGCAAACAGCAGGAAGCCGCGACAGATTGCTCAAAAAAGGCGACCTAGTTTTCGTCGACATAGGCTACGGCGTGGGCGGCTACCATACTGACAAAACGCAGCTGTTTATGTTCGGCGCGAAGCCGTCGAGTGAAGTTATGAAGATTCAATCCGCGTGCCTGGACATACAAAAACGCGCAGCGGAGCAATTGAAAACAGGCAATATCCCTGAAAAGATTTACGCCGACATAATGGGCCGCGTCGACGCATCGGTGCTGCCAAACTTCATGGGCTTCGGCAGCCGCCTCGCGAAATTCATCGGTCACGGCGTAGGCTTGCACGTGGACGAATACCCTGTAATCGCCAAAGGCTTTACAGAACCGTTGCAGAAAAACATGACAATCGCCCTCGAACCCAAAAACGGCTTGGCAGGCGTAGGCCTTCTCGGCGTAGAGGACACCTACCTAGTCACCGACCACGGCGGCGAACCCCTAACAGGCGGCGGCAGAGAAATAATCGTAGTATAATGATTGCGTGAAAAACAAAATTATTTCATTGCATTTTTTCTCCAATATTGATATAATATATTTTAATGAATCGGACAAATATAACTAATGTCCACTCCATTCCTAGCGAGTGCTTGCTCTTTCCAAACCTTGATTAAACGTTAAAGCCGTAACTTTTGAGCAGCATTTGTAGTTTGGAAAGAGCTTTACTAAAGAAAGTATTTAAATGAAGATTGAGTTTGACCTGCTTAAGCAGGAGTACATCGAACAAATTTGTGAAATTGAGAAGGTATGCTTTGCAGAGCCGTGGTCGCCCGGGATGTTTCGGCAGGAGCTTGACAATCCGCTTGCGATTTACTTTATCGCGCTGTGTGACGGTGAAGTGGTCGGCTATATCGGCTGCTGGCAGATTATCAACGAGGGGCACATAACAAATGTAGCTGTAAAGCCGGACTTCCGCCGCTTAGGCATAGCGAAGGAGCTAATCTCACGGCTGATACAAATGTTGCGCGACAACGACTTCATCTACCTCACGCTTGAAGTGCGCCGCAGCAACACCTCCGCGATACAGCTATACGAAAGCTTCGGCTTCGCGCAAACAGGCGTACGCAAAAAGTATTACCAAGACAACGAAGACGCGCTGCTAATGGCGACAGAACTATAAACACTATTATGTAAACTTAAACAAAAGGGGAGTGTGGAATTTTGAAACTGGCAGTAATCGGCGGCGGCGGAGTCCGCTCCATGTTTTTAGCAAAAAGCATTGTAAAGGCGGCGAAGTCGCTCAACATAACCGACCTTGTTTTCATGGACAACGATGAAAACAAGCTGCGAATCTACGGCGGAATGGCGAGCCACGTAGCGCAAATCATTGACAAGGACATTAACTTTACACTTACAACTGACGCAGTTTCCGCGATAACCGACTGCGATTACATCATCACCACGATACGCGTAGGCGGCGACGAAATGCGCGTACGCGACGAGCGTATCGCTCTCGCGCAAAATGTGCTGGGGCAGGAAACTACAGGCGCAGCGGGATTCTCCTTCGCAATGCGCTCCGTCCCTGCGCTTATTCAATACTGCGAACTCATCAAAAAACATGCCAAACCTAACGTAAAGGTATTCAACTTTACAAACCCTGCAGGCGTAGTTTCACAAGCTTTACGCTACGCAGGCTACGATTTCACCTACGGCATATGCGACGGCCCCGCAGGATTGCTGCGCGAATTCGCGCACCTTTACAACGCCAATCCCGATGAAGTCGTGGGTGAAGTTTTCGGCCTAAACCACCTCTCTTACTTCCGTCACGTATACGTCAACGGCACTGACATAATGCCCCAGCTTATGAAAGACGAGCGCGTATTCACCCAAACCGACATGCGCTTTTTCGACCGCGAGCTAGTCGACCAAACAGGAATGCTGCTCAACGAATACCTCTACTACTTCTACTACCGCGAAAAAGCCGTAGAAAACATACTAAAAGCCGGAATCACACGCGGCGAACTTATCCGCGACGTAAACATCGGCATGACAGACGAGCTGTCCAAGATGGACATCGAAAACGACTTCCCCAACTGCCTTGCAACGTACGAGAAGTGGTACGACAAACGCGAATCAATGTACATGGCAAACGAAACAGGCAGCAAGCGCAACTCTCCGCCGTGGAAATTTGACATACATTCCCAAGACGCAGGAGGTTATGCAGGCGTAGCATTAAAGTATATACGCATAGCACAAAGCGGCAATCCCGGCGACATGATTCTCGTCGTACCCAACAACGGCTCAATCCCGTACCTACAAGACGACGACACAATCGAAATCACCTGCACCATCGACCAAAACGGACACACGCCGCACAAAGCTCCGGGCGACATCGGCTTCCCAAGCGAGCTTATCCGCCGCGTAAAGTGCTACGAACGCCTTGCTGCGCAAGCGATTCTCGAGAAAAACAAGACCAAAGCCATCGAGTGCCTAATGCTGCACCCTCTCGTAAACTCCTACTCCATCGCAAAAACTCTCGTAAACGAGTACATCGAGCTGAACAAAGACTACATTGGCACATTTAATTGATTATTCTACTATAATATAGGGAGGTTTTTATGGAATTTGTTTCCGGCATCGGAATGTTAAACTGCGACCTACTCTTCACAGGAATGCCGCGCGTACCCAACGAAGGCGAAGAAATCTACGGCACAGGCTTAAAGATATGCCTCGGCGGTGGGGTTCCGGGCACACTCATAAATCTGCAAGGGCTTGGCGTAAAGTCCAAGCTTGCAACATATCACGGCGACGACTTGTTCTCTTCCTACGTAAAAGGCGAGATGGATAAGTGCGGCATTGAATACTACAACCTCAACAAAAAGCCAGGCATACCAATAAATGTATCCGTGGCAATAGTAACATCACGCGACCGCTCCTTCGTATCATACACAGGTGGCGCAGACTTCACCGAAAAAGAGTGCGACGAAGCTTACGAGAAGCTGCGCGGCTGCAAAATCTTCATCATGCAGACAGGCGAGCAATATCTGCCGCTCTACAGAAAACTAAAGCAAGACGGCGTAATAATCGTCTACGACACAGGCTGGGACGACACGCTCTCCTTCGACAACTTCAAGCCCTACCTAGAGCTTGCCGACTACTACACCCCTAATAAAAAGGAAGCGCTCAAAATCACAGGCAAGGACAATGTGCAAGAAGCCGCAGTCGAGCTGCACAAATACTTCGACAAGGTAGTAATCAAGCTTGACAAAGACGGCGCACTGCTTTACGAAAACGGCGAATACACCACAATCCCCAACACCGAAGACGTTGGCATAGACTCCACAGGCGCAGGCGACGCCTTCCTCGCAGGCTTCATCTACGGCCTATATCACAACGCACCTCTGCGCGACTGTGTAAAGTACGGCTGCCTTACAGGCGGAAAATGCGTAACAGGCGTAGGCTGCCTGACCGAACGCTACAACGAAACAGAATTGTTGCAAAAATTCAAGGAATGGGACGTATAATAAATATATACGGAAAATTACCGTGTAAATTATTATAACAGGGGCGCGTATGTGGTATTACTACCTAATGTATTACCTCGGCAAGTTACGCCGAAAGTATTTTCACCAAGAGCCGGAGGATGAGCGAGAATATGAAAGCAGCCGCCGCAGCTTTACCGTGGACGGCGCGACCGCTGTCGTCATCGGCACATTCGTGGGCGGCTCATATCTTAGCGGCTTTTTGCAATACATCGGCGTATCGGCGTCGCTAAACGGAATCATCTCGGCGATACCCTCGCTTGCCGGAGCGTCGCAGCTTTTCGGCGCAATGTTTGCGCAGCGGATTCGGCACAGGAAGCTGCTTGTATGCTCATTCGCGCTTATCCACCGTATGCTGTTCACATTGATGTTCGCGCTGCCGCTGCTTATCGATAACGTGATGGCGCGAACTATCACCGTTATTGTGATGTTCGCTATGGCGCACTTGATTGGCGCGTTTATTTCGCCTGCCGCTAGCAATTGGATTATGTCGCTGACGCCGCATAGGCTTCGCGGACGCTACTTTTCGCTGCGTGAGCTTATTGCCACTGTGTCGTATGCGTTATCGTCGCTTGCGCTCGGCTTTATACTTGACTTTTTCCAAGACAGAGGTATGCACCTCGTGAGCTACTTCATACTCGCAGGAATGCTGCTCGCCCTAACAATCACTAACTTTATCGCGCTTAGCCGCGTCAAAGAGCCTGTTCCCGAAAAAGTAGAATCGCACGGCATTTCAATTATCAAAGCACTAAAAATGCCCTTCGCCGACCCGGGATTCCGCGGAGTTATCGTGGCTACCATAATATGGCAGATTGCCATACAAATGTCGGTGCCGTACATCGGCTTGTACATCATCAGCGACCTCAACATTTCGTATATGTACGTAAGCGTCATGGTGTTCGCTACAGGCATATTCAAGGCGGCGTGTATGCGATTCTGGGGCAGGCTTGGCGACCGACGCTCGTGGGCGTTTGTGTTTCGATATGTTTGCATAACAATCGGCATTAATTATTTGTTTTACCTGTTCTTTGTACCGTCGAACGCAGTGTGGATGTATCCGTTGCTTTCTTTTGTAGGAAGCTTCGGCTGGGCCGCGGCGGGAATTGCGCTGCTCAACATGCAGTTTGACTATGCACCGTCAGAGGACCGCGTGGTATATGTAGGCTCGTGCAACACAATCGTAGGACTTATCGGCTTCGGCAGCGTATTCATCGGAGCGTTTGTTATGGAGTTTATGACTAAGAATAAGCTCGTCATAATGAATTTTCTCATCAGGCCGCAGCAGCTTATGATGTTCATCTCAGGCATACTGCTGTTAATCGGCGCATTTTATATAAAAGTAGCACTCGAGAACAAAAAAAGAGTGGCTACAGAGAGAAATTAATAGGGCAACCATAATTTTGAGGAATCACACATGAGTTACACCGACATAATAATTCGGCTTGCGATGTCTATACTAATCGGCGGCGGCGTAGGCTTTGAGCGCAGTATAATCGGGCGTCCTGCCGGATTTAGAACGCACGCGCTTGTGTGCCTAGGCAGCACGCTTGTGATGATGACAGGCACATACATCAGCCAAATATACGGCACCGACCCTTCCCGTATGGCAGCGCAGGTTGTCAGCGGCATAGGCTTTTTGGGCGCAGGCACAATTATCCGCGTAGGCTTATCGGTAAAAGGACTCACCACGGCGGCGACACTGTGGGCGGTAGCTTGCCTTGGCATAACAGTAGGCGGCGGCTTCTACGCAGCGTCAATCATCGCAACCCTATTCCTCCTCCTCACCCTCACGGTTTTCAGCAAAATGGAGCAGCGCCTAACCCACAACGCAACAAACGTAGCCAACTTCTCAATAAAATCCACCGACAAAGCTGTGGTTCACAAAATAAGCGCAATCGGCAAACGCTACAAAGCCTATATTCACGACATCAAAATTTCCGGCGACGAAGAAAACGCCTATGACTTGGATTTGAAGTTTATTCCGATCACAAAGAGTATAAACTTTATTCGATATGAGGAATTGCTGCTGGAATTATCAGATATTCCGGAGATTATAACCATAAGCTATTCATATGCTTGACATAACAATAAGAGGTTTCAATGACATCAAAAGAAAGATTCTCTCGCGCCATATCCTTTAAAGAAACAGACCGCCTACCCTTCAATTTTTGGGCAGACAGGCGGCTGCTCGATGAGTACAGCAAAGTATATGGGGAGGATTTCAGATGTACATACTATGACGCCGACGTCATAGAATCATTCCCGCAGTTAGCTTGGCCTTCAGGCGACGGCGTATGGATGGACGGCTCGTATTGGTTCACCGAACCGCCGCTGATAGCCGACTGGAGCGATGCACACAAGCTACAGATGCCCGACCCTAAAGATGAAGCTGTGTACAAACAGATTGAGCAAACGCTTGCCAAGCACCCCGACCGTGCAGTGATAGTAAACATACCATGTTCATTCACGATACTGCATGGAATGAGGCTGATGGATAACCTATTCTATGATGTTTACGACGAGCCTGACGCTTTACACGCGATGATAAAGCGAATAATGGACGTGCAGACCGAGGTTATTCGACGTGTTGTAAAGCTGCCAATATCAGGCATATACTTCCAAGATGATATTGCGTCTTCTGATGGGTTGATGTTTTCTGTTGATATGTGCAAAGAGTTCGTGCTTGACTACATCACGCAAGGGATAGAGATAGCGAAGAATGCAGAGCTGCCTGTGCTATACCATTCCGACGGTGCGGTGATGGATATACTGGACACATTGGTTGATATAGGAATTGACGCGGTAAATCCTCTGCAACCCGACTTCAATGACTTCACGTTGTTTGGCGATAGATACAGCGGCAAGTTGGCAGTATACGGCGGAATCGACAACACCAAGGTGATACCATTCGGAAATCGCGAGGATATTTCACGACACATAGACTTCATTTACGACAAGCTCGGGAAAAATGGAGGGTTGATATTTTCGTCGCACGATATACCATATGGGTGTCCGAAGGAGAATATCGACTTTATGGTGGAATGTATTAAGGGTTTGCATTTCTCGTAACAAAAAGAGGGCGGAATCGAATTTCGCCCTCTTTTTGTTTACCACTTGCGCATAAGTTTTTTTGCTTGGTCGTAAATCTGCTGCACGCCATCAGTTATTCCTACGCTTTTCGCGGAGTTGGACATATCGCGAAGCCTTTTCGGGTCGCTTAGCAGCTCGGCAATGGTTGTGACAAATCCGGCGCAGTTGTCTTTTTCAAGCTTGCGCTCGGTGAACATGATTGCCGCACCTGCGTCGTGCAATGCGCGCGCGTTGTATTCCTGGTGATTGTTCGTCACGTTGGGCGACGGAATTAGCACCGACGGCTTTTGCAGCGCGGTTATTTCCGACAGCGTTATCGCGCCGCCCCTGCCTATTACCAAATCCGCCGCAACTAACGCGGCCGACATGTCGTGGATGAAGGGCACGACCGTGATGTGCTTGGGGAAGGACTTGAAGACTGTTGCGACTTGCAGCATTATGTCGTTGAAGTGCGCCTCGCCTGTGCCGAAAATCATGTTGAAGCTGGTGGAAACCTTCGTCTTGTTGATAAACTGCATCACTGCGTGATTAAATCCCTCCGCGCCTAATGAGCCGCCGGAGGCTACGATGAGAGGATTGTCGTTGTGTATGCCTAAACGCTCGCGTGCAGCGGCTTTGGAAATGTTGAACAGCTCCTGCCGCAGCGGATTGCCTGTTAGCACGACGCGCTTGGAGTTTTTAAAGTACGACTTGGTGGATTTGAAGCTAAGGCATACGCAATCTACATAATGCGCAAGCAGCTTGCTTGCAAGACCGGGATATGCGTTGGATTCGTGAATCAAGGTAGGCACACCCACCTTCGCCGCCGCGAACAATACAGGGCCGGACACATAGCCGCCTGTGCCTATTACAATATCCGGCTCGAACGCGTTTATTATGTCCTTGCTCGTTTGTATCGCGGAGCGCATGAGGTAAAGCGTGCGCACATTCTGCTTGAAGAACTCAAGGCTAATCTTTCGCTTGAATCCGAGAATCTCGATAAACTCAAGGTCATACCCTGCGCGCGGCACCATATCTTTTTCCATGCCCTTGCGCGAGCCTACGAACAAAAACTCCGAGTGTTTATCCCTGCTTTTTATATAATCCGCGATTGCAAGCCCCGGCGTGATGTGCCCGCCTGTGCCTCCTGCGGCGATGAGAACCCTCATGTTGCCTCCTTCTTAATTGCGCTTTATTGTCCTTTGTATATTGTAGTGGAAATTATTGCTAAATATTACCTTGATGTGTAGCGTGATATGTTTAGGACTATGCCAATCTCTGCCATTATAATGAGCAGTGATGTGCCGCCGTAGCTGAAGAACGGCAGCGACACACCTGTTACAGGCATGGACGAGGTGACAACCGCGATGTTCAGCAGCACCTGCACGGCGATTGTTGCGATAACGCCTACGACTACGAGGCTGCCGAAGGTGTCCTGCGCTTTCATTGCGATAAGTATGCCTCGCCATATCAATGCGATAAACAGTAGTATTACTATCATTGCGCCGATCAGTCCTAATTCCTCGCACAGTACGGCGAATATGAAGTCGTTGTGCGGCTCGGGCATGTAGAGGAATTTTTGCCTGCTGCGTCCGAGGCCTACGCCGAATATGCCGCCGCTGCCTATCGCATAAAGCGACTGCACGGCTTGGTAGCCGTCGGCGAGCTTATCCGCGAATGGGTCTGTAAATGACACCACGCGTTTCCACCGCACCTCATCGAAGAACACTAGCATAAAGCCGCCGACTGCGCCGAGCATTCCCAATCCGCCCAAGTGCCACCACTTCGCGCCTGCAACAAACAGCATAACTATGCCAATCATTACCACGATTACCGTGCCCGAAACGTGCTTCTGCATTAGCACAAGCCCTGCGAATAGCCCAAGCATTATTAGATACGGCACTAAGCCTGACCAAAACTTTCCAAGCTTGTCCTTGTTCCGTGCAAGCGAAAAGGCGAAGAATATTACAAGAGCGAACTTAGCAAGCTCCGACGGCTGAAAGCTTGTGAAGCCAAGGTTAATCCAACGCTGACCACCCTTAACCGTTTGCCCTATGAAAAGCACCGCGACATTAAGCATCACAACTCCGCCCAATATCAGCAGCACGAACTTTTCGTACAGCTTATAATTGATGTTAGCAAGCACGAACATCACAACAATGCCGAGTATCGCGAATATGCCCTGCTTCTTCACATAAAAGTAAGCGTCGTTGTCATACTCACGGGCCCATTCGCTTGAAGCTGAAAACAGCATTACCAAGCCAAACGCAAGCAGCGACAGCACGATAATGAGGAAGTAAAAATCCATCTGCCCCTTTTTCATACAAGCACCCCATTCCCGAGCAGAGCGATTATGCACATCACAACCGTAATCGCAACGGACACAAAGACGATTTTCACCTCGCTCCAGCCGACTTTTTCAAAGTGGTGATGAATAGGCGCCATCTTGAAGAAGCGTTTCTTTGTGAATTTGTAGTACACAACTTGAATGATTACCGATACAGTGTCTATTAAGTATATTATTCCGATTAGCAATATGGAAAGAGGGTTGGCTTGAGTGAGCGCAAGGCAGCCTACCGCTCCACCTAAAAACAGCGAGCCTGTGTCACCCATGAAAACCTTCGCAGGGTGCGCGTTAAACATGAGGAAGCCGAGCAGGCCGCCGATTATCGCCGAGGGGAAAATAAAGCTGGTGCCGTAAATCGTGCTTGTCGCGAGGAAGAACATCATTACGACGGAAGTCACCGATGACACAAGTCCGTCGATTCCGTCGGTAAGGTTTACAGCGTTCGTTGTAGCAAGCAGCACGAATGTGGCGAACGGCAGGTACAGTATACCAAGGTCGAGGTTGAAGTTGATAAACGGAATCTCAATCTTAGTGGACAGCAAGCCCATGTACCTTCCTGCCGTAACAAACGCAAGCGCGATAATCGTTTGCAGCGAAAACTTTTGCCATGCGCGCAAGCCTAGGTTGCGCTTGTTTATAACCTTAAAGTAATCGTCAATACTGCCAATGATTCCCATGCCAAGCGATGCGCCAAGCATGAGGAAGCCTTCACGCCCTTCGCTTTTGCGAAAGTACAGCATGGCGATTATAATTGCAAGCATGAAGCATACGCCGCCCATTGTGGGCGTACCTGTTTTCGCTTTATGCCACGAGGGGCCTATTTCCAGTATCGTCTGTTTTATCTTTAGTTTTCTTAGCACAGGGATAAAAACCGCGGTGAAGATTATCGTTAGAATAAACGTAACGGACATGGATAGTATTAGTGGCATAGCTCCCCCTTGAAAACCAACTAATGGCTAATGGCTAATGGCTATTAGTTGGTATATAGTAAATTATATGTTTTCTTTTATTTTTATGGCAATTTCTTCAAATTTCATGCCGCGTGAGGCTTTGATGAGTATGCACGCGTTTTGGTTTAGGTATTGGGTTAGGAAGATTGCGGCTTCGGCGTTGGTGTCGAAGGTGTGCGTTTCTGGGACGCCGCATTCTTTGGCTTTGGCTGCGATGTGGCGTGCTTCTTGTCCAACTGTTACGGCGACGCCGATTTCATTTTGGGCTAGGTATTGTCCTACTTTTTCGTGCGTTTCCTGCGAGAATGTGCCTAGCTCCAGCATGTCGCCTAGTACAGCGACGGATATGCCTGTCCGTGACAGCTTGTGCAGCACGTCGATTGCCGACTTCATCGAGTCAAAGTTTGCGTTGTAGCAGTCTTCGATTATGGTCGCCGACTTTATTTTGTATATGTTTTGACGCATGTTTCCGGGCTTGAATGCGGCTACTCCGTTTACGATTTTTTCGGCTGGGACTTTGTAGTATTGCCCTGCGAGTATTGCGGCTAAGGCGTTGAATATGTGGTGCTTGCCTACAGCGTTGACGCGGACGCGATGTTCATCCCCGTTTATTTTTACGCTGAATTTACTGCCGTTATTGCCCATCACTATGTCCTGCGCTACTATGTCGCTGAAATAGTTGTCGATTCCGTAGTACATTGCGGGATAAGGCAAGCTGCCGCGAAGATTCCACAGTATTGGGTCGTCGCCGTTTAGTATAACTAAGCCGTGACGCGGAAGGTAGTCGAGGATTTCGAGCTTAGCCGCGAGTATGTTTTCGACGCTGCCTAGGTTGCCGATGTGCGCCGTGCCTATGTTGGTGATGATTGCGACTTCGGGGTTAGCGATTGCGCTGAGGCGGCTGATTTCGCCTTTGTTGTTCATGCCCATTTCGAGTACGCTTACCTCGTGTTCACGATTTATGCGAAAGACTGAAAGCGGCAAGCCTACTTCGTTGTTAAAGTTGCCTTCGGTTTTGTGAGTGTTGTAGTGCTGAGACAAAACCTCGGCTACCATGTCCTTGGTGCTGGTTTTGCCGACGCTGCCTGTTATTCCGACTACGGGTATGTTGAAGCGTGAGCGATAGCCTTTGGCTATGTCGCGCAGTGCTTTCTTGGTGTCGGCGACTTTTATTATGCTTTTGCCTTCAGGCGGAGCTATGTCTTTTTGGCTGACTGCTGCTCTGCCTGATTGCATGTATTCGCTGATGAAGTCGTGTCCGTCGAACTTTTCGCCTTCCAGCGCGACGAAGCAGCCGTCGAAGGCTGCATTTTTGCTGCTGGTCGAAATAGTGCGGATTACATCGTCTGCGCCTATAACTTCGCCGCCGCAGTAGGCGGCGATTTCGCTTATCTTTAGTGCCTCCATATGTTAAGCCCTAACCTTTGTTTAATATATCGCGTATGACCTCGCGCTCGTCGAGGTGACGCTTCTCTGTGCCGATGATTTGGTATGTTTCGTGCCCTTTGCCTGCCAAGATGATTATGTCTTTCGGCTCGGCGTTTGTGATTGCGTATTCGATTGCAGCCTCGCGGTTTTCGATTGCGATAAATTCGCAGTCGACAGTTTTCATGCCGGCGATTATTTCGTTGATGATTGCCATAGGCTGCTCGGTGCGCGGATTGTCGGAGGTGACTATTACGAAGTCCGCGATTTCCGCCGCGATTTTGCCCATGACTGGGCGTTTCTCTTTATCCCTGTCGCCGCCGCAGCCGAATAGGGCTACTATTCTGCCCTCGGCGTAACCGCGTACGGTTTCTAATATATTCCGTAGGCTTTCGGGGGTATGGGCGTAGTCGATGATTATGCTGAAGTTGCGCCCTGTGGGTACGCTTTCGGCTCTGCCTTTTACTCCTGCGAATGCACTAAACGCCGCCGCGATTGTTTCAAGCGGCACATCTAGGCAGCGGCATATTCCAATGGCGCACAGTGCGTTGTAAACCGAAAATCGCCCCGGAACTCCAATGCTAAACTGTTGCCCCAATGTCGTAAACCTTACGCAATCAGGCTCATAGCCAATGTCGCTAGCCTTGATAACGCAGTCGCTGTCTATGCCATATAAAGTATATTCGCATTTTGTTGCCGATATAATATCGGCGGCGAATTGGTTGTCGATATTTATCACGGCTTTGTTGCATATGCCGAAAAGCTTTGCTTTTGCCGCGCAATATTCGCGCACGGTTTTGTGGAAGTCGAGGTGGTCGTGGTCTAGGTTTGTGAATGCAGCAGCGGCGTATTGGCAGCCGTACACCCTATCCAATGCTAGTGCGTGCGACGACACCTCCATCACGCAATATTCGCAGCCTTTGTCTGCCATTTTCCGAAGCAGAGCGTAAAATTCGGGGGCTTCC
This sequence comes from uncultured Eubacteriales bacterium, assembly GCA_964479875.1. Classification (GTDB taxonomy): domain Bacteria; phylum Bacillota; class Clostridia; order Monoglobales; family CAYZNM01; genus CAYZNM01. The sequence goes on from CAYZNM010000002.1 coordinate 136,299, forward strand.
GGCGATGTTCCGCTCGTGGGCAGCTCCACGTCGCCGATTAGGTTGTAGTTCGTGCCGATAAGCCCTACCTTCTTGCCGTAATGCTCAAGCACAGTCTTGACAATGTGGGTGACAGAAGTTTTGCCTTTCGTACCTGTCACGCCTATGAGCTTTAACTGCTTCTCGGGGTTTCCGTAAAATGCCGCGGAGATTTTCGCCATAGCCTTGCGCACATTCTCCACCTTTACGCATGGAGCGGATACCTGCGGTAAATCGCGCTCGACTATGCAAGCGACAGCTCCGTTTGCGACAGCGTCTGCCGCAAACTCGTGTCCGTCTACCTTTAATCCTGTCAAGGGGAAGAATAAATCCCCTGCCTTAGTCGTCCGTGAATTGTAGCTAATTCCTGTAATTTCAACGTCAGCTATGTTATCTATGGTAAATCCGGCATTCGCCAGCAATTGGTTTAACTTCATGATTCCTCCTTACGCGGCGAGATTAATCGCCTACATCGATGTTGCCGAACTGTACTGTTATTACTGTGCCTACGTCTACTTCTGTGCCCGGGGCAGGGAATTGCTTGTAGGCATAGATTCCGCCTTCGTTTAAGTCTGCACCGCCGCCGCTTGCTTTTATGTTCAGGTTGCTTTGGTCGAGGGTTTGCTTCGCTTGGAAATAGCTCATGTTAAGTACGTTTGGTGCTGTCACGGTGACAGGCTTCGCACTCTCGTCCGTGTAAATTGTTATTATGGACTGCTGATTGACCATTGTGCCGCTGCGCGGTCGCTGCTTAGCTACATTTTCGCCATCTCCGACTATGTTTAAACGTAAGTTGGTTTCGGCTGCTAAGGCTTTTGCTTGGTCGATTGTCATGTTGGTGAGGGAAGGTGTTTGTACCTCGATGGTTTTTAGCTCTTCCTCGGTGTAAATCGGTTGAACATTTAGGTAGTTGAGCGTGTCGTCTAAGATAGCGCGCGCTACAGGCGACGCGATTGTGCCGCCGTAGTAATACTCGCCTGTGGGTTCGTCTAGCAGGACAAGCACTACTACTTGGGGGTCGTCCGCAGGCGCGAAGCCTGCGAAGGAAGCTATATATTTGCCGTTGTCGCGCGGCAGCTTTTCACTGGTGCCTGTTTTGCCTGCGACGCGGAAGCCTTTGATGTATGCGCGCTTACCTGTGCCTTGCGATACAACCGATTCTAGGATTTCGCACACTAGCTTGCTTGTTTCGGGCGATATTATTTGACGTACAAATTCGGTGGGGTATTCTTTTACGATGTTGCCGTCGCCGTCTAAAAGCTGCTTGACAACGCGCGGCTTGTTGAGCATACCATTATTTGCCACTGCTGCAATCGCCGATATAAGCTGCAGCGGCGTGATGGTGAAGGTTTGCCCGAACGATGAAGTGGCAAGTGATACGAAGTTCCATGTCGCGTCGTTGTGGAATACGCCTTTACTTTCGCCGTATAGCTCAATTCCTGTAAGCGATGTGAAGCCGAAGCCTGCGAAGTATTGCTTGAATTTATCCGCGCCCAATCGTGCGGCAACCTCCATGAATACAGGGTTACAGGAGTTTTGCACGCCCTCGACAAATGTTTGTGTGCCGTGACCTGATGTTTTCCAGCAGCTGATTTTGTGCGGGCCTACTATCTTTGAGCCTGTGCAGGTGAAGGTGTCGTCTAGCTTTACTACGCCTTCCTCGAGTGCCATTGCGGTGGTCAGTATCTTGAAGGTTGAGCCTGGCTCGTAGCTGTCGGCTACGGCTTTGTTGCGCCATGATTTGCGCAGCTCGTTGTTTAGCGCCGTGGAGCGTTCTTCCCCTTCTAGTGCGTTGATTATTTCCAATATCGTTGGGTCCTCGATTGTGCGCGGAGAGTTGAGGTCGTAGCCGGGAGTGGTTGCCATGGCGAGGATTTCGCTTGTGCGAATGTCCATAACTATTGCCGCTGCGCCTGCTGCAAGTCCATTTTCTATGTATGCCGTTTCGAGGTGGTTTTCTGTGAAATATTGGATTGTTTCGTCGATTGTGAGTACAACGCTGTTTCCGTCTTGAGCTTCTATGCTCTTTTGGTATTTGAAGGGCATTTCGGTGTTGTTGGCTTTTTTGGTGGTGACTATTCGGCCGGGGATTCCTTTTAGCTCGTCGTCGTATACTGCTTCGATTCCCTCTAGGCCTTGGTTGTCTGTGCCTGTAAAGCCGATGACTTGCGATGCAAGCTTGCCGTTGGGATAGTATCGCTTTGTGTCGGGGGTGATGTATATACCTTTTACGTTGTTCTCGTCGATAAAGCTGCGTACGCGGTCGATGTCCTCGCTCTCGACGCGGCGTTTTACTATCTCCTCATTCGACTTGGTGTTTTGCAGCTTCTTTAAGAGATTCTCGTACTCAAGTCCGAGTATATCCGACAAGCCCTTTGCAACAAAATCAACTTTTATACTCTTTTTTTCCTCATTCTCTTCAAGCTGCTTAGGCGTCGCCGATACTTGATGTACCGACGCGGATTCGGCAAGCACCTTGTAGTTTCTGTCTAGGATAGAGCCGCGCTTCGGCGGAATAAGCTTATCTTTGGTCTGCTGAATGAATGCTTCCTGCTGAAGCTGCTCGCCGCGCACGATTTGGATATAGCCTGTCCGCGTAAGCAGCGCAAGCAGTATCACAATAAAAATAAGCATAATAAACAAAAGCTTTCGCTTCATTTTAATCTTGGGCATACAATTACCTCATTTGCTTTTTTACTATATATATTACAAGTTAGTTGAAATATGCAACAATGCTGTCAATTACAGCGGACACCCTGTCCCAAAGGCTGTAGGCTTTTAGCTCCTTCGTGGCGTGGCTGCGCATTGTGTCGGACGCGGCTGTTTCGATTTTTACGATTTGGTGCGGCTGCGCTTTCGACATGTCGAGTATTTCGGTGGCGTATTTTTCGACGCTGCCTAGGTTTACGCCGGATTCTATTGAATTTTCGATTTGTTTGTTCAAGCCTGTGATTTCTTCGAGTATTCTCTCTTTTTGTATGATTTCGGTGTGCAAGTCGTACCAGCGTACGTATCGCGCGCACAGCACCATTGCAATCGCGCATACGAATAAAACACGCACAATCGCGTAAAGCTTGCTCCTGTTAAGTTTTACGACGCGCTTCTTGACGACCTTTTTAACATACTTCTTTTGCTGCGGCGCGGCCTTGGGCTGTGCGGCGGCATTGCTTGTGTAATCCTGCTTTGGTAAGGGCATTTGTTAACTCCATCTTCTGCATTACTATATTTTCTCGATAACGCGCAGCTTTGCCGAGGCGGCGCGTGTGTTTGCCGAAAGTTCGGCTTGCGAGGGCAGTATCGGTTTTTTGGTGATGACAATGCACTGCGGCTCTTTGTCGCAGTTGCATACAGGGAAATCGGGAGGGCATACGCAGTCGGTCGCGAGGTTCGCGAACTTTGTCTTTACGATTCTGTCCTCGAGTGAGTGGAAGGTTATTACGGCTAGTCGTCCGCCTTCTTTTAGGCGTGAGCAGAAGTCGTCAAGCGCGTTGCCGAGTCCGCTTAATTCATCGTTTACTGCGATACGTATCGCTTGAAATACGCGGCGCACAGGTACGCGCGGGTCTTTTGTCCATGCAGGAATCGCGCTTTTTATGAGGTGCGCAAGCTCTGTCGTTGTTTCTACAGGCTTTTGCTCACGCGCATACATTATACGTTGCACAATTTTGCGCGTGTAGGTTTCCTCGCCGTAGTGGAACAGTATCTTGGTGAGCTCTTCCTGCGAGCAGCGATTGACTATATCTTTCGCTGTGATGGTGGATTCTCTGTCCATGCGCATGTCCAGCGGCGCGTCGTGGTTATAGCTAAAGCCGCGCGACTTGTTATCGATTTGGTGCGACGACATGCCGAGGTCGAGTATCGCCCCGTCGATTTTGTCAACGCCGAGCTTGTCCAGTATCGCGTTTATATTGTTGAAGTTGTCGTTTACGATTGTTGGATTGTATGCGGAAAGACGCTGGCTTGCCGCTGTGATTGCTTCTTGGTCGCGGTCGATTCCGATAAGCTTGCCGCCCATTTTCGCGATAAGCTCCGAATGTCCGCCGCCGCCCAATGTGCCGTCGACGTATACGCCGCCTGGCTTCACTTCGAGCGACTCTATAACCTCCTCCGGCATTACCGGAAGGTGTGAAAACTCTGTCATCTATATTACCCCTAATGTGGAAAATTTTTATTATGTATACTAATTATAATACAAGCATATCTATTAATCAACCCTTTTTTGTCGTACGACGAAAATCAATCATATATGCAGGTTATTGCTAATATAAATATAATACACACGTAGTAGATTATTGTATGTACATTTACAAAGGAGCACAACATGCAAACTAAGGACAAGGATATTATAGCACGACATCTGCCTAACGCTGTAGGCGCGGCAGTATTCGCTATGCAGCCGCAGCTGTTTTCCGGCGTGCAGGAGATTCGCTTGCGTGCGGACAAGCCTATGATACTGCACCAATCGGGCGACTACTTCTACATAACGGCGGAGGGTATGCCGACGCTGCATTCGCAAAAGGCATTGCACACTACGCAGGACGACATCGCCGAATGCTTCGCCCTAATAAGCAAACGCTCCGTCTATGCCTTCATGGAGGAAATCAAGGGCGGCTTTATCACAATTGAGGGCGGACACCGCGTAGGCATATCGGGCAGAGCAGTATCCGACAAGGGCGCAATTACCAACATCACTGACATTTCCGGAATAAGCATACGCGTAGCAAGTCAACGCAAGGGCATTGCCGCAGCCGTAATTCCATCTATCGCAGACGAAAACGGAGTGCATAATACACTCATACTCTCACCTCCCGGCGCAGGCAAAACTACGCTGCTGCGCGACATAGCGCGCGTGCTTGCGTCCTCGAAAAAGGTTTGCATAGTGGACGAGCGCGGCGAAATCGCAGGCTGCGTAAACGGCGTGCCGCAATTGGACGTAGGCTTAATGGTTGACGTATTGAGCGGCTGCCCCAAGTCTGAGGGCATTATGCTAATGCTGCGCAGTATGTCGCCGGAGGTTATCGTCATGGACGAAATCGCGACAGCTTCCGACGCGGAAGCACTCGCCGCCGCAATAAGCTGTGGTGTCACAATAATCGCAACAATCCACGGCAGCAGCATGGACGACCTGCGCAATAAAGCTGCAATCGCAAGCATACTGCCGCAATTCCGCCGCGTAGTCGTACTAAGCAAACGCGACGGCGCAGGCACAATCGAACAAATCATCAGGAGCAAAGAATGATAAAAATAGTCGGCTCAATCTTCATCATTATTGCGACAACGCGCATAGGTTTCCTCTACGCAGACAACTACAAAAACAGTCTAAAGTGCATTACAGACTTTATAAATATACTAAATCGCCTAAGGCATGAGATTAACTTTGCGAAAACTCCTCTCGAACGTGCAATTCCAAACTGCCTATACGGAATCGAGGACAGCACTCGCGATTATGTAAACCAACACATATCAGAGGGGAGTTCACCGATTAAGCTTGGCTTAAACAAGGACGAGCAATACGTTCTCGACTTATTTTTCGGTTCACTAGGCAAAGCTTCAATCGAAATCGAAACTGCCAACATCGACAAAACCATATCCGCGCTGCAAATATACAAGGAGCAAGCGACGCAAAACGCCGCGAAATACACAAAGCTATGCGGCAGCCTTGGAATAATCTGCGGCATTTTCATAGTGATACTATTTATTTAAGCTTTAGGAGGACAACATGGACGTAGGCGTAGATTTTATTTTCAAGGTCGCGGCAATCGGCATAGTCACAGCAGTGCTGCACCAACTGCTTAGCCGCTACGGCAGGGACGAGCTTGCGATGCTGACGACAATCGCAGGGCTTATCGTGGTTATGCTGATAGTCGTGCGGGAGATTAGCTATCTCTTTGACACTGTGAAGACGTTGTTTGGAATATGATTGCGAAAATCGTGGCGATTGGGCTTACGGCGGCTATTCTTTCTATTTTGCTGAAAAAGTACAAGCCTGAGTTTTCGCTGCTCATCGGGATAATTGCCGCTGTCGCAATCTTTTTCATTATCGCGGAGCAGCTTGCCGCGGTCGTGGCGACGCTTAGTGACTTCTCTGATAAATCGGGAGTGGACAGCGGCATGGTGGGGCTTGTGCTGAAAATAATCGGCGTTGCATACCTATCCCAATTCGGAGCCGATGTATGCGCAGATGCAGGCGAAGGCGCGATTGCGAAAAAGATTGAGCTTGCAGGTAAGGTCGTGATTCTCGCGATGACGATTCCTGTAATATCAGGATTACTAAAGCTTATCACAAACTTGCTGTAATTCCTAATAAAAGGATACAATGATGAAACATACGCTGATACTGCTTCTTCTGCTACTACTGTTGCCTATCACTGCCCACGCTTCTGATTTTAGCGTGGACGAGCTTATGCAGCGGCAGCTTATCGATTCAAACGCAGAGCAAGCATTCGAGCAAGTTGACAGCGACGTAGATTTCATCACCATGATTAAGGATATGGCGTCGGGCAAGTGGACGCTGAATCCGAGCGAGATTCTGGACGTTATCTTAAAAACAGCGTTCGAGCAATTCTACCTCACAATCGCAATATTCATTCGCTTAATCGTCTACGGAATACTTGCCGCGCTAATCACAAACCTAAGCGACAGCTTCGAGAAAAAAGGCATAAGCGAAGCTGCATTTTACGCAACTCTGCTGCTGATTGCGCGCGAAGCCGTGGTAGGGTATACCTCTATGGTGGACGTATCGCTTAACGCGCTCGACAACCTCGTAAGCTTCATCTACGGAATACTGCCTGTCGTGCTGTCGCTCCTTGCAACAGGCGGCGGCGTAATAAGCGCAAGTTACTTCGCGCCGATAATCCTTGCTTCCTCACAGATAATCATTATCGCAATCAAGCAAGTGTTCATACCTCTGCTGATGGTGACAACCGCGCTTGCGATTACGGATTGCATAGGCGAAAAATTCGGACTAAGCCGAATGGTGAAGCTGCTTAAATCCTGCATAAAATGGGGGCTTGGGCTGATGCTCACGATATTCGTAGGCATAGTTTCGCTACAAAGCATAGTCGCCCCTGCCGCAGACAGTATCGCAGCCAAAACTACAAAGTTCGCAATAAGCAGCTTTATACCAATAGTCGGCGGCAGCCTGTCGGATTCCTTCGACATAGTAATGGGCTTATCAAAGCTATTGAAAAACGCAGTAGGCGCGGCAGGCTTGATTGCCATAATAATAATCGTGTTCACGCCCGTGCTACGCATATTGGTGCAATCGCTCCTGTTTAAGCTAGCCGCGGCCTGTCTTGAGCCGATATGCAGCGAACGCATAGTAAAATGCGTTACCGAGCTGTCGGAAAGCCTAACCTTCGTATTCGCAATGCTTGCCACCGCCGCGATAATGTTCATCATAAACTTAGCAATCATCATAAACGCAGGCGTGAGTTAACATATGAACCAAATAATAAACTGGGCGAACAGCCTAATCACCGTAATAATCTTCGCCTCTGTCGCGGAGCTTATCCTGCCTGAAAACAGCTTCCGCAAATATCTGCGCCTCGCAGTAGGCATTATAGTTATCATAATGATTGCTACGCCGCTTTTGGGCATAAAGCCTAGCGATGTAATTCCCCCCACGATTGATTTAGACAGCTTGTCATATAACGGGGACAACCTTAATATGTATAAACAAGTGGGCAGCGTATTTTCCGAAAGGCTGTCGCACGCGCTTAACAAAACCTACGGCTTTAGCAAAAGCAAGGTTTATGTAAACGAGGAAACACTTGCAATCGAGCGTATCGAGGTATGGGGCGGCACAAACGAAGCTTTACGCAAAGTCGAAGCGGAATTGCAGCTTCCTTCCGAAAACGTAACTTACATGGGGGCGGCAGATGAGTAAACAGGAAAATGAGAAGCAACAAGACGAAAAGCAACAAGACGCCTTAAAGCAAAACGCCTTTTTAAAAAAGCTGTTCGGCAGCAAATATGCTTATTTGATTGTGCTTGCCTTTGGTGTGATTATCTTAATATGGGGCATGAACGACTTTAAGCCTACCGAAACCGTTGCCCCTTCCGATTACACAACATACTTAGAAAACAGGCTTGAAAATATATTAAGTAAACTCGAGGGGGTGAACGAAACGCATGTAATGATTACAACAAGGGAAGTGATTATCCAAGACAAACGCGGCGACACAGCAATACTAAAGGACGCAACTCCCGAGGTCGAAGGCGTAGTCGTCGTGGCAAACGCAAAGGACAGCAATGCAAAGCAAGATATATTCAACGCAGTGCTGGCGGCTCTTGACGTAAAGCCGCACAAGGTGCAAATTTATTTAACTTCAAAAAAGGAGATGAATTAAGTGAAAGAATTCGGAAAGAAACAAATTATCGTTGTGGCATTGGTTATAATGATAGGCATAGCAGGCTACATCAATTGGACAATCAAGCGCAATGAGGACGCAGTACCCACAACAGCAGGCGAATACGAATACGACATCAACGACTACGCATACTATGATGACGAAGGCGAAGACATGAACCTAGTGTCCGAAACAGACGACGGACAAACAGTTTCCCAAGCCAACATAAAGGCCGAAGGCGGCAACACATACTTCTCCCTCGCCCGCGTTGAAAAGCAAAAAGCACGCAGCGAAGCCCTAGACATACACAAAGAGCTGCTCAACAACGAAAACAGCTCCGAAGACGCAAAGTCCAAAGCCGAAGCTGACATAGCACAGCTTGCAAGCAACGCCGAGCTTGAAGTCGTAATCGAAAACATAATCAAAGCCAAAGGCTTTGCCGAAGCAGTATGCTACCTCAACGAAGACAACGCACGCATTGTAGTAAAATCCGAAGGCTTAGTCCCTGCACAAGTTGCACAAATCAAGGACATAGTTATGGATAATATGGAAATTGCGGCAGATAAAATAAAAATAGTTGAAATTTACTAATATAATATGCTATAATAAAAACAAAACTATTAATGGTTCGCGCCATGACTTAATATTCCCCATACGCATGGGGAATATAGTATTTTACATCAAACTAAGGCTTTTACATGTTTTACCATTAGAATAAAGGAGAGATTATAATGAGCGAAAAGGAATTAGCTGGAAACGTAAAGATTTCCGAGGACGTTATCGCGACGATAGCTTCCGTTACCGCGCAAAAGATTGAAGGTATCGCCGGAATGAGCGCAGGGCTTATCGACGGAATATCGGGCTTGCTTGGAAAGAAGAATACCAACAAAGGCGTGAGAATCACGCTGGGTGAGCATGATGTTGCTGTTGAGCTTTTGGTTGAAGTTAACTATGGCTCAAAGATACCTGATGTAGCGTGGAATGCGCAGCAGTCGATTAAGAAAGAGATCGAAACGATGACGGGACTTACAGTGACCAAGGTTGACATCAAGGTTGAGTCGATTAAGATGCCTGCGGCAACAGATTCATGCTGCTGTGATGATACTTGCAAGGATGATGCTTGCTGCGAAGGTGATACTTGCGACGATGATTGCGACTGCGAGGATGAAGGCTGCTGCGAAGGCAAGGGCGACACGCTTTCTGCCGATAATCGCACAGAAGGAGTTGCCGAGCCAATGACCGAGAACGACGACGACCACGTTGCAACAAAAGATGAGTTTGAAAAAGAAATAATTGTTTGATTAGATAAATGTAGGGGCGAACAATGTTCGCCCGAACATACATATTTTACCAAGGAGATTATGCAATGGCAGAACTGCGCTTTAATCCATTTATTGACGACTATGTAATGATTGCTTCACATAGGCAGGACAGGCCTCAAATGCCGAAGAATTGGTGTCCATTTTGCCCCGGGCCTGATAATAAGAAGCTGCCGGAGAATTATACGGTGCTGAAGTATGACAACGATTTTCCTGCTTTGTCGCCTAATCCGCCGGAAATGTTTGAGATTCCCGAGGGCTTGAACGGCGACTTGTATAAGTGCGAACCTTCCTATGGCAAGTGCGAGGTTATACTGTATTCGCCGGAGCATACTGCTAGCTTGCACGAATTGTCGGTGCCGCACATTACCGAGCTAGTGCAATTGTGGCAGCAGCGTTTCGCGGAGCTATCGGCAGATGAAAAGCATAAATACATCTTCATATTCGAGAATCGCGGCGAAGTCGTAGGCGTTACAATGCCGCACCCTCATGGGCAATTGTACGCATATCCGTTTATTCCTAAGCGCATGGAGCTTGAAACAGAATGCTTCAAGAAGTACAGCGACAAGCACAACTCCTGCCTCCTCTGCGACACAAACGCAAGCGAGCTATCGCAAAAGGTGCGTGTTATCGCCGAAAACGAGCATTTCGTCTGCTATATCCCCTTCTTCTGCGAATACCCCTACGGGACATACATCGCACCCAAGGCGCACAAGCAAAACATCACGCAGCTTGACGCTTCCGAAGCAAACTCCCTTGCGATTATCCTAAAGGAAATCACGGCCGCATACGACGCGCTGTTCGGCAAGCCATTCCCCTACATGATGTGCATGTACCAAAATCCTGTAAACTGCGGCGACTTCGGCTACTATCATTGGCACATCAAATTCTTCCCCCCTATGCGCTCCGCGGAAAAGCAAAAGTTTAACGCAAGCAGCGAAACAGGCGTATGGGCGCACTGCAACCCCACTGCCCCCGAATCCTGCGCAGAGGAATTGCGTCAGGCATATAGTCAATCGCGTTTCATTCCGTGACCACAGAACTACGATAAACACCGATAGAATCAAAGAAACGCGATTGACTTACTCGCAGTTTTAAACTGTACCGAGCATACAACGGCGTAAAAATGAAATAATATAAACAGACAAAGGACGAGCCTTCTCGTCCTTTTTAAATGGAGGTACAATGGAAAAGCAACAAGACGAAATCTTAAAGCACATACTCACCGATGTAAAAAAAGACATACTCGACGAGGAAATAATCCACCTCCTGCTTGACGAAAAGGTGTCGGCGAATACAAACGACAGCGACACCTTCGGGCAACGGCTTGCGGACAAAATTGCTACCTTCGCAGGAAGCTGGACTTTCATAGGCTCATTCGCAGGAGTGCTTGTGCTGTGGATGGGGATAAACGCCTTCGCATTGAGCAACAAGGGCTTCGACCCCTACCCCTTTATCCTGCTGAACCTAGTGCTGTCATGCCTTGCGGCCGTGCAAGCTCCGCTGATTATGATGAGCCAAAACAGGCAGGAGCAAAAAGACCGCCGCCGCAGCGAAAACGACTACAAGGTCAACCTGAAAACCGAAATAATCATGAGCGACATACACGATAAGCTTGACAAGCTGCTGGAAAATCAAGAGGAGATTTTGCAGCGGCTGCCTAAAGCTCCATGATGATTTTTTCTATCTTTTTTAATGCAGTTTTTTTGCAGCGCAACCAATACTCATCATAATCCTTTTCTTCTATATCTACGACAACACCTGTGATTAAATGTTCGATAGTTACGTCTAACACTATAGATACTTTGGCAAGTCGTTCAAGACTAATCCTAGATACGCCCCGTTCAAGGGTGCTGAAATATTCAGGCGTGATTTCCAACATTTGTGCTGTTTCATTTTGAGTTAAACCTTTCTTTATACGAGCTTCTTTGATGCGATAACCAATAAGCTTATAATCAATCATAAAATCACCTCACATTATTATATAGTGTTAACTTATATGTTTGGCAATATTATATATTTAGTTGACTTATAACATTTGGTATGTTATAATAAACAAAAACAATGTGGGTGATTTATGACAATAGTTTGCAGAAATAACTTATGTATTTATTGGAAGAAGGAAAAGTGCATACTGAAAGAAGTAACGGTGAACGAATACGGCGCGTGCGAATGCTTTGAGGTGGTTAGTGTTCCGAATGAGCTGCTGGATGAATTGCGTGAGCAGCAGCTTGAAGGATATGGATTAAAATAAGCGTATGCCGCGGCATACGCTTTTGCTTTACGCATAATATTTGTCGATTGTTTCCTGCACTATCTTGTTCCACTCGAATAATCGCTGCGGCTTGTAGCCTACTGTGCTTATGTCTTTTAGCACGAATTCGTAGGGGCAGCCGTGCTGCATACATACCTTGATGGTTTCCTCAATCTCGCTTACAAGTGCGTCGCGGTTTATGTCGATGGCGACCATCGCAGGATTTGGTTTGCGTGCGAATACGTAGTCGCCGCGCATTTGCTCGGCGCATACGGCGGGATTGCTCCAGGGGCTTACGCCTAGCTTGCGCATGTTTGGGATTTTTCGCAGTAAGTCGATTTTGTTGTCCAGCGGTTCGCAGCAGCCGTAGTAGACATAGCCGCACTTCTCGAAAAGCTTTTGCATGTAGTCGAACTCGAACTCTTGGTGCATTGCAGGCGACACTGTCGAAAACATTTGCGCCGTGCCGCGGAACCATGTGTCTTTTAGGCGCACTTTGCCGCCGTCGTAGTCTTTGGCAGGAAGTCCGTCCACCTGTGGTGGGGTGCAGTGGAGGCTGCTTATGTTGTAGTCGAGCAAGCCTAATTCTTCGAGCTGCAGCATTTCGGCTAGGCCGAAATCTGTCAAGCGTGCGATTATTTTGTGCAAAAATTCGGGGCGGTCGACCATATCGTACAAGATTGTTTCTACGCCGCGTAAGCGTGAGATTAAATCCCACGGCGCGAAGCCGTAGTTCCAGCCGCGCAGGCGTACGGGCAGTATGCCGCCTAAAAGCTCCTCTGCCATTTCGACGTTGCGTTTGTCTTGCTCCGGATACGCGGTAAGCTTGGGCGCGTGCAGCATGTCGAGCTTTTCTTCGGTGTCTAGGCTGTCGATGTAGTGGTGCGACACTATGTGATTGCTACTGTCGGTCGCAATTATGTCCTCGAGGACATTGTCGCCGAAGCCTGTGTTGTCGGAGCTTTTGTACACGTAGTATGCGTCCTCGGCAACCATGTCGGCACGCATATACTTCCACCGATACAGCTTTTCGCGGAAGTGCCACTCCATGTTCCGTGCGAAATCGTCCTCGCATTGCAAATCTAAAAGCCCGTCGAAATTCATCTCATGCCACGGCACTTCGTCGATTAACACAATGGGGCGGTCGGGTCTAAGGCTGTTGATGTTGCGCATACGCTTTGCGCGGCTGCGATTCTCTTCTTCCATTGCAATCGCGGCGTATCGCTTTGCAAGCTCGCTAATAATCTGCTTGTCTTTTTGAGTAAACATAGCTCCTCCGGCTAGATTATGTCAACCGCGACGTTGTCGCAGACTTCCTCGTAGCCTATTTTTTTGTATATACTGTTTGAGGTTGCGTTATCGGTGTCGGCGAATATTAGGGTGAACATGTCGCCGTTTTCCAGTAATTGCTTGCTTAGGCGATGACAGCATGAGGTTGCGTAGCCTTTGTGACGCCAATACGACGGCGTGTATACGCGGCTGATGATGGACGCATTTTGCGTACGGCGCGACACTGTCGCCATGCACAGCGGCACATCGTCGGCCTCCCAAATAAAAACATTGTCCGCCGCGACGTCGGCAAGCACCTCGCCGTAAACCTCGTTAATGCTGCCGCTGTTTATGCCGCACTCCTGCCGAAAGCTTGATACCCAATAAGGCAGGTACGCCATATCCACCTCGTCGGCATAGCGAAGCTCGCCTTGGCTTACAGTGATGTTGTTAACCTTGTTGAGCGAATACACAATCATGTTGTGCTTTGGCTGATATGTTTTGCCTGAAAGTGCGCAGTATGCCTTGCAAAATTGCAGGGCAATGTCCTGCTTGCACTGCACGCCCTCGATGAGATAGCCGCCGTCGTATATAGACTGCGCCATCAGCTCCATGCACTCATGGTTGCCTTTGTAGGCTGTGCTTTCCGCTAGCAGCAGATAATACGGCGGCATATACAATGCGGAAAGCAGCATATTTTCTCCGTCGTAGACAACCTTCATAAAGCTGCCCTCGGACTGCGGAGCTTCCGCCCCATCAAGGCACAGCGACACAATCAAATTATTTGCCGCTTCATTAAACAGCAGCACGTGGCTGACGGCCGCCCAAAACTCTGTAATACTGCCAAAATCTTTGAGTACCATATTTCACCTTCTTTTTTATACGCGTTTCGATAGCGTTTCCTTTTCGTAGGTCTTAACCTCGTCAAGCCATGCTGTGCCTACGGGGATTTCGTTGGTGTGGCAATAGTAGTCCCATACAGCGGAGTGCGGATATGTTTTAAACTCCTCGGTCAGGGCAAGGCGCGTGGTGAGGTCGCCGTCGATTTCTGCTTGCTTGATGATAGCCGTGGGTTCGATTAACGCGCGGAGCAGTGCTTTTTGCGCATTGCGTGCGCCTATAGCCCATGCCGCTACGCGGTTGATGCTTGCGTCAAAATAGTCTAGGGAGAAATTGATTTTGCCGATGTAGCCGCAGCGTGCTATGTCGTGCATAACGTCTAGTAAGTCGCTGTCGTACGCGAGAACGTGGTCGCTGTCCCAACGCACAGGGCGCGACAAGTGCAGCAGCAACTCCTTCTTGTACACCAATATCGATGACAGCTTATCCGCAACTTTTTCGGTGGGGTGGAAATGTCCCATGTCCAGCGTCGACATAACATCAGGGTTGGACATGCAATAGTTAAGGTAGAACTCGTGCGAGCCTACGACATAGCTTTCGGTGCCTATGCCGAACAGCTTGCTTTCCACTGCGTCCTTGTTATTCGTCAGCTTTTCGCTGTATATTTTATCCAGCGAATCCTTTAATATGCTGCGCGGCGCGAATCTGTCGGCGGGGTTATCCTTGCTTCCGTCGGCAATCCATAGGTTGGTCACGCAGTCCATGCCTAATTCCTTGCCGAAGTAGTCGCCGATTCTGCGGCAGGCGATAGCGTGCGTTATCCAATAATTGCGCACATCGTTGTCGCGATTGCTAAGCGTTGCGCCGGACGCTGCCAGTCTGTGCGAAAAGAAGGTCGGGTTCATGTCCAGGCCGAAGCCGTTAGCTTTCGCATATTCCACCCACGCCGCGAAATGCTTCGGCTGCAAGTCGCAGCGCTCCACCTTTTCGCCGCCTGTGATTGCGTAGCTTGCGTGAAGCGACAGCTTCTTTTTGCCCGGAGCTTGCTTCATAGCGAAAGAAAAGTCCGCCATAAGCTCGCTCTCATTACGCGCCTTGCCCGGATAATTTCCGGTAACTGTCATATCCGACGAAGCCGAATCATCCTTCTCGAATCCGCCCACATCATCCCCCTGCCAGCAATGCACCGACAGCGGAATCCCCTTCATCTGCTCAATCACCTTATCGGTATCAACGCCCCACTTAGCATATCTATCACGCGCGATTTTGTAAGCCTCATTTATGTTTATCATAAATTCTCCCCAAATATGATTTATTGCCTGTATTATATCACGCTAATTCATTTATGTCAATTGTACAAAAAACGCTTGCATTTTCATAACATATATGCTATAGTGAAGGTACAAGCAGGGGCGACACCCATAACAAAAAACAGCGCTTGACTATACCCAAGGGGGAGATACCCATCACAAAAAACGTAAAGGTTATAGATGAACAAGGCAACATGTATGAAGCAACGTATTTCAGGCGCGCTAAAGGCCTGGTTAAAAACGGCAGGGCACGCTTCGTAGATGATTTCACAATTTGCCTTGCGTGTCCGCCCAATATATATTTGGAGGATACCAATACTATGACAGATATACAAGGCGATTTTTATAGAGAGAACAACATGGTTGAGCAAGAAGTCGCACCGTCTATGGAATATATCATGGCAACCATCGACAAGATAGTAAACCACACCGATTATATTCATCAAACAATCGGCGCACTGTCAGCCATAGACACAAACGGAAGCGTAGACGGCTCGGCAGGAGAAAAATGCAAAGCATACCAAAGCTTGATTCTATCGCGCGAGACAACAAATCAAAAACTTATTAGTTTACTTGAAAAAATGTACAACGACTTAAATCCGACTGTGCATCAAAAGAGCGACGACATTATCAAGCTTGAGCAATTGGCAAGCATAATTTCGCAGTATGCACCAAATGAAGCGGCGGATATATTGAGAAAATCAGCGCAGCAAATGTTTGTAAAAGCAGGCTGCCCTACAGTGAAGTGATATAAGGGAGCGGGCGATATGCCCGCTTCTTTTTATTTTACGCTTATTATTTCGCAAAACGTATATACTAATGTACGAGGTGATTTAATGAGTTCTGTTTGGACAAGCAGCATAGAAATAGCGCGGCGCGAGCAATTGTACGGCGATATATCAGCCGACGTGCTGATAATCGGCGGCGGCATGGCAGGTATATTGTGTGCGCACATGCTGCAACAGGAAGGCGCAGACTGCGTGGTCGCGGAAGCTGCGCGAATCGGCGGCGGCATTACCAAAAACACCACGGCTAAGGTAACTGCGCAGCACGGCTTGATTTACGACTACTTAATAAAAAACGCGGGGCTAGAAAAGGCGCGGCAATACTTGAATGCGAATACGCAGGCGGTGCAGCAGTTCCGCGACCTTTGCGCAAACATAGACTGCGACTTCGAGGACGAGGATTCGTATGTATTTTCGCTCACGGATATGCGGCAGCTTGAGAATGAAGCTGCGGCTTTACGCTTGCTCGGTGCGACCGCGGAGATTGTAAGGAAGCTGAATTTGCCGCTAAAAACCGTAGGCGCAATCAAGCTGCCGACGCAAGCGCAATTCAATCCGCTGCAATTCATAGCGCATATTTCGCAAGAGCTGCGCATTTACGAGGACACAGCAGTGCGGCGCATTTCAGGCAACATCGCCGAAACAGACCACGGCAACATTAGCGCAAACAAAATAATCGTAGCAACACACTTCCCCTTCATCAACCGCATGGGCTTATACTTCGTCAAAATGTACCAGCACCGCTCCTACGCTATCGCCCTTGAAAACGCGCAAGATGTAGGTGGCATCTACGTCGACGCTGAGCAAAACGGCCTATCCTTCCGCAACTACGGCAACCTCCTTATAATCGGCGGCGGCGACCACCGCACAGGAAAGCAAGGCGGCAACTGGCGCGAGCTTCGCAATTTCGCGAAAACACACTATCCCAACGCCACGGAAAAATTTGCATGGGCGACGCAGGATTGCATGACGCTTGACAGCGTACCCTACATCGGTCACTACTCCCCCTCCACGCCCAATCTGTTTGTGGCGACAGGCTTCAACAAATGGGGCATGACTTCGGCAATGGTGAGTGCGAACATTTTACGCGACATGATAATCGGACGCAAAAACGAATACGCCGACGTATTCGCCCCCGACCGAAGCATGGCAAAAGGGCAGCTTCTCACAAACCTAGGCGAAACCGCCGCAAACTTTTTCTCGCTCAAAACAAAACGCTGCTCTCACTTAGGCTGCGGACTTACGTGGAACAAATGCGAGAACACATGGGATTGCTGCTGCCACGGCTCACGCTTTGACAACGACGGCAAGTTAATCGACAATCCTGCAATGCGCGACTTAAAATGAACTCCCTAATCGGGAGTTTTTTTGTATCACGCGCAAACGCAACTACATAAAATGTAGGGGCAGATACTTCGCCCGCAACCCATTCAGGCACAAGGAACATAAATATGAACAACGCATTCAAAGACAAAACCCTCCTAATCACAGGCGGCACAGGCTCTTTCGGCAACACTGTCACCGAACGTTTCCTCCAAGACAATGACATAGGCGAGATTCGCATTTTCTCCCGCGACGAGAAAAAGCAAGACGACATGCGCAAGCACTACCAAAACGATAAACTAAAATTCTACATCGGCGACGTGCGCGACATGGCAAGCGTGGACAACGCAATGCGCGGTGTGGATTTCGTATTCCACGCATCCGCGTTAAAGCAAGTGCCTTCCTGCGAATTCTTTCCACTCGAGGCTGTTAAGACGAATATATTGGGCACGGACAACGTGATAACCTCCGCAATACGCAGCGACGTTCAGCGCGTGATATGCCTGTCCACGGACAAAGCAGCCTATCCCATAAACGCGATGGGTATCTCGAAAGCGATGATGGAAAAGGTCGTAATCGCGAAGGCGCGGTCGCTTGCCAAAGGCAATACGACGCTGTGCTGCACTCGCTACGGCAACGTAATGGCTTCGCGCGGCTCGGTGATTCCGCTTTTCGTCGAGCAGATAAAGTGCGGCAAGCCACTCACCGTTACCGACCCTGACATGACGCGCTTCCTAATGTCGCTGCCCGAAGCAGTATCTCTCGTAATGTACGCCTTTGAAAACGGAAGCCAAGGCGACTTATTCGTGCAAAAATCGCCTGCCGCGACAATGCGCGACTTAGCGCAAGCGATGAAAGAGCTTTTCGGTGCTCCAAGCGAGATAATCGTAATCGGTACGCGTCACGGCGAAAAACGCTACGAAACTCTTGTGACAAAAGAAGAAAAGGTGCGCGCCGACGAGCTTGACAACTACTTCCGCATAAGCATGGACGAACGCGGACTTAACTATGAGCAATACCTCACCCAAGGCAACCGCGACTTACTTTCCGCGGAAGAATACACCTCCGATTCAACAACAAGGCTCACGGTCGAACAGATTAAGCAAAAACTGCTGTCGCTGCCGTATATACGCAGCGAGCTAAACAAATGGAACGGTGCAGAATGAAAAAGATATTGATTCTCGGCGCGACAGGTATGCTGGGCAACGCTGTCGCGCGGTATTTTTTACGCGGCGATTACGACGTTACAACTACGTCGCGGAATCCCCAGTCGAGCAATGAGCTTCGCTTCGACGCGCTCAATGACAGCGCGGATTCGCTGCCTATCGGCTATGACTATGTGATAAATTGCATCGGCGTGATTAAGCCGTATGCCGAAGCGGATATTGCAGCCACGGTTAAGGTTAACGCGATATTCCCGCACGAGCTTTCGCGCCACTGCGAAAAGCATGGAATGAGGCTGATTCACATCACCACCGATTGCGTATACTCAGGCAATCGAGGATTGTACAGCGAAAGCAGCTTGCACGACGCGCTAGACGTCTACGGCAAAAGCAAATCCCTAGGCGAGCCGTGCGCCAATGCAATGGTGCTGCGCACAAGCATTATCGGGCTTGAAACAAATCACTTCGCAAGCCTAATCTCATGGGCGTTTTCTCAAAAAGGCAAAACAATCGACGGCTACACAACACATCACTGGAACGGCATTACGACGCAGCAATATGCCAAGGTGTGCGAGCAAATCATCACACAAAACCTGTACCAAACAGGATTGCACCACATCTTCGCGCAGGACGACGTGACAAAACACGAGCTACTCTACCTACTAAACAAACGCTTCAACCTCAACCTAACCATAAACCACGCCGCCCCGAACGCCATCGACCGCCGCCTGCGCACTGAAAAGAAGTTGAACGCAACATTGCAAATACCCACGATAAAACAAATGCTAGATGAAATGGAGGAGATATAATGCCGCACGAATACATCGAAATCAACACCGACGCGATAACAGTTCCCGACGAGCACACCAACCTAATCACAGCGAGAGCGAACGCCGCACGTTCCTTCTCGATAAACGACGGCGAGTTGTCGATAGCCGTTATAGCGAACAATCGCATTGACCAAGTGAAAGTCTGCGTCGAAAGCCTTATAAACCACACGCACATGCCGTACAAGCTGCTGCTAATCGACAGCGGCTCCGACCCTGAGGTGTGCGACTACTACAAGTCGGTGAACTATCCCGACAAAAAAATAATCCGCCTAACAAAAAACATAAACGGTAACTACGCCTTTTGGACAGCAATGCACTACATGCAGTCGCGCTTTAACGCAATCGTGCCGAACGACGTAGTCATCACGCACAACGCCATCGACAACCTGTACAAGTGCATATCCTCTGCTGACGACATAGGTTGGGTAACTCCCGTGTCATCCAACGTATCTAATCTGCAGCAGGTGAATCTACTATTCAACACACCCGAAGAAATGCACGCAAAAGCGGCGTTATACAATCAATCCAACCCATTGAGGTGGTACGAACGCCTTGCCCTAATGCCTTCGGTAATGATGTATCGCAAGGAGTGCGTCGACATAGTAGGCGGCTTCGACTACGGCTTCATGCATGATTTCGCCGACGACGACATATCGCGCAGATTCCACCGCGCAGGTTACAAGACGATACTTTGCGCCGACACATGGGTACATCACAACCACGTGTATGTAATGAGCCACGAAAAAAAGGCAAAGTTCATGCAAAGGTTATACCACGGCAGAGCCGCTTACCAAAAAAAATATCATGGGCTTGACGCATGGAACGACACTCGCGTAATCGAAAGAGGGCTTATTGGGCTTGTGCAAAGGCCCAGCAAGATTAAGCCCGTATCAATCCTAGGAATCGACGTACGCATGGGCGCACCTATACTCGAGCTGCGCAACATGCTGCGCGGCTTCGGCATAACCGAAACAGAATCGCGCGGATTCACAACCAACGCCAAATACTACACCGATTTACTTTCAATATGCGACGACGTAAAATGCGACAGAATCGACTACATTCACGACCACTACGAAAAGGCTTCATTCGACTACATCATAGTCGGCGAAACTGTCAACCTCTACCAAGACTATTTTGAATTAATAAAAAGCTTATGCGTCATGTTAAAGCAAGACGGCACGCTTCTAATAAAGCTGCACGGCATTCACAAACAAGACAGCATTCGCTATATCCTAGGCGACAGCACTTCATCGCAAGCCGCTCCCCCCATCAATCTAACCGCCGAATCCATAAGCAAACACCTAACAGAACTAGGCTGCACAGTATCCCCATCACTTCTAGCCTACGGCAGCGCAATCTCGCAGACCGAAAAGCACAACGCCACACGCCTACTAGACAGCCTGCCAATTAATGACGAAAGGCAAGAGGCACTCTCGCGCTTGCTATCGCTCGAATATCTTTTTGCTGCGAAAATGCAATAAAATGAAGTTGCTGTATCAAGCCTCCCGTGGTATAATAGATTTGCAAGTTAAACTCGGGAGGCTTTATGATTAAAAACGAAATCATTTTAAATACAGTGCAGCAGCTTTTACAAAAGGACAAGCTTTGCAACGACGACATTCTCTCCGTAACAGAGCTTGACCTCTCCAAAAAGGGGCTGCTTGAAATATCCGACTTAAAGCATTTTGTAAACTTACGCAAACTAAACTTGCAGGAAAACCGCCTAAGCGACCTATCGCCGCTTGCGAATCTCGTAAATCTGCGTAACCTAGTTGCAGGCAACGACCCATTCCTATCAGAAGAAGAAAAAGCCGCGCGTAAAGGCAAAAACCATTACACCGACTATTCCTTCCTCAGCAACCTCTCCTATCTCGAATATGTCGACTTCACCGACACAGACATAAGCGACATCAGCTTTGTATCGCACATGCCGTGGATTCTGGAGTTTTCCGCATACTCAAACCCAATAAGCGACATATCGCCGCTGTCGGCTTGCCCAAAGCTGCAAAAGGCATACTTCTACGACTGCCTAATCGATGATATATCCGTAGCACGCGAGCTTCCCGACCTAACAGGCCTAGCATTAAACGAATGCAAGCACTTCTCCGACCTATCCCCAATCGCAAGCCGCACCGCCTTCAAATACCTAGACATACACGGGACAAGCGTGTCCTCCATCTCCCACCTATGCGACATGGAGGATATGCTCTACCTAACTCTAGCAGGCACCAAGGTAAGCGACATCACACCCTTGCAAAAAATGCAGCAGCTAAAATGGCTTACACTTGAAGTTGCAAACATTTTAAGCTTTGAGCATATACTAAGCGTACTGCCAACACTAAGCGGACTCGACATCGTTGCATTGCACAACTGGCAATATTCGGACGAGCAAGCTTCGCTGCTGCAACAAGCTATGCCTAGCGTAAAGCTGCGCTTTAACGAATTCGGCGTATGGTAATTAAAGACTTTGCCAAAACAACACGATAGTACACAAGAACATAAGATATAACTTATTCGCACCACACTCCGTTGCACAAAGTAAGCGCCGAAACGAAAGGTATTAATATGACCAAATATATAATGAAGATAAAAATTACGGCAGTAATTTTATTAATTTTTATCATAGTATCAACAGGTCTTACGATATACAACAATTCGCTTCAAAGCAGCCTCTCCAAGAGCACAAGCAACACGCTTGAGGAAATAATGATGCAGCAAAAGAATACCCTCATATCCAAGTTCGAGGGTGAAATCTCTGTTATTCGCTCGATTTCGCAGATGATTACTGACTTAGCGCCGGATGATATTTCTTACGATAAACTAATCGAAGTCGTAGAAAACACAGTAGCCAACAGCGGATTTAGCTACATTCTTTTAGCAGGAAAAGCCGGAAACTACATCGGAAGCGGAGGCGTCACCGGCAACATATCGGACAGGGACTATTACAAGCGCGCCATGAACGGCGAAACCAACGTGTCCGAAACGCTCGAGTCGCAAGTCAACGGCGAGGACGTAATCGTATTCGCGACCCCCATAGTTTTTGAAGGAAAAGTCGATGGAGTATTAGCAGGTATATACAACGCACACGACTTCGCCAATCTATTTGTTCCGCCGTTTGAAGGAATGGGCAGCGTAAATGTCATTGACAAATTCGGCAACACCGTGATTTATATTTCAAATAAAGAGGGCGACGAGCTTCTGGACCACGATGAAAACTTCTTTACAGTTTTCAAAGATAAAGCGGAGATTTTAGCACACGATTCCTACGACACAATCGCAGAAAAAATAAGCAACGGCAAGTCCGGCTATACATTGTTCAAGCTGGACGGCGACACGCGAATAATGCACTACGCGCCAATAGGCTTCAACGATTGGTACATCTCCTCAATTATCGCCGAGGATGTAATTTCAGAGCAAAAAAGTACAATCCTAGGCAATGCGATGTACCTAACCACGGGTGTAATCGCAGTATTTGCAATCCTTATCGGGTTCATCATATGGTCAAACAAAAGAAGCTCACACAAGCTAAAGCGTGCGGCATATTTTGACGAGCTTACAGGCCTGCACAACCGCGCCGGCTTTATAATAGATGCCGAGCGCATTTTAAAGGATAACTCAAACAAAACATTTTGTGTAACCGTGCTTGACATTCGTAGATTTAAAGTTATAAACGAGCTGTTCGGCTTTGGCACAGGCGACAACGTAATACGCAACATTGCTGCGGCAATATCTGCTGCATGTACAGGCAAGGTGCATTCCTACGCGCACCTGCATGTGGATAGATTCATCGTGCTGCAATCATTCGACAACGAAGACGAAATGAACAGCTTCAAAAGCTCCTTCGAGGATAAATTCCGAAAGCTATGCGGCATAACCGAAAGCTACACAATCGAATTCCGCTACGGCAGATACTTTATCGAGCACGGAGAAACAAACATTCACAGCATTCTGCAAAAAGTCAACCTAGCCCACAACATAGCTAAAACCGAAAAAGTCAACGGCACATGCGACTACAACGACGAATTTAAAGAAAGAGTTCTGAAAGAAACCGAAATTGAAAACAAAATGTACGACGCGCTGGAAAAAGGCATGTTCAAGGTGTACCTACAGCCTAAATACAGCCTCGACAGCGAGCTTGTGGTCGGCGCGGAAGCATTGGTGCGCTGGGAACAAGAAGACGGCTCAATCATCTCCCCCGCGACATTTATCCCTGTATTTGAGAAAAACGGCTTTATCACAAAGCTTGACATGTACATGTTAGAGCAGGTATGCCGCTTACTGATGGATTGGATGGACAGCGGAAAGCCGCTCGTCACCATTTCCGTAAACTTCTCACGCTTGCACCTCAACAACGTAAACTTTGTCGAGCAAGTGGAGGAAATCGTAAACAACTACGCCGTACCCAAAAAATACATCGAGATTGAGCTTACCGAATCCACGATATTCAACAACGAAGACATACTGCTGAACATACTGAACAACCTCCACGAAGCAGGCTTCACCCTATCCATGGACGACTTCGGCACAGGCTACTCTTCCCTTGGCTTGCTCAAAAACTTGCCTGTTGACGTTATCAAAATAGACCGCGGCTTTTTTGACAATAATAGATTTAAGTCACGCTCAAAGACTGTGATAGCAAGCGTAATGAAGATGGCAAAGGAATTGAAAATCAAGACTGTCGCCGAAGGGGTGGAAACGCAGGAGCATGTCGACCTTCTGCGCGACGTAGGCTGCGATATTGTGCAGGGCTATTACTACGCAAAGCCAAAGCCTGCAATCGACTTTTCCGCAAACAAGATTGTGCCGTTCCAGCGACAGGATTACCAGCCTGAACTCAACATGTCGTACATGGGTAATCTTGGCGCGTACAGAGATGAAATCGGCACGGACGTACCTCTTGCAGTTTATCGAATGTTCCAGTACGCGGTACGCGACGCACTCATAGATGTATACGGCGAAGGCGAAATGATAGAGCTTTTCCGCTTGGCAGGAGCTATGGCAGGGCGCACATTCGCAAAAGAAACCCTCGACCTCACCCTGCCGTTCGATAAATTCGCCGCGCATCTATCGGAATCACTAAAGAAAAGCAAAATCGGTATGCTTGAAATAAACAGCTTCGATGCCGCAAACGGAAAGCTCACGCTATCCGTATACGGCGACCTTGACTGCTCCGGCATATCAAACATCGGCAAGACGCTGTGCCAATACGACGAAGGCTTCATCGCAGGCATACTGGGTCTATACACAGGCAAAAGCTACAACGTAATCGAAGTCGCATGTTGGGGCACAGGACACAATGCCTGCATATTTGAAGCAAAACCAAAATAAACGAGGTAAAAAATGAAACTAAAATTTTTCACAACAACACTGTTGATTGCAGCTTTAATGTGCAGCTGCACAAATTCGCCGCAAGCAGACAGCGCCGCGGCTAACTCAAGCGCGCCCACTGCAACTGCAATAGCTTCCGCAAAACCCAGCACAAATACCCCGCAGCAAAACGACAACCCAGAGCCGCAGCAAACTATTCTGCCCGCTCAACTATCCTCCCCATCCCCCGAACCTACGCAGGATACCGCATCAGACCCAATCACGGATAACAGCCTCATAGTAGACACGAGCGAAGAACACACAAACGACACACCCGCCGCATTCACAGTAGGCAAGCCCATAACCGAATACAGCCCCAATGCAAAATTCGACAACAACCCAATCGACAAAGACTTCAAGCAAAATTTCGCCGACGCAAAAACCCCCGACGAAAAAGACGTCGCAGCCGCCTACTACCTAAACGTATGGGGCTCGGAGCTTGAATCCGCAGCAACAGAAGCGTCCGCCTACGACGACGCAGAGCAATGGGAAGCACTAGCCCAAGCAGTATGCGAAAAAGTAGTAGCCGAAAACAAAGACAACGACAACGTCAACGCAATGGTGCAAATCGCCGCCGCAAACGTCTACAAAGACGCTGCGCTAACCTACATCAACAAAATCAGCGGCTACCAATACAGATACAATACATCATACATGCCGCTGCTTCAAGCAATCGCCGACAGCGAGGTGCGCCACTACGACAACTTCGAGGACTACCCTGACGACCACACAATCAACTACACAATCCAAAGCATGGTAGCAAACCAAAAAATCTACCCGGGCAAAGACCTGCTAAAAGCAAAAGATGACATACTCTACTTCAACGACTACAGCGACGATGAAAGCGACCCGCTAATCACCGCCGACGACCTATATTGGGATTACTTCACAAACGGTGGCTACTCCTACCCGCCCGAAAATTTCCCTCCCCTGGTGCAAGCAACCGAAGACGGAATCGCAGTACAACAAAAAAGCAGCGACATCTCCGCAAAAATAAAAGTGCTAATGCAAGAGTGGGACGACTACGACCTATACCTCTACGTTAGCATAACACGAAAAAAAGGCTTTGCCGAAACCGAACTGGGCAACGCGACAATCATAGTCACCCTATCCGAAGACGCAAGCCTTGGCTACACAATTACATCCTTCCGCCCCGAATACGAGGCATTCTCGGACATTTAATCAGCTTCCCTTGAGTAGCAATACCATATGTAAAATCCGGCAATAAAGCAGCCGCCGATTAAATTGCCGATTGTAACAGGCAGCAAATGCCCTGCTAAAAAGTTGACCCAGTTTAATTTTGCAATATCCGCTCCTACGTCGACGGCCTTTGCGAGGTAATCAGGGTTCAGCTTTGCAAGCAAAGCCACAACGCAAAAATAAACATTCGCCACCGAATGTTCAAGTCCCGAAGTGACAAAAACAAACACAGGAATATAAGAAGCAAGTACCTTGCCAGGCACACTTTTTGCCGTACTCGCCATAAATACGCCGAAGCACACGAGTATGTTGCACAACAAGCCTGAAAATATCGCACTCGAAAACGGAATGCTCATTCGCGTTGCGGCAGCTTTAATCGTAAAAGCCGCAAGCCCTCCGTCGTACAAATTAAGCTGTCCTGCAAAAATTATGCAGACCGCGACAAATACCGAGCCTGCGATATTTCCTATGTACACAATTGCGAGATTCCTAAGCATTGCGCGAATGCTTATCCGCCGTGCGAATACCCCTGTAATCATCAAGCAATTTCCTGTAAAAAGCTCCCCTCCCATCAGAGTAACGATCGGCAGCCCTGTCGCAAAAACTGCCCCTGTAAGCAGCCGCTGCACCGCAGTTCCCTGTGCGGCGCACGCAACTGTATTTGAAATAACGCCGCTCATTGCTATAACCAATCCCGCGATAAATCCGACGAATAGCAATATTTTCGCCGATTTACCTGCCTTCACGGCAGAAACGTCCAAAAGCCTAACTGCGGCCTCGTTTGTAGGTACCATTTAATCCCCTTGATAATATAATACTTAATATATAGTCAATCAAGTTTCATTCCGCTACATCAGAAGCACGACAAACACCCATAGAATCAAGGAAGCGTGATTGACTAGCAGATGGTTTTAAAGTTGATTGAGTGTAACTAGCTTTTCTTACGTTTTTTGCGACAACAGCTCACTTAATGTGTGGCTGCCAAGCTCCTTCTCCAGCTTCTTTTGTATAAGGCATAAGCCGTTGTGTATTGTGCAGATTCCACCGTTTTGCTCCCTTGCTGCGCAGGAATACCCTTCCTCCGTGCAGGCGTTTATGCAAATATCCTCGCCTGTTGCGCGCAGTATATCAAGCAGCGTAACGGTGCTAAGGTCGGCAGTAAGCTTGCAACCGCCCTCCGACCCTCTGATTATGCTGATATATCCGCAATTTTGCAGCTTCTTTAAAATCTTATATACGAAATGCTCGGGTAGCTTTTCCATTTTACAGATAGTGTCTGCGTTCATTTGCTCTCCGCCGGACAGCGCGCGAATAATTCTAAGCGCATAATCAGTTTGCCTTGTTATAAGCACAGTATAATTCCTCGATAATAAAATAGACTTTAATTCATTATAGCACCACCCTGCACAATTGTCAAATTAGTTAAGAATTTACGTTTAATACTGCAAATATTTCTTGACTTTAGTTGACATCAAAAGTATAATTAATTTGAATAAGTGTACCCAAATGTTGAGGGTATGGGAGGTGTATTTATGAGCCAGTGGCTAAACTTTACCGGAAACGATTATGAAGAAGCTGTCGAAAAAGCTTTAAAGCATTTTAATGTCCAAAGAGAAAGGCTTCAAATAGAAACAGTAAGAATCCCGGGGGATGACGAAAAACCAAAGGGCTTTTTTAAATTGTTCGCAAAAAAAGACCAATATGAGATAAAGGTGTCGTTGCTTCCGCCGAAAACAGTTGTAAAGCACGAGGAAAAGACCGAACAACCCGCAGTTACTTCCGCAAACGAAGTTGAAGAGATAGAATACCACAGCGACGCGGAGTCATACTTTATCGCGTACAAGGAAGATGGCGTTTACCTCACAATCACAGAAGAAACCCCTGTTTCCGAGCTGATAAACTTCATATCGCGCAAGCATATCAAGGAAGTTGACTTCTCTACCTTGAAAAGCAACACTTCTGAAATGTGGCGCGAATTCCTTATCGCACCTCCGCAGGAGGAGGTGTTGGTTGACGAGGATTGCGAGATAATCGTAAGCCCTGACAAAATGTCCGCGTCGGTTAGATTCTTCAAGCCGTACGGAGGAAAAAGACTTACGAAAGAAGATGTGCTTGCCAAGCTTGATTACGAGCTTGTGGAGTACGGCATAGACCATATATTCCTCGACAAGCTAATGCAGCGACACAACTATAATCACCTATACACCGTTGCAAAAGGCACAAATCCTGAGCCGGGCGCGGATGGATATGTAGTAATGGACGTGGAATTTTCGCGGCGCAATACGTTGGACGAAGCGCAGGAGCATCTTGCCGTTGACTTCAAGAGCGTTATGAATTACGTCAAGGTCAAGGAAGGCGATATGCTAGCCCACGCGATTCCTCCTACCGACGGCAAGGAAGGTAGAAACGTTGAAAACGACCCGAAGCCTGCAATCCCAGGGAAGCCTGCCAAAATCCCTGTTGGCAAGCATGTACGCCTCTCTGTAGAAGGCACCGAAGCTTTCGCCGAAACCAGCGGCATAGTCGTTGAGGAAAAAGGCAAGATTACAGTAGAAAATGTTCTCACCATAAACAACGCAATCGATATAACAACAGGCAACATAGATTACGAAGGCAGCGTCATCATTTTCGGCGACATAACCTCCGGCTTTTCGGTAACGGCGACGAAAAACATCGACATAAAGGGTCACGTTGAAGCCGCGACAATTCGCAGCGGCGGCAACATCACGATTGTAGGCGGCGTACTCGGCGGCGACAAAGCAGTGCTGGAAGCACGCGGCGACATTGTTGTAGACTATCTGCAATATGCTAGAGTTATAGCAGGCGGCAATATTTTAAGCGGCGCGCTTATCGGCTGCGAAATAACCAGCGGCGGCTCTATCTCGGTATTAGCAGGAAAAGGCATTATACTAGGCGGCAATGTCGAAGCCGCAACATCGATAACCGCACGCGTAATAGGCTCAAAGGTATCGGCAAATTCCCGCCTTGTCGTAAATTCCGCAGTTAGACGCAAGGAGCTGTACTCCGCAAAAACAGACAGAATCAGCGACCTTACATCGCAGGTTAAACAATATCAATCCACAATACAAAAGCTCCAAACTATAATCCAAGGCGGACGCAAAGACGAAAACATCAGAAAAATGTTAAACGAAGAGCTTCGCAAGGAATCCGAAGCAAACGCCGAACTGGAGCAACTTTACAAAGACATAGCACTCTTGGAATCACCGCAAGCTCTCTACGGCGGAAAGCTAAACGTGGAATCCATAATCCACGCGCCGACCCACGTCACGATCTGCGCTTGCGAGCTAAATGTAATAACGGACTATCAGCACACAACCTTTAAAATAGGAGATGACAAGCAAATACATGGCTTCCCATACGAGGGATAACCGCGAGGCGTCGAGCAGACTTGAAATGTTAATAGGCAGCGAAAAGCTGCGGCTTCTGGAAGATTCGCACGTGACAATTTTCGGCTTAGGTGGGGTAGGCGGCTATGCCACCGAAACGCTTGCTCGAAGCTTTGTCGGCAGATTCACACTGATAGACTACGACACCGTGAGCGAATCCAACCTCAACAGGCAGATTATAGCGTTGCGCAGCACAATCGGTATGTACAAAACCGAAATAGTGCGCAATCGAATTTTAGACATCAACCCCAACGCCGAAATAAATATTCACACCGCAACATGTTCGGCTGAAAACGTCAGCCAACTAATCGACGACTCCACCGATTTTATCATCGACGCAATCGACATGGTAAGCGGAAAAATCGCAATCATAAGCGAAGCCCACCGCCGCAGCATCAACATGATAAGCTGCATGGGCACGGGCAACAAGCTAGACCCCACAAAGCTTACAATCTCCGACATATACAAAACCGAAACATGCCCACTATGCCGCGCAGTGCGAAAGCAATTGCGGCAGCTTGAGATTCCGTCGCTAAAGGTGCTGTACTCGACCGAGCTTCCGCACCGCGAGATTACGCCGGAAACCGATAAGCGTCCGCCTCCTGCAAGCATGATGCCTGTGCCTGCCGTGGCAGGAATATTGCTTGCGCGCGAGTGTATGCGAGTGCTTGGAGTTGTGTGAAAAATTTGTATTGACAAAATATGAAATATGTGCTAACATATACCTATATTTAGTAAAGGAGCAATCGCCCGAATGAAACGCATATTCAACGCCACTATTAATATGCAACGCCGTGAACTCGTAGTCTACTTACAAGACGACGGGCTTTTGCTGTTGTATTCAAATAGAGGGTAACATTTCTATATAGGATAAACGGTTAAGGTTCGTAAACCTTAACCGTTTTTTATTTTTTCAAGGAGGAAACATGCCAACTTTATCAATCTATAAAAATTACATGCAGCCGAATGTTGAGAGGTTTTTCCGCGAGTGCTTTGAGGGCTTGGGCTGGGGATATTATCCGGAGGGCAGGCACGCGGATATTATGAACATAGTGGGAGAATACATGGACGGCGGCTGCTTTTGGTGCTTGTTGGAAGAAGGCGGCGTAATTGGCACGGTGGCGATTCGGCGTATCGGCGACAATGTTGCCGAGGTGAAGCGGCTGTATTTGTTGCCGCAATATCAAGGCAACGGCTACGGGTCGCTGCTGTTTAAAACCGCGCTTGATTATGCGAAAGCGAACGGACATACAGTTGCGCGGCTGGATTCGCGCAGAGATAGAACGGTTATGCTGCATTTAATCGATAAGTTTGGGTTTAAGGAGATACCGCAGTATAATTATAACTCTTATGCGGAGGTGTTCTATGAGCTTGATTTAAGCTGCTACGATGGGGGATATGTATGATAACGTATGGAAGTGTGATTACACCGCAACAGTATAACGACATTGTAAAATCAGTTGGTTGGGAAGAAAGAAAGTTGGAACAAGCAGAAGCGGCTATTAAGAATAGCGTAAAATTTGTCGCATACGCAGATAGTATGCCAATCGGTCTAACGCGCGTTATAAGCGACGGCGGATACCATGCCCTCGTTGCCGACGTAATGGTCATGCCGCAGTTTCAAGGGCGCGGCATAGGCAAAAACTTGATGAGCAAAGCTGTGGATTATTTGAAAAGCAGGGCGCCGATGAGTGTAACTCTTGTTTCGGCAAAAGGTCGCGAAGGGTTCTATGAACAATTCGGATTCATCGCACGCCCCACGGATGAACGAGGCTGCGGCATGTCGCTTTATCTATGAAGACAACATAGCGGCAATGTGATGTAAGGATGGTGAAATAATAAAAAGGGATTGCCTAAGCAATCCCTGTGCATTTTGGCAGGCGTCCAAATCTCCTGCATCTTTCGAACTTACGCTCTGTCAGTACCATCGGCGTGTGGTCTGGACGAAATACTATATTTATTCTCTTTTGTAAAGGCATCCTTTTATTTCTCGCGTGTTCATTTCATAAACATATAAAGTGCATAAATATGTAGGGGCGCGCATTGCGCGTCCGTCCCGCCGTCTGCACACGTGCGCGGACGCGCAATGCGCGCCCCTACAATATATTATTTAAATCTGTGAAGCAGACGTACAACAACATATAACAAAGGAGTTAACATGAATCTCAAAAACAAAATAACGCTAATCGAGGAATTATCGGCAAATTCACACCCTGCGTTTGTGACACAGCTGTACGACGGCTGGATTTTGCGCGCGGCGAATGCGTATTCGGGGCGCTCCAGCTCGGTGTTTCCGCTGTATGAATCAACGCTGCCGATTGATGAAAAGCTGCGCCACTGCGAAAAGTTTTACGCTAACCAAAACCTCATGTGCAGGTTCAAGATGACCAAAGCGAACGCAGAGCTTGACGAAATACTGCAAGGCAAGGGCTACACAATCATCACCCCCACTCACATAATGACTGCAGACATATCGCGCACAGCATACGAACAGTTCGACGCCGAAGTCGCCGAATATGCCGACGAGGAGTGGTTCGCCGCCTACTTTACATTCAGCAAATACACCGACGCAAGCACGAAATCCACAGGCAGAAAAATCTACACCTCCATTGCAAGCGATACGCTGTTCGCCAAGATAAAGCGCGACGGAAAAGTCGCGGCGTGCGGATTCTGTGTAATCGAACGCGGATATGTCGGACTGTACAGCATAGTCGTCGACGAAGCTGCAAGACGCAGCGGTCTAGGCTTTCAGCTATGCTCCTCCCTCCTCCACCACGCAAAAATGCGCGGCGCAGACAACAGCTACCTACAAGTAGTGCAATCCAACACAGCAGCCGTAAACTTATACCAAAAACTAGGATACACACATCTGTACGACTATTGGTACAGAGGAAAGGACGTGACGAAATGAAATGCACAATCTACACCTCCGCAAAAGCTTTCGCCGACGCAGTTCTCGATATTCTCAAGGTGCATGAAATCCAAAACAACCTATTCTTTAAGAATATCTACAACGGAATAGACAGCGACGACAACTCCAACATGGTGATGGGAACAGTTGCCAATGATGACGGTAAGATTATGTTAACCGCATTACGCGCCTACCCTCACCCATTACTGATTTACGAAACCGACAATGTGCGCAACTATGAAGCCGTTGCCTGTCTATGCAAGTACCTTCACGACAACGGCATTGCCGTAGACTTATTCATGACCGAAAAAACCCTGGCCAAAAGCTTCGCCGAAACCTACAGCAGCATATCAGGCAAGCAATTCTACAACAACGAAAACCTCGTCCTCTACCTAATCGACAGCGTAAACGACATTCCGCCGATAAGCGGCTCCTTCCGCAAGGCAGAGCAGCGCGATATGTACTACCTCCCCTATTGGTACGCAGACTTCCCTCCTGCTTGCAAGCTGGGTGACTACAACCTCGACAACGGAATTGGTTCTGCGCAACGTCATGTGGATAATGGCAAGTGCTATATCTGGGAGGACGACGTTCCTGTATCAATGGCAGCAGTAACCAGCGAATTAAACGATTCTGTAAAAATAGCCTGGGTGTACACACCGCCGCACCTTTGCGGCAAAGGCTACAGCTCGGCGTGCGTAGGCGCGCTAACAAGGCTGCTGCTGCAATCGCACAAATACTGTATCCTATACGCCAATTGCGCGAACCCAATCTCCAACCGCGTCTACCAAAAATTAGGCTACAAGGAGATATTCTACTACGACAAATACAAGGAGTGCGCACAATGAAGCTTGTCATAATCGCAGGTCCTCATGCCGTCGGCAAAATGACAGTGGGGCAATCGCTCGCGCAAATCACAGGCTTAAAGCTGCTGCACAACCACATGACAATCGACCTCGTGAGAAACTTCTTCGATTATAGCAGCGATGAGGGCAAACGACTTGTAGGTCTTTTCCGCCGCGAAATCTTGGAAGCCGTAGCCAAAAGCGACTTAGAAGGATTAATCTTCACCTACATGTGGGCGTTCGACCTCCCTGAGGAGTGGGAGTACATCGAAAGTGTCGCGCAAATTTTCACCTCGCGCGGCGGCAAGGTATACTTCGTCGAGCTTGAAGCCGACTATGACTTACGCCTAGAGCGCAACAAAACCCCCAATCGCCTTGAGCATAAGCCCTCCAAACGCAACATAGAACACTCCGAAAAATTCTTCATCGAATTGGAACAACAGTATCGCCTTAACTCGCACCCCGGCGAAATTCCCTACGAAAACTACATTCGCATAAACAACACAAATATGCCGCCGGAGCAAGCAGCGGCAATGATTAAGGAGAGGTTCAGCCTATGATTAAGCTAAATCACGTTGACAACGGCGCGGCATTCGATTGGGGGCGCGCATCGGAGGATTACGCGAAATTCCGCGACATATATCCGCCTGAATTTTTGAGTATGTACACCGACAAAGGCTTATGCCTAAGCGGACAAAGCTGCCTCGACCTCGGCACAGGCACAGGCGTAATCCCGCGCAATCTGTACAAGTTCGGCGCAACATGGACAGGCGCAGACATCGCCGAAAATCAAATCGCCCACGCCAAACGCCTTGCAGCCGAAAACGGCATGAACATAACCTTCATAGTTGCGCCTGCCGAGGAAACAGGCTTACCCAACGACACATTCGACGTAGTAAACGCCACCCAATGCTTCTTCTACTTCGACAAAGCAAAGGTGCTGCCCGAAATCGCACGAATGCTAAAGCCGCGCGGCAAATTCATCATCACCTCGATGATGTGGCTGCCCCACGAAAGCGACATAGCAACCCAAAGCGAAAGCCTAGTGCGCAAATACAATCCCGTGTGGACAGGCGGCGGCTTCACCAAAATCAAATACGACGTACCCGAATGGTCAAAGGAGCTGTTCAACTGCAACGGCATATACGACTACGATATGGACATAACCTTCACGCGCGAAAGTTGGCACGGACGCATACTAGCCTGCCGCGGCATAGGCGCGTCCACGCTGTCGCCGGAGGAAAACTCCGCATTCGAGCAGGAGCATACCGCATACATGCAGTCACTGCCCGAATCCTTCACAATCCCCCACTGGGCAATCATGCTTGAGTTTGAGCTGAAATAGACATAAAAAGGGTGCTGCTTTTTACGGCAACACCCTTTTGACTACATTTTTCCATCCCCACCCATCAGCAATGTCAATTTCTCAATTTGCTCCAATGGGAAAGGCGGCGAACACAGCGGCTTCATGGCTATACTCATCAGTTTCATAGGATTGTCGTCCGCCGCGATACGGTTAGACGATAACGAACCGCATTGCCGACATCGGTGAATGATAGCCCACTCTCCGCCCTTGCGTATCCATACTGTTATCGGCTCCATAATTCCGCCGCAGTCGGCCTCGCGGTCGCCGGGCTCTATGTCGACATGAAGGCTGGAAAGACAGTTTGGGCAATGGTTTCGGTGGTCACTTCCTGCTCCTACTGAAACAATCGGACGTCCGCAAACTTTGCAAGTAAAGCAGTCGTTGCAGGCGTGAGTTTTATAATAACCTTTTTCGTACTGTTTTCGTTTATTTTCACGATTCATTTATGTTCCTCCCGAAGATTGTCAATTAACATCTTGGAGGAATGCGGAGTTTAGTTTTCGCAAACCTCCCGGTTAGCGAACGGACTCCTCTTTAAATAGTTT
The DNA here is from genome assembly GCA_964479875.1 of uncultured Eubacteriales bacterium. Classification (GTDB taxonomy): domain Bacteria; phylum Bacillota; class Clostridia; order Monoglobales; family CAYZNM01; genus CAYZNM01. Next base: position 171,405 of record CAYZNM010000002.1, read on the forward strand.
AAGCTTCATGTAACTTACTCCTTTCTTCATTACCAACAATATGGGAGTTGGTGTTTTACATAGTATAACAAATATCTCCAGCGATGTCAACCATAATGTTTCAGTGCAACATAAATTAAAACAAAGTGTAAACATTTGTTAAATGCTTGATTAATTTGTTAAATTAATGTATAATCAATTTATGATAGCTTCCAGCCGTGGTCGCCGTGGTATATCATTTGTTTTGACATGCCGCCGTCGATTATGATGTTTTCGCCGTTGATGAATCCTGCGTTTTCGCCGCATAGATATAACGCCATCGAGGCAATATCGGCAGGTATGCCTACGCGATTGCTTGGGTGCTGCGCGGTATCGCTGCCGCTGAATGCGCTTCCTGTGGTGTCAATCCAGCCGGGCGATATGCAGTTTACGCGGACTTTTCCGCTTAGGCTTACGGCAAGCGCGTGCGTTAATGCGACTATGCCGCCTTTTGCCGCCGAGTAGCTCTCGGTCTCGCGCATGGATTGGAATGCGCGTGTCGACGCTATGTTTACGACGGCCGCGCCCTCGCGGAAATGCGGAATCAGCAGCTTGGTAAGCATATACGGCGCGGCAACGCCTATGCGTTGCACGTACAAGAAATCCTCATATCCGCAGCTAGATATACCTCCGCGGCTAAGGCAAGCGTTGTTTATCAAGTAATCCACGCCGCCGAATTTATCCGCAACAGCAGCTACAAATTCACGCAGCACGCTTTCTTCTGCTATGTCACCGCGATAGCATAGGTCAAAGCCTGTGCATTCGGCTTTGTCGATAACCGCGACATATGCGCCGTTTCGCGCGAACTCCTCCGCTATCTTTTTGCCGATTCCGTTTGCGCCGCCTGTAACTATGGCGACTTTGTTTTTATAGTACATATTTTCCTCCATCGAAAGGGTTGTTATGAAAAAAATCTTAAACTTCGGCTCGTTAAACATAGATAAAGTTTTCGCCGTCAAGGACATTGTGAAGCCGGGACAAACTATCGCCGCGGCGAAATATGACATATTCGTAGGCGGCAAAGGCTTAAACCAATCGGTCGCGCTAGCTCGCGCAGGCAGCAATGTTTGGCACGCAGGCAAAGTGGGCGGCGACGGCGAAATGCTGCTGCAATTCCTGCAATCGGCAGGAGTTGACACAAGCTATGTCGACAAAACAGGCACATTCAGCGGCAACGCCATAATTCAAGTAGCCAAAAGCGGACAAAACAGCATTATCCTCTACGGAGGCTCGAACAAAGAATTAACCATCGCACAAATCCAAAGCACAATCGCGCACTTTTCAAGCGGCGACATGCTAGTGCTGCAAAATGAAACCAACTTTGTCAGCGGCATAATCGCCCAAGCGCACAAGGCAGGCATGAACATAGCGTTCAACCCCTCGCCCTACGACGACAGCATAAAAGAATGCGGGCTAGACAAAGTGACATACCTCATACTAAACGAAATTGAAGGCGAGGAAATCACAGGCGAAAGTCAGCCGCAGGAGATTATCCGCAAGCTGCAAGGCCGCTACCCTCAAATGAAAATCGTGCTAACCCTAGGCAAGCAAGGCTCAATCTACGCCGACAGCGATTCCTTCATCAGCATGGGCATACACGACGCGCCTGTCGTGGACACAACTGCCGCAGGTGACACCTTCCTAGGCTACTTCATCAGCGGCATAACCGAACACGGCTACCCCAACATCGCGCTGCAATACGCAACAGTAGCGTCAGGCATAGCCGTATCGCGCATGGGCGCCGCGCCCTCTATCCCTGAAATTGCGGAGGTAAAAGCCGCACTAGGCTCATAATCACGCTTTAGTGCGCAGCCAATACTCGCGGCAATCCTTCGTCCTATCCATAAATCCATACTCGATAAGGTATCGCCTTATCGTTACATAATCATCGAATATCGCTTTGATAATCGCGTTGACTTCCTTCTCCGCGTACTTCTTATCCTGCTCAAAATGCTCGGCAATTTTCACCAATGCAACAATCTTTTTCTTTTGCTTCACAGGGAAAATCTTAAGGCGGAGCGGCTCTATGCTCTCAAATATATTCTCCGCAATTTTGTCAAATTCCTCTTTTGTTATGTCGAATCTCTCGTCCACGCTTTTTGCACCTCCATGAATTGGTATTGTAGCGGCGGCGTCAGGCTGCTGCGCCATCTCCCACAGCGCAAGATACATCTTCGCCGACTTCGCTTTTTCGCGGAAGATGAACCGTTGTCTGCGTATTGTTGAAGGCGTAACGTCCATCGCGGCCGCTATCTCTTTATCCGCCATACCGCGCGACATCATCAGAAGCAGCTCGCGCTGATTATCGGTGAGCTGAATGTATCTGCTGTCGGAGTTTATAAGCTTGCTAAGTCTGTCACCGTGCTGCGTTATAACGTGCAGACGCACTGCTTGCTCTGCTTGAAAGAATCTGCCGTTAATTTGATAAACCTCGCCATCGTTGAAAGTTTCGTTGCACATTATGCAGCAATAGCCGTTGTCGCACTTTTTATACCCATCTATCAACTCATGGAGCGATAGTGTATCTAAATCATAAACCATAGTATCTCTCCGTTTATCTATTTGATAAACTAATGATAGCATACTATGGTTTATTTGTCAACACTTTATTGTTTTGTTTATGAATTTAGTAAACCTTGTGCAAGTTCTGCGTTGGCTTGCTCCAGTGCCAATGCGCGTGTGAGTATGTCGATTTGCTGCTTGCGAAGCTGCGGAGTTGACGCACCGTTGTTCGATGTTGTATCAGGAATGTCGTAGTTTATTTTGATGCTTGCGTGGAAGTCCGCCACTGATTTGTGAATCTCAGCGAAGTTGCGGGCGATTGCTTCTGCCGCAGGCCGCGATTGCTCGGGCAGTAATTGTGCGCTTTGAGCAATATATGCAGCGGCGCAGCGGCGTGCGTCTGCTAGGCAGAGCAGCATACTGTCGTTTACGCCTAGCCTGCGTTTTACGCTGTCGATGTCTGCCGCAACGAAGTCGCTTTCCGCCGACAATGCCTTTATCCATGCGGCATACGCTTCTTTTCCTTGATAATAGCCTCTGCATTGCTCTGCGTTGAAGGAATCTATCAACGCTTGCAATGAATTGCGCAGTATTTGCTCGGGCGAGGGCTTCTCTATTTTTTCGCCGAAGTGAGTTATCAGGAAGGGCCAGAAGTCGTTTACTAAGTAACCGCCTGTGTCTTTGCAAAAGCTTTCATCGTCCGCGTGCTCTGCGAATGCGAATTTGTCAAAGTAGGTGCGGCATAAAAATTCGTTGCCGTTGTCGAGGTAGCCTGTGATAACGCCCCATTCGGGCGCAATGCGTAGGTTTATTGCGATAACAGGCTTGTTGCTCTTTATGTCTGCAACGATTCGCTGCCGCTCTGCTTTGCGCTCGGCTTTCTCAAGCCTGTTCGCATATATCGGCTTATATCCGATTGCGGGAAATAAGATTGCGGAGTAGTCGAACGCGACAAGTGCGTCGGTGCAGCTCCAATCCCACACGTCGACGAAGTTTAGGCGATAGCACGCGCCGGACATGCCCATTATCTGCTCATAGCTATATCCCTCGCCCATATACTTAAGCGCGGCGTACAACGCGCCTGCCCACGGACATTCCATGCCCTTATCCCACTCCAGCATTTGTACACCCTCGAGTATTCGGCAGGACGAATCCACAAGCGACAGCGACGTCTTGCCTGCACTGTAGCGCAATGCCTCGTTTTCGGGGCAGCTAATGCAGTGGATTCCGCTTTTGTTTAAGTAAACGAGCGTGAGGTACTCGATGTCCTCGGACGCAGTGATGCTTGGGAAGGTTTCGTGGTTTACTTCGATTTCGCCCCAGTTGAAATATTCGTAGTGGCGCATTTTTTGCATAGCGTTGCTACGTTTAGCTGCGTTTCCGTAGTATGCGCCTATTATTGCGAATGGCGCGGAATTTTGCTCGCCTGCGCAATCTTTGTCGATTGCAAGAATGTCGTCTTGCGCTGCGAATGTGTAGTATACGCCGCGCGGAGTTTGATACTTCAACATAAGCACGATTAATCTGTCGCTTTCGGGTGCGGCAGGTATGCACTGCTTGTTCACCGTAATATTCAGCTTGTTGTCGCGCACATTCTCGTTGATAAACTGCGTTATGTCAACCGAATCCTTGCCGTCGGCGACAACGGCCTCGAGCACCAACAATTCCCTCGGCATAAGCAGCGCGTCGATCGTACACCCCAATACCCGCGCAAGCTCCGGCAGCAGCTGCGTTTCAGGCAAGCACCGTCCATTCTCCCACTTGGAAATAGCCTGCGGGCTTACATCAAGCATTTCCGCCAACCTCTCCCCTGTATACCCCTTCTCCTTGCGCAGCAATTGAATCTGCTTGCCAATCTTTTCAATGTCCAACATAGCACTAGCTCCTTAAAAGTATTACGACGTCGTATGTATAGTATAACGCTGCGGCAACGCAATAGCAATATATCCAAGATTATGTTTAGGCGACAAAAATCAACCTGTGGTTGCAAATAAAAACAGCGGCAGGGATTCCCTGCCGCTGCCGCTTTAATCGAACCGCGTATATTCGACTTCGACCAATACGTTTACCAGAACTTCATTGCAACAAATTTCTATAGACGGTGGGTTGCGGACGTGAATGCGAATGCTGCATGGGTCTATATCCAATGGCAGTTTTGTAAATACCACCTGGTTTTCGCGATATACGCGCTCATAATCGCAGCAGTCGTTAAAGTATACAAGGCATATACCATACTCCACATCGATTAAAACGCTATCGCGTAAATAATGCAGCATCGCATTGCTTTGATATGCGTAACATTCTGCAATCCCTGCCAAATCGCACAGGCATAGCTCGAACTCGCCGCAATGGCTGAGGCGTCGTTTTAGCTTTAAGCTTATCACAGCAGGGTTGCTTACAGCATCAATCCGCAGTCCGCACACATAACCCACGGCGTCCGCAATATTAACAAAACTCTCCATATTAATTAATCACAGTTTACAATGGCTGTGAATACAATAGTATAGGATTCGTCCGGCTTCAGGTTGCCGATAACGATTCCTTTGCCCGGATCTTCATTTGTCGGACCTACTGTGTTTTTGTAGGTTGAATGTTTCTTATAGATTAGTCCGTCAGGTAATGTGTCGGTTACTACTATGTCGTTGATTTGAAGCGTACCGCAGTTGTGAACAACTAAGGTAAACTCAACTTCATCGCCGCACCCGAACACAAATTCCGTATTCGCTGTTTTTGTTATTTCAAGGCAAGCTTCAACTGTAAGTGTTATTGCATTGTCGGTATTGGTTGTGTATACGTACTCTCCACTACCGTAATAAATACAAGTTGCGTACGCCGAGTTGATTAACTCACCAGCTGCTCCGTCGTTAACAGTAGCGTCAAATTGGAGTGTAAGTGATGCGCCCGGAAGTGCATCGCCAATTGTAACACCTGTAGCCAGAGTTTCACCGGGGCCTGGTGCAGGAACTATCGAACCTGGAACAAGCGTTGTCATGGGCGATATTGTATCAAACACCTTTACGCCAAACATTTCAACAGAGGAGTTGTTAGTAACCGTAATGGTGTAATGGATGGTGTCGCCCACCAGCGCATATGCTTTATCGCAGTCTTTTGTAAGGAATGTGTTCACGCATTGAACAACATAACTTGCAGCTGCTGATATTTCTCTGAAATGCTCGCCCTCGTTGGCTTTAAAAAAGCCGTCCGCGGTAGCAGTATTATTAAACGGACCACAAATTCCCGGAACTTGCTTTAATTTGTCTGCCATTGTTTTTCTCCTTTAGTATAGTAAGGAGCGTATTTACGCTCTGTATATACTATGCGGGGAATGTTCTTTGTGTTAATAAAAGAGCGGCAGACTTATTTGCATTTCAAAAATTCCTTCCTTAAGCTCGGCTTTTACTACTTCGCCGCCCATTTTATCGAGCAGGGTTTTGACAATGTAAAGCCCGAGGCCTGTGTTACCTGAGCCGCGCGATTTATCGGCGGTGTAGAATCTGTCGAACATTTTTGCAACGTCGTCTTTGGTTAGCAGGGTTGTGCTGTTTTTTATTGTGACCATACATTTGTTGCTTTGTGTTTCAAGCTTTATGGCGATAAAGCCGTCGGAAAATTTTATCGCGTTGGTTATGATGTTTTGCAGTATGCGCGTTGTGGCGATTCTTTCGCTGAAAACATGCACTGCGTAATCAGGAATGGATATTGCAGGCTTTATGCCTTTTTCCTCGAACAAGGTGTAGCTGCCGATAATGCATTCCGTTAGCAGTGCTACTATGTCTAAGCGCTCACAGTCTAGGGAATAGTCTTCGTCCTCTAATACAGTTAATTCGTAGAAATCGTTGACTAGCTCGGACAATGCTTTTGCTCTGTGCGTTATTATGTCGATGTATTCGTCCTTGATACCTTTGTCGTTTAGCATCGTGAGGTAGCCTATGATAGAGGTGAGCGGAGTTCGCAGGTCGTGCGATATTCCCGCGATGGATTGCTTTAGCTTATCCTCGTGCTGCTGTATCTCAATGCGCGCTTGCTCCTGCTTATCTATGTTGAAGTTGACGGCGTTGCACAGGCGCACCAAGCTTCTGCGAGACAGCGATATGTTTATGCGCTTGCGGGTCTTGTCCTCGTTTAACATTTCAAGCTGCTGCGACACGCTGTCGATTTCCCTATCAAGGAAAAAAAGGCGGACAATAAGTACGCCTATTAATGTGATTAAAATAGCGTACAGCATTTGTCCGCCTCCTTTTACGCCAAGTCCCGCTTTGTGAAGTGGAATAGGGCTATGGCGTTTGTTATTATAAGTGTGCATACGCTTACGAGTATTATTGTCGTTATCTCGCCGAAGGTGAGAATTTCGTTCGCGCATTTGGTGAACTGATAAGTTGTTGTGCATGACAAAAAGTCGGCACTTCCGTTATTTAATGTGCTTGTGCCTTGAACGAACGCGGATAATACAACCATAACCACCAAGTTTATACCTATCGTCCCGCCTACGTTTCGCGTCAGGAATGCAAACATGCCGCATGTGCTAGATGTGCCTATCGCAGTGACGAGGTATAGACCCATTGTGCGCATCATGTATTCGATAACCTCGCTCGTTATCTCAATGCCGAAGCCGTTGACTACAGTAAAGCCTATCACGTGAATCACAGGCGTGAGTGCAGCTATGATTGATGAGCCTATCAAAAACGCAAGCATCTTGCTTGAATATACCGAAAGCCGCGAGTGCCCTGAGGCTATCACTTGCCCTATAGTGCGATTGCTGAAGTCGCTGCATATAAATATTGCGCCGAATATGCTTACGCACGTTGTTATGACCTGTGAATTTAGGATGATTTGTTTTATGGATTGATAGCCGTTCATCAATACGTCGCCTGTAACTGTTATATCGTCAGACATATCTGAAAGTGAGGTGTAGGTTACTTTTATCATCACAATCAATAACAAGGTCAGGAATATAACGAAGGCTATTAGTATTTTCAAGCTTTTGGAGTGCTTTAACTTCAACAGCTCCGCTCTTAGCAAGTTTGCCACTGCCGCCTCCTCTTATGCCAAGTCCCTTTTCGCAAAGGATATCACGGATATCACAGAGGTTACAACGAATGTGCATACGCTTACTAATACTATTGTCCAAATCTCGCCGGAGGTTAAAACGTCGCTCGCGCACTTCGTGAATTGATAAATAGGTGTGAAGGTGAAAAACTCGCTTACCTTATTGTTCAGCATTTGTGTCAATTGGATTACTATGGCGAATACCATCAGTGTACCGATGTTTGCGCCGATCGTTGCGCCAACGTTGCGTATGAGGAAGGCAAGCATCCCGCATATGCTCGCGGTGCCTATGATTGTGAGGAGGTATAGCGAAAGCGAACGTATGATGTAGTTCACAACCTCGCCTGTCAGCTCTTTGCCGAAGCCGTTTGCTATTGTAAAGCCCAATACGTAGAATAATGGGTACGCAATAGCGATGATTAATGCGCCTAGCAGGTATGCAAGCATCTTGCTAACGCAGACGGACAAGCGCGAATGTCCCGAGGACACCAAATGCCCAATCGTGCGATTGCCAAAGTCGCCGCAGATGAACAGTGCGCAGAATATGCTGATCAATACTACAATCGTTTGTGAATCGGATATTACGGTTCTTATTGCGGAATAGCCTGTGGTTGCTAAACTGCCGCTTACGGTAACGCCGTCGGGCAGGTCTTGTACAGTGCCACTTATTGCGTTCATCAGAATTATCATAAGCACAGTCAGAAGCAGCGAGGAAGCGACTATTATCCTCAAGCTCTTTGAACGACCGAGCTTGACCATTTCAGCTCTAAACAGATTAAGCATTTTTAGCACCTCCTATTAAACGCAGGAAATAGCCTTCGAGGTCGTCGCCTTTGGGCGCGATTTCTTCTACGATTACGCCGCCTGCGTTTAACTCGCGTGAGATTTTGCCTGATTCTTCGAGGAAGTCGTACAGTTTTATTGTGTTGCCAGGGTGTACTTCGTATTTTGTTGTAAGTAGCTTTGTTTCTAGGATAGTTGCGGCTTTGGGGGCGTTGTCGACTTTTAACAGTATGTGCTTCTTGCACTTTTCGTCGAGGTCTTTTGCCGATAGCTGCTCCAGCATTCGTCCGCGGTGGATAAAGCCGTAGCATGTCGCAAGCTGATACAGCTCGCTAAGTATGTGGCTGGAAACTAGGATTGTGACTTCCTTCTCCTTGTTAAGGCGTTTCAGCAGCTCGCGCAGCTCCACAATGCCCGATGGGTCAAGTCCGTTTACAGGTTCGTCAAGCACCAAAAACTCCGGCTCATTCAGCAATGCTACGGCAAGCCCAAGCCGTTGCTTCATGCCAAGCGAAAAATTCTTCGCTTTCTTTTTACCTGTATCGGAAAGGTTTACCATCTTTAAGGCTTTGTCGATGCTTCCCTTATCGGGAATGCCCTTTTGTATGCGGTGCAGCTCGAGGTTTTCGCGCGCTGTCATATCAGGGTAGAGTGCAGGACTTTCAACTATGCTGCCGATACGCTTACGCTGCTCGGTAAGCTCGCCGCCCTTGTGACCGAACAAGCTCATCTCGCCCGCCGTAGGGTGTGCAAGCCCTGCAAGCAGCCTAATCATTGTAGTCTTACCCGCGCCGTTTTCACCTATAAATCCATAAATCTCACCGCGCTTTATTTCCATACTTACATTATCTAACGCCAGCCCAAGCTTGTATTTTTTGCTTATGCTATTCGTTTGAAAAACAGTTTCACGCATTGTTATCAGCTCCTTTATTTAAATTATAGTATGTCACCTTAAAGAAAACCTAAAGCAAATTCTAAAGAATTTCTAAAGGAAAAACGGGCGGATATTATCCGCCCGCGCCCCTACATCAATTTATATCCCATGCCCCAGACGGTTTCGATATAGTCTGCGCCTGCTTCTTTTAGCTTTTTGCGCAGGTTGCTGATGTGGGTGTTGATCGTGTTGTCGTCGTAGGCGTACGGCTCGTTCCATACGGATTCGTACAGGTTTTGCTTGGAGAAAACTTTCTGCGGAGTTGATAGCATTAGCTCTAAGATTTGGTATTCTTTGGCTGTGAGGGTTAGTGGATAATTGTTTACCGTTACGGATTTTTGCTGCCTGTCCATTGTTATGTTGCGGAAGGATAGGACTGTGTTGCCTGTTGCTGCGGATTTTACGTATCGTTTTAGGTTAGCTTCGATTCGCGCAAGCAGTTCGCTTAGGTCGAATGGCTTGGTGATGTAGTCGTCCGCGCCTAGGCGAAGCAGCTCTACCTTGGTTTGAGTGAGGGTTTTCGCGGAGATTACGAGTACGGGTACGCTTGATACTTCTCGCAGCTCGCGCAACAGCTCGTCGCCGCTTTTATACGGAAGCATTAGGTCGAGCAGGATTAAGTCATGCTGTGCGTTTAACGCAAGTCGTATGCCTTCGACGCCGTTTAGGGCGCATGTGGGCGTATGCCCGTGCTGCGATAGGTAATCGCGCAGCATGTTGGATATTTCTTTATCGTCCTCGATTATGAGAATGTTTGCCATTTTGTAAGCTCCACGAACAATTCGTCTATATAAGGAAAAATATCTTTTTGTATGAATGTGCCTTCGTCCATCATCTGCAATATCATCTCTTTTGTGGCAAGCATAGCGTCGCAGGTTTCGCCTTCTTGATATACTACGTCGCGCAAATCTACGTCTTGGCGAAATATCCAAACGTCTACAAATTCGCCGCAGCAGTCGAACCAACGCTTTAGGCGCGTAAACAATCTTCCGTTCTCGGGATTTAATGTAACACCCAATTCCTCGCTCACTTCCTTCATCGCAGTGGTAATGCTGTCGTCGCCCGCGACAGCAGAGCCGCCTGTGCATTCCCACATATTCGGAGATAGCTTATTCGGCGTGCGCTTGGAAATCAAAAATTCACCTTTGCTATTCACAATCCAAACATGCACGACAAGGTGGTAGCCATGCGTTTGCTTGCCGCGCTCTACGACCTCCCCTGTGGCGTTTCCGTTTTCGTCTAGCAAGTCCCAAAGTTCCATTTTTCTCCTCCTTGACTATGTATTTGCGGTATGGTAAAATATATGAAAAACGATAAGGATAAAACTATATGGATTTATGGTACACTGAATATCATACCGAAAATGTGCGGTTTTCAATCAGGGTGAAGCAGCAGCTTTACAGCGGCACGAGTGATTTTCAAACGATAGATGTATTCGACACATTCGAGTTCGGCAGGGTGCTGGTGCTGGACGGAGTGCTTATGCTTACAGAAAAGGACGAGTTTATTTATCACGAGATGATGACGCACCTTCCGCTTTCGGTGAATTGCGATGTACGCCGCGTGCTTGTAATTGGTGCGGGCGACGGTGGGACTGTGCGTGAGCTGTGCAAGTATTCGCTGGAGCATATCGACATGGTGGAGATTGACAAGCAGGTGACGGACGTGTGCAGGGAGTATTTGCAGCAGACTGCTTGCTGCCTTGATAATGCTAATGTGAACATATATTATGAGGACGGGCTAAAGTTTGTGCGCGGTGCGCAAAATGAGTACGACCTCATCATCGTCGACAGCACAGACCCATTCGGCCCAGGCGAGGGATTGTTCACGCGCGAATTCTACGGCAACTGCTTTAAGGCGTTGCGTGAGGGCGGAATACTCGTGAACCAAATGGAGAACCCTTACTACAAGAATGATATTGAAGCAGCGAAGCGTGCATACGGCAACCTCTCCTCCTCTTTCCCGATTGTTAGCGTGTATCAGGCGCACATTCCGACTTATCCGTCGGGGCATTGGCTGTTCGGCTATGCCGCTAAGCTGCATAATCCGCTGCAATTGGATAGCCGTTGGGATAGTTTTAATGTGAGCACGCGCTACTACAATAAAGAGCTGCATGTTGGCAGCTTTGCGTTGCCTAACTACGCGCGGGAGATGTTTAAGTAGCTTGACGGTTAAGCTTTGTGTATATCCCTTGCATTTTTAGGTCTATGTCGGATATTACCTGTGCGCAGTCGTGCAGCTCCTTTTGCAAATCCTCCTTGACTTCGCAGTCGGATTTGTAGCGAAGCTGATGTTCGAGGCTTGCCCAAAAGTCCATGGCTATCGTGCGAATTTGTATTTCTACAGGCACGCGCTTTGTTTCGTCCGATAGAAATACCGGTACTGTGACAACTATGTGCAGGCTGCGGTAGCCGTTTGGCTTTGGGCTTTTGATGTAGTCGCGCTTCTTTATTAGACGAATGTCGTCCTGCTTGGTGAGCAGCTCGGCGATTGTGTATACGTCGTCGATGTAGTGGCATATTACGCGGATTCCTGCTATGTCGTGGATATGCTCGGACGCGGCCTCGAGGTTTACGTCGTGACCCTTGCGCAGCAGCTTTTCGGCTATGCTTTGCGCTTGCTTTAGTCTGCTTTCCATGTGATGGATTGGGTTGTGCGAATAGCGAATGTTGAACTCGTCGTCGAGAATCTCAAGCTTTGTGCTGACCTCGCGGATTGCGGCATTGTAAAGCTGCTGCACCTTCACCATGTCCTTGAACATTTCCAGCATTTCAGTTACAGGTATGTTTATATTTTCGTCTTGAAAATCGATGTTGTCGAAGTTGATGTGTGATTTTCTTTCAAGTATCATATTGTCCCCTCTTGCGATTGTTTTTACATGAACATATGCTCTATGAATATTTTTATTCCGATTATGATTAGTATGCTGCCGCCGATGATTTCGGCTTTTTTGTTGAGCTTGTCCCCGAAGTTTTTGCCTAGGATTACGCCGACCGCGCTTAGGGTGAAGGTGGTGCAGGCGATTATAGCGGCGGCGATGAATATGTTGGTGCGCATTGCGGCGAAGCTTACGCCTACGGCCAGCGCGTCTATGCTTGTGGCTACGCCTTGGAACAGCAGCATTTTTATGGTGAGCTTGTTGCTGCCTTCGGCTTCATCTTCTTTGCCTGATAATGCGTCGTACAGCATTTTGATTCCGATTACGGATAGCAGCGCGAGTGCAATCCAATGGTCTACGCTTGCGAATTGCTCTGAAAAAATTGAGCCGGCGTAGTAACCGATAATCGGCATGACGCCCTGGAATAAGCCAAATGTGAGCGCAATATATAAAGTGAGCCGCGGTGTGATGTTTTTGTATGCCATGCCGTTGGATGCTGATACTGCCGATGCGTCCATTGCAAGCCCTATGCCTATTAATAAAATCTCTAGTATACTCATATTTTCCTCCGTTTGTAGACAGGCTTAATATTAACATAATATGGAATCATTGTCAAGATAAAAAAAGAAACGCACATGGCGTTTCTTAGTGGAAATTGTATAGTCATTTAACTTTAAAACAATCTGCTAGTCAATCACGTTTCCTTGATTCTATCGGCATTCGTCGTAGTTCTGATGTAGCGGAACGAAACGTTATTGACTATATTATTTTGGCAGTATGCCGATTGCATCGGTTATGCACTTTTCCATGGCTTCCATTCCGTATTTGTCTACCTCGGACTTGTCTTTTTCGCCGTGGGTCAGGCAGCCTGCGCCGCCTATGCAGCCGCCTACACATGCCATGCCTTCTATAAAGTTTCCGGGGAGTACGTTTTTGTTGGCGCGGAGTAGGGCGACTTTGCACTGCTCGATTCCGTCGCAGGGGATTGGCTTTAGGTCGAAGTCGATGTTTTGCTCGGTTAGGGCTTGCTTTACCGCGTCGGATAAGCCGCCGCTGCGTGCGAATATACGTCCGTAGTAGGAAGCGTTGTCTAAAACGTCCTCTTGGAGAGTTGTTATGTCAATGTTGCGGCTGTCAAACAGGGCTTGCAGCTCCTCGAAGGTTAGTACGCTGTCTACGTATTGGCGTACTTCTTTTAGTTGGAATTCTTGTTTTTTTGCGGTGCATGGGCCTATGAATACTACTTGCGCTTGTGGGTCGGTGTCTTTGATGTATTTGGCAATCGTTGCCATGGGCGATAGATTGTGCGATACGTGCTTTGCCATATCAGGGAATTGCTTTTGTACATAGCTTACGAATGCTGGGCAGCATGAGCTTGTGAGGAAGCCTTTTTCGGCAAGCTCGGCAGCTTCGGCGTAGGCTACCATGTCCGCGCCTAGCGCGGCTTCGACTACGCTGAAGAAGCCTAGCTCTTTTATGGCGGTGATTACCTGACCTAGCTTTGCGTAGGTGAATTGGCTTGATATTGAAGGTGCGACAACTGCGTAAACGTTGCTGTTGCTGTCCTTGCTCTTTTTTATTAGGTCAATCACGTTTAGTATGAAGGATTTGTCCATGATTGCGCCGAAAGGGCATTGGTACACGCACGCGCCGCATTGTATGCACTTGTCGTTGTCTATGCGTGCGGAGTTGTCCTCGTTCATGCTGATCGCTTTGATTTTGCACGCGTTTTCGCAGGGGCGGCGATTGTTGGAGATTGCGCTATAGGGGCATACGTTGGCGCATTTGCCGCATTCAATGCACTTGTCTTTATCGATTACCGCTTTTTGGTTGTGGTCGAAGGTGATTGCATTCTTCTTGCACACTTCCTCGCAGCGATGAGCTATGCAGCCGCGGCATGAAGCTGTTACCTCGAAGCCGCCTACGGGGCATTCGTCGCAGGCTATTGGGATAACCTCGACGACGTTTGGATTTGATTTGTCGCCTCCTGCGGCAAGTTTTATACGCTCTGCGACAATTGCGCGTTCTTTGTAGATGCAGCAGCGCATTGTGGGCTTGCTGCCCTGCACGATAATCTTGGGAATGTCGGTGATTCCTGCAAGCAGCTTATCCTCGAAGGCAAGTCGCGCGACTTCGCGCAGAACTTTATATTTTAGCAACTGAACTTTCGTGTCAAATTTTCGCATATTATTCTCTCTTGTAGGGGCGCGCATTGCGCGTCCGTGGGTTTACGCGAACGTGTGGATAATCCGCGGACGCGCAATGCGCGCCCCTACATTTTGTAAAATTAGAAGTAGCTAACCTTGATTCGCTTGCCCATTTTTTTCAGGCACTCCGAAAGCTGGTCAACAAGCCGCATTTTTATGTTGAAGTTTATCGGGAGGTCGGGGTTTTGGTGCGCAGGGTTTATGGCTTTGCCGACGAAGAAGTTTATGTCGGTGGCTTCCTCGAAGAGGAGGCGCGCGATTAGGCTTGCGCCGTCGCGACGATTGCTCCATTCGCTGTAACGCTCGTTGTCTTGCAGGTAGTTTTGTGCGTAGGTCAGCACTTTGTTTATAGTTATAACGCCCTCAGTTACTAAGTCCACGCCGTCGATGTAGGCGATGGGGGGTATCTCGGGGTCGAAGTAGTCTAAGCCTGTCGTCATCTCCTTGCCTAGGAATTGCGCGGAAAGGGTGGACGTTGTGCCGCCGCATACTATGTGCTTGCCCTGCTTGCTGAAAAACAGCGACATCATTTTGTTGACGTCGGAAGGGTTTGCGGGCGGTCCTATCATTAGGTTCATTGGTTCGCGGTGGCGTATTTTTATTGTGCAGACAGTTGTGTCGTCACCAGGTTCGCCTCCGTAGCGTATGTTGCATTGGTCGAGCAGCAGTGTTGTTAAAGTTTTCGCTGTGTAGCCTTTGTCTGACACCGCTGTCATGAAGTCGATTATGTTTTCGCGCTGCCAGCCGAAGTCTATCATTTTGCCGACTCCGGCGTGAACTGCGCCGTCGCTCATCATTATAAATATGTCGTTTTCCTGAATCGACAGGCGGGAGGTGTATATCACCTTGCCGTCGACAGTCATGGAGTTTTTCGCAAACTCCACATGCTTGCCGTCACGGATTAGTATAACGTGAGGGTTGTCGTATTGGATAATCTCGGCGTGTTCGCTGCCTGTGATGCGGATTATGGAAAAGGTGGAGTATGCAACGCCGCGCAGTGAGCATACGGGCAGCGTAGCCGCTACGGTGCGTATGCACTCCTCCACCGCGATATTTTGCGCCATCATGGTGGAGATTATCTTGGAGGTGAGCGTCGATAATATGCTCGCCTTTACGCCGCTGCCCAATCCGTCGGCAAGCACTGCGATTACCGAGCTTTCGTCTGTGTAGATTATGTCAACATGGTCGCCGCATAGTTGCTCGCCATGCTTGTAAAGGCTGTGATAGCCTATGTCTGTGCAAAGGTTGTTCATGGTTATCCTTTATTGCAGGGATTCTTTTAATTTTGCTAGTGCGATTTTTGTTTCGGCGGTGGTTTCGCCTAGGAGGAATGCGATTTCTTGTACGACGCGCATTTGCTTTTCAGCTACTTGGTCGGCTATCTCGATTGTTTGGCGCGATAGCTTTTCCTTGTGGTCGCGTTGAGCTTCCAGGTCGGTTACGTCGCGCATAATGCAGATGAAGATGTGGTATTCTTTGTCGTAGAGGATTGTTTGCTCGACGTACTTTTTGTATTCGGCTAGGTAGACGTGTCGGTCGTGTACGTTGCAGCCGCTTTCCATTACCTCGAAAAAGTCTGTGGGGTCGAGTATGCGTATCACTTGTTCACCCAATACGTCGGACGCGCTGCGTATGTTCATCATGGTGAGTGCGGCTTCGTTTATTTGCTGCACTTCTAGGGATTCGTTGATTACGATTATGGCGTTGGGCGTGTTTTTGATGATGTTGTCCGAGAAGGATTCGGCTTTGTCTTTGAGGAAGGGCAGGCACATGGATAGGTCGGCTTTGCCTTGGTATACGGCGATTGCTTTTTCGCGGCAAGTGTTGTAGCCGCAGGTGCCGCAGTTTAGGACATGCTCTGGCTTGGTCTTGCCCATCTTTTTGAAGATTTGTTGGATTTCATCTGTTCCGGGGATTGAGCGGTTTATGCCGATGAAGCTGTGGTTGCGCGATAGCTTTTGTTCGTCTACGCTTGGTGCATCGAAGTCGCGCGTTCCTGCGTAGCGCGCGGCTTTTAGGTAGTCTTGGAGCGGATTGTAGCCTTTGTCCATGACAGGGCCGCCTATGCAGCTGCCTTTGCAGATGGATATTTCGACGAAGCAGCGGCTTATCTTTCCGCTGATGATGTCCTCGAGTGCGGCAACGCAGTTGTCGACGCCATCAACGCCGATATATTCGTAGTCGTTGCCGTCCTCCCACTCCATCGTCTTGATTATGCCGCCGACTGTTGGGAAAAAGCGTGCGCGAGTGTTGACGTCGTTGTCCTCTGCTATCGGCTCAATCTGAATCTTTTCTTGCGCAAGCCAATCGGATAATTCCTCGAATGTGAGCACACAATCGACTGCGCCTGCGTATTTTTCCGCTTCAGCCTTTTTGGAAATACATGGACCGATAAAGATTGTCTTTGCTTCGGGCATACGCGCCTTTATGCTTTCGCAGTGCGCTTGCATTGGTGTGATTACGCGCGCGAGATTGCGCAACGCTTCGGGGTAATATTTTTGTATAAGTACATTCGCGCTGTGACAGCACGAGGATATGATTGCTTCGCCGTTGCCTTCACGGACGAGCTTTTCATATTGCCGCTTTACGATTGTCGCGCCTATCGCTGTTTCTTCTGCGTCGTAAAAGCCTAGCTTCTTTAAAGCTGCTTTTATGGAAGCGAACGGCAGGTCGTAGTTGGCGATAAAGGAAGGTGCGACGCTTGCGATTACCTTCGCTCCGCTAGCAAGCAACACCTTGGCTCTGTCTATGTCGTTGCGGATAAACTTAGCGTCCTGCGGGCAAACGACAAAGCATTGTCCGCACAGTATGCACTCGTTTTCCACAATATGCGCCTGATTGCCCGAAAAGCGTATAGACTTAACAGGGCAATGGCGTATGCACTTGTAGCAGTTTCTGCAATTGCTTTTTTTAAACTTAATATATTCCGTCATTTTACAAAGCACAATTCACAACGCAAGGGCGTTGTGAATTGCATTCCTTCTATTTATTGTAGTGCGCCTTTGATATTTGCGTCAAAGAAGTCCTTAACTGTTTCGGGTGATACGGAGTGCAGCTTTTCGTCTACGGTAACGCATACGCCGTTTACGCAGTTGCCCATGCAGAATTTGCCGGACAGCTCTACTTTATCATTTAAGCTGTTTTCTTTTACTAAGTATTGTAATTGCTCTACGATTTGGCGTGAGCCTTTTAGGTGGCATGAGCTGCCGATACATACTGTAACCTTCATTATAATCTCCCTTTGAAATTATTTTAAGGGAGCTTCGAGCGAATTTTGAGCGACGCTCAAAGCTCCTCGAATTTTATTCGTATTCTGCTACGTTTACCCAATGCATGAGGAATTCGCGTTGCTCAGGCTTGCCTTTTACGGATTGGGAAGCGGCTACGATTGGCAGCCATTTTTGTACGTATTGCTTGGAGGTTTCGCTCTTTTTGCAGAAAAGGTCCATGTATTTTTCGGCGGTGTTCATTTCACCTGCTAACCAGAACAGGAGGTAGGTGCGGGCAACGTCCGCGCTTGCGTTGCCTTGGGTTGCGTGTGACCAGTCGATGATGTAGTCGATTCCGTCGTCGCCGCAGATTACGTTGCTTGGGTTAAAGTCGCCGTGGCACAGCTTTGCGTGCTTCGGCATACCTTCTAAGCGAGTGTGCAGCTCGTAGCGGATTGTCGCATCGATATCGGCTTGGTGAATTTTGCGAATCATCTTGTCTTGCAGTTTGCCTAAAAGCGGAGCTTTTTTGTTGTGCATAGCAATTTGCAAGTTTACAAAACGGTCGAGGTATTCATCAAATTTGTCGGGGTTCTCTTCCATAACTTGGGATAATGGTTTGCCGGGAATAAACTCGTTGATAATCGCCCACTTGCCGTCAATCTTGTTAACTTCAACAAGCTTGGGTGCAGGTAAACCTGTTTCCTCAACTCTGGATTGGTTTAACGCTTCGTTTAAAATGTCGGATTTGGAAAATGCTTCGTCAAACACCTTTATAACATAGTTGCCGTCGCGGTATACTGTTTTGTTTGTGCGCACCGCGATAATTTTGTCCAACTTCATTATATAACCCTCCTTGTTTTGTGTGGAGCGTGAAGGGGAGAGTGAAGCCTAGGGAGTGGTCACTCTCCATGCTTCACTATATTATTTGCCGTAGTATGCGTTCAGGTACAGTTGCTTCATTTCACTCATCAGCGGATAGCGCGGATTTGCGCCTGTGCATTGGTCGTCGAAGGCTTGCTCAACCATTTCGTCTAAGCGTGCGAGGAATTGTTGTTCGTCTACGCCGTAGTCTTTTATAGTCTTCTTTATGCCTACTGCTTCCTTTAGCTTGTCGATGGCTTTGATTAGGTTTTGTACTTTATCTTCGTCTGTTTTGCCGCCTAGGTTTAGTGCGTCGGCTACTTCCGCATATCTTGCGATTGCTTGCGGGTGGTCGTATTGGCTGAATGCGCCCATTTTTGTGGGGGATTCGGTTGCGTTGAACTTGATTACTTCGTTTATCATCAGGGCGTTTGCTACGCCGTGCGGCAGGTGGAAGAATGCGCCTAGCTTGTGCGCCATGGAGTGGCATATGCCGAGGAATGCGTTCGCGAATGCCATACCTGCGAGTGTGCTTGCGTTAGCCATCTTTTCACGGGCTTCTACATCATTTGCGCCATTTTCATATGCGCGCGGCAGGTAGTCGAATACCATCTTGAGTGCCTTTAATGCGATGCCGTCTGTGTAGTCGGAGGCAACGATGGACGCGTATGCTTCCAGCGCGTGGGTCATTGCGTCGATACCTGACGCGGAGGTTAAACCTTTGGGCATATTCATCATCAGGTCGCAGTCGATGATTGCCATGTCAGGCATTAACTCGTAGTCAGCCAGCGGATACTTCACGCCTGTTGTTTCATCTGTGATAACTGCGAACGGTGTAACTTCACTGCCTGTACCTGCGGAGGTTGGGATTGCGATAAAGTATGCTTTCTCACCCATCTTGGGGAAGGTGTATACGCGCTTGCGGATATCCATGAAGCGCATCGCCATGTCGAGGAAGTCCGCTTGCGGATGCTCATACAGTACCCACATAATCTTCGCCGCATCCATTGCGCTGCCGCCGCCTAATGCAATAATGCAGTCAGGCCCGAATGCTGTCATAGCTGCCGCGCCTTCTTTTGCGCTTGCAAGAGATGGGTCTGGAGCAACATCGAAGAATGTTGTGTGCGTAACGTCCATTTCGTCTAACTTATCGGTAACAGCTTTTGTGTAGCCGTTTTCATATAAGAATTTGTCGGTTACGATAAACGCCTTCTTTTTGCCTAATACATTCTTTATTTCATCAAGGGCAATAGGCAGGCAGCCTTTCTTGATGTACACCTTATCCGGCGTTCTGAACCACAGCATGTTTTCTCTCCTCTCGGCAACTGTCTTTATGTTTAGCAAGTGCATTGCGCCTACGTTCGCGGATACAGAGTTTCCGCCCCATGAGCCGCAGCCTAATGTAAGAGAAGGAGCAAGCTTGAAGTTGTACAGGTCGCCGATTCCGCCGTGGGAGGACGGTGTGTTTAACAGTATGCGGCATGTCTTCATCTTTTCGTTGAATAATGCGAATTTGTCTGCCGCCGTGATTGGGTTGAGGTATACGGAAGATGTGTGACCGAAGCCGCCGTCCGCTACTAGGTGTTCTGCTTTTGCTACAGCGTCCGCGAAATCAGTTGCCTTGTACATTGCGAGTACGGGCGATAATTTTTCGTGTGCGAATTCTTCGGAGATGTCTACGCTTTCAACTTCGCCGATGATTATCTTTGTAGCTTCGGGAACGGTTACTCCTGCAAGCTCCGCAATTTTGTACGCAGGTTGACCTACGATTTTCGCGTTGAGTGCGCCGTTGATGATGATTGTTTTGCGTACCTTTTCGGTTTCTTCCGGATTGAGGAAGTAGCAGCCGCGTTTAACGAACTCTTTCTTCACTTCGTCGTACACTTTGTCTAGCGCGATTACTGCTTGCTCGGACGCGCATATCATGCCGTTGTCGAATGTCTTGGAAAGTATGATGGAACTTACTGCGAGCTTTATGTCGGCGGAATCGTCGATGATTGCAGGAGTGTTGCCTGCGCCTACGCCGATTGCAGGCTTGCCGCTGGAGTATGCAGCCTTAACCATGCCGGGGCCGCCTGTTGCTAAGATGAGGTCGGCTTCCTTCATAACTGTATTGGACATTTCGAGGGAAGGCACTGTTATGCAGCCGAATAAGCCTTCGGGTGCGCCTGCGGCGATTGCTGCGTCGTATACGATTTTCGCAGCTTCAGCTGTGCAGTTTTTAGCGCGCGGGTGGGGGCTGATGATTATGCCGTTGCGTGTTTTTAATGCAAGCAACGTTTTGAAGATTGCTGTTGATGTTGGGTTTGTTGTTGGGATAACTGCTGCGATAACGCCTACAGGCTCGGCGATTTTGGTTATGCCGAAGGTTGCGTCATGCTCGATTACTCCGCATGTTTTTGTGTCCTTGTATGTGTTGTAGATGTACTCGCTTGCGTAGTGGTTTTTGATAACCTTGTCCTCGACAATGCCCATGCCTGTTTCGGCAACTGCCATTTTTGCGAGGGGGATACGCTGCTTGTTTGCAGCTGTAGCTGCTGCTTTGAAGATTGCGTCAACTTGTTCTTGTGTGTAGGTCGCGTATTTTGCTTGAGCTTCGCGAACTTGCGCAATGGCTTCGGTTAACTTTTCGATTGTGTCAATCTTGTGAAATTCCATTTTGTATTCTCCTTATATAGTGGATTTACATGTTGGGTTGTAGTGATTTTAGGTGATTGGATAGCAGAGCTAATGAGGACGCCATGTTTTCGTTGTGTACTAGAACTCCGTCGGGTACTGATAAATGCGTGGGAGCGAAGTTCCATATGGCGAGTATGCCGCTGTCGACTAAGATGTCGCATACTTGCTGCGCGCATGAGGCCGGGACAGTGATTATTCCGATTCGCACGTGCATTCTTTGGCATATGTCTTTTAACTTGCTGATGGGTAGGATTTTTTTTGTTGCTGATACCGCTGCCTCGTCGATATCGAAGCCTGCGATGATGTTTAAGCCGTATTCCTCGAAGCCGCTGTATTCCAGCAATGCGCGGCCTAGCTTTCCTGCGCCGACTAATATTGCGTTGTCAGCGTCGCCGTAGCCGAGGAATTGCTCTAACGCGCGGATAAGCTCGTCGGTGGCGTAGCCTATCTTGGGCTTACCCGAGGTGCATACCAGCGACAAATCCTTGCGCACCTGAACATCGTTTTGGTCAAGGGCGTTGGCAATCATTGTAGCGGAGATGTTCCCCAGTGAATCCTTTGGCAGCGACTTTAGGTAGTTCAGATAAACAGGCAGTCGCTTTAGCGTCTGCTTTCCGATGTTCGCGTTGTGCATACCCTGTTCCTTTCCTTTCTATGTTTCAAGTTTAGCATAATTATTCGCATAACGGTAATGTAAAAAAAATATATCGATATACAAATATCGATATATCATTATTGATAAATTTTAATCGATTAAAATTTACTTTTTAGATGTGTTGTTGAAATCACTCGTATTTCACCAGTCCGTCTATGTTTTTGCCGATGGATAGCATGGCGAATAGTGCTGCGCCTGTGGCTGCTTCTTCGTTGTTTATGGGGATTTTCAAGTTTAGTCCGAAGGTTTGCTTGAATATGCGTTGCAATGTAGGGTTGCGGCGTATGCCGTTGCCTGTGCCGATTAGGGTGCGGTGGTTTGCGTTGGTGAGGGTGTAGAAGTCGTGCAGCTCTTGTGCGATTCCTTTTAGGCAGGCTAGGATGAAGTCGTGCGGGGTTAGGTTGGATGGGGATAGGTTTGATATTGTGCCGCGTGCGTTGGGGTTTAGGCGTGTGCCGCTGAATGCGTTGGTGAAGGTGACATCGGTGTCGTAAGGTTCTTGTAGGAGTTGATTCATTTGTGCGTATAGATTGCCGCAGGGTTGACCTGTCGCCATTTCGGCGACTTGTCGGAAGAAGCTTTCGAGTAGGGCATAGGCGCGTCCGCCGCATAGGGAGCAGCCTACGAGTATGCGCTTGTCGCTGTAGAGGGGGCGTGATTCCAGCCCTGCGACTTCTTTTTGTGATAGCAAGGAGATTTGGCTGCCTGTGCCTACGTTGACGAGTACGCTGTCGTCGGTGCAGCCGCTTCCTATGAAGCTTGCTTGATTGTCGCCGATTGCGATAGATACCGGAATGTTGTTGTGGTAGCCTAGTATGTCCGTGCCGTTTGATATTTCGGGGGAGAGAGGGTTGCGGCGGTTGCCTAGACTTGCGGCGTTTGATGTGTGTATTATGTGTGTACGCGCGTTGCATAGGCGCAGCGCGATGTAGTCGCCGATTGTGCAGCAGTATGCGGCGTCGCGCGGTACTAATCCATTTAATTCGTTGTAGAAGTGGGTGGCGTTGCCGTAGCCTGTGGGGCAGTCGGCGGCTTTGGCGTATGTACTGCCGTTGTAGGAGAGGTCGCCTCTGCCGTCCTGCCATGTGTATAGCGGGCTTATGCAGTCGCCGTTTTCGTTTAGGTAGACGATTCCGTGCATTTGTCCTGTTACGCCGATGCTTTGTACGTCGGAGCAGGATAAGTCGTCCAGGATTGATTTTGCGCGTTGCCATATTATGGCTGCGTCTTGTATGCGCTCCCACTCGTTTTCGGTTTTGATGAAGGAGTCGTTGGCGAGGGTGATGGAGTTTAGTACGTCGCCGGTATCGCAGTCGAGCAGTACGCCGCAAATGCTTGTTGTGCCTATGTCTATGCCTATGCTTTTCATGTTACCTCAACCATATCGGATTTTCACGTAGCATAGCTTCACTATGCCCATGATTGGTACGGCCAGCAGCATTCCTGTTATGCCGAAGATTTTGCCGAATACGAATATGCCTACGATTACGGCGATTGGGTGTACGCCTACGCCTTTGCCCATTACCTTGGGGGTGATTACGCTGCCGTCGAGCTGCTGGATTATGAAGTAGACTATCGCTGCGCCCAGTGCTTTGCCTGGGCTGTCGAGCAGCGCGAATAGCAGCACGGGGATTAAGCCTACCCATGCGCCGATTATCGGCACTACCTTGAGTATGCCTACGATTATCGCGGCGACTACCGCGTAGCGTACGTTTAACGCCGCCATTGCGATGTAGGTCATTGCGCCAAGGATTACCACCATGATGAGCAGGCCGCGAATGTATTTCGACAGCACGCTGTCGATGATAGCGACATATTCTTTGACGCGTGGGCGGTGACGTTCGGGGAAAAGGTTGTAGCAGGAGCGCAGTATGTTTTCTTCGTCCATTATGCAGTAGAAGCTGATGAATATGCCGAGCAGCAGGTTCATTATGAAGGAAAATGAGTTTGTCAGCATACTGAGGAGGTTAACTGCGATGGATTGGCTGAACTGCGACGCGATGGATATGCCTTGATTGATTAATGTGGATAGTGCGGATTCTATGTCAAAGCCTGGAATCTCTATCCGCATACTGTACACCTCGCGGATAAGCGTAGTCGCGTATGGGGGAAGTGTCGCTGCAAGCTCGTTGAAGTTCGCAATCAGCACCGGGACGATCTGCTGCCCGATGATGAACAGTATAAATAAAAATAACACAAATACAAGTATCAGTGCAATCCACCGCTTTATCTTGAACCTCTCGAGCAAATGCACCACAGGTGCAAACAAATACGCGATTGCGATTCCGATAAACAACGGCGACAGCGACGAGATTATGTTAATCTGCGAAAAGTATCCGCCCACTATTTGCCAGATGTAGACCAGCAGCGCGATTATCGCCACTACGTAGAAGAAAATTTTCACGCGGCTAAGCTTGATTTTCAAAGTTACTCCCCCTTGTGTTTAGCTGTTTCTCATTATGTCTAAGATTGCGTCAAGGCTGTCGGGTTGGGCTACGCCTTCGGTTACGGCTTTATTGCGCTTGGTTAAGCCGCATTTTTTGCAGCGGTGGGTGATGATGAAGCCTTTGCGGCTGTCGACCGTGACAGATATTGGCTGCAATATGCCGCCGCAATTGCTTGCGCGGTCGCCCGGATTGTTGTCGAGGTGCAGCGAATGCAGGCAGTATGGGCAATGGTTGCGGCAGGATTTTTGCAGCGGCTGCACCTCCGCGCCGCAGTTTACACAGGTGAAGGCTTCGTCTATTTCGGTGAATCGTTTGGTTTCCATATTATTTAATCACAATCTCGCAGTTATTTCCGAGCAAGCGATGAAGTTCATCGGTAAGCTCGCGGTTTATAGTTACAGCAGGGGCGGCGAAGGTTTGCTTTTGCGCCGGAAAGTGCAGGATTACCTGCGACGCGCCGGGGTGTTTTGCAAGCAGCGGTTTTATTTTGGCGAAGGCTTGCTCGCTAGGTATGTCGGTTACTTTTACGAAAAGCCGCTTCTCGACCGCAACAGGGGTTGCCTTGTCCATGATTAGGATTACATTGCCTTGCTCCTTTATGTCGACGCGGGCTGTGATTATCGCAATGCTGCCCTCGCCGATTAGGTCGTTGTACTTCATCAATGCTTTGGGGAACACCAGCGTTTCAATTGACGCGGTTAAGTCCTCGATTACAAGGGTTGCCATCTGCTCGTCTTTTTTGGTGACTTTTGCCGTGCGCTTTTGGATTACCGCCATAATTGTGACGGTTTTGCCGTCGTAGGACATTTCGGCGTCGCTATCCTCGAGAATGTCGTCGATTTTGTCGAAGGTGTGATAGTCCTTGATATATTCGTCGAGAGGGTGTCCGCTGATGTATACGCCTGTCAGCTCTTTTTCCATCGAGAGCATGTATTGTCGGTCGTATTCCCGCAGGTTAGGCGGGAGTTGGTCGGTGGAGGTTTCGCCCCCGAATAGGGTTAGCTGACCTGATAGGTTTTGGCGAGCTTTTGCTGATTCGTCCTCGAGAGTTTGCGCGGCGATTGCCATGTATTGGGAGCGGCGTCCGCCTAGGCAATCGAACGCACCGCATAGGATTAGACACTCTAATGCGCGGCGGTTTAATCCTTTTGGAGCGATTCGGGTGCAAAAGTTGGTGAATGATGTGTAGTTGCCGTCGAGGCTGCGTTCCTTGACGATTTCGTGCGCTAGGCCTGAGCCGATGTTTTTTATCGCGGCGAGGGCGAATGTGATTTCGCCGTGCGCGGCTGTGAAGCGCACTTCGCTTTGGTTTACGTCGGCTGTGCCTACTTTTATGCCTAGGCGTTTGCATTCGGCTGTGTAGCGCGCTACTTTTGAGGAACTGCCTATTTCGGTCGACATTAGGCACGCCATGAAGTGCAGCGGATAGTTGGCCTTGAGGTAGGCAGTTTGGTAGACTATCATCGCGTAGCCTACGGAGTGCGATTTGTTGAAGGCGTATTTGGCGAAGTCCGCCATCTCGTTATAAATTTTTGCCGCGATTTCTTCGGGTATGCCGCGCTTGACTGCGCCATCGATTTCGTCGTCACCGTGGATAAAGGTGCGCATTTCGCGCTCCATTACGCCTGCTTTCTTTTTGGACATTGCGCGGCGGAGAATGTCGGCGCGTCCTAGGGAGTAGCCGGCTAGCGATTGCACGACTTGCATAACTTGTTCCTGGTAAACTATGCAGCCGAAGGTTTCGCGCAGGATTGGTTCAAGCAATGGGTGGTGGTAGCGCACGTTTTCGGGATTGGCGCGGTTTTGGATATAGCGTGGGATATATTCCATAGGGCCGGGACGGTGCAGCGCGATTCCTGCTACTATGTCGGAAAGCTCGCGCGGTTTTAGTTCGCGCATGAACTGTCGCATTCCGGCGGATTCGAGTTGGAATACGCCATCGGTGTCGCCGCGGCTTATCATCTCGAATGCTTTTGGGTCGGCGTAGTCGAGTTTGTTTATGTCTATATATACGCCGTCGTCGCGGAGGTTATCCACTGTTTTGCGGATTGTGGTGAGGTTACGTGAGCCGAGGAAGTCCATCTTTAGCAAGCCTAGTTCCTCAAGTCCGCCCATGCTGATTTGGGTTACTACGTTTTCTTCGGCTAGTGCTAGGGGTACGCACTCCAGAATCGGTTCGGCGGTGATTACCACGCCTGCCGCGTGGGTAGAGGTGTGACGCGGCATACCTTCGATTTGACGCGCTGTGTCGATTAATCGGCGCACGGTTTCGTCGGAGGTGTATTCCTCGCGCAGCTGTGCGTTTTGTTCGAGGGCGTGGTCGATTGTCTGCCCGATTGCGAAGGGGATTTGCTTTGCTACCGCGTCCACTTTGTAGTAGGGTATGCCAAGCACACGACCTACGTCGCGCACCGCAAGCCGCGCTTGCATTGTGCCGAAGGTGATAATCTGTGCGACGTGCTGCTTTCCGTATTTGCGCACAACGTAGTCGATTACCTCGTGCCGACGCTCATAGCAGAAGTCGATGTCGATGTCAGGCATCGACACGCGCTCGGGATTTAGGAATCGCTCGAACAGCAGTCCGTGCCGTAGGGGGCATATGTCGGTTATGCCGAGTAGGTATGCGACTAGGCTTCCTCCTACGCTGCCGCGTCCCGGAACAACAGGTATGCCCTCGCCTTTGGCAAATGCGATAAAGTCGCGCACTATCAGCATGTAGTCGATGAAGCCCATCTGCTTGATGGTGTTTAGCTCGAAGTGCAGGCGTTTTGTGTGCTGTTTTGTCACGTTGTCGCCGTAGCGTTTGGATAGTCCATCGTAGCACAGCATTGAGATGTGCGAAAACGCGTCGGTATTTTCAGGCAAGGCGTACTTGGGCAGGTTGAGCTTGCTTGTGTCGCCCTCCCAGAATTGCAGCGTGACGTTGCAATCGGCGGCTATTTTGGTTGTGTTAGCGATTGCTTGCGGAAGGTCGGGGAATAGCTGTGACATTTCGTCGCCGCTTTTGAGGTAGAGTTGGTCGGTGTCGTAGCGCAAGCGGTCGTTGTCGGAAAGGTTGCTGCCTGTTTGTATGCACATTAGCACATCTTGATAGTACGCGTCCTCTTGCTCGACATAATGAACATCGTTTGTTGCGACGAGCGGAATGTCAAGCTCCTGCGCCATCTGCGCCATCACGGAATTGTATCGCCGCTGCCCTTTTACATCGGTATCTTGCAGTTCGATGTAGTAGTCGCCACCGAATACGGATTTATACCACTCCGCCACACGGCGTGCCTCACCCTCATTTCCCATAGCCACGGCCGAGGCAATCTCGCCTGACAAACACGCCGACAGCGCAATCAAGCCGCCGCTGCATTCCTGCAACAGCTCCTTATCCACGCGCGGCTTATTGTAAAAGCCCTCCACATGCGCAAGCGAAACAAGCCGCAGCAAATTCTTATATCCTGCGTTATCCTTAGCAAGCAGCACAAGGTGATGGCTTTTGTAGTCGTGGTCATAGCTTTTGTCAAAGCGTGAGCGCGGCGCGACATACACCTCGCACCCGAGAATCGGCTTAATTCCCTCTGCGACGCACGTCTTATAAAACTCCACCACGCCGAACATCACACCGTGGTCGGTTATCGCAAGCGCGGACTGCCCCAATTCCTTGGCGCGACTAACAAGCCGCGGAATGCGGCACGCTCCGTCCAATAAGCTGTAGCATGTGTGCACATGTAGATTTACAAATTCTGTCATATATTCTGAATGAGGAATCTCCCGACGGGCGGATAATATCCGCCCCTACATTATTTCTTTGCCGACACGCTTTTCCTGTATTTCTCTTCTTCCCAATTGCAGATAAAGTCAACCTGCTGCTTCGTCATAGTTGTGATGGTGAGATTCAAGCGGCGGATATGGTGCAGCACATAGAAGAATGCGACAAGCGTTTCTTCCAATTGAAGCTGCTCGTATTCGGACGCGTTGTAGGTTAGTGCAAGGTCAAGCTTTGTACCCAAGCTCGAGTTGAGGTATACAAGCTGGTCAGGGAACAGCGGATAGTTTATGATGTCCTCACTCCCATTTGCTTCAACATACTCGCGCACGAACGGTGTCGCACTTGCATTATTTGCCACAGCCGCAATCGGGTACGCTTCATTAATGCCCAATATATCGCGCAGCTTCGCGTTAACTTCCTCGTGCAGCGCGATACACACGTCCACATCATCGTGCGTCACAATCAAGCCGTGATTCCTTATAAAGATAACGTTCGGCTCGGATTCATACTTTGCAAGCTCGGCGATTATCTCCTTTGTGAGATAGAATCCAGGCGTGACATAGTTCACCCAAGCATGGGGAATCCCAAGCTTTTGCGACAACTGCTCGCCCTCGGCGGCTGCTGTTAATATGTTCGCATACGCCGAGTGGGTATGTATTACTGCTTTCTTCAAGATAGCATGGAAGCCTGTTTCGACAGATGGGCGTGCGCCTGTATCTTTGACGATTGCGCGTTTCATCACCTCGCCGTTTTGTGCTGTGTAGTCGATTCCTTCTTGCACAACGGTGTCGCGGCAAAAGCTTGCCACGGCTGCGTAATCCACCTCGACATAGCCGCTGTCGGCCGTAACATCAGCGATACGCACGCCGCTCGCCTTTACAGCCATAACATCGCCAACCTTCAGCGATATATTGCCACCGCCCGCCTGCACATAGTCCTGCCGTGAGCCTATGGCTTTTGCTATCTTTTCAATATCTGCAAACATATTTTCTCCTTGTGAGGTTATTTTTGTGGGGTCTATCCTGCGTGGTTATCCGGGATTATGCTCATTAGCTTGGCTTATCTCTCTTGTGCTTTATTTTAAGTTTATAATGTAAAGCCATACCATTTCCTGCAAGATGTAAACTCAAATTTTCCATATAGATTAATTGCGACTTCACTAGAACCACCAATGTACACGTACTTTAAATCTTCATCACGAAGTCTACGCATACACTCGATAATAACAGCTTGCGCGAGTCCTCTTCTGCGGTATTCGCTATGAGTGCAGACTACTTCGATTTCCGCATAATTGTTTTTATAATCTACAAAACCAACACAACCTGCTACAATTGCATTATCCTGATTTTGGGCATAAATATCAAGATTTGGGAAATAAAATGGGTTTTCATTCGACGACCTCTGCCTTGCTATGTCGTAATCAGAAACTTCATTCGTGCCCCGAAAAGCATTGTTTCGTAAAAGTCTAATGCCGTATTCGTTTGGGGAAGTAAGCATATCCTTAATTACAATGCCTTCGGGCAATGTCGGGACTGATAAATCCATATGAAGCAAATCATACCGTCTTGAAACTTCTGCGACGTCGCCTTTTTTAAATCCGGCCTTTTCAAGGGATTGCATTAAAATATGTTGGTTTTCAGCTGCTAAGGTGCAGAGCACCCCCTTCTTGTTATTCCAATTTGCCTTAACCCATTCGATTATTTCGCCGTATAAAAATTCATGCCCTCTCTTTACCAGCACAAAAAAATCAGCAGTTCCAGTTTCAGAAATAGCAAATCCCACTAACTCCTCAATGCTGTTAAACCATAATTGGGCGTTGTCCCTCATATAACTTGGGAAAAAATGTCCATAGCCGGACGCCAAACTACTCACCCAGCCTCCCAACCTTGTTGCTGACCATATATAACAATCCTGTTTATAGGAATAATCATCAACAAGGAATGACAACATTTTTTGAAAATCTTTTTGTGATTCATCAAATGGACGATTAAAAACCTTCATTTCCTTTCCCTCTTTTTATGTTTAAAGTATAAATAATCTTCACCATATATACCAAACAAACCAACTCCACACCGATTAAATCTAGCATTATTTTGGCATGGCCTTATTTTAGCGGCACATACATTGTCATATACTCGCCATCCGGGGCTTTGTAAAACTTTACGAAGCAAACTGTGCATACATCATCGTAGAGCGGTACGCTTGCTATAGCTTCTTTATTTTTCCTTGCCCAGTCGCAGATGTAATTCCAAGGTCGCTTTAGCGAAAACGACAGTGGGTCGGATATTGTGACGGTCGCGTACCTTCCGGTGGGAATCTGCTTGAAGCAATACTCCCTCTCACTGCAATCCACTCCGCAAGCGGATTCGTCGCTTTGATAATACCATATGCCTTCGTATATTCCCATCGGCACTACATCGTAAAGCTGTGCGTATTTGCTCAAACGCTCCGCTTTTTTGGTGTACAGGCTTACGCCTGCCGCGTCTATTGATAAGCCTATGGCTTCAAGCGTCACTACGTCGACCTCGCCGCAGCGTTTCGCTGTAATTTCAGCATAGCTGTTGCCTTTGATGTCCCTCTGGTTTTGTGTCATGTGGCGCGATTGCATATCGATGAGTAGCTTTAAATCATGCAAGTCTTCTTCTGTCATATCCTCAATTAAAATGTACGGATAAGGGCAAGTCATCACTACCTTGTTGATGTAGAAGTATTGCTTCCACACACATTTGCTGCCGTTGCAGCCTTTGCATATGAAGCTGCGTAAAACAACGCTGCGCACCTTTTCGCCGAATTCGTTTTGTCTAAGTAAAAACTCATGCACTATCGAGGTTAAGAAAACTAATTGAAGTTTAAGTTTGTTGTCAATCGAAAAGAAGTTACATATAGGCTTTCCAACCTTAGGCTTTTTGCGATAGTTTGCGACCCACTCGTTGCCCTGCTTACTCTTTGGCTTGATGTCGAAGGGTTTGTATTCGGGGCAGCATTGTCTTATATGCTCGTCTATTGCTTGCGCAATCATTCTGTCGTTGTCACATAAAGTTGCAAGGAAGCTGTCAAAGTTAAATTCAATCATACGCCGCACCTTTTTTAATCAGTTTTTTATGTTGTAGGTGAATCCCAATATGGCCAATCCCCAGTATTGCCACCGAAACCATAAGCCAAATCACCCTGCCGTATATTCCAAGCAAAAAGAATGCGATAACCGGCAAAGTTGCCCCGGCGACAGGTATGCCGCAGAATGAGCTGTAAAAATCCGCAAGCGTCTGCCTGCTGCGGAAATAGCCTATCCACCAGCACTCATACATCAGCATTAACACGCACGCCGCGGCAAGCCACCACGACCACGCGCTCCACTCGCGCAAATTAAAATCCGAAAACATCAGCGCGGAGCATGTAACGCACACCTGCCCTATTCGCTCAAACGTAAGCAAAACCTTGCTCTCGCTTTGGCTATCATAGCCCTTCGGCTTATGCCTAGTCCAAATCAAATTGGGTATCGTCAGCATGAGCAGGAATATCAAGCCCACATATGAAAATCCAATAGTTCCCATTTACTCCCTTTAACCCAACTGCTTATTGTAGACAAGCGCAAGCCCTACCAAAACAAGGTCGTCGTTCAATATAATGTCGTTCGTGCAGTGAGGTATGATGTAGCGGGAGTATCCGCCTGTCGCAACAATCCTTGCTCGCCCCAGGGTTTCCATAAACTTTTCGCACATGCCGTCGACCATACAGGCGTTGCCGTAGATGATTCCGCTGCCCATGCTGTCGATTGAGTTTGCGCCTATAGGTGAACGCGGCGCGGCAAGGCTTATCTGCGGAAGCTGCGCTGTGCGGCTGGAAAGTGCGTCAACCGATATGCGTATGCCTGGGCTTATGCTGCAGCCGATAAACTGCGACTTGTCGTTTATCGCCGAAATCTTCGTAGCCGTACCCATGTCGATTACGATAACAGGCGCACCGTATAAATGAATCGCCGCCACGGCCGTAGCGACAAGGTCGCCGCCGAGCTGCGCCGGATTATCAATGCAAATATTAAGCCCCGACTTAACTCCCGGCTGCAAAATCACAGGCGAAAAGCCGAACAGCATATTCACAGCCACAGAAAAGCTCCCTGTAAGCTGCGGCACTACCGATGAAATCACGCTGCCATCGATGTCATGCCAATCCGCCTTATACAAATCGAGCATAGACAACAAACTAGCGGCAACCTCGTCCGCCGTCCTATCCCTCTGCGTAGACAGCCGCGACACAAACTGCACCTTCAAGTCTGTAGTTATCGCACCCACCGTGATGTTTGTATTTCCAATATCTATAGCAAGAATCATAATTACCTCTGTATTAATTGTAGGGGCAGCCCTTGCGGCTGCCCGTTACTCGGTATCGTTTGATTAACTTTATTTTTTAAGTTGATTAGTTATTGCAAGTAAAGCCTTTATTATCGCAGGGCATATTATCGCCGCGCCGATTGCTTCCGGCACTCCGTTGGTGACAACGATTGCGGCAAGTGCGCCGAATACCAACTCTCTGCCTATTTCAAAGGCTGCCATATAGTTTGAGCTCTCGAAAATGTAGATAAAGCCCAGCAAGAAGATTGTGTTGGTCAGAGAACCCACTATGCTTGCCGCGACATATGGGACAGCGTTGCTCCCGAAATTGGTGAGATTCGCTTTCTCCCACAGCCACTTTGCTCCTGCATATGTGTAGTACGCGAATACGCCTATCAATATGCGCGGAATAACTGTGATGATTGGGTTGATGAAGATTAGGTAAGTAATTCCGGGGTACATCAAATTGAACACATAGCTTGAAATACCAAATACGAACCCAAGTATTCCGCCTCCAAGCGGACCCATTACCACCGCGCCTATAATTACAGGCAGCGCAACCGTGGTAATTTGAAACGGACCAATCGGAATCATTCCAAGGCCGGGGGTGAATGTCAGCAATATAATTATTGCCGAGAATAGCGACAGCTTTACCATATAAGCCGTCTTAAACTGCTTTTTCATTGTAAATCCTCCTTTGCTGCTACTCGCCTCAAGTGCGATGTAACGCTGATTTAATTATAGCATATTCGGGAGGAGATAGCAACAAAAACAAAGGCTATTGTATAAATCCAAGCGAGCGCATTGACGCCGCTTCATTATCCGTGACTATTACATGGTCGTGCAACGAGATTCCAATTAATCTCAAATATTCCTGCACATGCTTTGTGAATTCAACGTCTTCTTTCGACGGGTCGGGGTCATAGCCTAAGTGATTGTGACAAAGCACAACCTTCACCGTTTGAGTATTCGCTACGGCGTCCAATATATGCTTCATCTCATATTGAAGACTAAGCGGTGTACCTATCGATACCTTGCATTCCTTCTTAATCAAACGGTCGACGCTGTTTAAGCATAAAATATACAAAACCTGATACTCGTGCTTTATGTGCAGCGATACGCAAAATTCCGCAAGCTTGTACCAAGTGTCAAGCATTGGGTATTCGCCCATGCGATTGCGGAATACATATGGTATGAACATGCCAATCATTGCAAAATGCTCGTCGGTGAGTTCATCCATTCCGGGCACACTCATCCTTTCGGCAGATGAAGCCTTCGACATGCGGTCGATTGTGCCGAAGCGTGCGACAAGCTCGTGCGCAATCGGGCGCACGTCGCCTTTATGTATCGTGTAATAAAGCATAAGCTCCACAACCTCAACGAGCGACATGCTTTTCAGACCCTGCTCCATCATCGTTTTGCGCAGGAACTTTCTCCTGCTTTCGTTCGTGTCGCTCTCATTGGTAATTATCTTGTCCATATAACCTCCTATTTTTAGAACATTATACCATTATATGAATATTTGTTCAATAGGGCGTTAAAAAAGGCGGAGAAATCCGCCTTTTTTATGTTTGTGATTAATTTTAGCTGCTTATATCGCTTCGCCTTTTCCATTGAATAGGGGCAGGGGTTGCAGATACAGTATATCGCCGCGTGCGGCAGCTTCGCCCTCGGCGAGGACTGCCATTTTGCCGACTATGTTTGCGCCTACCTTGGCGCACAGCTTCTCGAGTGCGCCTATGGATTCGCCTGTGCTGATTACGTCGTCGACGAGCAGAATGCGTTTGCCGCTCATGTATTCGACGTCGTCGCTGTCGAGGTGCAGCTCTTGCTTTTTCGCGGTGGTGATGGAGTTTACCTCCACCGAAACTACGTTGCGCATGTATAGCTTAGGCAGCTTGCGCGCCACGATGTAGCGGTTCATTCCCGAAAGCCGCGCCATTTCATGCACAAGCGGGATTCCCTTTGCTTCCGCGGTCATAAGCACATCAAACGGCGGCGCGATTTTGAGTAACTCCGCCGCGCAAACATGCGTAAGCTCGACGTCGCCGATTATGACGAACGCCGCGATGTATAGGTCGTCCTTGATTTTGCATAGGGGGAGGTTGCGTTTGACTTCGGCTATTTGTAATTTGTAACTGTCCATTTGTGCCTTTCTGTTAATAATGTCATGACAATAAAACACTGTTGCAATACAATTCATCAGGGCAAATATCAATTTCATCAAGCCATTCAACTGTTAACGGATTTAGCTTTACCAGTTTAAATACATGGGGATTGCTAATGGGAGCGAAATATGGGTCACTCAGATATGGCTTTACATCAAATATACTTTTTTCGTTGTTGTCGAAAACCAAATGAAGTTTATAGTCGTCAAGGGGTGTTACTTGTATAGGGTAATGACTCTCCATGCGCATTCCTCATTTCTTATTTACAACCCCCATTGCATTCTCGCAATGGGGGCGGCGGAACGACGAAGTCGTCGCTCCCTACAACATCATTATCGCATATCTCACAACAAACAGCAGGGCTATCACATACAGCAGCGGGCTTACCTTTTTCGCTTTGCCTGCGAAAACCTGCATGAATACGTGCATGATAAAGCCTGCGGCGATTCCGTCGGCTATGCTGTAGGCGAAGGGCATACATACTACGGTGAGGAATGCAGGGATTGCTACCTCGAACTTGTCCCACTCGATGTCTTTTACCGAAGCCATCATCAGTACGCCTACGATTATCAGTATCGGCGCAGTTGCCGCTACTGGGATTATGCCGAGTACAGGCGACAGGAATATGCCTAGGATAAAGAGTATGCCTGTTACGACGCTGGTTAAGCCTGTGCGGCCGCCTTCGGATATGCCTGCGCCGCTTTCGATGTAGGTTGTAACTGTGGATGTGCCGAGGATTGCGCCTGTGGAGGTTGCGATTGCATCTGCCATGAAGGCTTTGTCAACGCGCGGCAGGTTGCCGTCCTTGTCAAGCAGATTCGCCTTTTGCGCCGTGCCGATGAATGTTCCGAGCGAATCGAACATATCAACCATAGTCAGCGAAATCAGTACCGAGAACAGCGAGAACAAGAACACGCCAACGCCCTGCGACATATCGAACAAGTCGCCGAAGCCATAGATAAACTGCCCGAAGGTAGGAGCGAGCGAAGCTACGCTAAAGCCTTGCGGCAGCGACAATCCAAGCTGTATATTCATGCCGAACTGCATTATAGCACCGATTATCGAAGTCACCACGATACCGATTAACAGCGAACCCTTCACCTTGCGCAGCATAAGCACCGCCGTGATTATCAGCCCGATAATGGATAGAATAGCTGTCGGCGAGGTAAAATTAAACGCCGGAATTATTGACGAATTTATTACCGCAACTCCGAAGCCGTTGTCAAACCATGTTCCGGGGTCAGCGACAAATTCCAATAGTCCGGCGTTCTTTATGCCGATATATGCGATGAACAAGCCGATTCCGGCAGCTATCGCTTTCTTCATATAAAGCGGTATTACATTAACGATTGACTTGCGAAGCCCTGTCAGTGTTATCAGGATAAACACCAAGCCGGAGATGAATACGGCCGCCAACGCAGCTTGCCACGAATAGCCCATCGAGCCGCATATCGTGTAGGCGAAAAACGCGTTCAAGCCCATGCCGGGAGCTTGTGCGAATGGGTAATTCGCGAGTAAACCCATGATGAATGTGCCTAACGCCGCCGCCAAGCATGTGGCAACCAGAACCGCGCCCGGGTCCATTCCTGTCGAACCCAAAATGTTCGGGTTAACGAAGATGATGTACGCCATTGTCACAAAGGTTGTGATACCTGCGATAACCTCTGTCCGCACATTCGTCTTATTTTCTTTCAGCTTAAAAAACTTTTCCAACTAGACCTGCCCTCCTTTGAAATAACTTCAAATTCAATACGCCTTTATTTTACACTACTTTATCACAAAATGCAACAACAAAAATTAAGTTTTGCATTTTGCGATATTATGGAGGGGGTTGGCTATCTGATGCCGTTTCTTGTGATGTTCGAGAATATAAGTCCTGAAGTTAAAACCCAATCCTTGGTTACATATTTCCTGCCGTAACGCTGCGCATCTTTAAGCTGCTCGTTTACAGTGGCTACATCGCCGCCGAGCAATAGTATCTTTCGGTATAGCGGACGCTCGTTTTTGTCTTTGGCTTGCTTGATTAGCATTCTGAGAAGCAAGCATAATACTGTGATACATATAATCATCCACGCAAATTTACCTACTCTCGTCCAAAAAAAGTTTGTTATCGTGTTGAACTCATATATGAAAAAATTGTCAATTGATTCGTATACGCTTAGTGTGTTCCTGATATCTATTATCGTTTGCTCATCGTAATATACAAATATGCCAGTTAGGGACTTATTCCTTGAAATATCAAAATTGTACGGCACTTGAGCGAAAAATACAGCTTCGCCAAGTGAACACATTATGTATTTATGTGTTGGAGCTGTACCGATTGATATACCTTCTATATATGTGGTGGTTTCGTATTCCAACCCTATTTCCCACATATCGTCGGGCGTTATCTTGAAAAAATATTTCCACAACTGCTGATATTTTTTGTTGAACATCAAATCATGTTCGATTTCCAATTGATATGCGGATTTCTTCCTGTTTTCCGACAAAATTTCGTTAATAAGCTCTGTGTAATCGTAAATACTGCCGTCGCTGTTTTGTGTGTCGGAGTAACGCATACTTAATGAAATCAGGGGTTTGTCAGCAATCGCTTTGTTTAAATCAAATTTAAATGGTGGGAACAGCAGGTTTATTACATCAGTTAGGCATAATAATATTGAATAAGCTAGCAGTGCCACGGCGATAATGATTGCAATCGTCAGTGTGACAAAGTTTCTCTTTGCGAGCTTTTCAATTGTCGTATTCATACTTTCACTCCTTTGAGGGGGGTGCGGACAACCGATTGTCGTCCATAGAATGGCCGATTATCGAACGTTTCTGGTAATGCTCGAGAACATAATACCCGGGATTAAAACCCAATCCTTGGTGATGTATTTTTTACCGTAACGCTGCGCGTCTTTAAGCTGCTCGTTTACGGAAGTTATGTTGCCGCCCAGCAATTTTATTTTCCTATATAATGGACGTTCGCTAGGATTTTCAATTTGTGTCACTAACTTCCTGAGAAGCAAGGACAATAAAATTAAGCAGATTATTATCCACACCAATGCGCCTACTCTTTCCCAGAAAAAGCTTGTAATTGTGTCAAATTCATAGCCGAACACATTCTCGAGCGGCTCATACCCACTCATTACCTTCTTGAAGTCTTTTAATGTTTGTGAAGAGTATGGGACGAATACCCCTTTTAACGTTTTGTCTTTATCTACGTCAAATTCATATCGCACCTTTGCGAAAAACGTTGCTTCGCCGAGTACACATCGCACATATTTATGTGTGGGAACGCCGCCGGCATAAGCACCCATAACCCTAAAGTCAGTTTCATATTTTAGCCCTGTTTCTTGTATATCATCGGGAATGACTTTGAACATATACTTTAATGATTGCTCATACTTTGTGTGAAAAAGCAATGCGATTTCAGCGTCCTTTGCGTTAGATGATAGACCCCCTGCAAAAAACATAGCGTCCAAATAACTGTTGTAGCTCGATACTTCGTTAGTGCCTATGTTGGAATAACCCAAATTAAGAGAAATGAGCGGCTTATCCTCCAACGCTTGCTCTAAGTCAAATTTGAAGGGCGAGAACAGAAGGTTAAATGCGTTAGTGAAACTTGAGTAAATGCCGAAAATAAGTATACCTATTCCTATGACAGAGAGGATAACAAAAAAGATAAAGTTTCTTTTTGCAAGCTTTTCAATTGTTATTTTCATATTTTCACTCCAGTAGGGGTTGCCCTACAATAGCTCGTGCAATTTTTCGATTGCGTTGTCGGATTTAACTTGATGGTCGGGGATTAGCGGCAGGTCGGCTTTGGTTTCATCGATTCTGCCGAAGTATTTGTGGGATAAGACTAGGTTTATTTTGGAGTAGGGGAGGTTGAAGGTCAGTATGTCGCCGTAGCTCGCAGGCATTCCTCCCGGAATGTCACCGATGATTTCGCCTATGCCGTTGTCGCTTAGCATACACGCGAAGTCGGCGGCAGAGCTGAATGTGTTGGGTGAAGTTAGGGCGTAAACCTTGCCGTTGAATTGAGGCTCGGCTTTGTTGTTGGTTGTTATGTGCCTTTTGTTTTTGTGCAAGTAAGGTCCGAAGCGGACGTCTACGCCGCCGTAGACGTAGTATTTGTCTACGTTTAGGTAGCGGATAAATTCGTTCGCCACCATCGAGTTACCACCGCTGTTTCCGCGTAGGTCTACGGCTATGGTTTGTATGTTTGCTGCGTTCACTTCCTCGAAGAACGCTTTTACGGCGGCGATGTATTCGTCGTTGTAATTGCATTGCTTTAGCGTGAATATGCCTAGGCTTTTGGCTTTGTCTATGTCGTAGCTGACAAAGCTTTGCTGCTGCGGTTGTGATTGCTGCTGCGGCTCGGCGAAGTCGAAGTGTTCGCTTATTTCGCCGTCGGGGGTTGCGAAAACTATGTCGACGCCGCCCGAAGTGTCGATTTTGCAAAAACGCTGCCAATTCTCAACTGCTATGACGTTTTGGAAGCTATAATCGGCGTAACTTTCCAGCTCATACGATTTTCCGCGCAGGAATGTATCGCGTATTTCATCTATAGACGTACCGTTGATTGATTGCACGGCGAAGCCTGCGTATTGCTCGGCTGTACATACAAGCTCGCCGTTTGCGTACTCAAAGGTTAGCGGCAATGCTTCGCTGTTCTGGTAGTACCACACAGACGTATGTGCGTCGCCCATCTTTGCAAGTATGCGCGAATATGCGCGCCACACTTGCAGCACATCGGGATTTTCGCTAATAACTGCTCTTTCTGTCGCGTATTGGTCGAGGACAGCTTGCGGCACTTCGTCCATGCACGCAGGATGACGCTCTTTCAATCGCTTAATGATGATGTCCATTTCCTCAAGTGCTTGCTCCTGCGTTAGTTGAAAGTCGAGCGGCTGCGATTGCTCGGTATTGCCCGTACCCCTGTAGGGGTCGAACCATTGCTTGTACGCAAAAAACAACCCAGTGCCCAAACCAGCAATTATAATAATTGCTATAATTGCAATTTTAAATACCCTCTTCATATATTAGACACCACCAATCCGTGTTGCTGTAGAATGTGCGCTACCTGCTCTACGAAGCTTTCCTCCGCGCCCCATGAAAAGCGGAAGAATGTGCCTTGTCCGCCGCCTGCGCTTATGATGTCGGCGAATATGTCGTCGCCGCGAGATGTGATTACTAAGGTTACGCTAACTCTGTTGCTAACTCTCGCGTAGTATTTGTCGAAAACCATTGTGCATACTGTTGTGCCGTTTACGTTGCGCTGTACAGCGTCTACAAGCTGGCAGCTTATTCCGCTGTGTTCCACTTCCTGCATAATCGCGTTTATGGCTGATTGCGGCTCGCCTTTGCCTTTCATGCTGATTCGTGCCATGTTGCCTCCTATAGTTAAAACGATTTAAAAGCGTGTGCAAGTCAATCGCGTTTCCTTGATTATATCCGTGCTTGTCGTAGTTCCGTAGTCGCGGAATGAAACGCGATTGACTATATGTCGTTTATATGGTTATATTATACATTATCATAGGTCAAATTGTAAAGCGTATGTTCAAATATTTATATTGACAGTTACGCCGTTTTATAATATAGTGAACATATATTGGAAGGAGATGATGGAATGGAACATAAGCTTACGATTCCGCTACATATTGGCAAAGAGCGGGAGGGGCAATATTTTGAGCTGCCATTTGATGTGCCTGAGGGCGTGCAGCGTATTGATGTGAGTTACAGCTTTGAGAGGTATAGAATGATAGACGGCGTTAGGACGGAATTCAATGTAATCGACCTTGGACTGTCGTCGCCGAATGGGTTCGTGGGTGCGTCAGGTACATCGAAGAGTGCGATATTCGTGAGCGAATACGCGTCGACCGATGGATACTTACGCATGAAAACTACGGCCGGGCGATGGGCGATAATTATAGGCGCGTACAAGGTTTGCGACGAGGGCGTTGATGTGACGTTTGAGATTGCGTTTACTCCTTGCAAGCTATCGCTTTACAAGGGCGACACGCATGTGCATACCGTAGGCTCGGACGGCGGACTGTCGCTGCAAGAAGTCGTGCAGGATGCGAAAGGCGTGGGACTGGACTACATCTTTTTTACCGACCACAACAACTACGCCCACAACTACATTTTGCCGCACGACAACGACATAACGATAATCCCAGGCGTGGAGTGGACGCTGTATAAAGGTCACGCAGGAATGCTCGGCGTGCAACGCCCAATCGAAACATATTACGCCAACTCGCAAGAGGAAGCCGAACAAAAAATTCAAGAAGCACACGACAACGGTGCGCTAGTATCGATTAATCACCCATTTTGCTATAGCTACGGCTGGAGCTTCGGCTTCGACCTAGAGTTCGACTGCATTGAGCTAGTCAACAATTTCATCAACGCAGGCTTAAATCAACGCGCCGCGAAATGGTGGCAGGAGCAGCTATGCGCCGGCAAAAAAATCCCCGTAATAGGCGGAAGCGACTTCCACCGTGTAAGCTTCGCCGAACATGTCGGCTGCCCCACGACAAATGTGTACGCACCTTCACGCGGGCAAAGCGACATACTCGCCGCAATCAAAGCAGGGCACGCCTACATCACATTCCAACCGAACGCGCCTGTGCTGTTCATGCAAAGCGGCAGCAGCATCATGGGCGATACAATCTCGGGCGGCGAAATTGCGATAAAGATAATCGGCGCATCTTCCTCCGACATCGTGCGCGTTATCACGAAAGACGGAGTGAGGGAGGAATATTCTCCAACTAAATGGGAAGACGTGCATACGGTAACAGTCACACCCGACGATATATTCTGCCGCGTGACGCTTGATAAACGCTTGAATGAAGCGCTGGATTATTTCACTGTGTTGTACTCGAACCCCATTTACGTGAGGTAGTAATTATGATTGAAACAGAAAGGCTGCGGCTTCGCGAAAATCTGCCGGAGGATTTGCATAAGCTGCACGAACTACTATCCGACCGCGACAACATGTACTTCCTCGACGACATCACCACAAACACCATCGAAGAAACCGCGCAAAACCTACAGCAAGCTATCGCAAACGCCGACGGACACTACTTCTGCATTGAGGATAAATTCACAAACGAATACATCGGACAACTAGGCTACACCATCACACAAGCAACCCCAATCGGCAACGTCGTCCACATGGGCTACTTTATCATGCCGCGTCACCAACGCAAAGGCTACACTGCCGAGGCAGCAAAGGCCGCAATCGCCTATGCCTTCGGCTGCGACAACGTAATCCGCATAACCACAGCTTGTTACGGCGACAATATCCCAAGCATGAAAGTGATGGAAAAGGTAGGATTCCGCAGAGAGGGCGTAAAAATAAAAGCACAGTGGCACGACGGCAAAATGAAAGACAGACTTGAATACGCAATCAACAAAGACGAA
This sequence comes from uncultured Eubacteriales bacterium, assembly GCA_964479875.1. GTDB lineage: Bacteria > Bacillota > Clostridia > Monoglobales > CAYZNM01 > CAYZNM01. Next base: position 213,287 of record CAYZNM010000002.1, read on the forward strand.
TATAATATTATGTAAACCAGGAGACACAGATGAATCTATCACACATCAACATACGCCTGCTAGTCAAAGACTTTGGAGCGTGCTACGACTTTTATACCCAAACCCTAGGCATGACAACAAGCTGGGGCGACCGAAACGGCCCCTTCGCCTCATTTTCCGCCAATGGCAAAGACCCCTGCTTCTCCATCTTTTTAGCAGAGCTTCAAACAATGTACAAAGGCTACACGCATCCGCAAGGCAGCGGACATACCGACAAGGTAGTCTACTCAATCCCCACCGACGACATCGACCGCGACTATGCCGCACTATCGGCAAAAGGCGTACAATTCATCGGCGACGTGCAGACTATACCCGAATGGTACATGCGCTGTGTGTATTTCCGCGACCCCGAGGGTAATTTATTGGAGCTATGCGGAGATATTCCCCAATGAAAAAGCCATACACAATCGGAATCGCAGGCGGCAGCGCAAGCGGAAAATCCACATTCTGCGAGATGCTGCAAAAGCGGCTCGCAAATGGAAATGTAAAAGTCATCCATATGGACGAATACTTCAAACAAGAGAGCGACCGCCCCTACTCCAAAGCCCCCGTTTCGGGCAAATACTACGTTGACGACAATCACCCACTTACGATGGACTTGCCGCAGCTAAAGCTTGACATGGCAGCGGTTACGGCCGACATACTGATAGTCGAGGGATTGCTCACGCTGTGGGACGACGAAATCCTCGCAATGCTAGACCTGCGTTTGTTCGTCGAATGCCGCGCCGATGAGCGAATAGTGCGCAGACTTCGCCGCAACATGGAGTGGGGCTTAACCTTCGACCAAATCTCAAGCGTATACCTAGATATGGTGCGGTTTCGCCACGATGAATATGTAGAGCCGTCGAAATGGCGTGCAGACTTTATAATCAACGGCTCACAGCTGCCTGAAAAAGCGGCGGACATAATCGCTGCGCACATATCCATCGCAGCAAACTAATCAACCATCTACATCAACCGACGGATTCTTCCCCGTTGCTTCAATAACCTTCGCATACCCCTCGTGGTCTTTTATCCCCGAACTCATCGAGCTTGCCACAAGGGTTATGCGCCCCCTACCTACCTCATCAACAAATGTACGCACGCCCGGCGGCAAATCGCTTGCCCATACGGGCGTCACCAAGATTATGCTATCGCCCTGCTCCGGCTTCTTATATGCCGCCGGCAGGGTTTTTTTCATCGCAGCATAGCGGCCGCCGTTGATGAAGCCAAGTATGCCCTTCCAACTCTTGCCGTCGTCGATTCTATTTGCGACGACATTCTTGTCCTGTGCAATTTTGTTCGCAAGCCTTCCGCACGTACCTGTGCGAGTGAAGTAATAAACCGAAACTGCCATTTTGTACCTCCTAATAGGTATATAATAAAACCCGCAGCTATATCTGCGGGCGACAAACTTACAAATAATCCAAATCTATAACCAAATCCTCAACAATATCAATTAATTCCGAAGGCAGCACTGCGTTTTCGCTCAAGCGTTTCGCAATGCGCGATATTGAGCTTCCGCATGATGTAACATCTTCGACATAGCTTGATTCGGATACCCCGACGCCTTCCATGTCGACGCCGATGCCATAGACTGTCACACACTCATCTTCCACAGATTTTTCGCTTTGCGTGATGTAATAATTGAGCAAAATATCGCTCCCGTTGATTGCGATATTAGTTTTTTCTGCTAATTGCCTGCTCATATATGTGAATCACTCCTTATATTATTGTTACTTCTATTGTAACTGATAATATATGATATTTCACCATAAATCGTTCGCCGTAATGCGACATTTAAATATGAGCTTTTACATCAACTTACATTAAATCGCTGCATTATTTTTAATTCGACAGCGGCTTTTGCTTTTGAAACATAAATTTAAAGAATATTACAAATTCCTTAACGGCTGTAATATATTTTTAACATAAGTGTGCAAAACTTGTAATATTTGGTAAAATGTATGCACAAATGTTTACTTTATGACGTTTTCGTCGAAGCTTGGCTCTACTTTTTGGCCCGGTTGTATTATTGCGAAATCCTCTTCGTTCCAGTTGCCGTCTACAAAACGTTGCATTAGGGAGATGTCGCCTTCGAGAATGTCGAATTTCCAGCCGAGATAGTCGCTGCATTGACGCGTGTAGTCGATGTGACGCGGGAATGGCAGCTCCTTCCAATTAACGTAGGTGCATACCTTGTATTCTTTTAGCCAGCCCTGCTCCATCTCCATGAGATATTCGGCGTTGTCCTCGCCGTATAATTCTTCGTAGTGCTTGTAGATAACGTCGTATCGCTGCTGCGAGGGCATGATTGTGTTTTCAATCCAGCCGGGGGTGTACCAATAGATTCCGCCGTCCATGCTGTCGAAATATTCCTTGTACTTCTCCTTGCTTCCCAAAAACAGCGTTATGCAGTCGTGCGCTTTGGGCACGATGAGCTTATACTTTTTCGAGCTAAGCCCCACTATCCCGTTGCTGCACAGGCCGTAGCCTAGCAGGATAGCGTCAAAGTCGCCGCACATATCCTTGGTGTCGCAGGTATATAGGCAGTCGCCGCTGTCGATTCTGTCAATTTCCGCCTGCAATGTTTCTTGAAGCTTCTGCGGCTCATTATGAAGCCCCTGCCGCAGGTATGTAACATCGATAAAATTTTCATGTCTCGCAAGCAATAGGGACAGCTCACGCTCCAGCACTTTGCACGCAATAACTTTAAGCCTCATAAGCACCTCTTCTATATGGTTTACATATTCAATATTTTAACATAAATTCAATGCTTTACATTATATTAACACTTTACATAAACCTTGTCAACAAAAATAGTAACAAAAATGCGAAATAAAATGAAAGTTGTTTTTTACAAAATGTTCCCTAAGTTATATTGCATATTGTACAGAACTATTGTATAATAAATGTATAGTCAGTACAGGTCGGAAACGTGAGGAAGTCATTTTCGTTTCCTTGATTATATCTGTGAATGTCGTAGTTCTGTAGTCGCGGAATGAAACGAAAATGACTATATCAAATTATTAGGAGGTTGTTAAATGATTCAAGGCTTGAAAAAGCTTAGTACTGCAATAATTGCGGTCGCTTTGCTGATTTGCTTTGCTCCGAGCAATGTTGCTTACGCGGAGGGCGGCAGCTTTACCATTATCCATACCACGGATATTCATGCGAGGTACACGAATTTCCCTGCGCTTGCCGAGCTTGTGAGCCAGTATCGCGAAAAGGGCGAGGTGCTGTTGGTGGACAGCGGCGATTTGTTCCACGGCTTGCCGTTTTCCAATTTGGTACAAGGCGAAAGTATTGCGGAAATATTGGAATTAATTGGCTATGATGTTATGACTACAGGCAATCACGACTATGGCTACGGCCTAGATAGATTGCTTGAGCTGACGCAGCTGTGCGGCATTAACGCATTGGTTGCCAACGATGAGCTTGAGGACGGCGGCGACTTGTTCGAGGACTACATCGTACTGGACTACGATGGAGTAAAAGTAGGAATCTTCGGCATAGCTAATCCCGACACAAAAGGCTTAACTGCGCCGGCGAATACCGAAGGCTTAATCTTCAACGACCCTGTTGAGGCAGCACTGGAAATAGTTGCCGAGCTTGAAAAGGAAGCTGACTTCATCATCGCCGTAACGCATCTCGGCAGCATAGATGAAGCCGACTATACAACAAGCGTTGAGCTGCTAAAAGAAGTTGAAGGCATCGACTTAATCCTCGACGGCCACGCTCACGTTGTGTACGAAGAGGAAATCGGCGGCAGAACTATAGTTGCAAGCGGAAACTACCTAGAACGCGCAACGGTTATAGAAGTAACCGACGGCAAAATCGCGAACATATCAACAACAGTTTTCGACAAGGAATCCGCGATCGACGCCGATGTACAAGAAGTAATCGACGCAATCAAAGAGGAGCAAAAACCGCTGCTTTCGCAGGTAGTAGGCGAAACAAACATATTCCTAAACGGCGAGCGTCAACTCGTGCGCACGCATGAAACCAACCTCGGACGCGTTATCACGGACGCATACATCTATGAAACAGGCGGGGACATCGCCTTTGAAAACGGCGGCGGCATTCGCAGCTCAATCAAAGCAGGCGAGATAACCTACGAGGACATCTACAACGTGCAGCCCTTCGGCAATGTATTGGTTACAAAATCTGCTACAGGCGCGGAAATCGTTGAAATGCTCGAAGAAGGCTTAAGCTCCATCGACAACATATCCGGCGGATTCCTGCATTCAAGCGGAATCACAATGGAATACGACAGCAGCAAGGAAGCAGGCGGCCGCGTAATCAGCGTATCCATCGACGGCAAACCTATCGATAAAGAAAAGGAATACACACTCGCGATAAACAATTACCTAGCCGATACTCTGCCGCAGCTTGCGGATAAGCCAATATTAGCAGAATACGGCGCAACAGACGAAGCCCTCGCTTTCTACTTAATGGAAAATGAGATAGCAGAATCCGACAGCAGATACACCGATAAATCGGAAGCTGCAGGCTATAGAATCCTACTCGACGGCATATTCGTACCCACAAACAAAACGCTTGGTGCGGAAGATGAAAACATAATCCCGCTGCGCAAAGTTTGCGAAGCCCTAGGTTTCACAGTGGAGTGGAGTGAACCTGACTACACAATCACCATTTCCAACGACAGCATATCGGCAGTTATATATGTTAAGGAAAATACGATATCCTTAATGGGGCAAGCTATGCCGATCACGCTTGAAATAGTGGACGGCACAACATACGTGCCTATGAATCCGCTCATCGAGCGCAACATTTATATAGACGCAGAGAATATGGTAATTGTTCTATCTAAAAATTAAGAAATAAAAGAATCGGGCGAACGCAGTTCGCCCCTACGATAAACCACGTCATATGTAGGGGCGAACTGCGTTCGCCCTCTGTTTTTATACAACCCTTTTTACATAGTTGAAACAGTGTTTTGCATAGATGTGAGCTGTGTTTTTAGTTGGTTAAGCTCCTGCGCTTGTGCTTCGGGTGCGCATTTGTAGTAGCCCTTCTTCTCTGCAATTTTGTAGAGGTTGTATTGGAACTGCTCGTCGCCGTTACGCATTTGTTGCAGCGTGGAGCGCAGGTTTTGGTTGCTGCACTCTGTGATGAACTTTGCGTATGCGCCAAGGCTTGCTTTTGTGCCGCTTAGTATATCGTTAACCATGTCTTTTTCTTGTAGCATTTGTTTATCCTCCTTTATAGCATGTCGATTAGTTTTTGTGAGCTGTTGATTGCTTCTTTTGAAGCGTTTTGGAACATTTGCTTAATTTCTGCGTCCTGGCATTGTCCTGCGTATGTGCTTAGCTTTTTGGAAATCATTTGATGTCCTGAAACTAGCTCACGTATTGTGTTAAATTCAACTTGGCTTAATGTTGCCATTTTGGTATCTCCCTTCTCATTGTAGGAATATTTCTTACGTTACTATTTTGCGTTCAGTTGTGTAAAATATGCGAAAAAAATCCTATAATCGCGATGGCAATTATAGGATTTATAGTTAAGTTTTGAAAACAAATACGTCGGGGCGTGTGCCGTCGTTGTATCGAAATTCGGGGTGCGATTTTATGTGGGTGAATTCGCCGTTGGTGTGTGTGCTGACTACCTTCGACCAGAATGCTACGGCCGCGTCGTTTTTCGGGTGGCACTTTATCTGCCAATCGCCTTTGAATATTCCGAATAATGTTTTGGCTGCTGCGCTGCCTACTGCGTTGCGGCGATACTTGGGCAGCACGCAAAACTCTGCCATGACGTAATCGGGGATTTGTTGCAGGATTGGCTCGGTGTTGATTAGCGCAAAGCCTGCGATGTTGTCGTTTACCTTGAAGAAGAATGCCCAGCGGTCATTCTCGTTCCAGTAGCTGTCAAGGTATTTGTAGCCATATAAGCCAAGGTAGTTTAGGTCGCTTTTGTCGTATTGCGAAAATTCGTACTCGTATTTTTCAAGCAGATTGCGCAAAACTTCTTTGTCTTCTAAGTTTATCGGTATTATGTCTACATTCATATTTTATTTGTATTGCGGCAGCCAATTCCCGTGTGCCGCGATAAGCTCGTCTACCATCTTCACTATGTCGTCGAGGGATAACTCGGCAGCGGTGTGCGGGTCCATCATTGCCGCGTGGTAGATGTGCTCCTTCTTTAGAGTTACTGCTGCTTCGATTGTCAGCAGCTGTACGTTTATGTTGGACATGTTCATCGCGGCAAGTTGCGGCGGAAGTTTGCCTACATGGCAAGGTTGCACGCCGTAGCCGTCTACTAGACATGGTACTTCTACGCACGCATCCGCAGGTAGGTTTTCGATTAATCCGTTGTTTAATACGTTGCCGCCGATTTTGTAGGGTTTGTTTTCCACAATTGCTTCCATGATGTAGGAGGCGTATTCTTCGGAGCGTTCGTGTGTGATTTGTGTTCTGTCTTTTACGATGTTCTCGTATTCCTCTTTCCAGTCCCTGATTTGGCATACGCAGCGGCGTGGGTACTCGTCAAGAGGAATGTTGAATCTGTCGATAAGTTCGGGGTATTTGGATTTGATGTAGAACATATTGTACTCGGCGTTGTGCTCGGAGGATTCGGTGCAGTAGTAGCCTAGCTTGTCGATGTAGTCGTAGCGCACCATGTCGCCGTGCTTGCCTTCGGCGTTTTTAGCTTTGGCGCGGCGGCGGATTTCGGGGTAGAGGTCGTTTCCGTCTTTATCTGTGATGGAGAGCAGCCAACCCATGTGGTTGATTCCGGCGATTAGCTCGCGTCTGCCTTCGAGCTTGTCTTGCATACCGAGGTTTTCCATAAGCCAATGGCTGCAGCCTTGCACGCTGTGGCACAAGCCCACTGTTTTGATGCCGCTGTAGCGGTGCATGTAGCCGGACAGCATTGCCATGGGGTTGGTGTAGTTGAGGAATAATGCGTCGGGGCATACCGCGCGCATGTCTTCGGCAAAGCCTGCAAGCACAGGTATAGTGCGCAGCGTACGCATTATGCCGCCGATTCCCAGCGTGTCTGCGATAGTTTGACGCAAGCCGAACTTTTTAGGAATCTCGAAGTCTGTAATCGTGCAGGGGTCGTAGCCGCCTACTTGTATTGCGTTTACGACAAAGTTTGCGCCTTGCAGTGCGGCCTTGCGATTTTCTACGCCGCAGTAGGATTTGATTTTCGCGCGTCCTTGATTGATGTTGTCGTTTATTGCGGAGATTATAACTTCGCTCTCCTTTAAACGTGATGCGTCGATGTCGTATAGTGCGATTTCAGCGTCACGCAGTGCTGGTGTGCACATGCTGTCGCCTAAAACATTGCGTGCAAAAACTGTACTGCCTGCGCCCATGAATGTGATTTTTACCATTGAATCCTCCTGATATGATTAAATTATTTTTTCATTATATTTATCAATCGTCATTTTCAATCTACTCATCTTGCAATTTCCACTTGCTGAACACCGATGAATTTATTTTGTATCGGAATATCATCTTCCGTTTCAAGGCATAATTCTATAACCTATTATGAAAGTATTTTGCCATTAAAACTCTGCTTGCCCTAAAATGTGCAGCAGCTGCACTGCCCAAAATGTTAAATCACACTCTAAGGCTCTACCTTTCTTATGGTCGGCTTCAAGCCAAACGTCGCAGTATGCCGTGGGCCATTTTTGCGCTCTGAATTGCTGCTTTTGATAAGCTGAATCAAATGTCCATTTAATAATACCGTCGCCCGAAAGCTCCTCGTTTAAATTGGTAACCGATTGGCGTATTATATCAACTTTCGTACCTACGCCAAGCATAGCGATTTCAGTTAAAACGCGGCGGTACATTACTCCGATATAATTTGTGTTATGTTTATAAGGTGAAAACGGATACAAAAGCATCCAAAGCGACCCGCCGTATTTGCCCGTATTGTATTTTGTTACAAGTCCGTTGCAAACATCCATAAATTGATTGTTATTGATATGGTTAATCGCTTTTGCCATCATTTCAATATTCTCATTTGTTCTCCAAGCATTTGTGTATGCCAAGGTAGCTAAATGATAGACGCAAGGAACATATATATGTTGCGTTACATAATACGGTGTTTTAAATCTTTTTATCAACTTTTCGTTATAAAGAGCAAAATCTGCAACAGAATAAACATTCGTTATAGCTTTAAACGCTTTGAGTGAAGTATTTTGAAACGGTATAACATAATCATCATCGCCATATCCAAGCATAGCCTGCATGGCGTAAATCAAAACCATAATGCTTGTGCCGTTTTTAAGACCGCTGTAGCGTGTGTTGTATTGCTCGAATGCAGTCGGGTAAAATTCGAATTCGCCTTTTAATATCTCGTCATCTCGCATAGCGGCGACGAAATTTTTGATGAGCGGATTTGTTTTGGGGATGGCGTAATAAGATAAAAGGCGAGCCGCTGTTTCGCCGTCCTGCAAACGTGTTTCCATGAATCTGTCGGCGCTGTGCATACCAATTCCGATATAGCCATTTGGCTTTGCATAGCTTTCCACAAGCTTGTAATATGGCGTTTGCAGCACCTTTTCAAGCAAGTTTTCTTCCTCGGTTTCGGATATGTCTTTGAGTATCTCTTTGTGCAAGCGATACTTAATCACGTCGCCGGCATTTTCGAGTAGAAAATCTATTGATTTTCGTATATCCATAGTTGATTTTACCTCAAACTCAAATAGAGTTTGACTTCAAGTATAATGCTGCAAGGTGTGTTAAATGTTCTATGGCGTTGGGATTCCATGTTATTTTTTCTTTTAGCCAATCGCATGGAAATTCGGTGCATAATCCGCAGAATTGTACGTTATGCTGTTTTGAGTATTTGTAGATGGGGCAACCTTTGGATTGTGTCCATTCTTTGCAGTTTCCGTCTGACTCTATGCAGCCTTCGCATATGCCTTGTTCCTTTTTTGTACAGCCGACGCAGCATTCGCCGCAGGGGGTTATTGTTGCGAAATCAATGTTGTTGTCCATTGAGTTACCTCTGTTGTGTTTTTGGAAGTTTATTTAATGGGCAAACGGCGGCGCAAATGTCGCAGCCTTTGATGTAGTCGCTTTGTTGCAGCAACTCCTGTTGCTGCAGTGACAGCTCCTTTGCGGAGGTTAGGTAGGATATGCAGCGGGAGTGGTCGAAGCCGTAGTCGGGGGATAGTGCGTGGGTGGGGCAGGCGTTTATGCACGCCATGCAGTTGGTGCATTTGTTTTCGCAGGGGTGGTCGAATGAATCGCACTCGGCGTCGGTTACGACTACGCCTATGTTGAAATAGCTGCCGTTGTCGCTGTACAGCAGATTGTTTAGACCGAAGTAGCCTAGGCCTGCGAGGTATGCAATGTGACGCTCGCACAATGTGCCGCTGTCGGCGAAAACTTTGTATTTGTTTAAGTCTAACGCAGTTGCCGCGGCGATAAGCCGTTCGCGCACATAATCTCGGTAACCGCACATGTTTGTGTAAAGCGCAAGCTTTTTGCCGCCCGAATATTGCCGCTCCATACTGCGGTAGTTGTAGGTACACGCGATAACGGTTTTTGCGTCGGGAATATGTGCGAACGGATTGATTCGCTTATCTAAGTCTGCCTTAACAAAGGGCGTGTACCCCCTACGCTCGAGCATAGGCAATAGCTCAGTAAACTCGCGTGCCTTAATTATGCCGCATGAATTTGCGCCGTTTTTGATGAATGATTCCTTTATGTAATTAGATGATAACATAAAATTGTGTTTTTTTCAAGTTATTTTTGTATTAATAGTACAAACGTTAAATTTGCTGCATTTGTTTATCTATGCCGCCTTTTACTCCTAGCAGCACGTAGTAGTCGTCGAAGCGACCTATCTTTACGCCGCCGAATATGCTGATGAATTTGTTTTTGTACCAAAGCAAGCGTTTTACGACGAAAACCATGCTGCCGCCGCGCTTTAGTTTGCCGCAGCCTACGTGAATGAATCGCTTTGGGACGGAGAAGTCTACATGATACGGCGGATTGCATAGGATATAGTCGTATGTACCTTGCTGCAAGCTCTCGATTCCGTCGGCGCAGATTATGTTAACGCCAGGGACGCCGTTTGCATTGGCATTTGCTCGCGCTAGTTCACATGCGCGTGGGTTTATGTCAACCATGTCGACGTTGCCTTCGCCTACTATTTTCGCCGCGGCAATGCCTACTAAGCCGTAGCCGCAGCCTAGGTCTAACACCTTGTCGCCCTCTTTTAAGTTTACGGTGGATAGCATGTGCAGCGTGCCGCGGTCGGCATGGCGCGGCGAAAAAAGGCTGTCGTGCGTTTGCAGCTTTAGTTCGTTGCCCCATACCGATATTTCGACCATTGCTTATTCCTCTTTTTAGTTGATGTAAGGTTTCACGTGCTCCGTGTCGATAATGCTGATTCCTTCGGCTGCGGCGTTTTTTACGCTGTCTTTTATGAGACGCTTCTTGTTTTTGTTGTCGCTGCTTGCGATGAGGCGGCAGGCTTCTATTGTGAGGCTGACGTTTGGGTTTATCTTGGCTGCAATTAACACTACGTCGTTTTCGTCGAGCTCTTTTTCTGCAAATGGGTTGAGGCTCATTAAATCAGGAATTGGCTTTTTCGCTATTATGGGAAGCTCGGCGTCGTGCCTAATTATGCTGCCGGATTTTGCGTACACCATTTCGGCTTTAAGGATTATATGCGCAATGTTGTTTATCACCCTGTCCGATACCTCGACGAGCGACGCAAGGACTACCACATCGGATTCACTAACCCATACGCCGTATTCCTGCTGCTCCGGCGGAAAGTCGCTGGTGCTGTAGAGAAAGTCGTGGGTTGCGTTGATGTAGTTGATGGTGCAGTAGGCTTGCTCGCAGATGTTTTTGTAGGTCGCGGAGCTTTGGCTTAGGTAGAAGGATAACGCGGGCTTGTCCAGGTATTGGCTGTAGTCAGGGTAGCACTGCGGGTTTATGCCTGCGATTGTGCACTCGCCGCTTTTGGTTGCGATAACGACGCGCTGGCTTGGGAAGTAAACTCCACCGGGGATAAACAAATTTTCAATGGTGTATTGGTGCTTTTGCATAACTTCTCCTTGCTATTTTAAGCTTATCTGTTTTATCTTGTTGCCTTGACGCTGTAAGCGTGCGATTAGCTCGTGCATGTATTCGGTGCAGTAGTTGGTGAACAGTATTATGTCCATGCCTGTCATTCCGGAGGCGATGTCGTCCTCTAACATTTTCACAATGCTTGCCTTGCGGAAAAGCTCGAGCCGCGCTAGGGTTTCGTTGATTAGGTTGAATTGAGTAAGTCCGCTGTCGGGCGATACGCGTACTACCGAATCCTTTTGCGGGTTAAGACAGGCGTTGCTGAAAAAGCCTACCTCTAAGCCTTGCGACAGTGCGAATTGCGAGATGTAGGCGATGTAGGAGATTGTGTCCTCGATTATGGCTAGGTCTGCGTCTACGATTTGGTCCCATTGGTCCTCGGTCGTTTGCATGTTTAGGTAGAGGACAAGGCGTGAGAATGCTGTGTAGTCGTGGGTTTTCACGTGGAGCTGCCCTGTTTTCGCGCTGGCTTTCCAGTGCACCTCACGGAGATTATCGCCAGTTTCATACTCTCTTATGCCGTTGATTAGGAATTTATCTTCCAATATCCAACGCTTTACAATCATGTCGCCTTGCCACTTCGAGGTCGGCAGCTCCTTGTGAATATCGAATCGCTTTGGGTATACAAGCAGCACGGAGTCGAGGTCGAAGCTTTTGGATTTGTTCATAATGCCGAGCGTGTCGCCGATTGTGACATGGACGTTGCCTAGCGGATAGAATCCGCGCTTCGTGCACGTTATCGTGTGCCGCCGCATTATGCTTTTGAAAACGCCTAGGTAGAAAAAGCTTTTGTGCTGCGTCACGTTGCTGATTTCGGTTTCTTCTACGGCCTTGAATCTGAACTCCTTGGGCAGCTGCGACTCCACGCGTACCCATGGAAGCGGCAGCGGCTTCTTGTTGCCGATTTCTTCGACAAGCTCAATAGTGTCGCCTTCGTAGCAGGTTCTCGTATTGAACTTTCGTTTGTACGAAAGCTTCTTAAACCCAAGCTTCATCAATGTGATTGCTTGAGCGTAGAACAAAACAACGAATACAAAAGCAATCCAAAGAAGGTTCATTTTATTTCCTCGGTCGGTGCGGGAACGTTTTGCATGATTTCTGCAAGAATCGCTTCGCTGTTTGAGGATACGCCGTAGAGCGATTGCGTGATTATGCGATGCCCAAGCACTTTGTGCGCAAGCGTCTTTACGTCGTCCGGCAGAGCGTGGTCGCGTCCTTTTACGATTGCGTAACCGCGCAATAGTCGCACGAATGCAAGTATGCCGCGCGGACTTACGCCCAGCATAATTTTGTCGGTCTTGCGCGTAGCTTCGGCGATTGCGACGATGTACTCCTTTATGCAGTCGGCGATATGTACGCCGAGTGCGCATTGCTGCAATGCGTCAATGTCAGCGGAGGTTGCGACTGCTTTTGTCGCCGCTAAGGGGCTTCCTTTTTCAAAGCGATTGATGATTTCCATTCCCTCCTGCGCGGTCGGATAGCCCATGCTTAGCTTTACCAAAAAGCGGTCAAGCTGCGCTTCCGGCAGGGGGAATGTTCCTGCTGTTTCAACAGGGTTTTGGGTTGCGATTACTAAAAATGGGATTGGCAGCTTGTAGGTAACGCCGTCCACCGTTATCTGACGCTCCTCCATGCACTCAAGCAATGCGGCTTGGCTGCGCGGAGTTGCGCGGTTGATTTCATCTGCTAATAATATATCGGCGAAAACAGGCCCCTGCTTGAATTCAAAAGCCATCTCTTTTTGGTTAAAGATGTTGATTCCTGTTACATCGGAGGGCATGAGGTCAGGCGTAAACTGTATGCGCTTGTAGTCGCCGCCGATTGCCTGCGCCAAAGTTTTGGCGAGCAGTGTTTTTCCCGTGCCCGGAACGTCTTCGAGCAGCACGTGTCCGTTTGCGATTATACTTGCGAGAACTGCCTCGATTACCTCATCTTTGCCCACGACAACCTTTTGCAGGCAGGCCTTGATTTCCGCCGTCATTTTTATTGCGGCTGATATTTCCATAGCAATCACCCAATTATCCTTCACTAGATTTGATATAAAAGCTTCTTCTGCAAAGCTGTTCTGAAACAATTGATAAAACAGAATAATCCGTAAATATCTGCACAAAGGAAGTTTCAGAACAGCCTAACTAAATTATTTTATATTTGTGTTGGTAACGTTTGCGAAATACTGCACAATCTTTTTGGCATTTTCTTGCATTAGTGCTTGCTTTTCTGTGTGCTTTTCACGCAGGAACTTCATGCAGACTACCATGTCGCCGTAGTAGGAATCCAGCCCCTGCTCCTTGATGAATTCTGTGGGGACGATGTTGGCGTAGTAGACCGAATCGGGCGTGTTGAGTACGTCCTTTAGGTCGGCGAAGATTGCCATGTCCTTGAAGGATTCGTATACGTCCTTGTCTAGGATGAAAAGGCGTGAGTCGCTTTCGGAGAACTCGAGTATCAGCTTTTGATGCATTTGTGGGTCGGGCTGCCATGCGTCGTAGATGACTGTTGCAATGGAGGCCACTTTGTCGCCGTCGCCGTTTATGTCTGATACGTATTGAGATAGCTCGCCTTCAAGCTCCTCGATATATTCGTCCGGCCATGCAACCATGCCTGCGTAAAATATTTGCAAGTCGGGGCGTATCATCGTGGAGCATTGCCATATGGATATTACCAATATGAATAGTATAAATATTCCAACATAAGTGGGAATGCGGTTGTAGTACCAGAAATTGGCGCGACCTTCCTTGGTATGCAGCTTGTTAAGGCTGTTTTTTTCAATGAAGGTTTTTATTGTTTTGTTCATGTTCAGTTATCCCTTGGCTTCATGGTGGGGAATAGAATGCTGTCGCGGATTGTGTGGAGGTCGCACAGCAGCATTACAAGGCGGTCGATACCTATGCCTAAGCCGCCTGTGGGGGGCATACCGTGCTCGAGTGCTATTAAGAAGTCCTCGTCGGAGGGTTGTGCTTCTTCGTCGCCCTTAGCGCGAGCCGCTTCTTGTTCCATGAAGCGCATACGTTGGTCGATTGGGTCGTTAAGCTCGGAGAATGCGTTGCCTAGCTCAAAGCCTACGCAGAAAATCTCAAAGCGTTCGGTAACGCGAGGGTTGTCCTTGCAACGCTTCGCTAAGGGCGAAACGTCTACGGGGTGCATTGTTACGAATGTTGGGTCGTAGTAGTGATGCTCCGCTTTTTCGGAGAAAACGTTGTACAGGCACTTGCCCCATGTGTCGTCGGCTTTTACATCGACGCCGAGCGATTTTGTCGCAGCACGAGCTTCTTCGTCCGTTTGGATTTTGTCGAAGTCTACGCCTGTATGCTCGAGTACAGCTTCTGCCATTGTGATACGCTTCCACGGAGCGGTTAGGTCGACGGGCTTGCCCTTGTATTCAAGCTGCAATGTGCCGTGTAATTCTTGCGCTATGCTTGTAACTAAGCTTTCGGTAAGCTCCATCATGCCTTCGTAGTCGGTGTAGGCTTGGTACAGCTCAATCATGGTAAATTCTGGATTATGGCGCGGGCTCATGCCTTCGTTGCGGAAGGTGCGTCCGATTTCGTACACGCGGTCGAATCCGCCTACGATTAATCGCTTTAGGTGAAGCTCAAGCGCTATACGCAGGTACATGTCGAGGTCGAGGGTGTTGTGGTGCGTGATGAAAGGCTTTGCCGCGCCACCGCCCGGAATTAGATGAAGCAGCGGAGTTTCTACCTCGATATAACCGCGCTCCTCTAGGAATTTGCGTACCATTGAGATTATTCGGCTGCGCATTTTGAATACGCGCTTAACCTCAGGGTTTATGATGAGGTCGACGTAGCGTTGGCGATAGCGTAAATCGGTATCCTTTAAGCCGTGGAATTTTTCGGGGAGCGGCAGCAGCGACTTCGACAGCAGCGTGAGCGTTTGTGCGTTTACCGATATTTCGCCCTTGTGCGTGGTGAATACGTCGCCGCTTATGCCTGCGATGTCGCCGATGTCGAGCTTCTTTATGCCTTCGTAAGCTTCCTCGCCGATGGTGTCGCGCTTAACGTAGGCTTGAATGTTGCCGCTGTGGTCTTGTATATCCATGAACAACGCCTTGCCCATGCCGCGCTTTGACATAATGCGCCCTGCTATGCGTACGGTCTTGCCTTCGTATTCTGCGTAGTTTGACTTGATTGTGTCGGCGTGCGCCGTTACGTCAAACTTTGTTTGCTCGTACGGATTGCTGCCGCTTTCCTTTAGTGCGTTTAGCTTTTCCACGCGAATGCGTGCTTGTTCTATATCTGTAGAAAGTATTTCGATGTTATCCAATGCAAATGCTCCTTATTTTGTAATCTTTCGTACTTCTATTTTTGTTGTGCCTGACGGCACAGGTACGTCTATAACGTCGCCTACGGAGCAGCCGATTAATGCGTGCCCGATAGGGGATTCGTCGGAAATTTTGTTCATTGAGGAGTCAACCTCGGTTGAGCCTACGATTGTGTATTCAAGCTCTTCGTCGTATTCGACGTCGTAGATTGTAACTTTGCTGCCGATTGATACTTTGTCGGTGGTTACGTCATCTTCGTCGATTACTTTTACGTTTTTAAGCATGACTTCGATTTGCTGAATGCGTGTTTCGAGCTGTGCTTGTTCGTTTTTGGCTTCGTCGTATTCGGCATTCTCGGAGAGGTCGCCGAAGGAAATTGCTACTTTGATTTTCTCTGCAACCTCCTGACGTTTTATGGATTTCAGCATGTCGAGTTCTTGCTCGAGTTTTTCAAGTCCTGCTACTGTTAATACTACTTGTTTCATTTATATATAACCTCCTTAATTGGGCAGGGATTTTGGTTGCCCTGCTTTAGAGCGTCGATTGTGTTTTATGATTAGTGCTAGGCAAATTAGTGCGCCTATGGGGAATATTGCGCCGGATAGTATTCCTATGCGGAGAGCTAGCTGCTCTGCCGATAATCCGATCGAAGCGGCGGCAGAAGCTGTCGCGGTCAGCGGCTGCGTTATGTCGGTGACTGCGCCTATGACGTAGCCGCCGAGTGCCGCACCTGTGTCGCCGCCTGCCGCTAGGATTGCGAAAATCCATGAGCCGGCTTTGGGATAGCTTTCGGCGGCAAGGCTAAGAGTTCCGGGCCACAGCAAGCTTACGGCAATGCCGCATACCGCGCACGAAACGAGCGATACTGCCGCGAACGGCGAGAATGCAACTATAAGGTAGCACGCTATCGCTATTGCGCAGCCGATAAACATTATACGCGCAAGGTCGACTTTATGTCCATATACTCCGTGAAGCAGTCGCCCTACGCCTAGCATTATCGCGAATGTACTCATGCCGAGCATGTCGCCCATCATTTTGGGTATGCCCATGCCGCGTTCCATGAACGCGCTGCTCCAGCCTACTATTCCGTTTTCCGACGCGCCACTTACTATCATGGCGATTATCATTATGATGAAGAATCTGTCGCGGAATAGGGCTGCCATGCCTTGGTGCTTCTCCGGCGTTGCGCTTGGCATTGGCACTCGTGTGAATGCGATTATGTTAACCGTGGTTGGTATACACCATATTATCATGATAAGCTGCCATGCGTCCCTACCGAATACGAACAGCATTAGGGTGGTGAGCAGCACGACTACTGCTTGCCCCCACGCGTAAAAGCTGTGCATCACGCTCATCGCTTTCGCCTTTTCATCGGTGGGAATTGCGTTAACTATAGGCGACAGCAATATTTCAAGCAAGCCGCCTCCGCCTGAAAATACGATTGTTCCTATTATAAATCCGACGTACGGATTCTCGAACAACAGCGGCGACGCTGCAAATATCGCAAACCCTATTACATTAATGCTATGCGCCACAATGCCGAATATGCGGAAGCCGTATTTGTCCAGCATTCCGGAGAATATTACGTCGCAGCATAGTTGCGTTACGAAGTTTATCAGGAACAGCAACCCAAGCTGTGAGTAGGAAAGTCCGAATTGCTCACGCAGCGGGATAAATAGAATCGGCGTGAGGTTGATTACCACCGCTTGGGAAAAGTTGCCGTTGTAGCATGTGAGTATGGTGGAGCGATAGCTGATTGACTTAGACATTCGCGGGGGTGTACCTCGCTATCTCGGATGAGTTTGCGATTACGCGGCGTATTTCGGCTAAATCTTTCAGCTTGCCTAGGGTGTACAGCTGCATTGCGATGTTGCCTGTAGCTGTGGCTTCGATTGGGCCTGCGTAGACAGGTATGCCTATCGCGTCCGCTGCGCATTGGCACAGCAGCTTATCTTTTATGCCACCGCCTACTATTCGCAGGCTATCGAACTTTTTGCCTGTTACGTCCTCGAGCATATCCAGCACTTCTTTATAGCGGCGTGCGATTGATTGGATTACGCATTTGATGACTTCACCGTTTCCTTGCGGAACGCGCTGCCCTGTTTCGGCGCAGTATTCTTTTACGCGGTCAGCCATGTCGCAGGGGCTGAAAAAGCGCAGGTCGTCGGGATCGATGTAGCTGTCGATTGTGCATTCGCGCGCTTGCTGCTCAAGCTCGGCGAAGGTTACGCTTTGACCCTCGCGCAGCCATTGATTTCGGCATTCTTGCACAAGCCATAAGCCCATGATGTTTTTCATAAAGCGCGTTGTGCCGAATGCGCCGCCTTCGTTTGTGAAGTTGTGGCGCAGGGATTTTTCGTTTATAACAGGCGTGTCAAGTTCTACGCCTAGGATTGACCATGTGCCGCAGCTTATGAATGCGCAGGTTTCGCCTTCGGACATTGGCACGCTGATTACGGCGGAGGCTGTGTCGTGGGAGGCGCAGCATATTACGGGAATCTGCGGCAAGCCTACCTCGTGTGCGATTTCGGGGAGCAGTGTGCCGCATATTGTGCCGGGTTCGGTCGGCTGCTGTACAATGCGTTCGGGTATGCCGAGTGCGTCCAGTACGTCTTTGTCGAATGTGCGCGTGCGCGGATTGCATAATGCGGACGTTGACGCGATTGTGTACTCTGTCTTTTTCACTCCCGTTAGGAAATAGTTGAGCAGGTCAGGCACAAACAGCATAGTTTCCGCACCGGCGACTTTGTTAGGTGCGTTAACAACGTCGTCCATTATTTGGTAAGCTGTGTTGAACGGCATCTTTTGTATGCCTGTGCGATTGTACATCTCGTCGGCACTTATGCGACTTTCGACTTCGGCAATCATAGGCTCAGTGCGGCTGTCGCGATAGTGGTACATATTTTCCATAAGCTTGCCGCGCTTATCTATAAAGCCATAGTCCACACCCCATGTATCAATCGCAATCGCCTGAATATCCTCGTGTCCTTTAAGCTTGCACTGGTGCAAGCCCTTCTTTATATTATCGAATATCCCTATTATATCCCAATACAAGCTTCCGTTAATCATAGCCGACACGTTGGTGAAACGGTGCAGTTCCTCGAGCGCGATACGCTCGCCGTCGAATGTGCCCAGTATCGCTCTGCCGCTGGAAGCTCCTAAGTCTATCGCAAGAACCTTGGTCATGTTACCCCCAATAAATAAATTAAAGAATATTTACTTTGCCGTCTTGCAGAGTTACGTTGCAGGTACTGCCTAAGTCGCCGTTGATGAAACGATGTGCGATTGCGCCTTCAATCTCCTTGTAGATTACGCGACGCATTGGGCGCGCGCCGTATTTTGGGTCGTAGCCTTTTTCGACGATGTAGTCGACGAGCTCGTCGGCGAAGGTTACTGTTATGCCTTTTTCTTTTAAGCCGTTTTGTAAATCCGAAAGCATAAGGCGGCAGATGTCGTGCAGCTCGGATTTGCCTAGCATGTCGAAGTATACGATTTCATCGACGCGATTTAGGAATTCGGGGCGGAACAGCTTTTTGAGGGCGGCATCCATTTTGTTTTTGATTGCTTGGTTTTGGCTTGCGTTGAAACCTAGGGCGTTGTTGTTTTCGTCGCTTCCTGCGTTGGAGGTCATGACGATTATGCAGTTCTCAAAGTTTACTGTGCGTCCTTGGCTGTCGGTGATTCGTCCGTCGTCTAGTATTTGAAGAAGGATGTTGAATATGTCGAAGTGCGCCTTTTCGATTTCGTCGAGCAGGATTAGGCTGTAGGGGTGACGGCGCACCTTTTCGGTAAGCTGTCCTGCGTCGTCGTAGCCTACATATCCGGGCGGCGAGCCGATAAGCCGCGACACTGTGTGCTTTTCCATGTATTCGCTCATGTCTAGGCGAATGAGTGCGTCTAGGCCGTGGAATACCTCTGTGCAAAGCTGTTTCACAAGCTCTGTTTTGCCGACGCCTGTGGGGCCTACGAATATGAATGATACAGGGCGCTTCTTGTTCGCGAGATTTGCGCGGTTAACCATAACGGCGCGGCTTACTGCGGATACTGCGACATTTTGTGCAATCACGCGCTTGTGCAGACGCTCTTCCAGCGACAGGAGCTTGTTTTGTTCGGTGTCGTTTATGCTTTTAACAGGAATGTTTGTCCAAAGCTCGATTACCGTTGCGATGTCCTCTTTGGTAAGCTCAATGTTTTCGCACTCAAAGGTTAGGCGGTCGATTTCTTCGTTGAGCTTGCACTCGTTGATTTTTAGCTCGGCAGCGCGGCGGTAGGCTTCGATTGAATCGCTTGCGATTATGCTTTCCTTTTCCTCTTGTATGTCCGCGAGTTCTTGGCGCAGGTTTGCAAGCTTGGTGATTAGCGGATTGTAGAGGTTGGTGTTGCTACCTGCTTCGTCGATTAAGTCGATTGCTTTATCAGGGAGGAAGCGACCGTTGATGTAGCGTTTGCTCATGCTTACGGCAAATTCGATTATCTCGTCGGTAATGCGTACGCTGTGGTAGTCCTCGAAGTAGTCCTTTATGCCTTTGATTATCTCTACGGCTTCGGCTTCGCTTGGTTCTTCTACTATTACAGATTGGAAGCGGCGTTCTAGTGCCGCGTCTTTTTCGATGGATTTGCGGTATTCGGTCAGGGTTGTTGCGCCGATTACTTGAATCTGTCCTTTGGCGAGGGCGGGTTTTAGGATGTTGCCGGCGGCGATTGCGCCTTCGGCATCGCCTGCGCCTACGATTGTGTGCAGCTCGTCGATTACGAATATGACGTTGCCGCTTGCTTTTGCTTCGTCGATGATGTTTTTGAGGCGGGATTCAAATTGTCCGCGGAATTGCGTGCCTGCGACTACTGTTGCCATGTCCAGGAGGTGTATCTCCTTGTCCATGAGCTTGTGCGGTACTTCGCCCTTTACTATCTTGAGTGCAAGACCTTCGGCGATTGCGGTTTTGCCTACGCCGGGCTCGCCTATTAGCACGGGATTGTTTTTGCTGCGGCGATTTAGGATTTGCGTGACGCGCAGGATTTCTTTGTCGCGGCCGATTACGCGGTCGATTTCGCCTGCGGCGGCTTTGTCGGTTAGGTTTATGCAGTATTGCTCCATCGCTTTGCGTTTTTGCTTTTGCTTTTTGATGCGGCGGCGGGGGATTTGGCGATTGGATTGTGTCTGCTCGCTTTTGTTGTTGTCGTCGGCGACTTCGTTGTTTTGCTGTCCTTTTAAGGGGAAGGTCATTAGCGAGGAAACTTCTTCCTCCTCTTCTTCCTCTTCGTCGTCGGATTGCTCGGCGATTCCGCCTGTCATGTCGGCTAGGTTTAGTCCGGGCATCATATTTTGCAGCGCGGACAGGGCTTCTTTAAACATGCTCGGGTCAAGCTCGGGTGGATTCTCTTTGAAGCTTAGGTTTATTTCGTCGAACATTTCCTCGGTTAAGCCCATGTTTTTCATCATATCAGGCAGTGCGTCATGCCCTAGCTCCTTTGCGCAGGACATGCACAAGGATTTATTTTGTGTGTCGTCACCTTTGTTTTTGATGAAGACGACAGCTAGATTTTCATTGCAGTTTTCACAAAGCATAGTTATCCTCTTTTACTTCGTATAGTTGATACTATCGATAAAATTATTCCTCGTCTTGGGCAAGCTCTTCGATTAATTTGGTGTACATTTCTGCTGCCATTGTTTTAAATCGTGCAGCAATTCGAGTTGCTTCCTTGTGAGAACCTGCAAGCAGGTTAAGCTCAAACAGCGGGAAGCCCCTTTCGTATATGCCGCACTTTGCGCAATACTTGGAAATGTCAATGCTCACAACGCCGCACATTATCTGCCGCGGCGCGTTTAAGTTGCTCAATATATTATTCATGCTTGCTATAACTTTATTCTTAATGTGGTTCGGAATTTTGTCGGCGAACATTTTTAGCATTTCCTCGCCTTCCATCGTGATGTCGTAACGGGTCTGCCCTTTTAGCTCGTATGTGGAGATAAGGGACAGGTTCTGCATATCGAACACGAAGTCCATCATTGTGAAATAGTCGATGATGTTGTCGTACACGAGCACGTCCTGCATGTTTTCGATCGTCATCGACACGTTGAAATACTTCAAGGTAAAAAGTATTAGCAAGCGTATTTGTACATCGTCAAGGTATGTTTGTATGTTTTTATTCACGGTTTATTTGCTTCCTTGGTGATTTGTATAGTTAAGGCGATTTAAAAGCGTATGCAAGTCAATCGCATTTCCTTGATTCTATCAGCACTTCGTATTTTTGCAGCAGCGGAATGAAACGCGATTGACTATATAGATAGTAGAAAGTTGTAACATTCATTTATGTGAATGTTACAACTGGGGTGGGTATTAAATTTTATGTCGTAGTTTCTCATAGTCACTAACCGATATTTGTATGTCGGAAAGAATTAAACGAATCAAGCTTATTTTTAAACCAACATTGTGTACAGGTACGACAGTCGATAAGCCTTTATTGTTTGTATAAAACTCGTGGCTGCCATTTTTTCGTATTCGCGTAAACCCGAGGTGTTTTAGTAGCTTGATCATTTCTTTATCGGAAATTATTGTTAGTTTACTCATACTGCGACTTGTATGTTTTGCACGCCTACAAATTGTGTATCGCTTGTATTCTCATCGTTGTTGTAGCATGTAATGATTGCTTCTTTTATTCGTTCGATTAATTCATCTAAAGTGTCGGCTTGTGTGTGGCAGCCTTTTATTGCGGGTACGTATGCGATATATCCGTTGTCTTCATCTTTTTCTATCACTACAGTGAAATTTTTCATCATAGAACCTCTTTTATATCAAAACAGCCGAATATACATTCGGCAGGTGTGCGCTAAATGTGGAGCGGATAACGGGACTCGAACCCGCACGACCGGCTTGGGAAGCCGGGACTCTACCTTTGAGCTATATCCGCGTTCAATGCACGATTCACAAAATTTACAATGCACAATGAAGGGCTTTGAGGTGTATGTTTTGGCAAGGCCTATGCGACGGCATAAGCCTTGCCGGTTTTTATACTTGCTTTATTCTTCGCATTATCTCGAACGCCATTATTGAGGCGGCCGAGGTTGTGGTTAGGGCGTGGGTGAAGCTTCGAGCGTAGGGGATTTCGATGAAGATGTCGGCGTTGGCGCGGAAGGCTTTTGAAATGCCGCGCTTTTCGCCGCCTATGACTAAAAGCAGCGGCTTTTGCAGCTTTATGTCGTATAGGCTCACCGATACCGACGATTTTTCGGCGCAGGCTATGGTGAATCCCGCTTGCTTTATTGTGCGCACAACTTCGTCGTAGTCGCGCAGGAGTGCGGTCGGCATAAGCTCCGATGTTCCTGCTGATGCTTTTATTATGACGGAATCCGCGCCGTATAGTTCCCTATCAGGGAGGAGTACGGCGTTTGCGCCCGATGCGTAGAGGGAGCGGATTGAGTGCCCTAGGTTGAATGGGTCCTCTATGCCCTCGAATGCTACTATGAATTCGCACGCGCTGTCGCTTACTATGTCGGATATGTTGGCATACTGCCGCTGTTGCACGAATGCGATGATGCCGCCGTGGGTATGCCCGTGTGCGCTTGCTTGCACAAAATCCGCGTCCGCCCATGTGAATGGGACTGCGTATTTTTGCGCAAGGCGCTTTAGCTCCAACACCTCTTTATTTTGCTTTGCTTTGTTTGCGTAAATACATTCTATCTTTCGGCTTTGGGCAACTAGTGCCGCCCTGACCGAGATGATTCCTTCTAATATAATCTGCTGTTTCATCGCAGCTCACTCCTTAATTTTATAGTTGATTAAGGATGCAAAGCCTGCTTGATTATATGCAGAATTTTGGCGATTAAGTTTTATCTCCACACAAAGTACAGCTATTTAAATCGCCATGCTAATCAGCAGGCTTTGCGTGGAGTTAGATGCGATAGGCCTTATAAAGCAGAATCATAGTGTACCGCCTTAGCAGTTGGAATCAGATTGCGTGTTCTGTTGCAGGCTCTTTTTGAGCTTGCGCTTTATTCGTTGAAGGGCGTTGTCGATGGATTTTACAGGCTTGGAAAGGTGTGAGGCTATTTCGTTGTAGCTGTGACCTTCCAGGTGCATAAGCAGCACTTTCAGCTCGAAGCTGCTTAATGCTTGGTTTATGCGACGGTCTATGCCCTCGATGGTTTCGCGTAGGATTATAAGTTCTTCGGGATTGCAGGATTCGTCGGAATTTGCTGCTGCTGTGCCGTTTAACTTTTCTACTTCTTCGCTTTGTACATTAAGAGATACGTAGGAGTTGAGCGGCAAGTGCTTGAAGCGCAGCGCGGTTTTTACGGCAGTGATAATCTGCCGCGTCACGCATAGCTCGGCGAACGCCTTGAATGAGGAAATTTTATTGCTCTTGTAGTCACGAATGGCTTTGAATAAGCCAATCATGCCCTCTTGCATTAAATCCTCTGTATCCGCGCCGATTAGGTAATAGGCGCGAACCTTGTACTTGACAAGGTTTTTGTATTTGCAGATAAGCAGGGTACTCGCCGTCGAGTCGTTAAGCTGCGCAAGGGCGACAAGCTCTTCGTCCTGCAAACCCTCGTATCGCGGCAAATCAAGCGGTACGCTGTAAACTATATCGGTATGCAGATGATACCCTCCTTTATCTTACATTAGTATTATAGTGGGTTTAGCAATAGTTGTCAAGTGATTATTGTTAATTAACTATGAATAATTCCTTAGATGACTTGTTAAAGTTGTGTATTCCGCAGTCTGTCACCATAACCATGTCCTCAATGCGTACGCCGCCGTAGCCTTCGATGTATACGCCGGGCTCGATTGTGATAACGTTGCCGCATTGCAGTATATCTGTGTCGGGGCAACGTTGGGACAGTCCGGGGGATTCATGGATTTGTAGACCTACGCCGTGACCTAGTCCGTGCTTGAAGTATTGTTCGAGTTCTTCCTTCTTTAATACTTCGCGCGCTGCTATGTCAGGCTCTTTGTTTGGGACGCCTGCTTTAACCTTTTCGATAGCGGCAAGCTGTGCGGCGAGTACGCTTGCGTAAATGTGGCGTCCGCGCTCGTCTAGGCTGCCGATTGCGATTGTGCGTGTCATGTCGGAGCAGTAGCCTTTGTAGACTGCGCCTAGGTCTAGGGTGAGTAGGTCGCCGACGCGTATTTCGCGGTCGGAGGGTGAGCCGTGAGGCATTGCGGAGTTTTCGCCTGCTACCGCGATTATGGGGAAGGATACGCATTCTGCGCCGTTTTTGCGCATGTAAAACTCGAGTTCTAGTGCGATGTCGCGCTCCTTCATTCCGACTTTGATGTGGCTGAGAATGTGCGCGTATGCGGCTTCGGCTATGTCGGAGGCTGTTTGCATTTGCGCTATTTCGGTTTTATCTTTAACTGCGCGTAGGTTGGCGATGTATGATGTGCCGTCGCAAAATTCTATGTCGGGCAGGTCGGCTTTTATCTTGGAGTAGTTTGCGGCGGTGATAGTCCCTTCCTCGACCGCAAGCTTTTTGATTCCGGCTTTTTTCACATAGTCGAGCGGCTTTTCGGCATACTCCACCACCTCGAAATCTGGGGCGGTACGCTTCGCCTCGACAGTGTATCTGCTGTCTACAAGCAGCAGCAATCGGTCGCGGCTTACGAGCATATAACCCTCGCCGCCGCGGAATCCGCTCATGTAGTGCATGTTCACGCCGGAGGTCACAAGCATTGCGTCGACATTTTCCTGCTCCAGCTTCTTTATTAAGTTATCGGTTCTCATGTATTCTCCTGTTATGTTAAGTGGATTATCCCCATTGATATGCCTGTTACTACAATCGCGGAAACAATAAGTCCTGCTAAAATTATCGGAATGGCGTGCTTTAGCCGCATTTGCAAGAATGCGGCAACAAGCGAGCCTGTCCACGCCCCCGTCCCCGGAAGCGGAATCGCCACGAGCAGGAACAGTCCAAGTCGTTGGTATTTGCTTATCTGCTTCGCCTTGCCCATTGCGCGTTCTTCCAAAAAGTGGATTATCTTGTAAAACGGCGCGAATCGCTTGAGAAAGCCAAGCACATACCGCGCGAACAGCATAATCAACGGCGCAGGCAATATGTTGCCGATTACGGCGATTGCCATAACCTCAGGCCACGGTATTCCGTGCGCTAAGCCGAACGGAATCGAACCGCGCAGCTCTGAAATTGGCAGCATTGACATTAAGAATATCTTTAGTAAGTCGTGCAAAATATCACTCACCTATGAAGTAGTGGGGAAAGCTTTTTGTACGTGAGCAGCGTTGCTGCTGCTTGAATAGAAAGGTTAATTAGGTTAAAGGGCAATATCGCGGAAATTATAAGATCCATCTTTCGGTCGTGCGTGATTCCTGCCATATACAGCGGAAGCAGCAGGAAGTAATTGCTGAGCATTGCCAAAGCAGTCCCTGCGATTATGCCGAGGATAAGCCCTATTACAGCGTTGCCGAAGCTGTGTCGTCGCGAATACACAAGTGCAGCAGGCAGCACAAATGCCGTGCCTACCAAAAAGTGCGCAAGCACGCCGATTCCGCTAGTCGTAGAAACCGGAAGCCCCGCAAGGCAGCGTATCATCACGACCACCACAGCAGACAGCGGCGATATCGCATATCCTGCATACAGCGCAGGAATCATCGACACGTCAAACTTCAAAAACGGTGCAGGCGGAAACGGAATCCTGTTAAGCGTATACATCAGTACAATAGACAGCGCGGACAACAGACCAACTTTTACCATGCCGCGTGTTGTGAAAGCTTTATTAGTTAAACTCATCTAACCTCCGTGGATTTTTTATTTTGTTTAAGCATTAATTTTCGTTTTAATGTGATTGCTGTGGGCGGACACATTTCGTGGCAGCAGAAGCATTTTATGCAGTTGCTATGATTAATTTCGATTTTGCCATTAACGCTTGCAATTGTTTTGGCAGGGCAGTTGTTTAAGCATATTTTGCAGCGAACGCATTTGTTGTGGTCGATGAACGGCATCGTGGGAAAGAATTTGGTGAGGAAGTTTTTGTTAATCCAGTGGTCGCTTCGCGGCTTTACGAAGTCGACTTTGTAGGACTTGTAGTCGCCGATTATCTTTAAGTCGTCCACGTTGTTTGCGCATAGCTTGCGCGTGTGCGCGAGGAATAGCGTCGGCACTTCCTTGTACTTTAATCCGATTGATTCGCACGCGGCGAAATCTAGCTCGTACGCGCTTTCGCTTGCGATTATCGCGCCGAATTTGCGTGGGCTGCCGCCTGTGGGTCCGTCGCCTTCCATGCCGATTACCGCGTCCATTATGTTGAAGGTTGGCTTCACGGTTTCGCATAGGTCGAGTAGCAGGTTACAGAAGCTGATTGCGTCGGTCTTTCTTGCGTGGATAAAGCCTTTTGTTGTTCCGGGAATTACGCCGTAGAGGTTTTTCACCGCGCCGCTGTATAGTGCGAGGACGTGTGTTTTCAGCTTGGGCAGGTTTATTATAACGTCGGCTTTGTGGATTGGGGTGATGATGTCGAAGCCGTTTTTCTTTGACGCGGAGCAGTCGAGGTTTAAGGCTGCGCCGGAAGCTTTCGCAGCTTCGGTCATACCTGTTTCGTCGTAGAAACGCTGCATTAACGCAGGGTTGTAAAGGCCGCCGGGGCTGTCTGCGATTGTGACGATTCCGCCCAATGCGACTACGGCTTCGGCTACGGCTTGCACAAGCAATGGGTGAGTTGTGGCGCATCTTTCGGGTTTTGCGCGCATAACGAGGTTCGGCTTTAGCAGCACCTTTGTGTTTTTCGCTATAACCTTGCTCATGTTGTGGTTAGCGAATATTTGTGCGACTGCAGCTCGTACTTGCTCTATTTTGTACTCGGTGCATTTTGTGAATGATACCATTTTTCCCTCCGCTATTCTTTGCGCAACACGCATATATAGAAGCCGTCGCAGTTGTCAATGTGAGGGAACAGCTGCTTTTCGCTGACGATTCGTAGGCTTCCTGTGTAGCTGTGGGTTACGCCTTCGTTTTCTATTGGGGATAGCGTGCATGTGCTGTAGATTAAGCTGCCGCCCGGCTTTAGGTATTGCTCGGCAGCGGATAGGATTGACGCCCCAGTTTTTGCTAGCTCTTTGATTGCGCCGATGTCCTTTTGCCATTTTATGTCGGGCTTTTTGCTGATTACGCCTAGGCCGCTACAGGGTACGTCGCACAGCACTAAGTCGGCTGCGCCGCGTAAATCCGCCGCGACATTGCGTGCGTCGGCGACTTTCGTTTGTATATTGGGCAGGTGCAGGCGTTTGGCGTTGTCGGCGACTTCGGCGACTTTTTTCGCGGATTTGTCGCATGCGATTATTGTTGCGTTGGGGAAGCGTTCGGCGAAATGCGTGGCTTTCCCTCCGGGGGAGCTGCATGTGTCGATGATTACTCCGTTCGCCGGAATATCCGCATAACCGCATACGCTGTAGGAAGCTGCGTCCTGCACTGTGAATAATCCTGCTTTATGCTGCGGCAAGCTTGCGATGTCGCCGTGATTTTTTATCGTGAGCAGGTATTCGTCCGATTGCTCCGCTGTGATGCCGGATTGCGAAAGCGACGCGATAAGCTCGGTCGGCGTTGTGCGAGTGCGATTTACGCGAACGGTCGCCGTAGGTATGCGATTGCTTGCTTGCATAAGCTGCTCGGCGGCAGATTCGCCGTAGCTTTCGCACCAATACTCGGCAAGCCAATCCGGGAAGGAGTGCAGTATCGCCGCACTGGGATACTTCGGCTCGCCCTTGCGCAAAAATCCGCGCAGCATAGCGTTAACATATCCCGCCGACCCTGTATGTCCGTACTTTTTCGCAAGCTTTACAGCTTCATCAACCACCGCATTATGCGGCACCCTGTCCAAAAATATCAGCTGATACAAGCTAAGCCGCAGAATATTCATTATAGGGCGTGCAATCTTGCTAAGCTTAACGCTGGAGCTTTCCGCGATTATATAATCCAGCCGCCGGCGATAAGTCACCGTGCCGTAGATTATATGCGAAAGCAGCGGCTTGTCGATTGCCGCAGCGTTCGCGAACGCTTCCGCCGCTGCGCTGTCGATAAATTCGCCTTGTTCTATTTTAATTAATGCCGTTAAAGCGTGTTGGCGCATATATTCTCTCTAAAAATGTATTGTATTTCCAATCTATTATACTATAGGTTGTGGGATAATGCAAGCAAATTTGCAATTGCATTTTGCGGCGGTGTATGTTATAATATTACAAATATTGGTGCGGAGGTTCATATGAAGAATTTGTTGCGTGCATTATGCTTGCTGCTGTGTTTTGCTATGTTTACTGCTGCGATTCCTAAGCCGATGTTCGGGCTTTTGGAGAACTATCAAAAGGCGAAGGCTTCGGGCGACGAGGAGGCTTGGCGCAAGGCGATTGAAGCCGTGCTTGAGTTTGCGAAGGATAAGGATTATCCTGAGAAGGCGGACAACATCTCCTTTATGTATAAGGAGCTTGGGCAGCTATATGAGAAGCAGGGCGAGTATGACAAGGCTGTGCAAGCATACCTTGGCTATCTGCCTTATTTTGACGTGATGAATTGGGAGGCTAACGATAAGCGTTATGCGGAAAATAAGGTTGCGACGCTGTCGTCGACGCTCGAGGTTTTCGTGCAGCAGCCGACAGTCGGCGGCGGCGTATCGGGAAAGTTTACGCGCGGAAGCGGCATAATGTTCGGCACGGCCTACGACCGCGACCCGCGCATAACCTCGGACGGTTTCTACACCAATGAAGCCGTGCGCAAGGTATTCACACAGCGAGCGTCCTCCGCATTAATCTACTGCGACTTCGGCACGGAAGATATAACGGGCGGCGACAAGCAGCACTTCTTTACAAACGCGTTCAAAGTCGCCGCACAAAACAATGAAGTTGTAATCTTCGCATGGAACATATATAACGACGTTACCGACATCGAAAAATACGCAAGCTACATTGACAAGACCTTGAAGTATCTGCAAGATTCCGGCTGCCGCGTAATCGTACGCTGGGGCGGCGAAATGAACGTAGACTCCAACATAAAGGACGCGAAAGCCTACGTAAAAGCCTACCGCTACATCGCAGATAAGATCAAGAACTATAGTAACCTAGCAAACGTGTGGTCGCCCAACAGCGTAAGTGCGGCCGACAAAACCTTCCTCGACTTTTACCCCGGCGACGAATATGTCGACTGGATTGGCGTGTCCCTCTACGTGAACAAAGTTTTCGCGCACAACGAGAATGACAGCAACGACACAATGTTCCTCACAGGCGATTCCGCAAATCCCGTACTGTGCATACAGCCGATAATCCAGTTTATGGAGGATTACCAAATCAAGAAGCCGCTCATGCTCTCCGAATGCGGCGTGTCGCACTCCAATTTGAAAACAGGCGAAAAGTACGATGATTGGGCGGCCTATCAGCTTGCGCAGATGTACACGGCGTTGCCACGCCTGTACCCACAGCTTAAACTGATAAACTACTTCAACGTACTGCCTGACAAAACGCGCAAGCTCGACTACTCCCTATTCAACAGCCAGCCCCTAACTGATATGTACAACGAGCTAACCTCCGGCGGCAACTTCATCAAAGCCGACCAAATCGAAAAAAGCTACGAGTTCGTACAATTAGGCAGTGAGTTCAAATCAAAAAGCGCAGACCTCACAATCTCCGCAGTCGCGTATTTGCCAAAGACAATCAAAACCCAACTAAAATATCACCTCGACGGCAAAGAAATCGCCCTAATAAACAAGCCCCCCTACGAAGTAAAACTAACAGCCCTATCCAAAGGCGAACACACCCTCCGCGTACAAATGTACGACGGCAACGAACCTCGAACAACAAAAGAATACAAGATTATCATAGAATAAATTAATTTACATCATTTAGGAGATAATATGCCTGACATTACATTTGAAGTAACAAAACGCCTCGGCGTGCTGTCAGTAGGCAGCAAAGGCTGGGAAAAACAAGTAAACTACGTTTCATGGAACGGACGCGACCCGAAAATCGACATACGTGAATGGTCGCCGGACGGCTCAAAAATGGGCAAAGGCATCACCCTCACCGACGAAGAGGCGGCGGAGTTAATGAAGCTGCTTCAACAGGAGATGGGCGACTAAAGGAAGGATTGTATGATGAAAAAGACGATACAGGATTATGGTTACATCAAGGTTGCGGCGGCTGTGCCGATGGCTAAGGTTGCCGACTGCGCCTACAATGCAAACGAGATTGCGCGCAACATCACCTTTGCGAAAAACAACGCAGGCGCGAATTTGATTGTGCTGCCGGAGCTGTGCATAACCTCGGTTTCTTGCGGCGAGTTGATAATGCATAAGCAGCTGCGCGAGGCCGCACTTAACGCGCTGTGGTACATTGCGCAGGAAACGCGTCACCTCAACATTATCGCGGTGGTGGGACTACCGCTTGAGTTGGACGGCGGATTGTATAATGCCGCAGTTGTGCTGCACGAAGGCGAGATACTCGGCGTTGTGCCGAAATGCGGCGGCGATAAGTATTACGCCGACGGCGCGGAATGCCGCTCCACAGCTGTACTTTTCGGCACGGAAGTGCCTGTAGGCACACAACTGTTGTTTTCACAGGGGCAGCTTACCTTTGGTATAGAAATCGGCGACGACTTCGCGCGACCCAATTCGCACGCACTCGCCCACTCACAAAGCGGCGCGCGGCTCATCGTGAATCCATGCGCTACGCCCTCTATAATAGGAAGCTTCGAGTACGCGGAAAGCATGATTAAAGCGAAAAGCGCACAGCTAGGCTGCGGATATATCCACGTTTCGGCAGGCGCAGGTGAATCTACCTCGGAGCAAGTGTACTCGTCGCACGTAATAATCGCCGAATGTGGCGACATTATCGCAGGCAGCGGCAACTTATCCCTAAGCAACAAGCTAATCGTAACAGACATAGATACAGAAATATGCGGCACATCGCGCAAGCTAATAGGGGGCTACCGCTCCGTCACAGTTGCAAAAGAACTCGACGGCACATTATCGCTCTCGCGCAGCATTGCAAAAAATCCATTTATCCCCAACGGCGACGAACTGCAAAAGCGCATAAAGCTGATAATCGACACAATATGCGTAGGATTCGCACGCCGACTAATGCACACAGGCATAAAATGTCCTGTGCTAAACGTAAGCGGTGGACTTGATTCCACGGCGGCATTGCTAATGCTCACCAAAGTGACCGACATGCTGTCACTCCCGCGCAGCAACATCAAAGCAATCACGCTCCCCTGCTTCGGCACAACCTCGCGCACACGCAACAACAGCGTGGCACTCTCGCAAGGCCTCGGCGCAGAGCTTCGGGAAATCGACATATCCAACGCCTGCCGACAGCATTTCCTCGACATAGGTCACGGCGGTGACGCCGACCTCACCTTCGAGAACACACAAGCGCGCGAACGCACGCAAGTTGCCCTCGACCTCACCACGATGCTCGGCGGCATAATGGTAGGCACATGCGACCTCTCCGAAATCGTGCTGGGCTTTGCAACCTACGGCGGCGACCACCTCTCGATGTACAACCTAAACAGCGGCATCCCCAAAACGCTGCTGCCGCACCTAATCCAATACTTCGCGGCACAGGAGGAATACCAAAGCGTGAGCGGCATTCTCGCCGACATCATCAACACGCCAATCTCGCCCGAGCTGCTACCTCCCGATGAAAACGGCGAAATCGCACAGCGCACGCAAGAAATCGTAGGCGACTACGCCGTCCACGACTTCTTCATCTACTACGCAATCCGCCGCGGCTTCGACAAAGAAAAAATCCTCTTCCTGGCCAACGCAGCCTTCAAGGGTCAATACCACGAGGACTATCTCAAAAAGTGCCTAGACACCTTCTGGAAGCGATTCCTGGCAAATCAATTCAAACGCCGCTGCTCCTCCGACAACGTACGAATCGGCACTGTCGCTCTAGGCGGCGCATTCATGGACATACCCTCCGACGTTTCATCAACAGTTTGGCTTTAATATTTTATTCTATTTGGGGTGAGGCAATGAAACAGGTTGAAACAAACGCTCCCTCCCGCATATGCTTGTTCGGGGAGCACCAGGATTACCTAGGGCTGGAGGTCATCGCGATGGCGATAGACCTCCGCTTCTACGGCAAAGCCAAAGTCAACGACGGCAAATTCATCAACATAAAAATCCGCGACAGCTCGATAAACAAGCTGCTCGAGAAAAACGAACAAAAGCTGTACAAGCACCTGTCAATCGACCTAACAGAGCCGATCGTCTACGAAAAAAGCCGCGACTACCTCCGCAGCAGCGTCAACACGCTGCTCAAAAACGGCTACAGTCTAAAAGGCATGGACATCACGCTCGACAGCGACATACCAATCGGCAAAGGCATGTGCTCGTCCAGCACAATGATAATCTGCCTGCTTAAAGTAATCCTCGCCGCGATAAATCACGCGGACAAGGATAACGGCGAAAAAATCGCGCAGCTAGGCTTTCAAGCCGAGGTACTGGAGTTCGGCGAACCAGGCGGCATGATGGACCACTACGCTGCAAGCATGGGCGGCACACTCAACATCGAATTCGGCGACGAAACGATAGTAAGACCGCTGCCCCCTGTAACCAAAGGCGAATTTGTTCTAATCGACACTCTGGAGCAAAAGAACACCACCGTAGTATTGGCGCAGTCGAAGTTTCCCACACTAGCCGCACTCGCAATGCTAGAACCCTACGGCATAACCTCGGTCAAAGATTTCGTCAGCGACCACAACCTAAAATACCTCGACGAACTCGACACCTTCCACAAAACCAAGCTGCTCGCCAACATAAACAACTACAAACTGCTGCAACAAGCCAAGTCCCTGCTATCCGGCGAATACACGCCGCAGCAGCTAGGCGACTTAATCCTGCAGCATCACATAAACCTCCGCGACGGCCTAGGCATATCCACCCCCATCATTGAAAAGCTGCTCGCAGCCGCAATCAAAGCCGGCGCACTCGGCGGCAAAGTCAACGGAAGCGGCGGCGGCGGCTGCCTTTTCGTCTACACCGACGACAAAGCCGACGCAATCATCGAAGCCATAACCGCCCTCGGCTACCCCTGCAAACGAATAAAAAGATAATCTATGGACTATGAATGGTTGAACGTAATAAGCCTCGTATTGGGATTGGCAGCATGGGTTCTGCCCTTAATCGGCATGACGCTTGCCAGAATGAATAAACACACAGCGGCGATAACACTATCAATAACAAGCATGTCCGCCGCCCTTATTTGCTTGTGCCTACAAATAACGTATCAGAATCACTTGGTAAATAAACTCGATTGGTCAGCACTCCAGGACACATCGGGCGCGTTGGTGCTTGTATCAGTGGGTTTTGTAGCTATGTGTATATTGCTAAACATCGTCGCCATCACAACAATATTAAAGCAGCAAAAAAATAAATAACGCAAATAAATTTACGGAGCACTCATGCAAATCAACATAGTCAACGAACAGACCGACATGAATGCGGAAACAGCAGAGCACCTCATCAACAGTGCCGCCCAAGCAGTATTCGCCCACCTCAACATACAAACCGAGTGGGAATTCGACGTCCTCCTCTGCGACAAACAACGCATACACGAGCTAAACAAAGACTTCCGCGACAAAGACAAACCGACAGACTGCCTATCCTTCCCCGACGGCGACGACGGCTACCTAGGCGACATCTGCCTATGCGTCCCGATCGCCCTAGAGCAAGCGCAAGAATACGGACACTCGCCCGAACGCGAACTAACCTTCCTCACAATCCACAGCCTCCTCCACCTCCTAGGCTACGACCACGAAGAAGACGAAACCGAAATGTTCGCCTTGCAGAAAGAAATAATAAAAACAATACAGCTCTAATTTGACATATTCAGGAATATATAGTATAATTTAATAGAATGTTAATTATGAAAATACAAGTTTTGGAGGGTTTATGCGACTAATTACACGCTCGGATTTCGACGGGCTTATGTGCGGCGCACTATTGCGCGAAGCAGGAATTATTGACAGCTGGAAGTTTGTGCATCCCAAAGATGTACAAGACGGCAAGATCGAAGTAACCGACAATGATGTACTCGCCAACGTACCCTACGTTAAAGGCTGCAAGCTATGGTTCGACCACCACGTAAGCGAAGAGGAACGTTTGCAAGGCGGAATCGAAGTCGAAGGCAAGCTCGGCAACGCTCCAAGCACCGCGCGCCTCGTCTACGACTACTACAACGGCGACGAAAAATTCCCTCACCTTTCCGAAATGGTAAAAGCCGTAGACAAAGTAGATTCAGCAAATCTCACCGCCGACGAAATACTTAACCCAACAGGTTGGGTGCTGCTAGGCTTCATATGCGACCCACGCACAGGCTTAGGCAGAGTACACACCTACCGCATAAGCAACTACCAGCTTATGGAATCATTAATCGAACTCGCGCGTCAACACACAATCGAAGAACTTCTCGAGCTTCCCGACATAAAAGAACGCGTTGTCGTATACTTCGAGCAGGACAAACTCTTCCGCGAGATGATTAAGGCACATACACGCACCGACGGCAACGTAATTGTGACCGACCTGCGCGACGTAAGCCAAATCTACACAGGCAACCGCTTCATCATCTACAGCCTATACCCTGAACAAAACATCTCGGTTTGGGTAGTTGAAGGCAAACAAAAACAAAACTGCTCCATCGCCGTAGGCTACAGTGTATTAAACCGCACAGCGAAGGTGAACGTAGGCTCTCTAATGTTAAAATACGGCGGCGGTGGTCACAAAGCAGTAGGCACATGCCAAGTCGACTACGACGACACCTCCCGTGTCATCGACGAAATCGTAGCGGCAATCAAGGATGCAGAATAATCACATCAAAAAAGGTTCGTATATATGCGAACCTTTTTGCTATTCTTAAATCGGAGGAGAATCCATGCACAGACTAGGCGCACGCGCAATCGTGCTGCACAATGGTTGTATACTGCTCAACGAATTTAGCAGCGGCTACTACAACATTCCAGGCGGCGGAATGGAGCAAGGCGAAAGCGCACGCGATACCGCGAAGCGCGAAGTCTTGGAAGAAAGCGGAATCGACGTCGAGGTCGACGAGCTGCTGTTCGTTCTCGAATACAATCCTGTCGTATGCAACAATATGTACGGCACTACGCCTACATTCAGCTTTGTTTTCGCGGCAGAACCTATCGGCAGCACAAGCATTTCGCCGCCCACTATTCCCGACATAAACCCTGATGACCCAAGCGTAATCGGTCACGCCGTATGGCTTC
Source organism: uncultured Eubacteriales bacterium (assembly GCA_964479875.1). GTDB lineage: Bacteria > Bacillota > Clostridia > Monoglobales > CAYZNM01 > CAYZNM01. The sequence continues at coordinate 248,868 of CAYZNM010000002.1, forward strand.
CGCTGGAAAAGCTGCCCAACATCGAGCTATTTCCGCACATCAACCAAAACATACTCGACTACGCGCAATGCGGCAGATTCACGCCCTCGTTCATCTGCGAGCCTTATAACATCAAATAAAAAAGACGCGACACGCCGCGTCCCTACATACTATAATTTCGCAAAAACCCTCTTCGACAGCAGCGATACAATCAAGCTTGCCGCCGCTCCGATAAATATCGCGAGGTATTGCGCACTTGCCAAATATTGGAACAGCACGCCATATATCGCCTGCCCCACAGGGTGTGCGCACATCGTCAACGCCATTGCGCATGACATAACCTTGCCGACTAGCTGCGGCGGTGTTTCCGTATGCACGAATGTGATAAGCTGAATCGTCACCATCGACGCGGCACTCATCAAACAGAAATTCGCAGCTGTAATAATCCAATAGCTCACAATCACAGGTATATCAAACATAATCGCCGCGCCAAACGGCAGCAACATCAGCGAGCTTAATATAAGCAGCAGGTGAATCTTATTAAGCTTCAGCTTTTTCGCAAGCACGCTTGTCATAATTCCGCCGAACAACGCTCCCGCCGCCGAAATCCCCTGCGACAATCCATAAAGCTGCCCAGATATTCCAAGCGTCTGCGTAATCAACACAGGCACACCCACAACCAACAACGCACTCAAAAACAAATTAAATCCCAAAATTACAAGTATCGCCTTAAATATCACAGGCTTATCATGGCGCATGAATCTCAGGCTTTCGCCTATATCGTGCGCAACAGTCGCAAATATGTGCGCCTTCTGCTCGAGTTTCGTATGCGGCATACGTATAAAAATCTCCATCACTGCCGAAACAAAGAAGCACCCTATTCCCACAACCAATATCGGCACAAGCCCATACAGCCCGAACAGCAATCCGCCGACAATCGGCGCAAGCAAATTCGACAGCGCACTAACTTGATTGATAATCGCGTTGCCCCGGAGCATATTATCCTTCGACGCAAGCAACGGCATACTAGCCTGCACCGCCGGCTGATACGCCCCCTGTATCGCAAACAGCACCATCATAGTCACAATCAGTAGCACCACAAGATTCACGGCATTCATCAGCAGCAAAAACGCAAGCACAACCCCTGCCGTCACAAAGTCAAGCCACACCATAATATTGCGCTTATTCACCCTATCCGCGATAATTCCGCCAACAGGCGTAAGAACAATCATTGGCAAAAACGCAAGCGCACCTGCCAACCCAAACAGCGCAGCCGACTTCGTAACATTAAGCAAATACAGCGGCATAGCAAACCGAATAATCCCGTTGCCGAACAGCGAAATAATCTGCCCTATTACAACCAAAGTAAAATCCCTATGAAACAATTTTTCTGTTTTCATTCTTCCTCCTTAAATACCAAACGTCGGTATGATTTTAAAATAAAAAATTTTAGTTGCGTAAATTCAAGTAAAAACCATTGACTTTTTCCATTAGTTCATCGTTAATTATCGTCATACCCAAGCTGCTTAAAACTTTATCCATAAAACGAAGCTTTTCGACAAAACCATCCGGTGTTGTTTTAAACATCATAGGATTAATCCATATGTTTGCCAAAACCATAAACAGCTCACTAAGCATTCGCGGATTGTCGGTTATGATTGTGCCGTCGGCTACTCCTTCTTCTACCACCGGAATTATAAATTCAGGTATAGTCGTTCTTATTGTGCAGTCTAGGTTCATTGCGAACAGCTTAGGGTTATCAAGCAAATTCGGCATTGCTTTTAAAAGGGACAAATTTACAGGGCTTTCCAGGCTGTACAGTATGTACTTGCGTATTTTTTCAAGCCCGGTCAGCGTTTTGTCATCACGGATTTTACTGTATGCCGCGTAGATTGATTCCGAATACCTATCAACGACCGCGATAATGATTTCTTCCTTCGACTTAAAGTGGTGGTAAATAGCACCCTTGCTTAAGTCGCCGAGCGCGTCGATTATATCTTGGATTGTGGTATTCTCGTACCCTTTTTGATGAAACAGCTGCTGCGCCGCGTCAAGTATGCGATTCACGGTCACTTCAGGGTATCTGTTGCGAGCCATAAACATACTCCTTTATACATACGATTAGTATGTATAAAGTATACCACGTTTAATTTTATATGTCAACTAAATTTTTTATTTGAAAATGTGAATAACTTTATTGACAAAATCAATAATATTTAATACAATGTTATTAAAGAAAGGAGGTATACCATGGGACAAACAAATTTGAACATTCGCATTGACGAGGACGTGAAGAACGAGTTCGAGAAGCTGTGCGACGAGTTCGGCATGAGCATGTCAACTGCAGTGAATGTTTTCATAAAAGCAACTATTCGTGAGCAACAGATTCCGTTTAAAGTTGCAAAATTAGACGGATTTTATAATCCGCACAATTTAAAACGCCTAAGAGAAACCATAGCCAACAAAGGAAAACAACCTTATATCGTAAAAACAATGGAAGAACTTGAGGCTATGGAAAATGAGTAAAAATATAAACTTTCTACCGGAGGCATGGGAAGACTACCTATATTTATACGAGAATGATAGGAAGCTTTTCAATAAAGTTAATAGGCTTATTAAAGAGATTCAACGTACTCCGTTTATTGGAATAGGCAAGCCTGAACCATTACGCCACGAATTTGCAGGATATTGGAGTCGAGAAATCGATAAAAAGCACAGGATTATTTATTGCGTGAATGACGACGAAATCGAAATAACCCAATGTCGTACGCACTACGGCGACAAATAAAAACAGCCTGCGAAAGCAGGCTGTTTTTAGCTTATCGGTTTTAGGGAGGTTGTGGTTACTGCGCCGTTTTGTGTGCCGCTGTCGGGTGCGCCTTGTGGAGGCATACCTTTGTGGCCTCTGCCGCCTTTGCCGCCGAATCCGGGCATTCTGCCGCTGTCGCGCATTTGAGTTTTGCGGTCGCTTAAGCGAGATTTCATCTCGGCCCCGGTATCGCTGTCGATTACGCCCCACTCTAGGTATTTGTCGATGATTTGTGCGTCTACGTCGATCGCCTTATCTTTGAGTGCGTATATTTCTTCTTTTTGTGCATCGGTCACGGCGCCCCATTTGCTCTGCGCTTCCGTCATCTTTTGATGACGCGCTTCCATCTCCGCCTTTTGTTCATCGGTTAACACAGGACGTTCCTTCGCAAAGCTCTCGGTTATAGCAGGAACATCACCCACAGCGGAAGCGTCCGCTGTTGCAAGCCATGCAGGCGCTGCAAACACAGTCGCACTAAGCGACAGCGCAGCCGCCGCAACAATTGCCAATATTTTTTTCATCTTCATACTTCCCCTTTCGTATTTGTTATTGTTTTCCAAAATTGATTACTTAATTCATTTCACCTCCTTATGTAATGATTATAATTGCGCAATGTGACAACAGCGTGAAGCATGTCTGAATCTTTGTTGACATTTTTTAGTTAAACATATATAATTAAGGTATCAACAAAAGGAGGGAATCATAATGGACGTCGGCGCAATCACGGAAATGAAAACAGCGCAGGTTATGCAGCAAGCTAATGTTGCAATTATGAAGAAGGCTTTGGACAGCAGCACTGTTGCGATGGCGCAGCTTGTGCAGTGCATGGCAGGCGTGCCTACGCCGAACCCGAATCCGGCCGCGGGCAGCACAATCGACATTTTAGTATGATAGGCGAAACGATGCAGAATAAATACCTAAAGCTGCTGTCGGCGAAGTATTCCAACATTCAGGAAGTCGCGACAGAGATAATAAATTTACAAGCAATACTCAATCTACCAAAAGGCACTGAGCATTTTTTAAGCGACCTGCACGGTGAGCATGAGGCGTTTATGCACATCACCAAAAACGCCTCCGGCTCAATCAAGACGAAGATTGACCAAATTTTCGGCAAAACTGTCGCGGATAAAGAGCGTCAGGCATTGGCGACGCTGGTCTATTACCCCGAGGAGAAGCTCTCGCTTATTCGCAAAAACGGCGAAAATTCGCAGGATTGGTACAGGATTACTCTGTATCGGCTTGTCGAGATATGCCGCCTTGCCGCGTCAAAGTATACGCGCAGCAAGGTGCGCAAGGCGTTGCCGCCCGAATTCGCCTACATAATCGACGAGCTGCTCAACACAAACAACGACTACAACCAAAATCGTGAGCAGTATTACGAGAAGATTATCGCGACGATTATTTCACTTGGGCGCGCGGACGCGTTTATTACCGCGCTTTCACATTTGATACAGCGGCTCATCATAGACAGGCTGCACATCATCGGCGACATATTCGACCGCGGCCCGGGTGCGCATATTATAATGGAGCGGTTGCGCGAGTATCACAGCGTCGACATCGAGTGGGGCAACCACGACATTTTATGGATGGGCGCGGCGGCAGGGCAGGACGCATGTATCGCTGCAGTATTGGCGAACAGCATAAAGTACAACAACTTCGACACACTCGAGGACGGCTACGGCATAAGCCTTCGCCCGCTCGTCACATACGCGCTGGACGTTTACGCAAACGACCCATGCACGCCCTTTATCCCAAAGTCGGTGCAGGACGACATCGCCGAGGACAGCACAGTCGCGGCAAAAATTCACAAAGCCATCGCCATAATACAATTCAAGCTGGAAGGGCAAACGATTCTGCGGCGACCCGAATATCGCATGAACCACAGATTATCTCTGTCCGAAATAGATTTTTCGCGCGGCTTGATCACAATCGACGGAAGCGAGTATCGCCTCCGCGACACAAACTTCCCCACCGTAAACCCAAGCGACCCCTACGCCCTCACCGACGAAGAATCCGCACTCGTAGAAAAGCTGCGCCTATCCTTCCTGCACAGCGACACATTGCAGCGGCACGTGAAGTTCCTCTACAAAAACGGCGGCATGTACCTAAAATGCAACTCCAACCTCCTCTATCACGGTTGCATTCCGATGGAAGCCGACGGCAGCTTCTCCACAGTAGAACTCTACGGAAAAAACCTAAGCGGCAAAGCCTACGTAGACTACGCCGAAAAGCTTGCGCGGCAAGCCTATTTCAGCGGCGACGCGCAAAAGAAATTCCGCGGCGCGGACTTCATGTGGTACTTGTGGTGCGGCGCGAAATCTCCGCTCAACGGCAAAAACAAAATAAGCACATTCGAGCGATACTTCATCGAAGACAAAGCCGCGTGGGAGGAACATAAAGACCCATACTACACCTTCATCAACGATGAAGCCACCGTCCGCAAAATCCTAGCCGAATTTGACCTCGACGAAAACAAAGGCAAAATCATAAACGGTCACATGCCCGTAAAAATAATCAAAGGCGAAAGCCCCGTCCGCGCAAATGGGCGGCTTCTTGTAATCGACGGGGGCATGTCCAAGGCGTATCAGCCCGTGACAGGAATAGCAGGCTACACATTAATTTCCAACTCCAACGAGATGATTCTCTCAGCGCACGAACCTTTCGTATCCGCCGAAAAAGCAATCTCGCAGGAAATCGACATGCACTCGCACCCCTCCCCCATTGAGCGATTCGAGAGCCGCGTCCTCATCAAGGACACCGACACAGGTAAAATTTTGCAGGACGAAATCCGCGACCTTGAAATGCTTCTGGAAGCCTACAAAGCAGGCACAATAAAACAATAAAGGAAGAATACAAATGACAATCAAAGCGTACATCAATTTCAACGGAAACTGCAAGGAAGCTGTGCAATTCTACGCCAAGGCATTCGGCACGGCCGACCCCTACATCATGCTCTACGGCGACATGCCCAAAGACGAGGCGCACCCACTTCCGCCCAACTGCGAAAATCTCGTTACACACGCGTGCATAAACGTATGCGGCAACGAGATTATGTTCAGCGACTGCCCTCCGGGGCTGGAACTAATCGTCGGCAACAACATCACCCTAATGCTTGCAAGCAATGACAAACAGCAGCTAAGCGACTACTTCAACGCCCTATCCGAAGGCGGACAGATTATCATGCCCCTCGCCGAGCAATTCTGGAGCAAATGGTACGGCTATTGCATAGACAAATTCGGCATGGGTTGGCAAGTAAACTACAGCGAATAATCACACTATCAATTTAATAAAGGAAAAAAATATGAACAAACACAAAAACTTCCGTTTAACTGCAATAATAGCCGCAGCATTAATTTTCGTACTGTCGTTTTCGACCATAGCAACAGCGGCCGATGCTAAAACCAAAACAACAACCTCCACCGAATACACCGCAAAAGAAATAAAGTCGTTAAACCTAGAAATCAACGCAACTAAGGTTGAGTTCAAAAAATCTGACAACGGCAAAATAAAAGCGGTTTTTGAAGCAACCGAAAATGTTTTCAAAAGCTACACGCTTAAAACTTCCCAGAAAGAAAACGAGCTTACAATTAAACTTGATAAAAAATTTGAAATGTTCAGCCCAAGAGAGCAGAAAACAAGCCTAACAATCTACCTGCCGGATTTTAAGCTCGACAAGCTTGATGCCGAATTGAACGCATCTTCGATTACTATGGACGATTTCAATATTGGAGATTTAACACTCGAATTAAACGCTTGCTCCATCGAGATTGGCAATATCAAATCAAAAACAACCAAGCTTGACCTTAACGCGTCAAGCGGAAAAATCAAAGGCGCGGATTTTACATCCGGCGCGGAAATAAGCGCCAACGCAAGCTCCGTGGATATAGAGCTGTCGAAAATAAGCGGCGATTATGACATAGATTGCAACGCAAGCTCAATGAATGTGAAGCTGCCCTCCGACGCAGACAATTACAGCGTAGACATTTCCTCCAGCGTAGGCTCTATCACAGCCCCGAAGGATTACACCAAAACATCAAATAAAACCAAAACAAACGAAACCTGCACCTATAAAAAAGGTTCAGGCACAAATAAAATTAAAATTGAAGCAAACGTAAGTAGCGTCAAAATAAACTAGATAAAAAAGCGGCAGCTAACCACTGCCGCTTTTTATTGCAGCAGCAGTATAGTAACGCCGTCGTTCATACTAAGCAGCTTGCGCGCGATTTTGTAATGCTTCAGCTCTTTGCGCACCATATCCTTGAGTATGGGGCTGCTGCGGCCGTGTATGATTGTCACCTCGGCTATGTCTTTCGCATTCGAGAGCGTGCGCTCGATATGCCTCTTTGCGTCGGCTTTGTTCATTCCGTGTATGTCTATTTCAAGTGTGTTGTTGGATTGTGTGTTCATTTATCTTCCTTTGTTTTTGTTTATTATATCATATGCAAGCATTTGCGGCAACTATATTCGTCCGTGTTTTCACACAAAATGAAGCAGAGCATATAATGCTATCAGAAGATTCCTTTCAACTATTGAAAGGGACGGAAATTGTAAGGGAGGTATTGTTATCAATAACAATCAATTGAACTCAATGCAAAACGCGGGAGGTGCTAACGCCATGCCGCAGTTTAGCTTCAACCACGAAAAGCTGTCGCTGGCGATGGCGTATGTACTCATGCAGCCGCAAATTACTAAGGTTTATAAGGTGGAGGACGCCTTGAAGCAAGGCACACTCTTCCCAGACTTGGATAAACCTTTTTTAGGTTATAGGGGGGCTATGCGATGACCAGAAGCGAACTATTGAATATGGTATCGGCGAACGAATTTGCCGCATTCGACACGCAGCTCTACCTTGACACACACCCCACCGATAAAGTCGCAATGCAGATGTTCAACAATTACACTAGCGAATACAAAAGGCTCGCGAAGGAATACGAAAGCCAATACGGGCCGCTGGATTCGGCAAACGCGACAAACGGCACTTGGAAGTGGATTGACAATCCGTGGCCGTGGGAAAGGGAGGCAAACTGATGTTTCATTATGAGAAAAAGCTTCAATATCCTGTAAAAATCAAGAACACAAACCCTGCACTGGCGAAGGTTATCATCACCCAATACGGCGGCCCCGACGGCGAACTGGGCGCAAGCTTGCGCTATTTAAGCCAGCGATACTCCATGCCTTATCCGGAGCTGCGCGGTCTGCTAACTGACATAGGTATATCGTGTTCAAAATGTTCCAATTTTGAGGCCTTTTTTTACCGGGATTTCCCGGCAAATCAGCAAGCATGTATGACCACTTATAAGGCAGTAAATTCAGGTAAATATCAGTGTTTTCGCGGCTATGGACGATGATTTTATCCACGATGATGCGATAAAAGGTATCATCCTGTTTTTCTCCGAGCACCAACGCTTTGATGGTGGCAGCAATGTCCACAAGCATTTCTTCCTTACAGCTTTCTACTCCTTGCTGCTTATCTGCTTTTTTGATTTGCTCCTTGATGTCGGCCGTATCGCTATCATATTTTTCTGCCATGCGGCGGTATTCTTCTTTGGAAATCTCTTTGCCAATATATAAATCCATCAACCGTTCTTTTTTCTCTTGTAGCGTTTCTATTTTGCGTTCCAGTTTTTCTGTATCAATCATGCACGCATCGCCAGTTTCTAAAACCATTTTGACAATATCGGTAAGGTCACTTATGATTTTGGATTTATTCATTCGCAAGTATCGGATAACACCTTGTATCATCGACATGAAATCTTCATCACGGATTTGCTGATTAACAGCACAACCAACCTGGTTTCCGGCATTATCAATATGAGGTAGACCGTGATTGGCAGCCTCGTAGCATCGCCAGGCTTTGTATTGACTCCCATCCTTGCGTTTTTTGGCTCTTGACACAAATTTAGCACCACAGCAACCACAAGTGATTTTTCCTGAAAGCGGGTAGCGGTTACTATGCTTTGACTTTTGTTCAGGACTCGGGGCACGTCTTTCTAATTCCTGCCCGGCCCGTTCAAACAGCTCACGGCTAATTATCGGCTCATGGTGGTCACGCAAAACAACAAATTCTTCCTGCCCACGATTGTATTTTTTTTCGTGGCTCAAGTAGTCTGGTGTAAAAGTCTTTTTTTGAATTAAATCGCCACAATACTTTTCATTTCGGACAACTCTGAGAATGACTGTATTCGTCCACTTTTTCATTCGGGTATGGGTTTTAATTCCTGCCTCTCTAAGTTCACGGGCGATTACATGGGTTCCTTTTTGTTCTTCCACGAATTTATGAAAAATGAGGCGGACAATCTCTGCACTATCTTCATTTATATACAGCTTTCCTCCACGAACATCATATCCTAACATATCACGACCAAAGACCACACCCTGCTCCATGCGGCGTTTCTGCCCCCACTTAACACGCTCGGAGGTTTTACGGCTCTCCTCCTGTGCGATGGAGGACATAATGGTTAAACGAAGCTCTGCATCAGCATCCATTGTATTGATATTATCATTCATAAACAGAACACCAATTCCTAAACGCTTTAGCTCACGGGTGTACTGGAGCGTATCAAGCGTATTTCTTGCGAAACGGCTGACCTCCTTTGTTATGATGAAATCAAATGCACCGCTTTTAGCGGCGGCAATCATTCTATTAAAATCTTTTCGCTTTTTCGTGCTTGTACCGCTGATGCCCTCGTCAGCGAATATGGAGTAAAGCTCCCATTCGGGATTTCTCTCTATGTATTCCTTAAAATATCTCTGTTGACTTTCAAACGAATTTGCTTGGTCACTTTTATCTGTTGAAACACGGCAATATGCAGCTACTCTAATCACATCAACCAACTCCTTTTCAAGTTTAATGCAAGGTGATTTATTTTCTCTCATATTATATCCTGTCACCTTGCATGATAGCAAAGATGTGGATTTATGTTATTGGAGTGTCTGCACACTTACGCATGACTTTTTCTATGCAACGTTCGTATTGTATTTGCGTTAGTTTGCCCTGTGTCAAAAGTGACAGTAGGACAGATTTCATAAAACCTTCCCGAAATCCGTTGTATTCACAAGAATCAAGGTCGGGAATTTCAGCATTACCTTGTATGTATTTTTCATTTCCCACAAGATACACCTCCCTCATATAAAAATATTCAGAGAGGTTTGTACGATATACACGCAAAGTTAAGGGGACATTCTCATCCTCGTCTGTGTCGATATTATCAGATGTAGACACAAGATGGGTTTTCCCTACTGTATTCATCGAAAACACCTCCATGTTAAAAAAGAAATAGCCGCACCGTTTTTGAGCTTGTGTTTGCATAGCCAAAATTACGGTGCGGCTTTAACGAGGCAATAGTGACATAGAGCTGTTCGTTTGTCAGCTTGCGTTCGTAAATCTCATAGGGTGAAAGAAACAAACAGAATATCACGCTCGATGCCATCGCTGCGGTCAAGTGAGTATGTAGCCTTGTAACGCCTTTGCTTTCGCTGATAAGCCCGATCCGCTTCAAATACCGCCACAAGCTCGTCAGGCACTTAGATAAATTTATCTGCTGTGTAGTATGGGTAGATGTCCTTTAGATTTATTGTTTTCATATTTGACCATCCTTTCGATTTTGGGTGATTGCAAAAATCGAAAGGATAGAGGTGGTGAGCGACAGCGAGGTAAACCTGCTAAAACTCAAACAAAAAGGCATTTGCTTTGGGAGATGTTTCTTCCCAAGACAAATGCCTTTTTATCTATTTCATCTAATCTATGGCTTGTGGGTTCATAGTCTGAGCCTAAGTTGTCCGTGTTTTGGCTAAAGAAAAGAGCCGATGGTCTGTGAGGTGTTCTCACAAATTATCTGCTCTGCGTCTGTGTGTCTGGCTCTTTGATAATTGATGTATTTAGTTGTTGGATTTAGGCTTTGTTGTTTGTTGTATTGCATCGTATTAAATGCCCTTTACAAAATATCTAAGCATCGTTTTAAGCTTTTCGGGGGTGGTTTTGCGAGCGTCGGTAATATAAATTTCTCTATGCCGTAAATCGTGTTGCATCAAATTATTATCTGCACAAAATTGTTTCATCATATCAAAGCTCTGCGGCTCGTCATTATAAGAGCCTATGTGCAACATTCGAACGGACATCTCATCCTCAATGGTTTCAAACTTAACACTTTCAAGCAGAGGGTGTGGCTTTTTTTAGTTTGTTCCAAAACTGTGGCAGCAAGTTCATCGGTCGCAAAATCCGGCTGCCTTATCATAATTTTATAAACAAGCTCGTCCTTGCTGAAAACTCCTTGTTTTATGGCATCAATAGTATCAGTCTAATTTATTCAAAATATCACCTCGTTTAATTTAACATAGGTAACTCTGTGATAACTGACATTGTCTTATATTTACTTATCAGAATATTTAAAAGTTTTAAGAGCCAAAGCTAAAGCAATGATGAAGAATAGGATGAGTAATCCTATATCGAAAATATAGCCAGTTGCGTTTAATGATAGTGCATTGCGAATACCATCTACAAACCATTGAAATGGGTTGAATTTGGTTGCTATTTGAATAAAACTCGGAGCTTTATCCAAAGCGTAAAAGGCATTACTACAAAACAGCATAGGCATAAGTAAGATGTTTGTAATCATACTCATTTGACCTTCGTTTTTTGCGAGGCTCGAGATGAAAAAGCTTAATAAAACAAACCCCATTGCGGCAAGAAACAGAATCGGAAGCATCAACAAGACAGACCGGATTGAAACTGTTTGAGCAAAGATTACAGAACAAACCGCCATAACTACCGCACCGGAAATTACAGCAATCAATGTCCACGCACCGGAAAGACTGACAATGTATTGCCATAACTTCATAGGAGTTACTCGAAGAAGGTTGTATACGCCCCGTCTGCGATGTGCCATAATGGCATAGGCTGTGGTGACAAGAGCATAGAACAGGATACTGGTTGCAAGCATACCTGTCATAATGCGCAGGGGGTATGATTGCGCATTAATAAAGTATACGAGTGTAATACTGCACCCAATGGGTAGAATGAGTGACCGAAAAAGCAAAAATGGTTTGTTCGGGAGATATGATGTTTAAAAACGATAAACCGCTATACAGCGTAGATGGGTACTGCACAGAGGAGGATTGCAACGATTCTGCAACCAGTTCCTTTAGGTGTTCATTCCCCTTGTCTGTAATTTTGTACACCGCTTTTTGGCGATGACCGGTTTGCTAAACCGAATCAATCTCGATATATTTTTCTTGCTCAAGCTTTTTGAGAGCGTGATAAATTGAGCCTATAAGCACTCCGCCCCAACGGTCGGCATTTGTCAGCTTCAGCATCTGCTGAATATCGTAGCCGGACATTGGTTGCATATTAAGCATACCCAACACAAGCAGTCTGGTCAATTATTTCTCACCTCCAAATAGTCTATGTTGAGTATACTACATTGAGCTTATGTTGTTAAGAGGTTTTACAAATTTTTTATATTAATTGTGTAGGGACTTGACTAGAGCAGACAACAATGGTATTGTTAAACTGAGGTCAAGTCAATGGAAAACAAATACGTCAATCGTTCAAATTCAGAGAACGAATCGCTGATTATTGCATACAAACATCTCCTATAATCGGTGAAATCGAAGTTGATGAAAGCTACTGCATACGCGCCAAGCGAGGGCGTGGTGCAGGCAGCAAGACCATTGTTTTTGGTCTTTTCAAACGGAACGGAAAGGTCTACATCGAAATCGTTCCTGATTGTAAATCTGCCACTTTACAGGCCATCATCCGCGGTCGTGCCGATATTGAATCGGCAATTCATTCTGATAGTTGGCGCGGCTACTATAGACTTGTTCACCTCGGATTTTTGAAACATTATCGCGTAAATCATGGCGATAATGAGTTTTCAGCAGATAACGGTAATCACATAAACGGTATTGAAAGCTTTTGGGGTTATGCTAAACATCGTCTTGTGAAGTATAAGGGTATCCCTAAAGCGAAGTTTTTTCTTTATCTAAAAGAAACGGAGTTTCGTTTTAATTATCGCAATGAGAATTTATACCATTTGCTATTGAAAATGTTTAGGGAAAACCCGCTGTTCTAGTCAAGTCCCTAAAATAATTACAGCTTTGATGACTTTATTTCTGATTGCAAGGCTTCGCTTGCCGATAATTTATTTTGTCCTGTAAAGCTTATAAACAGAGGAATATCTGATTTTGAAATGGCAAAACGAGCTTTGTGTGCTTGTGAGGATTTTGGATAATCCTGCGCCAACGCGGACAGTCTGACGACCTTTGCTTTTAAACCCCTTGACTTCGACACCGTGTCGTACTATATAATCAACATTAGAAAAAGAAACGAGGTTATGATATGGAACTCCAAACAATCAGTCAGGTGTCAAGGGATTACGGAATATCTACAAGAATGCTGCGTTATTATGAGCAAGCGGGGCTGATTCAAAGCCTGCGCAAGGACGATTACGCTTACAGGGTTTATGACGAAAACGCCATGAGTCGTTTGCGGCAAATCATCGTTCTGCGCAAGCTGCGCGTTCCCGTGAAGCAGATCGTAAGCATAATCAACAATTCCGATGCGGCGGAAGCAGTGGAAATTTTCAGGCAAAACATAAGCGAAATAGACGGAGAAATCACCGCACTGTCTACCGTTAAATCTATATTGACGCGCTTTATCGAGGAAATTAACGAAAAGGCCGATGTTAATTTAAAGCTCCTTGGCGACGAAGCGATGTTTTCTGTTGTAAGCTCTCTTTCTTTTTCTGACAATCAAATCAAAGAAGCGAAGGAGAAGCTATCGATGGAAGAGTTAAACAAGACTAATGAAGAGTTGATGAAGCTGCACGACAAGGATGTGCGGATTGTGTATCTGCCGCCTATGATTGTAGCTGCCGCTTATGCTTCGGGGGAAGGCTGCGAAGGCAAGGCGTTGGACATGATTAGCAAGTTTGCAAAAGAGAGCGAGCTGTTGAAGATTAAGCCTGATGCACGCAGCTTTGGCTTCGACTGCTCCGAGGGCGCGGCAAAAATCGGCGAAGGCTCGCATGTTTACGAAGTGTGGGTGTCTGTTCCTGGTGATATGGAGATACCTGCGCCGCTCGTAAGACGAGAATTCAAAGGCGGATTATATGCCGCGCATGTGTTGAGGGAATGGGACTTCCAGGATTGGCGTCGGCTTGGTGAATGGGTTAATGCAAGCGATAAATACGATAACGACTGGGGTTCTCCGCGATGGGAATCGCCAGAAACGGCTTTTGGGCAAGGCTTTGAAGAAACGCTGAATTTCTATAACTATATTCAAAAGCATAATTCTGAAATGAGTTATTTGCAGCTTGATTTGCTGTTTCCTATTAAGGAGAAGGTGAATGGGTGACTTTGAAGTTGGGTCGATAGTTTCATTCGGCAGCTACAATTGGCGCGTGCTTGATGTGCGAGATGATGGGGCTTTGATTATAACTGAGGGTATTATAGAGCAACGGCCTTACCATGACGCTTATATAGATATAACGTGGGCTGACTGTGCGTTAAGAAAATACCTTAACGGTGATTTCTATGACAAATTCAGCGAAGCTGATAGAGCAAGGATAATTCCCGTAGTAAACAAAAATTATGACAATCAGTGGTATGGCACAAAAGGCGGAGAGGATACGCAAGACAACATATTTTTGCTTAGCATTGAAGAAGTGGCTTGCAAATATTTCGGCGACAGCAGTTCAAACTTGTATAATCCAAGGAAGAATAAAAGATATTGGTTTGAGAGAAAAGACGAAAACAACAGTAAGCGAACAGCAAAATTTGTGGGTGAAAGTTGGAATAATTGGTGGTGGCTTCGGTCGCCCGGTCGTGTTGGCGTGAAGGCTGTGTATATACACGGCAATGGTAATATAGGTATTCAGGGTAATAATATCTTAAAGGGCAATATAGGTGATGGCAAATGTATAGGTGGGGTTCGACCGGCTTTGTGGGTGAAGCTGTGAATTGAAAGAATATTCATTCTCGTTTCCTTGATTATAACTGAATTTATCGGACATTTGTTATAATTTATTGAAACGAGAATGAATATATCGGCTATATTGATTTTACTTTATGGGTTCAACCCAATCATATTTACCGTGAGCAGGCTCGTATTCGTAGAAGTCTGCGTAGGATAAGTCGAAGATGGGCTTGTTTATGCCGCTTATATCAACTTGCCGTTTTACTAGCTCCTGCCAAAAGCCGGAGTTGGAAATGTCGCCTTGCAGCAGTACGTGTACGACTTTGCCATCGCGTATGATGAAGCGTTGGTAGCTGTTGGCGCACTCGCGTTCATACACTTGGTCGCCCTCGTTGGGAGCGTGTATGCCGAGGGAAAGTGTCGTCAAGCCGTAGAAGTTCATTGTGTTTTTCATGCCGTAACGGTTGTCGTACACAACTTCTGTGCCGCACATATTTTTCGCCGCGACTTCGCCTTGCTCCATTGCGTTCGGCCATATGCCCGTTATGCCTGCGCAATCGCCTGCTGCCCATACATTCGGAATGTTGGTGCGCAATGTGTTGTCTACCTTTACGGCGCGTTCGATCTGAATGCCGCTGTCTTTTAGGAAGTCGATGTTGGGGCGCACGCCTGCTGCCATTATAACAAAGTCGCAGGGCAGCGTTTTGCCGCTTTCCAAGTTTATTGCTGTGATGTTGCCGCTGCTGTCTATATCTGTTCCTGCTGCTTTTTCGGATAGGTGGAATGTGCAGCCGTGCTTCTCGAATAAGCTTTGGTAAGGCTTTGCGGCGGTTTTGTTAAGCTGTAACGGCGATATGCTGTCTGCCATTTCGACTATGTCGCACTTTACGCCGCGTTCGCTTAACGCGTATGCAGCGTCAAGTCCAACTAATCCGCTGCCTACGATAACACAGCGCGCACCTGATTTTGCCGCCGCGTCAATCTTTTCCGCGTCGGATAAATCGCGCAAGCCGAAGACATTCTTGCCCTCGCGCAAACTGCCTATGGGTGGCACTATATATTGTGCGCCTGTCGCGATAAGCAGCTTATCGTATGCAAGCTCCGCGCCGCACTCCAAATGCACCTTGTTGTTTTCGCAGTCAACTTTTATGACCTTCTCGCCTTCAACCCATCTGATGTTTTGCTTTTTGAAGAAGTCGTTTCCTGCAAAGTTAATGCTTTCTGCCGTTCTGCTTCCGCTTAAATACTGGTGCAGCATACAGCGGGAGTGTACCTTTGTATCAACAGAGATTACAGTTATCTCGTCTTTAGGTTCCCATACGCGGATTGTTTTAGCAGCTGTAAGCCCAGCGGCGGAGGCTCCGATTATAATATGCTTCATATTAAACCTCCTTAACAGTAATGGCTTTCTTGGGGCATAACTTCACGCAGCTTGGCTCGCTGCCTTTGTCCTTGCAGAAGTCGCACTTTATAACATATGAGTTGGTAGCTCTATCTGGCTTCAATACGCCGAACGGGCAGTTCATCACGCACATGTAGCAAGAGCCGCATTTTTCCTTGTCGTATTGCACAAGTCCTGTTGCAGAATCTTTACATAGCGCGCCGCTCATGCAGCTGAGCGCACATTTTGGCGTGTCGCAGTGTCGGCAGAATATCGGCTTGTACTGCCCCTTTTTTGGGGAAAGGATAAAGTTGCGGGTTTCATTTTGTGGGTCGCATAGGTCTAATGTGTATAGGTTGTCGCCTCCATCGGCGCGGTGAGCGTTCATGCAGGCGATGGAACAGTTTTTGCAGCCGTCGCACTTTGACGCGTCAATCATAATTCGCTTCATGGCTCACCTCATATGTTTAACGCAGCGCGTTTGTCAGCGATAACTTTATCTAGTATATCCGCAGCGGTTTCGGCATTATTGTCGCAGATTACGAAGCCGCCTGTCAGGTCTTTTAATGTTTCTGTCAGCACTGTTGTCACAAGCTTGCTGCCTGTGATAAACGGCGGTTCGCCTAAATGCAGCGGCAAGCCCAGAGCTAAGCCGAATGCGCCGTCTGCTAATGCTTGCTCCTCGAGCCATTGCGGCGCAGATAATACGAGCGGCAGCTGCGGCAGGTCGACGCCGATAGCTTCTGCAAGCTCTGTCGCCACAATCTCAAGCCGACCAATCGCAAGGCATGGGCCAAAGTTAAGCACAGGCGGTATACCTAGCTTTTTGCATACAGCTTTAAGCTTATCGCCTGCAAGGTCAGCCGCTTCCGGTGTCATCAAGCCGCAGTTTTCCAAGCCTCCGCTGGAGCAGCCTGCGCTGAGCACGATTATGTCGCGTTTGATTAATTCTTTTGTCAGCTCTACCGTCAGCACGTCGTGACCGCCATATGTTAAGTTTGAGCAGCCTACAACTCCTGCAACGCCTTTTATTTCGCCTGACACTATCAGGTCGATTAACGGCTTCCATGTGCCGCCTAGGAATTCTTTCAGCGAGCCTTCGGCAACGCCTGTTACCGTGCTTTTGTTGCCGTGTTCGGGAAGTAGGTTGAGCGGAACGTTACCGCGGCGCGCTTTGTAAGCTTCGATTATGCTGTCGATTATAGCGTCGCTGTCGGCTTCTTTTGTCGCGTAAACAAAAGGCTTGTAGTCCGCGTTTGCCTTTTTGGCAACATCGTCTAAGCATATCTGCTTTATCTTTAGCTCGTCGCATATCGGTTCGATTCCGGGTAGAGTGCAGTTAAATTCGGACAGCACGGCGTCGATTGCGCCTGTTGCAAGAACGGCTTCGCTTGTATAGTTGTTGCCCGCGTGTCCATCAAATATTTCGGTGTAGTGCGCGCCGCGAAGCTGTAAGTCTTGCCCTACGCATGTGCAGCCTACAAGCTTGAAGCCTTTTGCTCCTGCTGCTTTAGCCTTTGCTGCTACATCTTCCTCTATTAATCTGTCTTGCAGATATGAGAAGGAGGAGTGTTGGTGTCCTGTAATCATTATATTGATGTAATTCGGGTCGATGACGTTCAAACCTACAGGCGCAACGCGAATCTCAGGTTCGCCGAGCATTACGTCGTTAAGCAGGTTTGTCAGCGTAAGACCGTATAAGCCTGTGGAAATGCCAAGCTTCAAGCAGTTGAGCAGCATATCGACAGGGTCGGAGTTTAGATTAGTTGAGCATTTAACCACGCCCTTTACAATCTCCGCATTGCTGCCGCCGGGTAATATTCCCAGTTCCTGCCACTTTTTATAACGCGGTGCATATGCAAGCTTTTCTACAAGCTTCATAGGCTCGTGCGCAGGGCGATATATATCTTCCAGCACCATTTCAGCCACAGCCAACGCCTTTGCGTATTTGTCAGTTTCAGTTATACCAAATATGTCGCACAATCTATTCAGCGTCTTTTCGCCTTTGATTACACCTTTGGATAAAGCAGTATTCTTTAGATTGAACGCGGTATTCTCTACTACGTGAATGTAGCAACCGCTGCCGCTTGCTACAGCACGCAGGAAGTTGCGTGCAACTATAACGTCGGCAGTAGCTCCGCATATTCCGCGTTGAGCGTCCGGCGTTATGCGGCACGGCCCATTGGAGCATAGGCGGCAGCATACTCCTTGCAAGCCGAAGCCGCATTTAACAGATTGACTTTCCACCCTATGGTGCGACGTTTGCATAGGCAGCTCGCGAATGTACCCCTCGAGCGGCTTATCCGCACTTTGGCATGTGTTGCACCCATAACATTGATTCATCAAAAGACCCCCTTAATATAATTATATCGAAATAAATAAATAGCGATAATTTTTGGTTATAAATAATTATAACATTGTGGATATATGTTGTCAACATTTATATGATTAGTTCCTGCATTTGTAAATTCTCTGGAAAAGATTGAAAAGCACAATGTTGTGTGTTATACTATATCTAGTTTTTGTACCCCTAAACAGAATTTACATCAGCATATAGTCAATCGCGTTTCGTTCCGCGACTACAAAACTACGACAAGCACATATGTAATCAAAGAAACGCGATTGACTTGCACACACTTTTAAATAACTTTAACTATAGGAGGATGATATGAAAGCAGTTATTGCAAGCAACCTGATGAAGACATATCCGAACGGTAAAAAAGCAGTAAACGACATAAGCTTCACCTTGCAGCAAGGCGAAGTTTTCGGCTTCTTAGGTCCAAACGGAGCGGGGAAAACCACCGTAGTGAAGCTACTAAACGGTATGCTATCTCCCACCGAAGGAAGCTGCAAGGTATTTGATATTGACCCATCTGCAAATCCTGTGCAAGTACACTCGTTTTCAGGAGTGTTGACGGAACACGCACAGATGTACGGCAATTTGACAGGGCTGCAAAATCTCATTTTCTACGGCGCAACATTCGGGCTTAACACTACAGACAGCAACAAACGCGCCTTGGATTTACTGGAAAAGCTAGAGCTCACCGACGCAAAAGACCGTAAGCTGGATTCTTACTCCACAGGTATGCGTCAGCGACTTTCATTGGCAAGAGCAATGATTCACCGCCCTAAAATCCTTTTCTTAGACGAACCAACCTCCGGCCTCGACCCCGAAAGCGTAGCAAGCGTAAACGCCATGATTAAAAGCCTTGCCGAAAAAGAAGGCACAACTATCTTCTTATGCACGCACCAACTGCGTTACGCGCAGGAGATATGCACATCGTACGGACTAATTTCCAATGGAGTTATGCTTGCCGAAGGCAATCTCGAGAAGCTTCGCTCCATGATTTTCTCAGGCTTGACTGTAAGCATAAAAGCAGACCGATTCCCAAAAGACATACAATCAACTAAAATCGGCGAAAACCAATACGAAGTAAACGTAAAATCAGAAGATGAAATCCCGCATATAATCAAACGTATAGTCGAAGAAAACGGCAATGTCTACAACGTGACAACACGCAGACTTTCATTGGAAGAAATATATTTCACCCTATTTGAAAATCGCGCAGGAAAGGAGCCCCGAAAATGATTAACTCAATGCAAATGGCTTTGATTAAGAAAGACATACGCGGCATAACGGCAAACAAGAACCTCTTTATGGTAATGCTCATCGTTCCGCTTTTTATGACGGTTTTTCTTCCGTCTATATTTATGTTTGTTGTAGGTTACACGCCGTTAGATTCCTCTAGCTCCCGACAGCTTTTGGCTATGCTGCCTGAGGGCTTGCCAAGCTCTGAAATTCGCCAATACCTTATGCGGTTATTGTTAAACAACATGCTGCCTCTTTTCTTTTTGATAATCCCCGTCATGACATCTATGGTTATGGCTGCAAGCTCCTTTGTTGGGGAAAAAGAAAAGCGTACGTTGGAAACCTTGCTGTATTGCCCACTAAGCTTGCGGCAAATATTTAGCGCGAAGGTTATTGCATCCTTTGTGCTAAGTCAATCTGTATCGCTTTTGTCGTTTGTAGCCATGGCGTTGGTCGTGCAAACGGAAGTCTGGTTCATCATCGGGTCGTTAATACCAATAGGGCTTAATTGGCTTGCGTTGATGCTGCTTGTATCTCCCGCTATTTCATTGGTCGCAATCACGCTGATTGTGAGAGGCTCGGCGAAAGCGAAGTCGGTAGAAGAATCGCAGCAACGCGGCGCTTTCTTGATTTTGCCTGTTGTACTCTTAGCCGTAGGGCAGTTTAGCGGAGTTATGATGCTTAACGTGTGGCTGCTGCTTGGTATTGGCGTTGTTTGCGCTATCGTTGGGCTG
The DNA here is from genome assembly GCA_964479875.1 of uncultured Eubacteriales bacterium. Taxonomy (GTDB): domain Bacteria; phylum Bacillota; class Clostridia; order Monoglobales; family CAYZNM01; genus CAYZNM01. Next base: position 269,274 of record CAYZNM010000002.1, read on the forward strand.
ATTCTCCTGCGCAGTTCATCGGCGAAGTTTCATTACGAGCGGTTGTTGCAATAGCTATTCGAGCAAAGCCCTCAAGCCCTTGTGCACATCGGGTTTGAGGGCTTTTAGCAGTTGCCTAAAATGTAAACGCTCACCCAATAAATATGGTGAGCGTTCAAACTAATACGTATGCACAAACGGAGATATTTACTTTTTCGATACATAAACGTACTCCGACATCCATTGGAGGATATTATTCTCATATGGAAAAACATCAGTATCCGGCGCAGGCAGCTCGTCATACAGCTTGACGAACTCGGTTTCGACATATCCCACATCCCCACACACCTCGCTCCATTGTCGTATATCTGCAATACGCACCAAACTCTTTTCTTGCTCATCCAGTGCGTTATATAGCAGGTCAATCCACTTTTTCGTATTATCGCACTCGCAATCATCGACAGTAGCCATAGAGTAAATAGCACACCCGTTTTTCTTTAGCAAACGGAAGCCTTCTGAAAAGCCGTCCATCTTTTTGTTTTGCATACTCTCGAAGCCCGAAAGTGATGTTACACATTCGATGGAGTTGCTTGCAAGAGGTATGTTCGCACAATCGCAGGCAAGATAAACAACATCTACATATGGATTATTGATGCTTCCCTCAATATACTGTTTATCCCATTTCAATATGCGGTGTGATAGGTCGGTGAGTATTACAGTGCATTGCCAGTCAATCCTTTTTAGGTATTCGGTTGCGCCAAAAGCCATGCCGGTCGCTATGTCCAGAATAGTGCGCGGACGGCGCTTTGCTATTTCGCGCCAGATAGCCTCCGGAGCTGTCGCCTCACCCCGAATATTATTCGGATTAACAGCGGCGTTTTTCCACTCCATATAATGCTCAAAGTTTCGGAGCGACAACGACCACAGCTCCCCCTTTAGTTCTCTTGAGCCAAAGTAGACGATACCTTCGTCGACGTCATAGCGATGCCCATTTACACAAATGAAGTATAACTGCTTATCGCTATTATGCAATTCAATTTGTTCGCCGCAGCTTGGGCAAATCATCAGTCCGCTTATGCGTTTGATTCCTCTGTCAATCCCGCCGACCAATTCCGTTGCCATTCCGGAGATAACAGGCGCAAGCTCGCGCAGCACTTGGTCGCTCATGTGATTAATGGGTATGAAAGCTTTCTTTTCATATTCCGCCTTGGTGTCACGCATTTTAACATCTAGTTTTATCTCGAACGTTTCCCCTGATATATGCTTTGCAAGACGCAGTAACTCTTGTTCCGCAAAATATGGATAAAGCGAGGATAATAGCTTCTCGTCACCCTTAGACGTAAGCAAACTTGCAATCTGCTGCGGCAGCTTTACTCTTGACATTGCGGCAGAATTTACGAAGCTATCGTCGCCTTCTAGGAGAATATTGAGCGGAATATCGAACAGATACGATATTTCCAGCAGTATGTCTACATCAGGTAGTGCTATGCCCGTTTCCCATTTGCTGACAGCTTGTGTTGATACGTTGAACTTCTCCGATAGGTTTAGTTGTGATAGCCCGGCTTTCTTGCGCAGAACGGATAATCTTTTGCCGAATTTTTCTTTGTCAATCATTGTTGTAGCTCCTTTTTGTATTTGGTATATAGTCAATCGCGTTTCCTTCCGCGACTGCAAAACTACGACGAATGCAGATAGAATCAAAGAAACGCGATTGACACGACTCACTGTTCTAAATGATGTTGAGTATAGTAATTATAACAATAAAATATGTATTTGGGAACAATCCGTTGTTAGGTTATGCGTAGGTGAATATCAACCGTGGGTTGTTGTATGCAGGGGTGAAACAGACGTTAGACAACGGAAAAGCACAGTCGCTTAAAGACCGAAAACGCTCACCTGATAAGCAGGGTGAGCGTTTTGTTTTTTATATGTAGATGATGCTCGTAGGCGGTGGATTTTTGTATTGATTTCTTTAGCCATTATACAAATCATCTACCAATGTCAGCTTTATGTTTTTGGTAGAGCTTTTCAATTTTCAACGCCTCCTTTGTCAAATTGCAATAGCTCTCGGCTACTTTACCTTTGGGATTGTGGGCAAAAATACTCTTGCCCTTTGCACTAATCTCGGAAGCTTACACCGAATGAGGGCAAATATCTTGATGTTATCGCCATAGGTATCACGGAGCAGGGAACTGATATCTTTGGCATAATTAGTGCGATTATCAACCATTGTAAGGAGTATTCCGTCAACGGTTAGCTTTGGGTTAATTGTTTTCGCACTTTGGCGATGGTCTATAAAAGCTGTTCTAATCCCTTAATTAGTAGATACTGTGCTTGAATTGGTGTGTATGTGCAATCTGTCTAAAAATAGGGGCGAATTTTGCGAAGGAGCATTTCGATACAGATATAGGCACGGAAGAACTCGGGCATTTTGAGATGATAGGCGCGATAGTCTACCAACTCACGCGCAACCTTAGCATTGAGCAAATAAAAGCAAGCGGTTTTGACACATATTTCGTAGACCACACAACGGGTATATACACAGTTGCAGCCTCCGGCGCGCCGTACGACGCATTCTCATACGCGTCAAAGGGCGACGTAATCACAGACTTACACGAGGATTTAGCAGCAGATGGCACAATTGCACAAAAACAACTTATCGCTCATAGATACATAAAAAGCACTATATCAGAATATTTATCATAAACCAACAATAAAAGCTTGACAAATTAAAATTTTCTTGTTATATTAATATTAATAATAAAATTAAAAAATTATTCATAAGCAACGTAACAGTAAAACCTTGCACGAAAGCAGACGAACATGAAACCTCAAACCTCCTACATCGCAGCAGACTTAAAAATAAAAAACCGAACCACGGTATACAACCTCATAGCAGCAAAGGGCACTGCCTCCCGCACCGACATAGCGAAGGAAACAGGCATAAGTGCGCCGACCGTTATGAAGATAATGAACTACCTCGAGGAAAAAGATATAATCGTGCCTATAAGCCACGAGCCCACCGCCGAAGCAACAATCGGCAGAAAGCCGCGGCTGTACAAATTCAACGGCAACCTATCCTACGCAGTCGGCATTATATTAGAAGGCGAATACCTGCGAATCGGCGTAGTAAACATCGCAGGCGAGATAATCAGCCGCGACATAATCCGCTGCGGTATGCAGCTTGACGAAAACATATGCAGCTTCCTTGAAGCCAACATAAAAGCCGTGCTTGCGCGCTCATATATAGGTGCGGATAAGGTTATCGGCATAGGCATAGGCGTCCCGGGCATATACGACAGCGGCAGCAACGACATATTGGTCGCGCCGCTAATCGGCGTGAATGAACGCGTAAATATAGGGTGGCTGACTAGCTATCTTGAAAACGCATTCGGAGTGCCTGTGGAATTAGGCAACGACGTAAACATGGACGTGCTGGGCGAATACCACTCGCTTGGTCTTGCCGACGACGATTTATTGTACATCTCACTTGGCACAGGCGTAGGCGCAGGAATTATCCTGGACGGAAAGCTCCGCTCCGGCAGAGCATACAACGCCGGCGAGATAGGTTACATGGCATTCCTGGACGACTACATCGCAGGCAAAGACAATCCGGGCTGGCTCGAAAGCAGAATAAATTTGCACGGACTAAAAAATCGCTTTGACTTCGACATACAAAATATCACAAACAATCTCAACGATGTAATCGAATACGTATCAATATCAGTCGCACTCTGCATAAACAACACCGCAGCAGTGCTAGACCTAAAAAATGTATCGCTCGGCGGCGTATTGACCGAAAAGCTCGGCACAACGTTTATTGAATCAGTGCGTGATAAGCTTAAAAAGCTATCCATCTTCGAGATAAACATAAACACCACAATCGCAGGCGATGCCGGAATAATCGGCGCGGCGATGAGCATTATCAACAAACGAATGGACAATATCTTACATGAGGAATAAGTAATTTATGTACTTATTTAATTAAGTTAATAAATAGAGGTGGCATCATCAAACAAAATTCATTCATCGGCGGCATAGACATCGGCGGCACGAAAACATTAGTGGGGCTGCTCGATACACAGCTTAACATCGTAGACACGCGCTGCTTCCCCACTGTAAATTCTGCAAACGGCGGCGAGATTACCTGCGACAAAATCGCAGAATCCCTGCACCAAATGTGTAGCATACACAGCGGCAGCCTAATCGGCGCAGGCATCGTATGCGCAGGCCCTGTCGACCCATGCCGCGGCACAGTCGAAAACCCCTACACATTAGAAGGCTTCGGCACATTCCCAATCAACGGATACCTACGCGAAAAGCTGAACGTCGACACGCAGCTCGAAAACGACGTAAACGGCGCACTCCTAGGCGAAATAAAGCTAAAGCAGCTCGCGCACAAGCACGTACTCATGGTATCGATCGGCACAGGCATAGGCGTCGCCTACCACAACGGCAATTCACTCTACGCAACGCGCGGACGCTTCCACCCCGAAATGGGACACCAAATAGTCGGTGGCGACAGCGATTGCTACTGTGGAAACAGCGGCTGCTTTGAGAGCCAATGCTCCGGCACAGCGATAAACGCACGCGCACAAAAGCTAGGCTACGCCGACTTCGGCGACTTACTTGCACACAATTCCGAAGCTGATTTCATCGCAGCAGTGCAGCGTCAATACAAAAGCGGCATATGGAACTTGCTCACAATCTTCAAGCCCGAAATACTTATCCTCGGCGGAGGATTCGCCCATGCGCACTACGACTTCATCGAAAAAGCCGCAGCAAGCGCATACGCTCCCGATTTCACAGACAGCTTCACCATAATGAAAGCGCAAGACAACGCCAAAGCGGCACTCGTCGGCGCAGGAATGCTAATCAAACAAAAGGAGATGTAATATGCAATACACAAAGTTAAAAATTGCAATCATCGGCGCAGGCAGCGTATCATTCTGCCCTGCCACATTATCGGATATCGTTCTCAGTGATATGCTGAATACACTGCCCATCTCGGTTTCGCTGATGGATATTGACGCGAAAGCGTTGGAGGTAAGCCACGACTACGCAAAGAGATTGGTGCAAAAGTCAGGCAGACCCATTGCATTATCGGCTACACTTAGCCTTGACGAAGCCGTTGACGGCGCGGACTTCGTAATAACCGCAATCGAAGTCGACAGATACCGCTACTGGTCGCAGGACTTCCACATTCCGCAGCGGTACGGCTTTAGGCAAGTCTACGGCGAAAATGGCGGACCCGGCGGCATGTTCCACTTCCTGCGAAACGTAGGCCCAATGCTGGACATCGCCCACGCAATGGAGCGGCTCTGCCCCAACGCCTACCTAATCAACTACACAAATCCCGAAGCAAAGCTCGTAGAAGCGATAAGCAAGCTCACCAAGATAAAGGCAGTCGGCGTATGCCACGGATACGCAATGGGCGTATGGCAAATCGCACGCATTCTAAAGCGCGAGCCTGACGAACTCGAGATAGTAGGCTACGGCTTAAACCACTTCGGCTACATGACGGAGATAAAGGATAAGGGGACAGGCGAGGACTTGTACCCACGCTTCCGCGAGCTTGAAGCCGAGGGGCATTGGCTCTCCGATTGGGACGAAATCGGATTATCACGCATAATGCTTCGCACCTTCGGCTTATGGCCGTACCCCGGAACAAATCATATCGGCGAGTACATAGCGTGGAGCGACGCTTTCCTCGCCAGCACACGAATACAATATTTCCATGACCCTGTTAAGGTAAATCCGTGGAAAGGCTCGTCCGACGACCTCCCCTCCTTCGTATACTCATTCGCACACAATCCTACAGGTATAGAGTTCGACCATAAAGACGCAAGTCGTCAGCAAATGTACGAGCAATCCTTTAAGCGCGACGCCGAAATCACAGGCTCAAGCGAATACGGCATACCGATTATCGAAGCAATCGTGTTCGACCTAAAGCGTCACATACCCTCGCTCAATATGCCGAATTACGGCACAATGCCCGGAATCCTTGAAGGAATGTGCGTCGAAGGCCCCTGCATAATCGACAAAGACGGAATCCACCCACAAAAAGTGCAGCCCCTCCCAACCGCAATCGAAGCCATGATTAACACCCAAGGCTACATTCACCGCCTTGTAATCGAAGCCTTCGCTGAAAAGTCGCGCAACAAGCTATTGCAAGCAATCATGCTAGACCCCACCGTATCAACCTACAACAACGCAGTAGCTGTAATCAACGATATATTCGAGCTGCAAAAAGACTTAATCGCGCCTCTGGAATGGAAATAAGATGATAAACATAAACAATTGGGACGAAATAAAACAACGCTACGAGCAATACTGGAATCGACAAAATAAAACTCCGCTGTTATCCGTAACCGCACCCAAAAAAGGCAAAAGCTACGACTACCCCGAACCCATAGACAGCAACCAATTCTGGTTTGACGCGGATTGGATAGTCGGCGCGTGCCGCGCAGGCAATGAGACGACCTACTTCGCAGGTGACGCATACCCCTGCGTATCGCCCTCGCTCGGCACAGGACTAATGTCCGCACTCCTCGGACTACCCCTAAACTACAACGAATCCAGCTCATGGGTCGAACACAAACACGGCGGACTTTCACAATTCACAGACTTCACCTTAGACAAGAGCAACTTCTACTTCAAAAAGATGGAGGAAATCCTCACCAAATTCGCCGAGGACGCAAAAAACGGCGACTACATCGTAGGCATGGTCGACCTCAACACACTTTTCGACGGCGTAGCCTCCTTAGTCGGCGCGGAAGACTTATGCTACGAACTACTAGACAATCCCGACGAAGTAAAGCGCGTAATGCGCGAACACATCGCGCTATACAAGCAAGTCTTCACACACTACAGCGACATCGTAACCAAATACCAAGGCGGCAACACAAACTGGTTAGGAATCTACAGCGACATACCTTGGTACTTCATCTCCGACGACTTCATCGTGATGATTTCGCAGGACTTTTTCGCGGAATTCACCGCCGAGCCTTTGCGCGAGATTGCCTCATTCCACGAGCGCAACCTCTTCCACCTCGACGGCGAAAATGCAGTCGTACACCTCGACGGCATACTTGCAATCGATGAAATCACAGGCGTGCAGGTGCAGGCGACCCCATTCGTACACACCGCCGAACTATGGATTCCCCACCTCAAAAAGATACAATCCAAAGGCAAGCTCTGCATGATTGAAGCACGCAACCTAGATGACATATCCTGCCTAATCCGCAGCCTAGAACCCGAAGGGCTATACATTCGCATGGGCGCCCAATCCGAAGAAGAAGCCGACGCAGCCGTGCAATTGATTAACACCTACTATCCTCAACGTCATTTAGAACAGTGAGTCGTGTCAATCACGTTTCTTTGATTCTATCGGCATTCGTCGTACTTTTGATGTAATTGAGTGAAACGTGATTGACTATACAACCAAAGGAGATGATGGCTGTCACCACCGAAAGCACCAACAAAAAGAGAAAGCGCGGAAAGCTTGAAACGGAAAACATCTTTGTGATGTAAATTTTTCTGCTCCCTGCCATACTCATAACGTTGCTTTTTGCGTATCTGCCGATGTTTTCAAACTATATCGTATTTTTGTATTATGACTTTAACAACGGTTGGTTCGGTTTGTCTAGTCCGTTTGTAGGGTTTGCTAACTTTCAAAAATTCTTAGGCGACCCTGAATTTTACGCTATTATGTGGAGAACCTTCATCTACAGCTTAATGCTGATGCTGACAAGTTTCCCTGCGCCGATTATACTTGCCTTGTGCTCATGTTAAACGAGCTGCAAGGCAAATTCTTTAAGCGCACGATTCAAACTGTTTCCTACATACCGCACTTTGTGTCGTGGGTTACAGTTGCAGGCTTGTTCTACTTATTCCTATCCGTCGACAGAACAGGCTTGATAAACAATATCCGGCAGATGATTATTCCGTCGGCCGAGCGCATTCCCTACATGCAGGACGCAGGCTATTTCCTGCCGCTGCTCATCATCTCCAATATATGGAAGGAAGCAGGGTTCGGCACTGTGTTATACCTCGCGGCACTTAGCAGCATTGATACGCAGCTTTTCGAGGCGGCAAAGGTTGACGGCGCGGGACGCTTGAAGTGCCTGCTGCATATCACACTTCCCGGACTATATCCCACCTGCATATTGCTAATCTTCGCGCTGGGCGGACTGTTCTCCGTAAGCTTCGACCAAGTATTCAACTTCCAAAACAGAATGATTCGCATGGAAACAGACACGATCGGCGTCTACGCATACTATCAAGGTCTTGTCAACAGACAGTATTCGTACTCCGCAGCGATTGGCTTGTTCCAAGGATTGATAGCGTTCGTGCTTATGATGAGCACCAACGCAGTTACAAAAAAACTGAACAACGTCGGAATAATTTAAAGGGGTGAATACATGAAGGCGGCAACATTAAAAGACAGCGAAAAGGTTAACATTAAGCGTTCCACAAGCGAGAAGTTTTTCGACGGCTTCAACATAATCTTTATGATAATATGGGGAATCGTCACCATATACCCCTTCCGGTATATTTTGGTTATGTCCTTCAACACAGGCGCGGACGCTGCCGCGGGGCCGATATGGTTCTGGCCGCGAAAGTTTACGCTTGAGAATTACGCGTTCGTATTCCAATATGAGCGGTTGCAGACTGCGTTTTATGTAATACTGGGAGCGTTCGGGTTTTTCACCATGGTTGTAATGCGTACCCACATAAAATCGCTGCCTATCGAGATGCAGGAATCCGCAATGATAGACGGAGCAGGCTATACGCGCATATTCTTCCAAATCATCGTGCCGCTGTGCAAGCCTGTAATCGCGGCATTCCTATTCTTCGGCGTAGTAGGCAACTGGCTTGACTACTACACAAACTTGATTTACGTGACGAACAAAGCTCTGACAACTGTACAATTCTTCTTATATGAAATTATAACTCGTTCCGAAGCAAGCGCGTTAATCGACTTCTCAGGCGGACCTGCCGCCGCACAAAGGCGGCTAAACGCCATGATGACAAGCTCAGTGCCTACGCCCGAGGTTATCAGAATGACAGTAATGGTTGTAGTTACCTTCCCCATCATATTCGTGTACCCATTCTTCCAAAAGTATTTCGCAAGCGGTATGCTTACAGGGGCGGTAAAGGCTTAGTTTTATGCCGGCGTGGGCATTACCCGTGGTGCAACGCGCCGCGTAAATTATACAGTTATCATACAAACCTAATGGATGTAACAAATGAAACGCAATATCGTAGCGTTGTTTTTAGCACTGACAATGGTAATTACGCTTCTTGCAGGCTGCGGCGGCGATTCTAACAAAGAATCCGCAGCACCGTCCGGCACTCCAACCAAGGAAGCAGCTCAAGAAGGCGACACGACGGTGACTAATGAAGAAACATCTGACGCTGACAAGCTCGTAGCTTCCTTTGATGAAATCCACGTGGAGCTTCTCGGTGAAGTTTCCACAAATTCAAGAAAGCCTGTCGAAGACCGACTGACTGCTATCTGGAGAGAAAAAACAAAGATTATCCCCGACATCGTAGAAATCCCCGCAGGTCAAGACATAATAAGCTGGCTGCAAATGCAGATTCTGGCTGACACTGTACCTGCTGTAATCGGCAACGGCAACGGTATCGCAACCGATGTTCAAGCGATAACTATGTTAAAAAGCGCAGGCATGATTCGTGAAATCAAACTTGAGGACATGAAAAAGTATATGCCGAGAACACAAGAGCGTCTTGCCGAATACGGCTTGACAATCGAGGACTTTTACAATGCGAGCGTAGATTCATCCGACGGCAAGATGTGGGTGCTGCCATCTCTGCCCTCCCCGCTGCTGAACGAAGAATACCGCAACTCCCCTTACGGCGACGACCAATTGGGCAACGGCGGCTATCACGTATGGGTGCGCGACGACATCTTAAAGATGATTTACCCCGAAGCTAAATCCGCAGAGGAGCTTAAGCAAATCGCAATCACAAACGGCGGCAAGCTTACATGGGAGCAAGCAAAAGATATTCCAATCACAAACATGGATGAGCTGTACGACTTCCTCAAAAAAATCAAGGATTTAAACATTCAAGAGGACGGCTACACAATCACCCCTGCGCACCTGCAATTTAACAATTCACGCGGCGCGATGTATTGGTCGCTCATGTCAATCACAGGCTTATCCTTAAGCTACGACTACCCTATGGTAATCAAGGAATCCCAAAATTACCACCAAAGCTTTGAAACAACTCCCGAGTGGAAGACATATACATCCTTCATGAACAAAGGCTTCAACGAAGGCCTGTTCGGTCAAGAATTCTACACTCAAAGAGATGAGCAGCGCGACGCGAAAATCATCAACGGCGAATACGCGGTAGTAAGCCTATGGGCACCAATCGGCGCAAATCAACAAAGAGCCAAGGAGCAAGGCAAGACATACGGCTGGCGCTTCCTCCCGATATTCGGCAACGAGCTAAACCCCGACTTCCAAGACGCTACTAACCAATACCTTGACATTAAAGTTGATTGGAACAGCAAGCTGTTTAACGCACACAAGATTACCGAAGAGATGATGCCGCAAATGCTCAATTGGATGGACTGGAACTATTCCACCGAAGCCGCAATCCTGCGCGCGTGGGGCACTCCCGATATGTACGAAGGCGAAGGCATGAACCGCCGCTTTAAGCCCGAGTTTAAAAAGGTTGAGGAATACTTACTCTCCGGCAAAGAAGATGAAACAGGCGACTGTTGGTACTACGGCCTGGAGAGCAGATTTAACGGCACAATGAGAAACTATTAAGTATACGGCTTTGCGTGGGCGAATGAAATGGGCTATCCGTACGAACCTCGCACAGTGTACCCAAAGAGTGCAGATAATTACAGCGAAAATGCAGCGGCATCAAGCGCATGGCAGCTGCACAACTCCAAGAGCATGAACCTTTATGCAAGATTGCCCGATACAAAAGAAATACAAGAAGCAAAAGCAGAGTTTGACGCACTATACGACACTTACAGCTCAGTTTCTCAAAAATACACAGACGAGCTTGACACCTTAATCATCAAGGCGATAACTGCCCCTGTAGACCAATTCGAGGCAAACTACGAGAAATATCAAAACGCATTAAAACGTTCAGACTTAGTTGAAGCAGAAGAGGCTCAATACGAATCCTACATGAAGTATTACAAACTAAGACAAAAACAATTAAAGAAACTGAACTAAAAAACGCCTTACAAACCAGCGAAACGCTCCTTATTAGGGGCGTTTCGCTTTTATATTGCTGCGCAACCGCCTGCGCCTGCCTATAGCATAACGTACAAGCCGAATGGCATATGTTATTTAAAAAAGGAAGGTGTCCATATGGCAAAGCAGGAAATAATGATAATCTGTGAAAATGTTTTCAAAAGCGGCGAAAACATGATAAGAAGCCAATTCACCCAAAAGTGGATTGACTTAATAAACCAAATTGAAAGAACAAAAGGGCAAATCGCCGATAAACGGTTTGCTCCGCCTTTAAAGTAATGCGAACTATGAAAGCAGCCATATATTGCCGCTTATCCGAGGAAGACAGAAATAAGCAAATCGGAACGAATGACAGCAACAGCATAAGGAATCAAAAGTCAATGCTGCTGCAATATGCAATGGAACAGGGGTGGGAAGTTTACAACATCTACAGCGACGACGATTACGCAGGCGCAGACCGAAAGCGTCCGGAGTTCAACCGATTGCTGGAGGACGCAGAACGCCGAAAGTTCGATGTTATCCTATGCAAAACCCAGTCGCGGTTTACGCGCGAGCTGGAATTAGTTGAAAAATACATTCACGGGTTGTTTCCCTTGTGGGGAATTCGCTTTGTAAGCATTGTGGACAATGCGGACACAGCTAATAAGGGAAACAAAAAATCCCGGCAGATAAATGGGCTTGTAAATGAGTGGTACTTAGAGGATATGTCCGATAACATTCGCAGTGTTTTAACCAATAGGCGCGAAAACGGCTTCCACATCGGCGCGTTTGCTCTATATGGATATATGAAAGACCCGGATAAAAAAGGACGCCTGATTATCGATGAAGAGGCCGCCGTAATCGTCCTACAAGTGTTTACATTATTTTCACAGGGCTACGGGAAAACTGCCATTGCTCGTATGCTCAACGACCGCGGCATACCGAATCCAACCGAGTACAAACGCTTACGCGGATTGCGGTATCAGCAGCCGAAAACGAAAAACAGCACCCTATGGAAATATTTCGCCATTTCGGATATGCTGACAAATGAAATCTATATCGGCAATATGGTGCAAGGCAAGTACGGCAGCGTGTCCTATAAGACTAAGCAAAACAAGCCGCGTCCAAAAAGCGAATGGTACATTGTCGAGGGTACGCACGAACCTATTATCGACCGCGAGTTATGGGACAGGGTACAAACGTTGATTTCGCAGAGAGCAAAGCCTTTTGATGATGGCGCGATTGGATTGTTTGCAAGAAAAGCTCGTTGCCAAAGCTGCGGTTATGTTATGCGTTCGTCGAAAAACCGTGGCAAGCATTATTTGCAATGCTCAAGTCGCCATGTTGCAAAGGACGCTTGCGTCGGCTCTTTTATTTCCGTTGATAGATTGGAGCAGGCTGTTATTGAAGAGCTTAATCGTTTGTCTGCGGAATACCTTGACAGAGAAAAACTTTTGCAAAATATAGAATTTTGCCGCAACATGCAATGGCAAAAGTCCCGATTGCTTTCTGATATTGCAGTCTACGAAAAGAAGATTGCGGAATATGCGAAAGGCATAAAAGAGCTTTACTTGGATAAAGTAAAGGGTTTAATATTTGAAAATGAGTTCGCAGAGCTGACGAAAGACTTCTCTAAGGAAAAAGAACGCTTGGAGCGCATTGTTGAAGACAGCAGAAAACAGTTAACCGAAATAGAAAAAAGAATTGACTACTGCGACGACCGCCGTGAACTCATCGAACGCTACACTAATTTAGAACACCTTAGCCGCGAAGTCGTCGAAACATTTATGGATTACATATCTGTCGGCAAGCGTATTTCAGGCACGAGGAATGTTCCTATAAAAATTTACTGGACTTTTTAAGCAAGGGTTGTTCTTGCGTGATTGCAGCAGAACAAAAAGCGCGAACTACATACGACAACATCTTGAGTTTAAGCGACGACCCTGATGTTAACGACGCAATACGATTCCTGCGTCAACGAGAAGTGATACACTATCAACGCTTTGGTGAAGCACTTGGTGTCAGTTGACAGTGGATAGTAATCTATACTTTCCACACTATCTCAATACTCTCCTTTGTAACTGAAACTCGCGAAATAAGTGTATCCGCTACGGCCTGCCTGTTTTCCATAGACACCTTGTCCCACATAGAAAAAATCTTATCAATGGTGTCTGTGTCTATCAGGCGCACACCTGTTATATTCGTTTCAACGGAGAGCAGTTCCTTTTTTAGCTCTTGTATCTCGCCTTCAATACTATCAACCCTGGCGTTTAGGCGACGCATGATAGCTTCGCTTCCGCCCTCGAACTTTGTGAGCAGGTCTTCAATCTCTTGTTCCTTAGCAGCGATTGCGGCCTTTATCTTGTTAATTTCAACACTATATGGAGTCGGCCGGCTCTGCTCAATCTTTAGTTCCTTAACCTTCTCTTTGATTTGACGCAGTATTTCAGCTTCTATAAACTCCTTACGGACAGCCCCAACACCTTCACACAAACGCTTACTGCTAACTTCGGAGCAAATATAATACTCGTTCTCCACCGTTTTACCAACCCACTTATTATACCGCATTGCGTATCCGCACTTGCCGCACTTTAGCTTACCTGAAACCCATGTTGTGTACGATTTACGTGCGTTTGGCAGTTGCTTATTCGCTTCCATTTTCAGCCTGCACTTTATCCACGTATCGGAATCAATAACACCCTTATGCGGTGCAATAACAAGAACCATGTTATCATACTGCATCATATCTTTTTTCTTGCCCATTATCTTTACATCTTTCGTGTATAAATAACAACCGTTTTCACCAATAAAGCTCTCAGGAGGGTTCACAACCTCCGTGCCGCGTGACAAATAAAAATTATACACGTCCATATCTGCCTTCACGTAGATAGGGTTACGCATAGCCTCAGACAGCCGTGGTGTACTCCATTCCATATCGCGCTTTTTAACAATCTTATGTTCACGCAGATACTTTATCACATCACTGAGTGAAGTCGCAGGCTTTGAGTACACCTCAAAAATCGTCTGTATCTGCTCTATCTCATCCTCCACAGCTATGTACATTGAGGTGTTTATTCCATTGATGACTACAGGCTTACGCTTGAAGCCGTATGGAATTCGGCCCCCCATATAAAAACCTGCACGGCTGCGGGAAATGTATGCGTCAAGTACACGTTGCTGTATCGTCTCTCTTTCAAGCTCCGCAAAGACGATAGCGATATTGAGCATGGCTCGTCCCATAGGTGTGGTCGTATCAAATTTTTCATTTACACTTACAAACTCAACATTGTACTCCTTGAAGGTAGCCATCATCCTCGAAAAGTCAAGTACGGAACGGCTTATTCTGTCGAGCTTGTACACTACAACTTTTTTTATAATTCCCTGTTTTATATGTTCCAACATAAGCTGGAACTCGGGGCGGTCTGTGTTTTTGCCCGAGAACCCTTTATCCTTGTAAACTCTGTATTCTTCCTTCTTAACCTCATAAAGACAGTCCTCAATCTGCGTTTCAATAGAGATACTGTCGACCTTATCAACCGATTGTCTTGCGTATATTGCGTTCACCTTTTAAAAACCTCCAGCAACTTTTAAAATACACTTAAAAAAATAAAATTGAGCGCCTAATGGTATTATACCATATTAAGCGCTCATTGTCATTGCTAATTTTGTAAAATTTCATTGTCAAGATGTAATTCGGCTTGTATACGCATGAAAATCTCGTAAAGGTCATTACCAATTCGCTTTTTTGCTGCATCGCGCTCCGCCTCCGTCATAACCGGCAGGGTATGTATTACCTTTACGCGCTTGTTGTCTGTTTGCCTTACTTCTTCGACTCCCACATTAGCAACACCTCTGCTTAATGTGTATGCTGTCGAAGTTTGTCCTATGCCATTCGCAGCCGGACGGAAGACTGCTATTTGCTTGGTGGTTTGAGAAATTGCTTTCTCATCTCTTGGATAATGTGCTAATGCTTGTGCAGACATTCAACGTCCCCCCTTAGCTGTTATTAGAAATATATTCTTTGGCTCTTTGTCCGTGTTTAGAATATATAATCTAAAATGCTCCATATGCTTTTGGGGGTGTACATTGTTGTTTGGTTTGCGCATTTTAATCAACTCTGTTTCGTGGGAGAGGGTTTATCTCAACCCTGACGGTCAAGGCCACAGCTGTGCGTATTTTTTCGCAAGCCCCTTGACCCAATATTGCTTCACGGCTCCCACTTCCGTAATCTCTTAGTGTGCATTAATGAGTTTAACCAGTCGTATCGCGATGAACCCCAGGACCCGGGAACGCATTTTCCCCATACTTTTTATCCGCAATAATCCACTTGTATAATCTGTCATAAGAGATATTTAACTCTTTCGCTGCTTGATATGCCGAAAGGTTATTTTCATTCACGTACTTAACGGCTGCTGTTTTGAACTTTTTATCATATACCGGTCTTTTAAGGGCATCGTTTTGAGTAGGTGAGTCAGCCTTCTGAATATTGTGAGGCTTGTAGCCACCACCCGGAAATGCGTTCTCCCCAAGTTTATCATACGCGCAAACCCATCTATTTAAGTCGCTAACGTTAATTCCCAATATCTCCGCTACTTGCGGTGTAGGCAGCTCGTTTTCCTTAATGCGCTTGACGGTTAATACCTTGAACTCCTTATCATATTTTTTCAGCTTATAGGAACAAGCCGCCAGCTTTTTTTCTTTTTCAGGTGTCAAATTCAATGCACTGTATTTATCGGCATCAATAGTGGGGGCTGTATCCGGAACAGCAGCGGCGGCAGCGATTTCGTTTTTAAAAAGCTCTTTTATTAACGCTCTTTTATCAGGAAGAGGAGAAACGCTGCCACTGCCTTGAAATGCTTTTTCTCCATATTTCTCATACTGAAGAAGCCATTGATTTAGGTTTCCGCTACCGATACCCAGTTTTTTCTCAACTTCAGATATTGGCTGGTTATTTTCTATCACGAGTTTCACAGCCACCATTTTCAGTTTTCTGTTATATTTTTTTCGATTAGGAGAATCCATATTGTCACCTTTATTGCCCGCAGCCATGGATTTGCTAATTTCCGAGGTTAATTTTGACATAAGCTCTGTGAACAGCTCCTTCTTAGGCATATACATACACTTGTTTTCAGGATTAGCATTTAGGCGGTCAGATATATCCGAAATAAAATCCTTGATTATGTTAATGCTTGAGGCTTCATAAAAGTCCATTTCAAACATCGATTTGTTGGCGAAGCCAGTTATCAACCCGTAGTTTATAGTCGCGCCCGGAGCTTCGTCGTTTTGGTGTGTAAGGGTATATTTTGCTAAAGCGACCACATAAAAGCTTTCCAACTCAATACGATGCTCTTCGCCTGTCTCCTCGATTTTGCACCGCCAAAAGGCGCGAGTTTGGGGCATTTCAGTCACTGGGTCATCAATTGTACCAATATAGGCTTCCGTATCGGGAATAATTCCGTCGCCTGATTGAATCCAAACTGGGTCGGCGTGCATACCGTTCATCATTACAACGGCTTTACTAAGCTGATGCACTCCTGATGGCAAACACTGCTCACCCACTTTGAAATCTATGAATGCGCAATTTTCACCATCTCCTTGCACCTCTTCCTTAATCCTATCGCAGTATTTCTCTATTGACTCTGCATTGTTGAAAGGATTACGAAACTTCAACATACGGCGTTCCAGTTCTTTTTCAAACGCACTTCTTTTTTCGTTTTTCTTTGACATTTTTTCTCCCCCTGACTATTTTTGTTCACACAACCGTAGGTATGGGAGAGGGTGCGGTCGCCGCACTCCCACCCATTGCGATAGCTTACGCTTAATACATTGGTGTCAAGCACAGATAGGAAATTAATGACATATCTCCGACTGTGCCGCTGTTACTCTAACACGTTCCCATTTCATTTCTTCAACCCAACGTCCTTCTGTGCAAACTTCTCCGCATTCAAAATAAGACGGTGTAAAACCAAGGTTTAGAGTATCAAAGCGCAACAGTTCCCTCGACTTATCAAAGTAGACAGCTAACCCTATGTTTTCGCCTAAAGCCTCTGGTTTTTTATATTTGCGATAATGATGTCCGTCTGTGCCACCAAGGATAATGAATTTCTCGAGCTCCCAAGCAGATGCATTATCATATACGACGTCCATTAGAAAAGCTTGCTGCGATTTCTCAATATTCCCGGAATATCCAACAAAAATTCTTGCGCTCATATGCTCGAAATCCCAACTGTAGAATGTGTACTCATTTCTGTCGCCGACGAATTTGACTTTTACAATAGCATCTTTTAAGGTAAACGCATCATTGTCCTCGTTTGCGTCCAAAGTTACAAGCTTAGGTGCAAAACCAATAGTCGCTTCGAGATTAGCCTGGATTTTTAAAAATTGCTCATACGTCCAAGCCTGTTGCATGGGGGTAATCGGAAAAAGTCTGGTTCTTGCAACTATATCGTCATCCGTTTTCAATAAAGTTTCATAGCGACTAAGGTTACACTCTTGAAGCATTTGCTTCATTAAACATAACTCATCCGCTTGTGCCGGAGTGTAGCCGCTTGTATTGCCTAACACCAATTTCGGTGCATTGGCTGTGTTCGTTACCTGTTCATTTGTTTTTGCCATAACAAAAACCTCCTGATTTTTTTAGCGGTTCCCACAAGGTTTATATCACCTTTTGATTTTGTGCGGAATTGTGACCGCGACCGTATGGTCCCGCATTACCGCAAGGTGTAACACCCTGCGTCACTCTGCGCATTAATGTGTATGATGTGTTGTTGCTCTTTGGTCAAAAATGGTATTAATTTCTTCATGTGAAATTCTATTTTTCAATAGAAGCTCCATCACGCCTTCGGGTATTTCCTCAGCACATTTAGGCAAAACATCTTTAGGCTGATTAGGGAATCTTTTTGTCACAAGATTCATTTCAAAAAGTTCCTCAACGATGTCATAGGCTCTGTTTCCCATCCGAAACTGCTCTTTAATTTGATTTGCAGATATGTTATCCCGCCCAAGCGTCCACAAAATAATGTCTACCAACTCTTTGTTTTCGGAATCGTCGACTTGCGATTTGTCTTCTGTATCTTCTGTTTCCGGCTTTGAACACCCATCTGCATCAAACTCAGCTATACTAAATTTGTTGCTATAATCGTGTTCAGCTGAGGTTATTCGACGTACAAGCTGGGCAACATCATTTGGCGACATATATGCTCCTTGTAGACGCAAAGGGGTTGGGTATTCATTGGATTTATAAAGCATTGCTCCTTTGCCCGGTAGTTTCTCCGCACCGCCTTCTCCGAGAATAGTTATCGAATTATGATATTTAGCACACGCAAAAGCCATACGGGAAGTTATGTTACCGACATCAACCTTCATATTTTTGATAGTCGGGTCTTGCGTCGCCAAAACTAGATGGACTTTGCCATGACGGCCTCGACGCAGAAGATTGGAAATAGAATTTGTTAGCTCTTTGGCTAACGTTACATTTCCAATATTAGAGATGAGAGAAACATATTCATCCATAATAACGACGATTGCCGGAAGCTTTCTAAGTGTGTCTTTATCTAGTTTAATGCGCCGTTCCATTTCTTCTACGAGCGCGTTGATAACATAGATTCCGGTTTCTGTATCCTTTACGATTGGGTGAGACAGGTGAGGAACGCCATTGAACGGTTCCATCGTATTTGCGCCCACATCGAAAAGAATAATGTTAACTTTGGTTACAGGCAGATTTGATATTAGGCTTAGAATTAGACACAGCAACCCAACGCTTTTACCGGAGTTGGTAGAACCCGCATACATAGCGTGTGGCATCTTGCCTAAGTCGTCGAAAACCATTTCGCAACGCATATCATATCCAAGTGCAATGGGGAGCCAAGCCTTACTCTGCCGAAACGTACGACTGGTTAGCATATCCCACAAGCTATTTTGCGTCATCGGCTTTTCCGAAACAGCTAAGCAGACGTTTAAACCATCTTTAAAAGGTTGAAACAGCGGCAACTGTAACGCTATCTGAATATCGGGCGCGCGGTCGAAAATCAGATTTTCCTTTGTTCCCGGCTTCAATTTAAATCCAAAAATAAACCGTTCGTAACTGCCGATAGTTTCGAGCAACGTAAGTCTTAGGGGCACATTGTGGCATAAATAGTGTTTTTCAATTTTCTGAATCAGTTTATTTACATTCATTATAAAATCTCCTTTTTAGTGCGTCCGTTCGTCCGTCTGGTAATCATACATATATATGATTGAGCCAAATTTGCGTAAAAATATATACATATGCAAAGCCATAAACAGACGAACGAACGTAAGCTGGTTATTATTGAGGTGCGGCACGCACTGTCCCTTCTACGCAAGTTGCTACTTTTTGTCGCTACCATCGGTTAAGTACAATTGACTTTTCCTGGGCAAGAGCTGTGCTTCCGGTCTCGTTAGGTTGTTAAAAACGATTGGCATTGAGTTTGCCAATCCCATTTCCCACCATGAAATCCCTTGCTTTTGTTTCTTTTTCTTCTTCTTTTTCTTTCCACCGCCATGTTGTTGCTGTGCTGCGAGAGCACTGATTAAATATTTAATTTGCTGATTTTCCTGTTGCAAGATTACAAGTTGCTTCTTAAGCTTTTTCGCTTTACCCTTTTTACCACCTTTCTTCTTTTTCTTTTTTATGCCGTGTAAAGCCTCGTCGATGCTCTCCATGCGGTTAAGAACTTCAAAGTACCCGACTTCTTCGCCTCCGGCACCTAGTATTTTGTCTGCATACAAATCTGACATAGTTATCCTCCTTTTTAAGCGGCATGTTGTGTACTTCCGGGCTTGTGACCGGTTTTGCCGCATTACCGGGGACAGGGGATTTACCCCTGCGCCCCGTCACTCTGCGTGTCATTGTTATTCATGTAGTTTGGCTCTGGCGTAATTTGCTTGCTCTTAATTTCAATTCATCTGACAATAGGCATAAAGTTTGATAGTCGTCGTCCAACTCATTAAGCTCGCGATGCAACAGTTCCTCATACTCACGCTTTTTGTCTTGCAATGAATCCGCCTTATTCGCCCAGCGTTCTAAAAGTGCGAGGTTTGCCCCGTTAGACGCTATGTATCTTTCGATACGCTCCGTATAATTTTGGATTTTCTGCCGAGCATAATGACAAAATTCGTCCGCTATTTTGCCTCGTTGCTTTGTATTGTCGGCAACAAATAAGCTATTAACATTTAATTTGCCGCTGTTTTTATTGTTGGCGTTTAGGGTTTCGATGAAGTCCTCAAATACATCAACCATGTGGATATTCTTCTTCAGAATGAAGTACAGTTTTCCGTGCGTATTCATTTTCAAGCACTCCATCCGTTCAACGTAGCCGTCAATGAGGTTCTCCAGTTGATTTCTGCCGACGCATATTTTGTAAAGCTCGAATCGTTCCTGCGCCTTGTCGCAATACACGGCAGCTTTCAGGATAGGGTCTGGGTCTTCTATGGTATAATCAAAGGTGTCGGTGTCTTTTCTGTAGTAGATATTAGCCAGCTTCTTGTATCCGTTGGTTGTCTGCCCCAGAGTTTCGCAAATAAGCTCGCGTGATATAATGTTCTCTGCTTTATCATTGTCACGAAAGTATATTTTCCGCACGCATAGTTCTCCGTTAATAGGTGTAATTATTCTATCGCGCACATCTGATGTGGCAGTACGGAACGCATCAATGGTGCTAAATCGCTGGCCTACATTTACAGGTAGCTTTAGGTCGGCGCATATAGCAATAAGCTTGTCGCGTTCAATTAGTGGATTAGACAAATTAAAATAAATCAATTTACCCAACACATCATCGCCGTCATTTTTGACAGCAAACACATCATCAAAATCAATTTTTTCCATAAACATCCTCCTTGTTTATAACAGAGCCGTGCCGTAAGCACGGCTCTGTGGTTACATTTATCTAAATTTGCGTTTTATTATATCTGCCGCTATATCGTCACCGGTTAATTCGCTCAAGCGGTACACCTTTTCGCAAAACGGTTCAAGGCTGAAGGACATATCAGTAGCATCTGTGTCTATAACAATGCCGGTGACTTTAAATTTGAGTTGCACGCTCTTGTTGCGGAAGCTTTCCGCAAATTTATCGCTGATACCACATTCGCCATCCGTTATAAAAACGACATCAGCATTCTGAAACTCTTCACTCTCTATGAGTTTAACAGCACTTTTCAGCGGTGTTTCAAAGTCTGTACCTCCATTCAGAAACGATTCCGCAAATGCAAAAACATCATCAGCCGTATATTTCGCTTCCTTAAATATGTGCGTCGCAGTAGAACCTCTTGAAGCAAACCGAATCATAGCGCAACTACGCTTTTTCAGTGTGGTGTATTTCAGTAAAACCAGAGCTACTGCCTTTGCCCATGCGATTGTGTCACCTGTCATTGAGCCAGACTCATCTATGCAAACAACGATGTCACCATATCCTTTCGTAATACGCTCCCGCTTGCGGTACTGCTTCAATTTCTTCTGTTGAACCTTCTTTATGAAAATCGGAATAGTTTCCGGCAGTGCAAGAGAGGCATATTCACAGGACAAGGCGCGGGTAAAATCGTTTCCATACACAGTGTCGTACTTATCGCCGCGACCATAGTTGAAGCTGCTTTTGCGAGCGTTATCAAATACCTCCAAGTATCGCCCCAAATATTTAACAATTTCACAAAGTTTTGAGGACATTTGTACTCGACGCAGTAGCTCTGCATTTTGTTGTATGGCTTGGGGACTGTTGTCGCCGTTGCCCCAAGATTTAATAATGTCAGATGTTTCTTGCGCTTTTTCTGCGGCGGAAGAGAGGGCTGATTGTATTACATCCCTGTTTTTACGTATGTTTTGGCTAACTATTTCAGAGAGACGTTCAATCTGCTGTTGCTTGCCTGTGAGGGTTTCAACCATGTTGAGTACGCTGTCCTTAGCAGAAAGGTCGCCATTTTCAATAGCCGCTAATATCTTAGATAACAACTGCTCTTGTTGACGTTCAAGAGAATCCAGTACTTCTGCGGCATTGCTGCCGCTGTCGGTATTCAAAAGGTTGTCAAGTTTATCAAGCATATATTTTGCAAACTCATGTACTGCCTCATAAGCCGGCAATTCCCGTCCCTCAGTTAGAGGTTTTATTGCACGATATTCGTCGCTGCTCATAATAAAATTCATTATTTCGGCGTTTATTTGCCTTGCGGTAATGGTGAGCGTTTCGGAATTATTTAACTGCGGACTAAGGCTGTAGAAGGATTGAAAAACGTCCTGTAACAAAGAGGGAAACGTATCTAGCTTTTCAGTGCCGGCGGACTCAATTTCGTCAATCACTATAGTGACCTGTTCCCGAAGGTCACTATAAATTAGGTCTTCAATACGCATTGAATGTAGGATACGGGTATTAACTTTTGGTGTAATATCGTGATTCATACGCCCCCACTGCTCGGAATTACGGAATTCGTCAATAGACTTAAATTTCATACTCGTCCTCCCTGCAATTCTGCAAGCTCGGGCAGCATAGCGTAGGTAAAACTACACTTTTCATGCGCAGCTTTTGACATTTTTTCAAGACTACCAATAGCTTTGGCAACGGCAGACTTGCTCTTTTTATCGTGTGCATCGGCATCCGCCTGCATAAGCAGAGTGTACAATCGTACAAATTCACCACGGAGTTTTATCAATGCTTTAGTGGATTTTGCGGTTACGTTGGCATTGAACTCGTCATAACTTTTCACCGCCATTTGTGATATTTCCTCAAGTTGCTCCTTCACCGGATTGATGCAGAACCGCTCTAAAACTTGTTCTATAACGGGAATTTCTTCAGGTTTACTCCAAAAATAACATTTCAAAATTGTCAGGTCGGCAGCTTCAACGGTATCACGCCCACTCAGCCATGCCTTTGCTTGAGTTATGGGATAATAATTGAGAAATTTACGGTCGGAAACATGTATACCGATTCGGCGTAACTCGCAAAGGATGTCGTCCAGAAGCTCGTTTATATTGTCAGGTACTTTAACGGCGGCTACTTCCTCTTGCATATCGCGTAACTCTTCAAATGTAATGGCAGTTGTAATCTGGTTACACACTTTATTCTGTTTTTGCTTTAGTAAACGAAGCCTCTCTCGGCGGCTTTCGATGTCGTGCGTGACTACCTTAATGTCAAAACGGTCAAACAACGGGCGTAGAACTTCCTCTTCAGGGTTGTTGAAGTCGGGAATTTCATTTGACGCGCCTATAAACGATACAGCC
Organism: uncultured Eubacteriales bacterium; assembly: GCA_964479875.1. Taxonomy (GTDB): domain Bacteria; phylum Bacillota; class Clostridia; order Monoglobales; family CAYZNM01; genus CAYZNM01. The sequence continues at coordinate 292,701 of CAYZNM010000002.1, forward strand.
GGAATGTCCACGGTTTCACTCTCGTTGGTATATTTGCGCTCATTCATTGCGGTTAGTAGGGAGTTGAGCGTGCCTTCGTTGCACTTGAACGTTTCGTCGAGATAAATAATATTTGCATCAGGAATTTTCCCGGTGGTTATCATTTTGGGGTCTCCGTCGATATAACTCCTTAGGTCGATACGTCCAAATAGGCTTTCTTCGTCAGTCTGTTTCGTAAGTAACCGCGTGAATAGCTTCGCGCCAACAATGCATTTGCAGAACAAGTTGATTACATAGCTTTTCGCCTGCCCCGTTCCGCCGAGCACAAACAGGTTTTTTCGCGTAAGTATGGCAATTGCGAGATATTCAATAAGTTCCGAACGCTCCGCGACCATTGTGTTGAGCGATGCGATAACATCGAGCATTTTTTTAAGTAACATAGTTTCAGCCTCCTTAATTTTAATAAATTTGAGTACATATGGTTACTGTCGGCGCGTTGCTCTTCTGCGACTCACCCCGCCTTTGAAAATATCAGGAAACATCTTTTGCTATCCTCCTTTTTACCGATGTTAACAAGATGAATATCCGGTGCTACGACTATGAAAATATTGTATCATAGATGAAATAATAAAAGATATTGACGCTTTTGTTCTGAAACCACAACTTGTTTTGCCTTAAAATTCGTTTTCGCTTTATTCATTTCAAATATTGCAATGACTGGTGTGTTGTTTTTTAACGTTGTAATGCGTAACACGATGTATCATCAGGAGTCATTGACATCAAAAAAACAGAACCCCCGTAAGTTGGGGGGTTCTGTTAATATCAGCAAGTGTACGCTGCTATGTTTTTATCAGAGTTCGATATCACTGTTTAGGGTTTCTTCAACCCATTTTACTGCTTCGCTTATCTGCCTTTTGCCTACACCGTAATCGAATGCGATGTTTTCCATTGTCCGGTTATAGCGGTAATACTCTATAGTTACTAAGAACTTATCGCGTACATCCAGCTCGGATTTTCGACCTCCTTTTTTATGCAATTCGTTATGCTTGCTTTCCAATAAGTGGAGGCATCTTTCAAATTCTTCTTTACTTATTCCAAACAATTCTTTGTAATCTTTATCATTTTTGCCATTCGAGTCTATCCAATTTCGTATGTTCATTTTATTAACTTTACTAAAAATAGCATTGCAAATCATTCGCATATGATCTATATACGTCTTTTGTGTTAGTGATAACAGTTCCTTGCTTTTAATGTCTTTCCATGCCTTGTTTTTTGTATGATATTTCTCTAATAAGTTATAGTTTTCCTTTAAAAATACATGAATATCATCATAACAATTAGATGAAAACTTGTAATGATAGTTAAACAGATGATGCGCTTGTGCTCTAATAAAATTTATCGGGTTGTAAAAAAACGGATTATTTTCAGATTCATTTATTTTATAATCCGTTCTATGCAGCCAAGCATCTTCGAGTAATAGCATAGGGCTATAATGATTGCGTTTTATAATGAAAAATAAATAATCCCTGCCATTTATTTCTTTTACACAAGGGCAACTCACATCGGTATAGAACATAGTTGTTAAAAAACGTTCCTTTTCAATATTTGTTATGCTGTCTTGTTCCAATCTTTCAGCAAGTTTATATGCAAACTCCAAGCGGCTAATTGATTGCAAATAATAAAAGTTCATAGATTTGTAGTAATAATCCTTGTTATCCCCATCTTTTGGCTTAAATACTCCTTCCACAAATTTATCATAATCATTTAATTCGTTTGCAGCCTTTATGTAATCTTCTTCGATATCGCTCCAATAATCTCGTCTATACTGTTTGAATGCAGTCAATGTTTCGGTATAGTATATTAAATCCCATACCCACCTTGATTTTTTAACATTTTTATCCTTGATATAATCAGTATATAAATCAGGAAAAATAAAACGCTTTTTAAGTTCCTCATTTTGAGATGGTTTGCTCATCTTTTCAACAAAGGTTTTGATTCGCCTCCCCATCATCTTTACGGCAGCCCCCTTAGTTTGAAGTGCATTCCCGTTATGATCGACAGGGTTTCTATGGTCATTTATGTTTATCCATTCCTTTTCAAGCTTAAAATAAAAGTGTTTTTCACAATATTCATTAAGCGTCATCATTGAATCGTTCGCGTATTTATCATATAAAACATCAATTATCAATTGATCAATGAGAGATTTTTCATCTTCAGTTTTAATATTAAAGAAGTTTTTTAGTTGACTATAGTTTTGCTCTGTGTCAAAGGGAGAAGTTTCGCCCCAAACACAAGAGACATAGTCATTCAGAATTTCTTTCACTTCTATAACTAGTTCCTTAAATAGTTCCCGCAATTCATCTATTGAACTGATTGGCTTTTTTTCCTTTTCCTCACCATATTCTATGCTAACTTCTGAAACAAGAATTTCTCTGTCTAAAAGACTATAGTCAACAATACCTGGCACTCCTTCTTCTAAAACAAAAGTAAAGAATTTACTATCTTTTAGATAGACTTCACGGATTTTATCATAGTCAAAAAACATTCAAATGTCCTCCTTGTTACCAGGCAGTATAAAATAAAAATTATAATCATTGCTGACGTTCAAAATACTGTGCTAACGCTTCCGCGATAACACTTTCAATGTCTTCTGCACTTTGGTTTGCCTTGAAATGCTGCGATAAAAACTCCCCGCTAAGTTTCACAGGCTTAACTTTCGCCGGATAGTGTAACGGTTCAAAGACTTGCTCTATAAACTCCTTGCTAAGCTCGCCTTTTTCAGACTCTGCTTTTAGCTCATCAGCTTGCTTAATGCTTATCTTCTTACCACTCACAAGTAACCCGTTGACAATCTCCTGTTCCGGGGCACGCAAGTACGATAATGCCTCCGCTACACGCATACCAATTTCATCGTCGTCAAGCCGTTCTTTCAACTCTTTTATCAGCTTATTAACACGGAGATAACGTGCTACCGTCGTCTTACCCAAGCCATATTGAGAGCCAAGCTTATCTCTTGTTTCTGACCTACGTCCCACTGGGGCGGAGGTTAGTGTTTCTATTTCGGCAAGTAAATCAGAGCGGTAGCCGGATTTTTTCTTCATTGCTTCATAATGCTTTGATATTACGATGGCACGTTCGCTGTGTCTCATATCGGCAAAAGAGCGTTGAACAAGGTTCGTTTCGGTTACAACTAACAATGCTTCTTCATCTGATAGGCCTTTGCGAATAACGGCGGGAATAAATTCAAGCAAGGCTTCTCTCGCCGCAGCTGTTCGGTTGTGCCCTGAAAGGATTTCGTACTTTTCTTCTTCAGCAGGATGAGGGCGCACAACTATTGGCACAAGCACACCGTTGGAACGTATACTTTCAACCATGTCTGTAAACCGCTGACCTTCGTACAGCTTGAAGGGGTGATTCTCGAAAGTTACAAGCTTATCAAGTTCAATCATCTTGATTTTTGGGTTGCTATCGATATCCGCGGGCTCGTGCTTTGATTTTCTTCTCTTGGCAGGATGTGTAAATCCATTTTTGCTTTCTGTATCTGAATGTTTCACTAAAGCTATTTCATCCTGAGTCGCTTCTGGCAAATCCTCTTGGGGTACAGTTATTTCGTCCATTTGATACCGTCCTCCACAATTATATATATCATAACTATACCATATTTTTCTATAAAAGGCAATTAATAAAAAACAAATTATATTATACAAACAGGAAGGAAAAGCCCCTGCCGCAAACTGGCAGGGGCTTTTCTGCTTATTACGAAGGAGGTGAGCACGTGAATATATCAAATACCGAACTCACGGTTATGGTCTAACAGACCAAAGCCGTTGTATCAGAAATCGTAGAGGCCATAAGTTATCCCGGTTGTTGGTCGCAGTAGTATGTATTTCTATGATCGCTGTCGTATCTGCATAATAATTTAATTTGGAAATAAGCAATTACTCAATTAGGGGCACCCAAAGCTCTAAGCTTGTGGTTGTCAAGTAAAGCGTTGGCTTCAAAAATGTCCTTTTTCTGTTGCAGTGCGAACAAAATCAATGCATCGCGTTCATCACGTGAGTACAATTCCCTATTACCTGAAAGCTTAAGCATTTTCTGTGTTTCATCAAGAGAAAGGCAAAGTCCAAACGCTATGGCAATAAGTTTATCACGCGATGGAACTTTCTCTCCTGAAAATATTTGGTACACATAAGCCCGGTCTAAGAGAGAACCCCGCACCACATCTGCTCTACTGATACCCTTATGAATCAGAAGAGTATTAAGATGCTCTGGCAGAGTATGCGACAGCATTTGTTCTTTGTTGTTAGATAAGAAATCTTCAATGTCAGTAGCGGCTTTGATTTCATGATTCAGTTCGTCAGTTGTTTTCAATTTCATATTGAATCTCCTTCGATAATATGTTATAATTATACTGTATTTCCGCTATTATTACAAGATAGGATGTGACAATTATACAGCATGAAGAAATTAGATTATTAAAGCATAGTGAAAAAAGCACAGTGCTTCTGATACGAGAAGTAGATAGCCAACGGCTCTTTGTTAAAAAAGTTCTTCGGGGGTATCATGCTGTATATGAAGTGCTTAAAAGCTATTCCAATCCCTATCTGCCACAAATATTTGAGGTCACTACCGAGGGCGAAAGCACAATTATTGTAGAAGAATATATAGAAGGTCAGTCATTAGGTAGTGCAGAACTATCCCAAAAGCAATTACATAGTGCTGTCAAAGAACTATGTTCCGTTCTGGAGTTTCTGCATGGAATTGGTATCATTCACCGCGACATTAAGCCATCTAACATTATTCTCGCCAATGATGGGCATATCCGTTTAATCGACTTTGATGCGGCACGTATGCCAAAAGATGATTTAGAACAGGATACAAGATTGTTGGGGACGAGGGGGTATGCGCCTCCTGAGCAATATGGTTTTGCTCAAACAGATACAAGGGCTGATATCTATTCTTTGGGAGTTACTTTAAAACAGCTTTTGGGGGATAAGGCGCATAAGCCGCATTACAGGCGTATTATCCAAAAGTGTACTAACCTTAACCCGGATAAACGGTATCAGTCTGCCCGACAGGTGAAAAGGGCTCTTTCTTATAGGTGGCGAAGTATTTTGTATAGTTTTATAGCGATGCTACTGATTTCTATTATATTGATCAACTTACCACGCCAACCTGTACAGCAGGAAGAAGTACAATCTGTGAGTTCGGCTCTTGCTATCCTGCCTGCGCCGGAAAACCCACATTGGAACGGCGATACAGGTATTGGGGTATGGGGTAACGTACCTGAGTCAGGTGTTGAAGACCAAGTAGCCTACCAGTGGCGGTTGTATCGACAAGATACGCAGACCCCTCCCGACCTCGATAAAATCTTATGGGAACGGGAAGGTATTATGCGGGGAAATATGAATAAAGATGATACTTTTTCCACATATGACGTAAACCTTGGATCGGAATTTTGGAAAAACGGGTTTTACTATTTTGCAGTATCTGCCGTCGGAGATGGCGTTAATTATGCCGACAGCCCGTATGTCATATCAAATGCCTTCGAGTATACAGGTGAATCCGCTCCGTCGCTGCCTTCGCCAACAGGGCTTGAATGGAAAGTGATTGATGGCTATAACGGCTTGGAATATTATGCTACTTGGAAAAACCTTGATGACTATGTAGACACTGATACCTTTAATGTATTTATTTATGATGAAGCCGGTACTATGGTTAGGAACAACATATGGTCAAAAGAAACTATCGACTCTATTGGCAAGGGAGGAGTTTGGTTAAGACCAACGTTTTTATCAGGAGAAGGTGCGGGATACCGCTTTACAGTTCAGGCTCAAACTTCAAGACCAAATAAATATAAATCCAGTCCTATGCCAGACCCTGTGCCGGAAGAATACTTTAGCCCTTGGTATTATAACAACTAAAGAGACAACAGAATATTTCAAAATGTCTGCTGCCAGCAGACCAAAAATAACAAAATCCCTCTTATAATTTATAGGAGGGATTTTGTGTGTATGCAAACTTTTTAGAAGTCATGATGAAGTTCATGCTGATTATAACAGGATGTATATTATTGAACTAAATCATTCCGTGCGCTTTAATTTACGCACCCGAATTGACTTCTTAACAGCGTTTGCAGCTTCGAGCATAACATATACTTCGTCAGGGTCGCAGTCTGAAAAGACCATTTGAATATCGTCCGTCAGATGAGACTTAGAATCATATATGCTATCCGAAAGTAACTTGTCCACACTTGTATGCAGAGCATTAGCAATCTTTACTAGTGAGGGCAAGCTGATTTTCGTAGAAGCAACCTCAGTGTGGGATATGTGCTGACTGGTAAGCCCTACCATTTCAGCTAACTGTTCTTGCGATAATCCTGCTGACAAACGGGCAGCTCGTATTCTTTGACCCAAAAGTACATACTCCATTTTATCACCTCGCCTAAAATGCTGATAATAGTATTGTATAGGCGAATGAGTTATGATATAATGGAGTGTGTGGGCTTATGAATTATTATAGGCGCAAATCCAAATTTATTTTTTATCATAGAGGGAAGTATAAGCGATAATAGATTGAACAATTTGTTTCAAACGAAAGGGGAATGACTATCATGCTGTTTTCGAGTACAAAAAAAGAAGCTCTCGCAATCCATGAAAAAGCTGTCAGCAAATACAACTCAACTATCACTGACGTGCAGAAGATATGCGAGGGGCTTTATATTACACGGCAATATTCGGCGAGTAAAATTGAGGAAATTGAGGACTTGATAAACAGTATAGCGAATACTCCGAAAGAGATTGAACGCTCGCTTGCGCTCATTAAAATTGAGCGTATGAAATTCCGTGAAACGGAGAGCTTTGCTGCGGAAGCTTATGAAAACGCAATAAAATCCGGTGTAGGATTAGCTGCCGGAGTTGGGGCGGGTGCAGCAGTCGCAGGTTTAGCACCGACCGCCGCAATGTGGGTTGCTACGACATTTGGCACGGCGTCAACCGGTACAGCCATATCTACCCTATCCGGAGCCGTTGCAACCAAGGCAGCTCTTGCGTGGCTTGGCGGCGGTGCAGTAGCAGCCGGGGGAGCGGGTGTTGCCGGAGGGCAAGCTTTGTTGGCGTTAGCAGGGCCGATTGGCTGGGGGATTACAGCCGTTACCACAGCCGGTTCTGTAATTGCACTGGCGGGTAAAAATAAAAAAATTTCCAATGAAGCTATAGAGGAAGCCAAGAAGATAACAATTGCTGGTGCAGAGCTCCACGAGACTGGTGCGGTTGTTTCAAATATACATAGTGAAACGACATTGCTTCTCGACAATATCAAGGTGCAGCTAAATCAAGCTAAACCATTAAAGGGGAATAACTATTCTACGATGTCATACGATGAACATCTCCTGCTTGGTGCTTTGGTCAATAATACACTTTCTCTGGCCGAAATGCTCAATAAAACGGTAAGATAGAGGGTGTGAGTATGGATGTTTCGTCAATAGTTAAAAGCACACAGGAACAGGCGGTTGCCTCTTGGATAAACCATCTTAATCAACTACGGGTTGATGAGCTGATGGCCAACCTTACAAAACAAGATGCCAATTTAGCTGGTGCACTCAACTTGCTTGGTGAGTTCAAACTCGACATAAACGCATTGATAGATAGCAACCGTGGCGGTGAAAATGGACTTCACGGTTTTATTGCTGAACGTGCACAGGTTTCAATAGAGAATGCCCGAAAATTAATTGAGGGATTGAAAGCCGAATATATCCTTGTTGATGATAATGGTCCGGTTGATTTGCTTAAAAATGGAATACCGATTCAACAAAAGTTTGTTCAGGCAAATCTAAGCCTTAATGCGATAAAGGAACATCTCGAAAAATATCCAGATTTCATAAAGAACGGCGGCAAATATCAAATACCCAAAGATTTTTACGCTGCTCTTGAAAAATATGCGAACATGCCAACCGAGCAAGGTAATAAGTTGGCGGGCGCAGAGCGTGCATTATATGTTGCGGTACAGAAGTTCCTAAAAGAATCAGGTATTGACTTGAAGGATATTGAGCCTGCTGTAGTCGATTATAGCGATGTCCAAAAGGGTAAGATTAACGATACTATTGATAAAGAGAAAGAGAATATCAAGGACGCTGACAAAAAGCAGCGTGATAAGCTCCACCAAAAAAGCAAGCCTACACTTCAAGAAGGATTAAAAGCTACTGCCGTTTCGGCCGCTGTTGAAGGTGGTATGAATTTCTGTTTAGGAGTGGCTAAGAAGCTGAAATCCGGCAAAAAGCTTAGTGAGTTCACCGAGCAAGACTGGAAAGATGTTGGCATAGATACAGCCAAAGGTACAGGTAAAGGAGCGGTTCGCGGCGCAAGTGTTTATACTCTAACCAATTTCACGGCTACTCCCGCCGCTGTCGCATCTGCGTTGGTAACCGCAACGTTCGGTATGGCGGCGCAAGCTGTATTACTGCGTAAAGGCGAGATTACCAAAGAAGAATTCGTTGAGAACTCGGAGGTTGTATGCCTTGATGTTACTGTTAGTGCCATTGCCTCGGTTATGGGGCAGGTGTTAATTCCGGTTCCTGTACTTGGTGCAGTCATTGGTAACGCTGTCGGTATGTTTATGTACGGCATAGTAAAAGACAGTCTTTCAGAACAAGAACAGGCACTCATACTCGGTTTTAACGAGAACATACAAAAGTTAAACGAGCAGTTAGATGCACACTACAAAGCGCTTATAGAATTGCTAAAGCAAGAGTTTGCAAAATTCAAGTCTATTGCAGAGCTTGCGTTTGACCTGAATGTGAATATTGCTTTTGACGGTTCTATAGAGCTTGCTAAGTACGTTGGATGCCCAGAGGAAAAAATCCTCAAAGACAAGACGGCTGTTGATGCTTTCTTTCTTGATTAGTATGACAATACGATGATAAAGGAGAATAAAAATGAATACCAATAACAACATACCCGTTTATGAGGACGATTTGCTGAAGGATTTACAAGCGTTTGAGTATAAAGAAATGATGGAAAAAGCAGACAACGTGGTTTTAGGCTTTGCTGCTTCAACTGGGGCGACTGGTGCTATTCCCATTCCGTTTGCTGATGCGCCGCTCTTAATTGCCCAACAAGTTGCGATGATGGTTGCTATCAACGCTATATTCAAATTTAATGTGAGCAAAGATGCGCTTAAATCACTTGCAACTGCCGCAATTGGCGTAGGCGGGGCAACAGTGGTTGGCAAAACTATAGTAGCTAATGCATTAAAATTCATTCCCGGCATAGGTTCAATTGCCGGCGGTGCTATTTCGGCAACAACAGCGGCGTTGATTACACTTGCACTCGGCAAGGCATACATACAGGCGTGTATTGCTATAAAGATGGGCAAGTTAAAACAAGATGACCTCACTAAAAAAGCGGGTATTGACGCACTCAAAGCAGCATTTAAGGAGCAAGTTAAGAAAAACAAAAAGTAGTGTTGGGTTATGAGCCTTATAGCTTATCGCCTCCGGATGTTTATATATTCTATAAGTACCTCAAAGACTTTGGGGAATAAAATAAGGATGGTGAATAGAAAATGGAATCTGACAAAAGCACTCTCTTAGAAAAGGCTGGCTTCGTATACTTTAGAGGAAAGTGGATACCTCGTTTGCCCGGGAAAATGCTACTGCCGATACTGAAGATGAAGTTTGCTCTTTGCAATGGCCGTGAAGTGAATCAGATGATAGCGGAACTTACAGCCGCATTATATGAAAATGAGAGAGCCAAGAATAAATAGCGGTAGCTGTCTGCCGCTATTTTCGTTGTTCACAAAATAAAATAAACGGAGGGATTTTCTATGTTCTGTTCAAAATGCGGAACCCAACTCCCCGAAGATTCGGGGTTCTGTCACAAGTGTGGCGCAAAGGTAGTGCGTGCGGATACTACTCAGCAGGGAACAAATACATCAGTAGCAACAGCCTCGCCAAGTGCTACCAACACAGCAGCGTCATTACCTCAACCATCTCCTGTGCCTGTTCAGACGGTTACGCCGGCGAGTATTCCAAGCGATAGTGGGAATGATTTCAAGACGTTCGTGGATAACCATGTTCGTACGACCACGAAGTTCCAGTCGGCGGAGGACTTATTGAAGAACAGTAAACCGTTGATGTTCCTCTGGTTCTGTTTCGGCATTCCCACAGTAATAGGACTTATAGCAGGAGGCCCGTTAGTAGCATTGTTGCTGGGTCTTGTCTTCGGACACGTAGCTCGGCTTGTAGTAGGCGGAATCATGAGAACCAAGTACACTCTTCAGACTATCGGAAATCTTGACGGGAACATTGACACCGTCGACTTGCTCCAATTCCTAAACGAACAGTTGGCCTACCTGCATCCATATTTCCAAGAATGGGTTCAAACAAGTGAGCGTGGTTTGGTTGCGACACTTGGAGCATCTCAGTCAGAAGTAAACATATATACCCCATTTGGAGATAAACAAAGAAGCGCTTCAATAATTTGTATCAGGCCTGAGGGTGCGAGAGTTGATACTGAAAAAATGGAATATGTTTTCGGCGCGATGAATTTCAGCCCATCCTCTCTTTCGCGTGTAGTCGGTATATCTATCTTTTCACTTCTTCAGATAGGCGATCCGAAACACATATGTCTGTTTAAGACGGTTCCAATACTACAGGCGGCTATGAAATATTATCTTATATCGAAAGGGGGCACAGAATAATGTTCTGTAATAAATGTGGTACTAAAAGCTTAGAGGGTGCGACCTTCTGTCAAAAGTGCGGGGCTAAACTCATAGCTGAGGATACTTCAAAACAAGCGAGTTCACCTACGCCAATCAAGTCGGAACAACTACAAGCACTTGACAATCAAGTAGATAGTCCGAAGAAAAGGAAGTCAAAGAAGATATTCGCGGGTCTTGCAGCGGTAGCACTTGTTTTCGTTGTAATTCTAATTGTGGGTAATTCTATTGCTGTACAGAACGTCAAGAAAGAGGCAGTGGACGCCATAGCCAACGTTGCTGATTCCGGCAATAAATATGTCCAAATGGTCAAGAACGGTTACAGGGAAAACAATCCAGACTTGACATACGATAAGGCGTTTTCTGCTTTCTTCGGCACTCCACGGTGGAAATATTTTGAGGGAGACGGCGGACAGAACGTTGTTGAGTTTACCGGTGACTGCACGTATCAGGATGTTCCTGTAAAGGCAAGGCTTCAATTTGTCGTTGATGAAGAAAATGGTACATTTAATGCCGAATACTTAGCCTTTAATGAAGTTCCGCAAAGCCTTCTCATTATGGCATCATTGATAGAAAAGGCTTTTGAGGGCGTGGAAAGTACATCAAGCTTAGCTTCCGGCGAAGTGATGTATAATGGTATTTCTTTATCTCAATTCTTCAAGCTTTCTGCCGATGAGGTGATTGCTACTCTCGGTACTCCTTCTGAATACAATGAAGCCAAGGTATTCTATGATGATATTGATTTCTACACAGACAACGGAAGAATTACTTCTGCCGAAAGCTTTAGCCCAGGGAAATTCACAATAAACGGCACTCCGTTAGAGAAAAACCGGGCTGAGCTAATCGATCTGCTCGGTAATCCATCGTCTGAAGGCGAAGGCGGTTCGGGTTATGAAATGTCATTTGAGCAGGATAATTATAAGCTTACAATATTAACAGGCGACAAAGAGAGTGTGGCTTGGAGGGTATTTGTATACCCAATCAAACAACAGGGTGCTGACGACAATACAAGCTTAAACTCGGGCGAAGTGCTTTTTAAAGGTAAGCCTGTAGTAAATTGGTTAGGAGCCAGATCAAAATATCTGTATGACGTTTTCGGAGCTCCGGTGCGTGGCACACCAGTAAATGGTGATTTGTATAACGGAGGCGAATACTACGGATACGATGGTATAGCTTTCGTTATTGATTATCAAACAGATGGCATTGGCTGGATTATCGGCACGGCTAATTCTTTGGAATTGAACGGTGTTACGCTAGATAAAACTCGGACTGAATTTATTGATACGTTTGGTGAGCCGAGTTACGAATATCTTGACGAAGAATTCTCGGGAGATTATATAATAGAGTATTTGCTTTGGGGTGAGCCACGCCCTATTGTTGTTACTATTGCTTTGCCAGATTCAAAGAGTAAAGCACGCGATATTACTATTAGCCCATATGAAGACGGTATTTCTGATGAGGAGTATCAGGACATAACAAACAACTCGGCGTCATCATCTTCCGAACTGCTAACAGCAGATGGAAAAGAAGTGTCAGTCGGCAGTCTTGTTTACGCAAAGCAAAATATATTCGGTGTTTCAGCTAACTACGTTCGCGGCTACGTCACCTCTATTGATAATGATAATTCGGTAAATGTGATGTGGGATACTGTATTGGAAAATAGACTCTGGGCGTTTGACGAATGTGCTATATTTTCTGATAGCAATTCAGTTTCCGGCTATAGCTACTATTCGAATGCCTCGAACGAAAAGATACAGCTAATAGGTATCAAATTCAAGCTTCCAGCGAGCGAGCTTTATAGTAAAATGCCATAAGTGAACTATGGAATTGATTTCAAACAAAACATGGAGGAGAACAAGATGAAAAACATGAAAAAACTACTATCAACACTACTCTGCGTCGTTATGATTATGACGATGGCAACCACAGCAATAGCGTCCGATACTCTAGACAGTGCAAGCTCATGGGCTAGGGATGGTATCGCAAGCGCATTAACAAAAGGCTTTGTTCCGACCGACATTCAAGGAAATTACACCAACGTAATCACCCGCGGGGAGTTTTGCCGTATGGCGATTAAGTGGTTGGAATATGCCACAGGCAAAAACATAGACACAATATTGTCTGAAAAAGGCTTATCTCGCAACCAGAAAGCTTTTAGCGACACCAATGACCCTGATATACTAGCGGCTTTTGCTCTCTCAATTACTGGCGGCACACAAGCACCTACCGCCACATCACCCGGTCTGTTTACGCCAAACGGTCAATTCTCTCGTGAGCAGGCGGCGGCTATGGTTAGGAATGTCTGCAAAGCGGCAGGCTTAGACGTAAGCAACACGGCTTCGGCTGGTTTCACTGACATTGGCTCGGCATCAAGCTGGGCGGTTGACGGCATTAATTACGTCCGCAATAACGGGATAATGGGCGGCACGAGTACAACGCCACTGACGTTTAGCCCAAATATTCCCTACACACGCGAGCAAAGCATTGCTACATTTAATAACATTAAGCACAGCGATTCGCAAGCTTCCACGGAATATCCAGGTTTCCCTGGTGTTCCTGATTTTGGAATCATTACCGGCGAAACATTAATAAAAAAGGGTGACAAAGACAAAAGTGAGAGCGCATATATTTATTCATTTGATAGTGACCAATCCAAGATAAAAAAATACGAGGAAGCACTTACAAAGAATGGTTATGCTTTTGGGTTTAGCACAAAATCAAATTCCGGCATTGAATATAGATTTTTCAGAAGTAACAACGACCTTCATGTTGGCATGGGTGTCATCGATGGTAATTTTGCTGTCCTTTTACAAGACTACAAGAAAAAATTCAAGTATTATGAAAAATTTCCGTTAGTTCCTGATTTCGCGGAATTTGCAGGTGCGAAAATAACCACAACGGAGGTTGAAGATAATTCGCCCGGAGCAATGCTTTACACATACTACACCAACAAAAATAACGAAAATGCGGTTGATGAATACTTAAAAACGCTCGCATTATTGAATTGGAAGTTGATAAACGAGGCTGATAACGGGGCGGAACTGGCGTTTTTTCTTAAAAAGGGTGACGTTGAAATGTTGTTTATGGCGCAATACCCTAACCAAATTCATTCCATCGTTACAATTGCCGTTGCTGACACTAAGTATGAAATAAACGATAACAATGCCGGAAATAACGCAGCAAAAAAGGGCGACATAAGCCTCGCCGAGTATGAAGCATGGCTTCTAGGCGATAAAAGTATAAGCGACGAAGCCGCATACGATTATATGATGAAGAATCAGAAAAACGCCCCACAAAGCGGGCAAGGGGAAACGAAATTCACTCTTCAAAACACTATGAAGATACCCTCATCCAAAGGCAATGTGTATCAAGCTCCCACTGAACTGGTGTTGCAGTTTGTGAACTATGTCAACATTTCAAATCCTGAAAAGGTCAAGCGCGGTTGCACCATTCAAATAACATCCGGCAAAAATGCCCTTACAGGTCTTTGGAATTCATATTCCATTGATGAGGATGGGAAGCCCGGAGGTACTGCGTTTACTACTGTTGATGCGGTAGTTGTCGATTGAAATGTTGATTAGTCTATGTACCAGCGTAACTTTTAATCAGGGTTGCGGTTGATTCCGCACCCTGTATTTTTTTGTCCAAGCACATACTCCTCCCCCCGCATCTCCCCTTACAACACATATATATTATCCTAATATACGCCCAAGAGAAAAAGCGAATGTAGCGCGAAAGCAATACAGGAAACGGAGGAAACACCGGAAGCTTTAATAATAAAATTTTTGAAAGGGGTGCAGAAAATGGTC
>CAYZNM010000003.1:0-180744 GCA_964479875.1 uncultured Eubacteriales bacterium
GCGCTGATGATACTTGGCGGGAAGCTGCCTGGGAAAGTAAGACGTTGCCGGATTACATACTTAAGCCAAGTGAAAACTTGGCTTTTTGTTATTTGCATATAAGGAGTGGAAAACGCTGAACAACTTCCCGTATATAGTGCAGCCCAAATTTATCAACAACCTCCAAACAGATGTTCAAGCCATGCTTATTTCAAATAACAATAATGACACATTCGCGCATGTACAAGCAGTTGCGAGCACATGCGCGAGGATTGGCTTGCAGTATCACCTAGACACACAGATTTGCACATCTAGCGGATTGTTGCACGATATTAGTGCTGTAGTTAAGCCAAATGACATGCTGTTGTATGCACAAAATAACGCCATGTGGATTGACGAAGCCGAGTATAATCACCCTTTTTTGCTCCATCAACGCATATCGAAAATTATCGCCGAAGATATATTTGGTATTACAGATGCAAGAATCCTTTCGGCAATAGAATGCCACTCCACATTAAAGGCTAACGCCAACGAGTACGATATGGCGTTGTTTATAGCGGATAAATTATCGTGGGATCAAGAAGGAGCTCCTCCGTTCCAAGAGGAATTATCGACCGCACTAGAGCATTCGCTTGAAAAAGCTTGCTATACATATATGCGTTACATCGTAGACCATAACTTGATTCTTCAACCTCACACATGGTTCGTTGAAGGTTTAAGGTATTTAGAAAGTGTTTTGTGATGAATATATATAAATTCGCAAAACGCATATTGCGTCTGTACTATTGGATAGTTCGCCCGACGACAGTTGGAGTGCGGGTTATTGCTGTAAACCAATCAGGGGAAGTGTTGTTGGTTCAACACAAAGACGACGGATTACACTACATTCCGGGCGGCGGCGTGAAGAAAGGCGAAACTCTAGTCCATGCAATATCGCGTGAAGTAAAGGAGGAGTGCCACGTAAAACTGTACAACATCACGGTGGCAGCAGCTTACACAAACTTCTATGAAAACAAAAATGACCATATAATTTTATTCACCGCAACATGCGATGAAAAGCCACAATGCGGCTCGGAAGTATGCGAAGCAGGCTTCTATCCGATAAATAAACTACCTATAAATTTATCAGTGGGTACATCAAAACGCATTAACGAATACAAAAGCAAGCAGCTGACATCAGGCAAATGGTAAACAAAAAAGCAGCCAAAGCTGCTTTTTTCTATTGCAACGATTTCCACACTTCCAACGTTTTCGCTGCCATGTCAGAGATTGCCACTTTGGTATACCCGAACACTGCCGTTTCCAGTGTATCATTTAACGGAGTCGTCCACTTTTCAGGGAGTGCCGCCTTACCCATAATCATGCCTAGAACCGAGCCTACAGTTGCGCCGTTGCAATCCGTATCGAACGCAGGAATCACCGATAGGCAGATGGATTTGCCGAAGTCGCCCTCGCCGAAAAGCAGTGCCATTGCTACGATTTGCGCGTTGCTTATGGTGTGACACCAATCGTGCGGATTGTACTCGTCCCACACAGCGTTAATCTTTGCGATTGCTTCCTCGGCGGAAATTCCGCTTTTGTGCCAATCTATTACATTAACTATTGCACGGTAGAGCCTGGACTTTTGCGGAATTGCAGATAGACCGCCCCTAATTACAGCTTCAATGTCGCTCTCGAACGCGGCGGTCGCAAGCATTGCGGCAACCCACATTTCGCCGTAGATTCCGTTTTTGACGTGGCTTATGCAAGCGTCGCGGAAGGCGAAGTCTGCTGCAAGCGCGGGATTGCCTGCTGCTGCGTAGCCGAAGAAGTCGGCGCGGATTTGTGCGCCTATCCATTCGCGGTAGGGGTTGCGATGTGTCGCGGTGAGCGGCACTTGAATCATGTTGACCGAGTTTTTATAGGCGGCACGCTCGGCAGTGAAGGTTTGATTCAGCGGTATGTTTGTTTTCCAGAACTGCATTACGTCGTAGGGCGAGAAGTCCGCGCCCTTTTGTTGCAGAATCGCTAGGCCTACTGTGGTGTAGTTGGTGTCGTCGTCCATCGGCATACAATTTACATTGTTGATGAATGCCGCGCCGCGCCAGATTTTGTGCTTCTCGATGATTTCGTCGGAGAAGTCGCTGCTGATGTAGGTTGACAGCGGGTATTGGTTGGTGTCCTTTAGGTAGTTTTCCATGTCCTTGGACTTCCAACCTTCAACCGGTTTTCCGAGTAGGCAGCCGCAGCAGCGTCCCAGCCATGCGCCGTGCAGTTTGTCTGCGACTGCTGCTTCGTTGGTGAGCTTTTGCGTGCGCAAGTTGCCGTCGCGTTCTGCGACTATTTCCTCGAGCGTGGAAGGTTCTACCAAGTCGCAATCGCTTGCTAGCGGTAGATTCAAGGTGATGTCGAGCAGCTTTTCTGCGGCTGCTTGCTCTGTCAAGATGTCCTCGACCGCTAGCAATCGGTCGAACTCCTGCTGCACATCGGCAGGAATTGCCTTGCCTTCCTCTGCGATTTGCTTTAGCTCCGTCTTTAAATCGTCCTTGCTGATGTAGGTGAATGCGTAATCGTTGATGTTCATGTTGCCCCCTTATTTTTGCCAGAGCAGGAAATATCGCCAGTATAGCAGCCGGCGTACTTTTACCCCCGGTGCATGTTTTCGTGCCAGCGCAGCAATTTGCGGCAGTGTCATGTAATCGTCGTGGTCGCCGTGAATTTGCCATGCGTCACTTGCGGCTTTGTTTTGCAGGTAGTTCCGGTTGTGAATTGCGTTTATAATTTTATTCGGAATCACGGCGCACGCCCAATGGATATGGTCTGCGATTGTTGATGCGTCGCACAAGTCGAGGATTAGTAATCGACCACCCGGACGCAGCTTATCCCTTGCAAAACGCAGCAGCCACTCGAAATCAAGATGGTGCGCAGTTGCAACCGTGACGATTGCGTCAAGGCTGCCGCTGTCGAAATACAGCGAGGTTATGTCGGCGTTGATTAGCCTTATGCGACCATTGCCACCGTACACTGCCTTTGCCGCGTCAATCATGTTCGCCGAAAAATCCACGCCCACGACGTTTGCGCCTGCTTCGGCAATCAACGCGCACAGCTCACCCTTGCCGCAACCTATCTCCAGCACATCGCGGCAATTGCGCGGCATATTGCGAAACAGCAGCGGATAATAGCAATTGTTGTGGTTCCACACACGCGTATCACCCTCGGCTTCGGCGATGCGGTCGAAGTCCTGCTTGATAATGTTGTTCTGCATACCCCTCCTAAAACATGGAAAGTTGCTCGCACTCGTACTTGCCGTGGATTATGCGAATTATGTCGCGCATACGATACGCCATGCCCAATCGCTCGCACTCGCTTGTGAATGTTTTCCACAGCGAATCGTTGTTCGGCGATTGGCAGCTGTATTCGTTGCCGAAACGTTCAACGTACTGCTTGCGCATTCCCGGAAACAATTCTTCCGCTTTATCAAGGAAGTGCAGCCGCTGATTCTGTCGCAGCGTTACGCCGAAGCCGTGTTCGACGTACACCCATTTCGCGCCTGCTTCATGCGCAAGACGCACCACGCCGCGTATATTTTCCTCGGTGTCGTTGATTAAGGGTAGGATTGGCATTAGCAGCATGCCGCATGTGATTCCTTCATCTGTAAGCTTACTTATCGCAGAAAGCCGCTCGCTGCTGACGCTCACGCTTTGCTCAAGCTTTCGGCAAAGGGAATCATCGGCGCAGGTCACGGTGAAGTTAACCACCGCAGGCGAATGCCGCGCAATCGCCGCAAGCACATCGCAATCGCGCGCAGCAAGCGCAGACTTTGTAAGCACAACCACACCGTAGCGGTATCGGTCGAATAACTCCAATATTCGCCGCGTAAGCCTCAATTCGGCTTCAAACGGATTATAAGGGTCGCTCATTGAGCCTGTAATCACTGTCCCATTTTTGCGCTTACGCCGCAGCTCGGATTCCACGATCGCGGCGGCATTTTCCTTGACGCGCACGCTGTCGAAATCGGCAACGCCGTAGCAATCGCTTCTGCTGTCGCAGTAAATGCAGCCGTGGCAGCAACCCTTGTACAAATTCATGTTGTAATTAGAGCCGAACCAACCGCACTCCATATAAGCCGAAAGTATTGTCTTTGCAGGAATCGTCCACATATTCGCCTTATAGTCAATCGCGTTTCATCCGCTACATCAGAACTACGACGAATACAGATATAATCAAGGAAACGTGATTGACTAGCAGATTATTTTAAAGTTGTTTCACTATGTCTTTCGCGATCTTATTGCTGATTTCATTGTATCATATTTATTTTAACATAGCAATAAAAGAAAAAATGCTTGACAAAATGGCATTGGGACTGTATAATATTATTTGTTAATGCTGTTGTAGCTCAGCAGGTAGAGCACTTCCTTGGTAAGGAAGAGGTTCGGCGGTTCGAGCCCGCTCAACAGCTCCATTGTGAGGGTTTCGGAAGAATTTTAAAAAGATTCTTTTGAAGCCCTTTTTGCTTGCCCAAAGTAATTGTAAACCAAAATTATAATAATGGTTGACAATATTATTTTGATGTGGTATAATCTGTAATGTGCAAAGGAGGTGTCGTTTTGTCAACCAAAGCGAAGGTTCTTGAAATACTTGAAATAAATAGGCAAAAGGACGTTTCCGGCGAACAGCTTGCGGTCACCATCGGCGTATCGCGCGCTGCCATAAATAAAGTCATCAAGGACTTGAGGCAGGACGGTTACATCATAACTGCAATTACCAACAAGGGCTACAGGCTATCTGCACAAAACGACATCATCTCGGCAGAGGGAATCAGAGCTATGCTCCCCGAAGGGTGCGCCCCCAACATCTTTGTATACAGCTCGCTTTCATCAACCAATCAAACGGCAAAAAAGCTTGCGCTCGACAATGCCCCGGATGGAAGTGTGATTATTGCGAACGAACAAACTGCCGGACGCGGCAGAATGGGCAGAAGCTTCTTTTCGCCGCCCGACAGCGGAATCTACATGAGCTTTATTCTAAGACCCAAAATCAATGCACAAAAAGGAGTTTTGCTTACCGTCTTTGCGTCTGTTGCAGTTTGCCGCGCTATTCAAAAGGTATTCGGGATAAATCCGAAAATAAAGTGGGTAAATGACATTATAGTAAACGGCAAAAAGGTGTGCGGAATACTAACGGAAGCCGTGACGGATTTTGAAAGCGGCAATGTGGAATACGTCATTTTGGGCATCGGCGTCAATTTTTCCACAAGCGCATTTCCTACCGAGCTTGCAGGCATAGCCTGCTCGCTGCAAACTGAAAAACAAAGTGAAGCTATCCGAAACAAACTTATAGCAGAGATTATAACAGAGCTTTCGGATTACTCCGACAGCCTTGATAATGGAAAGTTTATCCATGAGTATAAAAAGCTATCGTGCGTTCTCGGCAAGACAATAGAAATCATACACCAAAGCGGCAAAACCACAGCAGAAGCTGTTGACGTCAACGACATGGGCGGCCTTGTTGTCCGATTAAATGACGGCAGCATCTACACGCTCACATCAGGAGAAATAAGCATTAGAGGAGATTTTTATAGTGAATAAATTAAAGCTGACAACAAAAGACATTATTGTAATTGCTATGTTCGCGGCACTCACGGCAGTGTTGTCGCAGATAATTATACCGCTGCCGTTTACGCCTGTCCCCCTTAGTCTTGCTACCCTTTCGATTTTTATTGCAGGGGGGCTGCTTGGGGCGACTAAGGGCGGCATGAGTCAACTGATTTATGTTTTGCTTGGAGCTGTAGGCGTACCTGTGTTTGCAGGATTTTCAGGCGGATTTGGCGTTATCACAGGCCCTACTGGAGGCTACATATTTGGGTATGTCGCAGGCGCTTTTGTTATAGGGCTCTTGATGTTGAAGTTGCCAAAAAAGGTGTGGGGCTATGGAATCGCTATGATTTTCGGTATAGTCACTTGCTATGTAATAGGAACGGCTTGGTTTATGCGTTTGATGGGGAGAGGGCTTTTGGAATCGCTTGGCATGTGCGTGTTTCCTTATATCCCCGGCGATTTATTGAAAATAGCTCTTGCGGCAACTTTGGTGAAAAGACTTGGAGGTTTAGTGTGATACTGGAGGGTTTATGTTAAGAGAAGGGGAACGGCTTGAGGATTTGCACGTCGAGGACTTTAGTGGTAGACGGCTGTATATTATTCAAAATCCAGCGTACTTTTTGTTTGGGACGGACGCGGTGTGGCTGTCGCAGTTTGCGCGAGTGCGCAAGGGGGATAGGGTGTTGGATTTATGCTGCGGCGGCGGGATTGTGCCGCTGCTGCTTCACGCGAAGGGCGTCGCGGCAGAGCTGCACGGCGTCGAGATAATTCCTGAGGTTGCAGAGATGGCGCGGCGTTCATGCGAATATAACGCCGCTGCGATTGACATCATCTGTCAAGACTTAAAGACCTACAACAAGGGTGAATACTACCACCACATCACATGCAATCCGCCGTATATGCAGTCGGGCAGCGGCTTCACCAATCCCACGCTGCCGCTTACTATCGCGCGGCACGAGGTCGCAGCGACGCTGGAG
This sequence comes from uncultured Eubacteriales bacterium, assembly GCA_964479875.1. Taxonomy (GTDB): domain Bacteria; phylum Bacillota; class Clostridia; order Monoglobales; family CAYZNM01; genus CAYZNM01. Next base: position 6,533 of record CAYZNM010000003.1, read on the forward strand.
GATTGCGTAGCTTGCGCTGCGCGCAATCTTGCGTACGGCGGCAAGTTTAGCATGGTGCACCGCGTATCGCGCCTTGCGGACGTGATATGCACGCTGCGCGCGTATTCGCTTGAGCCGAAGCGGATTGAGATAAAGCAGTCGGGCGAGAATGAGCCGTCGATATTCCTAGTAGAAGCCGTGAAGGGTGCAGGGAAGGAGCTGCGGCTGACGATTACGAATGTTTGACAGGCGTTATAATTATCGCCGCGCCTTCGCCCACCGTGCTTTCGGCCGTGATTGCTAGGCTGTGCCGCGCTGCGATTTCTTTTGCTATTGCCATGCCTAGGCCTGTGCCGGCTTTGTTTTGTTCGCTGCGCGACTTGCGGAAGCGGTCGAATATGTGGGGCAATTCGTCGGCGGGGATTCCGCAGCCGTAGTCGCGTACGCGTATGCAGCCATCAACTGCAACTTCCACAACGCCGCCGTCTTGCGAAAACTTCACCGCGTTGTCGAGCAGGATTAGCATTAGTTGACGCAGCCTGCCGTAGTCGCCGACTATCTCGATGTCGCGGACTAAATTCGATTGCAGTCGCACATCTTTTTTGTTTGCAATGCTTTGCATACTGCGAATCGCGTCGGTGCATACCTCGAACGCGGACACAGGCTGCCGCTCAATTACATATTCCGCGCTTTGCAGCTTGGACAAGTCTAGCAAATCGCCTACAAGCCGCTGCAAATACACAGCTTCCGACAGCATTTGCCTGTGGTACTCCTCAACCTGAGATTGCTCAGACACCACGCCGTCGACCAATGCTTCAAGCGAGCCGCGCAGCACAGTAACGGGCGTGCGCAGCTCATGAGAAATATTCGCGACAAAGTCGCGGCGCGTCTTTTCAAGGCGAATCGCGTCCTGTGCTTCCTTGCTAACAATCGGGTCAGTGAAACTTTTGCTAAGCCAAATCGACAAAAGTATCGCGATAATCAACGCCGCGGCAATGCTTATGGCGAGTATCCCAACGCCTTGCTTGATTGCGTCGTTTATCCCCTGCACGGCAGTGTGCAGCAGCACGACCGCGACAACTTCGCCGTCTGATTTAACAGGTACACCCACCGAAAGCGTAAGCTCCGACAGCACGCCGCTGAAATCTTCACTGAACACAGTTTTGTCATTGAAAACCTCGTCGATTATTCCCTCGGCGTTTTCGGGTAGGTCGGAGTAGCTGTAACGCCCCATCATGCCCATACCGCCTGTGATTATATTGTGCTGCTCGTCGACAATCCACGCATCTGCGCCTGCGAAATCGCAGATGTAGCGCATAAACGCACCCTTGCCACCTCCGCCCATTGACATGAACCCCGACAGCGTTTCCGCAATATCCGTCGCTCTTGCCGCAAGCTCATTCTTACGCATATTGATAGTGTAATCGCGAAACAGCACCGCAAACACACTCCCCAAAATAATCGCAAACAGCAGCAATGCCGCCGCAAAATACGCACTCAACTTTACCACAATCTTATTTTTGAACATATACATCAGTCATTCACCATTCACCATTAGTCATTAGCCACGAATTTATACCCCACGCCCCATATCGTGCGAATCTCCCATTCCGGGTGCGGATATTCGTCCAACTTCGAGCGTATGCGTTTGATGTGGCTGTCCACTGTCCGATAATCGCCGAAAAAGTCTATGCCCCACACAGTGTCCAGCAAATTATCACGCGTGAAAACTTTACCCTTATTCTTCGCAAGCGTCCACAATATCTCAATCTCTTTCTTGGTCAGCGCAATGTCGTTTCCGCCCACCTGCGCCGTATAGTCGCTTATATTCACCGTCAGGCCGCCCACCCTAATCACCTTGCCGCCCTCACCCTCAATACGCCGCATTATCGCACGCACACGTGCCATAACCTCCGCAGGTGAAAACGGCTTCACGATATAATCGTCAGCGCCTATATCAAGCCCCATTATCTTCTCATAGTCCTCGCCGCGCGCCGTCACCATTATCACAGGCGTATTGCTCAATCGGCGAATCTCCTTGCACACCTCGAATCCATCCGGCGGCGGCATCATCACATCAAGCAGCACAATATCCGGCTTATGCCTATCAAACAGCGACAGCGCGGCACTTCCGTCCGCGGCAACATATGCCGTATACCCTTCCTTTTTAGCATATTCTTCCAATATAGACGTAATCTGCCTATTATCGTCCGCGATTAATATCTTCATATAATCACCTCAACTAATTATATCATACATTTATGTCATTTTGGTGTCTTGATAAAAAATTCCATTTATGTTATACTAGAACAAAGGGGTGAGTATATGAAAACACTTGTAGGTATTGACATCGGAGGTACGAAATGCGCCGTTATCATCGGCTCGTCCGTGGACGGCGCAGTTGAGATAATGCACAAGCGCAGCTTTGCCACCGATATTACGGAAAAGCCGCTGCACATAATCGGCAGGATATGCAGCATTATCGAGGAGTACGCTTCCAACGTCGAGATAGACGGAATCGGAATATCCTGCGGCGGCCCCCTATCAAGCGCAAAGGGAATCATCATGCGTCCGCCGAATCTGCCGTTGTGGGATAACATACCGATAGTTGACATACTCGCGGATAAATATAAGGTTGAGGCGAAGCTGCAAAATGACGCAAACGCGTGCGCTCTAGCCGAGTGGAAATTCGGCGCAGGCAGAGGTTACGACAATGTAGTATTCCTCACCATGGGTACGGGCTTCGGCGCAGGGCTTATTTTAAACGGCGCACTTTATTGCGGCAAAAATGATATGGCAGGAGAAATAGGGCATGTGCGCGTCGCAGATAGCGGCCCTGCGGGCTACGGCAAGCTCGGCAGCATGGAAGGCTTTTGCAGCGGCGGCGGAATCGCGCAGCTTGGCATCGGCATGGGCACTGCCGCGTGGCAGTCAGGCATACGCCCGACCTACTTTGACCCGAACAACTACAAAAACATAACCGCGAAATCCATCGCCGACGCAGCCGAATCAGGCGACGCTACCGCAATCGCAGTATACGCCGAAGTCGGACGCTACCTAGGCAAAGGCTTGTCCATCATAATCGACCTGCTAAATCCCGAACGCATTATAATAGGAAGCATATATCAACGCTCGACAAAGCTCATCGCAGAACACGCACAAGCGGTAATCTCGCAGGAAACACTTGCGCTGTCGCGCCAGCACTGCACAATCGTACCGTCGCAATTAGGCGACAGCATAGGCGACTACGCCGCGCTGTCGATAATCGCATGAGGAAGCGCGTATTCGGCTTAACCGTGCCTGTTATAATCGAGCAGTCGCTCATTATATTCATGGGTACGGTTAATGCGCTTATGGCAGCAGGGCTTGGCGACAATGTCGTGTCGGGTATTGGGCTTGTCGATTCTATATTTATGATGATTATCGCGGTGCTGTCCGCGCTCGCGGTAGGCGTTACGGTTATCGTGGCGCAGCGAATCGGCGGCGGCGATCGCGACACTATCATTGATGTGACACATCAAGGCATACTGCTTGGATTGTTGTCGTCGGCGATACTGTCGTTGCTTGTGTTTGTGCTGCGTTGGCAGCTATTGCGTATGCTGTTCGGCAATACTGAGCAGGTTGTATTAGATAACGCAAACCTTTATATGAGTATCGCGCTGCTTTCGCCTATGCCGCTTGCGGTCGTGTCTGTCATAAACGGCTCATACCGCGGCGCTGGCAATACAAAAACGCCACTCATCATCACCGTCACAATGAATGTGGTAAACGTAGCCGCAACCTATTTCTTCATATATATAGCAGGGCTCGGAATTGCAGGCGCAGGAATCGGGCTTACGGCCGCACGCTACACAGGCGCGGTGCTCGGCATAATCTTTTTCAAGCGGCAGGCGCACATCAAATACCGCGCACTGCTTAAATTTAAGCTGCAAATGGAGCATATACGCGCAATCCTATCCGTCGGCATACCTGCGTCAGTCGAATCACTCCTCTTCAACACAGGCAAGCTCATCACCCAAACATTCATCGCAAGCAGCGGCACAGCAGGACTTACTGCGAACTACATCGCCGGCGTAATCTTCAACGTGCTAAACATTCCCGGCGCGTCATTCTCGATAACCGCGACAACATTAGTCGGACAAGCATACGGCCGCCGCGACTTCGACGAAGCCAAAAAGGTGCTGATGTACATCGTGCGCACAGTTATGATATGCTTCGCCGTGCTTGCACTGGTGCTGTTTCCGCTTTCGCGCAGCGCGGTGTCGCTATTCACCAAAAACGAGGAAGCAATTGAGCAGTGCCTGCGCCTAGTGTGGCTCACACTTCTCGCGATGCCCACGACATGGGCAATCTCCTTCATACTCCCCTCCGGCTTCAAAGGCTCCGGCGACGCCAAATACACAATGGTGGTAGCCACTGCGACAATGTGGCTCTTCCGCGTAATCGTCGCCTACTTCCTAAGCATACACCTAGGTCTTGGCGTATTCGGCGTATGGCTGGGCATGGTGATAGACTGGGTAGCACGCGGCGGAATATTCCTCGCGCGATACTTCAGCAAAAAGTGGATACACATAGTTGAGTGAAGAGTGAAAAATGAAAAGTGAAAAGTTAAGGAAAGCTTGCTGCGCAAGCTAATTTAAGCAAAACCCTCTATTTATCGGAATGGTTTTGCTCAATTAAAACGGCGCAAGCTGTTTTTCATTCACTCTTCACTCTTCACTCTTCACTTTTAGTTTTTCACTTAAGTAAGCGTAACATCAAACTCAACCTCCACATTCCCATTCTGCATCTCGAACGATATATTGTGGAAGCGCGGACGGCAGCGGCACAGGTCAAGGTTTCGGTGCAGGCACAAGTTGGGGTTTACGAAGTTTACGCTCCCGGGCTGTGTAATCCTGCGCGTTTCACCGTAACAATCTATGCACTTTATGTAAATCTCGAAGCCGACGGATATTATCAAGTTGTCGCCCACGGTCACAACCTTTACACCTTTGTAGCATACGTAGCAGCGCAGGATTGCGCGTATGCAGCACGCCGGAATCCGTTCACACACATGTATTCCCGGCGGCGTAAGCTCTACCGCGACGCAGTTGCTGCTTGCGTAAACAGGCGTACCCATATACTCGCCGCCCACGGTTGCTTTATTTATGAATTTCATATGCTCTCCTTCACAATATGGCGGAGGCTTCCCTCCGCCTATTCAACTATGTTCAGTTTGCATTTGTAAGTTCTTATAAAACTGTGACGGTGAATTGAACGCGGTGACATTCGCCCGGCTGCAGGTCGGACAGGTGTATGCCGTTTTCGGGATTTTCGTTGCGGCAGGGGCGTTCGTTGTCTATTATGGTGGAGTTGCGTTTATACGCCATGCCTTGAGGGATTGTGTCGGTGACAACGATGTGGCTTATCGGCACGCTGCCTGTGTTTGTTACAAGCAAGGTGTACACCACTTCCTCGCCTTGTTCCATTACAAATGTCCTGTCGGCGAACTTTTCGATTGAAAGCTCGGCTACTGCGATAAAGCTGTCGGCGTGCGCTGCGATTGTTTCGCCGTTGTGCGTTACGCCGCTGTGGTCTGTGAAGCTGAATGTTGCGAACGCTGTGTTCTCGATTTCACCCGTAGCACCCTGCCGCACAGTTGCGGAAAAGGTAAGCGTGCGCGACTGCCCAACAGGCACGCAGCCTATACATATGCCTGATTGCAGCGATTCCCCAGACTGCGGCCGCGGCTCAATCGAGCATTCATTTACCCTTGTCTTAGACGAAACATTGTCCCTTATTCTTACGTTGAATAAATCAACTGATGAATTGTTTGTAAATGTGATTGCGTAATGCAGCGTTTCTCCCGGAAGCACAAATTCTTTGTCGACGCATTTTGTAAGCTCGGCGTCGATGGAATCTACCGTAAAGGTAGCGCGTGCCGACACAGGCTCTGCGCGCCGTCTATTGCCTCGCCTGAAGTCGCCGTCCACCTCTGCGACATTGACAAAAGGCTGCACCGCGTCAGAGCAACCGTTCCGATTATTAAAAGTGAGATTTTCTCCCATATTGTCCTCCTTGTAAATCTACGGAAACCTATCTTCCGACTACTATTAATATATGAAGGAGGGTGATGATGTGTGTTTGTAACACAATTGTAACTTTACATTTATGTCGAATTATGGTAGGATATATGTACGCAGGCGAGTATCGTCTCGGCGTGGATTGGGCTAACGGAAGAAAGGACGTGCGCCCATGATGAACTATAGGGTACCTCCGTAGTTTTCTGTGAGATTAGTCTTGCGGAAAGGAGGGATGTCGAAATATGACAGGCAGAGAAATTGTTCTTGTATTAGCAATGTTCTTTGCTGATAACGCAGTGTTGGTTATTGACACAATAAAGAATATGTATAAAATATACAAAAACAACCGCTCCCAGCACAAAGGTCAGCGGTTGTAGTAATTTAGAAACACAATATTAAAGCCGTGAAGCCTAATCAAGCCGATTGCAGAAAACCTGCCGGGAGGAGTGTTCGAGCACTCCTTCTTACATATCTATTTTATCACTTTGATTTTATTTTGTCAATAATTTTTTGCTGCGATTCACGTTTGCGCGTGAATTCTCAATTGACAATCGCACTGCGATACGTTATAATAAGGTAATAATATTATTAAAGGAGGGCGATGTTAGGGTTGGACCAAAAGCTAACATTGTACGGCTTTAACAACCTCACAAAAACACTTAGCTTCAACATATACGACGTATGCTATGCTAAAAGTGAGCGTGAGCAGCGAGATTATATCGCTTATATTGATGAGCAGTATAACTCGACTCGTTTGACAAATATACTATGTAATGTTACCTCGATGATTGGCGCGACCGTTTTGAATATATCGAAGCAGGACTATGACCCTCAGGGTGCTTCTGTGTCGATACTGATTTCGGAGGATAACCTCAATGTGGGGGAGATTGATGAATCCTGCAACCAAGGCAGGATTGCAGCAATCGCGGATAGCTCCTCGGCTTGCTTGCACCTTGATAAAAGTCATGTAACTGTGCATACATTCCCGGAGAATCACCCGGATAATTCTATTTCAACCTTCCGTGTCGATATCGACGTTTCCACGTGCGGCACGATTTCTCCGCTTAACGCGCTTGATTACCTTTTGGGGAGCTTTGATTCTGACATCATCACGATAGACTATCGCGTGCGCGGATTTACGCGCAACGTAAACGGCGAGAAGCTGTACATCGACCACGCGATTACCTCGATACAGGATTACATCAACGCGGCAACGCGTGCGAGGTATGACTCGATTGATGTAAATGTCTACCAGTCCAATATCTTCCACACAAAAATGCTAATCAAAGAGATTGATATACAAAATTACCTGTTCAACAAGGATGCGTATGAGCTTCCGCCCAAGATGCGCCTTGAGATTATCGACAGCCTGCGGCGGGAGATGATTGAGATTTTCTCGGGGATGAATGTGTATGAACAACGAAAATAGCTACAGCTTTCGAAGCATCCACCTTGATAATATCGAGCGACAAAGTCGCGCGCCGCTGTTTGAAGCATTGCGCAACCACAGGACGAATCGTGTGGTTGCTTTTGACGTACCAGGACATAAGCAAGGGCGCGGTTTGCCTGAGCTGACCGAATTTTTGGGCAGCGACTGCATGAAGGCCGACGTTAATTCCAGCAAGCCGCTGGATAACCTCATTCACCCTGTGTCGGTGATAAAGGAAGCGGAGGAGCTTGCCGCCGAAGCTTTCGGCGCGAAGTACGCCTATTTTATGGTAAACGGCACATCGTCGAGCGTGCAAGCTATGATTATGTGCGTATGCAAGCGCGGCGACAAGATTATTATGCCGCGCAATGTACATCGCAGCGCGATTAACGCGCTGGTGGTGTGCGGAGCTGTACCTGTTTATGTGAATCCCGGAGTGGATAGGCGGCTTGGGATTCCGCTTGGAATGTCGGTCACGGACGTGGAGGCGGCGATTATCGCTAATCCTGACGCGAAAGCGGTACTGGTGAATAATCCCACATACTACGGCGTGTGCTCAGACATAAAGTCAATCGCCGCGCTTGCACATAAGCATGGAATGTACCTGCTCGCCGATGAAGCGCATGGTACGCACTTCTACTTCGGCGACAACATGCCGATTAGCGCAATGCGCGCAGGTGCGGACTTTGCCGCAGTAAGCCTGCATAAAACAGGCGGCTCGCTTACGCAAAGCAGCTTAATGGTGACAAGCGGCAGTGTATCAGACGGATACGTTCGGCAGATAATAAACCTGTGCCAAACGACGAGCGCGTCATACCTACTGCTGTCCTCGCTCGACATCGCACGCAAGCACCTTGCATTAAAAGGAAGAGAAAACTTTGCAAAAACCGTGGAATACGCGGAATACTGCCGACAAGAACTAAATAAGCTTAGTGGCTACTACGCATTTGCCCATGAGTTAATCAACGGGGACAACGTGTACGACTTCGACGGAACGAAGCTGTCGGTACACACCCGCGACATAGGCCTGGCAGGAATCGAAGTCTACGACCTCCTGCGCGATGACTACGGCATACAAATCGAAATGGGCGACATCGGCAACATACTAGCGATAATCTCATGGGGCGACCGAAAGCTGGAGATGGAGCGCCTAATCGGCTCACTCGCCGAAATAAAACGGCTACATGGCAAAGACCCGGGCGATATGCTCGAGAACGAGTACATTTCTCCGCAGGTATCTATCGCGCCTCAGGACGCATTTTATGCCGAAAAAGAAAGCTTGCCGCTTCGCGAAACCTCCGGCAGAATCAGCGGTGAATTCGTAATGTGTTACCCACCCGGTATTCCAATACTTGCCCCCGGCGAAATTATTTCCCGGGAAATAATAGAATATATAGTATATGCAAAAGAGAAGGGATGTTCCCTCACCGGCGCGTTGGACTTGAAAACCGAGAATTTGCAGGTGATTGTGTAATTATGACCACCAAACATCAAATAGGCGCGGGCGTACGCGCAGCTGTATACCTAGACAACGACCACGCCATAAAGCTATACAACGCCGACTGCGACAAAACGTGGGTATTCCACGAAGCATACAACATGGTATCGCTCGAAGGCAGCGGAATTCCGCTGCCTAAGGTGTACGAAGTCGTACACATTCGCGGACAATACGGCATACGCATGGACTACGCGGCAGGCGAAACTGTCGCAGGGCTTGCGTTATCGGGAGCTATAAGCTCCGCCGACTACATCGGCATACTCACAGACGTGCAAATGAAGCTGCTGTCGGCAAGCGCAAGCCTGCCATTCAACGTGAGCGATATTCTGTCGCAAAAGCTGCATAGCAGCGACCTGCTCACCCAAGCCGAAAAAGACGCACTACTAAGCAAGCTTGCAGCACTCCCTCGCGGCAACGCTGTATGCCACGGCGACCTGCACGGACAAAACATAATCAAAACCGCAGACGATTACTGCGTAGTCGATTGGTACGACGCAACAAGCGGCAACCCTCACGCGGACATATGCCGCTCCTACATGCTGCACTACTTCTACAGTCCCGACCTAGCTAGTGCATACCTAGATGCAATATGTGCAAAAGCGAAAGCGACCCACGCCGACATAATGCAATGGCTGCCTATAGTTTTTGCCTGCCGCATGAGCGAAGGCTTTCCGCAAGAGCACGCAACGATAAAGCAATGGCTGACGCAATATAGTCAGTACATTCCCGAAACGCGATTGACTGTATAAATGAAAACGAGATAAACATGAGCGAAAACGAACGCATAGTTTCCACGAAGCAAACGACCTTTGACAGCGAAGTTGAGCTGTCGCTCCGCCCGAAGGTAATGGCGGAATACATAGGGCAGCAGGCGGTGAAGGATAACCTCACCGTTTTCATTGAAGCTGCCAAAAAGCGCAAGGAGTCGATTGACCACATACTGCTGTACGGCCCTCCGGGGCTTGGCAAGACTACGCTCGCGGGAGTTATCGCGAATGAGCTTGGCGTGGATATTCGCCTCACCAGCGGCCCTGCGTTGGAGAAGCAAGGCGACCTCGCCGCGTTGCTTACGAATTTATCGGCGAACGACGTCTTATTTATAGACGAAATCCACCGCCTCAATCGCGCCATCGAGGAGGTGCTTTATCCTGCGATGGAGGACTACGCCCTCGACATAATCACAGGGCAGGGACCTTCTGCGAATGCGCTGCGTCTAAGCCTTGAGCGGTTCACTTTAATCGGCGCGACTACGCGTCCGGGCATGATAACCTCGCCGCTGCGCGACCGATTCGGCGTAATATGCCGCCTTGAATTGTATACGCCGCAGGAGCTTTTGGAAATAGTGACGCGCTCTGCGTATATTCTAGGCACGCCCTGCGAACCTGAAGGAGCAATGGAGATTGCAAAGCGTTCGCGCGGAACTCCGCGCCTTGCCAATCGCCTGCTGCGACGCGTACGCGACTTCGCCGACATATTAGGCAACGGCATAATTACACGAGAAATCGCCGACATAGCCCTCTCTCGCTTAGAGATAGACAAGATAGGCCTAGACAAAATCGACCGCCGAATGCTGCACTCCCTAATCCATAACCACGGCGGCCGCCCCGTAGGCCTAGACACCCTAGCCGCAACCCTAGGCGAAGATGCAGGCGCAATCGAGGACGTATACGAACCATACCTACTACAGCTAGGCTTCATCAGCCGCACCCCGCGCGGACGTGTTGCAACCGAAGCCGCACGCGAATACCTAAAAATGACAAATGTATAGAGGTGTGCCATGGGCAAAATAATCTGCATAACAGGAGCAAAAGGCGGCGTAGGCAAAACTACGACGGCGGTTAATCTCGCGCTCACGCTATCGCGCAGCGGCAGCGATGTGCTGCTTATCGACATCAACGAAGGCTTTCGTAACGCCGACGTACTGCTAGGTTACGACGACATAATCGCGTTCGACTACTACGACGTAACCTCCGAGGTATGCAGCTTCAAGGACGCCGTTATCTCGGGCATAAACCCCGAATACTGCGACCTAGACTTCCTCCCCTGCGCGCAAAACACCTACCCATACTCCAAGCTATCGCCTCAAGTTTTAAAATTAATAAAAGAGAAATCTTCCAGTTATGATTATACAATTATTGATTGCAAAACATATGAATTATCGGGTATAATATATATAGCGGACAGTGTCGTTGTTGTTTCAACATTATCGCGGCAGTCTGTCAAGAATACAGAAAAGTATATCGCCGACATTCAGGACGGAGAACTCATCGCAGAGTATGAAGCGGAAGATATACACAAGCGTTTGTTTTGCGTTTTCAGCTGCGTAACCAAACGCGACCTAAAGACCTTCAACCTTGAAGAGTTGATGTATTTGCTGGGAGTTCCCATACTGGGAATAATCCCCTACGACAAAGCGTTCATCACCTACGGAAACAGCAGCACGCCCTACGTTACAACAAAACGCAAAAACGGCATAACGGCATTCAACAACATAGCAGCTCGCCAACGCGGCGAAAAGCTCCCGCTGCTGCACAAGGTAAAGCTACGAAACCGAGGCTGATTAAACGGCAATCGAACGGTTGCCGAAATATAAATTAACGGAGGTAACAAAATGAATATTGCATTGTTATCGCACGACCAAAAGAAAGACTTGATGGTAGAATTCTGCATAGCATACTGCGGCATCCTCAAAAAACACAATCTGCTTGCAACCTCAGGCACAGGCTCAATCGTAGCCGAGGCAACAGGCTTAACCATACAACGCTTCCTAAGCGGCCCTCAAGGCGGAAATCAACAAATCGGTGCGCGAATTGCATATAATGAAATAGACTTAGTATTAGCTTTCCGCGACCCACTTTCCGCAAATGCAAACGAACCCGACTTCATTTCCCTGCTGCGCCTATGTGATATACATAATATCCCAATAGCGACAAACCTAGCAACAGCGGAAGTGTTAATCCAAGGCTTAGAGCGCGGCGACCTAGGTTGGCGCGACATCGTAAATCCAAAGTGGTAATTGATTAACTTGTTTTACGGATTGCTGTAGGGTCGAACTGCGTTCGCCCTCGGTTATTCAATATGTAACTATTTATATAAAAAGGGGTTTTATGTTCGAGTGGCTTAAAGGTGAGATTGCAAATATAAGGGAGAAAGACCCTGCTGCACGCAGCAATGCGCAGATATTATTGCAGTATCAGGGGCTTCGCGCCATAATGTACCACAGATTGGCATATAAGCTGCACCACTCCGGTCACAAGTTTTTGGCGGAGTGGCTTAGTAAGCGTGCCCGAAAAAAGACTGGGATTGAGATTCACCCTGCCGCGAAGATAGGCAACCGCGTATTCATCGACCACGGAATGGGCGTCGTCATAGGCGAAACCGCCGAGGTAGGCGACGACTGCACAATATACCAAGGCGTAACCCTAGGCGGCACAGGCAAAGACAGAGGCAAACGTCACCCAACCATAGGCAAAAACGTCCTAATCGGCTCAGGCGCAAAGGTTTTAGGCGGCTTCACTGTAGGCGACAACTCCAAGATAGCCGCAAATGCAGTCGTGCTGTGCGAGGTTCCGCCCAACAGCACCTGCGTAGGCGTCCCCGGACGCATAGTATCCAAGAAGGTAAAAGAAAAGCCCAAGTGCGACCTAGACCAAATCCACATGCCCGACCCGCTGTCAATGGAGCTATGCAAGCTTATGATGCGCATTGACAAGCTGGAGAAGCAAGTCGAAAAGCTGTCCGGTGAGAAGCCGGTGTAATCATCAACTTATACAATATGGCAATAATACGGAGCTGACATGAAACTATACAACACCTACACACGCCAAAAAGAAGAATTTACGCCAATCGAAAGCGGCAAGGTTAAAATGTACGCGTGCGGACCTACTGTGTATGACTACATTCACGTGGGCAACGCACGCTGCTTTATCGTGTTCGACCTGCTGCGCCGCATTTTGTCGCACGAGGGCTACGCCGTGACATACGCGCAGAACATCACCGACGTAGATGATAAGATGATAAAGCGGGCCTTCGAGGAAGGCATAACCATAGCAGAGCTTGCCGACCGATTCATCGCCGCTTTTAAAGAGGATTGCAGCAAGCTGCACATTTCACCGCCTGACATTATGCCGCGCGCTACCGAACATATGGCGGAGATAATCGACATGGTGCAAACCCTAATCGACCGCGGCTATGCCTACGAAGTAGACGGCGATGTTTATTTTGACGTGGAGAAATTCGCTGACTACGGCAAGCTATCCAATCAGCCGTTGGAGCAGCTTATGGAAGGCGCACGCGTAGAATCAGCCGAAGGAAAGCAAAGCTTCGCCGACTTCGCAATATGGAAAAAGCAAAAATTAGACGAGCCTGCATGGGATAGCCCATTCGGCAGCGGCAGGCCGGGTTGGCACATCGAATGTTCCGCAATGGTACGCGCACGCCTAGGCGACACAATCGACATACACTGCGGAGGACTAGACCTAATCTTCCCGCACCACGAAAACGAAATCGCGCAAAGCGAATGCGCCACAGGCAAACGCTTTGCCAACTATTGGGTACACAACGGCTTCATCAACATCGACAACAAGAAGATGTCGAAATCCGGCAGTTTCTTCACGGTGCGCGACATCACCAAGGAGTTTTCATACGATGTAGTGCGCTACTTCATCATATCGCAGCACTACCGCAGCCCCGTCAATTTCTCCAAGGACTTGATGGAAAACGCCAAGCGCAGCCTTGAACGCATTACAATCTGCCTCGACAACTTAAAATTCCTGCTAGATTCAAACGACAGCCCAAACGAAAACGCAGCCGACGACATCTCCGCGTACAAAGCGGACTTCTTCGCGCACCTTTCCGACGACATAAACACAGCGAACGCAATCGCGTCGCTTTTCGACGCAATCCGTCACATCAACACAAAGATTGCAGACAAAGACTACAGCACCGCGACACTGTCGCACTACAAAGCAACATTAGATGAAATGTGCGACATTCTCTCAATCGCAGGCAAGGGCGGCGCAGACATCGATGGACGCATACAGCAGCTAATCGACCAACGCCAAGCCGCACGCAAAGCGAAGGATTTTGCATTAGCAGACAAGATTCGGGATACACTACTTGCGGAAGGTATTATTTTGGAAGACACACCGCAGGGCGTTAAGGCGCGCAAAGTCGACGTTTAACAATTATTGTCGCGGTGAGCTTCTGTAGAATTTGCGAGGTATCTCATGGCACACCACAATAGACTGTTCAAGTCAGAGTCGGAGCACAAGCAAGAGCCGCTCACGCAAGAGGAAATCAACAAGCTGCGCCACCCCTATGAGCTTACAATTTACTTCTTTATGGCGACGCTTAACGCCGTGATTTTGTTTGTGATTATCGGCGCGGTTATGATGATTCCGTTCAAGCAGCTTTGGCAGTATCTGCGATTCGGCGACGCGTACCTTATGGCGGTGGGCGTAATTGTTGTGTCGTTCATCGGAATGGGCATGACGTTTTCGGGGGCAAAGGTGCAGGCTGTGCGCGTGGACGAGCGGCAGTTTCCGGAATTGTATGCACGTCTTAGGTTATATTCGCATCTGCTAGGGCTGAAGAAAATACCTGCACTGTACGTGAAGCAGGAGAACGGCACGTTGAATGCGTTCGCGTCCTACTTCTGGGGCAGGAATTACGTCGTGTTGAACACCGAGTTGTTCGAGATTAGCTATATGGAGCACAAGGACATGGATGCGGTCGCATTCGTACTTGCACACGAGTTGGCACACATACGTTTGTACCACACGCGATTCTGGTATAACGTAAGCGTGTTTTTCATTCGATTGATTCCATTTGTAGGTCCACTGCTGTCGCGTGCGAACGAATTTAGCAGCGACAATCTAGCAAAAGCAGTATGTCCGCAGGGGGCGCATGGCATATTTGTGCTACTCGTTGGACGACATCTATTCCGTGACGTAGACGTTCGCGAATACCTGCTACAAGCCAAAGATACAAAGGGATTGTTTGAAGCATTCATCAACGCCAAGTCGTCGCACCCTGTAAACACACGCCGCGTGCTGTCACTCTACGGTAACGGCAAAGGGAGGTTATTGTTTTAGTGCAGATACCGATGTCAATGTCAAAGCCGTTCAAGGACGCGCATTTATTGCCGACCCTTGCTTTGGCTTACATAGGTGACGCTGTGTTTGAGTTGTATGTACGCATTGGATTAGTCAATGAATCTGTAGGCAGCATGAAGTCGCTGCACCGCGCAGCGGTGGACAAAGTTTGTGCAAAGTCGCAAAGCGAGCTTGCAGAGCGACTATTGCCAACACTAACGCCCGACGAGCTTTCTATCTACAAGCGCGGACGCAACACAAAAAGCAGCGTCCCCAAAAATGCCGACATGCGCCAATACCGCAACGCCACAGGCCTGGAAGCCCTAGTCGGCTACCTATACCTAAGCGGCAATTCCGCGCGATTGCTTGAACTTTTAAGCGGCAGCAATATAACCGAAACGGAGCAGCAGCGATGAAGCATAACATAAAAAAATATCAAAGCAAAGCCGTCAAGCTTGCCAAAACTTACGCAATGATCGCGTTGGGCACTGCGATTACGGCTTTTGCGATTACTGCATTTATTGTGCCGAACAAAATTGCGGCAGGTGGCATAAGCGGCTTGTCGTCGATTATTTACAACGTGACGCAGATATTGCCCGTAGGTACATTAGTGCTTATATTCAACATTCCGCTGTTTATCCTCAGCATGATTTTTTGCGGCAAAAGCTTCGGTGTGAACACGATTATATCCACGCTAATGTTGTCGGGATTTTTGACGCTGTACGAGAAAATACCGAGCATACAGAATGGGCTTGTACACGACGTTGTGCTTGCCACGCTATTCGGCGGCGCGATAATGGGCTTAGGCATGGGCATAGTTTTCGCCGCAGGAACATCTACGGGCGGCACGGACATCATCGCAAAGCTGCTGCAGCTTATAATGCGGCACGTATCCATGGGGACATTCATACTGCTGCTTGACGCAGCTATTATCACCACAGCGATAATCGTCTTCCGCGACATAGAAATCGGCTTATACTCCGCACTAACGTTGTTCATACAAACTCGCGTAATTGACACAATCCTAGAAGGTATCTCCTTCGCTAAGATGATATTCATCGTATCGTCAAAGCCGCAGGAAATTGCCGATGTAATCATGAAAATCCCGCGCGGCGTCACGGGACTAAAGGGCGTAGGCATGTTCACAGGCGAGGACAAAACAATCCTGATGTGCACTGTAAAACGTCAACAAATCCCCAAAATCAAAGACATAATCAAAAGCATAGATGAAAACGCATTCCTAATCATAGGCGACGTCCGCGAAGTAATGGGCGAAGGCTTCACACGCGAAGTGTCCACCCACTCCAAAGACACAATCTCCCCGACGGAATAATAATAAGCGTATACAACATACAATTCCATAAACTAACATAAAATACCAAAAGGAGTAAGCATGAAGCAAAAACATATCGATTTAAGCATAAACGCTTACAAAATCCGCAAGCTTGCGCTGGAAGCAGTTTACAATGCAAGCAGCGGTCATCCGGGCGGCTCAATGTCAATTGCTGACATTATGGCGTGCCTTTATTTTGATGTAATGAAGCACGACCCCAAGAATCCCAAGTGGGACGACAGGGATAGATTCGTGCTGTCGAAAGGACACTGCGCGCCTGCACTATACGGCACGCTTGCATTGGCAGGATATTATGCCGAAGCGGACGTTAAATCCTTCCGCAGCATTGCAAGTCACATGCAAGGGCATCCGAGCATGAAGGACGTCCCGGGCGTAGATATGTCGACCGGATCACTAGGTCAAGGCATAAGTGCCGCGTGCGGAATGGCGAAATCCGCGAAACTGCGAGGCAAAGACTACCGCGTCTACACAATCCTAGGCGACGGCGAACTAGAGGAAGGGCAAGTTTGGGAAGCCGCGATGTTTGCAGGACACTACAAGCTGGACAACCTCTGCGCAATCGTCGACTACAACGGAATGCAAATCGACGGACTACTTAAGGACGTATGCTCCCCCGAGCCAATCGCCGACAAATTCGCAGCCTTCAACTGGCACGTAGTCGAAATCGACGCACATGACATAAAAGAAATCCTAAAAGCCTTCGAGGAAGCGTCAGAGCAAAAAGGCAAGCCCACCGTAATCGTAGCCAAAAGCGTCAAAGGCAAAGGCATTTCCTACATGGAAGGCGACTACACATGGCACGGCAAAGCTCCGAACAAGGAGCAGTACGAAACGGCGGCAGCCGAGCTTGACAACACTATCGCGAAGTTAAAGGAGGCAAAATAATGGCAAAGGCAACAAGAGTAGCATACGGCGACGCGTTGGCGGAATTCGGCGGCGACGAGAGAATAGTGGTGCTGGACGCGGACTTAACCAAGTCCACCATGACCGCGACCTTCGGCAAGGAGTACCCCGACCGCCTAATTAACTGCGGAATAGCCGAGGGCAACATGATGACCATCGCGGCAGGCATGGCGACATGCGGACATATCGTTTTCGCGTCCACCTTCGCAGTATTCGCTTCCGGCAGAGCATTCGAGCAGGTGCGCAACTCCATCTGCTACCCCAACCTCAACGTAAAAATCGGCGCAACCCACGCAGGAATCACCGTAGGCGAGGACGGCGCGTCGCACCAATCCATCTGCGACATCGCGCTAATGCGTGCGCTGCCTAACATGACAGTGATAAGCCCTGCCGACGCAACCGAAGCACGACTTGCGGTAAAAGCCGCAATCGACCATCAAGGCCCCGTGTACCTACGCTTCGGCAGACTAACCGCCCCCGACGTATTCGACGACACCTACAAATTCCAAATCGGCAAAGGCGTACAGCTAAAGCAAGGCAATGACGTCACCCTAATCGCCACAGGAATGCTAGTATCCGAAGCAATCGCCGCGCACGAGCTATTGCAGCAACAAGGCATAAACGCACGCGTAATCAACATATCCACCATAAAGCCAATCGACAAGGACATAATAATCGAAGCCGCATCGCAAACCTCGCACATCTTCACATTAGAGGAGCACAACATAATCGGCGGCCTAGGCAGTGCCGTTGCCGAAGTGCTATGCGAAAACCACCCTGCGCCGCTAACCCGAATCGGCATGAACGACGAATTCGGCCGCAGCGGCAAAGCCGCAGAGCTGCTCGACTACTACGGCCTAACCGGCGCAAAGATTGCGCAAAGGGTGCATTCCGTAATGTCAGCTCAAAAAGCTTGACAAATCCAAATATATGTGATAAAATCAAGACATAATAAAGGAGAGTGCCCTTTACACTCTCCCTACCACAATCCGCCAAAAGGCGGCAGGCTTTCAAATACAACTTAGAACTACAGTTACATCCGTCCACCTGTGGTAGATTCAGGGGGGCGGTTTTATTTTTTCTCCCAGAATTTCAGAATCAAAATCACGAGTGTGGCAAATTCCGTCATACGCGCTAAAACTTCTAGCACTATAGATATGATTTCATATGCGCTCATGGGCATACCTCCTTTCTTGCAGAGGTAAGCCAGCCGCCCTTTAGCAATTATGCTATTTTTATTTTAGCATGTATGTATTATTTTGTCAAATTATGTTGCTTGCTGATTTCATCACGCAAAAAGAAAACCGCCCGAAAGGGCGGTTTGTTAATTCATATTTAAAATTTATGTCGTAGATTTTAAAACTTTTACACTAAATGTTTTTATAGCAGTTTTTGCAGAAGAGTCTGGATGAGCTAGTGTTGCTGTCAGAACAACATCTGTATCTTCGCCCGTGGAAGCAGGTCTTGTTACCGTACCATTATTTGCAATAACATCTGTAGTATTGGAAGTCCATGTTATTGTATAAGTTTTACCGCCATGCGCAAATGAAGACCCTAATGTTAAATTGCCAGTAACGCCTGTTGCGCTATCGCTAGAGGTATATGTGATAACGTCAGCTGCAGTTAGTGCTGCGGCTGCTGTATTAACTGCAGTTTGCTCAGCGTCGGTAGAAGGGGGATTCTCAGTTCCAGAATCGGGTGCCTTGTCATAGCTTTGTGCGGCAACTGTGATTAGTGCGCTCTCGTATTGGTCTTTGCCTTGCATTGTTGCGTAAACTGTTGTTGCAGGATACAGCTTTGTGCTAACTATTGCACCTGCTACAGGGAGGTAAGATTTCTTTTCTTCGCCTACCTTGTAGCTAATGGACTTCTTAACCTTCATAATTGCAACTGGCTTAGCAGCTGCTGCTGAATATAGACCTTTCTCATTAGCTGTGGCTGCAAGTGTTGGAGCTGCTGTCCATATTCTAACAGATGTTTCTGGCTCGATACCATATGCTACAACTGTCATTGCATCTTGGAAATAAGCGATGTGCGGTTGAGTGGGAGCAGCCGTCGGGATTGTTGCAGTAATAGCATTACCTTGATCTCCGCCTGCTCTTGGAACTTTCGGGAAAGTATATTCAATTGCAGTACTCTTGCCTTTAGGTGTATCTGTTGCAGTTGCAGGTTTTGGTTCTTGAACGAATAATTTAATCGCTGTATCAGCTGCATCGAATTTAATACCGGCTTTTGTATCACTAGGTTTACGGTTTATCTTCAATACTGAAACCTTAGCAGTAGATGCAGCCGGGTCACTTAATTTTACAGAGCCGATAGGCTTTTCAAGTGCTGTGTCTGTTGCTAAATAAGCTGTGATTGTTGTGCCCTTAGGATAAGCTGTTCCGTCTACTGCAGGAGCGAATTTTGCCGGGAATGTAATTGTAGCCGCTTTTAAAGTGCTGCTTACAGTTACATCGCTTGTAATTCTGCTAGCCTCAAACGCAGCTGTTGCAATTTCAGCAGTAACTGTTATTTCATACCATTTTGTTGAAGCTGCTACAGCTGTGTCACCAGAACCGGAAGCAGCTATATCAACCTTTAACCATACATTAGCTGCAGGGAAAGGTAGTGTTAAACCTGTAAACTCAAGAGTACCGGCTGAGCTAACTGATTTAGCTGATGTAGGAGCACCTGTAACTAATGTGGAACCGCCATTCGTTGTGTAAAGGTTAGCTTTTGCACCCTTGGGTAATGCTGTTGTTGCTCCTGAAATTGAAACTTTATCGTCTTTATCGATACCGCTGTTGCGTACTGTAACTGTGTTGCCTAATGTGTCGCCGCCTGTTGAAGCAGCTGTAATGGCGAATTTTGCGTTAGCATTAGCAGCAACTGTGATATTGGCTGTTTCTGCAGAATTGAAGGCTGCTTGAGGAATTACGATAGCAATAGCATCTGTAGAAGCAGCTGTAGGCGTGCCTTCAATTACTATTGTTACAGATGTGTCATCAGTGGCAACGTCTGCTTTTGCTTTAGCTGTTAAACCTGCAGGTAAGTTAGTGATCCAAGATTTTAAATCCGATCCAGTAGCGGTAATTGCTTTAAGTCCACCATCGGCTATAGTAATTGGTACTTCTACTCCGGCTGCTAATGCAGTTCCGACTGTGCCAGTTACTGTTACATTACCTACAGTAGCAGTAGCAGCAGCAAAAACCGTGATACCTGCGAATAGCGACAGCACCATTGTCAATACAACGGTTAACGCTAAACCTTTTTTCAAAGTTCTCATTAATAAAAACCTCCTAAATAAAATATAAATGTCTACACTATTGCACCGCATTATCCCTCATACGGGGACTGCAACAGTATAGCTATATAAATGGCGTGTCGCCAATTATATTTTTGCTTTTGCCGAAATTGCTTCGGCGTTTGTATTACGTATGACTTTGCGCGAAACTTTATGCAAAGTTTTTGCCATTGGGTACAGCTTTTTCTTTTTGCGTTTTCAATTAATGTATCGTATGGATTTGATTCAAACTTTAATATTTTTTTGAATAAATTTTTGCTTTTTTGTAAATATTAATTTTCGGTGGTTTCGGTGTCGGCCGCGTTGGTGAAGCCGTAGAGCTTAAGTAGGTCGCTGTAGTAGTTGTTTATGTTTGTTAGGTCAGTTATGTTTTCTGTGGTGACTTTGGCGAATATTTCGGCTACCTCGGCTTGAATGTCGGGGCGAAGCTCGACGTCGTCGAGGCGAAGCACGGACTTTCCGCGCGGCAGCTCGGCTAACATCGTGATTAGGCGGCGCGCTTGACCTATTGCGCCTTCATGCAAGCCCTTTTCGCGCATTACCTTATCTAATATGGAAATGTATAGCGGAACGGTAGGAATCGCGGAGGACGCTGTCGTTACGATAGCTTTGTTCACCGAAAGTGCGGTGCGTAACCCGTCGTATTTTTGCGCGAGCCGCTCAAGTGTGGCTTCCATGTGCTTTTTTGCCATGCCGATAGTGCCGTCTTTGTAGATTGCGTGCGTCATTTCAGGGCCGATGTAGGAATATGCTACTACTGCCGCGTCCGACGCAAGCGTGCCGCTTTGCGAAAGCGCGTCAATCCACAGCTCCAAATCCTCGCCGCCCATGACCTTCACGGTCGAATCAATCTCATGCTGATTCGCGGAATCTATATTTACATCATACACTAATTTTTTGGAAATGTCAACAGTTTTTAGAGAAATTTCCTTCCCTATTGGCTTTAATGCACTACGATAGACGATATTGTCCGTATCAGTGCGCAGCGGCGCAGCGACGGAGTATGCAACGATGTCGACCTGCCCCATTTCTTCCTTTATAATGTCGATTACGCGCTGCTTTGTCGATTGCAGGAAGCAGTCTGCGTTTACGGTAGGGAATTCGATTGAGTGGTGGCGCGAGATAGCCTCGCAGCCTTTGTCGTTGTAGAATCCGGCGGATGCGCCTTTTCTGTCTTCCTCGCCGCGCTCAAGCATTACGCCAAGCGTACGCACGCCTCCGTTAAACGCAAGCGCAAGCCGCGTCGCAAGGCCGTAGCCGCTGCCGCAGCCGATTACAAGCGCGCGCTTCCCATTAAGCCGCGGCTCTTTATCCATGTGCGCAAGCTCATAAACCGAATCCGCCGCATTCTGATAGCACCCGTACGGATTCACATTCAAGCAGATAAATCCTCTTATTTTTGGTTTCAACATAATTTTATCCATTCTATAGTATTTACATAGATTTTACCATATCGCCCAAGCCATGTCAACAAAAAAACAAACAAACCAACGGAAATTTTCCTTGACAGAACATAATATATATGATAGAATGAACATAATAGAAGAGAGTGGTTGCGACACTCTCCCTAGCACAATCCGCCAAAAGGCGGCAGGCTTTCAGATAAAACAAGGTATTGCTGGTGTTTCATCCGTCCACCCGTGGTCTATCCGGGGGGCGGTTTTATTTTTTCTTCCAAAATTTCAGAATCAAAATCACGAGTGTGGCAAATTCCGTCATACGCGCTAAAACTTCTAGCACTATAGATATGATTTCATATGCGCTCATGGGCATACCTCCTTTCTTGCAGAGGTAAGCCGGCCGCCCTTTAGCAATTATGCTATTTTTATTTTAGCACGTATGGATTATTTTGTCAAATTATGTCGCGTTCATTTGAAGATTATTTTTTCGTGCGTCGCAATAAAAAATTCCTCTTGCGCAAATTGTAATTATACTGTATAATAATATAGATAACGATGGCATAAAGCATAATTGCCAAAATTTGGAGGTATAAACTTGATATCAGCAGGCGATTTTAGAAACGGCATTACATTTGAATTGGACGGTAACGTATATCAAATAGTAGAGTTCCAGCATGTTAAGCCTGGTAAGGGCGCGGCATTCGTGCGCACTAAGCTTAAGGACGTTATAAACGGCTCGACGGTTGAACGCACATTCCGCCCAACGGATAAGATGGAGCGTGCGCATATTGAGCGCCGCGACATGCAGTATCTTTACGAGGACAGCGGGTTATACTACTTCATGGATCAGGAATCATTTGAACAGATTCCGCTTAATAAGGAAACACTGGGCGACTCCTTAAAGTTTGTTAAGGAAAATGACATCGTGCGAATCCTTTCCTACAAGAACAGCGTGTTCGGCGTTGAGCCGCCTACATTCGTTGAGCTAAGAATAACAGCTACCGAGCCGGGCTTCAAAGGCGACACCGCACAAGGCGCAACAAAGCCGGCGACCTTAGAAACAGGCGCGACAATACAAGTGCCGTTATTCGTGGAGCAGGACAACGTAATCAAAATCGACACACGCACCGGCGAATACATGGAACGCGTGTAAGAAGCAGGTAAGGCTCACCCCTTGCCGCGAGGTAGAAATATGACATCAATAAAAGACAAGATTGTTGTGTTAAAGGAGCTTTGTAAAAGCTTGAATGATAATGAACTAAAGCCGGTAGTCAACACAATCGTTGAGATACTGGACAAGCTGTGCGATGAAATTGCCGACCTGCACGAAGGGCAGGACGAACTGTACGACCACATCTACGACCTCGAGGATGCAATCGACATGGATTACATGGAGGACGTAGGCACGCTCGACGACGAAGAAGAGGACGACGACACACTCGACGAAATGGGCGGAATGACAGGCGAATACGTAATCGAATGCCCGGGCTGCAGCGAGGAGATTTACCTCGACGAGAATATACTCGACGGTATGCACGAGATAAAGTGCAGCCGCTGCAACACCGACATCGAGCTTGAAGTAAACCGATTCGACAAGCCGAGCGACTACGAGGAATAAGACCGCACGACTACACAAAAGAACCTTAATAAAGATTAATAGGTGAATATATGTTTTGGATTATAATTTTGGCGGTTGTCGCGCTTGACCAACTGTCAAAATTTTTTGTAGCCAACAACCTGACGGAAATGATTGCGGTTATACCGAACGTGTTTTATATAACCTACGCGAAGAATACAGGCGTGGCGTTCGGCATGTTTCAAGGGAATAATACGCTGTTCGCGATTGTGATGGGCGTTGTGATACTTGCGATTGCCTGCTACTGCTACCGCGTGCCGAGCATAAATACACTGGACACTATTTCGCGCGGAATGGTGCTGGGCGGAGCGATTGGCAACTTGATTGACAGAATAGTGCGCGGCTATGTGGTGGACTTCCTGTACGCTTCCTTTATAGATTTTCCGGTGTTCAACATTGCCGACAGCGCGATTTCGGTCGGGCTGCTTATTCATGTGCTGGTGTTTATATTTTGTACGCGAAGCAGTAGCCACCAAAATGGCAGGCGGATTACGTTTTGATGAAGGAATTTATCTGCAAAGAAGCGTCGCGGCTTGATATGTTCGTCGCGCAGTCGCTGCAAGTGTCGCGCACGATTGCGAAGCGGCTTGTGCAAGAGGGCGGCGCGTTGGTGAACGGAAAGCCGCGTGCGGCAAGCTATACGCTGCAAGTCGGCGATATTGTCGCGGCAAGCACTCCCGAGCCGCAGCAGACCTTCGCCCTGCCGCAGGAGATTCCGCTTGCGATAGTCTACGAGGACGACCACCTGCTTGTCATCGACAAGCCTATCGGCATGGTCGTACACCCAGGTGCGGGTAACAAAGATGGCACTCTCGTGAACGCGCTGCTGCACCACACTAGCAGCCTTTCTGAGATAAACGGCGACATTCGCCCTGGAATAGTCCATCGCTTGGACAAAGATACCAGCGGCTTAATGCTCGCGGCTAAAACCGACGCAGCACATGCCGCACTTGCCGCCGACTTAGCCGAACATAAAATCTTGCGTAAATATATCGCGCTTGTTCATGGCATAATAAAGGAAGAGAGCGGCACAATCGACAGACCGATAGGGCGAAGCACCACCGACCGCAAACGCTTCACCGTCGCCGAAACAAACAGCAAATCGGCG
Organism: uncultured Eubacteriales bacterium; assembly: GCA_964479875.1. Classification (GTDB taxonomy): domain Bacteria; phylum Bacillota; class Clostridia; order Monoglobales; family CAYZNM01; genus CAYZNM01. The sequence continues at coordinate 31,283 of CAYZNM010000003.1, forward strand.
ATAACGCACTACGAAGTTCTGCAACGCTTCACTGCGTACACCCTAATCTCTTGCAGACTTGAAACAGGTCGCACGCACCAAATCCGCGTCCACATGGCGCACCGCGGCAATCCCGTAGTAGGCGACAAAACCTACGGCGTAAAACGCGAAAGCATTAAAACCGAAGCGCAGCTTCTCCACTCAACGGAGCTAGCCTTCACCCACCCCATTACGGGCGAAAACCTAAGCTTTTCAACCGAAATGCCCGAACGGTTCGCAAAAACCATGAAAAAGCTGTTCTGATTACTATTCTTGCAAAGCCGTTCCGAAACACTTAATAATGTGGACTAAATCGGAACGTATTCGTGAAGGAAGTTTCGGAACGGCCTCACAAAAAGATAAATAGGTAGGATATGGAGCATTTACTCGGCATAAAGCAGCTAGAAGTAAGCGATATAATGAGCATACTGCGCCGCGCGCAGGAGATTCAAGGCGACCTCGCCGTGAAAAAGTTAGACACACTAAGCGGCAAAACGGTAGTGACACTTTTCTTTGAAAACTCGACACGCACCCGCATGTCATTCGAGCTTGCTGCGAAATACGGCGGCGCAATCGTCGCAAACTTTGACGCAGGTCTAAGCAGCATAACCAAAGGCGAAACGATTATCGACACGGCAAAGGTTATCGACAGCATGTGCGTCGATTGCATAGTGATACGTCACAGCGTCGCAGGTACTCCCGAGCTGTTATCCAAGCACGTGGAGTGCAGCGTAATAAACGCAGGCGACGGCTTAAACGAGCACCCAACGCAGTCGCTTCTCGACATGTACACGATATGGCGAAGGAAGGGTGGCTTCAACGGCTTAAAAGTCGCAATCGTCGGAGATGTAGCGCACAGCCGCGTCGCGCGCAGCAACATATGGGCGCTGACAATGTTAGGCGCGGAGGTATCGGTAGGCGGTCCGCCTACAATGCTGCCGCCAGGACTTGAACGTTACGGCGTAAAAGTATTCGGCACCACGCACGAAGCAATCCTCGACAGCGACATAGTATACAACCTGCGCGTGCAAACCGAGCGTTTAACCGACTGCCTCTACCCAAGCGACAAGGAATATGCGGCATACTTCGGCATAAACGAAAACAGGCTAAAGCTTGCAAAACCTGACTGCATGGTAATGCACCCAATGCCCTACAATCGCGGCGTGGAGCTAACCTCCTCAATCATCGACGGTGACAAATCCGTAATGCTCGAGCAGGTGAATAACGGCATAGCCGTACGCCTTGCAGTGCTAGAAAAATTGACGACAGAAAGGATGTGAGGGTATAAAAATCCTGTTAAAAGGCGGAAGGGTAATCGACCCTGTCAACAAAACCAACGGCGAGCTTGACGTTTTCGTAGAAAACGGAGTAGTATCGGCGATTGAAGCAGACCTACAGCCGGAAGGCAACGACATAGATGTAGTGGACGTATCCGGAATGCTTGTAGTTCCGGGGCTTGTAGACATGCACGTACACCTGCGTGAGCCTGGATTCACGTCCAAAGAAACAATCGAAACGGGCACAATGGCGGCCGCAGTAGGCGGCTTTACTTCCGTGTGCTGTATGCCCAACACAAACCCTGTCACCGACAGCGTGCAAGCAATCGAATACATCAACCGCGTTGCCAAAACCGACGCGCGCGTCAACGTGTACATAATCGGGGCAATTTCGCTAGGCTCAAAGGGCGAAGTGCTGTCGCCGATTGGCGCGCTGAAATTCGCAGGAGCAGTAGGTATATCCGACGACGGCAGACCTGTAGCGAATCCGCTGCTGATGAAGCGTGCGCTGCAATATGCAAGCGGCTTTGACATGGCGGTAATCAGCCACTGCGAAGATTTAACCTTAGTAAACGGCGGCGACATCAACGAAGGCGCAACCGCAACACGCTACGGCCTAAAAGGAATCGACAACGCAAGCGAAGAGGTAATGGTTGCCCGCGACATAATCCTAGCGGAAAACACCAACACATCCGTACACATAGCGCACATCTCGACAGCAGGAAGCGTACGCCTAATCCGCGACGCAAAATCGCGCGGCGTAAAGGTTACATGCGAAACCTGCCCGCACTACTTCACCCTAACCGATGAAGCCTGCGCCGACTATAACACCAACGCAAAAGTAAACCCACCGCTGCGCAGTCACGCAGACAAAGCTGCAATCATCGAGGGAATCATCGACGGCACAATCGACGTAATCGCCACCGACCACGCCCCTCACGCGCACGACGACAAGGCATGCGAATTCGACAAAGCAGCCAACGGAATAAGCGGACTGGAAACCGCACTGTCCCTCTGCCTAACCCACTTAATCAAGCCGGGACACATATCAATCCAAAAGCTAATATACATGATGACAGCCGCGCCCTCGCGCATACTAGGCTTAAACAAAGGCGAGCTTGCCATAGGCAAAACTGCCGACATAACAGTAATCGACCCAAATAAGCAATACACAATCACCGCAGCGAGATTCAAATCCAAAGGCAAAAACACACCCTTCGACGGACACACCGTAACAGGCAAAGCAATCCACACAATAGTAAATGGCGCGTTCGCGCTAAAAAACGAAACCATAGTTTAGGAAGGAGAACAATGTCAATCCAAAGATTATCAGCATTAATCAAGCAAAAAAACAGCAGGGTATGCCTAGGGCTTGACCCAAAGCTTGACTATCTGCCACAAAGCTTAATCGATGAATCATTCACGCGGCATGGGAAAAGTTTTTCCGCGGCGGCGGAAAGTATTTTCCATTTTAACAAAAGTATCATTGACAGCGTTTATGATTTAGTCCCGTGCGTGAAGCCTCAGCTTGCCTATTATGAAATGTACGGCTATCTCGGCATGAAGGCACTGCATGACACAGTACAATACGCAAAGAGCAAGGGCTTGTACGTAATATTAGACGGAAAGAGAAACGACATCGGCGACACGTGCCAAGCATATTCGTCGGCATATTTAGGAAATACTACAATAGGGGATGAAGTCCACGCAGCCTACGGCGGCGACAGCTTAACTGTCAATCCGTATTTGGGCGAGGACGGCATTATCCCTTTTATTTTACCCGATAAAAGCATATTCGTTTTGGTAAAGACATCGAATAAATCCAGCGGACAGCTGCAAGATTTAGAAATGGGCGTCGATACGCTTTACAAAAAGGTAGGTGCTCTGGTAGACAAGCTAGGCAAGGACAGCATAGGTGAAAGTGGCTACTCCAACGTAGGCGCGGTCGTAGGCGCAACCTACCCCGAGCAATTAGTCGAACTGCGCGCAATGCTCCCCAACACCTTCTTCCTAATTCCGGGCTACGGCGCACAAGGCGGCAGCGCGTCAGCATTGGCGGCAGCCTTCGACAAAAACGGCGGCGGCGCAGTAGTCAACGCCTCGCGCTCCATCATGCTAGCCTACAAAGCGCAGGATAAACCCGCCGAAGCATTCGCCGAAGCCGCCCGCGCAGAAGTAATACGCATGAACGAAGATATAAACCAAATAATAAAATAACAATCAAACACAACCTTGCTAACGCAAGTTTAATATACAATCACGCATTAACACGGAGGATTTAATGGAAAAAGCATACATCAAGCTGAAAGACGGCACTATTTTCCAAGGCATGAGCGTTGGAGCAAGCGGCACTGTCGTAACAGAAATAGTTTGCAACAACGACATGGGAGGTTATCTGCAAGTCATCACTGACCCTTCCTGCTACAAAAAAGGCGTAGTTTTCACCTACACACAAATCGGCAACGCAGGCGTAAACGAAGAGGACAAGCAGTCCGACTTAAACTGTGACGCAATAATTGCACGCGTTATCACAGACAAGTACAGCAACTTCCGCGCACAAATGGGTTTGCGCGAATACATGACAAGCAAAGGCATTATCGGAATCGAAGGCGTGGACACACGCGCACTATCACAGCACATACGCGAGCATGGCGAATGCACCTGCATAATCACCACGGACAAAGCGCAGCTTGAAAAGGACATAGTAGAACCTAAACACACCCCTCCCACACACGAAGAATTTTCCGCGAACGCAGACGAAGGCAAGCACAATATTGCCGTAATCAGCGTAGGCGTAAACGCACAAACCCTAGACGGCCTGCGCAACGTAGGCTGCAACATAACAGTATACCCCCACGACGCAAACATCGCCGAAGTAATTGCCAAAAATTACGACGGCTACGTAATAGCAGGCGGCGCACTATCCGCAAGCAGCTACACCCTAACCGACACAGTTAACGCAATCAAAGAAAGCGGCAAGCCGCTTCTCGGCATAAACCTAGGCCAAAACATAATAGCCGCAGCCTACGGCATAAACAGCCTCAAAATGAAAGCAGGACACCGCGGCGGCAACTATCCCGCACAAGACCTGGACAATCACAAAACATACATCACCACCCAAAACCACGGCTACACCCTAAACGCCGACGGCATTTCCAAAATAGCCCACGTATTCATGGTTAACATAAACGACAAAACAATCGAAGGCGTAAAATTCAGCGACAAAGTATTCACCGTACAATTCACCCCCGACAGCGTTATCGACAAAAACAACACAAGCTACATCTACAGCGCATTCGCCGCGCTAATGCAATAATTTAATATAAATTTACACAACAGGAGAAAATATGCCTAAGATAGACAGCATAAAAAAAGTAATGGTAATCGGCTCAGGTCCAATCGTAATCGGGCAAGCAGCCGAATTTGACTACGCAGGCACGCAAGCTTGCCGCGCGTTAAAAGAAGAGGGCAAGGAAGTTGTGTTAATCAACTCCAACCCTGCGACAATTATGACCGACGGACAAATAGCAGATAAGGTTTACATCGAGCCGCTGACGCTTGAATTTGCGAAGATGGTAATAGAAAAGGAAAAGCCCGACAGCTTACTGCCGACCCTAGGCGGACAAACAGGCTTAAACCTAGCGACAGAGCTGTATGAATGCGGCTTCCTCACCGAACACAACGTAACCCTGCTTGGCACACGCATTCAAACAATCAAGGACGCCGAGGACAGACAATCCTTCAAAGATAAAATGGAAGCAATCGGCGAGCCGTGCATCGCAAGCAAGGTTGTAAACAACTATTCCGACGCACTCGAGTTCGCGAAAACAATCGGCTTCCCGGTAATCGTACGCCCTGCCTACACATTAGGCGGAAGTGGTGGCGGTATAGCTCACACAGAAGAAGACTTAGAGAAAATAGCTCCCAATGGCTTGCGCCTATCACGCGTACATCAAGTCCTGATTGAAAAGTGCATAAGCGGCTGGAAGGAAATTGAATACGAAGCAATGCGCGACAGCAAGGGTAACGTAATCGTAGTATGCTCAATGGAAAACATTGACCCCGTAGGCGTACACACAGGCGACAGCATAGTTGTCGCACCTGCGCAAACTATGTCCCCTGCCGAGGGCGCAATGCTTAAACGCGCCGCACTTACAATCATATCCGAGCTTGGAATCGAAGGCGGCTGCAACATTCAATTCGCGCTGCACCCCACGAGCATGGAATACGCCGTAATCGAAGTAAATCCGCGCCTATCGCGTTCTTCCGCACTTGCAAGCAAAGCGACAGGCTTCCCCATTGCAAAAGTAGCGACACGTATAGCAATCGGCTACACCCTAGACGAAATCCAAAACGCAGTAACAGGCAGTACATACGCCATGTTCGAGCCTGCAATCGACTACGTTGTATTAAAGTATCCGAAGTGGCCTTTCGACAAATTCGTCCACGCAAAGCGCACCTTAGGCACACAGATGAAAGCCACAGGCGAGGTTATGGCAATCGCGCACACAATCGAGTGCGGCCTGATGAAATCCATCCGCTCACTCGAATTAGGCATCGACTACTTCCGCATCGACAAAGTAGCAAACCTCTCCACCGATAAACTTATCGACCTGCTCGACACAGTAGACGACGAACGTTTATTCGTAGTAGCCGAAGCAATCCGCCGCGGCTTCAGCCTAGACTTCATCAACAAAAAAACGATGATTGACGTATTCTTCCTAAACAAAATCAAAAACCTAATCGACATGGAAGAATCAATCAAGAATGCGAACACAACCGAAAAGCTGTCCGAAGTATACGTTGCCGCAAAGCAACTGGGCTTCACCGACAGCCGAATCGCCGCATTATCAGGCGTAGCAATCGACAAGCCAATGCAAGCAGCATACAAGCTAGTTGACACCTGCGCAGGCGAGTTCGACACAGTTACACAATACTACTACTCCTCATTCGACGAAAAGAGCGACCGCGTACCCTCCGATAAACAGCGCGTCCTAGTATTAGGCAGCGGCCCAATCCGCATCGGTCAAGGCATAGAGTTCGACTATTGCAGCGTACACAGCGTATGGGCGTTAAAAGCCGCAGGCTACGAAACCATAATCGCCAACTGCAACCCCGAAACTGTATCCACAGACTTTGACACAGCCGATCGCCTTTACTTCGAGCCTATGACGAAGGAAGACATAACCCACATCGTCAACACCGAAAAGCCTATCGGCGCAATCGTACAATTCGGCGGACAAACAGCAATCAAGCTGACCAAAACCGTACACGACCTAGGCGTGCCAATCATGGGCACAAGTGCCGACAGCATTGACGCAGCCGAGGACAGAGAGCGCTTTGACAAAATACTGAGCGACCTAAAAATTCCGCGTCCCGCAGGTAAAACCGTGCATACACGCGAACAAGCATTAAGCGCAGCGAAAGAGCTAGGCTATCCCGTACTCGTACGCCCATCCTACGTTTTAGGCGGACAAGGCATGGAAATCGCATTCAACGACTACGACATAATCGAGTACATGGACATAATAAATCGCGTAAAACAAGAGCATCCTATACTCATAGACAAATACCTGCTGGGCAAGGAAATCGAAGTTGACGCAATTTGCGACGGCGAGGACTTCCTAATTCCCGGAATAATGGAGCATTTGGAGCGCGCAGGCGTACATTCCGGGGACAGCATATCGGTATACCCGCCGCAGAATTTGAAGAAGGAATTCTACGAAACCATCATCGAATACACAGGCAAGCTTGCCAAAGCCTTAAAGGTTAAGGGCTTAGTAAACATACAGTTCGTGCTGTTCGATGACGTTGTGTATGTAATCGAAGTAAATCCGCGCTCATCGCGCACGGTGCCTTATATCAGCAAAATCACAGGCGTACCGATGATTGAGCTGGCAATGAAGTGCGTCCTGGGCTCAAAGCTGAAAGACCTAGGCTACGGCACAGGCTTATACCCCGAAGCAAAGCTTATCGCGGTAAAAGTCCCTGTATTCTCATTCGAGAAGCTGCACGACGTAGACACAAGCTTAGGCCCGGAGATGAAATCCACAGGCGAAGTATTAGGCATATCCAACGACTTCTCCGAAGCGTTATACAAAGGACTAATCGCAAGCGGCATGAAGCTCCCCTCTGACGAAGTCAACGTCCTAATCACAGTTAAGGACAGCGACAAAGAGGAAGCGTTGCAACTCGCAAAAGAATTCACCGCCCTAGGCTTCTCAATCTACTCCACCAAAGGCACATGCGAATACTTCCGCAACAACGGCGTAAAGGCGAAGCTTGTACACAAAATCGGCGACAACTCCCCGAATATCCTGGACGCAATCTCCTCCGGACAATTCGAGCTTGTCGTTAACACGGCAACAAAAGGCAAAGCGCAGGAGCGCGACGGCTTCTACATTCGCAGAAAAGCCGTAGAAATGTCAATCCCCTGCCTAACCTCAATCGACACTGCCAACGCAGTAATCGACAGCATAAAACGCCAGCAATCCGGCGCGGCTTGCCAAATCATCGAGCTTAGCAATATTAATAAATAAATTTGTAGGGACAGGGCTTTGCCCTGTCCGTGTTGTTAATACAGCACGCCTATAAAGAAAAGGAGGTACAATGAAAACAGACCTAACATGCGAAATCACCAAAATAACTCACCTTCAAAAAGGCGTAGTCGACATATGGCTGCACTCGCCCGAAGTCGCAGCAGAAGCTAAACCGGGTCAATTAGTACACGTCCACTGCGGCGACGGCTGCCTATTACGCCGCCCATTTGCAATTGCCGATGTGCAAGGCGACAACATTCGCTTTGTCGTAGGCGTAAAAGGTGAAGGCACACAATACCTAGCCGCACGAAAAATCGGCGAATCCCTAAACATTCTCGCCCCACTCGGTCAAGGCTTCAACTTAAAAAAGCACACAGGCACAGCCTACCTAGTAGGCGGCGGCATAGGCATATTCCCGCTGCTTTACCTAGCCAAAAGCCTTAACACACCTGTAAAAACAATCCTAGGCTTCCGCAACAAAGACCTAATCATTTTAGAAGATGAATTCAGCGCCTGCTCCGACCTATCAATCGCCACCGACGACGGAAGCTACGGACACCACGGTCTAGTAACCGAAGTCCTAGAAAAAGCAATCGCCGAATCCGGAAGCGGCACAGTATTCGCGTGCGGCCCAATCCCCATGATGAAGGCAGTCAAAAAAGTAGCGGCAGCGCACGACATTCCCGCGCAGCTATCTATGGAAGAGCGCATGGGCTGTGCCATCGGCATGTGCAACGTCTGCGTATGCAAAGTAAAAGGCGAATATGCCAAAGTATGCCAAATGGGCCCTGTGTTCAAAGCGGAGGACTTGTTCAATGAATAAAGACATAAGCGTAACAATCGCCGGAGTAAAATTCGACAACCCATTTATCGCAGCTTCCGGCACAGTTAACTTCGGGCGCGAGCTATCGCAGTACGTTGATCTCAACGAATGGGGCGGCATCAGCGTAAAAGCCCTCACTGCCGACAAAACCCTAGGCAACCCCCCTCCCCGAATCGCCGAAAGCAAAAGCGGTATGCTAAACAGCGTAGGTCTGCAAAACCCAGGTGTCGACCACTTCATCAAGTACGAGCTGCCCAACCTCCGCACCCTCTCCACCAAAATAATCGCAAACATCGCAGGAAAAACCGTCGAGGAATACGTAACAGTAGCCGAAAAGCTAGGCGATTCCGTAGACATGCTGGAGCTAAACCTAAGCTGCCCCAACGTTGAACAAAACGGCACAACAATATGCAACAATCCTGCGCTAATGCAAAATATCATCAGCAGCGTCAAAAAAATCGCAAAAGCTCCTGTAATCGCAAAGCTTGCGCCGATACTCTACGGCATGGCAGATTTAGCCAAAGTTGCGCAGGATTCGGGTGCGGACTGCCTATCCCTCATCAACACAGTCCCCGCAATGCGAATCGACGTCAACACCAAACGCCCTATCCTAGGCAACGTAACGGGCGGATTATCCGGCCCTGCGATACTTCCAATCGCAATAAAGCTTGTATACGAAGCTGCTAAATCAGTTGATATACCAATAATTGGCATGGGTGGAATCTCCACATATAAAGATGTACAAGAATTTATGTGCGCGGGTGCAGTAGCTGTGCAGATTGGCACAGCGAACATTGTTACCCCTAATGCACTTTTGAAGATAAAAAGTGACTATATATCACATTTAATGTGATAAAATACATCATAATGTATAAAAAATAGATTTTTTGTACTAATCTGTTATATAATCTTGACAAATAGGCTTCCGTAGTGCATAATAGTATTAATATCACTGTCAAAATATGTATAAATATAGGAAGTCAAAACATGCCTAAGAAAAATAGAAAATCTTCACACGCAGGGCACAGAGGTCGTCTGCGTAAGCACGTACTGGAAAATGGATTAAGCAGCTTGCGCAGCACCGAAGTGCTTGAGCTGCTTCTTTATTACTCAATCCCGCGCGGCGATACTCGCTTCATAGCGTCGGATTTAATCAATCGGTTCGGGTCGCTGTACGAGTGCCTTAACGCACCTTCGTCCGAGCGACTAAAGGTGGATGGCTTCGGTGAGAAATCGGACGATTTTTTCCGCATCATCTCCATGTTTATCCCAAAATATTTGGCGAGCAAATTCGAGCAAAGCCCTCAGTTCACCTCAACTAGTATGCTTATCGAATACTGCTCTGTCATTCAGCTTCACAACGAATATGAAACGGTGTACGCGCTATGCCTCGACAGCGAGAACAGGCTTGTCAAAAAGGAAACTATGATTGCGCAAGGCGTGCCCGGATATGTGCATATCGAGATTAAGCACGTGCTTGATTGCGTGGCAAACACGCGCACGACGCAGCTTGTGCTGTGCCACAATCACCCATCGGGCTCAATCGAGCCTTCTATCTCGGACATAGACAGCACAATGGAGGTATGCCGCGCACTTGCCGCGCTCCGCATCACCCTAAAGGACCACATAATAATTTGCGGCTCCAAAAGCTTCTCCTTCCGCGAACACGACATGCTTCCGAAGGTATGGTAGGGAGATGCACAATGCACGATGTTGCAACAATTCCAACAAAATGTGAAATATCGGAGGAAATTATGTTAAAAGTAGCGATAGTAATGGGCAGCGAAAATGACTTCACAACGGTGAAAAAGTGTGTTATAATATTAAAGGAGCTGGGCATACAGCATACCGTGCATGTGCTATCGGCACATCGTGCACCTGACGCTGTTGCGGAATTGTCGAAGAATGCGCGCAGCAATGGCTATGGCGTGATTATCGCAGCAGCTGGTAAGGCTGCTCACTTAGCAGGCTGTATAGCTGCGAATACTACGCTGCCGGTTATCGGAATCCCGATAAAGTCGTCGCTCGACGGAATGGACGCGCTGCTTTCGACTGTGCAAATGCCGGCAGGAGTTCCTGTCGCGACCGTAGCAATCGATGGCGCAGAAAACGCAGCATTGCTAGCTGCCCAAATGCTCTCACTGACCGACAACAAATTGGCAAATAAGCTCGCCGAGCGCAAGAAGTCTATGCTCGACAAGGTTATGACTGCAAATGAAAATATTACAAAAGAGGTGGAAAAGCTTTGAGCATTGAAACAAAGGAAATGCTGTACGAAGGCAAAGCTAAGAAGGTCTTTACCACAACCGACCCGGACAAATTAGTTGTGCGTTACAAAGACGACGCTACAGCCTTCAACGGCGAGAAAAAAGGCACCATCGCAGGAAAAGGCGTAATCAACAACAAAATGAGCAACATCTTGTTCAAGTACTTAGAAGAAAACGGAGTAAGCACCCACTTCATCGAGGAAATCGACGAAGTTTCCGCACTGGTGAAAAAAGTTGAAATCGTGTTGATCGAGGTGGTAATCCGCAACATAGCTGCGGGCGGAATCGTGAAACGCCTTGGCTTCAAGGAAGGCACAAAGCTGCCCACCATACTGGAATATTCCTATAAAAACGACGAGCTTGGCGACCCGCTGATTAACACAAGCCACGTAAAAGCATTAGGCTTGGCAAACGACGACGAGCTTGCGATAATCAACAAAACAGCGCTAAAGGTAAACGAGCTGCTGCAAAAATATTTCGCAGAGCGTGGCATTACCTTAGTCGACTTCAAGCTTGAGTTCGGCAGAAGCAAGGACGGCATAATTTTAGCCGATGAAATCTCCCCCGACACCTGCCGCCTTTGGGACACCGAAACAGGCAAAAAGCTTGACAAAGACCGCTTCCGCTTTGAATTAGGCGGCGTAGAGGACGCATACAAAGAAGTGTTCGCGAAGATTCAATAACAATCCTCGCATAATATAATCCAATATCGCACCAAAAAATCCAATATAGAAAGAGGAAAAATGTACAACGAAGTTTCAGATAAGATAAAGGACGAATGCGGCGTTATCGGTATATACAACACTGACAATTCCAATGACGCGGCAAGTATCGCCTACTACGGTCTTTTCTCGTTGCAGCACAGAGGTCAAGCAAGCTGCGGCATAGCCGTAAACGACGACGGCGAAATAATCCATCACAAGGACAGCGGACTTGTCACCGACGTGTTCAACGACATAGTGTTGGAGCATTTAAAAGGCACAATCGCAGTGGGGCATGTACGCTATGCTACAAAGGGCAACAAATCACGCGAAAACGCACAGCCTCTTGCAACTAAGTACGTGAAGGGCAACTTAACCATAGCTGTAAACGGCAGCTTAGTAAACGGCGACGAGCTGCGCACGCAGTTTGAAAACAACGGCGCGATATTTCAAACAACCCACGACAGCGAAGTTATCGCATACGTTATAGCAAAGGCGCGCTTGAAGGTGAACTCAATCGAGGAGGCCGTAGCTGAGGCTATGAAATACCTCAAAGGCTCATACTCGCTCATCGTGATGAGCCCGCGCAAGCTTTTGGCTGCACGCGACCCCAACGGAATACGTCCGCTATGCCTAGGCAAAACCAACCACAGCTTCATCTTTTCATCGGAAAGCTGCGCACTCGACAGCGTGGACGCGGAATTTGTACGCGACATTGAGCCCGGCGAAATAGTAGTTATAGACAAAGACGGAATGCGCAGCAGCAAGCAAAATTGCAGCGGCAAAGGTAAAATCTGCATATTCGAGTACATCTACTTCGCACGTCCCGACAGCGTAATCGACGGAGTTAGCGTATACGAAGCACGCCTTAGAGCAGGCAAAATGCTTGCAAAGGCGCACCCTGCCGAAGCCGACATAGTAATCGGCGTACCCGACAGCGGAATCGACGCAGCAATCGGCTACTCATACGAAAGCGGCATACCCTACGGCGTAGGCTTAATCCGTAACCGATACATCGGACGCACATTCATTCAGCCTACACAATCCGAGCGTGTACGCGCCGTTAAAATAAAGTTGAACGCCGTGAAGGATTCGCTGCGCGGAAAGCGCGTAGTTGTAGTCGATGACAGCATTGTGCGCGGCACGACGCTGCACAGAACAATGCAGATGATAAAAGACAGCGGCGCGAAGGAAGTTCACCTGCGCATAAGCTGCCCACCGTTCATCTACCCCTGTTACTTCGGTACAGACATTCCCGACCACAGCAGCCTAATCGCCTGCAAAAACACAATAGAGGAAATGTGCGAAATATTCGGTGTTGACTCACTCGGCTTCCTTCCGATAACCGACCTGCCGAATATCATGGGCAACAACGCAGGCTACTGCGACGCATGTTTCACAGGTAACTATATAATTGACGTATCAAGCTGTAAGCAAAAGGAGCAAAAATGAGCAGACATTATAAAGACGCAGGAGTTGACATCGAAGCCGGATATTCCGCAGTAAAGCTGATTAAGCCGATAGCGCAGTCTACATACACAGACGGCGTAGTCAGCGGAGTGGGCGGATTCGGCGCAATGTTCATGCCCGATTTAACAGGATACTCCAAGCCCTGCTTTGTATCCGGAACAGACAGCGCAGGAACAAAACTTCGCGTTGCCATAATAAGCGGAAAACTGGACACAATAGGAATAGACTGCGTTGCGATGTGCGTCAACGACGTAATTTGCCAAGGCGCAAAGCCGCTGTTCTTCCTCGACTATTTAGCCGTAGGCAAGTTAAAGCCGCAGGTTGCCGCAGAGGTTGTAAAAGGCATAGCAGAGGGCTGCAAGCAATCCGGCTGCGCTTTAATCGGCGGCGAAACGGCGGAACTGCCCGGATTTTATGCAATCGACGACTTTGACGTGGCAGGCTTTGCCGTAGGCTTAGTTGACATGGACAAAGCAATCAAGAAGGACGACGTTAAAGTTGGCAACGTGCTGATTGGCTTAGCATCCAGCGGCGTGCATACAAATGGTTTCTCGTTGGTGCGCAAGGTTTTCAACATCGGCGACAAGTCCGCTGAAAAGTTAAATCTTGAATTCGACGGAATCGGGAATTTAGGCGAATGCCTCTTGACACCGACAAAAATTTATGTTAAACTAATACTGGACATAATAAGTCAAGTAAAGGTTAACGGAATTGCAAACATAACCGGCGGCGGCTTCTACGAGAATATTCCGCGAATGCTGCCTGACAATGTGTCTGCTAAGATTGAGCTTAATTCGTTCCACACACACGAGATTTTCAATCTGATACAAAATAACGGCAACATTGAATTAAACGAGATGTACAACGTGTTCAACATGGGCATAGGAATGGTTATCTCAGCGGACAAATCCGACGCAGACACAATCATGCGTATTATCAAAGAGCACGGCGAAACAGGCTACATCATCGGCGAGGTAACCAAGGAGTTATCGCAGCAGGTAGTGTTATGCTAAAGCTTGCTGTGCTTACTTCCGGCAACGGCAGCAATCTTGCGAGGCTTATCGAGGGCGTGCAAGGCGGCAGCATTGACGCCGAGATTGCCATTGTGATAGTCAGCAAGCCCGAGGCATACGCCTTACAGCGTGCCAAGGACGCAGGAATAAACGCCGCGGTGCTGCGAAAAGCAGACTATGCAAGCATTGACGAGTTCGACGACGCAATGCTTGCGCGGCTTATGCAATGCGGTGCGCAGCTGCTAATCACGGCAGGGTATCTCACGATAATCGGCAGCAAAACACTTGCGGCATACAGCGGGCGAATCATCAACATTCACCCAAGTCTGCTTCCCAAATACGGCGGCATGGGCTTCTACGGAAAGCATGTGCATACAGCTGTAATTGAAGCAGGCGAAAAAGTAACAGGCGCGACAGTCCACTATGTCAACGAAGTAGTCGACGGCGGCGAGATTATTATGCAAAAAAGCATAGCAGTCATGCCTGACGATACGCCGGAGTCACTGTCTAAGCGAGTGCTGTCCGAATGCGAGTGGAATATATTGCCGCGCGTCGTACAGATGTTATGTAAAAACAACGGAGAATGAGGTTATACGCAGGCTGTACGCCCGCGACGCCTCCGCTCCGCATTAAATAAAACATATAAAAAAATGGAGGAAACAATTATGAAGAAGTGGGTATGTTCAGTATGCGGCTACATTCATGAGGGCGATTCCGCTCCGGCGCAATGTCCTACATGCAAAGCTCCAGCGGGTAAGTTTAACGAGCAAACAGGCGAATTAGTATGGGCTTGCGACCACGAAGTAGGCGGCGCGAAGGGTTACGACCCGCGCGTTATCGAAGGCTTACAAGCGAACTTCATGGGCGAATGCACAGAAGTAGGTATGTACCTAGCGATGGCAAGACAAGCAGAGCGCGAAGGCTACGCTGAAGTAGCATTGGCGTACAAGCAAATCGCGTGGGAAGAAGCAGAGCACGCTGCTAAATTTGCAGAGCTGTTAGGCGAAGTTGTTGACGCTGACACAAAACTGAACATCAGCAAGCGCGTTATCGCCGAAAACGGCGCGGCTAAAGGCAAACTTGAATTAGCAAAGCTTGCGAAGGAGCTCGGCTACGACAACGTACACGACACAGTACACGAAATGGCGAAGGACGAATCACGCCATGGCAGAAACTTCAAGGGTTTACTGGATAGATTGTTCTAATGAGAAAGACGAAAGGCGGCTGCTGCCGCCTTTTTTATTTTACATATTGTTGATTGCTTGCACAACTGCGTTGGCCGCTTCGGCTGCTTGCTCTTGTGTGATGTAGGGGTTGAAGCTTACACGGAGGCTTCCATCTACTTCTGTGGGGGATAAGCCTGTTGCTAGGAGTGCGTGATTGCGTTTGCTTGAGTTGGAGGAGCAGGCAGAGCCTGTGGATACGTATATGCCGCGCTGCTCGAGCATGTGCAGCAGTACCTCGGCTTTTTTGCCTACGGCGGAGAATGAGATAATGTAGGGGGAACAGTCGCTTCCACTGATTTTCTTTATGTTTGGGTGCTTGGTGATTGTGCTTAGGAAGATGTCACGCAGGGTTGAAACGTGGGCGTAATTTTGTTGCATGTTGGGTGCTAGGATTGAGCAGGCTTCGCCTAATGCGGCGATTGCAGGGACGTTTTCTGTGCCGCTGCGTATGCCCTTTTGTTGATTGCCGCCGTGGACGATTGGGGCTAGCTTTACGCCTTTGGCTGCGTATAGCGCGCCTGCGCCTTTTATGCCGTGGATTTTGTGCGCGGATATGCTTGCGAGGTCGATTGCGTCTAGTGGAATCGGCAGCTTGCAAAAGGATTGCACGCAGTCGATGTGCAGTAGTGCATTTGGGCATTTGCGCGATATTACGTCGCGCACTGCTTTTATTGGGTTTATCGCGCCTGTTTCGTTGTTGACGTGGGCTATGCTGATGAGCTGCACGTCGTCGTTTGCGACATATTCGAGGGCGTCTAGGTCGATGCCGCCGAATTGGTCTACAGGTAGGTATACTACGTTGAAGCCTAGGTTTTCGAGGTGCTTGAAGGTGTTTAGCACTGACGCGTGTTCGGACGCGGAGGTGATGATTCGTTGACGGGTGCGCATTCGGTTTGCCGCGCCGATTATGGCGAGGTTGTTGCTTTCTGTGCCGCCTGAGGTGAAGTATAAGTCGCCGTCGCTGTCTAGTGCTTTGAGGATTGCGGTGCGCGACTTTGTTAGTTCGTTTTCGGCAGCCCTGCCTAATTCGTGAAGGGATGAGGGGTTGCCGAAGTTTTCACGCATACATCGCGTTGCAGCGGCGATTGCTTGATCTATGGGGGGTGTGGTTGCGGCGTTGTCTAGGTATATCATTGGTGCTCCTGTGATAAAAATATGGGGGTGCGGACGGCCAATGGCCGCCCCTACGTTTGTGAATTATATGTGCATACAGCAGTCTTTTACTGGGCAGTTTTTACAGATTTCGGCGCGAGGTGGATTTATAGGCTCTTGCTGCGAATCGTAGATGTA
Source organism: uncultured Eubacteriales bacterium (assembly GCA_964479875.1). GTDB lineage: Bacteria > Bacillota > Clostridia > Monoglobales > CAYZNM01 > CAYZNM01. The sequence continues at coordinate 47,907 of CAYZNM010000003.1, forward strand.
GTTGAAAAGGCTGCGCTTGGTGAAGGAGAAGCGGCGTGTGCTACTGCGGGCGTCGCCTAGCTCGGCTCGGCGGCGAAGGTAGCGCGGGTGGAATATCTGCAAACGCTCATGCTGTATCATCGACGACATCGTGAGGTTGCGCAGGGCAATACGCTCCGCTTCGTCAAGCTCGAATGCGTCCATGAATGGGAAAACTTGGCGATAGGCGTTGCTGTACTGCGACAGCCTTTCGGCGATTCGCTCTTTTTCTATGCCTATATTATTGTACCACGTTTCGCAAAGTATAAGCAGCATGTAAAGGTATCGGCAGCGTTCGGCGGATAGGTAGCTGTTGCTTTCGTCAAGCAGGCGGCTTAGCATGAAGCGGAAGGGGCAGGCGGAGAATACCTCCTGTACGTCATCGGTGATGTTTGGCTCGTAGTCGGATTCTTGCGGAACTGTGAGGTTTTTGCTGTAGTTTCCGCTTGCGCTGTGGTGAAGATTTTCGCTGCTGCGTGTTGGGAGGTGGCTTATGGGCGCGGCAGGGAATGTGTTGCTTGCGATTGCGTAGCTTATCTCTTTTATGTCGTGCAGGTCGTGAAGGTTGCATATGCACAGGTTTACATAATCGCCGTACAAGCTGCGCCATGTGATTATTTTGTGCAATCCTAAGTCGGTGAGTAGCTCTGGCGAAATACCTTCGGGAAACAGAATCTGCCGCGCCGCTTCTATATCCTGCTCCGACGCAAAGGCTAGGCACAGCTTCTTTTTGGCGAATGCTTCGTGCAGCAGCGATTCGCCGGCGGCTTCGGTTATGTCGATGAACCGCGCTTCCTCTTGGTTGTAGTTTAGGTACGAGTTCAGCTTATTTTTTATGTCGGTAATACTTATCATCTCGAGTTCAAGCTCGGGTAACGCGTTCAACAGTTGCGCGCATAGCTGCCGTGCGATTATTTCTGCGCACTCGCCATTTGCCGTGGGCAATTCGTCAAGAAGCCGCCGCGTTGCTATGTCGGTTGCTTCGCGGTAGAATGATTGCAGCTCGGTCAGCGCGATTATGTAATCGTGCGTGTCCTCTGCGTCGAGGCTGTAGAAGGGCATTCGACGCACTATCGTTAGGTTGTATTTGTTGGTGATGTCGTTGTCCTGCAAAAACTTGACGCGTTCGACTATGGCGGTGATTGTGCGGCAGTTTTTTGTGTATGCCGTGAGCTTTTCGTGTATGGGGAAAATGCGTGCGTTGCCGCATATGTTGTCGTGTGCGTGCAGTAGATTGGGAAGCCTGCCCATGTCGCCGCGCTCTGCGACATTGTGCAGCTCGGCGTAAAAGCGTCCGACTGCCGTGTCAAGGAATCCGCCTGCACTGCCGCAGATTTTGTTGTACTTTCTTGCGTTTACTGCGACTTCTACATCTGCGCTTTTTGATTCCATGTAGTGCGCGATTGTTGAATAGGTGTCTATCGCTTTCGCGGCATTGGCGTGTGTCGCCAAATATCGCGGACTTGGCGCGTAGATGTTCACGCCGAATATGTCGCGCAAAAATCTGCTCACGCACGAGTACTCGGGCTTTTCCTCAAATTGATACAGCAGCTCGATTTCAACTCCTGCACCCTCAAGCGCGTTTATCAGCGCAATCAACGCAGGTGTAACCTCGAACACATTGTGCAGCGTGACCGAAGCTATCTCTGTTGTGCTGTACATACTAATGTATCGCTCGTTAAGCAAAATCGAGTTATCACGCACGCTGCTGCAAACTTGCAGCAAGTTTGCGTTAAGCTCCTCCAACGCGGCGATTGTGTCGGCAGGGGTGCGCGGCGCGCTTGTTTGCAGGATTTTCGCGTAAACCTCGTCATCTACATAGGAAATAAATGTATCGAGAATTGAATGGTTGGTAATAGGCTTGCTGTACTTCTCGCTCAGGGCATTTGCTTCTTTCGCAAGATTATTCTGCGGATTATCATATCGCAGTGGCGACAGATACTTTATGGCGGCAAAATCGCGCAGGCTTTGCTTATTTTGCAGCATGTGCGCGAGTATATCGCTGTCGCTTACACCGAGCAGCTTGTTCGCAAAATCACCAACGTCCGCGATAAATCCGAAGCTGCCCCTGCCATATTCCGCAATCAGCCCGAGCCGCAGCGACTTTCCGCCGCACAGCATTGGCTTTTGGCTCAGCTCATTCCAATACGGCTGGGTGTACAACTCAAAATGGGACGCGTATGTGTAGATTCGCATATCACACCTCCCCCATTATCGACGACAGTTCGCCGTTTTCGAGCCACAAGAATCTGCTTTTTGTGCGCAGCAGCGCGTTGTACAGTATAACGCGGCCGTTTTCGCTGCGCGGCGCATACGGCATGAACACGCTGTCAAACTGCTGCAAATTGCAGTCGGGCGTCGTAATCAAGCCGCAGCAGCTATCGGGCAGCGCATATCGCAGCGGCAATCCATCAAGCTCACGCCGCGCCATTTGCTCAATCTCAAGCAAATCCAATGAAGCCTTTTCCTCACACAAAGCAAGCTTACCCATAAACTGGAGCAGTGCACTCTTGTAAAAATACCCACGGTGTGCCGACCTATGCGCATTCACACTGTCCGCCGCGAAAACCTTCCACGGCTTACACTTGCTCACAATATCCGACAGCAGCCGCAGCGGACGCGCATACGGCAGCTTACTCATAGCGCGTGTAAATTCGGGAATGTCGTTTCGCATTTGAAAATATTCGCCGAGCAACGCCTGATTCTCGTGCAGGCGCAGTATATCCTCTTTGGGCATTGGCTTCACGGAATAGCAGGTCGTGTACAGGTTGTACAGGAATTTATTGCTGCGCGGGTGCGTCATTGCGCCCATCAGCTTGATTAAGTCGGTGATGGCTTTTCTACCGCCGCCGAATATGTCGATGTCGCATTGCGCATTTAGCTCCAAGTCGTAGGCGATGTCGATTAGGGCTAGCAGCTCGTCGTTGGTGAAAGCTAACACGGCGTAGCGTTCGCCCTCATCTTGTGCGCGTTTGTCGAGGCGTTTTAGCAGCTTTGCGATAGATTGGCGCATATCGCGCGGCTTTTCGCGGTAGAGCAGCTTGTCCGCGCTGTCGCCCTCGATTGCGGAGCATTCGGGCGCAAGCTTGATTGCACCTTCCGACTTCCACTTGTCCAGCAGTGGCTTGTACTTTGTGAAAAGTCCGCTTGCCGATACATGACTTTTGCGCAGGATTATTGGTGCGTCCGCGACATGAATTGTGTTTGGGTCGAGCGTGATAGTCAGCGCCGCACCTGTCGCGTCGCAGCACTTTTGCAGCGCAGCATACGTTTCCTCGTCGATTGCCTCATCTACAAATACATGCGTAATTCCGCACGACTGCACATCTCCATCGGCCACAGCGATATTCGTCATGAACTCAAACGTAAAGCCCTCGCGCTTAGCCTGCGCGTGTGCATCCGCGAAAACTCGCGGCATAATCTTAGCCATAGCGTCCTGCACAGTATCGTCGAGCATTTGCTCGCACTCCGGCTTTTCGGCAGTACAAAACAGCTCTGCTGCAAATTCAAACAGCGTCTGATACTCCAACGCAAAATCATTCTGCCGAACCCAATCTCTTACTGCATTATCAATTGCATTATGTAAAATTTCCTCAGCCTTTGGGTCGTTATGCGGACGCGGTTTATTTTTGAGGCAAGCGGCAACATAATCGCGCGCAAAACCCGATTGTGCCGTGCATACATTACGCAGCGCGTCATAATGCGCACTGTCGCCCGTAAGCCTATACAACTCCGCATAATACTGCTGCAACAACTGCTTCACGTGCCTAGGCAAAAACACCTGCGCACGCGGATTCCCGCGCAGCACATACTGCACATTCGCGCACAGCGCATACGTCTTACCGCACCCCGCTGCCCCTGCTATAATGCCGCCGCTATGCGACAGCTTGTACACCCCAGCATCAAACGCCGTACACTCATCGGCAAGCCGCAGCATAATCTCATGTACGTTATTGCGAACCTCACCATCTGCAATTTCCGTCGTGACAACCTCGACATCACCAAGCAAATAAATCTCCAGATTAAGCCCCGTAACGCATTCATCACTTTTCACAAGACGCACTCCGCCGAACGCCGCAGCTTTATCGAAAGCCCCTGCAATCGCCGCAAAAACATCACAGCAAGGCGTAAACGCATACACCTTCGCCCCGTCGACCCACTGCCGCAGCATAAGCTCAAGCAGCCGCGCAAGCTTATACGGCTTCACTCTCTTTCCGACAAAGTACACCCTAGAAAACTGCATATCTTCTCCTTCGTAAAAATTGCCACTCGTCAATTAAATGCTATAATCCGCTTCCGTCCCTATAGATTTGAACTTACGTTTCTCCCTGGTATTTATCGCGAGCGAGTTCATCACAAATTTACGGCAAACGAAATCCTTCGCAACCACGCCTTTCCTTGCGCAGATCAAGCTATCGACTCCGAAAATTTCCTTTGAGTGAACGCAGATTGCACAACTCGGCTCAATTTGGTGATACTCTATATAGTTAACCTTCATTTACCCTCCGTGAATTGCCAAAAATTTCCGAACATTATATAATATGGTTGACATTCTACTATATATTTATTAAAATTATTATATTATAATAACTAAAAAAGGTCAAGTAATAAACGGCACAAATTGTCGAACAAAGGAGATACAGATGCTAAAGCTAGGTTTGAATGAAATTAGAAAGCGTTTCCTCGGGTATTTTAAGGAGAACAAGCACCTTGTGCTGGACAGCACGTCGCTGATTCCGCAGGGCGACAGCAGCTTGCTGCTTGTAAACAGCGGAATGCAGCCGCTTAAGGCGTATTTCAGCGGCGCGGCGACGCCTCCGCAAAATGAGCTTGCCTCCTGTCAACGCTGCCTACGCAATACAGACATCGACCGCGTAGGCGAAACTGCACGCCACGGCACATACTTTGAAATGCTAGGCAACTTTTCCATCGGAAGCTACTTCAAGCGCGAAGCAATCAAACTAGCGTGGGGCTTCATCACCGAAGTAATGCAAGTTGAAAAGGAAAAGCTGCACGCCACAGTGTATCTCGACGACGACGAAGCCTACAACATATGGCGCGACGAAATCGGAATCGACGAAGCGCACCTGTCGCGCTTAGGCAAAAAAGACAACTTTTGGGAAATCGGCACGGGACCGTGCGGACCTTCCTCCGAGATATACTACGACTGGGGTGAGCAATACTCCTGCGGCAGCCCTGACTGCAAAGTAGGCTGCGACTGCGACCGCTACGTCGAATTCTGGAATCTCGTGTTCACACAATTCGACAAGGACGAAAACGGCAACTACAATCCCCTTGCACAAAAAAACATCGACACAGGCATGGGCTTAGAACGTTTAGCGTGCATGAGCCAAGGCGTACGCACATTGTTTGAAGTTGACACAATCAACAAAATCCTGCAACACGTTTGCAAGGTTGCCAAGGTAGAGTTCCAAAAAGACAAAACAATTGACCGCTCACTGCTTATCGTAACCGACCACGTTCGCGGCGCGGTATTCCTAGTAGCTGACGGAGTATCGCCCTCCAATGAAGGCGCAGGCTATATCCTGCGCAGACTTCTCCGCAGAGCAGTACGCAACGGCTCACTGCTAGGCATAAAAGGCGACTTCCTGCACGAAATCGCACAAACAGTAATCGACCAATCTAAAGAAGCTTACCCCTTCCTAGAAGAAAAAGCCGAATACATCAAGCGCATTATCCGCGCCGAGGAAGAAGCTTTCAACAAAACAATCGACAGCGGCTTACAAATCCTAAACAGCTACATCGCAGAGTGCAATGGCGAATTTAAGGGCGAGTGGGCGTTCAAGCTATACGACACCTACGGCTTCCCCCTTGACCTCTCAATCGAAATACTAAGCGAAAAAGGCTTAACCCTAAATATCGACGAATACAACAAATGCCTAGAGCAGCAGCGCGAGCTATCACGCTCATTCGCAAAACAAGTAGGCTGGGAGCAAGGCATCAACACTAAAGAATTACCCGCGACAGAATTCGTAGGCTACAGCGAATATTCATGCAGCGCAAAGGTTCTGGCCATCTTCAAAAACGGCGCACAATCCGAAAGCCTTAACGCAAGCGAAATTGGCACTATCGTCCTCGACCAAACCCCCTTCTACGCAGAAAGCGGCGGTCAAGTAGGCGATACAGGCGCACTCCACACAACAAGCGGCACAATAGAAATCGCCGACACAACCAAAACTATCGACGGCATATTCCTCCACGCCGCAACAGCGAAAGACTGCACAATCAAAGTAGGCGACAGCGTAAACGCCGCAATCGACTACAACCGCCGCTACTGCATAATGCAAAACCACTCCGCGGCGCACCTCCTACAAAAAGCCCTGCGCGAAGTCCTAGGCAACCACGTAACCCAAGCAGGCTCATACGTATCACCCGAAGCCCTACGTTTTGACTTTACCCACTTTGCAGCTCTCACTCCCGAGGAACAACTCGCAGTCGAAAACAAAGTAAACAAAGCCATAATCGACGCACTTCCCATAATCACAAGCGAAATGACGATGGACGAAGCCAAAGCCAAAGGCGCAATGGCTCTCTTTAACGAAAAATACGGCGACAAAGTACGCATGGTAGACATGGGCGGCTACTCACTCGAGCTATGCGGCGGCACTCACCTTGACAACACAAGCCGCGTCGGCCTATTCAAAATCACAGCTGAAAGCTCCATCGCCGCAGGAACACGCCGAATCGAAGCCGCAACAGGCCTGGCAATCCTGCACATGCTGCGCACAGTACAAGGCATGGTTCAAGAAGTAGCTGCAGAGCTAAAAACCACCCCTGCCGAACTACGCACACGCGTAGCGAACATGGCAAACAATGCACGTATATCCAAACAAGAAATCGAAGCCCTAAAACAAAAACTAGCCCTAAACAAACTAGACGTAATCACCAACAGCAGCCGCATGGTAAAAGGCATAACCTTTGTATCCGCGCGCATGGACGACCTAGACGCAGCCGCACTGCGCTCCCTAGGCGACAGCCTAAAAGAAAAGCTGCAAGACGCCTGCATACTTCTTTCAAGCTATAACAACGACAAAATCAGCATAATCGCAATGGCGACCAAATCCGCAGTAGCGCGCGGCGTACATTGCGGCAAGCTAATCTCCGCCGTAGCCCAACACACAGGCGGTGGCGGCGGCGGCAAGCCCGACAGCGCAACGGCCGGCGGCAAAGATGCAAGCAAACTAGACGAAGCAATGGCAATTGCCGCAGACGTACTAATCAAACAAATAAACAGCTAATATAAAAAACAACAACCATTCGGGGGTTAAAATGATTAAACCGATTCGCAGCAAGTGGAAGAGCAGCATGAACGGCAGGGACAGATTCAACGCGCAAATGAACTACGGCTCATTCGACCGTTGCTTCAACATGGAATTCGGCTACTGGGACGAGAATTATAGAGAGTGGAAGGAATTTGTAGACAACGGAATAAAAAATGAGTGGGAAGCCAACGAATTTTTCAGCTTCGACCCAATCGGCTGCATAGGCGGCAACACGTGGCTAGACCCATACTTTGAAGAGCGCGTTGTCGAAGAAACCGAAACTACCAAAACAATCATAAACGGCGACGGACTTTTTGCCACCGTGCCAAAAGACGGACACAGCACAATCCCGCATTACAACAAATCCTCCGTAGTAACACCCGACGATTGGAAGCAAGTCAAAGAAACACGCATGAACAAAGACAACCCCAATCGAAAGCTATCGGCGGACTACATCGCCGATCTTAAAAAGCAGTACGGCAACCGCGACTTCCCCCTAGGCGTATCCACAGGCTCAATGATAGGCAAAATCCGCGACATGCTCACATTCGAGGGTCTGGCCTACGCTGTCTACGACTATCCAGATATGGTTGAGGATATGGTGGAAACTGCGTGCGTGCTAGTGGAAGACTTCCTCAAACAAATCCTGCCGCATATTCAATTCGACTACGCCGCAGGTTGGGAGGACATCTGCTACAAAAACGGCCCAATCGTATCGGTCGACTTCTTCAAAAACGTAGTAACTCCGCGCTACAAGAGAATCAGCAAGCTGCTAAAGGAACACAACATACCGATTTGGTACACAGACTGCGACGGCGACGTGCGTCATATCCTGCCTCACTTAATCGACGGCGGCATAAACTGCCTGTTCCCCTTCGAGGTAAACTGCTGCGCTCACCCGGCCGAGCTTTTCGCCGAATACGGAAAAGACTTGCGACTAATGGGCGGCTTCGACAAAATCAAAATGATAGAGGGCAAGGACTCAATCAAGGCGTACATGAAAACGCTCGAGCCTCTAGTTGCACGCGGCGGCTATATCCCCTTCTGCGACCACCGCTGCCCGCCTGATGTCACCTTCGAGAACTATATGTACTACCTAGATTTAAAAGAGAAAACCTTCGGTTTAGCATAAAAAAAGGGCGCCTACCAAGGCGCCAATATTAGGGGGTTTCAATGTAACTGTGAGGTTATTATAATTATTACCGCTGTTTGAATTATTATACATGCAATCCCGCAGAAAATTGCAGCCCCTGTAAATTAATCAAGAAATAGAATATATGAGGAATACGTTATGGCATTTTTCGCAATAATCGCGGCAAAACTGGTAATGCTAATCGGCAGAATCACGCGGCGCAACACATCATCATACCCAGGAAAGCTTGCCTTAAAAATTTGCCCAAGCATACTAGGCAAGCTGTCGCGGCAGGTTAAGCACGGCGTAGTCGCCGTATGCGGCACCAACGGCAAAACGACTACCAACAATATCCTGCACACAATGGTAAAAGCAAGCGGAAGCTCGGTCATATGCAACAGCTTAGGCGCAAACATGCTCCCTGGAGTAACGACTGCCTTTTTGGAAAAGTGCAACATCTTCGGAAAAATCAACGCCGATTACGCCTGCATTGAAGTAGACGAAATATCTCTGCCTGTCGTGTTCAGATACCTAAAGCCCGACTACCTTGTCATAACAAACCTATTCCGCGACCAACTCGACCGCTACGGCGAAATCGACAAAACGATTCGCTTTATCGAGCAAGCAATCGAAATGCTGCCCTCTGCGATACTTGTGCTAAACGCCGACGACCCTCTCGTAAGCTACATCGGCGAGCAATGTCAAAACGAAAAGGTTTACTTCGGCGTAAACGAACGCTGCCTACAGCCGCTTGACGAGGTAAAGGAGGGACGCTTCTGCCTATCATGCGGCACGGAATTGTCCTACGACTATTACCACTACAGCCAACTAGGCAGCTACAATTGCCAAAGCTGCGGCTTCACTCGTCCGCAGCTGCAATACGCCGTACAAAACGTCGAGATGGACATGGGCATATCCTACGACATAGTAAGCAGCGGTGAAAGCGTACGAATCGACGCGCCCTACCTAGGCTTCTACAACATCTACAACACAGTCGCGCCGTACATTGCAACAAAGCTGCTAGGGCTTGACGTATCGCGTGTAAACGAATTGCTGCTGCGCTATCAGCCCCAAGTCGGACGAATGCAAACCTTCACGATAAACGGCAAAAAGGTAATCTTCAACCTATCCAAAAATCCCGTAGGCTTCAACCTAGCCGTAACCTCCCTAATCTCCGACCCGATGTTCAAGGACACAGTATTTGTCCTAAATGACAACGCCCAAGACGGCCGCGACATATCATGGATATGGGACGTAGACTTCGAGCGTCTATGCGACGCAAACATGCGTTCCGTAACCTTCAGCGGCAAACGCAGCCTGGACATGGAGCTTCGCTTCAAATACGCCGAAATCCCCGACGTAGTTTACCACAACAACGCCGACATAATGTCCGCAATCCAGCACGCCATACAAGGCAGCGGCGAGGTGCTGTACGTACTAGTCAACTACACCGCCCTGTTTGAAACGCAAAGCATACTAAAACATTTGAGCGCAAAGTAATAGCTATATGAAAAAACTAAAAATATATCTGGATACATCTGTAATCAGTCACTTGCAAGCGGACGATGTACCTGAAAAAATGAAGGATACGCTAACACTATGGGAACGTATAAAACAAGATTACTTCGAGGTGTATGTTTCAGACATTGTATTCGAGGAGCTTGACAGATGCGAGGAACCTAAGCGTTCATTTCTCGCGGATAAAATGATTCAAATAAACTACCAGCATGTTGAAAATACCGGTAACGCACTTGAACTTGCAGATAAGTTTGTAAATTTTGGTGTACTTCGCGAAAAGAACCTTGACGACTGTCGTCATATTGCTGTTGCTATTTTGTCAGGCTGCGATATTATTGTATCGTGGAATTTCAAACATATTGTCAACCCAAAGACAATCAGGGGAGTAAAAACGATAACTACAGCGGAGGGGCATAAGGACTTAATGATATGCACGCCCTCCATGCTCATAGAAGAAGGTGACTTCGATGATTCATGAAATACCCAAACCTAAAATAAGTCAGAATTTTACAATCGATGACATTCACAAAATAAGAGAATGGAACTACGAACGCTTGAAGGACGCATCAAGTGATGAGATACTTTCGGACATAAAAGAAAGAGCGGATAGTTTCAAAAGACTTATTGATGCACGAAAAAGAATAAACATCAAACAATAAACCCCACCGCATAAATTTACAACATCACAGCATTTTATTTCTATCCTCGCCACGCATTTTATTATACTATATAGATAACATTCAATGCTACGGAGGATTCAACATGAAACAACTAGTGATGGACGCAATATACAACAAAAAAACAGCACGCGTGCCGTGGGTTCCCTTTGTAGGCTGCCACGCGGCAAGCCTAATCGGCGTAACAGCGGAGGAGTTTTTCAAAAACGAGCAGCATATCGTTGACGGCGTAACAAAAGCCTACGAGATGTATCGCCCCGATGGCTTGCCTGTACTATTCGACTTACAGCTTGAAGCCGAAGCATTAGGCTGCGACTTACAATTCGCAGCGGATAACCCCCCTGCGGTTGCAAGCCACCCGCTGGAGCAAGGCAAAAAGCTGTCCGACTTAAAAGTACCCACAATAAACGACGGTCGCTTCCCAATCGTTATGAACGCAACGAAGCGCATATGCGAAGCATTAGGCGACAAAATCGCCCTCTACGGCTTAATCACAGGACCATTCACCCTTGCGCTGCACCTAATGGGCACCGACATCTTCTACAACATGGCGGACGACGAGGACGTTGTGCATGAGCTTATGCAATTCTGCGAAAAGGTATGTATCGCAACAACACAAATGTACCTAGACGCAGGCTGCGACATCATCGCGGTAGTTGATCCCATGACAAGCCAAATCTCACCGAACGACTTCGCAACCTTCGTAACCCCCTACGCGACAAACATATTCACATACATCAAAGAAAAAGGCGCGGCGTCAAGCTTCTTCGTATGCGGCAACGCAAAGCGCAACATTGAAGAAATGTGCAAGTGCAAGCCCGACAACGTATCTATCGACGAAAACATTCCGCTCGACTACGTTCGCGACATATGCAAGCAGCACGGCATTTCCTTCGGCGGCAACATTAAGCTTACGCTGTCAATGCTGTTCGGCGCACCTGTCGACAACATCAACGACGCACAAAACTGCATGGCAATCGGCGGCGACACAGGCTTTATCCTAGCTCCAGGCTGCGACATGCCATTCGCAACACCTGCCGAAAACGTACTGGCTGTTTCTTCATTGGTGCACGGTGAGGTGACACAATTCATCGCAAGCACCAACGTACTGGAAGGTGTAACCCATAACCTCCCTGACTACTCCAAAGAAACCCAAGTAGTAATCGATGTAGTAACGTTGGATTCCGAATCCTGCGCACCCTGCCAATACATGATGGAGGCCGTAGCAGACGCGTGCCGCGACTTCGGTGACAAAGTGCGCTATGTCGAACACAAGGTTAAACAAAAAGAAGGCGTATGCGCAATGCTTGCCCTAGGCGCAAGCAACATACCCACAATATGTATAGACGGCGTAGTCAAGCACGTATCCATAATACCCAAAAAAGACATACTGCAAGCCGATATAAAAGAAGCAATATCCAAAAAATAAAAATTCCAAACCAAGCATTTAGTGCTTGGTTTTATTTTTTTGAATTTAATAACTTACCTTCTTGCTTTTTTCTGGAATTTGATGTATAATATTAAATAGAGAGTTTTTGTTAAGTATTTATTTGATATACCACATAAAGGGGGTACAAAGATGGCAGACCTTGGCAAAAATGAAATACTGCTGGAATCAGGCACCAATGAGATGGAGATTCTTGAGTTTATAATTGGTGATGAAATCTTCGGCATAAATGTAGCAAAGGTTCACCAGATAATGATTCCGCAGGAAGTTAAGCCCATGCCTCACGCTCACCCTGCGATCGAAGGCGTATTCAAGCCGCGCGACGTTGTAATTACAGTGATAGACCTTCCGAAATATCTCGGATTAGAAAGAGAGAATGTTGAAAAAACGCTCTTTATCGTCACGAATTTCAATCAAATCCAAGTTGCGTTCAGGGTTCACGCTGTCAACACAATCGACCGCGTTTCATGGAATATGATTGAAAAGCCGGATAAGCTTATCTACGGCGGCGTTGATGGAGTTGCAACAGGTATCGCGCAATACGAGGGCAAGCTTATCACGATACTTGACTTTGAAAAAATCGTGGTGGAAATTTCGCCTGCGACAGGCATACAAATGTCGGAGATTGATAAGCTGGGCAAGCGCGAGGTCGTGGATAAGCCTATCGTCATCGCCGAGGATTCCGTGCTGCTTTCGCGTATGCTTGAGGAGTGCTTGCACAAGGCAGGGTACACAAACCTCACCATGTTCACCAATGGGCAGGAGGCGTGGGATTATCTGTCGTCCATTGCAAACGAGGAGGACGTCGCATCCAAGGCGGCATTGATTATCACCGACATTGAAATGCCGTTGATGGACGGGCACAGACTTACCAAGCTTGTGAAAACGCACAAAAAGCTGCAAAATATCCCAGTCATAATATTTTCCTCACTCATCAATCAGGAGATGTACAACAAAGGCATTGAGCTGGGCGCAAATGAACAAATGTCCAAACCCGAGATAGGGCATCTTGTTGCAGTAATCGACAGCTTGATTAAGTAGCGACCTAGGCAGCCGTTTTGGTTTAATAAACCGCCGTCGTTTTAATTTTTGGTTAAATCTTATACAGGGAGCGATTTATGAAAAACTTAAAAATAAGTTACAAGTTGTTTATTGGATTCGGAATTGTTTTGGTGCTGCTCGGGGCGCTTGCGTTTTCAGCTTTTTCAGGGGTGGGCAAGCTTGATGAGATTGTAAACTTCTCGTATAGCAAAACTGTGCCGAATACAAAAACTATATGGCAGCTTCGCCGCACGCTAGTATCTCTGCAAAGATATATGCTTATGGCAATATCCGCAGAAGACCAAGGTGTAACAGACCAGGCTCTTTCTGATGTTGTGAAAGAAAGACAATCCATCAGCGATTTAATAGAATCTTACAAGCAAAACATGAACACGAAGCAGACGTCCATCGATGAGTTTGTTTCAGTTTTAGACAAAGCTGCGCCGTATCGCGAGCAAATCTTAGGCCTTGCAAAGATTAACACGGATGAAAGCAATAAGCAAGCATACGATATTTTCCTTAATAAATACAAGCCGATGTTTGACCAGGCAGTAACTGTATTGATAGGTATTTCAGATGAACAAGACGCCGTTTCTGCTGAACGTCAGAAAGAAGCTTCCACTGCGGTATCCAGTGCAAATGTGGTTATCATTATCGTATTGGTTGCTTCTGTAATATTTGTGCTGGCTATAGTTATGGTTATCACGAAGTCGATCGTAACTCCTGTAAAGAAAATTGAAAAAGCAGCGGAGGATTTGGCAGAGGGCAAGCTCAACACTACTATCGATTACCAAAGCGCAGACGAATTGGGTGTGCTTGCCGAGCACATGCGCAAGTCGATTAAAACTATATCGGGCTGCATAAACGACATGAATTGGGCGTTGTCTGAAATGGCTAACAGCAACTTTGACCTGCGTGATGCGGAAGCAAGCTTTGTAGGCGACTTCAAGCTTATGGAGCAATCTACCTCAAAATTAATTGAAAATATGTCAAAGACTATAGCTGAGATAAACCATTCCTCTGACCAAGTTTCAAGCGGAGCGGAGCAGGTTTCGGCAGGCTCGCAAGCACTTGCACAAGGGGCAACAGAACAAGCAAGCTCAGTTCAGGAGCTATCCTCCACAATCACTGAAATATCCGCGCAAGTTAAAGAAAACTCCCTAAACTCACAAAAAGCAAGCAGCATGGCCGAAGAAGCCACAGAAGCAATCACAAGCAGCAATAAGCAAATGCAGCAGCTTACAAAGCAGATGAACAACATACACGCGAAATCCGGCGAGATAAGCAAAATCATCAGGACGATACAAGACATCGCTTTCCAAACAAATATTCTTGCGCTAAACGCGTCGGTTGAAGCAGCGCGCGCAGGCGCAGCAGGCAAAGGCTTCTCCGTAGTTGCGGACGAAGTGCGCAACCTTGCTGCAAAATCCGCCGACGCTGCGACCAGCACCACACAGCTTATCGGCGACTCGATTAACTCAATCAACGAAGGCGTTAAGCTCACCGAGCAAACAGCATCCAAGCTCACCAACGTGGTAGAAAGCGTTAAGAACACAACAGAGATTATCTCTCACATAACAAAAGCGACAGCGGAGCAATCCTACGCACTCGAGCAAGTGAGCATTGGTATCGACCAAATCTCAATGGTAGTGCAGACCAACAGCGCAACAAGCGAAGAATCCGCCGCAGCAAGCGAAAAGCTGTCGACGCAAGCGCACATACTAAAAGACTTGGTGTCCCACTTCAAAGTAAGAAATCTAGGTGGAACATATCAACAAGATTTGCCGCACGTTGTATCGCCGAGAGTTCAAACCAAGCAAAAGTTTAAACCTGCGCCGAAAATTTCACTGGACAACGACTTCTTCCCTCCACAAAACTTTGATAAGTATTAATAAGATACAAAAGCCGGAATATTCCGGCTTTTGTTCATTATATTGTGTATTTCATTGACTTTTTTAGGTATACATGTTATATTGTTTATAGGAAATATTAACATATATACAGCATTGCAGAAGGGAGGGCGGCACATGGGCGTTGACGAATTTTTGCTCGACTTTGTTGATGAAGCCAAATCACATATTGAAAAAATCGAAAACGCGTTTTTGGACACGGAGCAATTCGTCAAAAGCAGCGATATGCTTAACGATGTTTTTCGCGCTATACATAGCATTAAAGGCACGGCGGGCTTTTTTCATTTAAAGGCGATTGTGTCGCTTTCCCACGCGATGGAGAATGTGCTGGGGCAGCTGCGTTCGGGCAAGCTTTCTTTTTCTGACGATATGCTTGAGGCGCTGCTTTCAAGCAACGACCTTCTTAAGCAGATGATATACAACGTCGGCGAAAGTGAGAGCGTGGATATATCTAATGTATTGAGTAAGCTTGAGGAGATTCCGCAAAAGCCGCAGGAGAAATCTGCGGGCGATACGCAAGCGGCCGCCGCAACGCTGAACCCTCCCTCTTCCCACGATTCCACGCACATCGCAAAGCAGGAGAATGCGCCTGCCCCCAATTCGACTTCAGAACTCCTTCCGATAACGCTGGACGAATCGCATAAAGAGCGCATACAAAAGCTGACAAAGCGCGGACAAAAGGTGTACACCCTAGCAATATCAAGCACACACACTCCGCGCTATCACGAAAACATCGGCAGCCTGTTCGGCAACGTAGGCGAAATAGGCGAAATCATCGAAGCGCGCATAAACAACGCAGTCGTAAGCCTTAAAGGGCTTGCTAGCGACACCCCCTCCGAGCTTACCTTAATCATCACAAGCGTACTCGAGCAGCAGCTTTTATGCGAAGCACTCGAGCTGCCGCCGTATGTCGTTGCGCGCATAATGCCGCAATACGACAAGCCTGCGCAAGTTTCGCACACAATCAAGCAGGAGGACAGCATTCGCGTAAACGTAAAGCTTCTCGACAGCCTTATGGCGCTTTCGGGCGAGCTTGTTTTGGCGCGCAACATGCTGCTTGACGTATGCAAGTCCGCAAGCGGCCGCGAGCTTCACAACATATCCCAAAACATAGACAGCCTAACAAGCAAGCTGCAAGAAAACATCATGCTCACGCGTATGCAGCCGCTTGGCGTTGTCTTCAACAAATTCCCGCGCGTAATTCACGAAACGGCGAAAGCTTTAAACAAAGAAATCAACCTTGCCATTTTTGGCAAGGAGATTGAGCTTGACAAAACAATGCTGGAAGCGTTGGCAGACCCCCTCATACATTTGGTGCGAAATGCAGCCGACCACGGAATTGAGCTTCCTTATATCCGCGAGCAGTCGGGCAAGCCTGCCGTGGGCAGCATAAACTTGCGTGCATACAACAAAAGCGGCATGGTTGCAATCGAAGTATCGGACGACGGTCACGGTATAGACATAGCGCAGGTCAAGCAAAAAGCAATCGACAAAGGCATAATCACGCCTGAACAAGCCTCCACGATGACGGCGGCCGAAAGCTTCAAGCTGCTGTTCGCCCCCGGATTCTCTACCGCGAAAGCAGTGTCGGACATTTCAGGCAGAGGTGTGGGGCTTGACGTAGTTCGCAGCAATATCGAGCGGCTGGGCGGCACTGTTGAAATTACGTCAAAGCAAGGCGAAGGCACAGTTGTGACATTGCTGCTTCCGCGCACGCTTGCGATAATGAAGTCGCTTATCATATACGCGGCAGGGCAGCGATTCGCCCTGCCGCAGACTGCCGTGGCGCAGGTTGTACGTCTGCGTCAAAACGACGACAGGCTTAGCAGCACAAATGGCGCGCACAGCTTCACCTTGCGCGGCGACATACTCCCTGTCGTAAACATGAGTGCGCTGCTTGAACGCGACCACACGCGCGGCGACTACCTAATCATAATGCGCGCATTCAAGCGGCAGATTGCACTTATGGCGGAAAATGTGTTCGACGTAGAGGAAACATTGGTGAAGCCGCTTCCTTCCGCGATAAAAGATTGCGGAATATACTCCGGCGCGACAATAATGGGCGACGGCGGCATATGCCTGATACTAGACCCCGAAGGCATAGTCGAAGCCGCAGGCATACACGAATCCGAAGCAGACCTGCCCAAGCAAAAAGCAATCACCCGCGAAATCATGCTCGAGCACCAGAACATGATTCTATTCAGCTGCTCCGGCACCGAAACATACGCACTCGACATGAACATGGTGTCGCGCGTCGAACGCGTACCTGCCGAAAGCATCGAGCTAATCGGCAGCAACCTATTCGCCAAAATCAAAGGCAAGCCGCTTAAAATAATCCGCCCCGAAGACTACCTCCCCGTACAAAAACAAGACTACACATCGCAAACCCTCACCATCATCATACCAAACCTAATCAGCAAGCCGATGGGCATACTCGCCGAAAGCATAAACGACAACATACGCGCCCACTTTGAGCTTGACACCGAGCAAATCAAATGCCCCGGAGTATTCGGCACAATCGTCCACGACAACCGAATCGCCTTAATCCTAAACCTATACGAGCTGTTCGAGGTTGCTGACCCTGACAATCACCCCAAGACGAAAACGCAATCCCTGCGAAAGCGCGTGCTTATAGTGGAGGACACACCATTCTTCCGGCACATCGAAGCGCAATATCTCGAGGACGCAGGCTGCGTTGTAACCACTGCCGAAAATGGACTTGAAGCGTTAGAAAAACTATCCGGCGGCAAATTCGATGTAATCGTAAGCGACATAATAATGCCTGTGATGGACGGACTTGAGTTCATCAAAAACGTGCGCAAAGACCCGCGCTACCGCAACATTCCCGCGATAGCCTTAACCTCAATGACCTCCGAAAGCTACATCGACAGAGCGATGGAAAACGGCTTCGACGCCTTTGAAAATAAGCTTAACAAGGAAACGCTGCTAAAGCAAATAAAAAATGTTACCGCAGCAAAGGGAGGGGCATAATATGAAGGTGCTTGCATTCCGGCTGCGCGGCGAGCTTATGGCGATAGACATAGCGGCGGTCAAGGAAGTTGACAGAAAGGTGCGCTGCACAACCGTACCCACCGCGAACCAAAACATAATTGGGCTATACAATATGCGAGGGCACATAGTCACCATATACGACCTCGCCAATATCCTAGGCTATCCCGAAGAACCTGTTGGCGAACAGCTCAACTGCGTCATACTAAAGCCCTGCAACGCAGAGATATGCGGCTTTGCCGTCGACTACGCCATAGACGTAATTGAAATCGACGAAGGCACGCCGCCTCCCGATAATATGCACGACAAGCTAAAGCAAAACCTAAGCTTTGTAACAAGAACGAGCGACGGACTGCTGCTTCTAATCGACCACAACAAAGCCTTCAACATAGAACTAGCAAATACGCAAAGGGGTATAATATGAAAAAACTTGCGGATTTAAAAATCAAAGTGCAAATGCTTGGCGCGTTTTTGATAATCGCGCTGATAGGTGCGGCAATAGGAATTTGCGGAGTGGTGTCTTTGCGAAACCTGACCAATCAGACCGACAGGCTGCTAAAGCACACAGTGACGCCGCTAGGGCATATCGCGCAAATGTCGCGGTCGTTTCAAACAGCGCGCATAGAGCTTAGGAACATGATTCTTGTTTCCTCCGAAGAAGAAACAAACGCGGCATACAATCGTCTTAAAGTCCAACTTGCATTAATTGACGACCTTGCGCCCAAGTTCAAAGAAACTATCGAAACAGACGACGTAAACATGATTTACGACGATTTCATAAAAGCCTACAGTGAGTTTAAGAGCCTACTTGAAAAAAACTATTACTTAGCCACACAGCAAGATAAGGAATTGGCTTTCAAGAGATTCTTAGATATAATGAGCGAATCCACGGATAAAGCCGCAAGCTGCATCGACAGTATGCTAAACGGCAAAATCCTGCTTGCTGAAAATGTGTCGCATGAGATAACCGACTACACAAACAACACAAACAGGCTGCTGATGATATTCCTTGCACTTGGAATTATTGTGTCCGCAGCGTTAAGTCTAATCATTGCCCGGAACATCAGCAAGCCGATAGTGATGCTGAAAGACCTGATGTCAGTCGCTGAAAAAGGCGACTACACAGTACGCAGCACAATAACCCCCGGCGGCGAATTGGGCGAGCTTAACCGCGCCTTCAACAATCTCCTCATGCAAACAAGCAAGGCGATACGAAGCATATTGCAAACGGCAAACGAGCTTAAAAACACATCGCAAAGTATGCTAAGCGTATCCAAGGATATGGCGCGTAACGGCAACAGCACAAGCGTAAAAACAGGCGTAGTTTCCGCCGCGGTTGATGAAATCTCCGCAGGCATGAGCCAATCCTCCGCTTCACTATCCTCCACAAGCTCCAACATAAACACAATCGCTTCCGCGATCGAGGAGATGAGCAGCACAATCCGCACCCTTGCCTCCGCGTCAGAGCAAACATCAGCTGGCGTTAAGCAAGCGACAAACCTAGTCGGCAGCATAACAGGCAGCATTACCACAGTGTCAGGCTCAACCTCAAGCGTATCCGCCGCTGTAAGAAACGTAGTGGATTCCGTGAAGGAGATAAACGATTCGCTGCAAGGAGTAAGCAAACGTTCGCACGACATCGCCGAAGCCATGGAAGCCGCACAGGATAAAGCGGACAACACAAGCGGCATAATCAACGACTTAAACCTAACCTCCAAGCAAATCAGCAAGGTTGTCAATGTAATAAACGAAATCGCGAACCAAACGAACATGCTTGCGTTAAACGCCGCAATCGAAGCCGCAGGTGCAGGTGAAGCAGGCAACGGCTTTGCCGTAGTTGCAAACGAAGTAAAAGACCTTGCGCGTCAAACTGCCAAGGCGACCGAAGAAATCGCAAAGCAAATCGAAGACATGCAAAATAAGATGGGGCAGGCAGTTTCCGCCGTAAACGACATCACAGGCGTGATTGCGAATATGAGTGCCTTCACAGGCGAGCTTAACGAGTCGATAAACGCGCAGTACAGCCGCACCGAAGGCATAAAGACCGACTCCGTAAGCGCGTCGGAACGCCTAACCGAAATATCCGCTGAAATCAACAAAATATCCGACAGCTCACAAAGCGTAAACCGCAGCGCGACCGAATCGGCAAAAGGCGTAACCGAAATCGCACGCTCCACCGCCGAGCTATTGAAGGCGTCCGAAGAAGTTGCAATGAACGCCGAGCGTGCCTCCGCAAGCGTAATCGAAATAAACCGCACCACCAAGGAAATCACAATAGGCGTTGTAGACATATCAAAGAATATCCAGCAGATTAATTCCGACACCTCAGGCATAGCCACAATCGCGGCAACAACAAACAGCAACGCCGAAAAAGTCGCCGAAGCCGCAAACAATCTGGAAGGATTGCTAAAACATTTTAAGGTATAATAGTAGGAGAAACCATGAATCTAACCTCAGTGCTGCTTATATCCGGCTCTGTTATATACACAAGAATAATAAAGTCTGCGCTGGCAGAGCTTGCCCCTGCCGCTGAAATACACTCCGGTGCGGATATAAACGCCGTAGAATTTTTGAAAAAGCACAGCTGCGAGCTTGTCATAGTCGACGACGAGCCGATGAATTTTTACAGCAGGTACGAAGACTTGCACGAGTATCTGCGAAGCAACGCGGATTTATCCATCATATTGATGTGTACACAAAAAGCCGCCAACAAAATAAAATCAAATGCAAGGCATAGCAGGCGCATAAATATAGTAGTGAAGCCACTTGACCAAGGCTACGACAATAACTTAATGGCTGTAAAGCAAGGCATCAAGCGTACCCTGCTCCCGATCGAGACTAGTGTTAACGAAACGTCGAGTAATCCCGAGGAGTTTGTGTTTGTGCTAATAGCAGCCTCCACAGGCGGACCGAATGCGCTAACCAGACTACTGTCGGACTTACCTGCCGACCTAAACCTTCCCGTGCTGATAGTGCAGCACATGCCGTCGGGCTTTACTGAAAATCTGGCTCGCACATTAAATCGCAGCTGCGCACTAGATGTATCCGAAGCCAAGGACGGTGAAACCATAAGAAGCAAGCATGTTTACATCGCCCCGGGCGGATTCCACATGGAAGTTACCGCCGACGGCACGATTTCATTAAACGAGCTTGAGTTGGTGAACGGCGTACGCCCCTCCGCCGACGTACTATTTTCCTCCGTAGCGCGAAACTACAGCGGCAAAAAAATCATAGCGTGCGTACTCACAGGCATGGGCAGCGACGGCTTAGAAGGCGTGCGGCAGCTTAAAAGCAACTGCCGCTGCTACTGCATAACCGAAAGCGAAGAAAGCTGCACGGTCTACGGAATGCCGCGCGTAATCAACGAAGCAAAGCTAAGCGACAGACAAACAACTATAGACAAAGCCGCACGCGCGATAACGCGCGTAATTGGAACAGAGATAGTTTAGCGCAGGAAGGACATATAATGGATATAGGTTTATCGCAGCTCGAGTTCCAGCTATTTCAAAAATACATCAACGAAAAGTGCGGAATTGAAATCCCACCCGAAAAAGCCTACCTAATCGAAAGCAGACTGACGAAAATATTAGTCGACCTAAAGCTAACAAGCTTCGGCGACCTGTACAACACCATACGCAACACCTCCGATGACGCGCTAATCAGCCGAATAATAGACGCAATCACCACCAACGAAACGCAATGGTTCAGGGACAAAACGCCGTGGCTGATTTTAGAAGACGTATTCATGCCAGAATTCGTGCGGCGCATACGCGGCGGTGAGAGAATCCGCATATGGAGCGCAGCAACCTCAACAGGGCAGGAAGCATATTCAACAGCAATCTGCATAGACAACTACATCAAGCGCAAAGGATTAACCGACATATCCCTGCGCGACTTTGATATAATAGGAACAGACATTTCAAAGCACGTACTAGAAATAGCAAAGCGCGGCAGATACGACAGCATTTCAATAATGCGAGGCCTGCCCAAGGAATACAAGGAAAGCTACTTCGCAAGTGAAAACAATGCGTGGCAGCTTGATGAAAACATAACGAGTGCAGTAACCTTCCGCCACTTCAATCTGCAAAACAGCTTCATAAGCCTGGGCAAATTCGACCTAATATTTTTAAGGTATGTACTAATATATTTTGCAAGCAGCCTTAAAGCCGACATAGTGACAAGGCTAGGCGATTGCCTAAAGGACAGCGGCGCATTGTTCATGGGCGCATACGAAATATGCAGCGTCAAATCCATACTGTCGCCGAATACGCACGAGCCGAGCGACGGCATATATTACACTAAAACAAAAGAGGAGGTGGGTTTATAAATGAAGATACTGTCAATCGACGACTCCAGCATTATCCGCAAAATTGTCCGCGCAACAATATCAGTAATAGGCTACGATTTCCTAGGAGCCGAGGATGCGGAGGATGCGCTTAACCTTCTGGAAACCGAACACAGCGACATTTCCCTCATCCTCCTGGATTGGAACATGCCGGGCGTAAATGGCTACGAGCTGCTGCAAATATTAAAGCAGGACGAACGCTACAAAGAAATCCCTGTAATGATGGTGACGACCGAAACGGATAAGTCGAACATCATCATGGCGATAAAGGGCGGCGCGATTAATTATCTCACAAAACCGTTCTCGAATGAGGATTTACTCACAAAGATAATGGAGTGCATTGGAGGTGATGATTTATGAGCGGACTTAACAATGATTTGCACGTCGCACTATCCGATATATTCGAGGCAGCCGCGTCGGAAGTTTTAACAGCCGCGTCCTCCGACCATTTCACCAAGGTAAGCGACACAATCGAATGCGGATACGCAGGCGTACTGCCGCTTCACGGCGATATGAACGGACTGTTCATACTAAAAACAAACGCAAACAGCCTGCGCATTTTCACCTCATACCTAATCGGCGTCGAGCAAGAGGACGTGACCGACGAGGACATGTGCGACTGCATAGGAGAAATCGCAAACGTAGTCTGCGGCCTAGCCAAAGCACGCGCCGCAATGCAAGGCATACACTTTACGCTATCCACGCCATTCTGCGTAAAAAGCGAGCAATCACTAGAATTTTTCTTCAAAAAGAACGAGAAGAAGATAGCATTTGCGCTAAAATCGCAGAGTGCAGCGGTTGACACACGAATCATCTTGACATAATAGAATTCATATTTGCGAAAACGTAATATAAATAAGTTAGCGAGGAATTACTATGCTTGAAGAAGCAAAAAAAGCAACTGTGCTGGTCATCGACGACAGTCCGGTGATTCACAAGATAGTAAGGCGAGTGCTGGAGAGAGGCTACAACGTTTTTTCATGCACTTCGGGAAGCGAAGCCAATGAAAAGCTGGACGACATCAATCCGGATTTAATCCTGCTTGACGTTGAAATGCCGGAGCTTGACGGCTTTGAAACAATAAAGCTGCTGCGGCAGCATGAGAAAATCGAGAACGTACCTATCATCTTTTTGACTGCCAAAAATGATGTGGACTTTGAATTTCAAGCTTTTGAGCTGGGCGCTGTGGATTACATAAACAAGCCCTTTGCGAACCCGCTGCTTATTAAGCGCGTCGAAATCCACTTGTCGCACGCAATGCAAAAGAAGAGGCTGTCCACCTACAACGAGGACTTGCAGGATATGGTGCAGGAAAAGACCAAGATAATCAAGGAGCTGCAAAACGCCATAGTCTTCACCCTTGCCGATTTAGTTGAGATGAGGGATAATTCGACAGGTGGGCACGTAATGCGCACGCAGACTTACTTTAAACTTATTCTTGATTACCTGA
Source organism: uncultured Eubacteriales bacterium (assembly GCA_964479875.1). Classification (GTDB taxonomy): domain Bacteria; phylum Bacillota; class Clostridia; order Monoglobales; family CAYZNM01; genus CAYZNM01. The sequence continues at coordinate 71,737 of CAYZNM010000003.1, forward strand.
ACGAGAATAATTTTTATCAGGATGAATTAAAGGACGCTGACCACCGCTTGCTGCTTGAAGCGTCGCAGTTGCACGACGTAGGCAAGGTTGCAATCCCCGATGCAATACTGCTAAAGCCAGGAAAGCTAACCCCCGATGAATTCGAGATAATGAAGTCGCACACAGTAATAGGCTATCGCGCAATAGTAAAAGCGATGGAGCTTACAACCGAGAGGCAATTCCTCGAATTTGCTGCGCAGGTTGCGTTAACCCATCACGAAAAGTGGGACGGCAGCGGTTACCCAAGCAAGCTATCCGAAACAGACATACCCATCGCAGGTCGCATAATGGCAATCGTCGACGTATACGACGCGCTCGTGTCCGAACGTCACTACAAGCCTAAGTTTTCGCACGAAAAGTCGCTGTCCATCTTATTGGAAGGGCGCGGCACTCATTTCGACCCTGTGCTAGTTGACGCTGTAGTCGCGCTTTCGGCAGAGTTCGAGGAGATAAGCAGGGACGCTTAATTTTTCAAATTTTTGTTCTGATTTATTTTTTTCTTGCATATATAGTCAATCGCGTTTCGATCAACTATAACCGAAGTACGATGACCGCAGCTAGAATCAAGGAAACGCGATTGACTAGCAGACAGTTTTGAAATTTGTTGACTATAGGAAAAATTTGTGGTATAATGTTTTCGCTTGCGAAAAATAATTTTGAGAGTTAAGAGCTGATAAATTTTACATGAAATATATTGAGTTTTCTATAATAACGCCGCACGCTGCATTGATTAGCGAGTGCCTGTACGAGATTGCACCGCAGCACCAGATTGTGGACAGGGCGAGCTTTGACGGATATGTTGCGGCGAATGATTGGGTTTACTACGATGATTCGCTGCTTTCGCAATTCGCGGAGGAGCGCGTTATCGTGTATATGGCGGACGATGAGTTCGCTAAGGCTAAGGTCGACGAGCTTGTCGCTTATATTGATAAGCTTGCGCCGGAGCTTGGGATTGATGTGCCGCGTACGCGATTGAATGTTTCGGACGAGCAGGATTGGGCGAATAACTGGAAGGCGTACTACAAGCCTTTTAAGGTAACTGATAATATTGCAATAAAGCCTGCGTGGGAAAGTCTTCCACCGGAACTATCAAATATTTCTACCGTCTTTACAATTGAGCCGGGGCTGCTGTTTGGTACAGGCACGCATGAAACTACGGCGTTATGCCTTGCTGCGCTGGAAGGATATGTTAAGGAGGGCGACAGCGTATTCGACATAGGTACAGGCACGGGCATACTTGCGATAACGTCGCTGCTGCTAGGCGCACACAATGCTGTCGCGGTCGACATCGACCCGCTTGCGGAAAAGGTTGTCACCTCGAACGCTGCGCTTAACAACATCAAGTCGGACAGGCTCACGGTATGCACAGGCGACATACTAACAGATAACAAAATAATAAAATCATGCCAAAGCAGTTATAATATAATAGTATCAAACATAATTGCCGAGGTTATTGTAAAGCTTATTCCTACTGTACGAGGCTTGCTTGCCGATGACGGCGTGTATATCATGTCGGGCATTATCGAAGACAAGCTGCCGCAGGTTATGGACGCATTGCAGCAGCATGGTTTTACTATACAACGGCAACAGACATTAAACGACTGGGTAATGCTTGCCGCAACTGTTAAAAAATAATCGAAGGAGAAGTGTATGGCAAAGGTTAAACAGGATATTTCCGCTATGCGGACGGAGAAGAAGCAGAGGAAGGACAAAATCCTCAAGGATTTCCTGCTTCAATTTACTTATACTATCGTACTCACAATTATTCTCACTGTTGTATACAACGCGATGATTGTTGGATTTAACAATGTTCCATTTATCGCTGTGATAAATACGCTGTGGGGCATGGCTTATACTATGCTTGCAGGCACAGTGGTTATGTTCGGGCTTTACTTTTATACTAAGAAGAAGCTGTTTATGACGATTGGCTTTTATGTGCTTGCGGCGTTTTTATTCTTTGCGTGGCTGACTATATTCCAACGTGCGATGGTTGAGGTTGCAAGGGCTGTTCCGTCGCTGGATATATTTGCCAACACATACAGGCTGATGCAGGCTATGTTTATATTGCTAGGCGCGGCGGTTGTTGCCGAGGCGGCAGCGTATTACTTGCGTTTTAGAAGAATCTAGTTTTGAGAGGTAAAAGCTATGCAGGTTACAAGTTCGACAATCAACGACAGATGTAGCTTTATCACAATAGACACGGCGAAGTTTAAGACCGAAGCCGTGTCCGTTTGCATTATCCGCCCCTTGAATAAGGAGGAGGTTACGCTAAACGCGCTGCTGCCTATGGTGCTAAAGCGCGGCTGCAATAGTTATCCTGACACAAGGGAGCTTTCGCGGCACATGCAGGAGCTGTACGACCTGCGCGTTGGCGCAGGGATAAAGAAGAAGGGCGACCTTTCGGTTATCACTATAAACTTTGAGTTTGTGAGCGACAAGTATTTGCAGGGCAGTATATTGCACGATGTGACTACGCTTATGCGTGAGCTTGTGTTCGAGCAGCAGTCGTTTAAAAGCGAGTATGTCGAGAACGAGAAGGAAAATCTCAAGAAGGCGATTGACGCTGTGATAAACGATAAGCGTGCATACGCGCAGGAGCGGCTTGTGCAGACGATGTGCAGCGGCGAGCCTTACGGCATACCCGAGCTTGGGTATAAGGAGCGCGTGGACGAGATTACGGCTGAAAAGCTGTATCAGCATTATCGCAAGCTGCTTGACGAGAGCAACATATATGTGTACTACTGCGGCAGCGGCAGTGATGCTGCCAAGGTGCGCGAGAAGCTGCTGCCGAATATGCAGAATAATACGGCTGCGATACCTCCGCATATGCTGCTTACAACCGACGGCGAACCTAGGTTTGTCGAGGAAAAGGACAACATCACCCAAGCAAAGCTTTCTATTGGCTTTAGGACAGGCGTTAACTGCTACGACAAGGATTATCATGCGTTAGTCGTGATGGATAATATTTTCGGCGGCAGCCTTGATTCCAAGCTGTTTTTGAATGTGCGCGAGAAGCTTAGCCTGTGCTACTACGTTTATAGTAGGATTGAGCGATTCAAAGGGACGATGTATGTCAACTGCGGAATCGAACGCGCGAACTTTGACGTAGCAAAAGATGAGGTGCTAAAGCAGCTTGGTGAAATCGCGGCCGGCAATGTGTCGGACGAAGAGCTTGCGACTGCGAAGCTGGATTTATCCGACGGATATAATTCACTTGTTGATACACAATCCGCGATAATCGAGTATTATCTCAACATGACGCTGACTGACACAATCGACAACACAATCGAAAGTTTCGTTGCAGCATTAAATAAAGTTACAAAAGAGCAAGTTGTGGAAGTTGCAAAAAAGATTAAGCCGGACACAATTTTTGTGCTAAGCGGAAGGGAGGAGTAAACATGTTTGAACAAGTGAAATTCCCGCGCTTAGGCGAAACGTTGTATACCGCCGAGCATAGCAGCGGCCTAAAAGTTTTCGTAATGCCCAAGCCCGGATTCAGCAAAAGCTACGCCGTGTTGTCTACCAAATACGGCAGCATTGACAACGCGTTCTATAACAAGGACGGCACGGCAATAGAAGTGCCGGACGGAATCGCACACTTTCTCGAGCACAAGATGTTCGACCAACCTGACGGCACAAACGTATTTTCAGCATTCGCGAAAAAAGGTGCAAGCCCCAATGCATTCACTGCCTTCAACAAAACTTCCTACCTATTCTCATGCACAGGTGATTTCTACGGCAACTTAGAAATCCTGCTGGATTACGTCTACAAGCCCTACTTCACCGACGAAAGCGTGAGCAAGGAGCAAGGCATTATTGGGCAGGAAATAAATATGTACAGGGACGACGCTAATTGGCGCAGCTATTTCGGTCTGCTTGAAGCATTGTACAGCGACTTCCCAATACGCCGCGATATTGCGGGAACGATTGAGTCAATTTCGCACATCACCAAGGAATTGCTTTATGACTGCCACAAAACCTTCTACAATCCATCAAATATGTACCTGTTTACGATAGGCACTGTTGAACCCGAAAAGGTGATGGAGTACGTTGACAAATATGTGACGGCGGAACCTTCCGGCGAGATAAAGCGTCTATACGCTAAAGAGCCGCGCGCCGTGTGCCAACCCGAAGTCGTTTGCAAACTAAGCGTCGCATATCCAAAATTCTACATCGGCTTCAAGGATAATGACACAGGTTACGGCGGCAAGCAGCTTCATAAGAAAATCATCGGCATGTCGCTGCTGCTGGAACTATTGTTCGGGCAAAGCAGTGCATTTTACGAGAAGCTATACAACGACGGCACAATCAATTCAAGCTTCGGCACACAATACGACAACGACATCTACTACGCCCACGCAATAGTCGGCGGCGAAAGCAAAGAACCATACAAAGTGTGCGACGAGGTACTCGCTGCAATCGCCGACATACAAATCGACGAAGCAGACTTCGAGCGTACGCGCAAAGCCTTCATCGGCAAATTCATCAAGCAATTCAACGGCGTGGAGTGGCTTGCCAACACATTCGTAGACATGCTGATGAACGACGTCGACCTGTTCGACTACCTCGACTTAATCAATGAGATTGACACGAATTACCTGAAGCAGCTTGCAAACAGCGTGCTGCAAAAGGAAAACATGGCTGTATCTATCGTAGAGCCAAACGCGTAAGGAGATATATGACTGTAGGATTCCCCGGCTTAGGGCTGGAACTTCTAGTAAACGATACGGCGTTTTCCGTATTCGGGTTCGCGATAAAGTGGTACGCGATATGTATCGCATCGGGGCTTATACTCGGCGTAGTTTTCGCGCTGTGGCAGAGCAAAAACTTTGGCGTAAGCCGCGACGCGGTGTACGACATAGGCTTATGGGGTGCAATCGGCGCGATTGTATGCGCACGCGCATACTTTGTGATAAATAATATAGACTACTACGTCGACAAACCGTGGGAGGTTTTCAACACTCGCGGCGGCGGCATGGCGATATACGGCGCCATTATCGGCGCGGTAGTTGTAGCCTTTTTCTATTGCAAGCGAAAGAAGGTGGACTTGCCGTCGATGTTCGACCTCGGCGCACTTGGAATGCTGATTGGGCAGGCGATAGGGCGATGGGGCAACTTTTTCAATGTCGAAGCCTACGGCACGGCCACGAATCTGCCTTGGCGTATGCGAATATATGACGTGTACACGGCGAGTATGGCTGAAGTACACCCCACATTCCTTTACGAGAGCTTGTGGAATGCACTCACGTTCGTGATATTGTTCGCTTACAACAAGCATAAAAAGTTTAAGGGCGAAATCTTCTTGATGTACATCGCGTCTTATGGATTAGGCCGCGCGTGGATTGAAGCTTTGCGCGTGGATTCGCTGCCTTACAACGCAAGCTATCGCACGTCTCAGATTGTGGCAATCATCACGTTTGTAGTGTCGGTTGTTGCGATAATCGCAATCCGCGCCAAAAAGAAGCGCGAACCGATAGTGGAAGAAGTTGCGGAGGAATCCGCTCAAAAAGAAAACGCACAGGATTGAGCCTGTGCGTTTTTATTTATTTCATCTCTTTTTCAAGCCATGTCACCGACATGTCGAGCCAATTTTGCACATGAGGCTGCACCATATCAGGGTGTCCTGCCGTATTTTCGTTCGCGAGGGATAGTCCGTGGTTGCCGCGAGTGTACATATGCAGTTCGCATGGGCGATTATGCTCGAGCATTGCCGCCGCGTATTTTATGCTGTGTATCGGCAGCACGGTTGTGTCCTCGGCTGTAGTCCATAGGAACGAAGGCGATGTATCGCAGTCGACCTGCAAGTCGGCGGAGTATTTCTGTATGTCCGCGGGGGTATAGTCGTCCTTTCCGCTCATCGTGCGGTACATCATCTCCATGACTTGCTTATGCCCCGATTCGTCGTTTTCCACATGCGGAATCGGCGCAAGCAGCACGGCGTAGCTTAGTATCGCCGCATTAGGCTTAATCTTCTCGTTAGGCAGCCCTGTCAGCTCCGACATCTCCTTGCGATTCCACAGCGTAGCCATGCATGAAGCGAGGTGTCCGCCTGCGGAAAATCCCACCACCGCAACGCGGTTCGCGTCAATATGCCACTCTGCCGCGTTATCTCTGATAAACGCGATGCTTTTAGCCGCTTCAAGCAATATCTGTGTCATCAGCGTTTTCACGGAATAGCGCAGGATAAACGCGTTGTACCCCTTAGCAAGGTATGCAAGCGCGACGAACTGCGCCTCCCTGTCTGATGTAAATTGATAGCCGCCGCCTGGCAGCACAAGCATTGCCGGACGCAGCTTGCCGTCGTCGTACTCCTTCGAGTTTTCGATGATGTAGGCGTCAAGACGAGCGTCCGCGCCGAAGCCTTCCAGTTGGAATGATTTGGTAAACATTGTTGCCTCCTATATATGTGTGATTGGCGTGTATTTGTGCGGGAATTGCGCGCGTGCAAGGGCTGTGTGCTTGCTAACGAAGTCGCCCTTTGCGTTGGTGTAGCCGTCGCGGTCATGAGTGTACTGCTGTTGCAGCGTTTGCTTTAGGCTTGCATATTCGCTTGCTATGTTGGGGTGCGCATTTAGGTAGTCGCGGAAGTATAATTCGTCCCAATCGTCGCTATGGCGCAGGTGAATGTGGTATGCTTGCCCCTCGAATCCGCGCGGCGTGTAGCCTTTGATGTAGGTGATAATATCGCACTGCGCGTGGTTTTCGATGTAGCCCAAGCCCGTCATGGTGCGAGTGAGTGTGTCTATGTCAAGCTCCGGCTCAACCTCGAGCAGAATATCGATGGTAGGCTTAGTGAGCAATCCTGCGACGGCCGTACTGCCTATATGGCTTATGCGGATAATGCTGTCGCCGAGCAGTGATTGCAAAAACGCCGCTTCCTCGTCATATCGCATTTTCCACTCCGCGTCATGTTCGCGCAGTATTATAGGAAACAACCGCCCCAACATTTCCCTTGTTGGGTTCTCAAAATCTTGCTTCAAATTAAACTCCCCTTTAAAATTATGCAGCAAAAAACACTCGCGCCTACGGCAGAGATTTTGCTCATTTGGCGAACAACCGAACTATACTTATCAACTCATCTGTATTACTTTCATGCGCATAATAAAAAGCAACGCAGATTTGTTTTTCTTCACTGTTATTTATCTTTTCAACAACCAAACGAGGGTCAGATTGCGCGTTATAAAAATCGTGTAAATATTCATTAACACCATAAACCTCAAAATTATATATATGCGCCATATGAGCATAATCTAATAAAATCGCTTCATCTCTCGACAAAATTATCTCAATCCATATCGAGTTAATGTCTATTCCAATGTCACCAATATTCTCAACTGATATAACGGGTATAGGGAAGTGCTCTGTTAAAAAGCCATTATCACACTTAACATAATGATTATTGTAAAAACCACTTTTTACGCAAAAACCTAATTCATTTAGCTTGTTTTTGATTTCGGTTGTTTTTTCGCATAAAGGCTTGTAAATTTCATTTAGTTTATTGAATATGTCTTCGTTCATTAAGCACCTCGCCTAATATAAAAACCCTTGTCATAAGTATGCAAAAGTGCGGAATGGTTTCTAGCCATTCTTTGGAGTTGATTATTTACTGCGCACTGCTTTTACTACATCATACCATACGGTGCAGCAAAACGCAACGGCAAACGCAATCGCAAGCTGCGTCGGCGGCAGCGTAGCCATGCCTGCCATATCCCTAAGCGGCGGCAGATACAGCAGCAATGCAAGCCCTGCAACTACCGCGAGGTTTATAGCCATTGCGACCTTGTCGAGCGATTGCCGCGCGAATATTGAGCGCTCGCTTCGGTTTACATAAACCAGCCATAGGTTGGACAGCACGAGTATTGCCATAGCCATGCTGCGTGCGGATTCTTCGCCGCTATCTAGTGTCAGCACATACGCTCCTAATACTGCGGCGAGGATTACAAGCCCCTGCACTACGGACTTTATCAGCATTCCGCGCGACACGAGTTTATCTTTGCCTCGAGGTTTGCGCAGCATTATGTCGGCTTCGGCAGGCAGCCGCTCGAATATAATCGAACACGTTGGGTCGATTATCAATTCGAGGAATACAACATGAATCGGCAGCAGCATAAGCGGCAAATGCAGCAGCGGCGCAAGAAATGCCATCAATGCAATCGGAATATGCACAACAAAGCAGTAGGCGACTGCCTTCTTGATGTTGTCGTAGATACGCCGCCCGTCCTTGATTGTATCCACGATTGTTGTGAAGTTGTCGTCGAGGATTACGAGGTCGGCGGCTTCCTTGGAAACCGCTGTACCTTTTTTGCCCATAGCTATGCCAATGTCGGCTAGCTTTAGCGCGGGCGCGTCGTTTATTCCGTCGCCTGTCATTGCAACGACTTCGCCGTTTTGTTGCAACGCTTTCACTATGCGCATTTTTTGACTGGGGATAACGCGTGCGAATACGCAGGTTTTGGCGACGCGCTTCGCAAGCTCTGTGTCGGACAGCGACTCTAGTTCGCCGCCTGTGATTACTGCGTCGGCGGAAATGCCTACGCGTTTGGCGATTGCGCGAGCGGTTTCGGCGTGGTCGCCTGTTATCATCACGACGCGGATTCCTGCCTTGCAGCATTGCTCTACTGCGGAGGGTACGGCTTCGCGCGGAGGGTCGTATAGGCCGATTAAGCCGATGAAGGTGTGGGTGATTTCCTGCTGTTTTTGTGCATTGGGACAATTTTCGGCTGTTGCGACTGCTATTACTCTAAGTCCATCTTTTGCCATTTTATCGATTTCGTTTTCGATTTTCTGTTTTTCGACTAAGTCCAAGCTGCACATTGCTACAATGCTTTCGGGTGAGCCTTTGGCGTAGAGGCAGCCGTCGTCCCACACGTGCCCCATTACCTTTGTGTCGGTGGAAAACGGATATTCGCGCACGATACTGCCTTGTATGCACGGATTGCCTGCGTACTCGAGTATCGCCTTTTCCATAGGCTCATACGGCGACAATTCGCAGGCGCGGCTTGCTGCTAGCATAAATTCGTCGTCGCCGATATTTGTGAATATCGACTTCACTGTCATCTTATTTTGCGTAAGCGTCCCTGTCTTATCGACGCACAAGACCGAAATCGAGCCAAGCGTTTCGCACGCAGGCATTTTCTTGATAAGCGCATTCTTTTTCGCAAGACGCGCCGCGCCAAGCGCAAGGAACACCGTGAGTATAACAGGGAATTCCTCGGGAATCATTGCCATTGCGATAGTCAGCCCTGCGATTAACGCAGTCTTTACGTCGCTCGAATGGTTGAAGTTTACCAGAAACACTATGAGGAAGAAGAATACGCCGATTGCCGCGCATATTTTTATGAGGGAAGCAGTTTGCTTTTCAAGCGGCGTTTTGCTAGGCTGAATCTTCGCGATGTCCTTGCCGATTTTGCCGAACTCTGTATGCTGACCGATTTTTTGCACGAGCAGCAATGCGCTGCCTTGCACTACAAGCGTGCCGCTGTAGCATTGGTTGCTTTTCCAGTAGTCGCCTGATTCCGCGAGGGATTTCCACACGACGTCGCTTTCGCCTGTGAGCATGGATTCGTCCACGCCTAGGTCGGACAGCTGTAGTATTTGGCAGTCGGCAGGCAGTATGTCGCCTTCCTCAACGATGATGTAGTCGCCTACGACCAAGTCGTGCGTCTTAATTGCGATAACCTTGCCGCCGCGCAAAACCTTCGCTTCGGGCGAGGACAGCTCCTTGAGCGCGTCCAGCGTCTTATCCGTACGCCACTCCTGAAATAGGTTAATGAAAGCAATCACCACAACGAAAAACAGCATAGTCAGCCCATCATCAGCCTTGTCTAGCAAAAAATAAATGAACGCCGTAGCAAACAGCAGCAAAAACATAGGCTCACGCAGCAGTCCCAACGCCTTCAAGAAAAAGTTCGGACGCTTTACCTGCTGCTGTTCGTTTGTGCCATGCTTTGCACGGCTTTCGGCGACTTGCGCGTCGCTCAATCCTATGTAGTTAGCAGTAAAATGCTCATACTTCATAAAAACACCTCCGTTAAATATCCAAACCCGCATAAAAATAAAAACGGGACTATAAACGTATGGTTTATAGTCCCGCATATATATGCTGTCGGCATAGCCGACCCGGCTGTTCACTTCACTGCAAATGCCTGTTCTAATTATATCATAGCACAGGACATAGCCTTTGTCAAGGAAAATTTTCGCAAAAGCATTCGCCATAATTTGACAAGATATTACATACGTGCTATAATATACGCAGCATAATTGCTAAAGGGCGGCTGGCAATCCTCCGAAGGAAGGAGGTAGCCTATGAGCGCATATGAAATCATATCTGTAATGCTAACGTTTTTGACATGTATGATGGATTTTGCTATCCTCGTAATTGTAATCCTGAAGTTTTGGGATAAAAAATAACCGCCCCGCTGTATAGCCCCACAGGTGGAACGGTTATTGCTTTGAAATATAAGTTTTAAATCGGAAAAGCCTGCCGCCTTTTGGCGGATTGTGCTAGGGAGAGTGTAGTAGCACTCTCTTTTATTATGTTCTAATTTTACCATACATATTTCATATTGTCAACAAAAATTTTGCCATAATTTGCACAAACGGGATTGACTGCATATTCCGAACAAATTTCCGCACAATAGGAATGAAAAGAGGTGATACAATGAAGGAATACAAAGACCTGCACGCATTAGTCGCGCAAAATCAAGACGCGAACAAATTCTACAACGCGCTGCCCGATTACGTACGTGAGCATATCGCGACACGTGCGCAAAACGTACGCTCGCTTGAAACGCTGCAAAGCTTCGCGGACAACTACATGTCGGGCGATAAATAAGCGGCAGCCGCTCCTTTTTAGGCTTACTCACATGAGCAGGGTCGCCTGCTCTTTTTATTTTCACAATCAAAACTTTTTCAGTCGCTCATCAGTCTTATAATCGAGGGGGTGCTTAAATGAGTAATACGCGGCCGCGCGAAGCAGTTACCGCCTTTATAAGCGAAAACATAGATAAAATATATCGGTTTGCCTACCTGCACACAGGCAATCAGCATGACGCGGAGGATATCGCGCATGAAAGCGTCGCAAAGGCTTTGAAAAGCGCAGGAAGCCTGCGTGACGCAAATGCAGTGAAATCGTGGCTTTACAGGATTATCGTAAACACAAGCTACACTTACTTAAAACGGCAGGGCAGGCTGTCGCCGATTGAGGACGCAGAGGAAGAAACACTGTCGATTACCGACGACTACTCCGACCTAAACTTCAACCAAATAATCGAAAAGCTGGACGAAAAATACAAGACAATACTCGCGCTGCACTACATGGAGGGCTTCACGTTGGCAGAAGTTTCCGCTATCACAGGCGTAAACGAGAACACGGTGAAAACACGCATGTACCGCGCGCTAAAGCTGCTAAAGCATGATATGGAGGTGCAACATGAACCTTGAACAACTGCGCAGCGACTATGAAAACCTAAAAGCTACCAACCGACTGAAAGAGCGTATAAATAAGACTATAAAAAGGAGCAAGAGAAATCACATGATTAAATTAATTTCAACTACAGCGGCAACAATTGTAATCGCGGGAACAATCTCGCTTAACACATTCCCGACTATGGCTCACGCCGCGCAGGATATTCCTGTGCTAGGCGACATTGCAAAAGTCCTCACCTTCGGCAGATACGAATACAAGGATGACAATTTTGTAGCAGAAATAAACACGCCGAAAATCGAGGGCTTGCTGGACAAAGAGCTTGAGGAAAAGCTGAACAACCAATTCAAACAGCACGCCGAAACCCTAATCGCCGCATTCGAGAGCGACGTTAAAGCCTTGAAGGAAGAATTCGGCGACGACGGCGCACACATGGGCATAGTGTCCGACTACATCATAAAAACTGACAACGACAAAATCCTAGCCCTCGATGTGTACACCTTGAACATAGCAGGTTCGTCCTCGACCAAGCACTCCTTCTTCACAATAGACAAAGTGACAGGGCAGCTGCTGACCTTATCCAGCTTATTCAAGCCCGACGCCGACTACGTAACAGCACTATCTGACTACATCAAAGACGAAATGCGCCGCCGCAATGCAGAAGAAGACGGCATGTTCTTCATCGACGACGAAATCGCCGACTTTGAAGCAATCAAGCCCGACCAAAACTTCTACATCAACAACGAAGGCGATCTCGTAATCTGCTTCGACAAATACGAAATATCCGCAGGCGCACAAGGCAGCCCTGAATTTGTAATTCCAAGCGATGTAATCGCGGAAATTAAAGCAGTTGTAAAATAAACGAAACGCCAAAACGCCGATTGTGTCTAACCACACAGTCGGCGTTTTTCTTGCATATTGCCCCGCGCTAGGATATAATCTTCTTATAAACACATATCACAAGAGGAAGCAATGATAAACATAACAATATGCGATGACGAACGCGCTCAAGTTGAATACCTGTCCGCGATAGTGCAGCAGTGGGCGAATGCACGCGGCACAGCTATACGCATTTGCGACTACAACAGCGCAGAGAGCTTTTTGTTCCACTACGAGCAGGATAAATCGGCTGACATTCTGCTGCTCGACATACAGATGAAAGCTATGGACGGCGTTGCGCTTGCGCGGCATATTCGCATCGGCAATGACAGCGTGCAGATAGTATTCATCACAGGCTACCCTGACTTTATCGCCGAGGGCTACGACGTTTCCGCGCTGCATTATCTTATGAAGCCTGTCAATGAGGAAAAGTTGCGCGAGGTGCTCGACAAGGCCACCGCGCGAATTGCCAAGGGCAAGGAGATGATATTGCTGTCGATTGATGATGGAAGTGTGCGTATTTCCGCGGAGGATATAGTCTACGTTGAAGTGTTCAACCATACGCTTGAGATTCAGACTATACGCGAAAAGCTTTCGGTGAAAATGCCGCTGTACGAGCTTGAAAGCAAGCTCACGCGCGACTTCGTGCGCTGCCACCGCTGCTACGTCGTAAATTTACGCTGCGTCAAGAAAATAACGCGTACGGAGATAACTCTCGATTCAGGGCAGACGCTTCCGCTATCGCGGCGGCTGTACGCCGATGTAAACAAAGCTATGCTAAAATTTCTCACAGGAGGCGAGGGCGAATGATATACATATTTGCTGCAATCGGCGCGTGCGTCGCGATTGCGATAGCTGCAATATTACTTAAGAGGTACATGTATGTACTGGTGGAAAAGCGAATCGCCTCCTATCAAAACGACATAGTGGCGAAGCATTGCGACGAGGTCGAGAACATATATAGGCAAATGCGCGGCTGGCGACACGACTACCACAATCACATTCAAGCGATGAAGGCATACCTATCCCTCGACCAAACGGACGAGCTAAACGATTACCTAGGCAAGCTTGACGCGGATTTGCTAAGCGTCGACACCATACTTAAAACAGGCAACGTCATGGTTGACGCGATACTCAACAGCAAAATCTCGCTTGCGCAATCCAAGCATATATCGGTGAATGCGAAAGCTGTTGTGCCGAAAACCTTGCGCGTGCAGGAAATCGACCTCTGTGTAATCATAGGCAACCTGCTCGACAACGCAATCGAAGCGTGCCAACGCGTCGGCGGCAATGCGCGGCCGTGGATTCGCGTATACCTAGGCACGCACAAGGATTTGCTTTACATCTCAATCTCTAATTCCGCAGGCGGCGAGGTGGAAAAATTAAGCAAGGGTGCGTTTCAACCGCACACATATCTCTCGACCAAAGACCTACCAAATCACGGCTTCGGCTTAATCCGAATCGACAAGCTTGCCGAAAAATACAAAGGCTACGTCGATAGGCAAAACGAGAAGGGCGTGTTCGCGACCGAGATTATGCTGCCACTGTAGGGGACGGCGTCCCCGACGACCCTTGAACCTTGTCGTAATTATAGCAACGGGACGTCGAGGACGCCGTCCCCTACCGTTCGCGCGTGATTTTCGACCACTCACGCGCGCTTTTACTTTTCACCAACTGCGTATGCTATCATATAGACAAAGGAGGCGATTCGTTTGAAAGAGAAAACAAAGCCGAAATATTCGATAGTGCAGAACATTGGTTATTCGATTGGCAACATATGGAAGTGGGATAAGTTATACTTTTTGGCGTTTGTTCCGCATATTCCGCTTAGCGTGTTCCTGCCGCTTGCGGGGATATATTTCCCAAAGGTGTTGATTGATTTGATAACTAGTAGGGCTAGCGACCTGCGAATTTTATCGGTGACTGCGATTTATTGTGCGATACTTGCGGCGGCGGGATTAATACAGGTATGCACGGCGGCGAAGTTTAACTCCATACGCTACACCTTTTCTTTCCACTATCACGGAACATGTGATACCAAACACAGGACGATGGATTATGAAAGCGCCGAGAACCCCAAAATATCCGATATGCGGAATCAATCCTATATGGGCGGCTCGGCTAGTGAAAGCATTGTGAAAACGCTGAACGACTTCCTTGTGAACATTCTCGGCATATTCACTTACGGAAGCATTATCATGCTGATTAATCCGCTTATTCTTGCGCTGCTTATTGTTTCGGCGATTGTGAATTATTTGATGATGTCGCATGTGCGGAAGTACAACGACAAGAATAGGGATAATTGGGCGCACCTTGACAGAAGGAATGGCTATCTGTTCAAAGCGTCGCAGGATTACGACAGGGGCAAGGATATTCGCATATACAATATGCGTACGTGGCTTGAATCGTTGACGGAGCATTACCAAGGCTTGCGCATGGCGTGGCATAAAAAATGCTGGAACAAGGAGCTGCTGCAAAGCTTTGTGGACGGCGTGCTAAGGTTTGCGCGCAATGGAGCGGCGTACGCTGTGTTGATTTATATGCTGCTTAATGGCGACATTGACGTGAGCAGCTTTGTATTTTACTTCGGCGCGATTGCAGGATTTTCGACATGGCTTACATCTGTTGTGGGGCAGTTTAACACGATTGCGTCCTACAGCGCGGACATCAATCGGCTGCGTGCATATCTGGAGCTTTCGGATAAGTTTAACCACGGCAAGGGCGTTGCACTGCCTAAGCGGAGCGAAATCCCCTACTCAATTGAGCTGAAAAACCTAAGCTACACATATCCGTCGAATGACGTTCCTACAATAAAAGACGTCAGCTTCACAATTCGCAAAGGCGAAAAGCTTGCTGTAGTAGGATTAAACGGCGCAGGGAAAACTACGCTAGTTAAGCTAATATGCGGACTGTACTACCCCACATCGGGGCAGGTACTGCTAAATGGCAAAAACATAAGCGACTACAACATCGAGGAATACTACACGCAGTTTTCCGCCGTATTCCAGGATATAAACCTAGTGCCCATTACGATTGCGCGTTTTGTATCAGGCAGCGGCTTTAACGTCGACGGGGACAAAGTCGCCGCCGCGATAAACCTAGCAGGGCTTGACAAGGTTGTCGCAAAACTGCCGAACGGCATTGACACAACCTTAATGAAGGGCATATACGACGACGGTATAGATTTATCAGGCGGCGAAAAGCAAAAGCTCATGCTTGCGCGTGCGCTTTACAAGGACGCCCCTGTTATCGTACTCGACGAGCCTACGGCGGCATTAGACCCTATCGCCGAAAGCGAGCTTTACGAAAAATACAATCAACTCACTAGCGGCAAAACCGCAATCTACATCAGCCACCGCCTAGCCTCCACGCGCTTCTGCGACCGAATAATCTTCGTCCAAGACGGAGCAATCGCCGAATGCGGCAGCCACGATGAGCTTATGCGAAAAGGCGGACTGTACGCGAATATGTTCAACATACAAAGCCACTACTACAAGGAGGGAGCTTCCGATGAAGAATAAGCTGCTGCAAACGAACATAGAAGGAGTAAAGCTAGTATCACAGCATGAGAAGTGGCTTATCCCAAGCATAATCCTAAACGCCCTCTTCGGAAACCTTGCGCCCTATTTGACAATATACATGTCAGCGCTAATCGTCAACGAGATTGCAGGAGCAAGGGATATGCGAAAGCTGATTACACTTGTGATAATCACAATCGCCGCTGATTTAGCCATAGTCATACTGGGCGCAATATTCAGGAAAATAAAAAATCACAAGTGGCAGTCGTTCGATTTCGCGGAAAAGCGCATGTTTATGCAACACGGCTTCGCCCTCGACTATGAGCACCTCGAGAATACAGAGGTGCGCCAAAGACGCCGCAAGATAGATGAATCAGGAAACATAAACGAATTTGGCATATGGGCAATGCTTTACTCCTTTATGTTTATCACGAATGACATCGTTAATGTTATCTTATCAGTTGCGTTTATGAGCAGCTTGTTTGTGATAATCATTGAGCAAGCGTCAATGCTTAACGGAGTTGTAATATATCCGCTTGCTATCTTGCTGCTGCTTGTATTATCTATAACTATCACATTCATTAATCAAAAGAAGCTTGGTAAGTTTAGCGATGAATTGTCAAACACGATGATAGGCATTAATCGTGTGGCGCATGGATACCACGATAACAGCATAGGCAAGGATGTTCGCATTTACAACATGGGCGGCATATACGAGCAGCATCAAAAAGAGTTAATACACGCGAATCACTCCGGCTTCAAAAAATATTGGTACGGCTACAGGAATGCACAAATTCCCGACCAAATTATTTCGCAGGCGATAAACTTCACGATATACGCCTTCGTTTGCCTTAACGCCGTGCGCGGCTTGTTCGAGATCGGCAGCGTGATTATGTATGTGGGATTCATCAGCCGGCTTGTGGGGGCGTTTAAGGGACTGTCGGATAATATATCCATGTTCAGGTCAAACCTCCCGTTCCTGCGGCACTACCTCGACTTTTTCAAGATTGAGAATAAGATGTATCAAGGCACGCTCCCTGTAGAAAAGCGCGACGATAACGAATACGAAATAGAGTTTCACAATGTGTCGTTTAAATATCCACTTGCGGACGTGTACGCACTCAAGAATCTTAATCTAAAGCTGAACATAGGCAAGCGCATGGCGGTTGTAGGCATGAACGGCAGCGGCAAGACTACAATGATAAAGCTTCTGTGCAGGCTGTACGACCCGACCGAGGGCGAGATTACGCTTAATGGCGTGGACATAAAGAAGTATCGGTACAACGAGTACATGAACGTTTTCTCTGTTGTGTTCCAGGATTTTAAGCTGTTTTCGTTTGGGTTGGGGCAGAATGTTGCTACTAATGTTGATGTTGACAAAGACAAAGCTGTAGATAGCCTTAATAAGGCAGGATTTGCCGAGCGACTTTCTACTATGCCGAAGGGGCTTGATACGCCGATGTACAAGGATTTCGACGAGGACGGCGTCGAGATAAGCGGCGGCGAGGCGCAAAAGATTGCGCTTGCGCGAGCGCTTTACAAGAACGCACCCTTTATCGTGCTTGACGAACCCACGGCCGCACTCGACCCTATCGCGGAGTATGAGATATACTCCAAGTTCAACGAGATAGTGGGCGACAAAACTGCCGTATACATTTCGCACAGGCTGTCGTCCTGCCGATTCTGCGACGACATCGCGGTATTCCATGAGGGCGAGCTAATCCAACGCGGCAGCCACGATACGCTTATCGCAGACACGCGTGGCAAATACTGCGAGCTGTGGAACGCGCAAGCGCAGTATTACAGCGAAAACGCAGCGGCGTCTTAAATATTTCCGGCGAATCCCGCCGGAATTTTTTGTGCGCTGATTGACATTTTACCTGTATATGGTATAATTGAGATGAACAAACAAAGGAGAGGTTATGAAGCTAATAAGAATATTTTTAGTTGCCGCTATGGTTTTTGCATTATACGCCTGCGGCAACAACGAACCCACAAAGCAAGAAGCAGACAGCATTAAACAAACAGCAATTCCCCAAGCCGAGAATGTAGTTGCGGATGAAGACAACGACAGCACACAACCTACAAGTGCGGACGCGCCCGATTACATATTAATCGAAGCCGAAAGCGGCACAATGCAAGGCAGTGTCCACTACGGCAACTCGCGCAAAGGCTACAGCGGTGAAGGCTATGCCACAGGCTTCAATCAAGGCAGCGGCAACCTTTGGGAATACAAAGCGGACATACCCGAATCGCAGTATTACACCATCGAAGTAATGGCGGCCGCCGGAGATTATAAGCTAAACCAATTGACGGTGAACGGCAAAATCGTAGGCGACATCGAGGTTCAAGGCGATACTGCCGAGTTCACCTCATCTGTTTTCGAGGGAGTTTATCTCGAAAAGGGCGAGAACACCTTCTCGATCCGCGAGCAATGGGGCTGGATAGACCTAGACTGCATAAAAATATCGGCAGGGAAGGATGCATTCAGCGACTTCTACACCGACGTATCCTCAAAGCTTGCAAATCCCAACGCAAGCGCAAAGACGCAGCGTATCATGGACTACATCGTCGAAAACTTCGGCAAGAAGGTTATCGCAGGGCAATACACCAATCACGGCTACGACACCGAAGTCGAAGCAATCTTCCGCGAAACAGGCAAATATCCTGCAATGCGCGGCTTCGACTACATTTTCTACTCACCATCTTCCGAATGGAAGCCCGACAGCGAAACGCCGCAGATATTGAACTGGGCGGAAAAAGGCGGACTTGTCACCATATCGTGGCATTGGTTCGCGCCGATAAACGAGCCAAAGTTTTATACCAAGGAAACAAGCTTCCGCTTAGACAAAGCAGTCACCGACATAGACATTGCACAAATGCCGCTTGACGAGATTAAGCAGCTTTACGACGACGGCACAATCACCGAAGAAACCTACATGCTTGTGCATGACATCGACGAGATTTCCAAGCAGCTTCAAATATTGCAAGAGAAGGACATAACGATATTCTGGCGTCCGCTGCATGAAGCAAGCGGCGGCTGGTTCTGGTGGGGCGCAAGCGGCGAGGAATCATTCAAGTGGCTGTGGAAGCTGATGTTTACGCGGCAGACATATTACTCCAAGCTGAACAATTTAATCTGGGTGTACAATGGGCAGAACGCATCATGGTATCCCGGCGACGAATACCTCGACATAATCGGCACGGATATTTACGCAGACAATCACGACTACAATTCGCAAAAGCCGGAGTTTGCAAGGGCGGCAAGCGAATCTGCCGCTAAAAAAGTAGTGGCACTGACCGAAAACGGCGTTATCCCCGACCCCGACTTGCTGCAAAGCGACAACGTGTATTGGTCGTGGTTCAACACATGGTGCAGGGAGTTTATCGTGGACAGCGATTCGGGCGAGATTGTGGAAACTTATACTTCCAAGGATATGCTGAAAAAGGTGATGACGCACGATATAATAATTACGCTAGACGAGCTACCTAAGTTTGATTAAGGAGGTTTTGCATGAGTAAACCGTATTATCTAGCTTACGAGGAACGCTATCAGAAGGTGCAAGCGGCAGGCGTGGACATTTGGGGGCATAAGCCAAACGATGAAACGCTTTACCAAACCCTGGAAAATTGGGTGAGCGACAACAATCTCGCGGGCAAAAAAGTCGCGGAATTTGCATGTGGGGAAGGTGCAAGCGGCGTGATACTTTCGCGGCTGGGCTGCATTTATCACGGCTTCGACATAGCGCCGTCCGCGATTGCCAAGGCGCGGGAGTTGCTGGAAGATTACCCCAACGCGACAGTTACGCAGTTGGATTTAGTCAATGGCACAGTCGAAGGTGTTTTCGACGCGGCAGTCGACTGCATGGGCTTTCACATGATAGTCGTAGACAGCGACAGAAGGAAGTATTTGTCAAACGCGCACAACTGCCTAAAGCCGAACGCGGCGTTGCTGTTTTTCCGCCAATCCTATAAAGCGGACGCGATTGAAGCTGCGGTAGAAACCTTCGAGGATTGGATAAAAATTTCCAACGACGACTACACAACTCCGCGAAAATTTTCGTTCGACAACGAGGGTCAAGAAACCGAGATTATGCTCACGTATGTTCCCGGTCGAGCCAATAATAAGGCCGGCTATTGCCTCGAGCTGCAAGCGGCAGGATTTTACGTAGACGAATTCGTCGAGATGGAATCAAGCAGGGAGAACCCTAGTTCAGCTACGATATATGCGCATAAGCAATAAAAAAGCGAGGGGCGATTGCCCCACGTTTTTTTATGTTCTCACTATTTGATTTTCATTATGTCTTGATATTTTTCGCAGTTTATGTCTTGTATTAATGTGTGCTTGTGATTTTCAGTTTTGCCGCAACTTGTGCATTCCCAGTATTCCATTGCATTTTCGTAAGGGTGATACTCAACGTGCGAGCCGTTATCGTCCGCAATAACACATCCGCCGCAGTCGAATACAGTCGTGACAACCTCCTCATTAGCGAGATTCCAATAATGGGGGCATGGGTAACATGGAACGCTGCTTTTGGTTGCTTCTTTTTCTTTTTGAAGTTGCAAATACTTCTCAAATTCAGGGCTGATGTTTTTAGTGCCGCAATCCGATTTTTTAGTTTGCACACGATTATACGCATTACATAGATTGCATTCAAATTCTTCGATAGTCCAAGTATACGCATGGAACACATCGATGTACCCGCCGTATTTGCTTACATATCCCTTGCAGCCATCGCAGAACCCCGAGTAATAAGTGTTCAAGTTTATGCTTTCCCATGAGTGAATATGTTCTTCATGCGTTGGTTTGCCGCTGTTTGCTTCGGCTAAAACAGCAGGAGCAGAAAACGCTACGAGTAATATCGCAGTAAACAAAAACATTGATAACTTCTTCACAATGTACCTCCCATAATCTCTTACAGCAATGTCAGCTTTTCGCCCTTCATTATCGTGTTCATGTTGCGGACTGCGCACATTTTGCCGCACATTGTGCACGCACCGTCTGCGTTTTTCTCGGCGCTGTCGTGGTAGCGACGCGCGGTTTCGGGGTCTATCGCCAACTTTAGCATTTCTTCCCAATCCAGTTCGCGGCGAGCTTCGCTCATTTTGTTGTCCCAATCGCGTGCGCCTTTTATGCCTTTGGCTATGTCGGCGGCGTGAGCTGCGATTTTGCTTGCGATTATGCCTTGCTTCATGTCGTCGAGGTCAGGCAGGCGCAAATGTTCGGCAGGGGTTACGTAGCACAGGAAGTCTGCGCCGTTTGCAGCTGCGATTGCGCCGCCGATTGCAGATGTGATGTGGTCGTAGCCCGGGGCGACGTCGGTCACGAGGGGGCCTAATACGTAGAAAGGCGCGTTGTCGCACAGACGCTTTTGCAGCGTCATGTTTGCCGCTATTTCGTTTATCGCCATGTGTCCGGGACCTTCCACCAATACCGCGACGTCACGCGCCCAAGCTCTGCGCGTAAGCTCGCCGATTGTGATAAGCTCCTCAACCTGCGACGCGTCGGTGCTGTCGGCAATGCTTCCGGGGCGGCAGGCATCTCCGATGGAAATTGTCACATCATATGCACGCAGCAGCTCCAGCAATTCATCGTAGTTTTCGTAGAACGGATTCTCTTTTCCTGTTAATTCCATGTACGCGAAAAGCAAGCTTCCGCCGCGCGACACTATGTTGGTCAGACGTTTGTTGCGCTTAAAACGTTCCGCAGTTGCGCGATTTAGCGCGGCGTGTATTGTCACAAAGTCAACGCCTTGCTTCGCGTGAGTTTCCACCACGTCGAACAGGTCGTTCTTCGTCATGTCCGCAAGCTCCTTCTCGAGGAAGCCGATTGCGTCGTACATCGGCACAGTGCCAATCGCGCAGGGCGCGTTGTCAATCAGCCAGCCGCGGAAATCATAGGTTTTGCCGTAGGAGCTTAAGTCCATGATAGCGTCCGCGCCCATCTCTATCGCCTTTTGCACCTTCTCTTTTTCGGGCGTGTAGTTGGGGCAATCGCGGGAAATGCCTAGGTTTACGTTGATTTTCGTGGACATGCCTTCGCCTATGCCTACTGCCACAAGCGATTTATGGTTAACATTGGCAGGAATACATATCGTGCCGCTTGCAACCTTTGCTATAAGCTCGGCTTCGCCTATGCCCTCGCGGTTTATTACGTCCTGCATTTGTTTTGTCAGAATGCCTTGCTTTGCTGCTTGTATTTGTGTTTGCATTTTAACCTCTTGTGATATTTTGGATTTGCTTGATTTTTTGTGTTATGTTGTCGGCTTCTACTATTTCGGACACGATTGCGCAGCAGTATGCACCGTTTGCGAATACTTCGGCAATGTTGCGCTCCTTTATGCCGCCGATTGCTACATAGGGCAGCTGCACATTGTCGCGCACGTGGTGCAGGTACGTGTAGCCTACAGGTGTGTAGTCGGCTTTGGTTTGCGTAGCGAATATTGGCCCTACGCCGATATAATCGGGATTCGCGGCGACTGCGCCTTGTGCGTCGGCGACGCTGTGCGTGGATAAGCCCACGAGCATATCCGGCGCAAGCCTGCGCACCGCGTCCACAGGTAGGTCGTCCTGCCCAACATGCACCCCGTCCGCGCCGCATAATATCGCAAGGTCGACGCTGTCGTTTACGATAAATGTAGCCCCTGCTTGCTCGGTGAGCTTGCGCACCTCCATGCATTCGGCGTACTTTTCGCGCATATGCTTATTCTTTTCGCGGTACTGTATAAGCTTTACGTCGGCTTCAAGCATACAGCCTACGACATAGGCTGTGCTGCGCCCTTTTGCGTATTCGGCTGCGGTTATGCAGTACAGGTCTGTATCGGCAGGGGTATACAGCTTCTTGCGCATGTATAGGCACATTCGCCTTTCGATGTCGTACGCCGCGAACCTATAGCCCTCAACTAACTTCGCTTGCTCATACCTTCCTGCGATTTTCAAGTATTCCTCAAGGCAGCGCAGTGCTTCCTGCACACGCTTACAGCTTGCCGCGAATACATCGCCCACATCCGCACGACTGTCGCTTTCGCCAGTCGCCTTTACACTAATTGCATAATCCGCCTGTACATCCCTATGCAGCGGCATATCCCTATCAGCGAGCGCACGCACACTATGCCGCAGCCCTTTCAGCCGTCCGCACACATCCGCACGCCTAAGCCGAAACCGCGCAATCTCCTCGACAACGCGCAAGCCTTCCGCCGCGCGATTTATGTTCACGTCTATAATCTGTAAATAATCCATCTTTCCTCTTCACATAAAGCGCATAAAATATATTTCATTATTAATAGTAACACAAAAAAACCAAAAAAACAATACCGCCGATTGATTGGAGATATAGGCAAATTAACGATTTATTTCAACATCGTTCTTTTTTGTAATTTTTTTCTTGACAAAATGATGGAATAAAGATATAATAATGTCACAGGAGTTAACAAGCTACTAAAAAACATGCGGGCGTGGCGGAATTGGCAGACGCGCCAGATTTAGGTTCTGGTATCTTTGATGTGAAGGTTCAAGTCCTTTCGCCCGCACCAAGCTTGACGTTTAGGCATTCTCCATGTCTGTTGGTTTCCGACTTGTCGGTATTTATACAGGGGGTCTTTTCGTGACGGATTACAAAGCGATGTATTATCATTTGTCTGGACGCATGGCAACTGCCATCGAAGCGTTGGAGGCGACCACTGGAGCACTTGTTGTTATTACGGAGAAGCTGAAGCTTGCACAGCAGGCTACAGAAGACATGTTTATAAAAAGTGACGAAGATGATTCGGGCGATACGCACGAATAATTGGTTTTGAATGCGCATTGACGCAGTAAGGCTTAATGAAGAATTTATTTAGAAAAATATAATATTTCGGGGGCAGATTATTTGCGCCCTTTTTTATAATGCAGCGGTTTTTTTACTAAAGAAAAAAATACCGAGGGGGACTTGATTTGCGAAACACTTCATATAAAAGTAAAAAAGGCAACATGATGACGATTATTTTAGGCGTTGTCCTGTTTGTCACCGTGTTTTTTCTGTCGTTTGTAATCGCGTATAATTTATATTCGCGTGAGAATAATTCAAAGGATAATGATTTACTTGGGGCTAGTGCGTCGGGGACGCCGTCGGCCTCTGCAAAGCCGGGGGCTTCGGCTAATCCTGCCGCTTCTCCGGAGAAATCACCCGCTTCCTCTTACGAGGAGGTTATAAACGAGAACAACAAGCTGCGCCGCGACAACGCGACGCTGCAAACTATTATAGATGAGCTAAATGCCGCGCTGGATAAGTACAAGTCGTCGGATCAAGTAGTCAACCTGCCGACAAAAGCCCCCGCGACAAAAGCTCCTGTGCAAACCGTAGCTCCCACAAAAGAGCCTACGCAAACTCAAACGCAACAACAACCTCAAACGCAGCAGCCGCAGGAATCACAGCCTGCCGATACCCCAAGCAACTTCAACGAGGAAATGCCTGAGGAAGTTCCCGAAGTAGTTGACGACCCCGAGCAACCTATCGATACTCAAATCCCCGAGCAAGCTCCCGAACAGCCGCAGGAACAGCCTCCTGCACCCGCACCCGAGCAGCCTGTGGAACAACCTGCCGAGCAGCCCGAGCAAAACTACAACGACCTCTTCGAGGAAACAACTACCTAATATAGTCAATCGCGTTTCATTCCGCGACTGCAAAATTACGACGAATGCCGGTAGAATCAAAGAAACGCGATTGACTTGCTCGCGGTTCTAAATAGCTTTGACTATACGCACGCAACACGGAGCGCACACACGTTCCATCTATATACATTTATTTGATTCAAATTTATTAAGGAGTGAAATTAATGAACAAAAAGAGCATACGCGATATCGACGTAGCCGGAAAAAAGGTGCTTGCACGCTGCGACTTCAACGTTCCGCAGGATAAAGACGGAAGCATTACAGACGAAAACAGAATCGTTGCGGCACTGCCTACAATCAAGTATTTGATTGACAACGGCGCGAAGCTGATTCTGTCCTCCCACTTAGGCAGACCGAAGGGCACCTTCGACATGAAGTACACCCTTGCACCTGTTGCAAAAAGACTAAGCGAACACTTAGGCAAGGAAGTTATCCTGACCAAGGACGCAATCGGCGACGAAACAAAGGCAACCGTTAACGCAATGAAGGACGGCGATGTTGTTCTTCTTGAAAATATCCGTTTCTACAAAGAAGAAGAGAAGAATGACCCTGAGTTCAGCAAGCAGCTTGCTTCCCTTGCGGAAATATATGTAAACGACGCGTTCGGCACAGCGCACAGAGCGCACTCTTCAACCGAAGGCGTAGCTAAGTTTATACCGGCAGTATGCGGCTTTTTGATTGAGAAAGAGATAAAGATTATCGGCGGCGCACTTGACGCTCCTGTTCGCCCATTCGCTGCAATTTTAGGCGGCGCGAAGGTTTCCGATAAGATCGGCGTAATCAACAACCTGCTTGATAAAGTTGACACTCTGATAATCGGCGGCGGCATGGCAGGCACATTCTTCAAAGCGCAAGGCTACAATGTAGGCAACTCCTTATGCGAAAACGACAAGGTTGACCTAGCGAAAGAGCTTATGCAAAAGGCAAAGGACAAAGGCGTTAACCTGCTTCTGCCAATCGATGGCATAATAGGCGACGCATTTTCTGCTGACGCAAACTCTCAAGAAGTCGACATCGACAAAATCCCCGACGGCTGGAGCGTATACGACATCGGCGCAAAAACAATCAAGCTGTTTAACGACGCATTAAGCGCGGCTAAAACCATAATCTGGAATGGTCCCGTAGGCGTATTCGAGTTCGACAAATTCGCAAACGGCACAAAAGCTTTAGCTGAAAAACTCGCGACGCTATCAGACGCAACAACAATAATCGGCGGCGGCGACACAGCGGCTGCAATCGAAAAATTCGGCTTAGCTGACAAAATGACACACATTTCCACAGGCGGCGGCGCGTCACTCGAATACATGGAAGGCATTGTGCTTCCGGGAATCGCTGCTCTGCAAGACAAATAAATGACTAAAAACTAATGGCTAATGGTTAATGGCTGATGAAGAAACGCTTAGCGTTTCATTGAATCAAATAGTCATTCACCATTCACCATTAGCCATTAGTCGATTTTAAAGGGGCTTATAATGAGAAAAAAGATAATTGCCGGAAATTGGAAGATGAATAATACAATGGCTGCGACAACTGCGTTGGTGCAGGAGCTGCTTCCATTAGTTAAAGACGCGAAGTGCGACGTTGTAATCTGCCCTCCCTATACTGCGCTTGCGACCGCGGCGAAGTTAATCGAAGGCAGCAACATTAAGCTTGGCGCACAAAACCTTAACGCAAACGAAAAGGGCGCGTACACAGGCGATGTATCTGCGGATATGTTGAAGGAAATCGGCGTAACCTATTGTATAATAGGGCACAGCGAACGCCGTCAGTACAATAACGAAACCGACTACACTGTAAATGAGAAAATTAAGTTTGCGCTAAGCAAAGGCTTAATTCCAATCTTCTGCTTAGGCGAAAGTCTGGGGGAGCGCAAGAATGGCGTGACTAACGACTTAATCCGTATGCAAACTAAGATTGCATTCCTCGGATTAACAGCGGAGCAGGTTAAAACTGTCGTTATCGCGTACGAGCCTATTTGGGCGATTGGCACAGGTGAAGTTGCTACAAATGAGCAAGCAAACGACGCGTGTGCAGTAATCCGCGCTTGCGTTGCAGAGCTGTACGGCAAGGAAACTGCCGATGCAGTTCGCATACAATACGGCGGCAGCATGAACGCAGCTAATGCAAAAGACCTGCTTGCGCAATCCGACATCGACGGCGGCTTAATCGGCGGTGCGTCACTCAAAGCTGCTGACTTCGCTACAATAGTTAGCAATGGTTAATTGAGGTATTGATGAAAAATTTAACGGCATTATTAATATTGGACGGCTACGGCTACAGCGATTCCACAATGGGCAACGCTATTGCCGCAGCGAAAACCCCCAATATTGACAAGTATTTAAAGGAAAATCCCAACACGAGAATAAGCTGCAGCGGCATGGACGTTGGTCTGCCTGATGGGCAAATGGGCAACTCCGAGGTTGGACACACCAACATCGGCGCAGGCAGAGTGGTTTATCAAGAGCTTACGCGTATCACAAAAAGCATACGTGACGGCGACTTCTTTGAAAACGAAACGCTGCTCGGCGCGATAAAGAATTGCAAAGAGTACGACAGTGCGCTGCACCTTATGGGTCTAGTTTCCGACGGCGGCGTACATTCGCACATCACGCACATCTACGCTTTAGTTGAGCTTGCGAAAAAGCACGGCTTAATCAAGGTGTACCTGCACTGCATACTGGACGGACGCGACGTTCCTCCAACCTCCGGCAAAGGCTATGTCAAGGACTTGCATGACGAGCTTGCCAAAATCGGCTGCGGCGAAATCGCAACCGTAATGGGCAGATACTACGGCATGGACCGCGACACGCAATGGGACAGAGTGGAAAAAGCCTACGCCGCGATGGTTTACGGCGAGGGTGTACAAGACACCGACCCTGTAGGCGCAGTCCAAGCTTCCTATAATAATGAAGTAAACGACGAGTTTGTGCTTCCTGTTGTTATCAACAAGAACAACGCGCCTGTCGCAACTGTAAAAGCCAACGACAGCGTAATCTTCTTCAACTTCCGCCCCGACCGCGCACGTGAAATCACACGCACATTCGTGGACGGCGACTTCACAAACTTCAACAGAAAAAACGGTTTCTTCCCGCTTCACTACGTTTGCATGACGCAGTACGACGCGAAAATGCCCAACGTTGAAGTTGCATACAAACCTGTAGCACTCACCAACACATTCGGCGAATACGTGAGCAACAAAGGCTTAAAGCAGCTGCGCATAGCAGAAACAACCAAGTATGCACACGTAACCTTCTTCTTCAACGGAGGCAAAGAACCCCCATACGCAGGCGAGGACAGAATCCTAGTCCCCACCCCCGAAGTTGCAACTTTCGACCTAAAGCCCGAAATGAGCGCATACGGCGTAGCCGAGCAATGCGTAGAGCGTATGCAACGCGGCGACCTTGACGTAATAATCCTAAACTTTGCCAACTGCGACATGGTAGGACACACAGGCATATTTGAAGCGGCAGTAGCTGCGGTAGAAGCCGTAGACACATGCGTAGGCAAAGTAGTCGAAGCAGTACGCGCAATGGGCGGCATAGCAATAGTCACAGCCGACCACGGCAACGCCGAACAAATGCTTGACGAAGAAGGCAACGTACAAACAGCGCACAGCACAAACGTTGTACCCCTAATCGTAATAGGCAAAGACTGCAAACTCCGCGAAGGTGGCAGATTAGCCGACATCACCCCCACTATGCTAGACATAATGGGCTTAGACAAACCCGAAGATATGACAGGCGAAAGCCTTATCATGTAGGGGCGGATATTATCCGCCCGCTCTCATACAATTATTCATCAATTAATATAAAAGGAGAACAAAAATGAAACAATACCTTCCCATCGAAAACATTATTGCCCGCGAAATAATGGACTCACGCGGCAACCCCACACTTGAAGTTGAAGTTACAGTCGAAGGCGATTTCGTAGGCAGAGCCGCAGTACCAAGCGGCGCGTCCACAGGCGCATTTGAAGCTGTAGAGCTTCGCGACGGCGACAAAGAGAGATATTTAGGCAAAGGTGTTCTTGACGCTGTTGACAACGTAAACGACGTTATCGCAGAAGAATTACTCGGCGTAAACGTACTAGACCAAGCAACAATCGACAAAATCATGATAGAGCTAGACGGCACACCCAACAAAGCTAAGCTGGGCGCGAACGCTATCTTAGGCGTATCCCTTGCTTGCGCAAAGGCTGCTGCTGAAGCTTTAGGCATTCCGTTATACAACTACATCGGCGGCTGCAACGCTCGTGTACTGCCTGTTCCGATGATGAACATCTTAAACGGCGGCAAGCACGCTGACAACTCCGTAAACATTCAAGAGTTTATGGTTATGCCTGTTGGCGCAGAATCCTTCCGCGAAGCACTGCGTTGGTGCGCAGAAGTATTCCACAACCTGAAGAGCGTATTAAAAGGCAAAGGCTACGCTACTTCGGTAGGCGACGAGGGCGGCTTTGCTCCAAACTTAAAGAGCGACGAAGAAGCTCTGCAAGTTATCGTTGAAGCAATCGAAAAAGCAGGCTACAAGCCAGGCACAGACTTCATGCTCGCGATCGACGCTGCCGCTACAGAAATGTACGACGAAGCTGAAAAGAAGGGCGCGAAGGGCAACTACTACTTCTGGAAGTCTGACATAATGATGACCAAGGAAGAAATGGTTAACTACTGGGTTGAGATGTGCGGCAAATACCCAATCATCTCCTTAGAGGACTGCGTTGCTGAAGAAGATTGGGACGCATGGAAGCTGCTGACAGAAAAGCTGGGCAGCAAGGTTCAATTAGTTGGCGACGACTTATTCGTAACCAACACCGAACGCCTAAAGAGAGGTATCGACATGGGCGTTTCCAACTCCATCTTAATCAAGGTTAACCAAATCGGCACACTGACCGAAACGCTGGAAGCTATCCAAATGGCTAACCGCGTAGGCTACACAGCCGTTACTTCCCACCGCTCCGGCGAAACAGAGGACACAACAATCGCCGACATCGCAGTTGCGACAAACAGCGGACAAATCAAAACAGGCGCACCTTCCAGAACCGACCGCGTTGCGAAGTACAACCAACTGCTGCGCATAGAGGAAGAATTAGGCGAAGCTGCAATCTATCCAGGAAAGAACGCATTTTTCAACTTAAAATAATTTGTAACCACATCAACAACCACGGTTTTCCAGCCGTTGGTTGTTGATTAATTATTAATTTGGTGATACAATGAAAATAATCGAATGCAGCGAGGTGCAATTCCGCCGCGACTTCATGCCGATAATCATCGACCTATGGTGCGGCAACAAGTATCAGCCGAACAATCCGCAGCACGTTGCGTGGCTTGACAAAAGCATATCGGCGCGATTCGCTGATTTCGGAGTAGCACTATGTGCCTACAATGATGACGACACACCCATAGGCTACATCTGGTACAAACACGACACAGGCATGGAGGGCGTAAGCTTCAGCGGCAAATACGCTCACATCATACAAATGGGCTTGTTCGACCAATACCAAGGTAAGGGCATCGGCACCAAGCTAATGGACGAGGCCTGCCGCAGAATCAAATCAAACGGCGGCGAATGCCTATACACCGACACATACGCAAAAAGAGACGGCTCCATGACCTTCTACATCAAGCGCGGATTCATACCCATGGCGCACATGCAAGGATTAAATGGAGTAAACGACTTAGGGCAAGTATATTTATACAAAGCATTGTAAATAACTTACAATAGATATATTAAGAGGAATTATGACAATATTTCTAACGATTTTGCAGATACTATTATCGCTGGGCATAATTGCAGCCGTACTGCTACAGCCTGGTAAAACGCAAGGTATCAGCGGAGCAATCGCAGGCGGCGCAGAAACCTTCTTCGGCAAGAACAAGGGGCGCACACTCGAGGGCAGACTGTCCAAACTGACAGTGCTTTTATCCGTTCTGTTTTTCATCGTGACCCTTGCGCTGACATTTTTCGTATAATAAAGCGAAGACATTCGCAAAAGAAAGCGGCAATTCTGCCGCGAAGGTAATTAATGACATTCAAAGAGTTTTTAAAGAGAAACAACTTAACAAAAGAATTTACACTAAATGTTGCCGAGGAGGCGCGTGAGATTAAAAAGCACGCGCCATCTTGTGATTCTGAAAGTTATCCGAGCCGCGAGGACTTTTCCGAGCTGCCGATTTTTACAATCGACGGCGAGGACGCGATGGATTTGGACGACGCTGTGCATGTGTTAAAGCAACCGGACGGCAGCTTTATTTTAGGCGTGCATATCGCCGACGTGAGCCACTTTGTGCAAGAAGGCAGCGCGGTCGATGCGGAAGCATACAATCGCGGCACAAGCGTCTACTTCATCAACGACTGCGTGCCAATGCTGCCCGAAGTGCTGTGCAACGACTTGTGCAGCCTTAACGCCGAGTGTGCGAAGCTTACGCTGTCCGTAATCATGCAGATTGACGCCGAGGGTAACATCAAGAGTTATCGCCTATGCGAGGGTATAATCAAAAGCAAAGGGCGCATGACCTACACCGAGATAAACAAGCTGCTAAACGGCGACATTGCAACACGCTACAATTTATTCGACGTGGCGTACCACTTCGAGAACATGCGCACGCTTGCGCTGATTCTGCGCGACAAGCGCATTCGCAAGGGCAGCCTTGACTTTAACATTCCCGAGCCTAAGTTCACGCTTGACAAAGAGGAAGTGCCGATTAAGATTGAGAAGGAGCAGACGGCGATTGCCAACATCATGATTGAAGAATTCATGGTGCAGGCGAACGAGGTGGTTGCGACATACCTCACCGAGAGCGGATATCCGCTGCTGTATCGCGTGCATGAAGTTCCCGCCGCGGACAAAATCGAAACGCTGAACAAAACCTTCCACAACCTAGGCATACGTTCGCGCAACAAAGGCAGCCTAAACCTACGCTTGCAGCAAGCACTTTTCGCAAAGCAGGACGACAGCAAACGCAGCATAGTTTCCACAATAATCCTGCGCTCACTGATGAAAGCGCGCTACAGCGAGGAAAATCACGGGCACTTTGCACTTGCACTCAAGCATTATTGCCACTTCACATCGCCGATACGCCGCTATCCTGATTTAATCGTGCATCGTATGGTCAAGGAAAGCATGAAGGGCAGGCTGTCGGAGCAACGCCTTGCGAACCTCAACGCCTACATGATGAAAGCCGCAGTCGACACAAGCGAATGCGAGCAAAACGCAGTAGAAGCCGAACGCGACTACAACGATATCAAGCTGTGCGAGTTCATGCAAGACAAAATAGGGCAGGAATTCTACGGCATAATATGCAGCATAACCGACTTCGGCGTATACGTCGCACTCGACAACACAGTCGAAGGCTTAATCCACGTCAACCAACTAGACGGCGACTACTACGAGTACAATCCCGAACGATTCGCGATGGTAGGTGTGCATACAGGCATAAAATACTGCATAGGGCAACCGATTAAAGTGCGCCTAACCAAGGTAAACGTCGAAAAAGGACAAATCGACTTTGCCCTAGCCGAACCTCCAACCAAACAACCAGAACGCCGCGACCGACACGAACACAAACCGCAGCACGTCGACAAACGCCACAAGAAATCCGCAGAAAAGGCGAAGCAATTTTATGGAAGAAAGAAAACGAAAAAACATCGCTCAAAATAGAAAAGCACGCCACGACTACCACATCGGCGACGTCATCGAAACAGGAATCGAGCTTTACGGCACTGAGGTGAAGTCGCTGCGCAACGGCAACGTCAACCTCAAGGACAGTTATGTGTCTGTGAAAAACGGCGAGATGTTCGTCGTGGGTATGCACATCAGCCCCTACGAAAAAGGCAACATCTTCAACCGCGACCCGTTGCGTATGCGCCGCCTGCTGTTGCATAAACGGCAAATTCGCAAGCTTGCGCTCGAGGTAAAACAAGGCGGCTACACAATCGTGCCGCTTAATCTTTATTTCAGCGGACAATACGTCAAGCTTGAAATCGCCCTTGCCAAGGGCAAAAAGCTTTACGACAAACGCGACTCCGCCGCTAAACGCGACAGCGAAATGGCAGCAAGAAGATACGTAAAAGGCTAAGGACTAAAGACTAAAGGTGAAAAACTATTTTGGAAACGCCGTGCGTTTCTTCATTTTAATGGGAGGGTAACATGGATAATATTTATCAAGCTGAACAGCAGTATGTAATGAATACGTATGGACGACAGCGAGTTGCATTCGACAGGGGCGTAGGTATGTACCTGTATACTAAGACTGGGATTAAATACCTGGATATGTTGGGCGGTATCGCCACTAACGCGCTGGGGCATAGTCACCCGGGGCTTACTGCCGCGCTGCGTACACAATGCGACAAGCTATTACATACATGCAATTTATTTTACATTGAAAACCAAGTCCGGCTTGCGCAGATGTTGGTTGAAGCAACCTGTGCCGACAAGGTTTTCATCGCGACCACAGGCGCGGAAGCAAACGAAGGCGCGGTAAAGCTAGCGCGTTTATACCACTACAAAAAGGGTCAAGCTCACCGCAATGAGGTTATCACTATTAACAATTCCTTCCACGGGCGCACACTTGCAATGGTTGCCGCGACCGCGCAGGAAAAGTATCAAGCGCCGTATAAGCCGCTCACTCCAGGATTCAAGCATGTTGAATTGAACGACTGTGAGGGCTTACGAAATGCAATCACTGACAATACATGTGCAATCATGCTAGAGCTATTCCAAGGCGAGGGCGGCATAAATGAAGCGTCCCGCGAGTTTATTCAAACTGCACGCGACATCTGTGATGAGAAAGACGTCGTGTTGATATTCGATGAAGTGCAGACAGGCATAGGCAGGCTCGGCTATTTCTGCGGATACATGCGCCACGGCATTCAACCTGACGTATTCACGCTAGGCAAAGCGTTAGGCGGCGGAATCCCCGTAGCGGCAATCTGCGCCAAGGAAAAATTCTGCGCATTCGACAAAGGCGACCACGGCACAACATTCGGCGGCAACCCATTTGCCACAGCTGCAGGCGTTGCAACACTCAACACAATCAGAACCGAAAAGCTAATCGACAACTGCAAAGAAATGGGAGAATACCTGCGCGCACGCCTAGACGAACTCGTGCAGCAAGGCAGAATCAAAGAAATACGCGGTTGCGGTCTAATGCTTGCGCTCGAATTCGAGCAAGAAGCAACGCCAATCTACGACGGTCTATTCGAGCGTCGCGTACTCGTCGGCAGACTAAAAACCAACATAATCCGCGTACTGCCGCCCCTAATCATACAAAAACACGACATCGACAAATTCATCGAAAAATTATCCGAAGTAATCTAACCGAACCTAACTGTAGGGGCGGATATTATCCGCCCGCGCCCTAATCAAAGGAGTTATATATGAAGGATTTTTTGCAGGTTGCCGACCTCAACAAGCGGCAGATAATGGAGCTGCTTGAACTAGCAGCGAAGCTGAAAGCGGAAAACAAGCAAGGTACAACCCACCACATACTAAAAGGCAAGACACTTGCCATGATTTTCGCGAAGTCCTCGACGCGTACGCGCGTATCGTTTGAAGTAGGCATGTACCAACTCGGCGGACACGCGCTATGCCTTAACTCCAACGACCTGCAACTAGGCAGGGGCGAAACTATCTACGACACAGCGAATGTATTGTCGCGATACTGCGACGGCGTGATGATTCGCACATTCTCCCACGCCGAAGTGGAAGAGCTTGCCAAATACGCAAGCGTTCCAATCATAAACGGACTAACCGATGACCACCACCCCTGTCAAGCGATGGCAGACCTGCTCACGATGCAAGAGGCATTCGGCGACATCACCAAGATAAAACTGGCCTACATCGGCGACGGCAACAATGTAGCAAACAGCTTGCTGCAAGCGGCCGCAATCACAGGCATGGAAATTGCAATCGCGACGCCCCCTGCATATGCAGTGTGCAAGGAAATAGTCGACGGCGCACTCACCTATTTATCCGAAAGCGGCGCAAAGGTAAGCTTCACCAACGACCCAAAGGAAGCAGTAGCTTCCGCTGACGTTGTATACACCGACACATGGATAAGCATGGGGCAAGACAGCGAAAAGCAGCAGCGCATAGCGGCGTTCAAAGGTTTCACTGTCGACGCGGCACTGATGAAGCTAGCCAAGCCCACATCGATTTTCATGCACGACCTTCCTGCCTACCGCGATTTCGAGGTGACGGACGAGGTTATGGTTGCACCCTACTCGCGCATATTTGACCAAGCTGAGAATCGTATGCACGCGCAAAAAGCAGTGATGGCAACTTTGATGTAAATCACAATTATAAGCAGTTCAATTATATAACGACGAGGTAAGAGTTGAAACCATACGACAAAAGCAGAGTTGACGTTGAGCTTGCCTCCGCGCACCACGCGGAGGCAATTGGCGAGATAACCAAGGAAGCATTCGCGAAATACGCGGCAAGCACAGGGCTTACAAGCCTTGATGCGCTCAAGGAAACTGTAGAGGATATAGAAAAGGATATACAAGAAAAAACTGTGCTAGTCGCGCTGTACCACGGCGAAGTCGTGGGCAGCCTGCGGCTCGAGTTTAAAGAGGATTACGCCTACCTCACACGCTTTGGCGTTACCATAAAATACCACAACCTAGGCATAGGCAAGTCGCTTTTGATGGCGACCGACAGCGTAGTGCTCGAACGCGGCTTTAACCAAATAAAGCTGCACACCGCCGCACGCTGCACCGAAAACATAGTATTCTACTACAAATGCGGCTTCTACGTACACTCCACCTCAAACGAGCGCGGCTACATACGCGCCCTGATGATAAAGGAAATAGAAGCGTAAGCAAAGAGGAGCATACATGACCCCCACGCGTTACAAAAGCTTCACCGATTTTCTGCAAAACTGCCGTGACCCTTTTACAAATTTTACCTATAGTTGGAACAGTGACTACACGCCAAAAGTAGAAGCCTACCTAGGCGCGACCGACAGCGAGCTATGCGTAAAAATGTGCGCCTACGAAAGTGAAATCTTAGCCGCCGTAACACAACAAGGCGGTGCGGTATGCACAGACTCGTGCCTGGAATTCTTCTTCCGACCAATCGCGTCAGAGCTTGCCTACTTCAACTTTGAAGTAAACCCTGTCGGCGTAATGCACCTAGCCTACGGCAGCGGCAGAAACGACAGGCAGCTAATCATCAAAGACAGCGCATACTTCCAAATGCAAGCCCTTCCCAACATCGCAGCATTCAACGGCGAGTATTGGCAAGTAGCCTACGCAATCCCGTTCGACTTCATAAAACAGTACGCCCCCGACTTCACCCCCGAAGCCGAGCTACTCGGCAACTTCTACAAATGCGGCGACAACACCGCGCACCCCCACTGGGGCGCATTATTCCCCATACCCACCCCCAACCCCGACTACCACCAACCAACCCATTTTAAATAAAATGAGTTTGTGCAGACCGAAGGACGGCAAGGGCAGAGCCCTTGCCCTACATTTTACAGGTGTTTATGCAGAATATACTTTCAGATATTACGAATAATGTAGAAAAGGTTATTATTGGCAAGCGCGACAGCGTCAAGCTTGCGCTTATTGCGCTTGTGTGCAATGGGCATGTACTCATCGAGGACGTGCCTGGTGTGGGCAAGACCAGCCTTGTGTCAGCGATTGCGAAATCGGTGAGCGCAAGCTTTAAGCGCATACAGTTTACGCCTGACATTATGCCCTCCGACATAACAGGCTTTTCCATGTATAACCAAAAAAACGGCGAGTTCGAGTTCAAGCAAGGCTCCATCATGTCGCAAATAATCCTTGCCGACGAGATAAACCGCACGTCGCCCAAAACGCAGGCAAGCTTGCTCGAGGTAATGGAGGAGCATCAGGTAACTGTCGACGGCGTGACCTACCCCGTGCCGCGTCCATTCATGGTGCTTGCGACGCAGAACCCTGTTGATTATTTGGGTACATATCCACTCCCGGAGGCGCAGCTTGACCGCTTCCTCATCAAGCTCAATATCGGCTATCCTGAGCAACGCGACGAAGTTTCAATGCTGGAGCGTTTTTCACTGGAAAGCCCAATGGACAAGCTCGCTCCTGTAGCGACTAGCGGCGATATTCTTGCGTTGCAGGATAACGTAAAGCAAGTACACGTCGAACGTAGCCTGTCCGAGTACATCGTGCGTATTGTAACATCAACGCGCGCGAACCGCGACGTACTGCTAGGCGCGTCGCCGCGCGGCTCATTGTCGCTATATCGCGCCGCACAAGGGCTTGCACTGTACAACGGACGCGCATTCGTGCTGCCCGAAGACATAAAATCCATGGCAGCTCCTGTATTAACCCACCGCCTAATCCTAAAACAAGAAGCCAAACTCAACCGCGTAAAACCCGAAAACATAATCGACCAAATATTGGACAGCATACCTGTCCCAATCTATCACGATGGAAAAACGAAATAGGATTGCCTACGCGCTTGCGCTGATTGCCGCGCTTGCGTTTACTTTTGTTTACGGCGGACGGCTGCCTTATACGCTGCTGTTTTTCACGCTGCTGCTTCCGATTATGTCGCTGATTTACTTAATCTATGTTCACCAAAGATTCAAGTATTCAAAGACACGTCAGAACAAGGAAGTGACAAAAGGCGAAGTTGCAAAGTTCGGCGTAAGCATAAGCAACGAGGACTTAATCCTCTACCCCTACATGTCGCTAACCCTCACCTACTCCGACGCGATAAGCCCGCACTTCTCCAAAACCAAATACTTCTCCCTCATGCCGAACACGCAAAAAACCTTCAACTATCAGGTGCATTGCAAATACCGTGGCATATACAAGGTCGGCGTTGACGACGTTTGCATGTGGGACTTGCTATGCCTTTTCAAGCTGCGCTACAATGCCGAAAAGGAGAAAAGCATAATCATAGTCTATCCGCGAATCATTCCGCTAGAAAACTTCCCCATCTACAGCATTGCAAGCGAGGACGACAGAGCCGATGTTTTCCTGCACCAAGCAATCGAAAACATCGTCATCTCCGACATTCGCAAATACCAATACGGCGACCCGATGAACAAAATCCACTGGAAGCTGTCCGCGAAATCAAACGAGCTTCAAGTGAAAAACTACAGCAATTCCGCCGAGGTCAGCACGATAATCATAATCGACCTGCACAAGCAATGCCTATCCCCTGACATAGACATCGAACGCGAGGATTCGCTGATCGAAACCGCAACATCAATCATACACTACTGCCTAACCAAGCTATTCCCCATATCCGTCCTCTACTTTGACGCGGCGCACAGAACCCTAAAAGGCAAATCACCTGACGACTTCAAGCCGATACACAAAGAGCTTGCCCTAATGCAATTCTCCCCCGAACCTTCACTTGACGAAATATTCAAGCACGGCATGGACGCGGACGGCGAGCGCACAAACATAATCCTCATCTCACTTCACCTCGACGCTAGCGTCTGCGACAACCTCATAAGCTCCGCGCAGCGCGGCTACAACGTCATATTCATCACAATCCGCACAGAGGGCGAAGCCTTCGACGAAATGCTCACAGTCCTGCGCGAAAACAACATACTCGTCTTTATCATTCACGAAAGCTTATGAATAAACTAAAATCCTACATCACACTATCCGCATACGCGACAGTGCTTGCATTTTCGCTTGCATATGGGCTTGCGACCACCTTCAACCTCACCTTCGGCATAGGCGAGGTGCTGTTGCTGTGCGTACTTTGCATGTCGACGCTTTGTTTGCTATGCTACAACATGAAGGTGTTTTTGGGGCTGCTGTGCGTTGGGATATTGATAATCATTGGGCAGTCGGGGATATACCTGCTGTCGTTTGTGTTCGCAGAGAACGAATTTATTCAAACAACCGCGCTTGGGATTAAAGACAGCGCAGTGGGTCTGTACGATTGGGCGTTGCGATACGGATTTTGGCTTAACACGTATGTACAAGGCGTAGCCTACGACGAAGCAGGGTATAAGTTTATAATGCTGCTTGCGTTTACGCTGCTGTCCTGCACTGCGTGCTACATATTCGCGGT
This sequence comes from uncultured Eubacteriales bacterium, assembly GCA_964479875.1. Taxonomy (GTDB): domain Bacteria; phylum Bacillota; class Clostridia; order Monoglobales; family CAYZNM01; genus CAYZNM01. The sequence continues at coordinate 110,275 of CAYZNM010000003.1, forward strand.
GCGGCGTTTTAGCTTTTACGTGCTGCTCGTCGGCGGACTTGCGCTGTTTATTTCGTCTTTTGTTTTGGGATTTATGAGCAGCTACGCGGCGTTTTTCGTATACCTCTTTATGCTGTCGATTTATTTGATGATGAAGGTGCGCATTGGCTTTGGCAAGAAGCACGACTTTGATATTCCGCTGTTTAAGTTTACGCTGCCGATTTTGCCTGTGCTTGCGTTGATGGTAACGCTGCTGTGGTTTGTGCCTACGTCGGATAAGCCTTTGGCGTGGGAATTTGTCACTGTCAATGCAAACAGGGTGGCGAACTTTTTCAACGACTTCTTTTACATGAACGACGACAGCCCCCTCTCAATCTTCACAGCCGAAAGCGACAAGATAAACCTAGGCGGCAGCAAAGCCTACAATTCGCAAGAAATCATGCAGGTGCAGACCCCCTACAGATTCTACCTGCGCGGCAACACATTCGACACCTACAACGGCAGAGCATGGACGAAATCGCAGCAGAACGACACCGAGCTTGAATACGACAACGACAGCATGAGCTACATCATGCCCGACCGCGACAACATTGCAGCTAAAATCCTAACCCCCTTCCCCGAGGAAGAAATAGAAGCGGCATACACACGCTTCGAGCCAACGATAACCTACCTCAATCACAGCACAAAAAACATCTACACAACCTACAACACAACGCACATCTCCTACCACAAAGGCAAGGAAGATATGAACCTGCGCGACGACGGCACTCTAGAAAGCAGCATATATCACGGTAAAACCTTCACCTACACCATGAAGGTGCGCCAACCCAACCTCGACAACGAATTGTTCAGGGGCATACTAAGCAACTCCACCTACGACTTCCTTCGCAACTACGTCAACGAAATCGGCGCAGATATGCAGCTCCCCACGGTGGTCACAAAAGAACTACTCGACAGCGTGAAATATTCACTAGAACATTCAATCGAAGCGCACGACAACTACACAATGCTGCCCGAGATTCCACACCGCGTCACGCAGCTTGCCTACGACATCACAGCAGCTTACGAAACCGACTACGACAAAGCTCTGGCAATCGAGGACTACTTGTCCAACAACTACACCTACACCCTAGAGCCACCGCCCCTTCCCCCCGAACAAGATTTCGTCGACCACTTCCTATTCGACGGACGTGAGGGCTACTGCACATACTACGCCACCGCGATGGTAGTGCTTGCACGCACCATCGGGCTTCCCGCGCGATACGTCGAAGGCTACGTAGTGCCGTCCACGGGATCCCAAATCATCACCAACAACGAATCCCACGCCTGGCCCGAGCTTTATTTCGAGGGCGTAGGCTGGCTGCAATTCGAGCCGACGTCGCCCTACACCAGCCGCATGGCTACCGCGACAACAGAAAGCTCCAACGGCCTAGGCTACGAAACCTTCGACCCCTACCCCACAGCCGACCCGGAGGAGGACTATCCGCCGCCGCAAACCGAATTATCCGACACAATCGCGCCGGAGGTTGCAGACGAAAATTGGCACATGCCAATTGCGATAGTCGTTGTATCGGCAATAGTTGCTATACTAATGTTAATTGCAGTCGCGAACGTATTGCTAAGGCAACGTCGTCTGCGTCGATTCGCCGCACTTGACGAAAAACGCTCAATACTAGAAAGCTACTACTACTACCTGCGCCTACTAAAACTAAGCAGCCTAACCTGCCGCACAGGCGAAACAGCAATGCAATTCGCAAGCCGCGTCGACGGCACTTTGCCTAGCCTGCCGCAATCCTTCTCAGAAATCACAGCGATATTCGAGCAAGCACGCTACGGCAACGCGGCACTGTCACCGCAGCAAAAGCAAGCAGTCCTCGACTTCCGCACCCCATTTGCACAGGAAGTGCGCGAACTAATCGGCGGATTCCGCTACTTCGTACTATCCTACTTTGCCAACGCAATATAAGGTGACACATGAATTTATTTGACATAAAACAACTACCAACCGACTGCGAGCTTGTCGAAGTTTTAGCAAGCGGCAGCAACGTCCGCGTCGAGCGCATAATCAGCACAGGACAATCAAGCGATTGGTACGACCAGCACGAAGCCGAATTCGTAGCCCTTCTGCAAGGCAACGCAACTCTCGAATACGCGAACGGCGAAGTCGCACAACTCCAAGCCGGCGACTGCATATACCTCCCGCCGCACAAAATCCACCGCGTACAGTCCACTTCGACCGAACCGCCGTGCGTATGGCTATGCTTCTTTTGGTAAAACTAATAGTTGCTTAATTTTATTTTATATGATAAAATAAAAACATAAATAATAGCAAAGGAGAATTTTAATGCCATTAGTTACATCGACAGAAATGTTTAAAAAGGCATACGAAGGCAAATATGCCATCGGTGCTTTCAACGTAAATAACATGGAGATAATCCAAGGTATCACCGAAGCAGCTAAGGAGGAGCAATCCCCCCTTATCCTGCAAGTTTCCGCAGGTGCGCGCAAGTACGCGAAGCACACATACCTGATGAAGCTGGTTGAAGCTGCGATTATCGACACAGGCTTACCAATCTGCTTACACTTAGACCACGGCGGCGCAGGCTTAGACAAAGACGGCGCATTCGAGGAAGTTAAGTCCTGCGTAGACGGCGGCTTCACCTCCGTTATGATCGACGGAAGCCACTATTCCTTAGAAGAAAACATCGAGCTGACAAAGCGCGTTGTTGACTACGCTCATGCTAAAGGCGTTGTAGTTGAAGCCGAATTAGGCAGACTAGCAGGCGTCGAGGACGACGTAAACGTAAGCGAGGAAGATTCCTCCTACACAAACCCAGACCAAGTTGAGGAATTTGTTTCCAAAACAAACGTTGACTCCCTCGCAATCGCAATCGGTACAAGCCACGGCGCATTCAAGTTCAAGGGCGAGCCGAAACTGCGTTTCGACATTCTTGAAGAAATTCAAAAGCGTCTGCCTGGATTCCCGATAGTTCTGCACGGCGCAAGCTCCGTTGTACCTGAATATGTAGAAAAAATCAACAAGTACGGCGGCAACATGCCAGGCGCACAAGGCGTTCCGGAAGAAATGCTCCGCAAGGCTGCTTCCTTAGCCGTATGCAAAATTAACATCGACAGCGACCTTCGCCTAGGCTTAACGGCTGCAATCCGCGAACACTTCGCATTAAATCCCGGCCACTTTGACCCGCGCCAATACCTGAAGCCGGCACGCGAAGCAATCAAGGAAACTGTTAAAAACAAAATCCGCAACGTTTTAGGCAGCAACAATAAAATATAATTATTAAAAAGCCAAAGCCGCTTATGGCTTTGGCTTTTTAATGTATAAGGAGGAATTATCTTTAACAAGGTAATCGACTACATCAAGGAATCGTTCGCACAGCTTGCGAAGGTGCGAACAATCGCGCTGTGCGGCTTAATGCTTGCAATCAGCGTTATTTTCGAGCAATTTATATTTACCACGCAATATTTGAAGGTTACGCTGTCTACCTATTCAAAGGTGATTGTCAGCATAATGTTCGGTCCTGCGGCAGGAGGGCTTGTCTACGCGCTAACCGATATTTTAAGCGTAATCACAAATCCGAAAGGCCCATACTTCCCAGGCTTTACATTCAGTGCAATGCTTGCCGGAATAATCTACGGCGTGAGCTTTTATAAGAAGCGCGCAAACCTGCCGCGCGTTGCATTCACGGTCGCGATTGTGAATCTGGTGTGCAGCGTTACGCTTAACACTACTTGGTTGGTGATGATGTACAATTTGCAGCTTAATGTGATATTTGTGCCGCGCGTGATACTTGCGCTGTCCTCGACTGTTGTGGAAACCGCCCTAATATTCGCGCTGTATAAAAGCTTGAGCAAACTTGAGATAATCAAGAGGTAGGCTATGTTGGCTAAAGAGCAATTCGACAAGATGAAACAGGCTGCATTTAATCACACTTCCTTAACCCACATCGATTATAGTGATATTGCCGATTTTGACATTGTATCGAATAGTGATAAGCTAATTTTGCTGCGCGGAGAGCATGTGCTGCATTGGACTTGCGACAGTGTGAATACGCTGCTGGAATCCGTGCGAGGTTGCCAAAACGGCACAATTTTGCAGTTTATACCTCTGGCATGGGTTGAATCCATGCGGCAGGCAGGCTTTTCCGAATACTGCGCTTTTAACGATTACTTTATGCACGACATAACTTCTGCAAGCTGCGACACTCCGTACGAGTTTGCTTCAATATCCGATTGTGCCGCCGTAGCAGCCGTAACTAAAGCTTGCGAAGGTCAAAGCCGCGGCTTTACTGCAATGAGCGAGCAATTCACAGAGCAGTGGCTTGCCGCAACAGAGCAATCTGCAATAGACACAGGCGTAACCAACCCTGCCATTTTAATCCATCGCGAACACAACGAAATCGTAGGTGTGCTACTCACAGGCATATACGCTCACGGCAGCGAAAAAGGCGCAATCACATGGATACGCTGCGTAGCCGTACACCCGCGCTATCAACGCCGCGGCATAGCCCGCGCCTTAATCACACAAGCTCTAGCCTACGGAAAAGCGCATGGCGCAAAACGCGCCTTCCTCCACGCAGACCAACTAAACACCCATGCAATTCGTCTGTACGAATCAATCGGATTCGAGTGCAAGCCAAACGAAGTGCAGATTGACATGATAAAAACCAACAGCGAATAACATCGGGCGGATAATATCCGCCCCTACATATTAGATTTATTTCACCAACTCCGACAAAAACACAATATCCACGCCCATTGCGTCAATCTCGCTCAAGCATTCGGCGATGGCAGCGGCAGTATTCACGCCGCCTTCGCCTCCTACGTGACCTATGGTGATCGCCTCACCTTTTTCCTTGGCTAGCTTTGCCGCCTTGAGCAGCTGCTTTCGCACTGTTGCTTTAGACTTGCTGCCCTGCTCAAGGAAAACCTTGTTTTGGGCGAAGGGGATTTGTAAGGTTTCGGCAACCTGTTTGCAGCAGGTTTTTGGATTAGTCATGCTGTCCATGAAGTAAAGGTTTGAGCCTTTAAGCTGCGACATCACGGCCGTCATCACGCGCTCGTTCGCGGACGAAATCGAGCCCATATGTATGTTGCCGCCGACAGCCTCCGGCATACTCGTGATAAAACTTTGCATTAACTCAATAATCTTTTCGTCGGTGTAATCTATCTTTATAACATGCGGTCCGACCCACTTAGGGTTGTCCACACGCTGCGACTGCAAGGGTATGTGTATGATAACCTCCTTGCCGTTCGCTATTGCGTCCTTTGCGTCCTTCTCGGAATATTCAAGCAGCGGCATAACGGCCGCGGTAATCGGCGCATCAATCGCAAGCATTTCCTTCACGCCGCCGCGCGCCAATCCAAAGTCGTCGATAACAATAGCAAGCTTGCCCCTTTCCTCTGTCACTGCGGACGACATATGGAAAAACGCCTTAATCGTAGGGCTGTACGCTATAAGTTTTGTAAACACAAACGCGATAAACACGAGCAAAACAATGCCGATAAATATTGTAAAAACCGTCTGCATTTTAACGCAGAAAAATAATATTCGCTTCCCCATAATGCACCTCCAGGCTTGTCTTATGTATATGTACTGTGTGTGCAAAAAATTCCTACGCAGGGGAGCGTATCTTGTGTTCGTGCAAAAAAGAAACGGAGCTATAATCGCTCCGTTGAAATAGTTTAGATAATTTGTGCAGATGGTTCGTCCGCTCCCGCCGCCTAAAATCAGGCGACTCCGCTACTGTTTTGCGGCTATCTTAGTAGCTGCAGTACGTTCTGCGGCAGCTGATTTGCCTGCGCAAGCATCGCTGTAGAAGCCTGCGACAGAATGTTGTTCTTTGTAAATGTCATCATTTCCTTCGCCATATCTACGTCACGGATACGTGATTCAGCAGACGATAAGTTCTCGGAAATTGTATCTAAGTTACGGATTGTTGATTCCAAACGGTTCTGCACAGCACCTAATTGTGAACGCTGCTTTGATACAGCGGCAAGTGCCGTGTCTATGTCGGAGATTGCGTCATCTGTCGCAATCCATTCTGTAGCGTCATCCGCATCAACGTATGAGCTGAAGTCAACTTCGCCTTCGCCGCCGATGTCTGAAATTTGCATATCATTGATTGCTACCGTAATTTTTTGCTCGGCATTTGCGCCTACCTGGAAGTTAAGCTCTGTTTGAGAGCCGTCGAAGAGTGTTTTGTTGTTGAACTCTGTTGTAGTCGCAATTCTATCCAGCTCGCTTGTGAGCTGCGAAACTTCTTGTCCGATTGCGTCTAAGTCCTCTTGTTGGTTTACGCCGTTGTTCGCTTGTACGGATAACTCACGCATACGTTGCAGTATGTTTTGATATTCGTTTAGCGCGGATTCCGCTGATTGTATAAGTGAAACGCCGTCCTGGGCGTTTGTGGACGCTCTGTTTAAGCCTCTGATTTGCGAACGCATCTTTTCAGAAATAGAAAGACCCGCCGCGTCGTCCGCCGCCCTGTTAATCCTTTGACCGGACGACAGTTTTTCTACAGCCTTACCAGTATTCGTATTGTTTAACGCTAATTGGCGTTGTGTATTCATCGCTGTTACGTTGTTATTTATTCTCATTAATTAAACCTCCGTGTTTAATGTTGCGGTTTTTTAAGCCGCAACATTAGTATTTACGGAATTTTAATTATTATAACAGCATAAATTTAGTTCAGATATTTAAGTGTGGTGTAAAAATTTGTAAATAAATAACCCCTTCGATTGACTCGAAGGGATTATTTGGTTAGTTTTGTTGTTGGAGACGCGTGACGCATTCTAGTGCGGTGTCGAAGTCGAAAACGGCGATGTGTTCGCGTATTTGTAAAAGCTCTTGTGCGACTTCCGGTTGCCATGAAAATTCTTGAAGTTTGGCTAGGATTTCTTCTATTTGGCTGATGTTGGCAAAGTCTATTGCTTCGTATAGTGAATGAAGCATTTCGGCTAAAAATGCAGCGTCGCCCGGAGGTGAATTGGATTGCGATGATTCATTTTTCGACGGCTCGTTTGCTTTTATTATGGGGTGGATTGCGTCTAGGATTTTACGGAAGTTTGTTAGGAAGTCGTCGATGTTGCCGTCGATGTATTGTGTGTCCGAGTTTTGCGCGGCGGCCTCAAGCTTGGCTGCCATGACCGATAGCTCGTTCGCGCCGATGGAGGCGGAGGCACTCTTTAGTGCGTGTACCTCTGTTTTGAAGGCCAGTATGTCGTTTTTGTTGAAGTGTTGCGGGATTGATGAGCACTTTTTGTTGCCGTCGGCGTAGTAGACCGATAGGATTTGCTTGTAGTTGTCTTTGTCGCCGCCGATTAATGCCATGCCTTGGGTGACATTTACGCCGGGAATATCTATTTCAGGCTCGATGATTTGCGCCTTGCCTTGGTCGCTTGCCGCGCCTTTGATTTTCTTTTCGGGGGGCAGCCATTTAGCTAGAATCTGCCCTAGCTTGTTGACTTCGATTGGTTTTGCGAGAAAGTCGTTCATGCCCTCACGGATAAACATTTCGCGCGTGCCTACGAGTGCGTTCGCGGTCAGCGCTATAATTGGCAGAGACTTATAGTATTCGCCCTTGAGCTGCCTGATTTCGATTGTCGCGTCGATTCCGTCCATCTCAGGCATCATGTGGTCCATGAATACGATGTCGTATTTGTTTCGGCTGATTTTTTCGATAGCTTCCCTGCCGTTTCCGGCAGTGTCGATTGCAAACTTGAACGGCGCCATCAATCCGGCGGCAACCTTGAGGTTGACAGGGTTGTCGTCCACGACAAGCACATTTGCCGAAGGCGCGGTGAAGAAATCGTACGACGAGTCGCCGCCGAATCCGTCGTCGGCTGTTTGTCCATTGAGCATATCTGCGATTTGCAAGCAATTTATGGGGAAGAAGATTGAATAAACGGTTTCGTCGCTGATTGTTTCACCGTAGCTTGCGAAAACTGCGATTGACGCTGACAGCTCCATTTTCGCGAGCAGCGATTGCACCTTTGCTAAATGCAACGACGACGACAGCACGAAGTCGTAGTGCGTCAGTCCTATGCTTTCGTAAAGCTCCGATTGATTTTTGCATGGGGTGCATTTGCAGCCCAAGTTTTCGATCGTCGCAGTGATTGAGCGCAGGTATAACTCCCGCGGCTCATATACCAGCACCGACTTGCTTTCGCTCACCGCGGAAAGACGCTCATAATTCGGGCATTCCTGCGGAATAGTCACGGTGAATTCGGAGCCTTCGCCGAATGTACTTTCCACCTCGATTGAACCGTTCATCATTTCGCACAAGTGCTTTGATATAGCAAGACCTAGGCCTGTACCCTCTATGCTTCGGTTTTTGGTTGTGTTGACGCGCTCAAATTCCGCGAAAAGGCGTTTCAGGTCGTCTTGCTTAATGCCAAAGCCTGTATCTGTCACCGTGAAGGTAAGCTGCGCGATATCGCCTTTCATGCTTCCGGATACACGGAGGGCGATATGCCCTTCCTGTGTAAATTTGATTGCATTGCTTAGCAGGTTAATCAAAACTTGCTTAATGCGTATTTCGTCGCCGATAACCTGTGCAGGCAGCTTGCTGTCGATGTCTGTGATAAACATGAGCGGCTTGTTGCCTAGGCGCATACGCGCTATTGTGATGACGTCGTTTAGCAGCGAGGACAACTCGTACTTTGAGTTTATTATTTCAAGCTTGCCCGATTCTATTTTGGAAATATCGAGTATGTCGTTGATGATATTTAATAGATTGCTGCACGCATTTTTTATGCCTTTGGCAAATTCGGCGGTTTTTCTGCCGCGGCTTTCGCGCAGGATTATTTCGGCGAAGCCTGATATTGCGTTCATGGGCGTACGAATTTCGTGGCTCATGTTCGCCAGGAAGTTGCTTTTTGCTTTTGAGCTTAGCAGGGCTTCATCTCTTGCTGTGCGTAAGTCGTTCTCTTTTGCTTGAAGCTTTGCAAGCATTTCTTTTTGCTCGCGCAGGTCGCGTGTGTATCCTGCGACGATGTAGTTGTCTTTGTATTTCATGCGCACCAGTGTGATTTCAGCCGGAACCGGCTCGCCGTTTAGCTTTTGATGCAGCCACTCGAAGCGGCAATAGCCATCGTCGAATGCGGTTTTGATGTACTCGGCTGCAAGTTCGCCCGAGGGTCTGCCGCATGGCTGATATTCGGGCGACAGCTCGAAGAATCGGTCTAGATATTCCTGCTGTGAGGACAATTCAAACAGGCGCACGGCTTCATCATTGCAGCCCATATTTTTTAAATCAGGCGTCCACAAGTTGCAGCATAACGGAGTTGCGTTCAGCATAATCTGCGTGCGCTCCTCCATCTCGCGCATTTTTGCTTCGTTTTCCACTTTTTCGATTGCGCTGCCGAGGAGCGAACCGCTCATGCTTAGCATGGTTTCTTCTACATCGGTGAAAAGCTGCTCGTTGTCGCAGTTGTCTATGCCTATGAAGCCCCAACGTTTTCCGTTTATGTTGACGGGTGCGATTAGGATTGTTTTAATGCCTTGGGGCTCTAGCACGACGCGTTCGCATTCAGGCATGGTGCGGACAAGGCTGTTCAAGCATTTGCCTGATTTTGTAGCTTCCAAAAATGAGGGAAGGTATGTGTAGGGGATTTCCTCATATTCCTCCTCGCCTTGTATCGGCTGCGCGCCTTTTGCCCATTCGTATATTTGCGTGCAGCACACTTCGCCTTCGGCGTTTATGCTGTCCTTCCAGATGTAGACCCTGCTTTTGTTTGTCGCTTTGCCCAGCAGGCTTAGGCAGTTGTGCACGAGTGCGTCGAAGTCGTCGTTCGGGTCGAAGGTGAGCAATTCTCTGGAGATTTGGTTTACCATCCACAGCATTTTGTCTTGTTCGACAAGCTCACGCGTACGGTTTTCGATTTCGTTTTGGAGGTAAAGCTTGTTGTATTCGAGCTCCTTCAGTGCTTCGGTTAGCTGCTGCTCTGAGCGTTTTAGCGCGTCGATATTCAAGTGGCCGCCGATAAGTCGCAGCGGATTGCCTTGTGCATCGCGTGACGCTATGCGTCCTACGTCGCGCGTCCAGATGTAGCTGCCGTTTTTATGCTTCATGCGAATTTCGCACTCGTACGAGGGTATAGTGCCCTCTAGGTATTCGTCGAGCATTTTCGTTGCAATCGGCAGGTCGTCAGGATGGTTCATGGACTCCCACTCCTCAAGCGACCCATTCATGTCGTCCTGCGAATATCCGAGCATATGTAGGTACTCGTCGTTATAACGTATCATGTTGCCAGGAATATCCCAATCCCACGTTCCAAGCTCTGCGACATTTACAGCGAGGTCGAGCGTTTCTTGATTTTCGCGCAGCTTAAGCTCGGCTTCTTTAAGCCGCGTTACGTCTTGCAGCACTCCGACGAAGCGCAGCGGCTTGCCGTCCTCCGAATACTCTGTGACCTTGCCTTTATCCTGCGCCCAAATAATCGAGCCGTCCTTGCACCTCATGCGAAATTCCGCTTCATAAAACGGCTTTTCGCCCGAGAGATGACGCTCGATTTGTTCGTTGGCGTAAACTAAGTCCTCGGGCAGAACCATATGCTCCCACGTCGCGACGGTTTGCGGAAGCTCGTCGATAGTGTACCCCAATATTTCAGCCCACACGGTGCTGTAGTTGACGAAGCCTGTGTTCATCTCCCAATCCCATGCGCCGATTTTGGACATAGCCAGAATTTCGTTTAAATGCTTGCCGGAGATTTCTGTGGAATTATTGTTCATACTTTTAACTCCCATATTTAACCAATACGCGGTGCTTCCTCACGTAACTTAAACTCGATAACCATTTGTTCAAGTGCTTCTGCTTGATGCGACAATTCGTCGCTTGCCGCGGCGGATTCTTCGCTTGTTGCGGAATTAAGCTGCACCACTGTTGAAATTTGTTCTATGCTGCGAGTTATTTGCTCCAACGTATTCATCTCGTCATTAACTGTGCCTGAAATAAGGCGAATGTCGGCGGCGATGTCGTTTACGGTTTCGGTAACGGTGTCCATTGTTTTAACTGTTTGCTGCGCGTTATCGGTGACTGTTGCGATTGATTTTACTGTGCTTTCGATTAAGGCCGAGGTTGTTTTCGCGGCTGCGGCTGTTTTTTCGGCTAGATTGCGCACTTCGTCGGCGACAACCGAGAAGCCTTTTCCGGCCACTCCTGCGCGTGCGGCTTCAACAGAGGCGTTGAGTGCAAGTATGTTTGTTTGGAATGCTATGTCTTGGATTGTGTTGATTATCTTGTTTATCTCGGAGGATTTGTTGTTGACATCGCTTATCTCGTTCATCAAGCTTTGCATTTTTGCATTCGTGACATTCAAGTCGTTTTCAACTGAATTTGTGTCTGTTGTCGTTTTAACTATGCTTTCGCCCGTCAGCTTAAATTCGCGCTGCATTTCTGCGATGGAGTTTGAAAGTTCTTCGATTGACGCGGCTTGTTCTGTAGTGCCGCTTGCGAGAGCTTTCGCGCCGTGGGCAACTTGCTCCGAGCCGATTGCGACTGCTGACGCTATTTTGCGCACGTCAATTAATGTGCTGTTAAGCAAGCTGTTCATGTTTTGTATGCTTTCGGTGAGGTGGTCGTTGCTTGAGCGCTTTTCGAGATGGTGAGTAAAATCGCCGCGCGATATGCGCTCTAGGGTTTCGGCCTGCTGACGTATTCCGTGCACCACTGATTGGAAGGACGCGAGCAGCTTTGATATTTCGGACAGATTGCTTTGTGCAAACGCAACATCAATTTCGCCCACGGCAACCTTATCCGCCACAGCCACCAATTCATTTATCGGCGACGATATAGTTTTCGACAATCTGCGCGACAAGAAGAATCCCACGAAAAACAGCGCAATTCCTGCAGCAAGCGACAAAGTGGAGCGGTACAAAATATCCATATGTACGCTTGCCTTCAATGCTTTTATGTCTTCGTTTATGTCATCGATGTAGTTCCCTGTGCCGATAACCCAATCGAAGGGGCGATACAATATAGTGTATCCGCGCTTTGGCAGCGGCACATCTCCGCCTGCTTTAGGGAATGCGTAGTTGGTGAAGCCACCGTCTGGGTTTTGCGCATTTTCTATGAGTGTTTTTATGAACGGGAAGCCGTTAGCGTCCTTTGCGTCGTATCGGTTTGTGCCTTCCGTAGCGTTTCCGAGAAGGACTACATTTTCGCCCTTCGGAGTGTCCACCCAAAAGTACCCCTCCGAGCCGTAGCGCATATCGCGGATAACGTTTGCAGCCGCTTTTTTAGCTTGCTCCAGGGTCATTTGCCCCGACGCGACAAGCTTATTGTAAGATTCAGCGACGCTAACAGCGTCTTGCACTTGCTCTTTAATAATCCTATCAAAATTAGAATTAGATAAATTTGTTACAGTATCAATTTGCACCGACCCTGCACGCACCAAATTTACCACGTTGATTACAATAAATACAAACAAGGTTATACCGAGAATAATTGCGTTCGCCCCAATTATTTTCCTCTCGATTGTTATGTTCTTCATCAAATACTTCCCCCTGATATTTAGTTGCGGTTTACGTTTTATAGTTAAAATCCGATAATATCGTATAAAAGCATAAATATTATACCATATATTTGTACGTTTTTCAATTACTTTTGAAAAAATCGCAAAAAAAAGCGGGCGTCATCGCCCGCCTCACAGTTTAACCTACAACGAAAGGCTTGATTTCCTCGAAGAATGAGTCAACATTTTTAGTTTCGCCTTGAACTGTCACCAGAATTTCTTTGGACAGGTCTAAGCTGAAAATACCCATGATGGACTTTGCGTCTACAACATACCTTCCTGAGGTTAAATCTACGTCGAAGTCATATTTGTTAACTATGTTTACGAAATCCTTAACATAGCTAACGGAGTTTAACATAATTTTAGCTGATTGCATTATTTTACCTCCTTCTTTTTCTTTAATTATACTATTTAATGGTATATATGTCAAGATAATTATAGGAAATTCGCGCGAAATCCGCGTAAAATCAAGCGTCTATAGATAGTTGCTTCAGCAGCGCGATTGCGTCGTGATACTTTGCGTTGGTGTATTTGTAGAGGGGCGCGTCGGTGACGCGGTAGCCTATGCGTTGGTATATGCGTATGGCTTTATGACTCCATGTTTGGGTGTGGAGGTAGAAGTCGCGGTCGCCTTCGATTTCGAGCATGAGCTGCGTTATGCGTGAAACTAGGGCTTTGCCTAGGCCTAGGCCTTGGTGCGACGGCTTTACGGCTACCCAATGCAGCCACGGGTCGCGGCGCACGCCTGTGTAATTCCAGAATGCTGTTGCGGTTGCGACTTTTTCGCCCTGCTCTGTTTCGATGAAGATGCAGCGGCGTTCAAGCTCGGGCAGATAGGGCAGGTAATGCTTTTGGAAGTGGATTAGCGCGTCTATCTCGGAAGGGAACTCCAGAACTGATGTTTCGATTGCAGCCCAATCCTTTTCGTCGCCTGCGCGAAAGTATGTGAAGGTATAGCCTTCGGGCAGGTCGAACGCAGGTATGGGTGTACCTGCGGGGCGGTGCATTAGTACGTCGATGAAGGGGATAGATTTGTCTAGCATATGCGCTCCTTTGGGGTGATAATATGTTCGCCTGTTTTTGTTGTTCTATTTTACAAATGAAGAGTTTGCTCATTTAGCTATATTAATCAAACGTAGCAAAAAAATAAGCTCTATCATCATCTTTTGAATCGCTATGAATTTTGCCACCTAGTTTTTCATATAACCCACAAGCAGCAATGTTAGATTTTTGCGTAATTAAGAAGATTTTATATATGCCAAGTAGCTTGCACGCTTCTTTTATTCCGGATAATATTCCTGTGGCAACACCTTGTTGACGGCATGACGGATTAACGCCTAATCCGTGAATGTAGAGCCTGTTTCCGCTATTATAGAAGTTTTGTTGCTCATATCCATATGCTTGACCGATGACTTTATTATCCTCTATGCAAGCGAAAAACCAGTTCATAGGATTGGATAAGAATTGTCTTGCGCTTTCTTCATCGACTAAAAATCCGGGTATATCGATTTTCATCTGCATCAATAGCGATAAATCTGCGATTGAAAGCTTTCTGTATATCCTACTGCCCATATTTTTATCTCCCTTGTAATAAGATTATATGAATTATCTTCAGTTCCATGCACGTCTAAATTTTTATCGCTTTTATTACAAAACAAGTTTCCAAAAATGCAGCTGCATCGCTGTTGTCGTCATACCCATCTTCAAAAAAGCCTGTTATGCTAAAGCCTGTAGCGGCTAGGCCGCCGATGTAATTTTCTAAAGTGTGACCGTACTCTATCCAATCCCCTTGGTTATCGTGTTCATATGACTTGTAGGGCAATTTGTTGCACGCAACATAGTAATCCCCCTCCTCGACATAATCACATAAATAATTGGATGGATTGGGGGCGCACATTATAAATGTACCATTCTTTTTTAACACTCGATAACATTCTTGATATACAGGCAATACATCAGGAACATAGAACAAAGAAGGAGGGTTTATTATTAAGTCAAAGCTTTCATCGGCAAACCTTGACATATCGCACATATTTCCGTGTTCGATTTTTATAGATAGGTTTTCTTGCTCTGCCACGATTTTATCGCGAAGCAGCATATTTTCGGATAAATCCAAGACCGTAACGTCTGCGCCCGAAGCAGCGCATAGAGGCGCTTGCTGTCCGCCTGCACCTGCAAGGCACAATATTTTAACGCCTATCAGTGATTGGGGAAACCAATTCCTTGGCAATAGTTTATTGCCGGAAATGCTGATTTCAAAAGTTCCGTTCTTGGTTTTTTCAATTTGTTCGTGCGTCACAGGGATTGACCACCAAACATTTTCGTTTACAAGATTGTTGATGTTGCTTTCCACTTGCTTGAATATATCGTTATTGTTCATATGTTCTCCTGTTTTTGCTATGTTGTTTTGCGAATGAAGAGCTTGTTCGTTATGTAGCATCGGTCTTGCACAATTCGTTGCTCTCCAGTTCAATCAAGTTTACATAACTTTCAATTGCGCTTTCTGATAAATCATAAAATTTAAACGAATAAAACGGGCACTTTTTAAAATATGTTCCTTTGAAGCTGAATTCAATTCCGCCGCATTTTTTATTGCAAGAATAGCAATTCTCTGTTTCTACTATTGATTGCTGCACAGACTGTTTGCAATCATGCAAGAAATTTTCGTATTTGCTTATATTTCTTAGGTTTAGTTTAAATGTGAGTTTTTGATGTTTATCGGCTTCTGATAAAAAATACAAATCCTCTGCTGCGTAGATTGTCGCAAACACCTTGCCTTTGGCTTTTGGGTGCATGTATTTGGTCATATATTCTCTTTCAAGATTGCGCGTGCAACCAATTTGGATGAGCTTATTATGAATAGCGTATGCTATCTTTTGTTGTTCTTCGGGTAGAAAGTAAAATACTTCTTCTATAGGCGGAGCGTATAGTTTGGGTGCGTTTTCATACGCTACTCTAATGTCGCCGACGTAGAAGCAATCGCCAATTTGCTCCAAGCATATTTCGGAAAACAATTTCAAGCCGAATATTGCGTCTTGAAATTCTTCTTTATATGTAAATCTAAATCGGATTATATCCTTGGCGTTCAATTTATTTCTCGGTATATCTTGCTTTGATGTTATGAGGTCGTAAAAAACAAACCCATATTTCTCAAGCATAAAGAGATATTTGGTTGACGGCATGTTTCTTTTATACTTCTTATTGGTTTTGCCGCTGTAGACAAGCGATGTCAGATTGTCATCTTCAAATTTTGCATTTACGCCTATTGTATAAAGGCATTCTAATATTTTGGCATGATTATCCGGTTCGTTGAGGATAATCGTTTTAATAACATTGTGAATGCTCCAAAGGCTATTTATGCAGCGATTCTGATTGTGACCTCCTGTGTAGCTGGCCTTAATTGTAATATCCTCAAATAATATTTGGGGAATTTTTGGCATAATGTAGTCCTCCCTTTTTATTAATATTATAACAAACAAAACTTGACAACAGTGTGTCGTATTAGAAAATGTTTTTATCGAGGTTGTATAGATTGTCTTCGGTTGGATATGTTGTTTTGCAAATGAAGATTATTTGCTCATAATGTGTAGCCGGAATTAGCAAAGCTATTTGTAAATGCTATGCTTCTTAATTCTTTTTTGGGTGTTGCGTTGTTCGGTTTTTCAGGATAACCAAAAGCAATTATATTTGTTGCAAGATACCCTGTTAACCCCAGAAGATGTCCGACTTTTTCGCAATCAACGCTTGAAATCCACGTTGATTGTATTCCATGTTCGAGTGCTGCCAAAACCATATGCTCCCCGGGTATTTTGGTTTGATGCTCCTCCATATGCAAGGCAGCATATAAATCCCGATCTATTTTTTGTAGCTCATCGTGTAGCGACGGAAAGCGATTCATTCCGATAACTTCATCTGTTGTGTCAAATAATTGCGTGCATAGAACGATGATAAGCGGCGCTTCGGCAATCCATTCTTGGCTGTAATTCACGCTTGCAGCTTCGGCTATTTTTTGTATCATCCCCTTATCTGTTACAACACCGAATTTCCAAGGTTGTTCATTGCCCCCGGATGCAGACAATCTGCCGCATTCAAGCATATATTGAATAATATCGTGGGCGATTTGTTTTTTGGCGAAATTTCTACAGCTATATCTAATTTTAAGCAAGTCTAAAAGCATGTAGCAACCTCCTGTTATATGAGTAATCTTTAGTTAGAATGATACAGTTTTTGTCAGCACTCGGCATCGTTGTATGTTTGTGAAATCATATGCGAAGCTAAACCTTCCTTGCTTTAATAACGAAGGTCACAGGAAACATCTTTGCTCTCCTTGCGAAATTGCTGGCTTCATCATACGATTTGATTATTTCATTGTCGGTTTCCTCAACCATTTGCTCAATAACAAATCCTGCTTTTATCAACGTATTAATATAAGTTGATAGTTGGCGATTGCATAGTGTTAACTCGCCTTCGTCAAGGGGTACTGGATACCACGAATCATCAAAGTAACTTTTGTTAAACTCAAACACATCTTCGTTTGTGGTTATACATTTGTGTATGGGGTGAGTCCAGCTGAAGATGAAAAGACCGTCTTTCTTTAAGTAAGAAGCGATTTTGCAGAATGTGCCTTCGAGGTCTATTGTCCAGCCTATTGCATAAATAGAATAAACGTAGTCGAAATAATCTGTCGGAATGCCGCATTCTTCTTCCATTGGCGAACAAATCAATTTGGCGGAAAGACCGCACTCTTCTAATTTTTGATTGGCTATTTTGAGTTGATTCTTTGAAATGTCTACGCCCCATAGTTCGGACGCTTTGCGTTCACCCATATATTGCAGGGAGCTGCCGTTTCCGCAACCTATTTCTAATATCTTTTTTCCTGCGACATCGCCCAGAAGTTGGCATTTTTCCTCTGACACAAATGCTCCATAAAAAGGGAGTGCTATTGCGCCGATGAATTCATTTCCTTTTGTGTCCCAATAGAAGCTGTTTGTTTTGTGAATGCTAGTATTGTCCATTGCGATGGCCCTTCCGTTATACAAATTATCTTCGGTTGCTTTGTTCATTTGACTTATAAATTTTCTAGGTGCCTTTGCAGATTCACGTGAACGATGCTTCGATTTTCTCCGTCTGTTCGCCATTCGTGGATTCCTGTATCGCCGATGGGAAACCGTACATAGTTCGATGTAACAGATAATCTTAAAAAGCTGTAACCGAGATTCCAAATCAATAGTCCATGCGAAACAACAGCGATAGTTGAATCGGGAGGGTTTTCATTCAGAAGCCTTGATAAAACAGTTTCTGCCCTCATTCTTAGCTGAATGTCACTCTCTTGCTCATAAACGGAGGTGTGCGGATATTTGACTTCCGGGTGGGGGTACTTCTCTCGCGCTTCCTCTTTTTTTAGTCCCGAAATAAGGCCGGTGTTCCATTCCATGAGGTCGTCGTCATACGTAATGTCTACACTTATGCGTTTGCTTAAAATTTTAGCTACTTGACTTGCTCGCTTCAATGGGCTTGCAAATATTCTGTCGATTTTATACTGCTCCGCAACCCACTCAGCCATTAAATGGGCTTGCTTTACTCCTAGGTCGGTTAGGTTATAGTCTGCGCGCCCTTCTATTCTATTTAATATATCGCCTTCTGATTGCCCGTGCCGAATTACAAGTATTCTCATCGACTTACCTCCTGTGCATATTGTTCTGCAATCCATTCGACGTTTTCGGAAATACCTTTTGTTCCATCTAAACGCAAGACGGGATAAGGTGCTTCTGTTATCCATTGCTCATCTCGTTCCAAACATACCGAAGGTGGTTTGTCCGTGTCATATTGTTTGGCAATTTCAAAAAAGTTTAAATTTTGCTCGTACATATCGCCGCCCTCGAGAATGCGTTCGCCGAACATGTCTGATTCTCGTTTGCGAAGGCGTTCGATGCGTATTGCAGTTGGAACTGTTATGAGTATAGCTAACCCGAACATCGAACTTAATGATTTGCATATACCTCCCATTGAGCCCGAGAGAACAAAATGTGGGTGCTTCATCATGTCGTTCGTCATATTTTCGATTACCTCTTCTCTGGGGCGAGTTACTGTATAGGGAATTTCCGTGTCCCAATTCCAAAAATAATCGTCGAAATCGAAGTATTGAAAATTGAGCCGTTGAGCCAATGCCTTGCCAACTGTTGTTTTCCCTGAACCGGAAGCACCGTATATGATTATACCTTTCGACATCGAATCACCTCCTAATATAAATTCGTGAGTACGCCGTACCATTGTATGTTTGCGAAATCATCGGCGAAGCTGCCGTGTTTTTCTTTTATGCGATATTGCTCGAACCATAGGGTGTCTAGGTCGAAGTATCGCGGAGGGGCGAAGCCGTTGTCGGCGAATGCTTGCTCTATGTCTCGTTGCAGAAGCGGATAGTAGGTGGGGGCGGATAGTACGTTGAGGCTTTCGTGCTTTCCGTTGCGGTCGGTGCTTACTGCGAAGGAGAATGTGACCGAGCCGTTGTCGTGCCAGTTTAGCAGTTGGTATATGCTGCGATGTTCCTCTGCGGTCATCACTTTTGGATTTATTGCGTGGATTATCGGCTTGTCGGCGGCCAGGGCGTCCCAGTTGCGTATGTCGAAGTATATGACGCCGCCGTCGTTTAGCTTGGACGCTGCGCTTTTTATAAATTGTCTGAATCCGTTTAAGTCTACGTGAGGGAGTGAGTTGCCTGTGGAGATAATGCAGTCGACTTTGTGCGGTAATGCGTCGCCTATGCGCGTGAAGTCGGCGATGAACAGCTCCGGTGTGAAGCCGTGCTCTCGGAAGTTAACCTTAGCTTGCGCTAGTAGGTTTTCGCTTAAATCAGAGCCGGATATGGTGTACCCAAGCTTTGCCAGCGGCAAAGTTGTGCCTCCTGCGCCGATTGAGCAGTCGTGTATCGTCTTGATGTTGAAGCTGCCGAATGCGCTTTGGTAGAAGTGCGCAAAGCTTTCCTGCGCGGCCGGCGACATGTTTTGCGCGTATAATGCGCCTGTGTCGTATATGCTCATGGCTTGCCCCCTTATTTTTCGTTAAATTTGCGGTTGCTTCAACATACCTATATACTCCAATTCGATTATACCCTTGCAATTTTTATTATCGCTATTTAGTATATTTTTAACTTTGCATTTCATCGGCGGCAAAAGAAATTCTCCGTCCTCGTTTCGTATGATAGAATTAAACTGGTCAAGCTCTAAAATCAAACTACCTTTAGGCACTGTTATTTCATACCTGTAAAAATCAGACTCTACATCTTCTCTATAAGGCGCGATAGACGTTGGCGAGATATTTTTAAATTCTACAGTATCGTTAACGCTGTAATGTATTATGGACTCGACGAAACTCACGGCCGATACGGTTCTCGCGTGCCACACAGTCCTATACAGCATAATTTCATTTTCGGCAGGTTTCATTGCGCTAAGTATATTAGATATATCATTCCTATCAGTATTTAGAATTTTTGCTTTTGTTTTATCGTCTAGCTCTTCGTATACTCTGTTTTGATATTTCTTAATGCTCTCTTCATCAAGAATGTTCACGCCATCTTCGTGTGCTTTGAGTATCCATTTTGAGTCGTTGTTTACTATTTCTGCAACTTCCCAAACACGGCTTATATTATCGCAAAGTAAATTGTTGATGATTAAATAATCATTTCTTGTATAGAAAAAAATTGTTTCCTCTATGTTCATGAATCTTTCTCCTTTGCGGAAATATCGCTGTAAATCAAGTCAACGGCTTCGTCCAAGCTTGTTTCTTTGGTAAAAATTTTTTCGGGTATAAATCCGATGTAGTCCTTTTCGTTCCACCAGCACTTCATTTCCGCTTCGCCGAATGCGGACTGTTTTGCCCTTGTTTGATGACGCAGCACTGTTTCTTCAAAGGGCAGGTTGTAGTAATAGGCAAAGATGTTGGAGTGAAATTCTTGCATAGCAGTTTCAAATAATTCTCGATACCAGGACGCACATAAGATTCCTTCCATAATGACGACTTCGCAGTGTTGCCTTCCGTATTGCAGCATATTTATCATAAGCGGAAGTTTAGTTGTTCCCGCGCCGTCTTTCGCCCATAAAATTTCGCGGCGAACCATGTCTTGAGATATAAGCATGGTGTTTCGCCCGATTTTTTGTTGCAGGGCTTTTGCTACGGTGGATTTTCCGCTGCCTGAATTGCCTCTTATAATGATTAATTTTGACATTGGTGTAGGTCCTTTCTTCTGTTACAGCATAGCGAATATTTGATTTATTGCACAATATATTCAATCATGCTGTTCAAAGTATCTTCGTCTATGCCATTCGTTCCAAAATGCGGTGTATCCGTTTTCGTAAAAGGCATCGTCGGGAACGATTTTTTGAGAGCATTTATTATAAAAACTTTCAATTGTATCACAAAAGCCGTAAACAATTTTCCCATACTCTTCAATGTCTAAAATAGTTTCTTTGCCTGTGGAAGAAATGAGCTTCACGAAGCCTTCGTCATGGATTACCGACCAATCAGTCCCATAGCAACAACCAACAATTTTCACATTATCAAGTTCCTCGTTGGGCAATATTGTATGTCCGCAACATGGTAGCATTTGATTTTCTTGAACAATAATATGGTCTTCTGTAAGTGATTTTAGTAAGTACAACGCCGTGGAGCTTACCGTGGCTGGGCATTCAAACTTCTCTTCTCCTATAACTGCAACCACATATCCGTGCAGACAAAGGTCTTCGGGGTCGTCTTGTTGATTGTTTATCCAGTAAAGTTTTTCGGCTGAAATAGAAAATGTCACAAAGCATCACCGCCTAATATAAAATCACATCAATCGAATAGCGTTACCCAATTTGTAGAATGAAACGCGTCAAAGCAAAGTTTAATTTGCTCTTTGCTATTTTTCTCGGTTGCAAGCTCGGGGAGTTCGTCAAAACCAAAATATGCACTCCCTGTGGTTTCTATATTAGGTTCAAAGTGACCGCCGATAACAGTGCACAAGAAAAATATTTTACACACGCCCCACGGATAGATGGGTAAATTGTGCTTTACTCTATCTTGTACTGCGATAATTGAATCGGCTGTAACATCCAGACCAGCCTCTTCTTTGACTTCTTTGATGATATTCTCTTTAACTGAAATATTTACATCAACCCACCCGCCGGGAAGTGACCACTTTCCACTATGCTCCTTGACAAGAAGAATTTTATCATCTTTGAATATGGCGGCTCGGGTATCGAGCTTGGGTGTTTGATAACCTTTTTCATTGCAGAACAAATCTTTTACTTTTTCTATAGAAACATCTGATTGTAAACTCACCATTTCGGCAGAAATTTCTCTGATGCGATTATATCGCTCTTGGTCAAACTTATCCTTGCAATATGCCAAGCCTATCTGCGCAATGCTTTGCAGTTCAACTGCCCATTGCAGCCATTTTTCATTATTTTTCATCGATGTATGGATTTAACCTACGGAATCAAGCTTTCGCTCGAGGGCGGCTAGCTCCGATAGGCGTTCTATTATGTTTATGCCTTGTGTGCAAGCGTTCTCGCATGAGCCGCATTTTGTGCAATCGGTGGCATTTGCGCTTCGGCTTGCTAATATCATCCATTGGCGCGAAAAACCAAAACGTTTTTCAAACTCATCGTCAGCCATGTTGAATACGTATTTATTGTTGTAAAACTGCATATACGCCGGGATTCCAATGGATTTAGGGCAGCTGTAGGCGCAATATAAGCAGCCTGTGCAGGCTTTTTCTAAGCCATCGCCGATTATTTTTTGGTATTCCTGTGTGGGTATGAAATCTGCGTCGTTGTCAACGATGTTGCAGTTGAAATCAATTTCCTGCAAGCTGCGGTGAGCAAAATATGCAAAGTCAATCTGCGGCAATTGAGTTATGAATTTTACTGCGTTATAAGTGGGGGAGTTGCCTTTGAAGGATAAAAATGATAATCTGTCTTGGTTGTTTGGAATTATTCCGCCCATCAAGGGGCTCATAGCACCTGCGCCAAGCCCTAGTTTTTTTGCGTGGATTGCTGCCGATAATGTAAAGGGGAAATTTAATAAGTTCATATTTAGCAGAACGCCTTCAAAATATCCTGTGTCCAATATTTTGATTGTATGATTGCCGGGCATGTGAGAAGAAAATAAAATATGGTCGACAAGCCCTTGTTCCTTTGCTTTGATTATTCCTTCGTATTGACCTTCTTTGCGCATTACAATGTCGTAGTCGGCAAAGGATTTCATCTGCCAAACGTAATAAAAGTCAAATCGGTCAATTCCGAGTTTTTCTAGGGAGCGGCAAATGCCGTCGTAGGTTTCATCTGCTGTATCTGTCCACATGTGAGCGTTTTTGGTGGAAGTATAAATTTTATCGCGATTCATTTGCTTGTATGCACATGCCAAAATATCTTCATTGCGATAGTGGTCATAGCCCGGAGTGCTGTCAAAGTGATTGACGCCGTTTTCGTACGCGTAAACTAGAAGCTCGGCATTTTCTTCCACGGATATGTCCCGATTGAATCTTGTGCCGCCACAGCCTATTACTGATAAATTTATGCCTGTTTGACCGAATGCTTTGTAGCGCATATTTGACCCCCCATTTATTGTTTGGAATTAGTAGGAAATATTCTATGTGTCGTTCGGTATTGAATTGTTGAACGTAGATTTTGCTAGCAACCCTCTATAAGTTACTTTTGAGAACAAACGCATAAGCATTGGGGTAACGCCGCCCAAGGATTTACTTTCCAATCAAAAGTATCGCCATTCCATTTGAATCGACTTTCGTTTTCATGCCTTATATAAAGGTAATTGTGAGATTCCAAATCTTCGCGCAGACTGTGAAATTCCTGCATTTCTTTTATCGTAAATCCTGCGGAAGCAATTGCATTAACGAGGTCTTGTGTTCGCCAATCAAATGTAGGCACTTCTCCGAAAGGTCCCACATCTTCATAAGGCTTTTTGATTTTAACTTCGTATGTCGCATTATCAAACGGTCTGCTCATGGGATGTGTTTCAAAAAATATGTTGTAGCCGCCATTTTTTAATACTCTGTGAATATTTCTATACATTTCCGGCAAATCGTCAATCCAGACGTGAACGCCATTGGAAGTGTAGACAAGGTCATATTCGCCGCTTTTTATGTTGTCCAATTTCATCGTGTTATCGCATAACAATTCAACATCGAATTTATACTTATCAGCGATTTTCCTAGCGTTTGCAATTTGATTTTCGGATAAATCACACGATGTAACCTTTGCGCCCAACAAGCAAAATCCAAATGCGGCTATGTTATCTCCGCTTGATGGTACACAAACTTTCTTTCCGCGTAAATCGCCTATATATTTTTTTATCACTGGATACAAGGCGATAGGGAATGCTCTTTCAGGATTATCAATAATTTTGTCATAATCGCCCATTCCGCTGTTGTAATACACATCTGAGCAGCTATTCCAATGCTCTTTTACTATGTTATTCATAAAATCTCCCCTATTAATTTGCGTAGGACATATCGCTTAATCGCCTGATAACGCGTTTGCCGTCTTCGTTTTCGTGTAAGAATGAAACGCCGGCGGACATTCCGGATAAGCCGCATTTGTTAAGCATTTCAATGTCTAAGCCTATCCACATTGCGTGAAATAGGTTTAATGTGCCTCCGTGAGAAACAATAATGATGTTTTCGTCATTTCTTTTGATGAGGTCATCGAAAAACGGCTTCAATCTGTTCCAAGTATCGCGGTGTGACTCGCAGCCATTGAAGGGTTTGTCGTCAATCGTTTTTTGCCATACTATGGTATTTGCATGTGCCCATTCAATGGATTTTCCGACTGCTTCGCCAAGGTTTTGTTCTCTTAAAAGCTCGTTGGTTCCAAAGTCTGTGCCGAGATGTTTTGCAACTATTTCGGCGGTGTGTTTGGCGCGTAATAAATCTGATGAAATTATTTTGTATGTTTTGCCGGACAGCTCTTTTGCCAAGTTCTTGCCGATGTTTTCTGCCTGCGTTATTCCGAATTCGGTTATGTCCCAATCTGCCCACGAGCCTATCATGCCGTTTGTGTGATGGATTGATTGAGTGTGTTGAATGGTGATGATGTTTTTCACGATATTCGCTCCTCTTTAATTAAGTGTGATTGACTATACTATCTAAAGTCATCATTCTTTTGGAGTTCCTTCAATCGAGTTTTATGCGAGTTAGAATTGCCGGCGACCTTTTTGGCTTCCAATGATATTTTGTCAAATTCATCGATTAAGCTGTCGTCGTCCGTGGTTGCAGACATGGCGCTTAATATCTTTTTGGCGCGTTTCTCCAAATCTTTTACTTTGTTTTTCTCTTTAAAAATTTTTGATTTTTCTGAATCCTCAAAATTTTCACCTTTGTGATTTCTTTTATATGTTTCAAATATACGTTGATGTTTTTTCAAGATAACACCTCGCCAACTATAAAATTTCTCAGTTAATCAAGCCATGCGTTTAAAGGATTGAACACAACCACTATCCTTTAATTATACCATAACGAATGTTTGTTTTATTGTGTAATACGCATGTTTTATGTTGTGTGCACCATGCAAAATTTATGTTTACAACGGAGGTGGTTGGTGATATAATAAAGCCGTGGCGCAGTATCATAGTCGGTTATCATAATCGCTAAGACGGGCCTAAAAATCCGTAAAAGGGCATATCGATGAAGTTCCTTGTGTTCGCTTTTCACGCCCAGTTTAGGGCGAATGCTGGGAGTTAAGGTTTTGGGGCAGCGCATAATGGCATATGCGCGGCGACCCCACTTCCGTGGAGACCTATCTTTGTGGCTTGAAGTTATGAGGTACGAAATAGGATTAAACCTGCCTTGCGACTACCGTTGTGGGCAGAGTAGCCTGCCTTGAGTGGCTATGGCGGATAGCGGAACAGACGCGCATTCGAGTGACGTCCGAGAATGCATGCCATTGCCGCTTGAAACCATATCTGCAAAAGAGGCTAATGATTATTTTAATCGGTGAGGAAAACTCCTATGCTGAATTAACAGGCGAGTGGGGGATTGTAGTGCGTGCTAAGTGGTAATCTGTCAGCGTATACGGCAACGATACGACGTTTGCTTTAAAGGGGAACCGCTTGATTGGCGACAACAAGCAGCAAACGGAGAAATTCAGACAGACCTATGCCGCAAAGTTTACCCTGCTCGCCGCCACGGTTACATAATATAAAAAGAGGTGGAAACTTTGAATTTCCGCAAAACAACCATTGGAGATATAGAGCAAATAATTGCAACGGAGCAAAAGTATCAAGAATTCATAGGACAATGGTCTTTTGAACAGCACAAGTCTGCATTATTGGACGAAGATACTGCTCACGTTGTATTTTATGATGAGCAGCATGATTACATAGGATATGCCATAATTAAAGACTTAACCAATGCCAACAAGAGTATTGAGCTTATGCGTATTGCGATTAACCAACCTAATAATGGTTATGGCAAAATGGCAATAGGTTTGATGCTGGATTGGTGTTTTGGTGAACTGCACGCACACAGGGTGTGGCTTGACCTTCGGGAGCATAACGAGAGGGCGCGGAAAGTATACAATAGTATAGGCTTCAGGCAAGAAGGTTTGTTGCGGGATTGCATATTTACCAATGATGGGTATGAGTCTTTGGTGATTATGTCTATTCTTGAAAGTGAATACTTGCGTAATAAGTAAGCTAACGGGGCGGCGAGCAAATAAAGCATTAATCACGGACTATGAGGTGTAAAATGCCCGGCGGAATAATCGTTTTTGGCGTAAGTTTGCCGTCGCGTACATACTTTACATATAGGTAGGTAAATATGGTTGACCAAATCAAGGATATTTTTATTAAACATGGGGCTGACATCTGCGGAATCGCACATGTGGATTTATTTGCAGATGCGCCAAAGGGTTTTCATCCTTGTGATATTTACAAGGATTGCAGGTCTATTATCGTTTTTGCAAAGGCGTTGCCGAAAGGGATAGCTTTGGTTAGCCCGAGGATGATTTATCAGCATTTTAATGGCATCGGTCCGATTGAGCTTGATAGAATCGCTATTCGAGCTGCTGTTGAAATTGAGCGGCAGTTTGGCGCGATAGTTGTGCCGATACCTTCCGATTCGCCGTACGAATATTGGGACGTTGAAAATATGGAGGGCAAAGGCACTATCTCGATGAAACATGCCGCTGTTTTGGCAGGAATCGGCACGATGGGCAAAAGCAGTATGCTGCTGAATGAGCGATACGGCTCAATGCTGACGATAGGCGCGGTTCTCACTAACTTAGAACTGCCGTCGGATAATCCTGCTGAAGATGTTTGCATAAAATCTTGCCGCGTTTGCATAGAAAGCTGCCCCACGGGCGCAATAGGCGACGGCGGAATCGTGAACCAAAAGCTTTGTAGATTGCACACTTACGACAAAACCGAGAGGGGATTTGGTGTAGTGAAGTGCAACGCATGTCGCACAAAATGCCCTATGGCTTTCGGCAAGAAATAGATGATGAGGTGTAAAATGCCCCGCGGAATAATTGTTTTTGGCGCGAACGGCAGCGGAAAGTCTACGCTTGGGCGAGAGTTGGCGCGCGCTCTAGGCTTCAAGTATATGGATATAGAGGACTACCACTTTATGGAATCGGAAATCCCTTACACGGTGGAGCGGTCGCGCGAGGACTGTTTGAGGTTAATGCTTGACGAAATTGATAGATTTGGCGCGTTTGTGCTTTCTGCTGTGACTGGGGATTTTGGCGAGGATATTAAGGCGATGTATAAGCTTGCGATATTAATGTCTGCGCCTGCCGATATTCGCGTTGAGCGTGTGAAGCGGCGAGCATATGAGCGGCATGGCAACCGCGTCCTCGAAGGCGGAGATATGTATGAGCAACACGTGAAGTTTGTGGATTTTGTAGCAACACGTCCTCTGGCGAAAATCGAGCAATGGGCGGAAACTCTTGTGTGTCCGCTGCTGTGTATTGATGGAACTAAGGCTATTGCCGAAAATGTAGAATCGATTATCAAACTATGGGAGTGAAACAACATGGATGTTGATAAAATTGCAATTGAGTATATGCCCAATATCAGCGCCGACCAATTGTGGGATTTTTATGTCAGGAACGATATTTGCGAGGCAGGGCATGGGAAAGAGAATGCGGTGAAGCCGCTTAGGTTTAATCCGTATGTCGTCGGCGCGTTTTATGAAGAAAAGCTTGTTGGGATTATTCGCGCAATGTTCGATGGTCTGTCTGCCGATATAATGGAATTTTGCTTGGAATGTGAGCTGCAGGGCGAGAACTTGAAGTATGATAACGGCTCGATTATCGAGTGCGATAAATATGGAATTGCGAAGCAGATGGGCGATTTGTTGATTGACGAATTGAGGAAGTTGGGAAATACTTTTGTTTCTGCTTACGTTGTGGAGGGAATGGAAGAAGATTTGTATAAATCCATCGGAATGACGCACAATGCAGGGCATTTGCAGTTTATAAAAGACGAAAGACCGTATGTTTGACGTGGTATAAATATAAAAATGCGAGGTAAAACATGACATCACGCGAGAAGGTTAAGGCAATATTTGGCAAGCAAGGCAAGCTGCCTGGATTTTGGACGGGGCATCCGAACGACGCGACCGTGCCGATTTACGCGGAGAAGTGGGGCATTGCGCCGACGCGCGAGGCTATCTATGATTATTTGCAGGACGACTGCCGTTGGATTATGGCGGACGGAGGCTATAAGCACCCGGAGGGGCTTCCGGCGATTGACGTGAGCCTTGGCAAGGAGCGGCATAGCTTTAGCGACGGCGGCTATTTCGCCGAGGCGGAAACTATCGCCGAGGTGGAAGCGTATCCGTGGCCGGACGTGAAGTATCTCGACTTTAGCGACGTGTTCGCGCAGATTGAGCGTTATTCCGACAAGATGGTGTTCACAGGAATGTGGAGCTCGTTTTTCCACACGGTGGCGGACTTCTTCGGCATGGAGAATTATTTTGTGAAGATGTACGAGAATCCGGCGGTTGTCGAGGCTGTGACCGAGAAGGTTGTCGACTACTTTGTTGCGGCGAACGAGAAGTTTTTCGCCGAGCTTGGCGACCGCGCTGACGTTATGTTCTTCGGCAACGACTTCGGCACGCAGCTTGACTTGTTCATCTCGCCGGAAAACTTCCGTAAATTCGTAATGCCGTCGTTCCGCCGACTTATCGCGGTGGGTAAGAAGCACGGCAAAATCATCATGCTGCACTCCTGCGGCTCGATTTACCGCATTATCCCGGATTTAATTGACGCAGGCGTGGACGTGCTGCACCCGATTCAGGCGCAGGCGCAAGGCATGAGCGCGGACAAACTGCGGCAGTACAAGCACGACCTTGCGTTCGTGGGCGGCTTGGACGCGCAGTCGTTTTTCGTGGAGGCGACGCCGCAGCAAATCAAGGACGAGGTACGCCGCGTCCGCGAAATCCTGGGCGGCAGCATAGTGATATCGCCGAGCCACGAGGAGATACTGCCGAATGTGCCGCCGGAAAATGTGCTGGCTATGGCAGAGGCGGCACGGGAGTAGCGTTGCCGCTTTGCGGCAACAAAAAAGCTGCGCGTACGCGCAGCTTTTTTGTTTGTGTTACGGTGTTGGATTGATTTTGAAGGTGTAGCCTGTTGGATAAGTTAAGGTTGTAACTACAGGGTTTCCTGCTAAGTCGCAGCCATCGCTTATTGTGAAGTTGCTTGCGTTAAACGAGTAATTAGCCGCTGTTAAGTTTGCGGGTATAGTCCATACATAATAGTATCTATACGCATCTTTTTTATTTGTAACTTCAGCTTGTTTGTTGTCGACACCAGATATAGTTATTTTCGGGTCTACACTCAAAACCTCTGTTGTATCAAATATTATCATTACGCCTACTTGATTGTTATATACCGCAGATGGTAATTGTGCACTGCCTTGATAATCCCAGAATTCAAGTTTTGCTGTTGGTAGGACGGTATCTTTGATAGCGTTTGTATTACTTGGGCTAGCGGTTTTTGAATCAAAATGCAGCGAACCCAACTCTCCGCCTGATGTGCCTACGACTACCCAAGCTTCAATATAAATTGTTCCATCATTCAACGCACTTGCGTCTACAGGTATAATCACTTGTGTTGCTGTTGTGTTAGCTACTTGACCCTTTACTACATTAACTCCATCAGTAAGCTGAACATAAACCATGCTTGTTTCTGGTTTTGTCAGTTCAACTACAACCTGTACATTTCCTTTGCTTGCGTTGTTGATGTAGTGCATTGGGTTTTTGTGATTGTTTGCGAATGTTCCTGCTTGAACATACGCTGTTGTAGGTGATGCAGGAGCTGCGCGTACTGTGATTGTTGTTGTGCTTGGGAGAGAGTACATTGTTAATGTCTTTAAAGGTGCAGAAGAACCATACTTTACTTCGATTAAAGAGTAGAGGTAGTATTTTTCGGTTTCTGCCGAAGAAAGAGGAAGTGATAGAGTTTTAGTCGCTTCCTTTGTTGCAGCTGCATCGGTAGCCTTCAACTCTTCACCGCTTGTTACATCTCTCTTTGTTTCCTCTTTCACTGCAACAACACCTACGCCTGTTGGGATTTCATTAGTAAACACAAACTTAGCTGAAGCACCCGATTCCACAACAACGTTTTGCGCTAGGTTAGGAGTGGACGGCGTTGTAAGTCTTGGGTTTAAAGTGATAGAAATTGCCGATGTGTTGCTGTTGCCGAATTTGTCGGTAACTGTTCCTGCGGCAAGGTTCACAGTAGTGCCAAGAGCTACTTCTTGATTAGCGTTTACAGTGACGGTAATTGTTTTGCCGTCAGATTCCGCGGCAGCGTTTACTTTTTCGTTGCCAAGCTGTTTCTTTATTTCCGCAGCCACGCCGTCGATGTTACCTGCGCTATAGTTCTCATCGAATACAATCGTCACTTTGCTTGCAGGTTGCAACATTCCACCTATTGATGTGCCCTCGAATATTACAGGGTCGGGAGCGGTTAAAGCCGGAGCTTTTGTATCAAGGTCGAAAGCGGCAGTGATAGCATCTGTATAACCTGTAGCTTTTACTGTAGCGGTAAGTTTTGTATCAGGAAGCACTGTGCTGTCGTAATCCGCTTTTAGTTTGCTTCTTGAAATGACAAGTTCTGTAACTTTTGTTTTATCAATATCAGACGCGTTGATTGTTTGGAATAATGAACCGTCTGCTTTGCGCAGTTCAATAGAGGTTATTGCTTTACGGTATGCTTCCTCATCTTTTGCGTCTTTCGTTGCATCTCCGCTTGAATATGCAGAGTAAGTCAATTTCAGTTGACCCTTTGTTTCGCCTGAAACAGTAGGTTGTGCTACTGCTGCCATTCCTGTAGGAGCAGCCTTTTCCACTATTGTAATAGTGAACGAAGTTGCCGGAAGAGCGTTACCCTTAGTGTCATAAATCTTGCCGGCAGGGATTGTTATTGTAGCTGTAACAGGAGCTTTTGTGGCGGTTGTAGTGAAAGGTACTGTGATTATTGACTTTGTACCATCAAATTTAGTGTAAGTTACACTTTGTCCGTCCGGGAGCTTTAGATTGCTGGGAATGGTTACAGTTCCGCTGTGAGTATCGTTCACCTTTAGACCATCAGCCCATTCGTTTCCGACTTCCGCTTTGTTTTGGATTGCTTTGTTAATCTCTATTTCGAGCGTTCCAAACGGTGAAGCAGTAACCTTAGCTAACTCGAAAGTCGTTGTTTTTACACTAGCTTTCGGTATAGTGTAATCAACGTTATGTGTTAATGAATTTGGTGCTGTTGTGCCTACAGCATTAACTGTGATGTTACCTTCTAACCCATTCAATGGAGAAATAGTCAGTTTAACTATAGCTGAATTCGGGTCATGTGTTAGCGCGGTAGGTGTGTAGCGTGTAATCTTGTTGTCGTTACGGTCTTTCGGAGTGAATAATACAACAAACTTGGATATATCCGCGTTTGTGAGCTTCGTGCCGTGTACTGCGTCAAGAGTAACGGTTAATTCCGTCTTACTTGTAACGGCAACACTCTTCACAACGATTGCTTCCGTGTAGGTTAATACAACAGGAGTGGTCGAAAGCGGATATTGTCCTGCTACAGATAGCTTCTCGCCTGTTTTGAGTGCCGTGCCTAGCGTGATTTTGTACCTTGATGGGTCGCCATCTTGAACAATGTAGTATTTATCTGCAACGGGCGACGCGTTAGTATCCTTTGACAGAGTTTTAGTTGTTTCGCCGGAGGTTACTTTAACAGTAAAGTCGCCTACAAGCGCACTGCCCTTGCCGCTTAATACTACAGTAATAATCTTATTATTCGCAGCGTCAACAGGGATAATCTCCATCACCCTCTCGCCGATGAAAGGCGGCAGCGATATAATTATGCTCACGCTTGCACTCACGCTCTTGCTACCGTTATTCGCGGTTACAGTCGCGGTGTATGTGCCTTCCTTGTAGACTGTGCCGGAGATTACGCCGGTTGTGGAGTTGATGGATAGGCCTTCGGGGAGGTTTGTTGCGGTGTAGGTTTTTGTGCCTGCCAGTGTGCAGCTTGGTGTTACGGCTACAACGGCGTTGCCTGCTGTGCCTGTAACTGCGCCGTACCATAGTGAATCAGTTGGCTGCACTGTGCCTGTCACAGTTACGGTGGCTGTGCCTTTGTAGCTGCTGTTGGCTGTGGAGGTTGCGGTTATGGTGTAGGTTCCTGCTGTTGCGGGGGCTGTCCATAGGCCGCTGCTGCTGATTGAACCGCCGGTTGCGCTCCAGGTTACGCCTTGAGGCGGAACGCCTGTGCCGTATACTGCTGCGGTGTATTGGATTGAGCCGCTCATGTATACTGTGCTGGACGCAGGGGATACGCCTACTGATTTTACTGTGTATGTGGAGAAATCCCATACCCAGTTGTAGTTGCCGTTGTAGTTGCTGCCGTAGTAAAAGTTATACCAATCTTGGTAGCTGAAGTTGTAGGGGGTTGCTGTGGGTGTTGCTGTGGGGGTGGGGGTTCTTGTTGGGGTTACGGTAGGCGTTGGTGTGCCTGCGTACCAGGGCGTGCCTGCCGAAGAGGTCGTTCCTGCGGAGGTTACGCTTGTGCCTGCGGACGCAGGGCTGCCGTCAACGCTTGCGCCGAAAGCTCCGCTGCCTACGTTAACTTGCGCGCCTTTAACGGAAACGCTGCCGTTTGAGCCGCCGAGGCTTATGCTGCTAACGCTGCCTGTGCCGGAGATAGTGGAGTTTGGACCTTGGCTTATTACGCTGTTAACAGTTGTGCCGGAGGATGTTGTTACGGCAACGTTGCTTGCGTTTTGCGCGATTGTCACTGTGCCGACAGTCGCACTGCCTTGAACCTTAACGGCAACGCTTGACTTTTCAACGATAACGCTTCCCGCGGAGGTTGTTCCTTTCATGATAATGGAGTTTTTGCCGCCGCCGCGAACGATTAATTTACCTGCAACCTTTGTGTTGTTTAAGGTAACTTCGCCGTCGGCAACGCCCTCTGCTATGATGAGGTCGCCTTTGATTGTAACGCCGTCGAGCGTAACGCCGGACGCGCTTACAACAACGTTATTATATGTGCCGCCTTTTTCTGTCTTTGATGTTTGAATCAGCAGGTCGATAGCCTTAGACAGCGAGGTAACAAATTCCGCGCGCGTGATAGGTGTCTGCGGGTCAAAGTTATTGCCTGCGTGCGGGTCCATGTAGCCTAACTCTGTGAGCGCCGCTACATAGGGAATAGACCAATCCATCTTGCCGTTGTCAGCAAACTTGGTTTGGTTGTTGGACAGGTTAAGACCGAGTACGCGCACTAAAACAGTAGCCGCTTCCTCGCGAGTTATTGTGTCCAGGGGGCGGATTTTGTTGTTGAATCCAACCATGATGCCTGTTGCGTTTACTTTTAGAATCGGGTCAGTGTAGAAGTCTTGACCTAAGTCGGTGAATGTGTTTGACGCTTTTGTTTGATAGCGCATAATGCGGTCGAGGATTGTTGCCATTTCGCCGCGTGTGATTGAATCGTCCGGGCGGTATTTGCCTGCGTAGCCTAGGAGAATACCGGCGTTGCTCCAGCGCATTATGTAAGCGCTTGCCCAGTGTCCGTCTATGTCGTCGTACTTAACCTCTTCCGCGGCAACGATTGTGCCTAAGCAGGATAGAAGCATAGCGAGCGACATAAGGATGGAGAGTGCTCTTTTTAGTTTAATAAAAATTCCTCCTTGTGATTATGCGCAAGCTCCCCACATTCCGTTCCTGATGTAGGCTTCGGTGTGCAGCTTTTGCATATACGTTGTATTGTACAATAAGCCTAGGCTTATGCTGTACCGACTGTATAACGAACGAACATAGCCGTCCATATTAGTTCCTATTATACAACATAACACCCAAATTTGCAAGCACTTTTTCTAACTGCATTTGCGTTATTTCACCAAAATGTAACTACCTTCTTGTGTAAAATAATCACATCATGCGTGTTTAAAAATACCTTCTTGTGTAGAATATTGTCACAAAAAGGTAATATATGCCACACGCAAACAAACGTACAGGAAAGTTTTGCTTGATTGAAATAATGTGGTTAAGCGTAACATTTTATGGTATATTTACATATAATGGCTATAAACGGAGTTAATTCAAGAAATTGCATTTCTTGTTAGCTTATATTTTTGGAGGTGTTTTAATGGGAAGAGGTACATTAAGCATACAAGCTACAACCGCGAGCGGTGCGCTGCCTGTATCCGGCTGCAATGTGCGGATAACGAGCAGTGTCGACAGCAGCGAGCTTTACACCCTGACGACCGACCAGGTAGGTGAAACGAAAGCGGTGGAGCTGCCTGCGCCTGATGCTGCGGCGACGCTTTCGCCTGACTACAGGGGCTACCCTTATTCTACATATGATGTTGAGGTTACTTGTCCGGGATATCAGCCCTCTAGGATAAACGGCGTGCAGGTGTTTGACACTGTGGAGGCTATTCTCCCGGTCAGCCTTGTGCCGCAGAGCGGTGCGCGCACTATATCCGGAGGGGTTGCGCGCGAGCTGGATATTCCTGCAAACGCGCTGCTTATTCCTACACTGGAAACTCCTGAATTTACAAATGAAGACAAGGGGCGTATCGCCCGCGATGTGTACATACCTGAATTTATAACTGTACATTTAGGAACGCCGGATTCTCCTGCGACAAACGTTACGGTTAGATTTATAGATTACGTGAAAAATGTGGCTTCGTCCGAGATATATCCTACCTGGCCGGAGGCTTCGCTTTATGCAAACATACATGCGCAGATATCGCTTGCGATAAATCGAGTGTACACGGAATGGTACAGAAGCCGCGGCTACAACTTCGACATAACAAACTCCACGCGCTACGACCAATTCTTTGTGCTTGGGCGCAATATATTCGACAGCGTGTCGCGTATCTCGGACGAAATCTTCAACACCTACCTGCAAAAGGGCACGAGCAAAACCCCTTTTTTCGCCGAATACTGCAACGGCTCTACGGTGACGTGCGCAGGAATGAAGCAATGGGGCACGGTTACGCTTGCACAGCAGGGCAAAACTCCGATCGAGATACTGCGCACATACTATGGGCCTACGATTAATATTATCTCGACGACGAATATTCGCGGCATAACGGAGTCGTACCCCGGGCAGCCGCTAAAGCTTGGCGACAACAATGTTTATGTAAAGACGATACAGAATCAGCTTAATCGTATTGCGGTGAATTTTCCGCTCATTCCTAAGATTGCTTCGGCGGACGGATACTTCGGGTCGGACACTCAAGCTGCCGTTGCAAAATTCCAGCAGATATTCAATCTGCCGCAGACAGGCGTGGTGGATAGGGCGACGTGGAATAAGATTTCCTATATATATGCGGCCGTGAAGAAGCTTGCAGAGCTTGACGCGGAGGCTGATACTGCGATAATAACAGGTACGCCGCCGAATACTGTGCTGCGCGAGGGAAGCAGCGGCAATTTGGTGAAGGAGCTGCAATATCTGTTGAACTATATCAGTTTGTTTTACGCTGTGATACCGCAAGTAAATGAGAATGGCGTTTTCGACAGCGTAACACGTGACTCTGTTATTGCATTCCAAAAGCTGTTTAACCTTGCGGCGGACGGAATTGTAGGAAAAGCGACGTGGACGAAGCTTTATGAGGTATACAACAATCTCATAAAGAATCCGAGCGACCCAAACGCTCCCGCGCCGCCCAATCCCAATCCTCCTACACCCACGCCTCCACCTACACCCACGCCACCTCCGCCTACGCCGCCGGAAACAATATCGCCGCCCTTCCCGGGATATCTAATAAGGCAAGGGCAAAGCGGCAGCAACGTTAAGTTAATGCAAACCTACCTCAACACAATAGCGAAAAACAACGCAACGATTCCGACCTTGACAGCCGACGGCATATTTGGTGCGGGCACAAAGAACGCGGTAGTTGCATTCCAAAAGCTATACGGTCTTACGGCCGACGGAATAATCGGCGCGCAAACCTGGAACAAGATAGTAAGTGAGTACAATCGTCTGACGCAGCCGCCGCAAAAACGTGCATACCCAGGTACGCCATTAAGGCGCGGTGACCAAAACGACAACGTGAAATACATGCAGGAGCTGCTTAATAGGTTGACGGTGAAATATCCTGCGATACCGCGAGTGGACGCAATAGGCTTATTCGGCCCGCTGACCGAAACTGCTGTTAAGACATATCAACGCCTGCAAGGGTTTGTGCAAGACGGAGTTATAGGGAAGTCGACGTGGGATAGTATTGTTGCGAATGCAACGATGTGAAATACACAAAAAACGGGACGGGAAACCCGTCCCCTACATATTAATTAATTTGTGCAGGTAGTCTGTGGCGTTGTCGTAGTTGTAGGTGCTTAGGTATTCTTCGATGTTGGCTAGGACTAGCTCTTGTTCGGGCTTGAATTGGTATTTTGTAAGGGAGAAGAGTATGTCCTCGGCTTTTTCTATGTTTAGAATGTGCAGGCTTTCGTAGAGGCTGTTTATGCCGTTTGTGAAAATTTGGTCGTTTCCTGCTTTGTCTTTTGATTCGGCTGTGGTTGTTTCTAGTGCGGGTTTTATGCTGTCGAGTAAGTCGTTGTATTGGTTTAGGAATTGGACGAGGTTGTCTTCGACAAAGGCTAGGTTGCCGTCTTTTGCTGCCATTTCGAGGGCTTTTGCTTGCGCGGATAGTGCGTCTGCTCCTATGGAGGCGGAGCTTCCGGCGATTGCGTGTATTTCTACGATGAAGCTGTGCAGGTCGCCTGAGTCTAAGTTTGAAGGTATTGATACTACCTTGCTTAAGCCGTCGTGGTAGAATGAGGTCAGCACTGACATGTATGTTTCAAAGTTGCCGCCGATAAGTGCAACGCCTTTGTTTACGTCGATACCTTTTATTTTAAGCTCGGGGGTTGGCATTTCGTTGTATGTCAGCGAGCCTGTTTTGCATATTTTTGCGGCGGGCAGCCATTTTTGCAGCTTCTCGAACAGCTTTGTCGTGATGATAGGCTTTGGCAGGAAGTCGTTCATTCCGCTTTCGAGGAAGGTTTCTTTTACGCCGATTACGGCGTTGGCAGTCAGTGCGATGATTGGCACGTTTTTGTAGTAGTCGCCTGGCATTGCGCGTATTGCTTTGGTTGTGTCGATTCCATCCAGACCCGGCATCATGTGATCCATGAAAACTAGGTCGTATTCATTTTGTGCGATAATTTCGAGGGCTTCTTCGCCGCTGCCGGCGCAATCGATTTGAATTAGGTGCGGCTCCAGTAGGCCGCGCACTATTTTTTGGTTGACGTCGTTGTCGTCTACTGTCAGCACTCGTACGTCGGGGGCGGTGAAGCTGTCGAAGTTGTGCTTGTCGCTTTCGGGCATACCTTGCTGCGGCTTGTCGTTTAGAATGTTTGCGATTGTGACGCAGTGGATGGGCATTGTTGCAGAGCGTTCGCCTGCGGCTTCATCGTTTTTTGCGCGGAGGGTGACGATTTTTGTTTTCGCCCCTATGCTGTCGAGCGCGGCGTGCGCCATGTCGTAATGCGCGGAGGAAACGAAGAGCAGGTCGATGTAAAAGCTGTTGATTAATTCGTCAAGGTCGGCAGTGGTTTCCACAGCGGTGTAGCGTATGCCTAAGCTGCCGAATGCTATTGCTACTGAATCGGCTACATGGCGTCTTGGGTCGAACACTGCGATTGTTTTATCCGTTTTCGCGCTTGCGATACGTTGGCTGTTTATAACCTTTTGCGGGATGATGACTATGAATGTTGTGCCTACGCCGTAGACGCTGCTTACGTCGATTCCGCCGCCCATCATGTCGCATAGCTGCTTGGTTATGGGCAGCCCCAGGCCTGTGCCTTGAATCCCTTTGTTGCGCTTTTGGTCGAGCCTCTCGAAGGACAGGTATATTTTGTCCATATCGCTTTCGCGTATGCCTATTCCTGTGTCGGCTACTTCAAAGCATAGCTGCAACGAGCCGTTTTCACGAAACGCTGTGACGCATAATCGTACCTCCCCTTTTTCTGTAAATTTGACAGCGTTGCCTAGAAGGTTTAGCAAGATTTGCTTTATGCGAAGCGAATCGCCGAATAGTTCGCATGGGAGCGAGCTGTCAATTTCGCATACAAAGGACAAGCCTTTGTCATTTGCTAAATCCGTCACAAGACTGATTATGTCGTTTAGCATTGAGAAGAGGAGGTAATTCTCCGGCACAAGCTCAAGCTTGCCTGATTCGATTTTGGACATGTCGAGTATTTCGTCTATTATGCCGATAAGGCTTGTGCAGGAGTTTTTTATGATGAGCGCGTTTTCGCGAACCTTTTCGCTGTTTGAGTAGCGCAGGATAAGCTCGCTCATGCCATAGATTGCGTTCATTGGTGTGCGGATTTCATGGCTTGTGTTGGCTAGGAAAATGCTTTTGGCTTTGGAGCTTGCTTGCGCTTCTTCTTTGGCTTGGATAAGCTCGTTTGTCGCTTCGTATTTGAGTATAGCGGACGCGATGAATAAGCCGGAGGTCTTCGCCATGCCGACCTCGAAGTCGCTGAACACCTTCTCGTTCCTGCAATCGTCGTAGCCGATGAAGCCCCAGAATTTGCCGCGCGTGAATATCGGCGCAAGCAGTATCGACGAAATGCCCTGCTGCTGCAAATGCTCCTTAAGCGTAGGCGTTATGCAATCGACAGGCGTGTTTATGCAATCGCCCTGCGCCAGCACCTCGTACAAGCCTATCATTTCGTTGCCGTAGCTTAGGTTTGTTACTATAGGCTTACCTTGCATGGGGTCGCAGCCTGTCACCCACTCGTATAGCTGCGTGCAGTGTGCCTTTCCGTTTATTGCTATGTTTTGCCAAACATAGGCGCGGTTTACGTTGGCAGCTTCGCATAGGATTCGCAGCACGCTTTGCATTATTTCGTCAAAGCTTGTTTCTTCGGGGACAAGCAGAATCTCGGCGACTTGGTTTACGGCTTTTAGCATATCCTCGCGGCGTGCGAGGTCGGTTTGTGCTATTTTTAATTCGGTTAAGTCGTATTGGAAGGCGGCGATTGCTGTGCTGTTGCTGTAGATGATTCGGCGAAGGTTTATGTTTACGTTTTTCATTGCGCCGTTGACTAGCATGAGGAACTCGAATTCGGCTTCGCCGTTGTTGAACGCAAATTCTATCATGTTCATGAAGTATCGGCGCGAGTAGCCTTTGTCGGGCTGCGACAGCGGCATGGAGTTAAACAGCTTGCTTGTGAATTCTTCTTTGTTGTCGCAGTTAAAAAATTCGGACGCGGTTTGATTGAAGTTTATGACTTGATAGTTTGAGTTTAGGATGTAGCAGGAGGTGGGGCTTGCGTTTATTAGGGAACGGCTTGCTTCGATTGTGAGCTGGAGCATTCCTTGTGTTTCGTCGACTTCGGCGAGTAGGGTTTTGTTGTAGCTTTCGATTTTTTGTAGGGCTTCTTTTAGGCTTTGTTCGGCGCGTTTTAGTTCATCTATGTTGATGTGACCGCCGATTAGGCGTTTTGCTCTGCCGTCGGTGCCGCGTTCTACTACTATGCCGCTGTCGCGCGTCCAGATGTAGTGTCCGTTTTTGTGACGCAGGCGCACGTCGCAATCGTAGCGGTCGTTTCCGTAATGGACGCAGGAGCGCAGCAATTCGTTTGTGCGGTCGAGGTCTTCGGGGTGGCAGAGCTTAAACCAGTTTTCGATTGGGCCGAAAAGCTCGTCGGGGTCGTAGCCCAAGGCTTCCATGTAGCATTGGTTGTAGGTGAGGCTGTTGTTTGCGACGTCCCATTCCCATGTGCAGAGCATATGCACTGATACTACTGTGTTAAGGCACTCGACTGTGCGTCCAAGCTTCACGGATTCTTTTAATGCTTGCACAAGCTGCGTCTCGGTCTTTTTGTGTGCGGATATGTTGAAGGCTGATATTGCGACGCTGCTGTCGCTTTGGCAGGAGGATAGGGCGAAGCTGTGCCATACAGGCGCGGCTTGCACAAGCAATCGCGCTTCGCATTCGACATACTCGCCTTGCTGCGCGCGCATGACAGCTTCGGCAAAAGTTGAGCAGTCCTCGCTGTAGATTATGCTTGCGATTACGCGTTTTCTGTCGGATAATGCCGAAAGCTCAAGCATATCGTCTGCTTGCTTGCTCCAGCTTGTTATTGTGTCCTCGTTAAGACGAAGCATAATTCCGGGTAAGCTGTAAAATTCGGATTGATCTATTCGTAGTCTGTCTGCTTTTTTCATGCGCCGCCTCCTTGCTTACGGTTCTATGCTGTATGGGATGTACAAGCTGTGGGAAACTTCTTCAAATTTTTGCTCGACTGACATAAACACCTCTACCAATTCTTGGTCGAAATGCTTGCCTGCCTGCGCTTTTATTATTTCGACAGCTTCGCTGTGCTTCATGTCCATTTTGTAGGGGCGTACGCTGACTAGGGCGTCGTATACGTCGGCGATTGCCATTATGCGCCCGATGAAGGGTATGTCCTCGCCTGCTTTGCAGTAGGGGTAGCCTGTGCCGTCCCACTTTTCGTGGTGGCTTATCGCAAGCTGCGCGGCGTAGGTGAGGAAGTCTTTTTCGCGCGTTAGGGT
This sequence comes from uncultured Eubacteriales bacterium, assembly GCA_964479875.1. Lineage (GTDB taxonomy): Bacteria > Bacillota > Clostridia > Monoglobales > CAYZNM01 > CAYZNM01. The sequence goes on from CAYZNM010000003.1 coordinate 150,819, forward strand.
CATGGCTTTAAGCAGCGCTTCCTCGCCTATGATTGTGTGGCGCTTCATTTGACGCTGTTCTTCGGATGTGAGCCTGCCGCGCTTTAGCAGTATGCGGTCGGGTATTGCGATTTTGCCTATGTCGTGCAGCTGCGCGGATTCTATTAGAATTGCTTTGTTCAGCTTTGACATGCGGCCGCGGTGCTTTTCGCTTTGCTCGAGTGCGTCGACTAGGACTTTTAGATAGCCTTGCGTGCGTGTGATGTGCGTTCCTGTGATGTCGTCCCTTCTGCCAATCAAATCGGTCATTGTATGTAGTATTGCATTTTGCAGCTCGATGATTGTGTCGGATTTATCTTGGATTAGGTGCTCGAGCTTGTTCGTGTACTCGATGAGGCTGTTTTTTTGCTCGACAATTGTAAGGTGCAGCTCCAGTCGCTTTATAAGCAGCGGAATGGAGTACGGCTTTATGATGTAGTCCACGGCCCCGAGTGAGAATCCGTCAAGCTCCGAGCGCGAATCGTTGCGCGAAGTCACAAATATTACGGGAATATCGCGTGTGCCTTTCTGCTGCTTTAAGATTTTGAGCATGTCAAAGCCGTTCATCCCAGGCATTTCAACGTCGAGCAGGATTATATCCACTGCTGTTTTTTGCAGCATGGAAAGTGCGCCTTCTCCGCTTGTCGCAGGGACGACGCTGTACTTTCCGAAAAGTGCTTTCTTTACGATTGTGAGGTTGGTTATGTTGTCGTCCACAATCATGACGCGTCTTTTGGTGTCATTTTCCATGATTTCCTCTTATTACAACGACTGTGCGGCATATGTCCGTTCCCGGAATCATATACTGCTCCAGCTTTTCATATTCGCAGCGCATCTTTTTTATAATGGGCAGAGCGGCTTCCACTTCGTCCTCGATGTTTTTGCTCTTCATTGCCAGGAATATTCCGCCTGCTTTTATAAGCGGCAGGGTGTACCTCACAAGCTTTGGCAGCGGAGCTACTGCCCTTGCAGTAACTACGTCATACGATACGCCGTGACCCTTCATTTTGGCGGCGTCCTCGCCGCGAATGTGCATAACTTCTACGTCGGACAGTGCAAGCTCGTTTACGACTTCTTTAAGGAAGGTGCATTTTTTGTTGGTGCTGTCCATGAGCGTCAGCTTAATGTCAGGCATAGCAATTTTAAGCGGTAGGCCGGGGAAGCCTGCGCCTGTGCCTACGTCGGCGACGCGGCAGCCCGGCTTGATATATCCGAAGCTTAAAAGCTGCAAGCTGTCGTCAAAGTGCAGCGACTGAATGTCGTCAGGGTCTGTGATTGCAGTGAGGTTAAACTTGGCGTTCCATTCTATCAGCATTTCCTTGTATCTTTTGAAGCTTTCTTTTGTAGTCATCATTTCTCCTTAGTTTAAATTTTGTTTGATTTTGCGGCGGCCTAAAAAGATGGAGAGTATTTTTGAGGCATAGTCGAGGGTTGCGATTTCCTGCCCTGTCCAGTCGCGCTGCTGCTTGCAGGAGTCAAAGCCGATGAAGCCTGTAATCTTGCCTTGGTCGTAAAACGTGTAGTGTATTATTGATTGAATCCCTTGCCTGCTGAAGTCGGAGCAATATGGTTCTTCCAACTTTTTTATGTCGTTGCAATAGAATATTCCATCGGTGAAGTATTTGTCCATTAAATCTGTCAAATAATCCATAGGTATGTTCTGCAGGCTGTCAATTTCGGGATTTACTCCGTCGGCGCACCATTCGTAGGTGTTGCTTATCGATTCGTCGTCGTTTACCTCGAAGATGTAGCAACGGTCGACGTCGAACTTCAAACCGATTACGCTTAAAACCTTGTTCACCGTGGTGTACATATCCTTTGTTTCATACAGCATTTCAAATATATTGTAAATCGGGTCGTCGGCGTAAAAGCTTGCGATAAAACGCTGCGCCTCCTCTTTGGGCTTAATCTTTGCCGCCGGATTTATGCTGTCGCTGTAGACTGTGAAGCAATCCTTGCCGCGCTGCTTGGATTCGTAGAGCGCGATGTCGGCCATGTGGTACAGGCTGTCGAAGTCGTGGGCGTGCCGTGGACATAGCGCAATTCCTACGCTGCCGGAGATTTTGTAGTCCTTGTGCTCGCCTGAAAATGTGTGCCGGAACGCGTCTGCAATCGATTCAGCAATCGCAGTGATACTCTCCATGTCGCGCACTCCGCTTATGAATGCGACAAATTCGTCGCCGCCGAAGCGTCCGATAATGCCTGTGTTGCCGAACACCCTTTTAAGCTTGCGCGATATATCCACAAGCACACTGTCGCCGAATTGATGCCCCAGCGTGTCGTTCACGCCTTTGAAGTTATCTATGTCAATCAGCATAAAGGCGGCTTGCTCGCTTTTGGGGCGGTTTAGCAGGTAATCCTCAATGCGCAGCTTTGTTTCTTCCTTATTAAGGAGCTTGGTCAGCGGGTCGGTCGATGCCTTTTCCGTCAACAGCTCAATTTGCAGCTTTTGCAGTGTAATGTCAGTCATCTTGCCGATAGCCTTTTTAGGCAGCCCATTTTCGCCGAACAATATGGAATATGTAAAGGAAATCCATACACATTCGCCGCTCGGCACCTTCATCTTTAGCTCCGGGACAGTATTTACTTTGGAAAAAGTATTGTTGCCCATACACATATGCAAAAATTTATCTATATAGTCCTCGGCGATAATCCCTTTTTCGATTATTGAGTAAGGGTAGTTTTTCTGCACTTGGCTTATGCCGAAGCGTTTTGCGAAGCTTGCGGAATAGCGTATGGTGCTTGTAGCAAGGTCGAGGTCGTAGAAGTAGCTGTCGCTTAGGTTGCTTATGATGTTGTTGAACTCCTGCTCGATTTCAAGCTGTCGCTGCAATTGTATGTGCCGCGATATATCTGTGAAGGAGCAGAATACGCGCCTGCCGTCCGATGTTCGCTTATACCTTCCATTCAAGTCTATCCATTTATATCCATCGCGTGAAACAAGCTGTGCCTTTACATTAAACCTGCCCTTTTCTGCTATTTGTTTTTCTGTTTCGCTGAGTACGCCGAGAATCTCCTGCGGGTGAATAAGCCGTACGGCTTTGTTTTGGAAGAGTCTGTTTATCTCATCAGGGCTGTATCCGGTGATTTCATAGAAGCCTTGATTCGCGTATATTATGGTGAGGTATTGGTCGTACTCCATTATCACAATGCCTCCAGGCACTGAAGCGTTGATTAATTCAAGCTCCTCAACGCGCTTCTTAAAATCTCTCACGCTTAAATCCTTCATATTTATATCGTTCACACTATACACCGCCTGTGCTTAGGTATTTGAACATATTTGATGGGTGGGTACAATTTATTCCACTAATATAATAACATATATTGCACATAAATTCAAGTAAAAATCGGATGTTGCCACAACAAAAACATTAGAATACAAAACTGTATCAAACATTATTGACTTTGTGATATGTTCTTGATATACTTAGTATAGAATTATTGTACATCTCAGTTACATAAAAAGGAGTCATGTTAATGTCAAAAGCGAACAAGCATGTTAACGCAATTAATCTGTCAATGATTTTATGCACCGTTATGTTGTTGTCGATTGGTATTGTTCTTTCGTTGTTATCGGGAAGCGGCGTTGTTATGGCAGTTGGTATAGCGGCGACCGTTGTTGCAGCAGGTGTCGTCTTGTTTTGCTTTATGTGGACGAAGAAGCTTGTTGATGAAAAGATACATTGGTATGTGGATATGCTGGACGCTATTCCGTTTCCGCTTTCTGTTACGGATAACAATATGATATGGACGTTTGTGAATAAGCCTGTTGAGGGTATGCTCGGCAAGAAGCGCGAGGACTTGATAGGCAAGCATTGCAGCAATTGGGGCGCGGGTATTTGCAAAACGTCCAACTGCGGAATCGACTGCTTGCGCCGCAATACTCCGCAGACTACCTTCGACCAATTCGGTATGCACTTCCAGGTTGACACAGCGTATCTGCGCGATACAAAGGGCAACAAGTGTGGACACATCGAGGTTGTGCAGGATATAACAAAGCTTAACAGCATGGCGCGTATGCAGGGCTTGTTCGCGCAGATTGACCAAATTACGGATACCCTCGAGCATAACGCAAGCAATCTTTCGGGCAACTCGCAAACTCTTGCGCAGGGCGCGACCGAGCAAGCAGGAGCTGTCGAACAGCTCACCAAATCAGTAGCCGAAGTTTCCAAGCGAGTGAAGGACAACGCCGAAAACACAGCGAAAGCCAACGAAATGGCTATAACCGAAACGAAGTCCATCGACAGCAGCAACGAGAAAATGCAGCAGCTTATGGAAGCGATGAACGGCATACAAGGCAAATCAGCCGAAATCAGCAAGATAATCAAAACGATACAGGACATCGCGTTCCAAACAAACATGCTTGCGCTTAACGCATCGGTTGAAGCTGCACGTGCAGGCGCGGCAGGCAGAGGCTTTGCCGTTGTCGCAGACGAGGTGCGCAACCTTGCAGGAAAATCTGCGCAAGCTGCTTCAAATACGACGAAGCTGATAGAGGATTCTGTAAAATCAATCGATGACGGCGTAAGGCTTGCGCAGATTACGGCGGAGGAATTGCACGGAGTTGTCGAAAATGTTAAGACGACGACCAACATTATCTCCGAAATATCAAATGCGACGCAGATTGAGTCGGAGTTCTTGGATTCTGTGTCCGCTGCGTTGGATCAAATTTACACTGTGGTGCAGGTAAATTCAGCTAACAGCGAGCAAAGTGCCGCTGCAAGCATTGAGCTGTCGGAGCAAGCCGCGCTGCTTAAGCAGTTGCTGGATGGCTTCCGCAACAATGAGCAGCAGCTGCGCGCGAGGTTGAATTAAATAGCATAAAAATATAGCGGACAACATCGTTGTCCGCTATATTTATTTAACAATGTTTACATCATGTTGCGCGTTGCTTTGTTTTTCTTATCTCCATTGAGTTTTTCTTTGTGAACTCAACAAGCTCGTCGACATAGGTGAAGGCGAGTGCGGTAACTGTGTCTGCCGCGCCGTAGTACATTGCGATACGTCCTGTTTCCGCGTCGTGCAATGTCGCGCAGGGGAATACTACGTTGGGTACGTCGCCTACACATTCATACAATGTCTGCGGCGACAGAATGTACGGCTCGGTGCGATACTTAACCTTCCACGGCTCGTCGATGTCCATGATTGCCGCGCCTGCGTGGTATACGAAGCCGTTGCAGGATTGCAGCACGCCGTGGTAAATCATCAGCCAGCCCTCGGTTGTTTCAATTGGGGCAGGGCCTGCGCCGATTTTTCGGCTTTGCCATGCGCCGCAGGGCTCCATAACGTGGCGGTGCTTGCCCCAGTGGATTAAGTCAGGGCTTTCGCTGTAGAATATGTCGCCAAACGGGGTATGCCCTGTGTCGGAAGGACGCGACAGCATTGCGAACTTGCCGCCGATTTTGCGCGGGAACAGCACGCCGTTTCGGTTGTAGGGCAGGAACGCGTTTTCACATTGATAGAATTTCTCGAAGTCGAAGGTGTAGGCTATACCGATAGTCGGGCCGTGGTAGCCGTTGCACCATATTACATAATATCTGTCCTCGATAAAGACAACGCGCGGGTCGTAGGCGTATACAAATTCGCCGATTTCCTCGTCGTCGCATATAAACTGAATCGGCTCGGGGTTGATGTCCCAATTGATGCCGTCCTTACTTTTGCCTGCATGGATTCTCATGTAGCGCGCGGTATTGTCGCAGCGGAATACTCCTGCGAAGCCGCCCTCATACGGAACAACAGCACTGTTGAATATGCTGTTGGAGTTAGGCAGATGGTCGCGCTTGATGATGGGGTTAGCCGCGCTGCGCCACATAACATTTGTACACCCAGCCGGCTTATCCTCCCACGGAATATTCGGCAGTGCATTTCCAATTATTTTCACATTTGACATAAATTAACCTCCCTTGTTAATGATATTTTAACATAATTAACAATAACTTGTCAACATACATTTACAACAAAATAAACGCAGAATAACACGCATGTAGGGGCGGATGCCCACATCCGCCCGTGTGCGATTCTGGATATGTCGTATTTGGGATATGCACGAATGCGAATGTGTTGGATTCGAGAAACGCACGAATATAAATACGTACAATGCCGTACACGGGCGGAGCAGAGCCCCGCCCCTACGTTGCCTTCATATGCAGCAGCACTGTGTCGACCGACGGCATTGGGTGAAAATCCTCACGCTGAAAGTGATAGGTGACATCTATATCGTAAAACGGCTTTAGCATAAGCGAAGCCGCACTTTCGGCAGGCTTGCCCATGAATCGCTTTGCCGCACCCTTTTCCATGACGAGCCACACCTCCGATGGCGGCATTTGTGCATACGCAAGCTTTCGCATTATCTCTGTCGTAATGTTAAACGGAATATTCGCAAAGACTTTATAAGGCTTAGACGGAAGGTTATAGCCGAGGAAATCGCCGCGCACCAGCTTCAAATTATCCGCGCCGCCGATACTTTCACAAAGCCGCGAATGCAGCCTGGGGTCTATCTCGACAGCAGTGACATTGCCCGAACGCGCGATAAGCTGCCGCGTGATATGCCCCTTGCCCGCGCCTATTTCGACAACATGGTCATCCTTTGTAATACTGGATTTATCTAAAAGGCGTTTGATAAGCCGCCCACTTGTAAGAAAATTTTGTGACACCGAAAAAGAATTAACCTTATATTGGGACATAAAAAATACACCTCATTTGATTTAGTAGAATTCAATCGAAACAAGGCACAATCAATAAGCTGCTGCCGCAGCCTATCCTGTGCCTTCTTATCTCATGCGTCCTACACGAATCAACATGACGTGTACCTCACTTAAAATATTGTATTCATTGTAGCACATCTGCCAATGATTGTCAATGGCGAACATTTAACCCACTTGCTTGTCCACCCAAATCAATGATATAATAATCTTAATAAAAATTTAATAATTAGTTTGAAGATATTCAATACTGATGTGTTATGATTAATTCAAGGAATCGATTACGTATACAAATCTCATTCCAAATAATTTTTATGGAGGAAACATTATGTTAAGGAAGAAGGGTGCGATCGCGGCGGTATGCCTGGTGTTAGGCATAGTAATATTCGCGACGACGGCGTTTGCCGACGTAATGCTCGGCAGCGGCTACAGCAACATGAAGGAAGCGACTAAAACAACATTCACAAAGCTATTTAACAACCTAGACAGCTTTACATTAGACGGCGAAATTAAAGTAAAAGGCGACGGCGACGAGATATTTGCTACAAAAAATCACACGATGGTTGATGTGAAAAACAGATCAATCTTTACCGAGAACTTTGAATTAAACTACAACGGCTTATCCGCAAGCGGCATGAACTATAGCGACAAAAACAAAAGTATAATTTACAACTCGAATGATGATTCATACACGGTTGTAAATTATGAGGACCAAAATATAGGCGGTATACTCGAACGAGGATTAAGCATGAACAATCCTTTCGAGTCCGAGTATTACCCCGACATCGAGCGCATAGTTGACGCGGCAGTAGGCAGCTACGCAGACTTAATCACAGTGTCACAAAACAAAGACGGCGGCAAGGTTTTCACAGGCGAGATGAACGAATCACAGATTCCGCCGCTTGCGAATGCTATTTTATCCTTCGGCTTAAAGCAGTCGATGTTTAATGAATACGACTACGGCTACACGCCTATGGGCGCTCATGAATTTCCGCTTCCGCGTCTTACCGACGACATCTACATCGGCACATGCTCCTTTATCGCTAACCAAAACAAGGACGGCATAATCGACAGCTTAACCTTCGAGGGCAACCTGCTTGGCAAAGACAAGGACGGAATACAGCATAAGCTTACAGTTGAAGGCACACTAAAAATCTCCGACATCAACTCAACAGTAGTAACCGAGCCTAACCTCACAGGCAAAAATGTAAATGAAGTAGATGGAAGCGAATACTTCAACATGTTCTCTATGGCATCTACGATGAAGGTAGGCAAATACGAAAGCGACATCGTTGAATACAAAGGCAACAGCTATACCTACAAGGGCAAACGCATATTTGAAATAACAGATGTTATCGATGGTGTAGCTACAGGCAAATTCTACGAAGAATACCTGCCGGAATACGCACCTGAGAAAACATTATCCTTTGAATTTGCAGGTGAAATCGTGAACTCAAACCTTGAATTCACTTACGAAGACAATCGCACGAACGAAACGTATATTGGTACGGCTTTCGGCGGCGGATATAACAACTCGATGTATATAAACCTTTTTGAAATCCGCACTGACGGGAAAATCATAACTCACGAGTTTGACCAACTGGAGAACTTCGACGGTCAATTCAGATTCATCTTTAAATAAACAAAAACATGGGGCGAACTTTCGCCCCTCCTCAATGCACATTTAAAAGGAGCAAAATGGACAACGCAATCGAAATCAAGAACCTAACGGTTTTATATAAAAATAAACGTGGCGTAAGCGACCTGAACCTAACGGTGCCAAAGGGCGAGATATTCGGCTTCCTAGGCCCCAACGGCGCAGGAAAAACTACCGCGATGAAGGTTATGACAGGGCTTATGCACCCTGACAGCGGCGATGTAAACATATTCGGGTACAGCGTGGTAAATGATATAGAGAGAGCAATGGGCAAGGTTGGCTCGGTTATTGAAACGGTGGACTTAGTGCCGTACATGACAGCTTTCGAGAACATGCGCATGTGCGCGCGATACTACAACGCCGACAGCAATCGCATTGACGATTGCCTGAATATGACAGGTATTTATAAATACAAGAACGAGAAGGCTAAGAATTATTCGCTTGGTATGCGCCAACGCTTGGGCATATCTATGGCAATACTCGGCAATCCCGAGCTGCTTATATTAGACGAGCCGCTAAATGGGCTTGACGTAGAAGGTATGCACGAAATGCGCAACCTCATATTGAATATGAAGGAGAAATATGGCACGACCTTCTTTATCTCCAGTCACTTAATCCACGACGTAGAGTTGACCTGTGAGCGCGTAGGCATAATTCTGGGAGGCTCACTCACGCATACCGAAACGGTGAAAGACATATTGAAGGAGTATTCAACCCTCGAGAATTACTACATTTCAGAAGTGGGGGCAATCGAACGCTGATGAACGCATATAAGGTTACATTGATAAATGAATTTTACAAGATATTAAAGAAGAAGAAGGTTATTGTTGCGGCGTTGCTGTTCCTTGGCACTGTTGTGCTTGGGCAGTTTATTGTGTTAAGTCTGCGCAACTTTGCAGGGATTCGCGTTACGGGGACTAGCAGCTTCCCGCTGTTTATACTGTCGGTGCTTGGTGCGACGCTTGTGCCGCTGTTTGGTACGTTTGTAGCGATAGATATGTTCAGCGGCGAGTTCGCCAACAACACCATAAAGCTTGCGATAACGCGGCCTGTTACGCGATTTAAGATATTCGCGGCTAAGGTTTCGGCCGTTGCGTTGTTTGTGCTTGCGAACCTGCTTTACATTATGGTGCTTTCGGTTGTGTCGAGCCTGATATTCGCAGGGGGCGTGGATAACCTGTGGCGCGTGCCTGTGGCTTATGTTGCGGCGCTCTTACCGATTATGGCGTTTATCATGCTGGTGGTTTTTCTCTCGAACATATTCAAAAGCAGTGGCGTTGTGTTTATGATAAGCATTGTGGTGTATCTTGCGTTGGTTGTGCTTAGCATAATTTATTCGCGATACAGCAGCTTTTTTATCACATCGATGTTCGATTGGTACAATTTGGTTATCGCGAGCCATGTCAACTTCGGAAAGCTGCTGCGTATTATGCTGATACTGTTTGGCTTCGGCGGAACGTTTTTCGGCGCAGGCTGCTTATTGTTTGAAAGGCGGCGGTTTTAGGCTATGGTTCGGCGGCTGTTATGGCAAAATGCGGCGATACTTTTGATTGCGGCGGCGGTCGCAGGGGCTGCCGCGGTGGTGTATGTTTATTTGTCCAACACCTTCAGCGCGAATCCTGCGCCGCTTAAAACCGAGATAATCGCAATGAACAGCAACTCTGTCGCCTTCAATTCTATGGAGATGAGCCTTGTTGACACCGAAAAGCTGCTGCTGTCTTTTTCGCAGGGGCAGCACCTGCAATCGATTAACGGCGTGATGTATTCGTTAAACGAGCAGAATCCCTCGGGGAATCAGAATAGCAAGATAATCACGCTTACGCCTGTTGCGTTGAGCGTGCCGTTTTATGTTACGGCGTGCGTGATTGGCGTGGGTGTGTTTGTAATAACGTTTTTTGTCGCGCACATATTTATGCTGCGCGAAACGCAGCAGGCGATTGTGAAGCCGATAGTCGAGCTTACGCGCCTTACCGATGTAATCGCGCAGGGGGAGCTTAACTCCGAGATACCGATTCTGGGTACGGACGAAATCGCCGCGCTGTCTGGTGCGCTGGAGCAAATGCGCGTAAAGCTGCGCGATATGGTAGCAATGCAAAAGAAGTACGACGACAACCGAAAGTTTTTGGTGTCATGTCTGTCGCACGACTTGAAAACGCCTGTTACGATTATAAAGGGGTATATCGAGGGATTGATTGACGGTGTGGCGTTTAAGCAGAATAAGCAGGATAAATATTTGGCGACTGCGCTTGATAAGACTGTTATGCTTAATGAGATGATTAATGATTTGCTGCTTTACTCAAAGCTTGATTTAAATCAGCTTCCGTTTAATCTTGAGGAGGTTCGGCTTAATGAGTATGTGGGCGGCATAGTTGCGGAATATGAGGATAGTTATGCGAAGGAAGGTAAGCGTATTGCTTTTGCAAGTTCGTTGCCTGACAATTATTCAATTGAGTTAGACGTGTTGCAATTTAAGCGTGTTGCGCAAAATATCATCGACAACGCGCGACGGCATATTGCGGCGCAAGGCGGCGAGCTTTCAGTAAGCCTGCGACATGCAGCAAGCGGAGTTATATTTGAGTTTAGAGATAACGGCTGCGGCATTGCCGAGCAGGACTTGCCGCGAATATTCGACCGATTCTACAAAGCCGAGCAATCGCGCGGCGGCAATGGAGGCAGCGGCCTGGGGCTTGCTATATCCAAACAAATCGTTGAAGGTTTGGGCGGCAGTATATGGGCGATTAATAATGACAGCGGTGGGAGTAGCTTTATGGTTTTGTTGAAAAACCAGAGGTAAATTGTCAATCCGACTGCGAGGGTTGCTTTACAAAAGTTTCCACAGGCACTCCATTCTCGAGTGAATCGCAATGATAAATGAATCCGTTATTTAGAAAAAGCTTTTTGTAACTCCTAATTCTTTCAGAGATGCTTGCGATTTCATTAATGTAAATTGGTTTGGAGTTATCGAGTAATTCAAGGGCGCAGTTAATGAGAGCGTAACCGATAGTTTGCATGTCGGCATTATGCGATATAGCGAAGAATGTAATGCGGTTGCTGCGCTTTGATATTGCTATGATTCCCATGCAATCGTTGTCGGAAGCTACAGCCATGAAGGCTTCCTTTTTATCAATCTTTGACTGCATGTAAGAATCATACGAAGGGGAATTATCGTTGCCGTTGTACCACTCTGTGAGGTCGGCAACCAACTCTTTTACGTAGCAATCATGCTCGTGAGATAATGCGAGCCATTTAGGTATATCGGCATTTATAACAATTTTAATTTTCATAAGTTTTATCCAATTCTAGGGGGAGATTATGGCGGACACAGTGTTAATTATCGAGGACGACGAAAGTATCGCGGAGTTATTGCGCGATTATTTGGAGCTAAGCGGCTACAGCGTGATACATGCAGCGTCTGGAAGCGTGGGAATGCAGCGGATTAAGGATTCGCAGCCTGATTTAATTTTGCTCGACCTTATGCTGCCGGAGGTCGACGGCTTTAGCATACTTAGCTTTATGGGCGAGAATAAGGAAATTCCTGTTATAATTGTGTCGGCGAAGTCGGACGATATGTACAAGGTGAAGGGGTTCAACCTTGGCGCGGACGATTATATCGTGAAGCCGTTCAGTCCTGCCGAGCTTGTCGCGCGCGTAAGTCGCAATATAAAAACGTATAAGCAATTTTCGCAGCCGCAGCGTAAGCAGATTACGGTCGGCGGACTTTCGATTGACGAATTAGGCAGGCGCGTATATGTCGACGGCAGCGAGGTTTCGCTTACGCAGAAGGAATTTGACCTGCTGCTATTCCTAATCCAAAATCCGAACACGGTTTTTGACAAGGAGCGCATTTTCGAGAAGGTGTGGGGTTACGACGCGCTTTCCGACGCAACTACAGTCACTGTACATATAGCGCGAATCCGCGACAAAATCGAGCGAACGCCTGATAAGCCGCAGTATATTGAAACTGTGTGGGGGGCGGGGTATAGGTTTAAGGTGTAGGGGCAGCCTTCATTAGCCGTTCGCCCCTATATTCAACCGGTTATAGTTGTGGAATCAGTCCGATTCACATATTGATAACAGAAATCATAAATTTCCTTCGCCTGCGTTAGAGCTCTTTTTACCTGTTCTTCTGTTATTTCAATATTATTGGGGTAACGTCCTTGTGTAGCAAAGGGTGTAATGTTCTTGCACTCGGACAAGAAATTTATAAAATTATCTTCGTATGCCTCACATTTTTTGCATAGAAATTCAAGATCGTGCGTTCTGTCAGGTTCAACGTCCTTGCTTACCAAAAAGCCCTTCATCGTCTTTTCGATGCATTGTTGGCACAAATATGCGCTTATTTCAATTTGTTTTGGATGTATATTTTCAAACAAGTATACTGCTGAAACTAAGTCATTGTTAGCTTTTTTAAACCATTCGGCCACGAACTCGTTCATATAAAATCACTCCCTCTCTTGCGATTTTACGTTCAAGCGTGGGCGCTTTTGAACGCTTTTCAAAATTAGTTATATCAGTTGCTAAGATATCGATAGATTTCATAACTCTATCGGTCATCAACGCCCCTCTAATATCTCCGATAATCGATGGAGGGCATTGCTTATCGCTTGTTACGACATAAAAGTCGTAATCACTATCTTCTTTCGGTGTTCCGTAAGCAAATGAACCAAATAGGTATATTCTTTCTGGTGATACAGCCGCAACGATTTGTTGCGTAATTTTCTTTATTTCATCAGTGATTTGCATGATGTGCCCCCTTTTCGTTACGATTATTTATTTGGTTTGAAGCGTTTTAGGCGCAGGGCGTTTGTTAGCACCGATACGCTTGACAGGCTCATTGCAGCGGCGGCGAATACGGGATTTAGCAGCGGGCCGCCGAAAATGTGCAGCAATCCTGCGGCGATTGGGATTCCGGCCGCGTTGTAGGCGAATGCCCAGAATAGGTTTTGCTTGATGTTGCGGATTGTGCTTTTGGATAGCTTTATTGCAGAGGGTACGTCTGATAGGTTGCTTTGCATTAGGACTATGTCCGCGCTTTCCATAGCTACGTCTGTGCCGCTGCCTATGGCTATGCCGATGTCGGCTTGCGCTAGGGCTGGGGCGTCGTTGATTCCGTCGCCTACCATTGCTACGATTTTGCCTTCGGCTTGCAGCTTTTTGACTTCGTTTGATTTGTCGTGCGGTAATACTTCGGAGAGTACGCGGGTTATGCCTACTTGGCGTGCGATTGCTTCGGCGGTGCGGCTGTTGTCGCCTGTGAGCATGGCGACTTCGATTCCCATGTCGGTTAGCTGCTTGATTGCGTTTGCGCTGCTTGGTTTTACTACGTCGGCTACGGCGATTATGCCTGCGACTTTATTGTCGACTGCGATGTACATGGGGGTTTTGCCTTCGGCGGCAAGGCGATTGGCTTCGTGCTCTGCGGATTCGGTCGAGATGTTTTGCTCGTTCATTAGCTTGATGTTGCCTGCTAGAATTTGCGCGTTGTCCATAGATACTTTTATCCCCATGCCTGTGAGTGACTCGAATTGTGACACGGCTAGGGTTTGCAGGTTGTTTTGTTGGGCGCGGCGAACTATCGCTTCGCCCAGGGGGTGTTCGCTGCCTTTTTCGGCGGAGGCTGCGAGTTGTAGCAGTCTGTCGGCTGTGAAATCTGCGTCGGCGACTATTATGTCGGTGACTTCAGGCTTGCCTTCGGTGATTGTGCCTGTTTTGTCGAAGACGATTGTTTGGATTTTGTGCGCGGTTTCTAGGGCTGCGCCGCTTTTGATTAGTATGCCGTTTTCCGCGCCTTTGCCTGTGCCCACCATAATAGCGGTCGGCGTGGCTAGACCTAGTGCACATGGGCAGGCGATTACGAGTATTGCGATGAATATCGTTAGGGAAAAGGTGAGGGATTCGCCGCTGATGAACCACGCCGCGAATGCAATAGCGGCAATGGCAAACACAATCGGCACGAAGTAGCCTGATACAATGTCTGCCATCTGCGCGATTGGGGCTTTCGAGCCTTGCGCGTCCTCTACAAGCTTGATTATTTGTGCAAGGGCGGTGTCTGCGCCTACTTTTGTCGCCTTGAATTTTATCACGCCGTTTTTGTTTATGCTTGCCGCGTAGACTTTGTCGCCGGTTTTTTTGTCGACAGGCATACTTTCGCCTGTGAGCATGGATTCGTCTATGGCGGTCGCACCTTCGACGACTAAGCCGTCTACAGGTATTTTTGAGCCTGGCTTCACCAGAATTATGTCGCCGACTGTGACTTCCTCGATTGTGATTTCAACCTCGGTGTCGCCTTTGACTACGATTGCGGTTTTGGGCGCAAGACCCATCAGCTTCTTTATGGCTTCGCTCGTTTTGCCTTTGGATACGGCTTCGAGGTATTTGCCTAGCAGGATTAGCGTTATGATTACGCCCGCTGTTTCAAAGTACAAACTTTCTGCGAAGGCAGTATGCCCTTGTGTGATTTGGTATGTTGCGTAAAGGCTGTACAGCACGGCGGCAGATGTACCAATAGCGATAAGGCTGTCCATGTTGGGTGAACGAAGCCATATCGCGCGATAGCCTACGTAGTAAAAGCGATAGCCTGCAACGAGTATCGGTATGGTTAACATAATCTGCGCAATCGCAAAATTAAGCGGCTTGTGCATTGGGTGAATCTCGGGCGGAAGCGGAAGAGTTACGCCCGGAATCATATGTCCCATTGCGATGTACAGCAGGGGAAGGGTGAACGCCGCGGATATGACTAGCCGTATCCGCAGCGTCCTAATCGCCCTTTCCTTGCGCAGTTTGTCGTGGTCTACTGCGTTTTTGGGAAGCGGAGCGCAGGTGAAGCCTAGCTTTTCAACGGCTTGGAAAATTAGGGCGGCATTGATTTTGCCGTCGTCGTATTCACATGTTAGCCGTTCGGTCGCTAGGTTTACGGCGACAGACTGCATTCCGTCGAGCTTGCCGACTACCTTTTCGATTCGGTTTGCGCAAGCTGCGCATGTCATGCCGCCGATTTTGTATGTTTCGCGCATTCGTGCCTCCCTTGGTTTGTGTTATAGTTGTGAAATGTACGCTGTAACTTCACCGTTGCAGGTTAGGTCGGCGGAAAAGGCTGTGGTTGTTTGGTCTGTGGGTGCGGCGGTGCGTGTTACGATGTATGTGTTGCCGCCGTAGTGTGATACCATGTCTTCGGTAGGTACGCCTTCCAGTATTAGCATGGGGTTTTGTACCGATACGTTGCCCTCAAAGGTTAGGCGGTATTGACCTGCTTGCTTGATGTAGGGTGATAGGTCGATTGTGGCTTTGCCGCTGCCTGCGATTGTGGCGCACTGCTGCTTCATGCAGTCGTATATGCCCTCGCTTTGTTTGAGCGATTGGATTAGCGCGGGAATGTCAACTCCGTCGACGCAGTATGCACTGAAGTCGCGTATGAGTGGCGTGTCGGCGTATTTTGTTACGGTTAGGCGGAGTGCGTCGGCGGTGATTTCGTCGAACACGATGATGTGCTTTACGCCTACGGCTGTGCCGTCGTATATTTTGCGCCACTCGCCGCTGCATAGTGCGTCGATGTGGAATTCGCGAACGCGATGCCCTTCGGCGTATTCCTCGCGCAGTATGATGTGATTGATACGGTTGCTGTTTAGTTGCAGTTCTATTGCTATGCCAGTGCCTTTTGTTGCGGCGATTGGATTGTCGAAGCGGCGCGATAGTTCCTTGCCGAATGCCGCATATGCTTGCATGTCGCCTTCGGGGATTATGCCTTCGGTCGTGGGGGTGGAGTTTAGAAGAAGAACGCTGCCTCTGCCTGCGGATTTATAGTAAATCTCAATCAGCTTGTCGAGGGACTTTCGCTTGCTTTCATTCTCTTTGTTCCAGAACCAATTGTGGTCGTACAGCGGAGTGTCTACCTCAAGACCTGCCCAAGCGTCGCCGTCGGGGTTATCCTGCGCCATGGTGGAAAGCCCTGTTTCCAACGCGGCTTTGCTTAAAGTATTCCACGCAGGGTAGGGGATGACTCCTGCTTCGTTGCCGCACCAGCGTATGTTTGAGAATTGCTTACCTTGGAATACAATCGTGTTTGGCAGATATTTTTCAAGTATGTCTGCTATTGGCACTACGATTCCTCCGTCGAACCATACCTCGGCTATATCGGGATATCGCGAGAATATTTCTACAAGCTGTGCGCGGTAGATGTCGTTGTATTGCTGCTGCTGTGATGGGTCGGTGGTTTTGCCGCCGCCGCCGTTATATGCGCCGCAGTGCGCGTCCGCAGGGGAGATGTAGACGCCGAAGCGTAGGCCGTGCTTTTTGCATGATTGATAGATTTCGTCGAGTACATCGCCTTTGCCGCCCTTGTACGGCGTTTGCTTTATGCCGTAGTCCGACGCTTGCGTCTGCCACCAGCAGAATCCTCCGGCGTGCTTTGCTACAAATATAAGCTGCTTTGCGCCCCATGATAGGGCGGCCTTGCACCATTGGTCGGTGTCTAGTTTGGTGGGGTTGATGTCGCCGAAAGGCGTCGAGCCGTCGTCGTATTCGTTGCCTTGCCACGTCGCAGGGTCATAGTGTACGAACGCAATGCGCTCGCACTCGTGCCACTCTATCTGTGTCTTTGTAGGTTTTGCAAGCATAATACCCTCCTTGAATATGGGTTATGTTTCTATAATTTGGTATTACGCTGTTATTTTAACATGAATTGGTATAAATGTAAAGCAGGGACAAACCACCCTCGTCACTTTTTACCATACGATTATATCGAGGACGCTTAAAAAACCATTGACTTAAAGCGGCTTTAATGTGGTATACTCGTTTTATGGATAAGCACTTTTCTATAAAAAATGTTTCAGAGCTTACAGGGCTGTCCCCGTCCAATATCCGTTATTATGAAAGCGAGGGATTGATTACAGGGGTTAACCGAGATACTAATGGCATCAGAAGGTTTACTGAAAAAGAAATTGAATGGATACGATTTTTGGGGAAGCTCAAAGATATGGAAATGCCTATAGCGCAAATGAAACAGTACGCTATATGGAGAGAACAAGGCGATGATACGATAAAAGACAGAGTAAATATCTTGGAGCAACACAAGCAGTTCATCATACAAAAAATCGACAGACTTTTTAATAATATTCGATTGCTAGATGACAAAATTGAGATATATAAAAACATGGAGGGAATTAAACATGAGTGAAAACGGACGTTTTGAAAAGGGACTCAAAAAGTTATTTGAGGTTGACGGAAACACAGGCGTTGATATTACCAAAAACCTGGGCGATTTAGGGACATACATCGTGGAATTTGCATTTGGTGATATTTATAGCCGAGACGGCTTAACTTTAAGGGAGAGGGAAATTGCTACAATTGCTATGCTTACTTGCTTAGGAGGGCGGGAACCGCAATTAGATGTTCACATTCACGCCGGACTAAATGTAGGTCTTACAAAACAAGAAATCGAAGAAGTCATCATACAAACTGTGCCATACGCAGGATTTCCTACGGCAATTAATGCTATGAATCTTTTGAAAAAGATTACTACGGAAATCGATGTTTGATTTTATAATAAAAATGTGGTAAAATCAACACAATAACAAACACGGAGGTTTATGTGGAATTAATTAAAAAATACGGCGCAGGGCTTGCGCTTGCGGCAATTCTTGCGTTCGTCGCAAACTACATCAGTGGGTTTATCCCGTACCACTTAATAAGCGGCGGCGTCTTCGCGCTGATAATCGGTATGCTGCTGAATCCGCTTGTGACGCGCTACGGATTTTTCAAGGGCGGAATAGGGCTTGTGTCAAAGCAGGTGCTGCGCCTTGCTATAATATTGATGGGGATTACGCTTAGCTTTACGCAGGTGTTTCAGGTTGGCAAGTATTCGCTGATTGTGATGTGCTTTACGCTGCTTGCGGCGTTCGGGGGCGGATATTTGCTCGGCAAGGTGTTCGGCATGAGTTGGAAGCTTTCGGGGCTTATCTCGGCAGGTACGGGAATATGCGGCGGCTCGGCGATTGCGGCGATTGCGCCTACTATCGACGCGGAGGATAGGGATATCGCGTATGCGATATCCGCGACGTTTATATTCGACGTGCTTATGGTTGTGCTGTTTCCGATTATGGGACGCTACTTCGGCATGACCGACATGGGCTTCGGATTATGGGCAGGCACTGCTGTAAACGACACATCGAGCGTAGTCGCGGCAGGGTACGCCTTTTCCGACGCGGCAGGTGCGTTTTCGGTGATAGTGAAGCTTACGCGCACGCTGTCGATAATCCCGACCGTGCTTGTGTTCTCGTTTATAAACGAGCGCATAAACGCCAAAGCTGCCGCGAAATCCAGCGGAATATCAGTGCAAAAGAAGAAGATTAACTTCAAAAAGATATTCCCCTACTTCATACTTATGTTCTTAGTCATGGTTGCAATAAAAAGCACGGGGTATGTGCCGGAAGCAGTCAGCACGAATGTGGCAACGCTGTCCAAGTTTTTCATGGTGATGGCTTTGGGCGCAATAGGATTAAAGACCAACTTCAAAGAGGTGTCCAAGTCAGGTTTTAAGCCCATGTTGCACGGATTCATCATATCAGCACTCGTGGTAGTCGTGTCCTTCGTGGTACAGCAATTCATGGGGCAGTTGTAATTTCAAAAATTGGGCGGATAATATCCGCCCTTACATATTGTATTGCTTCGCCGCAATTTGGTTATCATATACAAGAATACTCTAATTAAGGAGATATTGTTGCATATGAAGGATTCGGTTAAAGGCGAGATTTTGCGCGACCTTGCGCTTGTGTCGGCGCGGAGTTGGCATTTGGCAGGACAGGGGCAAAGCGTAAGGCCGCTGCTTCGGCGCGCCCATGATAACTATGGGTACATTTTTTCAACATACAAGAAGCTGCAAAACGAGGACATAGAATACCTCGGTGCGGACGAGTGGCTGCTGGATAACTTTTACATTGTCGAGCAGCATTACCGTGGGCTGACTAATACCAAGAATAACCAAGTGCTGCCTGTGCTTGCAAGCGGACGATACGAGGGCTTGCCGCGCGTTTATGCCATTGCTGCCGAGATTGTGTCAGCGACTGATGGTAAAGTGGACGAGGGCGTTATTTACGACTTTATTTGTGCATACCAGAGCGTTACCTTTTTGACCGACAGCGAATTGTGGGCGTTATCGGGAATGCTGCAGCTTGCGCTTATCGCGCGCATTCGCGAGATATGCACAGGCATTAACCGTACCCACGCGCAATATCGCGAGGCGGCGCATGTCGCGGACGAAATCGTCGGCGAAAGCGACAACCTCACCGCGATACTGTCGCACAAGCTAAAGCATGGTGCAGGCGAAAACGCCTCCTTCGTAGACAAGCTGCTGCGCAACTTTAAGAAGAAGGGCAAAAACGGTGCGGCTTTACTTAGCTGCATTGACAAATATTTGGAGAATCACAACCTGTCGTCTGACATCATCATAGGCATGGAGCGGCAGAATCAAATTAAGCGGCAGGTGTCTATCGGCAACGCCATCACCTCATTGAAGTCGATTAGCACTATTGACTACAAGGGCATATTTGAGAAGCAAAGCCAAATTGAGATGATATTGCAGCAAGACCCTGCGGGCGTGTACCCGAACATGTGCGAGGAAACCAAGCAGTATTATCGCAAGCGCGTGGATAAGCTGTCCAAGAAAATGGACATGAGCGAGATTGAGGTTTGCAAAAAGGCGTTAAGTCTTGCCAATTCAAGCGAGGGCAATCGCCGGCACATCGGTTATTTCCTGCTCAACCGTGACTTGCACAAGGGGAATAAGAAGCAGAAGCAATGGCTGCGCGCAGGATATGTGCTGACGCAATTGCTGCTGACGCTGCTGATTGCCGTGGGCGTTTATTTTGCTGCGAACGCGATTGCAAGTGTGCCTGTAGCGATTGCGCTTGCGCTGCTTGCGATTATTCCTGCGTCGGACATTGCGATTAATCTTGCGAATTATATGTTTACCAAGTTTACGCCTGTGGCGCATATTCCGCGAATGGAGGAGGGGACTGCGCCTACGCTTGTGGTCATCTCCACGCTGCTTACATCGGCGGCACAGGCAAGGCATACGGCGGAGCTGCTCGAGGGTTACTATCTATCCAATAAGCAGGATAACCTCATCTTCGGCATACTGAGCGACTATCCCGACAGCAACAAGGAAACAGACAAAGAGGATGCGGAAATCCTAAAAGCCGCAACAAAAGAAATCGACCGCCTTAACTCGGAGTACGGCAGACACTTCTGTCTGTTTCATCGTAAGCGTGTATACAACGCAGCGGACAAAAAATACATGGGTTGGGAGCGCAAACGCGGCGCGATTGCCGAGCTTGTACGCCTTATCAAAGGCAGCACGTCGCACTCATTCGTCAGCGTCAAGGACAACAGCTTTGACTTAAACGGACGACCCATAAAATATATAATCACCCTAGATGCGGACACATGCCTGCCAATAGGCGCGGCAAGCCAACTTGTAGCGGCTATGCAGCACCCTCTCAATCAGCCTGTATACAGCCGCGGCAAAATCATAAGCGGCTACGGCTTAATGCAGCCGCACATCGCAATGGACATCGACAGCGTGAACATGTCGCCTTTCTCGAAAATATTCGCAGGAGTGGGCGGCGTTGACGCATACTCGGGTGCAATATCGGACATCTACCAAGACCTGTACGGCGAAGCAATCTACACAGGCAAAGGTATATTCGACATTGACACCTTCTACAACCAACTCGACAAAGCAATCCCTGTCAACAAAATCCTGTCGCACGACTTACTCGAGGGTAGCTACATTCGCACAGGCCTAATAGGCAGCGTGCCGCTTATCGATGGCTACCCAAGCCGCTACACCTCATATGTAAAGCGATTGGCGCGATGGATTCGCGGCGATTGGCTGCTTCTTCCTTGGCTTATGGGCAAGGTGAAAAACGCGGAAGGGCGCAAGGTGGAGAACCCATTGAGTGGACTTTCCAAGTGGAAGATTATAGACAACCTACGCCGCAGCGTGCTTCCTATATTTATGCTGGCGTTTATGCTTACGGCGGCCGCGCTTGCGCCGTCGCTGAATGTGCTGTGGCTTGCGTTTATCGTTGTTGCGGCGTGCAATACGCTGTTTATCTCGCTTGTGGAATGGTTTTCGGCAGGTGGGTACAAGTTTATTGGGCAGCGACTGCATTCCTCGTTGATTCACGGAATCAGGAGCGTGCTTTATAAGGTAGGCTTACTATTTATGGCTATTCCGCACGCGGCGTGGTACAGCCTATGCGCTATCGCCAACGCGATAAAGTGCCTATTCACAGGGCGCGGCGTGCTAAATTGGACTACCGCCGCCCAAACCGAAAGCAAACGCGGCGAAAGCATAGTCACCTACTACAGCTTCATGCTGTTCAACCTAATCGCAGCGGCAGCTTTAGTCTACGTTTCCTTCGCAGGAGTGGACGGTGCATTCGCGAAATGGTTCGGCGTAGCAATCGCCGTGCTGTGGGTGATTGCCCCTGCGATAATGTACGCCGTAAGCAAGCCTGTTAAGGCAAAGGCGCACAAACTAGCCGATTCCGAAAAGCAAGAATTACGCGACCTCGCGCAAAGCATATGGAACTTTTTCGAGGACTTTATGCTAAAGCGCACGAATTATCTCGTGCCGGACAACTACCAAGTCGAGCCGCCCAATAACGCCGCCGACCGAACGTCGCCTACCAACATCGGCTTGCAGCTTATGGCGATAATCTCCGCCCACGACCTAGGTTTCATCGACCAAGCCGAAATGCTGGACTGCCTCACAAAAACAGTCGAAACAATCGAAAAGCTCGAGAAGTGGAACGGACACATCTACAATTGGTATGAAACCGATACCCTGCGTACAATGCGCCCGCGCTACATCTCCACGGTCGACAGTGGCAACTTCGCCGGCTACCTCATCACGGTAGCACAACGGTTGTCTACCATAAAAGAGCCGGCGGCGAAAACGCTCGAGGGTGCATTACTAAGCTTATTCTGGAACATGGACTTTGGTAAGCTCTACGACAAAAAGAAGCACCTGTTCACAATCGGCTACAATATAGAAGAAGAAGCATTAACCAACGGTCACTACGACCTACTAGCCTCCGAGAATCGCCAAGCAAGCTTTGTTGCAATCGCCAAAGGCGACGTACCGAAAAAGCATTGGTTCACATTGGGGCGCGCGTTATGCTCCCGCGAGGGCTTCCGCGGAATGATAAGCTGGACAGGCACAATGTTCGAGTACCTCATGCCGCTGCTAATTATGAAGAATGTCGAAAACACGCTGCTGTCCGAAACCTACAGCTTTGTGCTGCGAATGCAAAAACGTTACGGCAGACAGCGCAGCGTGCCGTGGGGCACTTCCGAGAGCGGATTCTTCGCATTCGACAACAACCTAAATTATCAATACAAAGCGTTCGGCGTACCTGACCTTGGCTTAAAGCGTGGACTATCCTCTGACATGGTTGTCGCGCCTTATGCAACCATAATGGCACTCATGGTGGATTCAGGCGAAGCTATGGAAAACTTAGCGCGACTTAACAAGCTCAACGTCAAAGGCGAGTACGGCTACTACGAAGCAATCGACTACACGCCGTCGCGCGTATTAGGCAACGAGGGCTACTCTGTAGTAAAAAGCTACATGGTACACCACTTAGGCATGAGCCTATTATCCATCAACAATGTGCTAAACGACAACATCTTGTGCAAACGCTTCCACAGCATACCAATAGTTAAAGCGACCGAACAATTGCTAAAGGAACGCGTTCCGCTCAACGTAATAATCGCAAAGGAGAATATGGAAAAGGTGGAACCATTCATTCCGTTAGGCGACAACCTCACGCAATACTTCAAGGAAGCCGACGACATCGACATAACCAACCCTGTCATACACGCACTCGGCAGCAACGCCTTGAATGTGACGCTGACCGACAGCGGCCTAGGCTATGTCAAGTCCGGCAACACAATGATTACACGCTGGCGCAACGACAACATCAGCCACTTATTCGGCAACTATATATATGTAAAAAATGTGACGGCGTCGCGTTGGTGGACGACAACGCTCGTGCCTGCAATGCGCGACGACTGCGAATACTTCGCTTACTTCACGGCGGATAAAGCAGAATATCACAAAAGCGGCGGCGACAACATCGACGCCACCACTGAAATAACCACGCAGGATAACGCCATGATTACGCGCCTAACCTTAGCCAATCACACTGACAGCGACGTAACGCTGGAAGTCACGACCTACCAAGAATTGGTACTGACCTCCTTCGGTGCGGACATCTCTCACCCTGCTTTCAGCAACCTATTCATTCGCACAGAGTACAACGCGGAAAAAGGCGCACTGTTTGCAAGCCGCCGCCCACGCGTTGAAGGCGAAGCAATCAAACATTCCATGCACGCCGCCTATTGCCACTTTGACGACGACGCGCAGTCTATGGGCGAAATCCAATATGAAACCGACCGCGCTAAATTCATCGGACGCGGCGGCAGCGTGATAAATCCTGCGGCAATGCAGTCGGACTACGGCGGCGGCATTGGCAGCGTCATAGACCCAATCATGTCGCTGCGCATTAAGCTAAAGCTTGCCAAGGGCAGCAGCTGCAAGCTTGCATTCGTAACAGCCTACAGCGAGGACAAGGAAAGCCTGCTAACACTAGCCGAAAAATATAAGGACAAGGCAAATGTAGACAATGCCTTCAAGCTTAGCATTTCACGCGCACGCGTCGAGAACAAATACCTCGGCATTAACGCGGAGAAGATGGAAGTCGCCTACGCAATCCTGTCCAAGATGGTGTTCATTTCGCCGAAACGCCGCGAGCAAGCGCAATATATCGAAGCCAACACAATGGGGCAGCAGAATCTGTGGAAGTTCGGCATAAGCGGCGACAACCCAATCGCACTAGTGACAATCGACAACGACGCATATCTCGACACAATCGAAGAAATGCTGATTATCCACGACTTCTGGCGCATGAAGGGCGTAGTCACCGACCTTGTGATTATCTGCAAGCAAGCGTCAAGCTACCTCAATCAGCTGCGCACCGCTGTGTCGGACGTTATATCGCTGTCGCACGCACGCGGAATGCTTGGAGTGAACGGCGGCGTGTTCGTGCTTAACGAGGACGACATTTCGCCCGAGGAGCAAAATCTGCTGCTTGCAGTCAGCGGCATTGTGCTTAAAGCCGATTCCGCGCCGTTGCAGGAGCAGCTAGTCGACGACCGAATCAAACGCTATCCGCGCAAAAACAAATACAGCAGCAAAGTCTACAAGCCTGACACAACGTTGGAATTTACCACGCCCGAGATGTACAACGGCATAGGCGGATTCCAAAACGGCGGCGAATACGTCATAGGCCTGAAAGATAACACACGCACACCCTTGCCGTGGGTTAACGTAGTCGCAAACCCAACCTTCGGCTTTGTTGTAACCGAAAGCGGCGGCGGCTACACCTACTGCGACAACAGCCGCGAAAACAAGCTAACCCCGTGGCACAACGATGCCGTTACCGAAAACGTAGGCGAGTGCATATATATCCGCGACGACATCAACGGTGAGGTATGGACACCCACTCCCGAACCAATTCGCCACAAGTCGCAGTATATTGTAAAGCACGGCTTCGGTTACACCGAATTCAAGCACCAACACGACGCAATCACGACCACCCACACCATGTTCGTGCCGATGAATGAGCCTGTTAAAATAAACATGCTCCACCTCGAAAACAACTGCGACGAACCGCGCACAATCACGCTTGTCTACTACGTCAACCCAATCCTGGGGGTAGGCGAGCATGAAACCAAAAAGTTCATCAACACAACGCGCGACGGAAGCACAATCACAGCAATCAACAACTACAACCACGACTTCTACGGCAAAATCGCATTCTACGCCATGAGCGAAAAGCTGGAGTGCTTCACCTGCGACAAAGACGAATTTTTCGGCAGAGCGCGCGGCGGTGTACCTGATGGTATGTACGCCGACAGTCTATCCGAAGCAATCGGTTGCGGCT
This sequence comes from uncultured Eubacteriales bacterium, assembly GCA_964479875.1. Lineage (GTDB taxonomy): Bacteria > Bacillota > Clostridia > Monoglobales > CAYZNM01 > CAYZNM01. The sequence continues at coordinate 176,204 of CAYZNM010000003.1, forward strand.
ACAACCCTTGCGTCGCAATGCAAACGCAGGTCAAACTTCCTGCCAATGGCAAAAAGACAGTAGTATTCCTCATGGGCGAAGTCAACCACAAAATTGAAATCGCGCAAATCGTAGAGCAATACGCAAACGCCGACAACGCGCGCAACTGCCTATCCGCAGTCAAAGGCTACTACAGCTCACTGTTCGACACAATCAGCGTAAAAACGCCTGACGAAGCCTTCAATATTATGGCAAACGGCAGACTGCTTTATCAAACACTCGTATGCCGCATATGGGCGCGCGGCAGCTTGTATCAATCCGGCGGCGCATACGGCTACCGCGACCAATTGCAGGATACAATGGCACTGCTAATGTTTAAGCCGGAAGTATGCCGCGAGCAAATAATACGCTGCGCCGCGCACCAATATATCCAAGGGGATGTACAGCATTGGTGGCACCCGAAAGTTGAAAGCGGCATAGTAGGCGGACCGCACCGCGGCGTACGCACGCGCTTCTCCGACGACCTACTGTGGCTGCCATATGTAGTCTGCGAATACGTCACAGTGACAGGCGACTACAGCATTCTCGACGAAGTAGTCCCCTACCTCGAGGACTATCCTCTCGAAGAAGGCGAGGACGAACGCTATCGCGAGCCTAACATCAGCGACCAATCCGGCGATGTATTCGACCACTGCGTCCGAGCAATCGAAAAGTCGCTTATATTCGGACGGCACGGACTTCCGCTAATGGGCAGCGGCGACTGGAACGACGGCATGAACACAGTCGGCAACAAAGGCAAAGGCGAAAGCGTATGGCTTGCATGGTTCTTGTGCGACATACTGAACAAATTCTCCTTGCTCTGCGATAAACGCGGCGAATGGGTACGCTCCGTGCGCTATCGCAACAGCAGCGAAACCTTAGCTGCAAACATCGACAACACCTGTTGGGACGGCGCGTGGTATCGCCGCGCGTACTTTGACGATGGCTCACCCTTGGGCTCGGCGCAGAACCTAGAGTGCAAAATCGACGCAATAGCCCAAAGTTGGGCAGTAATCTCCGGAATGGGCAAGGACGGACACACGGCAATGCAATCCGTCTTAGAACACCTAGTAAGCTACGACGACAGCCTAATCAAGCTGCTGACGCCGCCCTTTGACACCTCCGACCAAAAGCCCGGCTACATCAAAGGCTATCTCCCTGGAGTACGAGAAAATGGCGGACAGTACACCCACGCTGCATGTTGGGTAGTCCTAGCCTTCACCTACATGGGCATGGGCAACGTCGCCGGAAAGCTATTCAACCTAATAAACCCAATCAACCACGCACGCACCCCCATTGAAACTGCCATCTACAAAACCGAGCCATACGCCGTAGCCGCCGATGTATACGCGGCGCAACCCCACGTAGGGCGCGGCGGTTGGACGTGGTATACAGGCGCAAGCGGCTGGCTCTACCGCGTAGCGGTCGAGGGCATACTCGGCATTAAAAAGCTAGGCGACACCCTGCTAATCAACCCCTGCCTACCCGATAATTGGCAAGGCTACGAAGTAAGCTATCGCCACGGCAGCGCGCGTTACAACATCATAGTATCCAACAATCGCCAAAGCGGCGCAGTCCTCCCCACAATCGAACTGGACGGCGCAGTCCTAGAAGGCAACACAATCCCCCTAGCCGACGACAGCAAAACCCACAAAGTATCAGTATCATTCAAATCACTGACAAAGGTATAAACAAAAGGGCGCACCCACGTGTGCCCTTTATTGTTTTCACATCTGCAACGACTTCTTATAATCCTTCTCGAGATTAAACGCAATCCAAACGCTCATCATGCTAGACAAAGGCAATATCAGCAGCAATAAAATTTCAAACAGCCCAGCGTTATTGAATATATTAAATCCTGAAACAATTGTCACAACGGATATAATGATGAACAAAGGAATCAACACAATAAAATAAAGCCCTACAAACTTTAAATTCCAAAGTATCAGCCGCCCCACTCTGTTTTTAACGATCTTTCTAAAATAAGCCACCCCCTCGAACAAACTAATATTGTGGTCTATAGCGTAGATTATTGAATAGAACATAAAAAGTTGGAATACGGTTATCGCCAAAGTGATAGGCGCTGCCAAGAGCGGAAAAAATATTGAATTTTTTTGATTTAAAATCGTACTAACGGTAGCTAAAATCCCTGAAGACACAAATATCATCGCAATATATTGTGCATACTTTTTAACATTCAGCTTCCAATGTGAAATAACTGATTCAAAGGTAACTTCTTCCTTGTGAAAAGCGAGGATTGAAGCGACCAATAGCGGCAGCGATACTAAAAACGGACTCAATATCGTTTCACGCAAAACAGTGTTAACAAGAAAAGAGCCTACTGCAACCAACGGCAGCATATCGTTGAAGCCGCCGCTTATCATCTGCAATCCGAAATTCCAATTAATAATCCTGAACACAACAGTAATCGCAACATTGATAACAAACCCAATCAATGCAAATACCTTTATGTACTTCAAAAATAAGCTCCATACTTCCTTGAAGGTGGGTATAACTTTCATATTATCATCTCCTTTTATATAATATTAACAATAATATGAATATTTGTCAAGTAAAATTAAACAATATGTACGGGCGGAGATTTCCGCCCGTTTCTATTTTTCGATTGTGAAATAAACCGTGTAGGTTTCGTTGCCGATGTCGTAGAGGGGCTTTAGGTAGAAGCCGTGGTCTTGGTTTATGGTTTGGTACGTGCCTAGCCAATCGCCCCAGCGGCGTTCGTCGTGGGGAGCTAGCATTGTTGCGGGATTGTTTATGTCGCCGCGAAGGGTGTGCTGCTCGGCTGTTAGGCCTGCCAGTACGATTGGGCCGTCTGTGAATGCGGCGGTATCGGGGCGGTCGGGAAGTGGGTGGCAGGATAGGCCTTTGGGGAAGGTTGCGGATAGTGCGTCGGTGTGCCATGTTCGGGAGATTACTGCGTAACCGTTGTGCTGTTCGTATTGCAGTGGTTCGCCGTTTAGGGTTAGCTTTGCGTCGGCTTTCAGCCAACTTGGCAGGCGCAGCTTTAGTGCGAAGTCTACAGGGCTTTCGGCTGTTACTTTTACGTCGACGCCTATGTGGTCGGGGGCGGATTCGCAGCCGCTTAGGTCTGTGTATGTTTGCTCGATTGTCACCTTTACGCCTGCGATTTCGGTTTGCAGCTTGCAGGGGAGGTATTGTGCGACTACGATTTCGGTGTCGGATTTGTAGTATATATATTCGCGATACTTTGCGTTGGCTTGAACTAGAGTGCAGTGGCAGCACCAAAAGTCCTGCGTTTTGCTGCCCCATTTTTTGGTTGATCCTGCGGCTAGTGGGAGGTAGTAGGTGATAAGTCCGCTCTCGGGTTTTTGGTTCATGTGATTGAGCGCGAAGTTTTGCCAGAAGCCTTGCGCGAATAAGCCGTTCCATATGTTGCGTTCGATAAAGTCGGCGTATTCCTCGCCGCCGCTCCAGCGATAGAGGTAGTCGGCAAGGCGAATTAAGTTGTACACCACGCAATGCTCTTGGTTCATATCGGACAAACGCGCAGATTGCTTGCCTATTGGCGTCCACACCTCCCCACTGGTTTGTCCGCCTGTTGCGAATAAGCCGCGCTTGCGTACGGCGAAGTCCCAATAGCTTTCGACCATTTCGCGGAAGCGTTCGTCACCTGTAACCTCATAGGCGCGTGCGCAGCCTTGGATTTCCGGCACGGTCGTGTTGGCGTGACGGTTGGTGAGTATGTCCTCGCCGCGCAAAAGCGGCTCGGTCAGACGTGGGCGCTGATAGCGCATAGCAAGCTCCAAATGCTCCGGCTGCTGCGTGATTGCGTAAATGTCGCACCACAGCTCCATAATGCCGCCGGATTCCTGCATGTCCATCATCTTGTCCATCTGCTCACGGGATATGTCGCTCGAAAACTGATAGAACCAATCGGCGCACCCCTTCACAAGCTGCAATGCTTGCTCGTTCCCTGCGAAAACGTACATATCCAAAAGCCCCATCATCACCTTGTGGCACACATATTGCGGCGCCCAAAAATGCTGCCCGCGCTTTAAAGCGTGCAAATACTTCTCGGGAATAGGGAATGCCCAACCGCCACCGTTAGCCTCGGCGCACTTCGCAATTTCGGCTACGATGTAGTCGCCCTTCGCCTTAATGCGCATATCCTTGGTTTCGTCGTAAATCCGCGCCGCCGCGCTTAGCCAATGCCCTGTGAATGTGCCGCGAATCTGGCTGAGCGGACTGTCCCATCCGCCGTGCAGTCCTTCTATGTTGTAGTTGAGCGAACCTGCAAGACCTGCCTCCTCGTAGTAGGGAAAGAGTAGGCTGTATTCTTTAAGCTCCATCAGGTAGTCGTAGTTGCGGCTGCGCTTTTCCTGCGCAAGCGAGTATAGCAGTGATGCTTCGCTTGTTGTGGCTTTTAGCATAAGTCCTCCAATTGATGTTGTTATAAATTTTTAGCGCAACGCGCTATCGGTGTCGATATAAGAACTTGTATTCATAAGCTGTTTCTGCTAAAATAGAGAAATGGAAAATAC
>CAYZNM010000004.1:0-178945 GCA_964479875.1 uncultured Eubacteriales bacterium
TGTATTTTCCATTTCTCTATTTTAGCAGAAACAGCTTATGAATACAAGTTCTTAAATTGTCGAGGATGTTTTTATTGTTCAGAGCCATTGCAAGGTCAACAGCATCTTCCATCCTCCAATTACGTATATTGCACTCCATAATTTCCTCCTATACATCAAATATAAAAAATCTGTACCATAAGCATAGCAAAGATTATGCAGGATTTCAACGATTTATTTGTTAGTTTAGATTTATAATATCGCAAAAGCATAAGGGGTGGATTTCCCGCCCCTACGCTATGCCGGAAGCGAGCATATTCCCCGATGGGGATTATGCTCATAATCTTTATTCTCCATAATTAAAATGCGGTGGTATATAGCCATAAAATTCCCGCATAATATCTCGTTCCAATTTCCACACATTATCGCCCGTGTTACTTATCAGGGTGATTAAGAAGTCGTCAGTTTCGTCGTATGCAGACCAAAAGCTTATGCCATCCTCACAACCCTCAAAATGCGGGAAATGACGGCCTGCTATTTCCTCAATCCACAGACCATAGCCGAAGCAGTTTGCTGGCACCTGAGGAACAGACATTTGCCGCCACATATCTTTACTTACTAAAACGCCGCCATACAATCCCTGCCAGAAACGCTCAACATCTGCTGCTGTGGTATAAGCCCCACCGTCTCCCGTCCCCTTTGCGCCTGAACTGTAAATGTTCGTGTAATACTCATCTCTTTCCTTGTCGTAAATGTACACATTAGCGCAGTTTGCAGGAAGTCTGTCGTATTCGTGATAGCAAGTACTATCCATACCGCAGGGTGCAAACACCTCGTGGGCGAGATACTCATCAAAGGGCAATCCTGTTACGGATTCAATAATCAATCCCAACGTAATGTATCCCGTTTGGTTGTAATGAAACTTTTCACCACGCGGATACATCATGGGCATATCTATGAACATGGGAATAAAATCGCTGTTTTTTCGGATTCTGTAGCTTGGGAAGTCGCGAAAGAGGTCAGAGTATTTCCCATTCTTAGATTCATCAAAATAATCAGGTATACCCGAGGTATGCGTCAGTAATTGCCGCACGGTAATCCCTCTATCAATTTGTTTCCAATCCAAGTCTATTAGGTCGCCGATTGTGCTCTCAAAACCCAGCTTTCCCTGCTCTATAAGTTTCAATATACCCGTGGCAGTAAATACCTTTCCAGCCGAGGCAGTGACAAAGATGGTATCCAACCTGTTGGGACGCTGATTCGGCAAGTCAGCATAGCCTGTTGCCTTTTCATATATCACATTACCCTTCTGTTTGATTGAAATAACACCATTAAACTCTTTGGGAATCAGTTGTTGCATAAGGTTTTCCCCTCCGATAACAAAATATAAATAATCTGTACCATAAGCATAGCACAGATTATGGAGGATTTCAACAATTATTTTGTGCATATTGTCAGCTTTTGAACAGCCGCCCTACTACGTAGCGCGTTGCGTCTACGCCTTGCAGCCATAGCAGGAAGATGTACAGCACAATCATGCTTATGCAGGTTATGGCGACGGCCGCGCCTTGCATTAGGTAGGCGTCGGTCAGCTTGAAGGTGATGTTGCTAAGCAGCGAAATAAGCGCGGCGTTAAGCAGCGGCTCGATGAAAAACTTGAACCACTTTAGCTTTAGCTTTGTTTTGTCGATTATGACGTGCATGTTCATAATGCTGACTATCACCGCGCTTGCGCAGTATCCGGCTACGTAGCCGTATATGCCTACACCGGGAATTGCTACGGCGAAGTATGTGAAAATGAGCTGGACAACGCCGCCGATTCCTACGTGTACGGCGACGCGCTTTTGCATACCGATTCCGTTTAGTATGCTGCCTGTGATTATCGCATAGTAGACGAAAACGGAGGAGATTGCCAGGGGTGTGAGGTAGTGGCTTGCCGCTGCTTGATTGTACAGCAGCCTGCATACAGGCTCGCCGAGGGGGATTAATATCGCGAATACAGGGAAGGTTAGCAGCGCTGTGACATACAGCGTCTTGCCGATTCTGTCGCGGGCGCGTTCCATCAGGTTTAGGCTGACGCATTCGCTAAGGCGCGGCAGCATTATTGTTGAAAGCGCGCCTATGAATACGGCCGGAAGCATAAGCAGCGGCATTGTCATGCCGAACAGTATGCCGAACATTTCTGTAGCTTCCTTCGCGGCGATTCCCGATACGATAAGTCTGCGCGGCACAAGCACTGTGTTGATTGAGGACAGCAGGTTCTGCATAAGCCCTGCCGCCGTGATTGGCAGCGTGATGATGATTATATCCTTTATAATAGGCGGCGAAAATATCGCGCGTGCAGTCATAGGCTGCGGCGTTTTCACGTATCGGCGGAAGAAGAAGGTAAGCAGCGTCGCCGACATAACCTCGCTCACGACCATGCCGATTACAATTAACAGCACGGCAAACGTAGGCGTAACAGGGCGGAATATGCCAAGCAGCAGCGCGACCGCGCTTATGCGCAGCACCTGCTCCGACAGCTCCGTAATAATAGGAGGGTACACCTTCTTAATCCCATAAAAGCAGGACTTATATATATTCTCAAACCCTGTCAAAAATAAGCAGGGCAGCAGTATGATAAGCGACACCCTTGTCCGAGAATCGCCTAAAATGTTGGACGCGATAAAGTCTGAAAACAAAGATGTCAATATCGCAACAACAACGAAAAGTATCACGAAAAGCGCAACGCATATGTATACGAGTTGCTTCACTGCCTTGATGTCGCCCTTGACATACTTCTCTGCCGAAAGCCGCGACACAGCTATACAAATTCCTGAAAGCGATATCGCCATTATCACAGAATAAAAGGGGAAGATAAGCTGATACACCCCCATGCTCTCCGCCGAAATCATGCGGCTTAAGAAAATCCTGTAAACGAAGCCGAGTATCTGCAAGCCGATGTTCGATATGGTAAGCAGGAATACGCTGTACAGTATCGCGTTTTTATTGAATATGCTCATCTAAAGCCGCCCCTTTTTGAAAACAAAAATAAAATAGCTTGTATATATTTATGATATAATAGCAAAATAAATGTGTGCTATAATTTCAAGGATAAATTATTAACTTTGTGTAATTAAAAAAGTTAATAATCTGTTAACAAATAAATCAACGTTTGACAGAACTTACTTATTATGATATAATACAAAAAAATACCTTAGGGGGATTGTAATGAAAAAAGTAATATCTATCGCATTATTGTGCCTAGTATTAGTTCTCGGCACAACAGCATTCGCGGCAACAGTTGAAAAGCCGCAGTTAAGCGTATACGTTGACGGTGAAAAGTGTGAGTTTGAGTTTGTTCCGATAAACGTAGACGGCGCAAACCTTATCGGCTTACGCGAGCTTGCAGCTTATGTGGGTATCGACGATGAAAACATCGACTATCAAGAAAAAGACGGTAAACAAGTTATCACGCTGACAAACGATGACGACATGGTTTTAGAGCTTGTTATCGGCTCAAAGACAATGAAGTTAGACGGAAAAGAAGTTCAATCTACAGTTGCTCCGATGATTTACAAGGTTAACGGCGAGGATAAGACATATATTCCTGCACGCAGCGTTGCTGAATCCTTCGGCTATGTTGTAAAGTATGACGCTTCTTCCGATTCCATCTTAATCCGTAACCAAGAGGATTATGCAGCAGCATTAGCAATCCTTTCTTCCGGCAATAAAGAAGGCGCGAAATTCGGCAGAATGAGCATTGTTGGTACAACATCTATCGGCATGGACTTAATGGGCGATTCCACATCGATAGACATTGCTTCCGAAACAGAAGTTGACCTTACAAAGCAAATCATGATTCAAACATCTGTTATAACAATGGATGAAGAAGAAACAGAATCTGTTATCTACTTCGACAAAGAAAACATGTACATGGAAACAGAGGAAGCTGTAATCGCTTTCCCTTACCAAACAGAATCCTTCGGCGACATGCTTGCTCAACAATCAATGGTTAAAGTAACTCCTGAGGTTGTTGAAATTTACGCAGCAGCGTTCAACATTTCCGCCGACGACAAGACATACACCATCGAAGGCAACATTATGTTAGGCGACATGCTTGCGAGCGTTATGCAAAGCGCAGGCAGCCTAGGCGGCGGCCAAGACATCTCCTCGATGATAGACGGAATTTTCGTTAATGAGATGACTATGACGATCGTAATTGACAAGACATACAACATGCCAATATCATCTGAAATCGCAGCTGACATCACAATCTCCATCATGGGTCAACCAATGGAATTAGTTATGACATCCAATATGGAATACAGCTTCAACAAGAAGGACGTATTAGTAATTCCTGCGCACATTCTTGAAGCAGCTGAATAATTAAGGTTAAAATTTAGAATTTATAATGCCAATTGGTTAATTCCAATTGGCATACATATTTCAAATCGAAAATGTGATGAAGTCATTTTTGTTTCTTTGATTACAGCTAGTTATATTCTGAATATGATATACTTGAATGAAACAAAAATGACTACATACATATTTACAGGAGAATAGGCATATGGCCGGATTTTTTGGATTTTTTGATTATACAAAGCCCGGGAAGGGCATTTCGATTGAGGAAACGCAGGGTCCGCCGTTCTTGGTATTTTGGCAGGTGTTGGGACGCAAGTTCTTTAAGTTTATACAGTTGAACCTTGTTTACTTTGGTGTGTCGATACCGCTTGTATTTTTGGCACTGATGATGTTCCCGATCGGTGACACTGCCGACCCCGAGGTTGTATTTTGGCAGTATCTGTTTGCGATAGCTGCATTTATGCTTGTAACGGTGGTGGGGCTTGCGCCGTTTACCTGTGGATTCTCGTATGTACTGCGCAATTTCTCGCGCGAGGAGCACTCCTTCATATTGAGCGACTTTTTTGAGCAGGTGAAGAATAACTATAAGCAAAGCTTGCTGCTGCTTGTTGTTGATATATTTGTGTTTGTCGCTGTTGTGGTAAGCTATACATTTTATTCGCAGCACAGCGCGGAGAATGTGATTTACAGCGTTGCGCAGTGGTTTGTGGTGAGCATGGGCATTGTGTATTACATGATGCACTTTTATATTTACCAATTGATGGTGACGTTCCAAATGCCTTTTAAGACGATAATGAAGAATGCGCTTATGCTGACGCTTGCGAAGCTGCCGTTTAATATACTTGTTATGCTTGCTACGTTTATACTGCCGACCTTGCTTTTCGCGGTGGATATTGGCATTGGCGTGTTGCTGTCGGCGTTGATTGGTATGTCGGTCGCGGGATATGTTGTAAACTTTTATGCTAATAATGTTATATATAAGCTTATGATTGCGCCGCAGCTAGAGCCGCGTGATGATGGCGAAGAGAAGATTTTTTCTGATGATGTGTAAGTGATAAAATAAAAAACCAATGAAGGTTTCCTTCATTGGTTTTTTATTTTTGTTGTTTTATTGTTTCGTAGAAGCTTTCAAATGTGCCGTTTTCGATTGCGGCGCGTATGTCGCTCATCAAGTTGTTGTAGTAGTAGAGGTTGTGCAGGACGCATAGGCGCATTGCCAGCATTTCCTTTGCCTTGAAAAGGTGACGAATGTAGGCGCGTGAGTAGCGCGTGCAGGCTTCGCAGCCGCAACCTTCTTCGATTGGGCGCATGTCGGTTTCGTACTGCTTGTTGTTTAGGCGGAGGATTCCTTCGCGGGTGTACAATGTGGCGTGGCGAGCGTTGCGCGAGGGGATTACGCAGTCGAATATGTCGACGCCGCGCGCTACTGCTTCGACGATGTTTTGAGGCGTGCCTACGCCCATTAGGTAGCGCGGCTTTTCGGTGGGCATGTGCGGTTCTACGGCTTCAATTACGTTGTACATTTCTTCGGCGGTTTCGCCTACGGCAAGTCCGCCGATTGCGTAGCCGTCGCAGTCTAGGGCTGCGATTTCCTGCATGTTTTGCGTGCGTATGTCTAGGTGCGTGCCGCCTTGATTTATGCCGAACAGGAGCTGGCTTTTGTTGATGGTGTCAGGCAGTGCGTTTAGGCGTGCCATCTCGGTTTTGCAGCGTTTTAGCCAGCGTACAGTTCTGTCTGCGCTTGCTTTTACATATTCGTACGGGGCGGGATTTTCCACGCATTCGTCGAACGCCATTGCGATTGTGCTTGCTAGGTTCGATTGAATGCGTATGCTTTCTTCGGGGCCGATGAATATTCGGCGGCCGTCGATGTGTGAGGCGAAGCTTACGCCTTCCTCTGTGATTTTGCGCAGCTTGGCGAGGGAGAATACTTGAAAACCGCCGCTGTCCGTGAGGATTGGGCGCTCCCAATTCATAAATTTGTGTAAGCCGCCATTTTGTTTTACAATTTCGTCACCCGGGCGCACATGTAAGTGGTACGCGTTGGACAGCTCGATTTGGCAGCCGATGTTGTACAGGTCGAGGGTGGACACCGCGCCTTTTATCGCGGCGATTGTGCCTATATTCATGAATGCAGGCGTTTGCACTACGCCGTGTACGGTTGTGATTTCGCCGCGGCGCGCCTTGCCTTGCGTTTTAATCAGTTTGTAGATTGAAATGGTGTTACCTCCGTTAATGTATGAACATTGCGTCGCCGAAGCTGAAGAAGCGATAGCGGTTTTCTACTGCTTGCGCGTAGGCGGATAGTACGTTTTCGCGCCCTGCCAATGCGGATATAAGCATGAGCAGCGTGCTTTTGGGTAGGTGGAAGTTTGTTACGAGTGCGTCTACTATTTTGAAGTCGTAGGGCGGGTAGATGAAAATGTTTGTGCCGCCGGATAGGTTGCCTGTTGCGGCAATGGATTCGAGGGTGCGGACGCTTGTTGTGCCTACGGCGATTATTCTGCCGCCGCGGCGTTTTGTTTCGGCGATAGTTTCCCACGCGGCAGGGGTTATGCTGTAGGCTTCGCTGTGCATTTCGTGGCGCGTGATGTCGGATTCTTTTACGGGGCGGAATGTGCCTACGCCTACGTGTAAGGTTAGCTCGGCTACGGATACGCCTTTGTCGCGGATTGATTTCAGAAGCTCGGATGTGAAGTGTAAGCCTGCGGTGGGCGCGGCGACTGAGCCTTTGTGCTGTGCGTACACGGTTTGGTATCGCTCACTGTCAGATAGCGACTGCGTGATGTAGGGAGGGAGGGGGATTATGCCGTTGGCGTCCAGCCACTCGTTGAAGTCGCCGTCGCATGAGAATTGCACTACGCGGTTGCCGTTGTCTAGGACGCTTTCGATTGTCGCGGTGAGTCCGTCCCTGAAGGTGAAGCTTCTTTGGGGAAGGGCGCGTTTTCCTGGCTTTGCTAATGCTTCCCATTTTGTGTCGGTGATTGGGTTCAGCAGCAGCAGTTCTATTGTGCCGCCTGTGTCTGTGCGTTCGCCGAGTAGGCGCGCTTTGATGACGCGAGTGTTGTTGAGGACTAGGCAATCGTTGGGGCGGAGCATTTCCGCTATGTCACTAAAGTTTCGGTGGCACACTGCGCCTGTACGCTTGTCTAGCGTCATAAGACGCGAGCTGTCGCGTTTGTCTAGCGGCGATTGCGCGATTAGTTCGTCGGGTAGAAGGTAGTCGTATAAATTTATGTTGTGTTCCAATTTTTCTCCTAGTTGTTGTTGCTATAAAAACAATCCGCACACTGCGCCGATTGCGATGAACACTAGCATGTTCCACTTTGTTTTAATGTGCAGCGCGAGAATTATCGCAAAAAGCGCGGCTGCTTTAATGTCTATCGCGAAAGCTGCGCGGTCGATAAAAAGCGTTGCCATAATCACATTTGCAGCGGCGGCGGCGATTAAGCCGTAGGCAGCTGCGCGTATGCCGATTTTCGCCGCCGCGATTGTACGATTCTCGTTAAGCTTGCCCAGAATCATCGACAGCGTGGTCACGATGATGAAGGAGGGAGTAGTTGCGCCGAGTGAGGCAACTATCGCGCCGAGCAATCCGTGCTGCTCAAAGCCGATGTATGTCGCAAGGTTTATCCCAATAGGTCCAGGCGTGGATTGACTTATCGCAATCATGTTGTACAGCAGCTGCTCGTCGAGCAAGCCTGTTTGCACAAGCTCCTGCTGAATAAGCGGAATCGTCACAAGTCCGCCGCCGACCGTGAACAGAGCAATCTTGAAAAAGGTGTAGTAAAGAAACCACAGATTCATTTCGCTCCCGCCTTTCGGAAAAGCAGCAGCCCTGCGGCGATACTACCCAATATGATGTAGATGATTGGCACATCAAAGATAAAGCACAGCACAAATGCCGCCGCGGCTATTACCGCGCCGGCTATGCCTGCCACGCTTTTTTTGGCAGTCTTGACGAGCGTCGTTACGAGAATTGCGCCCACGGCTACGTTTATGCCGCGATAGGCTTTGTTCACCCAAATGTTGTCGCTGAACATGCGATAGAATACCGCGATTATGCAGATTACTACAATTGAGGGGGTGATTACGCCGAGTGCCGCAGCGGCTGCTCCTGCGACTTTGTTGCGGCGGTAGCCGATAAAGCAAGCCGTGTTGACCGCGATAATTCCCGGAAGCGTTTGCGCCACGGCGAAGTAGTCGGTTATCTCCTGGTCCTCAAGCCAGCCGCGCTTTTGCGCAATTTCGCGAAGCAGTATCGGGTACATCGAATAGCCGCCGCCGAATGTCACCGCGCCCACTTTGCAGAACACGGCGAACAATTCAAGCAGCGGCAAAAGCTTTTGCTTCATATAAAATCCTTAATATGTCTTGAAAAACTCCAGCAGCTCGCCGTTTAAGCCGTACACGAATGCTATGCGGACTTTGCAGTCGCCGCTGTAGGCTTTGATTGTGATGTCCTGCGGCTCCATGTGCTTGGTTGCGCCTGCGGAGATTGCGTTGTTGTAGCAGGTGTCTGGGTCGTCGGACGCGAATGCTACGTGAACCAGCTTGCCTTCGCTTTCGCATACGCTTGGCTTCTCGAATGCTTCGATGTATGAGCCGTTGCCTAGGTCGAGCATTATGCCGCGTTCGCCTGCGTCGCCCCATTCAAGGTGCGGAGTTAAGCCGATTGCTTTGTAGAATGTTACGGTTTCGTCGAACTTGGTTGTGTTGATTGCTACGTGGTGGAAGCCTTTTATTAAGTTTGCCATTTTTCCTCCGAATATTAGTTTAATTTTGTGTTGAGCTGTTCGCCGCCCAGTATGTGGACGTGCAGGTGTTTTACGGATTGTGCGCCGTGCTGCCCTATGTTTGTGATAAGGCGGTAGCCGTCGACTAGTCCCATCTGTGCCGCGACTTTTTTCGCGACGGTGAATATGTGGGAGATAAGCGGCGAGTTGTCCTCGAGAGTGTCCGCGGATTCGATGTGTTCGCGCGGAATTATTAGCAGGTGTACTGCAGCGTTGGGGCTGATGTCGTGGATTACTATTACCTTGTCGTCGCTGTACTCTTGTTTGGACGGAAGCTCGCCTGCGATGATTTTGCAGAATATACAGTCGGTCATTGGTGTCCTTTCTGTGGATTACGCGTCTATCTCGATTATTTCGATGTTTTCGATTGCTTGCTGCAATAGATTGGAGTAGTCGTGTTTGCTTTCTTCGTGTAAGATTGAGGAAAGCTTGGGGCGTGTGGTGGGGTGCTTGGGTGTAAATACGGTGCAGCAGTCCTCGTAGGGGAGTATGCTTGTTTCAAATGTGCCGATATCGCGCGCGATTGCGATGATTTCCTCTTTGTTCATTCCGATGAGGGGGCGAAGTATCGGCATGGTAGAGGCGTTGTCGGTTGCGACAATTGCTTCCAAAGTTTGAGAGGCGACTTGCCCTAGGCTTTCGCCGCTGATTAATGCGAGATGACCTTCCTTTTCCGCGACTGCGTTTGCGATTTTCACCATGGCGCGGCGCATTAGCAATGTGCCGAACTGCTCTTTGTAGTTGTCCCTGATGAAAATTTGTATGTCGGTGAAGGGGACTACGTACAGCTTCATGTCGCCGCAGAAGCGCGTGAGAATCCGCGCCAGCTCTGCCACCTTATCCTTGGCGCGCATACTTGTGTAGGGGTAGCTGAAGAAGTGGATTGCGGCGAGGGTTACGCCGCGTTTCGCCATGCAGTAGCAGCTTACGGGGCTGTCTATGCCGCCGCTTAGCATTGCGAGGGCATTGCCGCCTGTGCCTACAGGTATGCCGCCGCGCCCTGTGATTCGGTCGCTGCTTGTGTATACGTAGGCGTGCTGTTCGCGAATGTCGACGTAGACTATGCACGCAGGATTCACCACGTCCACTGCAATGCCGTTGGTTTCGTGAATGTAGCCGCCGACTTCCATTGATATTTCGGGCGATTTTAGGGGAAATTTTTTGTCGGCGCGCTTACTTTCCACTTTAAAGGAAGCGATAGACGCTCGGCCGCGCAGCATTTCGCTTGCGCACACGCGTATTGCGGCAATATCTTTTTCGCACCGCTCCGCGACGCATAAGGCGGACACGCCGAATACATCGGCGCAAACCTTAGCGATTCTGTCTGCACTTTGCTCAAGTGGGTCGATGTAAATCGTAGCTTGCGAAAAGTGTATGTCAATCGCGCCGCCCACGGCCTTCTTTATGTTGTTCATCAAAGCAGCTTCAAACCGCCCGCGATTCAAGCCCTTTAGAATAATCTCGCTGTATTTTACTAATATTATCTTTATGGCAATTCTCCTTTAAAAAACACTTGCAATTTATAAGTATGTATGATATAATAAGGCAAACGGCAAGTAGTTGTAAGGCTACTTTGTTATTTCAATATTTCAGAGTAGCTCATGTCTTTGGGGGACGGGCTACTTTTTTATTGCTTTTATTATTTCGAGTATTACCACTAGTATAACAATGGTCAACACTGTATCTAACATTAGCATTATCCTCCTTTCCACGAGAACGGGAAATTCAGACAAAGTAGCCTTACCTCGTTTATTTACTTGCCGTTTACATATTCTATCATACTACATAATTCTACATATTTCAATTACAATTGTGTAACATTTGTGTTACGTTTATGTTACAGCGATTTCCCTTTTTCGAGGAAATAGCAGAAGGTTTCGTATTCTACTGTGTTGGGGATTGAGTGGTCGCTGTGCAGGATGTAGGCGTTGCCTGCTTTTACGATTGGGATTTTGCTTTCTAGCTCTTTGTCGATTATGGCTTTGTCGTTGGTGTAGAGGGTGCGTACGTCTATGCCGCCGAATAGTGCCAGCTTGTCGCCGTAGTTTTTGTATATGCGCAGTAAGTCCATGCCGGCTTTTACTTCGATTACTTGCAGGCAGTCGATTCCGGCTTCAATCATTCCGGGGAGCAGCGGTTCTACGAAGCCGCAGGAGTGCATTAGGACAGGCAGATTGTACGACTTGGCAAAGTCGATGGTGCGCTTGTGGTAGGGCTTGATTATCTCGTTGTACATCGCAGGCGACATGAAGGGGCTTTGCTTGTAGCCCATGTCCTCGTAGTAGAATACGCCGTCGGGTACTCCTGCTTTGCTGAACAATTCCTCTTGGTAGGTGATTGTGAGGTTGGAGAGGACGTCGCACATATCGCGAACCCAATCGGGGTCTTCTGCCATACCTGCAAGCATATGCTCGTGTCCGCAGATGGGGTGCATTTGCTCGAATACGTTTACGCCTGACCACATGAAGAATTTGTTGTGCTTGGCAGCGTATTCGCGCGATTGCTTGAAGCCTTCAACGTTGCAGCGGCGTGGGTCGTACTTCACTAGCTTTTCCCGCACCTTTTCCCAATCCTCGCGGCAGGTTATGGTGAAGCCTACGTGCTCGGGGGTTGTGTCGTGATGTTTGTGTCGTTTTAGTATTGCGCCGTTGCCGTCTTTGATTGTGATTGTGTCTTCGGTTTCGGCGACTATTTCTTCCTTAAAGTCGAGGTCTATGCAGCTGTTGAGCCAGCCTGATTCCACCATGTCAAAGTCGAAGTGTAGGCCGATGTCCTCGCCTTCCTTGATATGACCCTGCTCGGTGTACAGCTTAATCGTGTCGCCCCAAAAATGCTCGTACACGCCGATTCTGTCTGTAGGTTTGTGCTGCAGTATATTACTAATTCTTTCCACGCCTGTCATGATTATTCCTCCTCGATATTATCGATATAATCCGTCGCTTGGACGTCTTTTAGTTTTCGCATGATTTGTTTGCTGCGCGTGCCTACTAGTGTGTCTAGTTCTTTGCTTGTTTCGTTGATTTTCTTTTGTGCTTTTTCGAGTACGTCGCCGAATTTTACGAATTCGGCTTTTACTCCGGCTAGTACCTCCCAAACTTCGGAGGAGCGTTTTTCTATGGCTAGGGTGCGAAAGCCCATTTGAAGGCTGTTGAGAAGTGCCGCTAGGGTGGTGGGTCCGGCTGCTACTACTTTGTAGTCGCGCTGTAGGGATTCGAGAAGTTCGGGACGGCGCGTGACTTGTGCGTATAAACCTTCGGTGGGCAGGAACATTATTGCAAAGTCGGTGGTGGTGGGAGGGGTGATGTATTTGCCGTTTATGTCTTGGGCGGATTTTTTGATGGCGCGTTCTAGTTCCTTTGCGCCTAGCTCGATTGCTTCTTTTTCGCCTGTGTCGTAGCAGTCTAGCAGGCGATAGTAGGCTTCGAGGGGGAATTTTGAATCGATGGGAAGCAGTACGCAGCCGTCGTCTTTTCCCGGAAGCTTTATCGCAAACTCAACTCGACCCGAACCAATCTTTACATTTTCCTCGTATTGGTTGGGCGATAGGATTTGCGAGAGAATGTTGCCGAGTTGAATTTCGCCCATAAGTCCGCGTGTTGTTACATTCGTGAGCGCTTTCTTTAAGTCGCCTACGCCTACGGCTAGGTTTTGCATTTCGCCTAGGCCTTTGTGGACAAGCTCCAGCCGCTCCGATACAAGCTTGAAGGATTCGCCTAGGCGTGTTTCCAGCGTCTTATGTAGCTTTTCGTCGACGGTTAGGCGAATTTGCTCCAGCTTTTTCTCGTTGTCGCTGCGCTGCTCGTTAAGGCGTGCGCTTACTGTTTCCAGTAGCTTTAGCATTGTGTCGGTATTTTCCTTCGACAAAGTGGAAAGCTGACCGCGCAGCAATTCGTTTGAGCTTGCTACGACGGAGCTTACGTTTGCTGACAGCGCGGCAATTTGGTTCGCTTGTTCCATCTTTTGAATGGACAAATCCTCTTTAATGCTCGATTGCAGCTTGCCGAAGTCATTGCCGCCGCCCTGCTGCTTGAGCACTCTTTTGCACAAGATGTATACAAGCACCAAATTCACCGCGCTAAGCACCGCTGATATTCCGTATAAAATTTCCTTTAACATAACCCCCCTGTCGTCAGCGTGACGACGCGTTCAGCGATATGTCCGCGAACTCATCATTGGCAAAGTGATAGCCTGCTTGCTTTGCGACCATTGCGGCGTTGTCTGTGCAGTAAATCGGCTGCGGCACGATGAAGTTGAATGCGCCTGCGGCTTTTTCCGCTACGGATTTGCGCAGCAGTTCGTTCGCGGCAACGCCGCCGCATAGGATTACGCTGCGTGCGTAGTGCTGTTCGGCAAGCTCGATTAGGCGGCTTGATAAAGTTTCGGCTACGGCGTGCTGGAAGCTTGCTGCGATGTCCGCGACAGGGATTGGCTGCCCTTGCTGCTCTAGCTTGTTTACGTGGTTAAGCACTTTTGTCTTTATGCCGCTGAATGAGAAGTCGTGGCTGCCTTCAATTCGCACCTGCGGAATCGGCAGTGCGTTTATGTCGCCGCCGACCGCGGCTTTTTGTATCGAAGGGCCGCCCGGATAGTCTAGGCCTAATGTGCGTGCGACTTTGTCGAAGGCTTCGCCTGCGGCGTCGTCGCGTGTTTTTGCGAGAAGCTCATAGTCTGCGCCTTCATGCTCGCATAGGTAGATTGAGGTATGACCTCCCGACGCTACCAATGCCACGGCGGGGAACTCTACCCCATTTTCAATCAACGCCGCCGCGATATGCGCCTCAACGTGATTCACTGCGATAACAGGCTTGCCAAGCGAAAACGCAAGCGACTTGCCGAAGTTCACGCCCACGAGCAGTGCGCCGATAAGCCCAGGCATGGCAGTAACGCCGACCGCGTCTATGTCTTGATAGGCGATACCTGCTTCCTCGACTGCTTGCTGAACCACGCCGCGTATGTTTTCAATGTGCAGACGCGACGCAATTTCGGGGTATACGCCGCCGTATTGCTTGTGCGTGTCAATCTGCGACGCGATGATGTTGGACAAAACAACACCGTCCTTTAAGACTGCCGCCGCTGTTTCGTCGCATGATGTTTCAATTCCTAATATAATCATATATTTTCCTGTAGCAGCAGCAGTGCGGCTTTTGCGCATTGCTGCTGTATGCTGTTTCTGTCGCCGATGAAATTGTTTTCGGTTACTGTGATGTTGTGTCGCGTTGCGACTGCGATGTAGGCTAAGCCTACGGGCTTGCCTTCGCAAGCGGAAGGGCCTGCTATGCCTGTGGTTGCGACTGCGATGTCGCTGCCTGAAAGGTGCATTGCGCCTTGCGCCATTTCGCGTGCGGTTTCGGCGGAGATTGCGCCGTGTTGCGCTAATGTTTCCGCCGATACGCCGAGTATGGCGTGCTTTATCTCGTTGGTGTAGGACACCACACCTAGGCTAAAGCACGCGCTTGCGCCGGAAATTGTCGTAATCGCGGAGGCGACCATGCCGCCGGTAATGCTCTCAGCGCAGGAAAGCACTAGGTTTTTAGCTTTGAGCTGTTCGATTATTTCCCGGGAAATATTTTGCATGTTACATCAAGTCCTTGGTCGCGTGGTACAGCTTCTTGTACACCTCATACTGCGCCGCATATACGCTTGCGTTCGCGCTGTCAGGCGAAGTTGTGCCTGCTGTTTCGGTGAAAACGTCGCACGCAACTTGTATGCTTGGGAACAACCCTGCAGCAACTGCCGCAAGAATCGCAACGCCTGTAGCTGCGCCCTGCGCCTTATTCAGCGTCACCACATTGCAGCCGAACACATCTGCAAGCATTTGTCGCCACAGCGGACTTTTTCCGCCGCCGCCGCTTGCGATTACCTGCGACGCGTCTATGCCCATCTCGCGAATTACCGACATGCAGTCGGCTAAGCTGTAGGTTACGCCTTCCATAATGGAGCGCAGCACATATGGCTTTGTGTGCTTGGCAGTTAAGCCGAATAACATTCCGCGGGCTTTCGGGTCATTGTGCGGCGTGCGTTCGCCCATCATGTAAGGGAGGAAGGTGAGGCCGTCGCAGCCCGCCGGAACAGTTGCCGCTTGCTTATCCATAAGCACGTATTCGTCAATGCCAAGCCATTGTGCCGCGTCTTTTTCGCTTGCGCCGAAGTTGTCGCGGTACCATTTAAGGGACAGTCCTGCGCCTTGGGTAACGCCCATGATGTGGTACGCGCCCGGGACAGCGTGGCAGAATGTGTGAACGCGCCCTTGCATGTCGATTGTTACATCGTCGGTGTGGGCGAATACAACGCCGCTGCTGCCTATCGTCGCGCTGATTTTGCCTTGCTTCACTATGCCGTTGCCGATTGCGCCTGCGGCTTGGTCGCCTGCGCCGCCCACTACGGGAGTGCCGGGATTTAAGCCGATTTCCGCTGCGACTTTCGCAGAAAGTGTGCCTGTGATTTCCACGCTCTCGTGCATTTTCGCAAGCAGTCGTATGTCAATGCCGAGCTTGGACAATACCTCCGGCGACCAACATCTCTCGCGAATATTCATAAGCTGCATACCCGAAGCGTCGGAAACCTCCGTCGCAAACTCGCCTGTCAGCTTATATCGCACATAATCCTTAGGCAGCAGAATATGCTGCGTCTTATCGTAAAGCTGCGGCTCGTGGCGCATTACCCATAAAATCTTACTTGCAGTGAATCCGGTGAGCGCAGGATTCGCCGTAATGCCGATAAGCCTGTTCTTGCCGATTTTGTCCGTGATAATTTCGCATTCGGCAGCGGTACGCTGGTCGCACCAAATAATCGCGCGGCGAAGCGGATTGCAGTCCTTATCAAGCAGCACGAGCCCGTGCATTTGCCCTGACAAGCCTATGCCTACAACCTCGGACTTTTTCACTCCGCTTTTCGCCATTACCTCTTGAATTGTCGCCTTTGTAGCTTCCCAAAAGTCGGACGGCTCTTGCTCTGCATAGCCGATACGCTCTTGGTACAGCGGATACTCGCGCGTAGCCTCGGCAAGGCTTACGCCGTTGTTGTCGAACAAAATAGTCTTTGTGCCTGATGTACCTATGTCTACCCCAATAATCGCCATGTTGAAACCCATCCTTTCGTATAGGGATATTGTAACATAGCGGACGCAGGTTGTAAAGGGAAAATCGCACGGCAATCAACGCACCTCGGCGCGTTTGTAACACGATTGTAATATTTGTAACACAATTGTAAATTTACATTTTTGTCGAAATGTGGTAGCATATATGTATGCAGGTGAATACGCTTAGGCGTGTTGGGCTAACGGCTGCAAAAGGACGTGACGCCCATGATGTATCATAGGGTACCTCCGTAATTCCGTAAGACAAAATCTTGCAGAAAGGAGGGATGTCGAAATATGACAGGCAGAGAAATAGTTCTTGTATTAGCAATTTTCTTAGTTGATAATGCACCAATGATTATCAACGTAATAAGGAATATGTATAAAAGATACAAAAACAACCGCCCCCATCTCAAGGACTAGCGGTTGTTGTGTAATTAGTAACAAAAAATAAAGCCGTTAGCCTAATCTGCCAAAAGCAGAAAGCCTGCTAGGAGGAGTGTTAGCCGCACTCCTTCTTACATACTTATTGTATCACCTTGGTTTTATTTTGTCAATTGTTTTGCGAAACATTCCGTTGGGATTATTTTTTGCTAGTTATAGTGTCGTGTTCAACTTCTATTTTGCCGTTTTCCTTTTCAAATTCCGCTATACATTTACGAATAAGGTAGAGGATTTGTCCGTTGCCTGAACGACCTTCGTATTTGGAAATATAGTGCAACTTGAAATGTAATTCTTTGTCTATTTCTTTACTATAACTATTTTTGGTTATATTAATTGCTATATCATAATGTTAATATATAATCAATATTGTTTTAGGAGCGATTATATGTTTGAGGTAGAAAATAAATACAAAAATGCCAACGTTTCGCGCACTATCAGATTCACAGAATCACTCTTTGAGCAACTAAACGATATTGTAGTAGAAAATGACATTTCTTTCAATCTGCTTGTTCTGCAATGTTGCCAATACGCATTAAACAACATAAAAAAGAATCTGGTACAAAAGATAATGCGCAAGATGATTGGTGTGAGAAATAAAGATAGAAGGCATTATATTAATGAGGTGATTAATATAAAAGTAGCAGTTATAGGCTCAAGATGTTTGAACGTATGCAATATTGGCGAACACCTCCCTGATGGGGCAACTGAGATTATATCAGGGGGTGCGCAGGGCATAGACACATGCGCAAGAGATTACGCGTTGGCAAATGGAATAAAGCTTACCGAGATTTTACCTGAGTACAACAAATTCGGACGCGCCGCGCCATTGAGGCGTAATGACCTCATCATTAATAACGCCGATATAGTGCTCGCCTTTTGGAATGGGCAAAGCCGCGGAACTAAGTATGTGATAGACCTCTGTAAAGATATAGGCAAGCCTGTTGTGGTTTTGGATTTTCGCAAAGCTACAGCCAACATATGAAGCCTGTTTTGTCGGTTGAATTGTAGCCTGCTCGGCGGTAAAAGTTTAGGGTGCTTTCTTGCTTGCTAGATGTTAGCAGCATTATTTTGTAGCAGTTGTGCGATTGCGCTATCGCTTTTGCGTGGGCTAGGATTGCGGAGGCGTGACCGTTGCCGCGATGGGTTGGGTGCGTGATTACGTTTTCGATTAGGGCGTAGGGGCGTTGGGAGTGGGTTAGGTTTGGAACGACGACTAGGACGCAGGAGGAGATGATTTGCTCGTCTTCTTTTCCTATTATTATGTAGTGGTTGTCGTCAGACATAATGCTGCGCCATAGGTCGTGTAATTGAGGGGATATTTCGGGGAGGGGGTTGTTGTGGAGGTGGGTGTATAGCTCGAGTAGGGCTTGTAAGTCTGCGGGTGCGGCGGTTGATATGGTCATGGACCCTCCTTTTGTGGTCACTTTCGCTTTGAGCGATTGAATTTTTCTACGGCGAAGTCGTAGGATTCTTGAATTAGCGGCTTTAACTGCTCGAATGTGGTTTCGCTGGGGTTGAGGACGCATATCCATGACATCCATGCGTATACGGGGTGCGGGAGGATTGTGTCGAGGGCCGTGAAGTCGTGCGGCATGTCGACCGTGCAGCCTGCGCTTGGGCGTGCGGGTATGCTGCCGAATAGTTTATTGAAGGTGGGCTTTCTTATACCTAGGTTTAGTCTGTATACGTTCGGTCGGTTTAGGCGGGAGGCTTTGTCGTTTGCGCCGTCTTTTTCTTTTATGGTTAGGACGTAGACGCCGCATTTTCGAGTGTTGTTCGGATTGTAGAATATGCCTTTTTCGCCCCAATTTTCGCCTAGGACAACTCCGTCTAGGTTTTCTGTGCAGTATTGAAATATTTGTGAGGGATTCATTTGTTTTCCTTTGAGTTTTTTATTAGTGTATGCAAAAAACCGCTATCTTATAAAAGATAACGGTTATTGTGTGGTGGGAGGGGGTGGATTCGAACCACCGAAGTCGACGACGTCAGATTTACAGTCTGATCCCTTTAGCCACTCGGGAACCCGCCCAAAAACGCGTGCCGCTTATCAGCGGCGATTAAATTGCGCGGCTTTTGGCGCAATTTATGAGTGCGGTCACATCGCACTTGCTACGTGCGCGTTACATCGCACTATGCTGAGTTATCGCATATAACTCATTACTGCCTTTATTACACTTTTTTACATTTTATAAGCGACCTACTCGGTCGCTCTAAAACATATGGAGCTGGTGATGGGACTTGAACCCGCAACCTATTGATTACAAATCAATTGCTCTGCCGATTGAGCTACACCAGCGTGTGGAGTGATGCTGTGATGTTGTTGTGCTGTTTTTTGGGGTGGTGCGTTAGTGCTAGGGTGTTTGATGCTTGGATGAGGATTAAAGATCGGGTGCGTTAACGGAAGTTTCCGATCGAGCGCGCGTAGTGTGTGCTGCCTGCCGCACTCATAAATTGCGATAAAGGCGTTCGCAATTTATTCGCCGCTGCTTCAATTTCACGCGTTAGTGGTCGGGGTTAAAGGATTTGAACCTTCAGCCCCTTGGTCCCAAACCAAGTGCGCTACCAAATTGCGCCAAACCCCGACTTTCTTTTCGTTAGCCTGTGGCGTTCACCGCAGTAATGTTATTATAGATTAATCCGACACTTTTTTCAACGTTGATATTTACACGAAATAGTGAATATATAGCTGTATATATAATATATACTCATAATAAGTTAGTTATTCTTAAAAATACTCTTAAATGCGCGAATATCCGCAAGTGTTATCAGCATGATGAATATGCCGATGTAACCAAAAAATGGATACAGCGTTTTTACAAGGTCGGAAAAACCTAATACTCCTACGGGGATTGCTAGGGCGCATAGCAATGCGGCGGCGGATTTCCCGCGCATATTCGTGTTGGCGCATACGCATTTGATTACGCCGAAGCCGCTTGATACTGCCGTCGTGAGCATTGCGAAAAATAGCAGCACGACGTACAGTGGCTGCATTGCGCCTGCGACAAACAGCATGGGTATCTCAAAATCAAGGGCGGCAGGCTTTATGGCTAGCAGTACATACAAAAGCGACGCAAGCACAAACAACACGGCCGCGGCAATCAGTGACGCGGAAAATGCCGCGTTTTTTCCGCGAAGCGCAGGGGCTAGTCCAACAAACAGAGGCACTAAAGTTATGGTGTTGTAGCTTGCGTAAAGTATGCCCGATGTGCCCCAGTTGTATAGCAGCCTATTCGCGCTTGCCGCCATCGCAGGAGCTGCGCCGCCCGAAGTCGCCGCGCCGATTGCAACTATAAGCATACCCACGATAAGCAGCGGCGTAACAATCGCATTAAACCGCACCACGCCTTGCACGTCGAACATAAATATCACAAAGCACACGGCGGACATCGCCATAACTCCCACGAATCGGCTTATGCCGAACTGCTGCTCCAGCAGTGCGCCGCCCCCTGCGCACATCACGCAAAAGGAGCATAGCAGAAACAGCGACATAATCACCTCCATGCCGAAGATTATTTTGCCGCTTAGCTGTCTGCCGAAAAAACCCTGCGTGGTATCCGCGCCGCGCTCGACCTTGCTGATTATGACGTAGCCCACCGCGAAAAATACAATAGCAGCAAGCGCGATTCCGTATATGCCGAACCTTTCGTAACGCACGAAAAATTGCGCGAGTTCTTGTCCGCTTGCGAATCCTGCGCCGATGATTGTCCCAATGTAGACGCAGGCTATTTTTATTGAATGCTTCATATTCACCTATGTTGAAAATGCATATGTTAATGTGTACGCCGTGCGCGGTTCGCATGAATGCGAACCCTACAGGTGTATTTTCACGTAGGGAACGCATTCATGCGTTCCGCGAATAGCCTTGACAATATTCCGATAAAGTTATATTATATATATACTACTAAACGGAGGCAGTTTATGTTACAGAATAGTGAAAAGACAATGGATAAAATCATAGCACTGTGTAACGGCAGAGGTTTTATCTACGCAGGCAGCGAAATTTACGGCGGGCTTGCGAATACGTTTGATTACGGTCCACTAGGCGTACTACTAAAGAATAATATAAAAGCCGCTTGGTTTAAGCGATTTGTGCAAGAGAATAAATATAATGTCGGTCTGGACAGCTCTATTTTGCTGAATCCGCGAGTTTGGGTTGCGTCAGGGCATGTCGTTAACTTTAACGACCCACTGATTGATTGCAAGGGCTGCAAAATGCGTCACCGCGCGGATAAGCTTGCGGAGGATTTCTGCAACGAGAAGGGGATTGCATTCCCTAACGGAATGAGCAATGAGCAGCTGTCGCAGTTTTTGGTTGACAACTCCATTCCGTGCACGCATTGCGGCAAGATGGATTTTACGCCTATACGCAAGTTCAACATGATGTTTAAGACGCACCAAGGCGTTACCGAGGACAGCGCAACAGAAGTATACCTTCGCCCCGAAACGGCGCAGGGTATATTTATCAACTTTAAGAATATTCAGCGCACCACGCGCAAGAAGATTCCCTTCGGCGTAGGGCAAATCGGTAAGGTTTTCCGCAACGAGATTACGCCGGGCAACTATATCTTCCGCACGCGCGAGTTCGAGCAGATGGAGCTTGAGTTTTTCTGTTCGCCGAGTGAGCATTTGCAGTGGTACGATTACTGGAAAAAGTTCTGCAACGAGTGGCTGCTGTCTATGGGCTTGAAGGAAGATAACCTGCGCATACGCGACCATGACCCGGAGGAATTGTCGCACTATTCCGCTGCGACCTGCGACTTTGAATATAAATTCCCATTCGGTTGGGGCGAGCTGTGGGGCGTTGCCGACCGCACCAACTTCGACTTAACAGCGCACACAAACGAAAGCGGCACAACCTTAGACTACCTCGACCCATACACAAATGAAAAGTATATCCCCTACGTTATTGAGCCGTCATTAGGCGTTGAGCGTGTGTTCATCACCTTCCTAATCGACGCGTACGACGAGGAAGAATTAGAAGGCGGCGACACACGCGTAGTGCTGCGCCTGCACCCAACGCTTGCGCCAATAAAGTGCGGCGTACTTCCGCTGTCGAAAAAGCTTGCTCCTGCCGCCGAGGAAATCTACGAGCGTCTAAGCAAAAGCTTCATGTGCGAATTCGATGAAGTAGGCAGCATAGGCAAACGCTACCGTCGCCAAGACGAGATGGGTACGCCCTTCTGCGTAACCTATGACTTCGACAGCGAAACCGACGGAAAAGTCACAATCCGTCACCGCGATTCGATGCAGCAAGAACGCATTGAGATTTCACAAATAGAATCATATATACAAAACCATATGTAGGGGCGAACTGCGTTCGCCCACGCATTTATTAAAAGGAGGCTACATGCAGGAATTATTATTCGCACCGGTAACATACGACAGGTACGACAAAGTTGACACGCTGCCTGTGCGTTTTGGTAAGCTGATTGACCAAATGGGCATGGCTGATGTGGTAAAGGGCAAGTCTGTTGCAATTAAAATGCACCTTGGGCGCGGCGTGGGTTATACTACGATTCACCCGCTGTTTGTAAAGATATTGGTTGACAAGGTTAAGGCGATGGGCGGTAAGCCTTTTATCACCGACCAAGATATAGCTGATAGCCGCGTGCGTGGGTATACTGAAGAATTTTTGGGTTGCCCTATTGTGGCTGTATGCGCTAACACAGGGAAGTATTACTACACTGTTGATGTTGACTATAAGTGCCTTAAGCATATCGACATCGGCGGATACCTCTACGACACCGATGTGTTAATCGACCTGTCCCACGTAAAAGGACACGGCGCGTGCGGATTAGGCGGCGCGTGCAAGAATATCGCAATGGGCGTAGTTACCGACCGCACTCGCGGACAAATCCACGGCCTAGAAGGCACAATACTGTACAACGTTGACAAATGCACAAAGTGCAACCAATGCGTGGACAGCTGCAACCATAATGCAAACAAATTCAACGACAAGGGCGAATACGAGGTATTCTTCCACCACTGCACAAACTGCGGTCACTGCGTAAAGGTTTGCCCCACAGGCGCAATCGAAATCAAGGACAACCACTACCAAAACTTCCAACGCGGCATGGCTATCTGCACAAAGACTGTGCTTGATACCTACCAACCCGGACATGTATTCTACATCAACTTCCTCACAAACATCACCGCGATATGCGACTGCTGGGGAATCTCCACGCCGTCAATCGTTCCTGATATCGGCGTGCTTGCAGGCACTGACATTGTAGCGATCGAGCGCGCTTCCCTCGACTTAATCAAGTATGAGGATGTGCTGCAAAACGGCATACCTTCGCACATCAACCTAGAAGAAGGCACAGGGCATTTACTCGAGCGTCTGCACGGCAAAGACCCATACATTCAACTCACCGAGCTTGAGGAGCAAGGCTTAGGCTCACAAGAATATACGCTCAAAACTATAAAATAATGTGATAGGGCGAACACAGTTCGCCCCTACAAAATAATCTCTTTAGGAGAAGCTATGAAAAACATCGCGGCGCAATTATACAACGTAAAAAAATATTGCCAGAACCTAGCGGATTTAGATGAAACCTTAGGCAAGCTGAAAGCTATGGGCTACGACGAAGTGCAATTCGCAGACGTGCCAAACCTGGGCGACCAAGTGACGCTTGATTTAGTAAACAAGCACGGCATTGAAATATGCTGCACCCATGTAGGCTTTGACCAAATAAAAGCTAACCTTGACGCAGAAATTGCAAAGCACAAGCTGTGGAACGTGGAGTACATGGGCATTCCAGAAATGCCTCGCCAATACTGGGACACCTACAACAGCGTAAAGGAATTCATCAAGCAGCTAAAGCCTATCGCGGAAAAAGTAGAAGCAAGCGGACTGACCCTATGCTATCACAACCACGGCTTTGAGTTCACAAACCTAAACGGCACATTCATCATGGATATGCTGTGCGAAGCCTTCCCCGAATCGCAGCTGCAATTTATCCTCGACACATATTGGGTTCAATTCGCGGGAAAGAATAACATAGACGTAATCAATCGCTACAGCAGCCGCATTCCGATTGTACACCTCAAGGACATGAAGATTGTCGACCACAAGCAAGAGTTCGCGGCAGTAGGCGAAGGCAACATCGAGTTTAAGCCAATCCTCGACCTATGCAAAAACATCGGGGTAAAATGGTACGTCGTAGAGCAAGACAGAAGCGACCGCGACCCATTCGACTGCCTGAAATCCAGCTACAATTATTTAAACAACGTGATGTAATATGATGTAGGGGCGCACCTATATGTGCGCCCGTTATCCCCAATGTAGGGGCACGCTATTAGCGCGTCCGTTAACCGATTCTGTTTCAGCAAGGAGTTTATATGGAAAAATACAGCGTTGACCTAAGCGAAATTATAAACAGGTTCAACCTCGAAGTGGTGTACATGCCGACCGACCAGGAGCATTACGTCAGCACCGCGGAGGTTAACCGCCCCGGCTTGCAGCTTGCAGGCTTTTTCGACCACTTCGACAGCAACCGCGTTGAAGTAATCGGACGCGTGGAGCATACCTACTTGCAGCGGCTCGCCGACGACATACGCGCGGCACGCCTTGCGGAGCTTTTTTCAAAAAAGCCGCCCTGCATCGTATTAACGCGCGGGCTTGAAACATTCCCTGAGATGATTGTGCTTGCTGCGGAATGTCATGTGCCGCTGCTTCGCACTGCCGATTCCACCTCCGCATTTATGAGCGGACTTATCGCCTACCTCAACACTGTACTCGGCGCGCGTATCACAATGCACGGCGTGCTTGTGGAAGTATACGGCGAGGGCGTGCTTATCCTAGGCGAAAGCGGCGTGGGTAAAAGTGAAACTGCGGTGGAGCTGCTAAAGCGCGGACATCGCCTTGTGGCAGATGACGCAGTTGAAATAAAGCGCGTGTCGTCCATTTCACTAGTAGGCAGCTCCCCTGCCAACATTCGCCACTTCATCGAGATACGCGGAATCGGCATCATCAACGTAAAGCGAATCTTCGGCATGGGCAGCGTAAAGGATACCGAAAAAATAAACCTCGTGCTGAAAATGGAGGCATGGCAGGACGCGAAGCATTACGACAGACTAGGCTTGTCCGACAGCGAAACGGACATACTCGGCATAAAAGTGCCGCTACTGGTAATCCCTGTAAAGCAAGGGCGCAACCTCGCCGTTATCGTTGAAGTTGCCGCGATGAACAATCGACAGAAGCGCATGGGCTACAACGCAGTCGAGGAATTGACGCAGCAGCTGCAAAATCACCTGGAGCTATGATGGAGATTAAGACAGACCTGCACCTGCACACCACTGCTTGCAATCATGCGTATTCTACTTATTTCGAGTATATCGAGCTTGCAAACAGGCGCGGCATTGAGTTGATTGCCTTCACCGACCATTCGCATATGCTTGGGCTTGAAAACGAGTGGACGTTCCAGAATCTGCCGACCGTGCCAAAGCAAGTGGACAACGTGTCGATATTATACGGAGCAGAGGCGAATATAATAAATGTGCATGGTTCTATCGACTTGTATCCAAAGGAAATTCACATCATGGATATAGTGATAGCGTCCGCGCATTGGCATTATTCGCCGCGTGACGCAGAGGAGCATGCAGAGTGCTGTATTAACACGCTTGCCAATAACGACGTAGACATACTGGGGCACGCTGACCGCTTCGACTTCGCAATAGACGCCGAGTCTATTGTAAAAGCGGCAATTCAACACAACAAGCTAATCGAGATAAACAACCACACCTTCGACATGCGGCAGCAGGCTAAAGACAACTGCCTTGCCCTTGCGACTGCGTGCAAAAAGCTAGGTGCGCAAGTGGTTGTAAACTCCGACTCGCACATATGCTACACACTAGGGCAATTCGACGCGGCAGTTGCAATGCTGGCAAGCATCAACTTCCCCTATGAGCTTATCGCAAACAAGGACAAAGAAACATTCATGAAATATTTAAGCAGCAGAGGTAAAAAATGCAGATAAAAACAGACCTACACGTACACACAATTGCAAGCACTCACGCCTACAGCACCGTGCTGGAATACATAACCATGGCGCAGCAAAACGGGCTTGAGCTTATCGCCATAACCGACCACACAATGTTGTCGGAGGATTCGCCGCACGTATGGCACTTCACTAACATAGGCGTGATTCCGCGCAAGGTGGGCAGCGTGGAAATCCTGCGCGGCGCGGAAACAAACATATGCAACGCCAACGGCGACATAGACATAGCCGACGACGAACGCATAAACCTTGATATAATCATCGCGTCGCTGCACCTCGAGATATTCTCGCCCAAATCCGCGGACGAGCATGAGCAAATGCTTGTAGGCACAATGCAAAACCCAAACGTACACATACTCGGTCACGTAGGCCGCTGCGGCTTCACGATTAACGCCGAAAACATAGCACGCGCCGCGAAAAAGTACAACAAGCTAATCGAAGTAAACAACCACACACTAAAAGGCGAAGTCACAAACAAAGACAATTGCAAAGAGCTGCTTCGCCAATGCAAAATCCACGAAGTACCCATCGTCGTAAACTCCGACGCACACATTTGCTTTGAAATGGGCGTATTCGACAAAGCAGAAGCTCTGCTTAAATCTGTCGATTTCCCGTACGAATTAATCGTGAACCGCGACAAGGAAACCTTGAAGCGGCATTTATCATTGAACATATAAGCCGCTATGCGGCTTGAAATGGTGTGATGGAATGCTTACGCATTCCTTCCATTATTATAATAAGAGGGGGCAAACATATGTATTTAGGCGTAGACATAGGCGGCATGAGCATCAAGGCAGGTTTGGTTGACGAAAACTACAAGCTTGTTAAAACCGACACAATCACCACAAACGCAGGCGCAACCGACTATGAGGTAGTAAAGGATATAGCTTTCCTGTGCAAGAAGATACTGGCAGAAAACGACTTAACGGTGGACGACATTCCGTGGATAGGCTTAGGCATTCCTGGAACGCCTGACAACGACAGAGGACTACTGGTGTACGCGAACAATCTGCCATTCCTAAACACACCCGTTCGCAAAATCATCAACGAGTACATCGACAAGCCTGTTTATATTGAAAACGACGCAAACTGCGCAGCTTTAGGCGAAATCTACGCCGGAGCAGCACAAGGCTTAGACAGCGCGGTAATCCTCACCATAGGCACAGGCCTAGGCGGTGGCATAATCATCAACAAAAAGATATGGAGCGGCTTCAATTTCTCAGGCGGCGAGCTTGGACACATGCTGCTCGAACTAGACGGCGAGCAATGCACCTGCGGACGCAAAGGCTGCATAGAGGCATACGCCTCCGCCTCCGCGTTAATTCGCCAAACAAAGCACGCCATGATTGACAACCCTGACAGCTACATGTACACACTGACAGGCGGCGACGTAAACAAAGTCGACGGCAAAACAGCCTTCGACGCAATGCGCCAAGGCGACAAAACAGGCAAGCACGTTGTAGACACATTCGTAAAATACCTAGCCGCAGGCGTAGCCGACCTAATCAACATCTTCGCCCCCGAAGCAATCCTAATCGGCGGCGGCGTATCCAAAGAAGGCGAAACCTTGCTGCAACCAATCCGCGAATACGTACAATCCGTAAGCTACAACCGCTGCGACAAAAAGACGCAAATCCTAGCAGCAGCACTAGGCAACAACGCCGGAATCATCGGCGCGTCGCTGCTTGGAAAATAAGAATTTAACGCGGCAAACAACACACAAAGCAAAAAGCGGCTGTTGCAAAAAGCGGTTCGCATAAATGCGAACCCTACATATTGTGTTGGCAAATTAATTTTTGCACAACATATTGTAGGGAACGGATTTATCCGTTCCGAAAAAATCATTTTGCAACAGCCGCTTTTACTTATATAGTCAATCGCGTTTCATTCCGTTAAATCAGAAGTACGACGAATGCAGTTATAGTCAAAGAAACGCGATTGATTATACGATTAAGATTGTTTTCGGATTATTTGCCATTTATGAATTGTAAAATCGCTTCCACTGCGATATTTTGCTGCTCCTCGCTGCTTATGGTGGCGTCAGGGTCGCCCTTTTGCTTGCCGTAATTGCCGAACTGGGCGTGGTTGCCGCCTTCTATAATTACTATGTTTTCGGTGTAATTTATATCCTTTTCGAGATTGGAGTTAAATGTTCCGTAGACGGTTAGTGCGTCCTCGGCAGGATAATCGCCGTAAATGTAAGCGCCTAGCAAAATGAGTCCGCTCACCTTGTCCTTGTTCTTGGAAGCATAGCTGCTTGCCATTGCGCCGCCCAATGAGTGGCCGCCAATGTACCAATTTTTGATGCCAGGCAGCTTGTCGAAAACTTTATCCGCTGCGTTTGCATCTAATATAGCCATGTTGAAAGGCATTTTTACAAGCACTGCGGTAATGCCGTTTTGCTTTAGCTTTTCAAGTATAGGCAGGTAGGCGGTGGCTTCCACTTTTGCGCCGGGGTAGAAAATCAAGGCGGTGTCGCTTGGGGTGGATGGTGTTAGAATGGTTAAGTTGCCCTCTGTGCGTATGCCGCTGTCGTGGGTCATAACCGCCACGGCTATATCATCGGCGCGGTAGTAATCCGATACATAGACGAAAAATCCGGCGGCCAGCAGGGCTACCAATGCGCATAAAGATATTAGTGTTGTTTTAAGCCACTTTTTGCTTTTTGATTTACTCATAAGTCCTCCGCTATCCGATTATAAAATACGCAATAAGTGCGCAAGAGAACATCGCCAGGAATCCTGCAATCATGAGCCCGAGTGCTTTTGAATAGCCCTTTGGCGTTATTTGACCGTTTGCGTCAAGCTGTTTGACGATTGGGTGCAACCGCCAAAAGTAGGTGGCGATTGATAGTATCATCGCTCCGACCGCGAATGCTTTTGTGGTTTCGTTTCCTGTGAATAGTACGACCAGCAGCAGGACGATGAAGATTAGCTTTGTGCCTGCTACCCAATTTGTCATATAGCTTGCAAACATGTGAGCGTTTTCGTCTTTCTTCGAGCTTTCCCACTCGTTGAAAACTGCAACGCCGTTGCCTAGGCGTGAATCGGGGGCGAAGTATAAAATGCAGACGTTGGCTGTTTCCATAATTACAAAGATGGTTATTGCTATATCGAGTATATTCATTATTAATTCCTCACATTACAGTTTCTGTTTTGTGTCGGTGCCAGATATAAAAAAGCAGGGGCGAACGGCGTTCGCCCCTGCTTTTGTTAGATGTCCGGGTTTTGTATGAAGATGTCGCGCAAGATGTTTAGCAGCGAGGTGTAGCCTTGAATGAAGGAGCGGAGGGTGCGTGCGGTTGCGCCGAATTGCAGGAAGTCTTTGTGTGCGATTCCGTCGGCGGTGTATGCACGGGTGAAGTCCGGGAATTTGGCGTGAAGGGTGTGCAGGATTTTGTCGTCGACTGCGTTGTTCATGCGCTCGATTGGCTCGATGGTGGAGTTGTTGAACTTAACTTGCCATGAGTAGGGGATTGTCAGTACGACGTCGCCGCCGATAAGCTCGCTCCAGTGCAGGTGATTGCGATATGCTGCGGCTAATAGGCGCGTGGTGTAGCCTCGCTCGTTGAAGATTTTGTAGGCGTTTTTGAATGCGGCAACGCCTGCCCAATCTAATAGGCCCGGGTCTACTACAATTTTTTCTTTGTCTGCCACTACCTTTAACCAGTCGTCCAGTCGCCCAACCATTATTGTGCATACGGGACGCATGTCTGCCGTGGGTAAGCCTTCGGCTTTGCGGCGGTTTATGCCTGCTTCTACGGCTTCGGCAACGGCTACGGCTTGGGGTACGGTGAAGCATACGGTCGCGTTTACGTTTACGCCTTGGTAGGTGGATTCCTCGATTGCGGCAACGCCTGCTTCGGTTACGGGCATTTTCACCATCATATTAGGCGCAAGCTTGCTAAAGCTTACAGCTTGTGCTGCCATGGCTTTGGCGTTGTTATACAGGCGTGCGTCTGTTTGAATAGACAGACGTCCGCAGTCGCCTTTGCTTTGCTCGAATATCGGCATGAACTCCGCCGCGCCTTCGATTGCCATGTGCTGAATCAGCAGCCACGCTATTTCATCCTCGGACGCATAGGGGTTGTCTGCAATTAGCTTAAGTATTGTTTCCTTATAATATGGAAGCTCTTTTTTTAAGACCTCGGTAACAATAACAGGATTTGTTGTTGCGCCGACTGCGCCGCCTTTGATTGATTCGCGAATCTCGTTAAGGGAGCAGCTGTCGTTCCACAAGTCTGTTTTGGTTGTTGCAACGCTTTGGTGCAATGGGCCGATGTATGTCATGGTTGTCCTTTCGGTTTAGTGTGATTAGCGGCGCGGTGCTGTTGTGGGTATGCTTGAGCCTGTTGTTTTAGGCTTTGCTGCTCGCGTTGGGGGAGGGGTGGGGGCGGCAGGCTTTACCGGAGGTGTAAGCAAGTGTTCGTGGCGCGGGTCGTTGGTGGGGGTGATGTAGCGGTCGTCGCCTAGGTGGCGTATTACCCATAGGTAGTACATGCTGTAGCCCGGAGCGGCAGTTTGTGGGTGAGTGTCGTTGTTGATGATTTTAATTGTGTCGCTGTCGTAGACAAGCTCCGCTTTGTCGCCTAATTGGCATATGCCGTAGCCGTTTGGCTGATTGAAACGATAGTAGTATATTTCAGGCTGCGGGTGAAAGTGCGGTGGGTAGCTTGACCATTTGCCGCCGGGGGTGATAACCTCGCCTAGGACTAGGTTGCTGTCGGGGGAGATTTCGTCGGTGATGGTTGTGCGTACGTATCGCGCGGCAGTGTCGTCAAGTATGCCTGCGCCGCGGTGGTCTACTACTGTCATTTCGGGAGTGTACAGCTTTGGCTCGAACTTGAACACGTTGTCTGTCTTGATAACTGCCAGCTCCGATTTCTCGGAGCGGCAGGTTATTTTAACCTTAACGTCGTAAGGAATGTGCATTACAGGGGGGTTCTGCGTGAAGATGTCGTTGCGGCTTGCTACAAGCCTATTGCCGTCGTAGAAAAACTCAACCTCGCCTGTGAGCAGGACTACGGCAATCTCCTTTGTCGGCGAATAGCAAATGTCAACTTGGCTTTTCTCCTGCATTATTACGCCGAACTCCATCAGCATGTTGTCCGGGTCGCTGCTCGGAATGATGGAGTTGTAGCCGTTTCTGTAAGGAGAAGCTGGAACTTTTGTCATACCTTCCTCCTAAATAGTTTTATTATATAGTTTTATTTTTGATTTCGGTTAAGAGCTTGTCGGTCAGGGCGTCGATGTCCATTGAGCCTAAGTCCTCCTGCTTGAAGGAGCGGACGGAAACTGTTTTGGTTTCGACTTCTTTGTCGCCTGTGATGATGATATAGGGGATTTTGTCCTTGATTGCGTCGCGGATTTTCTTGCCGATTTTTTCGCTGCGGTCGTCTAGGGTTACGCGAATGTCTTCTGCGAATAGGCGGTCGCGTACCTGCTTAGCGTAGTCGAGCTGCTTGTCGGAAATTGGCGCAACGATTGCTTGGGTGGGTGCAAGCCATAGGGGGAATAAGCCTTTGTAGTGTTCGATTAGTGTGCCTACGAAGCGTTCCATCGAGCCTAGCAGCGTGCGGTGCAGCATTATTGGGGTGTGTTCTTGTCCGTCGCTTCCTATATATTTCATGCCTAGGCGTGTTGGGAGGTTCATGTCGAGCTGAATTGTTGTGCCTTGCCACTCTCTGCCCATTGCGTCTACGGCTTTTAGGTCGACTGCGGGACCATAGAATTTCGCGCCGCCTACGTCTGTTTCGTAGGATACGCCGCGGTTTGTCAGTATGTCCTTTAGCGTGGATTCGGCAAGCTGCCACATTGGCTCGTTGTCGATATACTTGTCTTTGTTTTCAGGGTCGCGCACAGACAAATACACATTCAGCTTGTCGTAGCCGAAGGTCTTGTTCATCTCCAGCGCAAAGTCGAGTACGCCGTTTACCTCGTCCACGAATTGTTCGGGTGTGCATATGATGTGGGAGTCGTCTTGCGTAAAGCCGCGTACGCGCAGCATTCCGTGCAGCGCACCTTGCGGCTCAAAGCGATAGCATGTGCCTAATTCGCAGTAGCGGATTGGCAATTCCCTGTAGCTGTGCGGCTTTGAGTTGTATATGCGAATGTGGAATGGGCAGGACATGGGCTTTGCGTAGTAGGAAACGTCCTCATCTTTGTCCTTTAGCGCAAGCTGCATTGGTGGGTACATTGTGTCGGCAAAGTGCGACAAGTGTCCGCTTGTTTCCCATAAATTGGATTTGCCTAGGTTGGGCGTGTAGATATATTGATAGCCGCGGCGGCGATGCTCCTTGCGCCAGTATATCTCGATTTCTTCGCGCACAACAGCAAGCTTCGGATGCCACAGCACAAGTCCGCTGCCTACATAATCATCTATGGAGAATAGGCTTAACTCGTTGCCAAGCTTGCGATGGTCGCGGCTTTTTGCTTCCTCTAGGGCGAGCACGTATGCATCAAGCTCTTCTTGCGTGTAGAAGGCTGTGCCGTATATACGTTGCAGCATTTTGTTTTTCTCGTTGCCGCGCCAATATGCACTGTTGCAGGTTGTCAGCTTGTAGCATTTTATGCCCTTCGCCGTTTCGATATGCGGGCCTTTGCATAGGTCGACGAAGTCGCCTAGCTTGTAGAAGGAGATGTCATCGCCTTTGGGGATGTCGTTGATTAGCTCGACCTTGTAGATTTCGCCTAGCTTTGTGAAGTAGTCGATTGCTTCGTCGCGCGGCAAGGTGTAGGTGTCAAAGCGTTTGCCTTCTTTTATAACTTTCTTCATCTCCGCTTCGATTTTTTCTAAAATCTCGGGGGTGAATTTTACGTCGCTGTCAAAGTCATAGTAAAAGCCGTTGTCTATAGCAGGCCCGATGGCAAGCTTGCAATCGGGGTAAAGCCGTTTCACTGCGGCCGCGAGTACATGCGCCGCGCTGTGCCTTAAAGTAGATAGCTGTTCCATAATCCTCCTGTGTTGCTGTGTTTGCAATCCGTGTGCGAATGCAATGGTTACATATTAAATATATTTTACACAATAGAGAGAAAAATTTCAACTATTATTTTCTATGGAGTTACTGCACAACTCTATACGGGGGTGTGATGCGCAAAAATAAAGGCGGCGATTGCTAGTTGCAATCGCCGTCGTCGTTTTCGGGGGAGGATATGTATAACTCCTCCGCTGCTTGCTGCGCTTTTTGTAGGATTTCTATTGCTTCTGTTAGTGCGTTGAATAGCTCCTTGTACATTTGTTCGTAGTTTGGCATGTGTGTCCCTCTTTCGCATGTTCAATATCAGACCTATAATATGTCTATTATAAGACATACAATATAATTATGCAACAATTATTTTACGAAAGAAGGATAGCGAATGATTTCATATGCACCTTTATGGGAAACTATGAAGAAAAAAGGGTTTACAACATACACGCTGCGTGTCAAACATGGGCTTGGCAGCGGAAATGTGCAGCGGCTGCGCAAGGGTGAATCCGTGTCCACGAATACGCTTGACGCGTTGTGCCGCATATTAAATTGCAAATTGTCCGATGTGGCGGAGTATGTAGGGGACGGGAATCCCGTCCCGTGATTTTGTGCAATTGCTAATCAGAATCGCCGTCGTCGGTTTCGGCGGAGGATATGTATAACTCCTCCGCTGCTTGCTGCGCTTTTTGTAGGATTTCTATCGCTTCTGTTAGTGCGTTGAATAGCTCCTTGTACATCTTTTCGTAGTTTGGCATGTGTGTCCTCTCGTTTTATATGCCGATTTATAGAGCATAGTATATGTTCATTATATAGTGCATAATAAACGTTGTCAAGATAGTTGTTTCGAGGGGATAAAAAATGATTGTATACACTCCATTGTGGGAAACGATGAGGAAAAAAGGGTTTACAACATACACGCTGCGCGTAAAGCATGGGATAAGTGGCAGCACAGTTCAGCGGTTGAAGCAGAATCAACCGCTGTCTACTGTAACCCTGAATGATTTGTGTAAATTATTAAATTGCAAATTGTCCGATGTAGCGGAATATGTAGGGGACGGGAATCCCGTCCCGTGATTTTGTGTTACAGCGTTGCTTCCACCCTTTGCTGCTGCGGCATGTTCGCAAGGCGCATTACCTCCGCCATGTCTAGGTTTAACGCGTTTGCGACGCGTGTGCCTAGGTCTTGGTCGGTTAGGTAGAACAGCGCGGTTTGTCTGTATTGCAGGCGTTTTTCGGCTTTGCCTAGGTCGCCGGCGATGTTTGTGATTAGGTGTTCGCGCTCGGTTGGGTTCATCTCGTTGTAGCGGCGGCGCGGCTGCTCTAGGTCCAGCATGGTGAACGGCTCGTCATAGCGCGCTACGCCGCCGCTTACGTCTAGGACAGGGGGTACATATTTGGGATTCGGCGTTACGCCGTTGAATGTGTTGGGGTAATAGTTCGGTTCGCCGCCGCTGCGGTATGCCATTGCGCCGTCGCGCTGATAGTTTTCGACTGCGACTTTGGTGGGTGCGTTTACAGGCAGCTGCATAAAGTTGGGGCCTATGCGATAGCGTTGCGCGTCGGGGTAGCTGAACATACGCGCGTTTAGCATTTTATCCGGCGACGGACCTACGCCCGGCACGAAATTGCCCGGAGAAAATGCGGCTTGCTCAACCTCTTCAAAGAAATTCGCCGGAATGCGATTGAGCGTCACCTCACCGATTTTCATCAATGGGAATTCGTCGTCAGGCCAAATCTTGGTTACGTCGAATACGCTGTAGCGGAAATTTTGTGCCTGCTGCGGCGTCATCATTTGTATGTATACGTCCCACGACGGATAGTTGCCTTTGTCGATGTTTTCGTATAAGTCGCGTACGGCATAATCAGGGTCGATTCCGGCCACTTCGATTGCTTCGGCGTTGGTGAAGTTTAACAAACCTTGCTTGGTTAGGAAGTGATACTTTATCCAATGGTAGTCGTTGTTCGCGTTGTACCACATGAATGTGTGTGTGCCGAAGCCATTCATGTGCCGGAAGCTTACAGGCGTGCCGTAGTCGGAGTAGAGAATCAACACCTGGTGCATGGATTCGGGCGTGAGCGAGAAGAAGTCCCAAACGGCGTCGGGGTCGCGCAGGTTTGTTATTGGGTTGCGCTTTTGCGTGTGAATGAAGTCCGGGAACTTCATAGCGTCGCGGATAAAGAACACAGGCGTGTTGTTGCCTACTAAGTCGTAGTTGCCCTCGTCCGTGTAAAACTTCACAGCAAAGCCTCGAGGGTCGCGCGCCGAATCGGCAGAGCCTTTTTCGCCGCCCACGGTGGAGAAGCGGATTAGCACGTCGGATTCCTTGCCTGCACGCGAAAGGAATGAGGCTCTTGTGTACCGCGACATATCCGCCGTAGCGCGGAATTTGCCGAACGCGCCTGCGCCTTTGGCGTGAACAACGCGCTCGGGAATGCGCTCACGGTTGAAGTGCGTCAGCTTTTCGAGAAGGTGCATGTCGTTCAGCACAGTGAAGGTGGGATTCTCGGTGGTGATTGAGGATTGGTCGTTGTAGACAGGCTCGCCGGTGTTGCGGTTAAGCACAGGGCGGTACGCGCCGTTTTGCGGCGACGTAACAGTTGCAACATTATCAGGCTGCATCAGGGTTTGAGCAAGCTGCTCCGGCGTAATGTTCGGCACATTGACGAAGTTATCCGTCTGATTAAGCGACATCTCCTGCGGCATTTGCAGATTGTCGGCCATCGGCGGATCTTGCGACATTTGCTGCGCCGCCGCTATCTCATTTTCCTCCTGCTGGAGCACATCGGGCAAAACAACGCCGGGCGCGGTATTTGGCGTATCGACGTCGGACGTAACCTCGCTCATAGCTACTACTATAAAGTTTTTAGTGGTGTTAGGCACGGTTTCTTCTTGGGCGCTTGCAGCAATGTTGGGATTCTCTGCGCTCATAGCCTGGGTCAGCGGAATCATGCCGCCGGGACTTTCGGGTATAGGCACAGGCTTAATCGTAATCCCCTGCGACCGCAGCCTTCTCTCGTATTCGTCGTTGTACAGCGTTTC
Organism: uncultured Eubacteriales bacterium; assembly: GCA_964479875.1. Taxonomy (GTDB): domain Bacteria; phylum Bacillota; class Clostridia; order Monoglobales; family CAYZNM01; genus CAYZNM01. Next base: position 35,645 of record CAYZNM010000004.1, read on the forward strand.
TGTAGGCGAAGGCATGGGCATTTCGTTTTCCATCTCTTGGCCGGGGGCAGCCTCGCCAGTGGGCGGATTCTGCACGATGAATTCCGGGCGTTTTGGCGGAGCTACGGCTTCGGGCTGCGCGTTGGATTGCGGCTGTTGCATTGGTGCAGGCTGCTGCATTGGTGCAGGCTGCTCGGGTGCAGGCTGCATAATGGGCTGCTCCTGCGGCATTTGCAGCGGCGCGGCAACAGGCTGCTGCTCCATCATGCGCTGCTGATTTACTGTAGGCTGTTGATTGACGATCGGCTGCGCGTTCATATTCGGCAGCGGCTGCTGCATAGGCTGCTGTTGCATAGGCAGCTGCTGCACAGGCTGTTGCACAGGCTGCTGCATAGGCTGTTGCATAGGCGGCGGCGCGGCATTATTGCGCGGTGCAGGCTGCAGCGGATTCATCTGCTGCGCAGGCTTTTGCACATTATTCTGCGCCGAAGCATTTTTAGACTTTTTTGCAGGCTCGTATAATGAAGGGAAAGGATTGTTGTTTTGTGCCATTTTACTCCTCCTAAATAATATCCTCAATCTAACTTCTTTCGCGCGAAAACCAAGTGCAGCGCATATAGTCAATCGCGTTTCATTCCGCGACTGCAAAAGTACGACTAATGCAGATGGAATCAAAGAAACGCGATTGACTTACTCATGGTTCTGAATAGTGCCGACTGTAGATTCCACAGAAGTTTATTCGTACTATTTTATGTCAAGCACTCATACAATAGACCTTTATTACGGCAGCCGAGAAATTTTTTGCAAGCCGCAACAAAACTATTGACAAACCCCTCTCAATCATGTATAATAAACAAGACGCAGAAGTGGTGGAATTGGTAGACACACTGTCTTGAGGGGGCAGCGGTTTTGCCGTGCGGGTTCGAGTCCCGCTTTCTGCACCATTGAGGTATAACACGAACACCTTTTATTTCTACGGTGGGTTTGCCGTAACGGTGTTCTTATGATACCAAACAGAAAGAACGGTTATTTATTAGCCGTTCTTCTTTGCGTTATATTCGGTTTTAGCTGCATGGGTAGGGATTGATGGGGGTGGTCATGGGCAATAGCTGAAAACCGCTATCGCCCATACGGTATTATATCAATCGAGTGTTGTCAAGGATAGTTAGTTGAATGTACTAATATTAAATATAAGGTTGGCTGCTACAGAAGTGGAATATTATGCAGAAGTTAATGATGTTGAAGTAAAGTTATATATAGTGTGATGCTGATAATGCTGCATGATTTTGCGCTGCAGGTGCTACGGAAGTCAGAAGTGATGGGATTTTGTGCAGGAATTAAGTATTGTTATGTTTGGGGCGAGGGGGTGGGGGCGCTACAGAGGTTGGTTGGGGCCGATGTAAATTAACGTTACGCCACAGTAAAAAATAATATGTAAAAAATATAATCAATAACATTAACGACGACATGTAGTTTCTCATATCGAAGTTGTTCGCCAAAAAAACTAATCTATTATCGTTAAACTCTATACAAGCGATTGTGAATAAATAGACAATGTCTAAAAATGTAACCATTATTATTGCAAAGCGTATGACTTTTCGATTTCTTAAGTTTCTTTTATAAAGATTATATGAGAATATCATAAATATAGCGTATAAAATCAACATAGTGAAAATAATAGGTGATGATTTTGGTGATATGACAAAAAAGCTATTCAAACCCGCACCAATGATAAATGCGAAGTATGCCAAAAATAATGGAGTTGGAAATGCAGCACTAAGACGAGGGTTTTTGGCCATCAATACAACGTGTATTGTGTAATAATACACACCAATCAAAAATATAGTACTTGATATAAATATATACAAAGTATTTATGGCGGAAAAAGTTGATAAATATGGATTGTTTCTCGCATTCTGAAAGAAGTACGCCAATAAAAAAATAAATTGTAACAGCAGAATAACAATTTTATCAAAAAACAAAATCACACACTTAGGGGTATTCGACATTGTGTCGAACTGTTTGTTACATGTGCTGCAAAAGCGCAGACTTATAACCACCAGAAGCGGAACAAGCAACACATTACAAACAATATTGCTAACATTGTATTTTCCCTCATATAAATTTAATATAGGCGATACCAATCCATACGCAGCATATAAAAAGAAAATTATCAGCAAAACACGTTTGTTAGTATTTAACTTCGATATTTTATCCAAGATAAAAGAGAAATCTTTATCCCAAACTGCCAATAACAATGGCAGGAAAGATGTCAAAGAGAATATCAACGTATATAAGTTTAATCCGCCGAAAGCAAAAAAACTTAAAAACAGAACAATAAAGCTCACAACTATGTATATAAAGTTGCCACTCTTTAATATTTTATTTATACGTTTAATCAACGTGGTTCTCATTTTGCCCCAACCTCGCTTCTCCATAGTAAGAGTAGTTCACTTGCGCTCATGTATATATTCTATAGTTGCCTATATTATAACACATGGGACGAATAAGTGCAAATAGTTTTTAGTATAAAACCTTTGTGCGCGATAGAATGTAAGCGTGTTGTTAAGTCTGATACACAACCAGTTAAATACAATTAAAAAGGACGCGATTGCGTCCTTTGTCTATAACTCAATACCGCCGGCCCAGTTTGGGTTAGTCATATCGATAGCTTTTAGCGTGGGCGTGATGTGCGGCATGATGGGCGGTGCGTTAGATATTGCTGATGGGTAAGTTTTAGCGGTTTCTTGCTTTTTAGGTACTGCTTTATCTTTAAGGGATAAATACTCTTTCGTGCTATATTCCACATAAACACCCGGCTTTTTGTAGTGTATAACCCGATTAATACGCCTAACAAATGCGCCCCAAACAGCAGGATATGTTGTTTGTTCATCACGGTATAGATTACGTAAATCAAGATTGGAAATGATGTAAACCTTGGTATAACAGGCGGTTTTATCTGCATAACGCGCGGGGAGCGAAAGCGGATAACCATCACAATAATTGTTCATGCTTTGCGCAGAAACACAATATGCACCTGTAAATTCGTCGAAAACAATGACATCTTCGCCGTTGTAACTATCAAATGGGTGCTTGTAATTCGTGATTCTGTAAACGTTTTGATAACCGTATTTGTCCATGACATACCTTGTTTTACCCACAGCAGTTGGCCCCCATATATATGTGACTTCAAGATTACGCCATTGTTCCTTGTGTTCGCTTTGCAACAGTGTTTGTCTTGCTCTCTCGATGTCTGAAAGATGACAAATGTACTGGGGGTGTGCGTTGATGATGTCGGCATTTGACATACCGTCCTTGATTAGCTCGAGGATAATACCCCCATTCCCCGCCTTTGCTTACGTTGTCGTTGGGTAGTTCGCCCCATTCCTCGATGGTTCCCTCGACCTTGGTTTGGGCTTTGTCGGTGTTCTCCCATTTGCCTGATTTCTCGACATATTCCTTGTTTTGTTGCGAATTACCGCGCGGGATTTCAAAGTGAGCTGCGTTGCCGAAGGAATTTGAGAGGGTACTAAAACGTACGGGATTTTTGAAAACTACGTAAAGGTGCGTGTGGTATGTGCCTTTTTCGCCGATTTCGTCGGATATGATGTAGTAGATTAGACCTTCACGCTGGTGCAAAATATTTTTAATCGCGTCATGGGTTAACCCCTTTTCGGCGGGGTTGTTGATAACAAGCAAATAGCGACGTGAGCGCGTATCTCGCGCGTATTTGGCATATTGGTCGTTGTCGTATCAGTATCAGTAACAGTGTTTACTGTTTCCTCTGCTTTGGTGTTGACACATTGTATGTTATCGTTTGGCATAATAACCCCCTGTATGTTAAGTTAAAGATTCCGCTTGTAGTGCGGATAGTTGCGGTTGGCACGGCTGGCACGCGCTTGTGTGACACGTTGTTTTATGTGTATGGTTCTGGGTTTGGTGGTGGTTGTCACACAACGGGGGGTAATAATATTGCCCCCGCCCCGCGCAAGCGCGGGGGCTACGCGAACGCGGCTCTCGCCTACGGCTGCGCCGCTCCGCTCGCCCTGTGTAAGCCGCCGTGTAAGCCACACACAGCCTGTCCCGCATAACCCCGCAACCACATACACCCTAAGCCGCCTACGTCGTCAGCAGCGCGTTACGGTGGCCACAATGGCTCTCTGCAGCTTAGCCTCATCGCGTACGGCAGGAACGGTTATACCACGCGGTTGACTGCCGTCAAACAATACGTAGCCTTTACCGCGGCCTTGCGGCACCATAGAAGCCGCTTCTTCGGAATCACAAAAGCTATGAACACTCTCACGCGATGGTGCGCCGAGAAAAACAGGATTTAACATATCTCTGCTGCCAAAATCGAAAGATTGCGCCATCGCGCGTTGACAGCCTATGACAACGTGAATGTTTAGGGCTCGTCCCATAAAAAGCAATACGGACATACGCTTTCGAGTTTCTTCCGACGTTTTCTTTTCCATTGAATTGAGCCAGCCGATGTATTCATCTATGAGTAACAGGCAAAAGGAGCGGTCATCGTTCCCTTGTAACCGCTTCTCAAATAGGGTGTAGAACGCGGTAAAGCCTTCTGCAACGTCTGTGTAACCCCAATAACGCGCGTTATCAATTCCCCTAATAAATGAAAAGTCAACGCCCTTAAAGTCGTTTAGGTACACTTGTGCCGTGCGGTCGTATAGTGCGATACGTCCAAGCAAACTACGGAGAAAATATGTTTTACCTGCGCCTGTGTTGCCCAACACCAGCAGGTGCGGGTGTAACTCTGTATTCCAAGTTACAGGGTGGGTAATACCACCCTGTAACAAAAAGCTGTCAAAACCCATATTAACTAACATAATACCCCCCAGCGACATTAACAGCAGTATAAGCCCTCAACATACGCGTCAATCAGCCTGCAAGCCTCGCAGGAAAGCGGCAGCATTACACGTGTAGACCAGCAGAGTGTGACGGTTTCGTCTACTGTGTCAACGTAGACGGTAGGCCCACCAAATGATACTGTAATGCGGCAACCGCGGTATTCCTTGTTGCGGCTGACATAGTACATCACGTCAACGATAGTGTCGAGATAATCCTCCATGGTGAACGGAACCATAACATCACTACACAAAGGACACGCTTTCTCGTTTTTAACGTTTGTTGCAATACAGTTGCAACAATACAATTTTTCGCCGCATTTTGTACAATGGAAAGCGTTACCGTCTGCGATGCATTCTAAGTGATCGCGGATTTGCGAACAGCGCATTTCATTTTCGTTCATTGTAGTATCCTTTCTCATTAGAAATCACTATCCATCGGGCATTGTGGGGTTTCACGCTGTGTAACCATGTTGCGTACATAGTCAACGGCGGCTTGATTGTCAACAATAATAACGGTTACTACAACACACATTCCCATGTCAGCAACACTTTCTACATATATTATGGGAGTCCTGCCATCGATAGAGGGTTTTGTAAGTCCGAAAACCTTGCCCAATCTTAGCATGGTGTTGATTTCTTGTTGTAGACCTTGACGTACAACTGCCGCCCATTCCTCGTTGCCGGGGGTTGTGGGTTTACTGACCTTGTACTGTAACGGCGCGTTTTACGCCTACCGCGTCTATGCTGTGCGATACAAGTACATCTGCTGCTTCGCGAGGGTCAACATAACATAAACCGAATATATCGTGTATACGGTTTACGGCTTCTGTTACGTTGAGCAACAGCGCATCTTGATACGCCATGGTTAACGCGTTGTTGTTCGGCTCTTTGCGATAAACCAAATAACAGAGAGCTGCGAGAGCCGCAAGAGGCAGCCATGCTTCGATGGTTATTATCGCTAATGCTGCCAAACACAGTATAACTGCCGTTAATCCAACCAAAGCCTTATCGCTTTCCGTGGCTTTACCAGCCAGAAGGCGGGACGTTACGTCCCACGCTCCTGTAAAAAACTTCTTAATCTTATTCATATTCTCTCCTTTACTCTACTTCCTTGTCGATGCGCGGACGCGCGGCGGTTGCGGTTGTAGCCGCTGTAGCGGCGGTAGCGTTTGCGGGTCGTGCGGCGGGTGATGGTGTTGTCGCTGCAGTAGCGGCGGTTGCAGGGCGTGCGGGGGTGGTGGGCTGTGCGGTGGTAGACTGCGGCACGATAATGGCCTCGACTTTCCCGCGCATATTGAAAAACACATCAACAGCGGAACCAATGGCGAAATTACTCGGCAAAGAAATGCTTGAATTGATAAAGAATTTCTCCACCTTCAACCCTTCCACGCCTTCCTCGGGATAGGTCACGTATAGATTTGTGCCAACAATACGGGTTCCTTCTTTGGTAACAAAATCCAGTACCTTTGTTCCTACGGGTACGACTCTCATATGAGCCTCCTAAAAAATATATTTACACAGCGCGGTTTTACCCGCGCGGTATATCGAAAGTTACTACGGCCTGTTTACAGCGGCGCTGCCCACTGCGGGCTGCTATTAGCACCTCAAACCGACGCTTGTAAATACGCTCAAATTTAATTCCCGAACCCTTCTTTTTGGCTGTTTTTTCGAGGTGCTTTGGCGGCGACCGTGGCTTGTACCTCGGCGAGGTATGCTTGGTGCTCGGCCTGATGCTCTGCGATGAACGCGGCGATACGCGACTGCAGGAATGCTGCGATGGTGTGGATTTGCTCCTTGCTTAGCTCAATATTCATAGGCACCTTTTCCAGCGGAGGCTCGTGGCCTACTCCGCCCAATTTGATGCCATTAATAACTATACGCTCTCGGCGAGTGAGTGAAAAAGTAAATGAAATACGGTCGGAACGACGCTCTAAATTAAATCGGTTTTTCCTTAGAGCTGTCTGGGTTTGTTAAAAAAGTTAATTCACTTTTGCTGGTATATTTGCTCTCTCATAAAATTTCTCATACCGTATACGTAATGACTAATTATCACGTTGACAAAATATGAGCTTCTTGTTAAAATAAATACATAAAACAAAGCACGTCGCGGGGTATATGTAATGAAAAATCAGAATAACATAAATACCGACATCGGAATGAAAACAGTAATATACTGTCGTTTTTCGTCGTCAAGTCAGAATGAACAGTCCATCGAGCGGCAGCTTAAAGTGTGCTACGAATATGCAAGTGCTAATGGTTTAACGGTGGTTGGCGAGTACATAGACCGCGCGACAACAGACACCAACGATAACAGAGCCGAGTTCAAGAAGCTCCTCGATGACAGCGCGAAACATATGTTTTCGGCTGTGTTGGTTTACGCGCTTGACCGTTTCGGCAGAAACCTACATCAGAGTACGCATAATGAGTACAAGCTGCAGCGTAACGGAGTCGCTTTGCTGTCTGCGACAGAACGTTTTAGCGACGACCCTGCAGGGCGTTTACAACGCAATATGATGATGTCCTTTGCCCAATATTACAGCGACGAGCTACGTGAAAAAGTGACTGGCGGCAAGGGAATAAGCGCAAGGAAAATGCAGTTTACTGGCGGCACCATACCCCTCGGCTATCGCATTGAAGATAAACGCTATGTACTTAACGAGGAAACGGCTCCTATAGTGCAAGCCATATTTACTATGTACGCGAGCGGGAAGAAGGTCAAAGAAATATGCGATTACATGAACGAACGCGGCATTAAAACAGGGAGAGGTGCGGAGTACAACAAAAACTCATTAAGGTATTTAATGCAAAACAAACTGTATATTGGACAGTTCGTGTACAAAGGGGAGCTTTTGTCAACGGACGTGATACCGCGTATTGTTAGCGATGAGCTTTTTTACACAGTAGGCGAAATACTCGAGAGAAACAAACAAGCCCCTGCCAAAACGAGGGCAAGGGACGAATATATCTTAACACCGAAATTGTTCTGTGGTGAATGTCGCAAGCGTGGGTTAAAAGACATTTTGATGACAGGGTATAACGGTACGAGCAAATCGGGAAAACCGCATTTTTATTACGCTTGCAACAATGGCAGGGGTTCGGGCAAAACGTGTAAAAAGAAAATTGTGCGGAGGTCGTATATTGAGGACTTGGTTATCGAGCAGTGTCTTGCTGTATTAACCGATGAAAACATAGAGCGTATTGCTGCAGAAATCATGGCTATTAGCGAAAAGACGGCGACTAACCATGAGCTTAAACGGCTGCAGAAGCTGCTTAAAGAAAATGTGGCTGCTACTGAAAACCTACTTAAAGCTGTAGAAAGCGGACAGGCTACTGAACTGCTGCTGCAATGGTTAAATCAGAAGTCCGAAGAAAAGGCTAATCTGCAAAAACAGATAGACGGAGAAAAAGCGGGTAGGGTAGAATTAACTCAAAGAGATATTATGTTTTTTCTTAACTCGTTACGACATGGGGATATTAACGATGTGGAATATCGACGCATGTTGGTTACTGTCTTGGTTAATCAGATATACCTTGAAGATGATAAACTGATATGTATTTTTAATGCGGAGAGTAGGCCTGTTACGGTGACTTTGGACTTGCTGCAGGAGATAGATTCGGCTGCTGGTGCGGGTTGTGGGTGTTCGCTTAATGAGGGCTGCACTGCACTGCAGTGCAGTGCAGTGCACCAACCATTTATGAAACCCACGCCAATTATGGCGTGGGTTTTTATTTTAAAAAAGCATCAATAGTTCTTGAAAATGTTACCAATTTGTAACCTGCCGATGATACCATGGATATATAGGCGAACGAAAGTTTAATAAATGTACCGAACGAGAATTGTCAACTCCAATGAAAAGGGAGGGGGTTCGGTAAGCAAAGTAAATAACCGTTGCTGACGCTTAACCACGTTGAGCGATATCAATGCGGCTGAAAAACGCAGGATTATCTTGCGGCGGAGAACCACAACTCCAGAATAAAAGAGGCAACTAAAAAATTGTGGAGGTTTCAAAGTGCGTAAAATTTTTTCAGTTTTATTGGTAGTAACATTAGTATTATCCTTCTCTACTATCGCGCTGGCGGCATCTAATCCCGCAGCAGAATCAGAGTGGCTGGCAAGCCAAGGTTACACCGGCATAGTTTATATGGGCAAAATCGACGATTGCAGCGGCAAGTCGATGGTAGTTAACGTTCCTGAAGGCGCAAACCTAATCGTTGTTAAAGGCTCAAGCGGTGACGCAAGCCTTAAGGTTATTCAACTTACAGAGAATGAAGCTTCCAGCATTCTCGTTAGCTCAGAAGGTTTATCGACCAAGAACGGCAAGAATCAGCCCAACATCAGCCACGTTACATTCTTTAAGGTTGACGTTAAAGTAACAATACTTAAGGTTTGGAAGGACGCTAACGGCAAAGAAATAGCAGGCGACGACTCCATCGTTACTTTCAACAACGGCGCTTATAAAGTAGGCGACAACGCTGTTAAATATTTCGGCAATTACACCATCACTGAAGATGCTATCAAAGGCTTTACAGCTGAAGTTGCAACTCAAACAGTAGCAGCAAACGGAACAGTTACATTCGTTAACGTACAAGAAGATATCGTTCTTCCTCCTTATGAAGACGAAGAAGAAAATTGGGTAGGTCATACAGCAGTAGCTATGGGCAGCACATGGACGATGTACAATCAACAACCGTGGCAAGCAGGCTACAACGCTATCGACGTTGACAGCTTAACAGCAGACGGTATAACAATGCCCGTTATCGCAGGTCAATTTTATAACATCGGTACAGTTACTGTATTCAAGAACGCAGCAGGCTTCGTAGACGTAACATATACTCTCTTAGACGGCGCAAAGATAGCTGATAACGGCAACGTTAAGGTTGGTATCTACGCTGACGCAGCTTCCGCTGAAGTTTCCAATGGTCAGCTTCGCGCTAATCAAATTAACTCCGGCACAGCATATGTTCGCGTACACTTTGACGTTATGGTTGACATGAACAAGATTACGAAGTAAGATTGCCAATAAAACTTAAAATTAATTGATACACTTTATAATAGCCGGAGGTTAAAACTTCCGGCTATAGTTAAATTTATTCAAAGCAACGAGTCGTGTCAATCGCGTTTCTTTGATTCTATTGGCATTCATCGTAGTTTTGCAGTCGCGGAATGAAACGCGATTGACTGTATCTCTGTAAAACGGAGGATTTTTGTTGTGAAAAAGATATTGGCTTCATTGCTGATTGTGCTGTTGATTTTGACTGCGCTGCCTACTGCCGCATTCGCCTTTCAGGATGCTAACGAGCCGGCCGGCCCTTATGTAGAGGATGAGCTGCTGGTTAAGTTTAATAACGGGGCGGATTCTAACAGTAAAAAGAACGCCCACGCTATAGCAAACGCAGAGGCGCACGGTAAAATCGACAAGCTTGATATTGAAATAGTAAAGGTAAACAGGGGTCAAGCCAAAAAAGCTCTGGAGGAGTATAAGAAAAACAGCGACGTCGAATACGTCGAGTATAACTATATCCTAACGCCGGAGCAAACCCCTAATGACGCTAAGTTTGCTTCTCAAACCTATCTTGCGCCGGCGAATGCATCTAAGGCGTGGGATATTAACGTAGGCAGCAGCAGCGTCACCGTCGCGGTTATCGACACAGGCGTTGACGTTAACCACGCAGATTTAAAAGGACGCCTCACCTCCGGCTATAACTTTTACGGCGGCAATACCGACCCGAGCGACGTATATGGTCACGGTACAAAGGTAGTAGGAATAATCGCCGCGTCCTCTAACAACACAGTAGGCATCACGGGAATGGACTGGGGCTGCAACGTTATGCCGCTGCGCATAGGCGACGATTCCGGCATGGGCACAGTTTCACGTATGGCGAATGCGTTAATTTATGCGTCGGATAACGGCGCAAGAGTAGTAAATATAAGTATGGGCAGCCCAACGAGCAGCATTACAATGCTTAACGCGGTTAACTATGCAGAGTCCCGCGGAGTTGTGGTTGTTGCAGCTACAGGTAATTCCAATACGACAGTATCTTATCCCGCGGCTTACCCGACAGTTCTTGGCGTAGGCAACGTTACAACGACAGGCTCAAGGTACAGCTCATCCAATTACGGAGAAGGCCTTGACGTTTGCGCCGTAGGCGTTTCCACTTATACCACCATCATGGGTTCAAGCTACGGCAGCGGCACAGGTACGTCCTTCTCGTCGCCGCAGGTTGCCGCACTTGTTTCCCTTATGCTTTCGGCAAATCCAGGATTAAGCCCTTCCGATGTACGCCGCATTATTACCTCGACGGCGAAGAACGGCGGTGCTTGGAACGCCCAGACCGGATACGGACAGATAGATATGGAAGCTGCTTTAATAGCAGCCGGCGGCAGCGCAGCACCTGTTGAACCGGAATTGCCGCCCGAAGAAACCTTTGTACCCGAAGAACCTGTTGTAGCTCCGGAAGAGCCCACTGCCATGCCGGATACTATTCCTCCGGTTATCTCCGTAACAGGTTCAACAGGCATCGTGCTGCATATCGACAGCCCCTATACAGAGCAGGGCGCAACCGCGTTCGATAATACCGACGGCGATATAAGCCACATGGTTATGGCGCAAGGCTTTGTAGATGTATACACCCCGGGGACGTACAACGTAACCTATACAGTAAGCGACACGGCAGGCAATACCGCTGTCGCTATTAGAACCATACGCGTAATATCGCCGACCACAGTTTTTAACACCCCCACCCTTAAATTCGACGGTTCGCTCAGAAAGAACGGGTCAGGGGTTCATCAAATCGTAGCAGAATCAGACGGCTTGGTGGACATGATGGCTTCCCTTGACTGCGGCAGCGGTAAAAACGCAGGAATGGTGCACGTTTCGGTCACCGACGCTAACGGCATTCAAATAATGTCGCGCGACGATCTAGGCTCCTTCTCGACGCAGTTTTATTTAACAGCGGGGACTTATAGCTTAGAGTTCACACTTGCCAGCGGCAATAGCGCGTCCTATTCCGTTTCCATTCAAATGCCGCAAACGGTATACGAGCAGTTTGACGAGCCGGAAGTTCCGCTTGGGGAATTGCCCGAAGATGTTCATCAAAACAATTATATTGTGCCTGTTTCCGCGCTGCTTCTTGTAGCGATAATCATGATCGCTATCTTCATCTCTAAGCGTAAACGGACATAATGTAAACTCACTAACCGTCCGCCGAATAAGGCGGACGGTTTTTATTTTGCTTTTTCGGAAAAACTCGTAAACTGTAATTTCTTTCACTTGAATTTTATTTTGTTATGATGTATAATCGTTATAATAAATTAACTTCGGAGGATTCACATGAGCGTAAAAGAATTACAGTATTTTTCAGGCGGAAAGTGGCAAAGCACTACAAGCGGAAAATATATAGATGTATACAACCCGAGCACAGGTGAAGTTATCGCAAAAACTCCCTGCTGCACAACCGACGAGGTGGACGCGGCTGTTAAGGCTGCACACGCGGCATTCCCTGCATGGGCGAACACTCCGCCTGTGAAGCGCGCGGCAATATTGTTTAAAATGCGCGAGCTGATTGAAAAGAATATCGACGAGCTGACTATGATGGTTGCAACCGAAAACGGCAAGGTTTGGGAAGAAGCTTTAGGCGACGTGCTGAAAGCGAAGGAAGCGACAGAGTTTGCCTGCGGCATACCTACACTCATGATGGGCGACAGCTTGATGGACGCAAGCAGCGGCTTTGACACTGTGTCATACCGCGAGCCTGTCGGCGTATTCGCAGGAATCGCACCTTTCAACTTCCCTGCAATGATACCGATGGGTTGGATGACGCCGCTCTGCATAGCTACCGGTAATACTATCGTTATCAAGGCTTCCAGCTTCACGCCGCAAACGTCTATGATGTTCGCGAAACTGTATCAAGAAGCAGGACTGCCCGACGGCGTACTCAACATAGTTACAGGCAACAGAACGGAAGCTGCGACGCTGCTTTCGCATAAATATGTAAAAGGCATAACATTTGTAGGTTCTACGTCCGTAGGCTTAGGCATATACAAGTCGGCGGCGGCAGAAGGCAAGCGCGTTCAAGCACTGTGCGAAGCTAAGAATCATGCACTCGTACTCGAGGACGCATCAATCAAGCACGCGGCACGCGGCATAATCAACGCAGCATTCGGCTGCGCAGGCGAACGCTGCATGGCTCTGCCTGCTGTAGTTGCACAAGAAAGCATCGCGGACGAACTCGTGAAATATTTAGTTGAATACGCGAAGGAATTAAAGCAAGGCCCTGCGTACGACAAGACCTCAACCATAGGCCCTGTAGTAAACAAAGGCCACATGGACTTTGTATTAAACTGGATAGAAAAAGGCATAGGCGAAGGCGCAAAGCTGATGTTAGACGGACGCAACGCAAAAGTTGAAGGCTACGAAAACGGCTTCTACATCGCCCCCACAATATTCGACCACGTTACACCTGAAATGACAATCGGCGACGAGGAAGTTTTCGGTCCTGTACTATGCGTAAAACGCGTGAAGGACTTTGAGGAAGGCTTGCAGCTGATGAACAACAACCGCTTTGCCAACGGCTCTGTTATCTTCACCAACAGCGGCTACTACGCGCGCGAATTCGCAAAGCGCACCCACGGCGGAATGGTAGGCGTAAATGTAGGTATACCTGTTCCCGTAGGCGTATTCCCCTTCAGCGGACACAAGCAATCCTTCTTCGGTGACCTGCACACCTTAGGCAAGGACGGAATCGCTTTCTTCACCGAAACAAAGTCCGTAACCAGCCGCTGGTTCAAGCCTGATTCCGAGGCGAAAAAGGTTAGCACGTGGGATAACTAATCCATTTATATGGAGGTGTAGTTTATGGCAACAAAACAAGAAGTAATATCAATGCTCGACGAAATAAACGAGGAATCACTAGATAAAGTTAAGAAAGTGATAATGTTTTTGAAATGGGACAGTTCTCTCGAAGAAGAAGAGCTTACCCCCGAGGAGATTGAAGAACTAGAGCATATTATGGCCATGGGCGAGTGGATAAGCGGCGCGGAGATAGACAAGATGATTGACGAAATGGCTGATGACGAAGACTGAAATTGCTTACTCTCCCGATGCTAGAAAGTTCTTGAAAAGCCAACCGCACAAGCAAGCAAAAAGAATCACGGACGCGGTAAAAAAGTTACCGCGCGGCGACACGAAAAAGTTGAAGGGCATGGGAACGGAAAAGTTTAGATTGCGAGTAGGCGACTACAGAGTTATTTATGAAGTTATAAATAAGAAACACAATGATGGAAGCGTAGTAGAAGAACTGGTAATCATCTACGTAGAAAAAATAGGCAATCGCGGCGACATATACAAATAAATCGGAGGGTTTCAATGAAAACAATCAAGCTTACCATGGGGCAAGCGTTAATGAAGTTTTTGGATAACCAGTACATCGAGCTGGACGGAGTGGAGTACAAGTATGTGCAGGGCGTGGCGACGCTGTTCGGGCACGGCGTAGTCTGCGGCTTCGGCGAGGCTCTGTATCACAAGCAAAGCGAAATGCCTATATACATGGGCAAGAACGAGCAAGGCATGGCGCATATGGCCATGGCCTTCGCTAAACAAAACAACCGCAAGGCGATTATCCCCTGCACTTCCTCAATCGGTCCTGGCGCACTCAACATGGTTCCGGCAGCAGGTACGGCTACAGCTAACCGCATACCCCTACTGCTACTCCCAGGCGACACATACGCTTGCCGTCAGCCCGACCCTGTTCTCCAACAAATCGAGCAAAGCGACAGCGTAAGCATTACAGCCAACGACGCATTCAAGGCAGTCTGCAAATATTGGGACAGGGTAAACAGACCAGACCAATTAATGGCGGCCATGACCAACGCAATGCGCGTGCTAACCGATATGGCTGAAACAGGCGCAGTATGCGTAGCACTTCCGCAGGACGTTGAAGCAGAAAGCTTCGACTATCCATGCAGCTTCTTCGACAAGAAGATTCACCACATCAAAAGAATCGCCCCAGATAAAGCAGAGCTTGACGCAGCAGTATCCATGATTAAATCCGCGAAAAAGCCGATAATCATATGCGGCGGCGGCGTAATGTACAGCGAAGCTGCTATCGAGCTGCAAAAGTTCGTGGAAGCAACAGGCATACCCTTCGGCGAAACGCAAGCGGGCAAGGGTGCAATCCTGTCCGCACACCCGTTAAACCTAGGCGGAATCGGCGCAACAGGCGGCATAGCAGCCAACATCTACGCAAAAGACGCCGACCTAATCATCAGCATAGGCACACGCCTCTCCGACTTCACAACCTCATCAAAGTGGCTATTCCAAAACGAAAACGCTAAATTCCTAAACATCAACATAAACAAGATGGACAGCTACAAGCTTGGCGGCACAATGATGGTTGCCGATGCAAAAGCCGCGCTGCAAGCACTAATGACAATCGACTACAAGTGCGAGCAAGACGTAACCAAGCTAAAAGCGCAGTGGGACGCCGAAATCGACAAGCAATACAGCGACATACGCGACAACGGCTTATCCCAAACTCACGTACTGGGCGAATTCAACCGCCTAATCGACAAGTCGGCGGTAGTTGTAGGTTCAAGCGGCAGCCTCCCCGGCTGTATGCAACGACTGTGGCGCAGCCAAAGCTATCGCAGCTACCACATGGAATACGCCTTCTCCTGCATGGGCTACGAGGTATGCGGCGCGCTAGGCGCAAAGATTGCCGCACCCGAACGCGAGGTATACTCAATGGTAGGCGACGGCAGCTTTGTAATGCTTCACTCCGAGCTGCTGACCGCAATCCAAGAGGGCATAAAAATAAACGTAGTGCTGTTCGACAACTCAGGCTTCGGCTGCATTGAAAACCTGCAAAACAGCGTCGGCATACCAACCTTCAACACAGTATTCCGCTACCGCGACAAAAACACAAACAAGCTCGAGGGCGACAATATCCCAATCGACTTCGCCAAAATTGCCGAAGGCTACGGTGCGAAAGCCTACCGCATAACCACAATCGAGGAGCTGCACGCCGCAATCGAGGATTCAAAGAAGCAGACTGTATGCACATTGTTCGACATAAAGGTACTGCACAAGTCAATGTCGCCCGGCTATGAAAGCTGGTGGAGAGTAGGCATTCCTGCGATATCTGACCTCGACACAGTTAATGCAGCGCATGAGGAACAGAAGAAGGAACTCGAAATCGTAAGAATATAAAATTTTTGGGGGCAATTATGCTAAAAGAAAGAGTAAGCCTAGGTATCGCGCCAATCGCATGGACGAACGATGACATGCCCGAATTAGGCGGTGAAAACACCTTCTGCCAATGCGTGAGCGAGATGGCTCTCGCCGGATTTACAGGCAGTGAGGTCGGCAACAAATATCCAAAAGACACACGAGTGCTAAAGAAAGAACTTGACCTGCGCGGAATGTGCATATCCTCCGCATGGTTTTCCTCCTTCTTCACCACAGAGCCTGCCGAGGAAACAGTAGTGCCATTCATACGCCACATGGATTTCCTCTACGCAATGGGCGCAAAGCACATCGTAGTGTCCGAGCAAGGCGGCAGCATTCAAGGCAAGGACGTAGCCGTATTCGGCGCAGATAAGCCGATATTCGACGACGCACAATGGAAAAAGCTTGCCGAAGGCCTAGAAAAAGTAGGCAAAATCGCACAAGACAAAGGTATGCGCGTAGTTTTCCACCACCACATGGGCACAGGCGTACAAACAAGCGCGGAAATCGACAAGCTTATGGAGATGACCAATCCCGACCTAGTGTCGCTTCTTCTTGACACAGGACACTTAGGCTTCTCCGGTGAAAACGTTCTCGAAGTCGCAACCAAGCACATAGACAGAATCAAGTACGTACATCTAAAAGACATACGCCAAAACGTAGTCGACAAGGTTAAGGCAAAAGGCCTAAGCTTCCTGCAAGCAGTAGTAGAAGGTGCATTCACAGTTCCCGGCGACGGCGCAATCGACTACGCGCCAATCTTCAAACTGCTGGACGAAAACAACTACAGCGGTTGGATGATAGTGGAAGCCGAACAAGACCCCGCCAAAGCAAATCCGCTCGAATACGCACTAAAAGCAAAACGCTACATCGATTCATTGTTGCAATAATTACACAATCGTGCAGACCGCAACGGGCGGATAATATCCGCCCCTACAGTTTTCGCCATTATACATTATAATAGGGGGCAATATGAGCAAAATCAACATAGGCGTTATCGGCGCAGGCAGAATTGGCAAAATCCACGCTGAAAACATAGCAAAAAGCCTAAACGACAAAGCAAACCTGTACGCTGTAGCCGAAGTGTACATGAACGACGAAATCAAAGCATGGGCGACCGGCTTAGGCGCAACAGTAGTCACCGCCGACTACAAAGAAATTCTCGCAGACAAAGCAGTTGACGCAATCATCATCTGCTCCTCCACCAACACCCACGCGCAAATCTGCATAGAAGCAGCCGAAGCAGGCAAAGCAATCTTCTGCGAAAAGCCAATCGACCTCGAACTTTCCAAAATCGACGCCGTACTCGCAGCTGTAGAAAAAGCAGGCGTGAAAATGCAAGTAGGCTTCAACCGCCGCTTCGACCACAACTTCAAAAAGGTAAAAGACATGGTTGCCGCAGGCGACATTGGCAACGTGGAGATAGTAAAAATCACCTCCCGTGACCCGAAGCCGCCTAGTGCCGAGTATGCACGCGTATCCGGCGGCATGTTCCTCGACATGACAATCCACGACTTCGACATGGCGCGCTACCTCTCCGGCAGCGAAATCACCGAAATATATGTAAACGGCGCGTGCTTAGTAGACGAAGAAATCGGCAAAGCAGGCGACCTAGACACAGCCCTAATCTCGCTGAAATTCGCCAACGGCGCAGTAGGCGTAATCGACAACAGCCGCCGCGCAGCATACGGCTACGACCAACGCGTAGAAGTATTCGGCTCAAAAGGCTGCGTAAGCGCCGACAACGACAGACCCACCAGCGTAATCCTAAGCACCGAGCAAGGCGTATCAAGCGAAAAGCCGCTCTACTTCTTCCTCGAACGCTACACACAATCCTTCATCGACGAAATGCGCGACTTCATCAACGCAGTCGTAAACGATGCGCCCACTCCCGTATGCGCAATCGACGGCTTAAAACCTGTAGTAATCGCCCTCGCCGCGAAGGAATCCTACACAACAGGAAAACCTGTAACAATAAAATAAGCTGTTTAAATTCTGTCAAACCCTTATATTAGGAGGTTAAAAACAGCTTCAATGAACAACATTGACGTAGACATAGCCATAATCGGCGGCGGCCCTGCGGGGCTTGCTGCCGCCATTGCGGCAAAAGAAAACGGCGCAGGCAGCGTCGCTATAATCGAACGTGACGCAACCCTCGGTGGCATTTTGCAGCAGTGCATACATCCCGGCTTCGGATTAAGCCTTTTCAAAGAAGAGCTAACCGGACCCGAATACGCCGGACGCTTCACCGACAAATTAATCGACAGCGGCATAAGCGTACTAACAGGCACGATGGTAATCGAACTAACGCCGCACACCCTAACCTGCGTATCAAAAGAGCGCGGCATACTAACAATCAACGCCAAAGCGACAATCCTAGCAATGGGCTGCCGCGAACGCACCCGCGGCAACATACTAATCCCGGGCGACCGCCCCAAAGGCGTATTCACAGCCGGAACAGCGCAGCGTCTGGTAAATCGCCAAAACGTCAAGGTAGGCGACAAAGTCGTAATCCTAGGCAGCGGCGACATCGGCATGATAATGGCACGCCGCATGACACTAGAAGGCGCAAAGGTTCTTGCCGTAGTCGAAATCATGAGCTACCTAAGCGGACTTGCGCGCAACAAAGCGCAATGCCTAGACGACTTCGGCATACCCCTCATGCTGTCGCACACAATCACGCGCATAGCAGGCAAGCGAAAGCTCGAAGGCGTATACATCGCCGAGGTCGACCAAAACCGCAGACCCATCGCGGAAACCGAGCAGTATATCGTGTGCGATACCCTCTTGCTATCCGTAGGACTAATCCCCGAAAACGAACTAAGCAAATCCGCCCAAGTACAGCTATCAGGGATAACAGGCGGCGCAATCGTAAACCAATACATGCAGACCAACATCGACAGCATATTCGCCTGCGGAAACGTCCTGCACGTAAACGACCTAGTAGACAACGTATCGACCGAAAGCAAACAGGCAGGCGAATACGCCGCGCTATACGTACAAGGCAAGCTCCCTCCTGCCGAGCGCGTAATCGACATAGAAGCAGGTTCGGGCATACGCTACATATGTCCGCAGCGTCTAAGCCTGCCCTCCCTAACCCCCGACGCCGCGCTATACATGCGCGTAACCTCCCCTGCGCGAAACGCAGCACTCACAGCCACCGACGGCGAAACTCAGCTGCAATCCATAAAACGCCCCCGAATAAGCCCCGGCGAAATGGAGCACATAAAAATAAAGGACGTCAACGCCCTTTCACAATTGAAGCTTGAGATAAAGGAGGGCAAATAATGCAACGCCAACTAACCTGCATAGTCTGCCCCACAGGCTGCGAACTCACAATCACAGAGCAAAACGGCGAGCTAATCGTCCAAGGCAACGTCTGCAAACGCGGCAAGCAATACGCAATCGACGAGATAACCAACCCCGTACGCGTACTCACCACGACCGTACAGCTAGATTGCCCCGATATGCCGCTTATGCCTGTACGCACCGACGCACAAATCCCAAAGGATAAGCAGCTCGAGTGCATGAACATCATCAAGCAAATAAAGCTAAAGCCCCCAATCAACCGCGGGCAAATAATAATCGAAAACATACTCGGCTTAAACGCGAACATCATTGCCACAAGCGAGTGTGAATAAACAGGCGGCAACTGCCGCCTATATTTATGCAAAGGAGTAGTACAAATGAATTTACTCGTAGCAATCGCCTTTATCCTAGTAGCATTCGGGGCGATACTGCTTGCGTACAGACTGCTAGGCAAAGTCGGTCTATACGCCATAACCCCAATAGTCCTAATCTACGCCAACATTCAAGTCAACATCCTAGTCGAAATCGCAGGCGTCACCACAACCCTAGGCAATGTCCTATACGGCTGCACCTTCCTAATCACCGACATACTAAGCGAACACCACGGCAAAAAAGCCGCGCACAAAGCCATAATCATAGGCTTCTTCGCGCAGCTCCTGCCCATAGCATTCATCTACCTAACATACCAATACACCCCATCAGCAGACGACGCGGCATTCCCATACTTCCTTGGCATGTTCGCGCTAGTGCCGCGCATAACCCTCGCAGGTCTGGCAGCCTTCGCCGTATCACAATTCATCGACGTACGCATATTCCACAAGCTAAAAGCAGTCACAGGCGGCAAAAAGCTATGGCTGCGCAACAACCTCTCCACCTGCACAAGCCAGCTAATCGACACAGCCATATTCACCTTCGGCGCATTCCTCGGCGTATTCGAGTTTCCCATACTAATCAGCATACTCCTAACCACCTACATCTTCAAGCTGCTAATCAGCCTAGCCGACACCCCCTTCGTATACCTAAGCGGCCTCATAAAACCAAAGGAGGAAACAGTATGAATATATCAGAAAACATACTAAAGCACAGCCTAAAAAACGTCTACTTCCTATCAGGCACTCCATGCGGCGGCAAAACCACCATGTCAAAGGAGCTATCGCGCAAGCATGGCTTCATCCACTTCAACGACAATTGGCACGAGGACAACTTCAAGGTATGGCAATCCATCATCGATGAAAGATACCAAAAGCTTTCAGCAAAAAGACACGTAGTAACAGACTGGGAAGCATTCTTCAGCAGGTCGGTGGAGGAATTTCTTGTGGTAAAAGGTGATTACGATGAGTACCTAGAGTACGCAATCATCGAACTAGTAAAGCTATCGCAAACCAACAAGGTGATTGCCGACATTTGCATACCCATGGACTTATTAGTGCAGCTATCCGACTACGACAGAATCGCCTGCCTGCTAGCCCCTGCCGAATTAGTAATCCGCGACTACTACGGACGCGAAGACCATAAAGAATTCATCGAATGTATCATGTCCTTGAAAGACCCCGAAAAGAAACTGGAAACCCAAAACGAGCTTTTCAGAATAAGCGTAAAAGAAACCTTCGACGCCGTAAGCAAATACAACCTCTTCAACATTATCCGCAGCGATGAAAGCACCATTGAAAACACACTTGCAATTTTAGAAAAGCATTTTAATCTATAAGCTTCAATAAAGCAGGGGCGGACAATCTCCGCCCCTGCTTTTTGCATATTGGCAATTACATATTTGCAACATTTTACTTGACACAGCGTATTATATGGTATATAATAGCCTTATATAGAATCAATTTGCAAAATAGATACATTGATTTTGCAAGAATTATACATACATTTTACTGTATGTTCACGCTGACAAAAAGGAGGATAATGCAATGACTAACGGCGATACTAAGAATGATGCATTATTAAACGAGCTGCTCCAAAAAGTGGAGGAGAAGAAGATTCCCGCGGAAATGTTCACTAAGTTTAACGTAAAGCGAGGACTTCGTAACGCGGACGGAACAGGCGTGCTAGTTGGATTAACCGAAATCGGTGACGTTCACAGCTATATCATCGACGAAAACGAAAAGGTGAATGTCCCCGGCAGATTATCATACCGCGGCATAGATATACGCGACATTATCGAGGCATACAAGGACAACGACGCCTTCGGCTTTGAAGAAACCATATACCTGCTGCTTTTCGGCGAGCTGCCTAAAAAAGACGCGCTTGCTAGCTTTTCGCAGTACCTAGGCTCATGCAGAAGGCTGCCCCCGCGATTTATCGAGGATATGATACTGCGCGCGCCTACGCCTGACATAATGAATGGGCTTGCACGCTCCACGCTTGCGCTGTACAGCTATGATGATAATCCCGACGATATTTCGATTCCGAACGTGCTGCGCCAATCCTTTGAGCTTATCGCGCGCTACCCTTGCCTTGTTGCATACGGATACCTTGCAAAAATCCACTACTACGACAGCGCAAGCCTACACATTCACGCGCCCGACCCTAACCTCACCACAGCCGAAAACTTCCTGCACATTATCCGCCCCGACAGACAATATACAAAGGAAGAAGCAAAGCTCCTAGACCTTGCCCTAATGCTGCACGCAGAGCACGGCGGCGGCAACAACTCCTCCTTCACCACCCACGTTGTCACCTCCACCGACACCGACACATACAGCGCAATCTCATCGGCTGTATGCTCACTCAAAGGTCCGAAGCACGGCGGCGCTAACTTACAAGTAATCGGCATGATCGAGGACATGAAGGCAAATATAAAGGACATCACCGACTACAACCAAGTAGGCGACTATATTCGCAAAATCTACAACAAGGAAGCCTACGACAGAAGCGGTCTAGTCTACGGCATGGGTCACGCAGTTTACACAATCTCCGACCCACGCACAGATATATTAAAGAACGCAGCGTTCCATCTAGCCAAAGAAAAGGATATGATTGACGAGTACACCTTGTACTTACTCGTAGAAGAACTCGCCCCCATTATCCTAAGCGAGATGAAAGGCAGGGACGTATTAATGCCTGCGAACGTAGACCTATACAGCGGCTTTGTATACACAATGCTTGGCATACCCTCCGAGTTGTTCACCGCACTGTTCGCAATGTCGCGCGTAGTAGGTTGGTGCGCCCACCGAATAGAAGAGCTAACAAGCGGCGGCAGAATCATTCGCCCTGCCTACAAGAGCATCAGCAAACGCAAACAATACACACCTATAGAAGAACGCTAATCGCACACACATACAAAACATCACATCACCACAACAGGAGCATTTATGCTATCGCAAAAACTATCAAAAGTTCAAGCGTCCGCAACACTAGCAATCGACGCAAAATTAAAAGCAATGCAAGCGCAAAACATCGACGTTGTAGGCTTCGGCGCAGGCGAGCCTGACTTTGACACGCCTGACAACGTAAAAATGGCGGCAGTTCAAGCCATTTCGCGCGGGCATACAAAATACACACCTGCAGCCGGAATCATGGACTTACGCGCGGCAATCGCCGAAAAGCTAAAGCGCGACAACGACCTAGACTATCAACCCACCGACATAGTAGTATCAAACGGCGCAAAGCACTCACTGTACAACGCATTCTCGGTGCTGCTAAATCCTGGCGACGAAGTAATTATCCCCTCGCCGTATTGGGTAAGCTATCCCGAAATGGTTCAAGTAGCCGACGGCGTACCCGTATTCCTGCACGCAGGAGAGGAAGCCGGATTCAAATTCACCGCAGACCAACTAAAAGCCGCAATCACGCCCAAATCAAAGGTGCTGCTGCTAAACAGCCCCTCCAACCCAACAGGCATGATTTACACAAAAGACGAGCTGCAAGCAATCGCCGACGTATGCGTCGCTCACAACCTCTACGTAATCTCCGACGAAATCTACGAAGACTTAATCTACGACGGAAAGCAGCACGTAAGCATAGCCTCCCTAGGCAGCGAGATAAAAGAGCGCACAATAGTAGTAAACGGCTTCAGCAAAAGCTCCTCAATGACAGGCTGGCGCGTAGGCTACACAGCGTCAAGCAGTGAAATCGCCAAAATCATGGGCAACGTACAAAGCCACCTCACAAGCAACCCCTGCTCAATCTCCCAATACGCCGCATTGGAAGCACTCAAAAACCCCAACGGCTTCTCAAAGCGCATGGCGGAAGAATTTGCAAAACGCCGCAATCACATGCACAGTGAGCTTAACGCAATCCCAGGAATATCCGCTCCAATGCCCGACGGTGCATTCTATCTCCTGATGAATATCAGCAGCTTTATCGGCAAAACAATCGCCGGAGTTGAGATTAAATCCTCGATGGAATTCTGCGAAGTCTTGCTCACCGAAGCAAAGGTTGCACTCGTTCCCGGAAAGCCCTTCGGCATAGACAACTACTGCCGCTTATCATATTGCACATCTATGGACACAATAAATAAAGGCATACAACGAATCAAGGAATTTGCAGAAAAATACAACTAATATTTATTAATGTACAGGGTCACGGTGCGCCGTGACCCTACATTTGCTAAAGGAGGTATGTAGTAGTTAATGCTTAAACAAAAGCTTACTGATATAATGTCGGCGGCATTCACCGCCGCAGGATATGATGCAGCCTACGGCAAGGTTGAGTATTCCGACCGCCCCGACCTGTGCCAATTCCAATGCAACGGCGCATTCGCCGCCGCAAAGCAGTATAAGCAGAATCCGCGCGCAATCGCCGCACAGGTGCTTGAAAATCTGCAAAAAGACAGCCTAAGCCTTGCCGAAGTTGTAGGCGCAGGTTTTATAAACCTGTCGGTATCCGCACAGGCGTTGAACGATGAAATCGCAGCTATGGCAAGCGGCGGACGCTTCGGCATACCCACGCAGCCGCAGCAAACAATCATGCTGGACTACGGCGGCGCAAACGTCGCAAAAGCCCTTCACGTAGGGCATTTGCGCACCGCGAATATAGGCGAAGCCTTAAAGCGTCTGGCGCAGTTGATGGGGCATAAAACCATTGCGGACGTACACCTCGGCGACTGGGGACTGCCAATGGGTCAGATTTTTGCATACATCGAGCAAAACAATATAGGAGTAACTGTAGACGGTCAACTCGCAGACAGCGCTGACGTACCCGTGCCACAGATATCTGTAGACGACCTAAACAAAATCTACCCTAAAGCAAGCGCACTTAGCAAACAGGACGAAACCTTCAAGCAAAACGCGGCACGCATCACGGCCGCATTGCAAGCAGGGCACAAAGGTTACTACACATGGTGGAAGCCAATCGTGAAAATGTCTGTGGACGACATGCGAGTTATCTACGACACCCTAGGCGCACAATTCGACCTATGGCTGGGCGAAAGCGACGCACAGCCCTACATTCCAATCCTAGTCGACCTGCTAAAATCCAAGTGCATACTCTACGAAAGCGACGGCGCAATGGTGGTAGACGTAGCCGAATCTGACGATACCACGACAATCCCTCCTATCCTAATCACAAAATCCAATGGAGCGGCACTCTACCCTGCAACGGATGTAGCGACAATCCTACAACGCGAAAAAGACTACAATCCAGACAAAATCTGGTACTTCACCGATAATCGTCAAAGCCTTCACTTCACCCAAGTATTCCGCTGCTGCCGAAAAGCAGGCATACTGCCAAACGGCGAAATGCAATTCTTCGGTTTCGGCACAATGAATGGCAAGGACGGAAAGCCCTACAAAACACGCGACGGCGGCATAATGACCCTCTCGGCATTCATCAAGGAGCTGTACGACGCTGCCTACGAAAAAATCAACGACGCTGCACTAACCTCCGACGAACGCGCCGACATAGCGCAAAAGGTAGCAATCGCCGCCCTAAAATACGCAGACCTAGCCAACGATATGCGCAAGGACTACATCTTCGACATCGACCGCTTCGTTTCCTTCGAGGGCAAAACAGGCCCATATATTCTGTACACCATCGTGCGCATAAACTCAATCCTAAAGAAAGCGGAGGAACTAGGCTTAACCAAAAGCGCATTCCTACCACCGCAATCCGAAACCCAAACCGAGCTAATGCTCACACTATCCACCGTAGGCGAACGCATGGAAGCTGCATTCAACGATAAAAACCTCTCGATGATATGCGAGCTGATGTACAACATCGCTGCAACCTTCAACAAATTCTACATCGACCACAAAATAATCCCCGAACAAGACGCAGCATTGCGCGGCTCATGGCTGTCACTGTGTGCGCTAGTAAAGGATACGCTGTCGCTGATGTGCAACACATTGGCGATAGAGATTCCCAATAAGATGTAATCAAAAATCCCACCTAACGGTGGGATTTTTATTATTCAATCATGGTTTGTATATACGCTTCCAAATCGCGTTGGCGCGGCAACGAGCCTGCCGTAAACTGCTCTCCATCTATTATTATGGCAGGCAGCTTT
This sequence comes from uncultured Eubacteriales bacterium, assembly GCA_964479875.1. GTDB lineage: Bacteria > Bacillota > Clostridia > Monoglobales > CAYZNM01 > CAYZNM01. The sequence continues at coordinate 61,477 of CAYZNM010000004.1, forward strand.
TCGACCTCCATGCCCGGAGTTTGTTTAATCTCATTAGGGTGATTCAGCGTCACCGTTTCATACTCCACCTGCGGATATTTCTTGCTAACCTTCGCAAGAATCTCCTTAGTCAGTCCGTCTATTATCACGCACGCAGTGCATGGATGCCTCATTGTTACAAGTTGTATTTTCAATGTCGTCTTGTTCTTTCTTCTCTTCTGTTTGGTCGTGTTTCCTTTGGCATAGCTGCTTCGGCGGATTCGTAGGCTTTTACGATTTTCTGCACCAATGGGTGACGCACCACGTCTTTCTCGGTGAGGTAGCAGAAGCTTATGTCGTCTATATTTTTCAGTATCTTTGTGATTTCTTTTAAGCCGCTCTTTTTGCCGAAAGGCAAGTCCACCTGCGTAATATCGCCTGTAATTATCGCCTTCGAGCCGAAGCCTAGACGCGTGAGGAACATCTTCATCTGCTCCGACGTAGTATTCTGCGCCTCGTCAAGAATAATGTAGCTGTCGTCCAGCGTACGTCCGCGCATATAAGCAAGCGGCGCAACCTCGATTATCCCCTTCTCGATATACTTAGTAAAAGATTCCATTCCCATTATATCATACAACGCGTCATACAGCGGACGCAGATAAGGGTCAACCTTGTTAAGCATATCGCCCGGGAGGAATCCAAGCTTCTCCCCCGCCTCCACAGCAGGGCGCGTGATAATTATGCGGCTAACCTGCTTCATACGAAAAGCATACACAGCCACAGCCACCGCAAGATAAGTCTTACCAGTACCCGCAGGCCCTATCCCAAACGTAACCGTATTCTTCTTAAGCTCATCGATATACTTGCGCTGCCCAAGCGTCTTAGGCTTAATCGGCTTGCCCGAAGCCGTAATGCACAGCACATCGCTTCCGCTTGCAATAAGCTCCTGCTCGCCTCCGTCATCCACCAGACCGATGAGGTAATTTAGCGAATGCTCCGTTATAGTTTCGCCGCGCTGACACAACACCGAAAGTCCGTGCAGCACGCGATACGCCCTGTCCACGCCTTCAACGTCGCCGCTTATCTTTATATCCGCGCCGCGATTCAATATTTCAACATTATATTTATTCCCGATTACTTTTATATTATTATCAAGATTGCCGAACATCGCCATCAATTCTTCAGTTCCGTTCAGCTCCAGTTTTCTTTCGTGTCTATCCATTCTACCTCCGATTTACTGCGTATCGGGGACATGCTCGCGTTTTACTGCAATGTCCTCCTCGCACTCGTATGTTGCCGTAATAAATATGCTTCCGTCGAGTTTGTCGACGGAGTGGGATTTTGTGACGCTTAGTGCGTCCTCAGTTTCCCTATCCAATTCATCGTATAATTTTTCAAGAGCACGTTTTATCGCTTCCTCCTCGGTGAATTTTCGTTTCTTTTGCGTTGCTTCGTAGTGAGCTTTTTTGGTAATGGACAAAGGTAGCGTAACGGTCCCGATTACAAGCTTTTGCTCATCTTCTATTGTATCATATAATTTGTACGGCACGCTATCGTCTAAATACAGCTTAATTTTCGTGTTTAAGAGGTTTAGCTCGAATTTAAGCTCTTTTTCTCCGGTAAGCTGCCTTATTATCGTTTCTGTTTCGACTTGCACTGTTTTTTCGTGCCACGTGGTGGCGATGACCTCTGCTTGGGCATGGACGTTGATTATGCCTTTGGGGGTGGCTTCTGTGCCTGATACCAACAGCTGCCCTTCGGACACTACGTCGTTGTGTTCGACTATTTGCTCGCCTTTTTTGGCGTTGATTCTTTTTATGACGCCGTAGCGTGAGGCTACTATGTCGCAGGGCTTGTCCTTGGGTACGATGTCGGGTATCGGCGCGGCCTGTAGTATGTCTATGTAGGCGACCGTGCCTTTCATGTTGACAGTGGCAAACGAGATGTTTTTGTTAACGAGCAGCAGCCGCGTTTCAATTACATAGGTGTCAACCTTGCTAAGCGGCATACCAACCTTAAGCCCTGCCTCCTGCAAGTCCTGCAAAAGCTGCGCCTTATCGAACGCCACAGGCGCGTTAATCTCCACCGACCACAAAAACGTAGTCATGTAGTAAATAAATCCCATGCACAGCAGCAATCCTAACGCAAAGGCATAGCGTGTCCTATACTTGCGCAGCGTAAAGGGGAAGCCCCTTTTGGCGACAATATGGGGATAGCACTTGCTCTTGTATGCAATCTCGCGCAGCTGCAAAAACTGCTTAATCCCCACGCAAGCGCTCGTCTTAAGCAGCCCCACCCGACGCACATTCCACAGGTAAATCGACCGCCGCATACATATATTAAAGAACCGCTCCTGAAACAGCCCCCGTATCTCGATGACGAGATACCCTCTGAAAAAGTTGTACAGTTTAATTAGTAGCATATATCACCTTGTAGAGTAATGGTTAATTAAATTCAATCGATGTAATCTCGCCTGAGATAAGTATATCCTCGTCTGTGATTGTGCGTATCTGCAAGCGGCGGCCTTTTATCTCGATGTTCTTGTGCTGCATTTTCAGCTTAACAGCGTCCTCGTTGTAGGCAAGCACGCTTTTGTAATTCTCAATATATGCTTCCTTGTCGCCGACTATGTTTATCTTTGGCAGATTCAGCATTAAATCCTTCGGCATGTCGAAAGCTTCAATCGCCCTCTCGCGTATGCTTTTACGTTTCATGCGTTTCTCCTTCTGTTATTGCTTTTATGCTATATAGTCAATCGCGTTTCACTCCGAGATGTCAAAAGTACGGCAAGCACCAATAGAATCAAGGAAACGCGATTGACTTGCACACGTTTCTACATCGCTTTAACTATACATATGCGGTCGTGGATTGAAATATAATAGACAATAAAGTTCTTATAAAATTGCATAAAGTTAACGCTTGTCCCGCGTGTGGTTGATGTGTTATAATGATGTAAAAAACGGCGCGCAAGTTGTCGAAGAAAAGAGGAATAGATAAATGATATGTCCAAGGTGCGGAAGCGGCGACCTGCAGACCGTGTCCGAATTTGAATCCACCACCGACGTAAAAGGCTACGGCTGCTGCAAAGGCTTAATCGGCTACCTCATATTGGGGCCCATAGGCTGGATATGCGGATTGTGCGGCATGGGCGAAGGCAGAACCAGAACGCGCACAACTACGCTGTGGATGTGCAAGGGCTGCGGCAATAAGTTTAGATAAATGGACAAAAAAACGAGAGAAACAAGGCTGTGGGTGCTGCTGATGAAGCTCGGCGCGAAAACGCGTTGCCATCAGCGCAGCGACCGCAGCTTTTTTGCATATGGATTCCAATTTCCGCTGTGTGCGCGTTGCACAGGCATTTTGATTGGACAAGTTGCGGCATTGTTGCTGCTGCCGATTTATTGGGGCGCGGATATGCGCAGGCTGCTAATATTTGCAGCCGTATGCACTGCGATTATGGGGGTTGACGGAGTGGGTCAACTCGTTGGAAAATGGGAATCTACAAACGTGCGGCGCGTGGTCACGGGGTTTTTGTGCGGCGTTGGATTGACCGCTGTGGTGGTGCGGGCGATTATTTGGATTACTTGCATTGTCGGAAAAAATATATTATAATTGAATAAAGGCATTTCGACAAAGGGGTGTAAAATTTGATTGGCATTATAGATTATAAGGCGGGTAACGCGAAAAGCGTGAAAAATTCGCTTGATTACCTGAAGATTAATTCGTGCTTCGTTAAGACTAAGGAAGAGATTGAGAAGGTTAGCGGAATTATACTTCCGGGGGTTGGCAACGCGTCGGAGACTATGGGGTCGCTGTACGACCTTGATTTGGTTAACACGCTGGAGCGGCTTGTTAATCACGGCACGCTGCCGTTTCTTGGAATATGTATCGGCATGCAGGTGCTGTTTGAACGCAGCGAGGAAGGCAACGCCAACTGCCTTGGCTTCATCAAAGGCAAAGTGCGCAGATACCACGGCGAGGGCTTGCGCGTGCCGCAAATCGGCTGGAACAAGATTTCGTTTGTCAAGGATTCGCCTGTAAATATTCCGGGGGACAACCTCTATATGTACTTCGTAAACTCGTACTACTGCACATGCGACGACAAAGCCGACGTGCTTGCCGTTACTACATATGGGAGCGAGTTTACCTCAATGGTGCAGCGTGACAATATTTTCGGCGCACAGTTCCACCTTGAAAAGAGCGGCCCTGTAGGCTTGCGCGTGTTACAGCGATACTGCCGCTACGTCGCGCAGTATGCAAAAACGCAGGGAGGTGTTAACCGATGTTAGCAAAAAGATTAATAGCGTGCTTCGATATAATCGGACCGAATGTGACAAAGGCGTACAAATTCCAAGACAACGTTGTCATCGACAACGCAATCACATTGGCAGACAAGGTTTATCAGACGCAAATTGACGAGATAATTTTCTACGACATAATGGCAAGCGCACAAAAGCGTCTTGTGGACTTATCCATGGTGTCGCAGGTTGCAGAGCATATATTTGTGCCATTCACAGTAGGCGGCGGCATAAAGAACATCAACGACATGTTCGCTGTGCTTAAAGCAGGCGCGGAAAAGATAAGTGTGGACTCGATGGCAGTGCGCGACCCTGACATAATCACGCAAGGCGCAAAAGCCTTCGGCAGCCAGTGCATAGTTTTAAGTATGCAGGTGAAAAAGGTAGGCGTAAGACCTGAAATCCCAAGCGGCTATGAAATAGCCATAGACGGCGCGCGCAAAATGACAGGCATAGACGCGCTGGAATGGGCAATGCGCGGCGAGCATTTGGGCGCAGGCGAGCTGTGCGTCAACAGCATAGACAACGACGGAACTCACCAAGGCTACGACCTGGAGATAACAAAGCTAATCGCCGAGAATGTGTCAATCCCCGTAATAGCCTCCGGCGGCTGCGGCAAAATCGAGCATCTAGCCGACGTATTCACCGAAACAGAAGCGTCCGCGGCAATCATAAGCTCACTCCTGTACTCCAACACAATCGAGCAAAACTACACCGCGACCGAGGTAAAACGCGAGCTTATGGAGCAGGGCATACACGTACGCCCTGTATATTAAGGAGGGAGCGCAGATGAACAACGAACCGACAATTGATAGAGAAACGATTTTCAGAGGCAAGGTTTTTGATGTCTACCGCGACACGATAATGCAGCACACAGGCGATACGGCCTTGCGCGAGATTGTGTCGCACACAGGCGGCGTAGGCATAGTGGCAGTAGTGGACGGCGAGATATTCCTAGTGAAGCAGTATCGCAAGGCGGCGGAGCAGTTTCTGCTTGAGATTCCGGCAGGCAAGCTAAGCCTTGGCGAGCAGCCGATTCATTGCGCCTACCGCGAGCTGAAAGAGGAAGTGGGTATCACGGCGGAGAAGATGGAGCATGTAGGCAGCTTCTATGTTTCCCCGGGGTACAATACCGAGTTAATCCACATCTACAAGGCCGAGGACATGCAGCTTGGCGAATCGCAACTCGACGAAGGCGAGTTCCTCGACGTAGTGCGTATGCCATTCGCGCAAGCCGTGGAGATGTGCCGAAGCGGCGAGATTAGCGACGGCAAGACCGTGATTGCGATAATGATGACCGAGAAGTTTTATATGTAGGAAAAAATTATGAAAAAATTAATATTATCAGCATTATGCTTAGCGATGATATCTTCATCTGCTTTTACAGTTTTTGCAATCCAAGAAAATGCGGGAATTAAAGTAGCAGCTGATTACCTCGTTATCGATAAAGAAAGCTATGGGCGTTCCGGAAAATATTGGGATCAACCCAGTGAAGCCTTCTTATATTACGTATGTACGTAACTAATACAGGAAGCGAAGTAATGAAGTTAACAATTTATCAAGACGATGTAGTTTATGCAACATTTTCCGTACCGGCTAACGGCAGTATGACTATCGTTGGAAGCGAAATAAGAGGAAGGCAAACAGTATCTTTTTCAACGCCCAGCGGTGTTCGTTCCGGCCAAATTAGTGTAAGGGTATCGGATTTACCTTTTTAAGGTAAATTATAACGCGACAATTTGGTATTACATCTTCTAAATTCAAATAAAAACCGCAGGGGCAATGACCCCCTGCGGTTTTTATTCCACCCTCATATGTATATATAAGAATCTACAGCACACACTGTGCAATATGCACATATATATTTATATACATTTGTACACTAAGTATATTGACAGTTTTTTCATTTATTGGTAAAATATAGTATGTACTAGTACAATAATATTATATTAGGAGGAAGTAAATGAAAAAGTTATTATTATCGGCATTATCCTTGGTCATGGTGCTTTCGTCTGCTTTTGCAGTTTCTGCATCAGAATCTATGGTGTTAGAAGCAAATGATACAAATGTGACAGCACAAGCATCTGAAAATGTTCCGAGCCCAAGAGCGGAAATTGTTACGGATGAAAATGCGGGAATTAGCCCGAGGAATAACTTCCTTATCATTAACAATGAAGATATTTATACTTCCGGGAAAAGTTGGACGCAACCTGGCGGCTATATATATTACCGTGTGAATGTAACTAATACAAGAAGCGAAACGATGACTTTAATAATCGCCCAAGATGGTGCAGCTTACGCAACATTTTCTGTACCTGCTAATGGCAGTATAACTATCAACGGAAGTGAAATAAGAGGAAACCAAAACATATCTTTTTCAACGCCCAGTGGTGTTGTTTCCGGCAAAATTAATGTAAGGGTATCGGATTTGCCGCTTTGAGATAAACTATAACAAAACAATGTGACGATACATCTTCTAAAGTCAAATAGAAAAACCGCGGAGCGAACCTCCGCGGTTTTTTATTAATCAGCCGAATACGGCAGTAATGCGATGTGACGCGCTCTCTTTATTCCAATTGTGAGCTGGCGTTGATGCTTTGCGCAGTTTCCGCTAACGCGGCGCGGTACAATCTTTGCGCGTTCGGTCAGGAATCTTCTAAGACGTGCAACGTCCTTGTAGTCGATCCACATAACCTTGTCCACGCAAAATTGACACGACTTTTTCTTGATCTTGCGGCGCATCATTTTGTCGTTACCATTTCTATCGTGCAAAATAATTCTCCTTATATATGACCGTTTTAAAACGGCAAGTCGTCGGTTGTTTCGATGGGGGCAAAGCCGTCGTTTTGCTCATACATGCCGCCGTGTGACGGCTGCTGCGGCGGTTGCCCATATGATTGGGGCGGCGCGCTGTATGCTTGCCCTTGGCCTGAGTTCGCGGCCTTTTCGCCTGTGAAGTTGACTTCCTCCACAACTACCTCCGTCACATAATGGCGCACGTTGTTGTTGTCGTCCCATGTGCGTGTCTGCAATGAGCCGATAACGTTAACCATGCTGCCCTTGTGGAAGTATTTGCTAAGGAAATCCGCTTGCTGACGCCACGCAACGCAGTTGATGAAGTCTGCCTTGCGTTCCTCACCTTGCTTGACAAACTTTCTGTCAATCGCGATTGTAAAGCTGCATACCGAAATGTCGGACTGAGTGCGCTTTAACTCAAGCTCCTTTGTGATTCTGCCCATAAGGATTACTTTATTTAACATGAAGCACCCCTTTATGCTTTAGCTGCTGCTTTTGCTTTTGCGTGTTCTTCTTTTCTGATGATGATAAAGCGCATAACGTCTTCGCTTATCTTAAGAACGCGGTCGAGCTCACGCGGCAATGTCTGCGGAGCTGTAAACTCCATGTAAACGTAGTAGCCCTCGTTTTTATCGTTGATTGGGTACGCCAGTCTGCGCTTGCCCCATTCGTCGGTAACGATTATGCTGCCCTCGGCTTCAATTAACGCCTTGTATTTAGCGATACATGCGTTGGTTGCTTCTTCATTCAGCTTTGTGTCGATTATCAGGATAAGCTCGTAAACAGGAGCTTTTGTTCCTTCAACCATAGTAGCCTCGTTCAATCTTGCACCTCCTCTCGGACTTAGGCATACCATCGCTGTGGTATGCAAGGAATGGACTTACCATATTATTATATACGTAAATTGAGCATTTGTCAAATATTTTGTTTTTGTAAATTTGGCCTATTATTATTTCCATTTTTAAAAAATTTATTCAAAAATTCATAAAAAACACTTGACAAATATTTTTTTCCGCTGTATAATTATTACTGTAAAGGTGTAAGGAAACATTTTTACTGCGTTATGGGAATAACGCAAGAATTTTAACAAGGAGGTAAAGCATGAGAATTAATAATAACGTTACGGCAATGAATACTCATCGCCAACTCAACTTAAACAACATAAGTGCCGGCAAGTCCGTGGAAAAATTAAGCTCAGGCTTTCGCATCAACAGAGCTGCTGATGACGCAGCTGGTTTAACAATCAGCGAAAAGATGAGAGCCCAAATCAAAGGCTTAAACAGAGCTTCCATGAACGCACAAGACGGCGTGTCCATGATTCAATCAGCAGAATCTTCATTATCTGAATTTTCTGCAATACTTATTCGTGTACGCGAGCTTGCAATTCAAGGCGCGAACGAAGCAATGAACAGCGGAGAAGGGGCTGACCCTGATGATGATTTATCAGGCGAATACAGTGCCATACAATCAGAAATATCATCATTAGGTTCAGAGTTATCCAGAATTATCAACGTAACACAATTCAATGGCAAAACCTTATTCAATGGTTCAATAGCAATAGACCCCGATACCCCCGCGGGTTATTTCCATGTAGGCTCTAATTCTGCAAACGACCCGGCTGACGTTTCCGATTTAGCAAACCCAAGCAATATAATCCTTTTGCCGGAAACCATGGACATGATAACAGGTCTTGGTGACTTAAATTTAACAAACGACGGAACTGACTTGGCAGAGTTAGGAATCTTGGATGCTTCAAACGCAGAAGCGTGCCAAAACCTTATAGACGACATGGACTTAGCAATCGGTTACGTGAGCAGCCTTCGTTCATCGTTAGGTGCATTGCAAAATCGCCTGGAATCAACAGTACGCAACCTCGACACAATCGCTGAAAACTTAGCAGCATCTGAAAGCCGTATCCGCGACATAGATATGGCAAAAGAGATGGCTAACTTCACAAAGTGGAATATCTTGCAGCAATCCTCTACGGCAATGCTAGCGCAAGCGAACCAAATGCCGCAGACAGTTCTGCAGTTGTTAAGATAATTACGCTAACGGATTAGCGTCAATTATAAATTTTTTTCTATCATTTTTCAAGGAGGCATAACAATGAGAATTAACAACAACGTAACAGCGAATAACACTCACAGGCAGTTAAACTTGAACAATATTTCTTCGGCTAAAATCACCGAGAAATTAAGCTCCGGTTTCCGCATTAACAGAGCGGCTGACGACGCAGCTGGTTTAACAATCAGCGAAAAAATGAGGGCTCAAATCAAAGGCTTAAATAGAGCTTCCATGAACGCACAAGACGGCGTTTCATTATTACAATCCGCTGAGTCCGCATTAAACGAATACTCCGCAATTCTGCAACGTATTCGTGAACTGGCTGTTCAAGGTTCAAACGATTCCATCAACAGTGCTGATGAATACAATGCAATCGGCGAAGAAATGAATGCGTTGTTCAGCGAGTTAGATAGAATCGTTAACGTAACACAGTTCAACGGCAAAACACTGTTCGGACCAGATGACAGTGACATCGGCTTAAAGGGCGATTTAGATTCAGTTCTTGATGGTAACTACTTCCATGTGGGCTCAAATAGTGCAAATGCAGCAGGCACAAACGTAGATACTTCCCACGAAGGCAATGCTATTGCAATGATAAATCTTGACGATTTCTCTCTTGCATTAGCTTCTCAGGAAATTTCAGATACTTTAGGAATTGTTTATGATCCCGAAGGATTTGGCGGAGATGCTGATTTTAGTGCAATATCTCAAGGTCATCAAGAAATGATTGACAAAATCGACATCGCTATCTCCGACATAAGCACAAAGCGTTCGCAACTCGGTGCTCTGCAAAATCGCTTAGAATCCACAATCCGCAACTTAGATACAATCAGTGAGAACTTAGGCGCATCTGAAAGCCGTATACGCGACTTAGACATGGCTAAGGCTATGACAGAGTTCACACGCAACAACATCATGCAACAAGCTTCTACAGCTATGCTTGCGCAAGCTAACCAAGCTCCTCAAACAGTTCTGCAATTACTCCGTTAGTTTTAAGCTAGAACTTGTTTAGGCAGTAGCAACATTAACCTTTTCGCAAGTTGAAAATTAACTTTAATCACTTTGCATAATGATAATCATAGATTATACCGCATATAATTTATGATTATCACACGCGGAGAGTTAAACAACATTTTCAATGAGCGTATTTATAAACGCAGGTAATCCCTGCGTTTTTTATTTTGCTGTAATAAATACAAAGTTTTTGTTGAAAAAGAAGAAGATATATGCTAGAATATAACTGATACTAAGTTTGAATTAACTATATTGGAGGTTTAAAATGAAAAAGGTTGTTTCGATAGCGCTAGTGATTGCAATGGTGCTTGCGTTTATGCCAATCGGCGTGTTGGCAGATGAGGACGCTGAATATTTAACGGCGATAGGCGATAGCATTACTACAGGGCATGGCTTGGATGGATATGCTGAAAACGGCGAATCCGACGACAGCTTCGTGAGCTTGCTTGCGAAAAGCTTGGGCTGCGACTTCGATAACCTCGCGGTAGACGGAATCACATCGCAAGAATTAGCCGAAAGTCTGCAAGCAATAGCGCAGGACAAGGAAAGCGAAGAGTATAAAGCACTGACAAACGCTACGATTATCACAATATCCATCGGCGGAAACGACCTTCTCAAGTCCCTCTATCAAATAATAGCCAAAGTATTTAAAATAGACTTAGCAAGTCCTAATTTTCAGGAAGAGTTCAACAAAGCCAGAGAGGATTTGTTCAAGCCTGCGAACGTAAAACAACTGGGCGCGTTAATGACCGAGCTTAAAACGTTTGTGGAGAACATGAACCCAATCGTCGACGCATACGCTGAAAATCTGGTTTCGATAATCGGCTCGCTGTACGAGATTAACCCCTACGCCTCCGTCGTAATGCTTACAATACATAATCCTTACGCGGGGATTACAGGCTTTGAGGCATTGACAGCGCAAGCGGCCGAGGCCATGAACGCCGTAATAATCGAGGGCGGCGACCTAGGCTACTACAACGTTGCCGATGTTTACACTGCCTTTAGTCTAGTCGACGAAGTCCTCACAAATGCCACCAATACCGAAACATACCTAGACCCGCACCCGAATAAGGCAGGGCACGCACTGATTGCCGAGCTTGTTTACAACGAGTTGTTCCCGGCATATAATTCATATGCAGATGTGACCGAAAGCGATTGGTACTATGATGTTGTAAGCTTTTTGGTGATGGTAGACATATTGAAGCCGCAGGAAAACGAAAACTTCAACGGCGACAAAACCGTGACCAAAGGTGAAGCCTTGACCTTCATCACAAACACATTGGGCGGACAGTCTACGCCTGAACAGTTAGTGGAATTAGGCATATTGAAAGAGGGCTACAACCCCGACGACACATTGACACGCGGCGAGCTGTTCGCGCGAATATTCAAGTTTTTGGAAGTTAACGAACTTATGGTTAAAATTGCCGATGTTCCGCTAGCTAATTTCTCCGACTACGACAAAATTCCGGAGGAAGCGCGTGCGCCGATTCAAACATTGTGCGACATGGGAATCGTCGCAGGCAATGAAAACGCTGCGCTGCGCCTCACTGCGAATGTTACAAAAGGTGAGCTGACCCAGGTTATCTTCAACGCAATGTACTATCTTTCTGTGCTGATGAGCGATATGTAACAAATTATAAGGGCGTGCCAATGGCGCGCCCTGCAATTATTTTAGCATAATCCTTGACTTGTCCTAATATGATTAATTAGACTATTTGCTATAGAAGATTAATTTAGGGGGACAAGATGAAAATTTCTTTGAAGAAGCTTTATCTGTACGGCGGCATACTTACCTTGCTTGTTGCGAGCGTGATTATACTGGTCGGGAGAGATAAGAGTATCGTTGAGATTGCCAATAGGTTTGACGAGTATCAGTTGACGTCGTATTCAAAAAAGCTTGAGAACGCGCCGACCGTGCGTATTCGCTCAAATTACGGCACGGTTCAGTCTGTTACATATGAGGAAGGTACGGAGAAGGGGCGTTTTTTAATGTCGGTGCGGGACAACCCTGTGATCTCCGAGCTTGAAGTGCGATTTGATAAAGGGACATTGTTCGTCAACTCCACCGATAGAGAGTTCGCGACAAGCAGCATAGTGCAGCCGGGAGATGACGTTGTTGTGTACCACGACGTATCACGCTCCACGAAAAAGCCGCCCTCGACTTACGCATATGCCGTAATCGGCAACTTAACCGCAGGTGAGCTTCCCGCACTATACATGGAGGTGCTGTCCAAAACGCGTAACGACGACGGAAGCATCGACTTGCTCAACGTCAACAAAGACATGCTGCTGACTGTGCCTCAAAGCGTCACGGTTAAATCGAGAAGCGGCGACAAAGGCCTCAAGGACATCGACGTGGAAACGCAGCTAATCTACTACACCGACAGCCTGCTGCTAAATTCACCTATGCAAGGCGTGGCGAACGAGATATTGCTGCCGTACTAAGGATTAGGCATTTAGCTGAATTATTCTACAATAGCTGTAAATAAATATACTATGACCAAAAAAATAATATCACGAGAGTTTTTTTATAGACCTGCGACGGAGCTTGCGCCTGCGCTGCTAGGCAAGCTGCTGTGCGCAAATATAGACGGACGGCTGCAAAAGCTGCGCATTACCGAAACAGAAGCATACTGCGGCGAAAGCGATACGGCTTGCCATGCACACAAGGGCAGGACTAAACGCACTGCGACGCTTTATGAGAAGGGCGGCAATGCTTACATCTACCTTTGCTATGGCATACATCACTTGTTGAATGTCGTGGCAGGGGAGGAGGGTGTGCCGCACGCTGTGCTCATTCGCGGAGTGGAGGGGTTTGATGGTCCCGGGAAGCTGACTAAAGCGATGGGGATTACTACTGCACTGAACGGCGAGGATATGCTCACATCTGCCGCGTTGTGGCTAGAGGACGATGGTCGCACATGCGATTATGTAGCAACGCCGCGCATTGGGATTGACTACGCGACGGAGGAATATAGGAATATGCCGTGGCGATATGTGGTGCACAAGGATATGTAGGGGCGGACGATATCCGCCCTTATTTCTATATGTCGTTATTTTACAAGTTGCAGTTCCAATACTTTAACCATGTCGTCGTCGGTTGCGATTGTGTATTCGGTCGCAGAGGCGGCGATTTTGTTTAAGCCTGCCGCGCATTTATGCGGAGCGCCATTGATTGTAAGGGTGCAATCTTTGTCAAGCCATACGCATAGCGCAGACGCGGATTCTTTTACAGAAACAGTGAGCGTGCCGCCGTTGAAGCCGTACGCAGGCGCGGAGCAAGCGATTCCATCATGCAAAGCAGCTGCCGCGTCCGGAATTGTGAAGGTCATGTAGCGGTAGGGTATGTCGAATAAGCCGAAGCGTACGCCGATATGCTCCGACGTGTTGGTGTAGTCGGCGATAATGCCGTCGCAGTCGGCTTGCAGCCATGCCGTGCCCCAGTTATAGTCGCTGCTTGCACCTTTCTCCTCGTCGTAGATTGCGAAGGTTTCGTTGTGTCCTGCGTGGCCCGCTACCCAGCGGTAGTAGTTATCTTGGGTGCGCGATTCCACCAGCTTTGTTTGTGAAAAGGCTAGGGCGTATTTTGCGCCGGGGACGCAGTTTTCCATGCCTATGTCGATTGAGGTAATGCCTTCGTGGATTACGTCTTTTTCGGCTACGATAGTTTCATAGACGCATGTGTCAGGCTCGCCTTTGTCGTTTAGCGTGTATACGCGTGCGATTAGGTCGCTTAGGGGGTAGCTGTTGGTGAAGATTTCCTTGCGCAGCTTTACTAATATTTTTGTTAGGGTTAGCGGCTTCGGGTTGCTTGCGATGTAGGTTGCTTCTGCAATTACGCCGCTGTTGTAGGCGCGTATGCCGTAGACTGCTGCATTTGTGCCTGTTAGCTTAATGCGTATTGCGGAAGCGGTTGCTTCGGCGAAGGTGTAGCTGTTTAAGCCGACGGTCGCTTTGGTGCAAGACGCAACAGTTTTCCACTCGCTGCCGCATAGGCAATCGACTTCAACTTTCGCAGGTAGCTGCTCGTTCATCGAATTAAGTGTGTGCGACGGATTCGCGTAGAGCCATATGTCCGCAGTGTTTATCGGAATGTCCGCGCCGAACTCCACAGTTATTTCGCCACCGTCGGCAAATACTGCGCGCGGAGTTGCGTCGCCGTATAGGTTTGGCACGCTGCCTAAGTGTAAGTTGTAGACTGTGTTCGCGGAAATATCGCCGCCGTCTGCTGCATTGATGAAGTCGTCGCCACGCAGAATTGCGCAGTCGGACAGCGTAGCCTTGGGATATTCGCGCCCCTTCTCAATTTTGTTAACGCAAATACGTTCCGCCGCAACAGGCTGCGGCTTAACGAAGCTTAGTGCGTCCAAGCGAATTGTCGTTATACCGGTAGAAATTGTGCGTACGGTTATGGTGAGCTTGTTCGCCATAGCAGGATTGCCTACGGTCGTAGCAGTGAAGCCCTCGGATAGATTGAACGGAATCCAATTATCCTTGTACTCGTTTTGCGTAAGCATCGCAGCGAAGCTTACATCTGGCGTGTACTCGATGTAGTTGTCGTCGTCCTGCGATACGCGCACAATGGGGCTTACAATCGCACGCTCCCAATCAGGGTCGGCATCCGATGTGAAGCCGAAGAATCCGCATAGGCACTCCATAGCCGCAGATTCCAGCGGAATATTTATCACCGTTTCAGTACCGCACGGGCTGTTCACGCAAAGGTAGCCATTGCCCGATACAGTCTTGTCCTTGCTCATATTTACCGCACATTCACCCGCATCGGCAGTAGCCGTAACCTCATCTATGTTGTACTTAACAAAGCTGTCGCTAGCGCACACGTACACATTCGCGAACGTAATCGCCGCACGGCTGCCATTATCCCCCGTAAGCGCAAGGCGATAGAATCCCGGCTGCGCATAGATATGCGTGAGTTGCTCATCGGTCGCGATAGTGCCGTCGCCTAAATCCCAGCGATAGCTTGTAGCGTCGCCGATAGCTTTTAGACTGATAGCCTTTCCTGCGACGATTGGCAGCGGAATTTCCGCGATTGACACCTTCGGTATTATATCGCTGTCGCCGCCTAATGTGTACACGTCGCTCACGCGTCCGTCGTAGTGTACGTCCTCGCCGTCGTTGCCTGCAAAGGTGTTGTTTGCAAAGGTGAGAAACTCCGCATTTTTCGCGTATATGCCGTAGCCTTTATAGCTCCCACAGTCCTTGTTATTCTCGATTCTATTGTTCTGCACCACCCAATGGTATGACGGATAGTCCTTAGTAAAACGAATTGCAACGCCGGGACCATTGTTGTCGTGGATATAGTTATCCTGCATTACGATGTGGCTGCCGCTTCCGTTCACGATTGCGATTCCGCTGTTACCGAAGGCTTCCGGCGCATTGTGGTTAATGCCGCCGTTGAATGCAACCTCGTTGCCGATTAATACTGTATTGTCCGAGCCGCCGAGCCAAAAGCCGTAGCTGGAATAGTTCGCTTTGTTGCGAATGTATGTGTTGTTGTCCGCCCACGCTTCGATTGCGTTGTTGTTTGCGTAGGAGCAGTCGTTTTCCTCGAATATGTTGTGCGTCGACATGAAACCGTTTAGTACGCGTATGAACAGACCGTCGCCGCCGTGGGACATATCGTTGCGTAGGAATATGTTGTAGTTTGAACCTGATTCAATCAGCACGCTTGAGGAATCGCGCGCGTGAACCTCGCCCGGGTCAATGCGTATTCCGTAGGAGAAATCGTTGTCTGATATGCTGTTGTTGCAGGCGTGCCATAGCTTTATGCCTGTGTTGCTGCAATGGGAAAAGTCGTTGTGCGTGATTATGTTGTGGTGTGAGTTGCGAAGGTGCAGCGCATCCCATACATGCACGGCTTTGCAGTGGGTGACGGTGCAGTTGCTTGAGTTTAGTATATAAATGCCGCCGTGATTGCCGTGGTCGTCCCAACCCCATGCGGGGTCGTTGAAGCAGCCTGTGAAGTCGCAGTTGCGCAGCGTCACATTCTCGCAATTGTGAATGAATACGCCGATGTCGAAGCCTTTTACGTTCAAGTTTTCGATTACAACATTCTTGCGCCCTTCAATGCGTATGCCGATTCCATAGCAGCCACACGCTCCGTCGTCGTCACTTCCGCCTGCCATTGTTGCGCCGCAGCCGTCTATTCTTACATTATCCTCTGTTATTTCAATGCCGTTCTTCTTATAAAAGTCATACTTCTCATTCACTATATTGATGTCGCATAAAACCTGTAGGTTTTCGCTTAATCTTATTTCAGGCAAAATTTATTCCCCCTTTAAAAATACCCTTCAACCATAAGGTCGAAGGGTAATGGTGTTTTCTTTAATTATTTCGCAAGGTAACGGTCGGAAGCGTCTTGGTTGATTTTTAATAATTCGTCAACCTTGTATGCTTTCAGCTCCTCAACGTAAGCGTCCCAATCAGTTTCGATGTTCTTTTCGCCTGTGATGAAACGGTCACGCCATGAATCCTTGATTGTAGTTAGGTCTGTTCTGTATTGTGTGTTGATTGCTTGCTCTTCTGCGTTTAATTGAATGAAGGGTTCAGCAGCCATTGTGATGTCTGTGTTTGCCCATGTTGCGCGGCATTCTTTTGCGAAATCTGTGGACAGTGCGTTAACAGCAAGCGGGCTTTGGATACCAACGAAGGTCGGGCTTGCGTATCTGGATAAAGATGCGCTCGGCTCTAATTCGGGGTCGTTTGTAACTGTTTCTGTGTATGCACGTGCATCGCCTACGCCTGTGTAGGATACGCCTTCAACGCCCCAGTTGAGCAGGTCGTTGCCTTGTTCTGTGAAGAAGAAGTCGAACCACTTCATTAAACGCTCTGGGTTTTCAACGTCCTTGGAGAATGCTAAACCGTACGGTTGAACATATCTCTTGTACGCGGAGGACAGGTTTGTGCTCTTGCCCTTGTATTGCATGTATTGCATGGGCACCCACTCGATTGCAAGGCCGTTAGCTTCGCCGTCTTTCATAACCTTTGTTAATACGCCTGGGTTATCTACATACAGGGAAACTCTGTCTTCCATTTGCTTAGCCATGTACAGGTCGCTGTCCCATGAGAAGTAGTCGGGGTCAAGCAGGTTGTTTGCGTAAAGCTTGCTCATCCAACGCAGCCACTCTCTGAAGTTGTCTGTCATCGGGCCGTAAACGATTGTCTTGCCGTCTTCTGCATAGTGGAAGTCGCCGTCAGCTGTGCCGAAAGCGTATGCACTTCTGTGGAACTGTGACGGATAACCTGTTACGTATTCGTCGTTTTTGCCGTTGCCGTTAGCGTCCTCTTGGTTGAACTTTAAGAGTACGTCGTATAATTCTTCCGGTGTCTTAGGAATTTCTAAGCCGAATTTGTCCAGCCAATCCTTGCGGATAGCAAAGCCTTCGCCTGCAAGCAGGGATAAGTCGGAAGTAATCCACGGTACGAAATAAACAGAACCGTCGTCGCGAACTAATTGCTTTTTGATAATCGGGTCGCTGTCGATTAATGCCTTTAAGTTCGGAGCGGAGCTTTGAATGTAAGGCATTATGTTTTGAATTAAGCCGTCAGATGCGCCGTATTGTCCTTGGCGAGTTGTGCTCCATGCGTAGTAAACTGCGTCTGGAATATCGCCGGAAGCCATGATGATGTCGAATGTAGCTGTGTCGGATTGCATAACCCATTCGATTTTTGTGTTTGTGATTTTCTCAGCTTCTTGGAAGCAGAGAACGTCGTTTAAGTCCTTCGCGCCCCATTCTTCTGTTGCGCCCGGCCATGTCCATACGCTGTAAGTAGCAGGTTCCCATTCTTCGCCCACTTCGTCGGCAGCAGCATCATCTGTTGTTGCGCCGTCGTCGTTGTTTGCTGTTGTAGAAGCTGTAGGTGTGGGAGAAGGTGTCGATGACGACCCTGTTGTTCCGCCGCAGCCTGCAAGCAGTGCAAGGCATAATAATAATGCCACTAAGCTAATTCCTCTTAACTTCAATTTTCATACCTCCATATAAAAATTAATATATCAACACACATGTGTTACATGTGAATCGAAAGCCTAACCTTTGAGCGAGCCAATCATTATACCCTTAACAAAATACTTTTGTATAAATGGGTACAGACATAGAATCGGCACGGTTGAAACTATAACTGTTGCGTATTTCAAGCCCTTGAATACCGCTTGACGCTGCGAGCTGTTGATGTAGCCGAGGTCGAATTCGTTTGCGCGTGCGCCTGTAATCAATATGCGGCGCAGCACCAATTGCAGCGGGAACAAATCTTGATTTTGGATATAAATGGAAGCTGCAAACCATGAGTTCCAGTGCCCCACCGCATAGAACAGCGTCATAACCGCGATAATCGGAACAGACACAGGTATGATGATGAGGAAGAGTATAACAAAGTCGTTCGCGCCGTCGATACGCGCGGATTCCTCCAAGCTTTCGGGGATTCCCATAAAGTATGTGCGCATCATCATAACGTTCCATGTTGCCACCAAACCGGGGATAATTAGAGCCCATAAAGTATCGCGCAACCCAAGCGAACGCACAAGCAAGTACGACGGAATAAGTCCGCCGCCGAAAAACATAGTTATGGTGAGGAACATCATCATAAACTTTCTGCCCATGAGCCACTTGCGCGATAACGCATACGCAGCCATAGTAGTAAGCAGCATATTCAAGGACGTACCCACAACCACGATAAAGATAGTGTTGCGGTAGCCTGTTAAAATCATAGGATTCTTGAACACCAGCTTGTATGACTCGATGTTAAAGCCCTTAGGCCATATAAGCATGGAGGCTTCCTTTGAGATAGCCGCACCGCTGCTCACCGATGAAACAAGAATATTCCAGAAGGGGTATATCGTAATTAGCATTAACAAAACCATGAAAATTATGTTAAGCGTGTCAAAAATATAGTCGCCCATCTTTCTTTTATAAACCATCTATATCGCCTCCTTTACCAAAGACTTGTTTCGGACAGCTTTGCCGCTACCTTGTTTGCAAATACAAGCATTAGGAAGTTTATCGCTGTGCCGAATAGGCCTATTGCGGTGGACGCGCCGTACTTCGATTCCTCCAAGCCTGCGCGGTACATGTATGAGCCTATCGTGTCCGCTACTTCATATGTGAGCGGCTGATACAGCAGTATTATCTTTTCAAATCCGCTTGCCATCAATCCGCCGATAGCGAAGATTAACATTATCGTTATTGTAGGCTGTATTCCGGGAATGGTGATGTGGAACATTTTTTGGAAGCGGCCTGCGCCGTCGATTTCGGCGGCTTCATATAAGCCGGGGTCAATGCTAGCTAAGTTCGACAGGTACAGTATCGAGCCCCAGCCTACGCCTTGCCATATGCCTGACAATACGTAAATCGGGCGGAAAAACTTTGGTATATTAAGGTAGAGCAACGGCTTGAAGGTGCTTGGGTCAAGCCCCATCAGCGTGTGCAATTGCAGGCGGATTGTGTTGAACAAGCCCTCGGAGGACAGAACGTCCTTTACGATACCGATTATTACGACAAGCGCAACGAAGTGCGGAAGATATGACACTGTCTGCACAAGACGCTTAAACTTTTCGTTTCGCAGCTCGTTCAGCAGCAGTGCAAGGATAATCGGGGCAGGGAAGCCCAGAACAAGCGACCATAGGTTAAGCACGATTGTGTTCTTTATCAACTTAAGTGCAAGCGGACTGGAGAAGAACACGCGGAAGTGGTCGAAGCCAATCCATTTCGCACCGGAGAAAAAGTCCATGCCGGGGCGGAAATCTTGAAACGCAATTACGATTCCGTACATCGGAAAGTAAGCGAATATCAGGTAATACAAAAATACAGGTAAAAACATCAGGTAGACATATTTGCCCCTGTCAAGCTCACGCAGAAAATCCTTGCGCGTAAACTTTTTCTTGCCCTCTTTAAAGGACGGCTTTGCCGCGACGCTCATGTATACGCCTCCTTTATTTAAGTGAAGTTACAGCTTCACAAATTTTATTACAATAAAAGTTCATTATTTCTTAACAATTTGATAATATCACAACAAATTCCTTTTGTCAATAGACAAATTTGCATGTTATTAACATATTATGTGCGCACAGTTTTTACATTGTGTTAACAATTTGGCTGAAAAATGTGTGTTTGTATACTATTTTCGGTCGCGGCAAGTATATTTTAGTGTATTTTTACATGGCTAGGACACGGATTTGTTGCTTTGCAGTTTTTTCCATACCTCGGCGATTACTTCTTCGATTGGGGCTTTTTTGATTTCGATTCCGCTGATTCCATCGAGGGCGGAAAGCTGCGCCATTAGTGAGGTTATGGGAGTTTGGGCTAGGTCGGCACGGTAGGTGTGGACGCCGCTTAGGCTTTCGTCGAGGGTTAAGCCTTGCAGCGTGGGTGCGGACTTTTCGGCGGTGGTTATGCTGATGATGGTGTGATTGCCTACGGTTTCGCGGAGGCTGTCGAAGCTTCCGTCGAAGGCAAGCTTTCCGTCAGAGATTACAAGCATACGCTGCGCCATTTCCTCTAGGTCGTCCATGTCGTGGCTTGTCACCATTATGGTTACGCCTTGTTCTTTGTTCAGGAGTTTTAGGAATTCAATCATCTGTCGCTTTGCTACTACGTCAAGCCCAAGCGTGGGTTCGTCTAGTAAGATGAGGCGCGGACTGTGGAGCAGCAGCATTCCTAAGTCGGCGCGCATACGCTGCCCCAGCGATAGCTCGCGTGAGAAGGTGTGAAGGAGCGGCTGTAGGTCTAGTAGTTCGGTTACGAGTGCAAGATTCTTTTCATATATATTGTCGGGGATATTCCAGACTACCTTTTTCCATTCGTAGCTTTGCAGTACAGGGTGGTCCCACCACAATTCGGTGCGGTTGCCGAATAATATGCCTAGCTGCGACATAAGCGGGATGCGCTGCTTCTGCGGCGACATGCCTAAAACCTCGATAGTGCCGCTGTTTGGCAGCAGCATTCCGGAGAGCAGCTTCATCGTGGTGCTTTTGCCTGCGCCGTTTGGTCCTGCGTATGCGACGAAGTCGCCTTTGTTGATGGAGAATGTCACGTCGTCGAGCGCATGTACTATCTTTTTTTCGGGTTTTAGGAAGTTGCGTAACACGTTTGCACCTGTGCCGCGCTGCCATTGCGTGAATATTTTGGAAACATTTTGCAGCCTAACTGCGAAATCCCCAGCGTACATATCGGTTGATACCCTTTTTGACATAGTAGTTGAACCCTCTCTTGAAGAAAATAGTTGCAATAATTGTTACGAATATTGCAAATGCAATTTGATAGAATGATGATAAGCCGAGCGGCGGTTTGCCGAGCAAAATCATGGTCGGAAACCACGCCATAAGCCCTGACGGGATTATCGTGATAAGCGGAAGCTGCATGTAGAAGGGCATTCCTGATAGCGGAAATGTGCTGATGTATCCGCTTAGGTCTAGGACGTAGGATGAGATTTCTTCGGCTTGCACAGGGGCGTAGAATGCTAACGTGGACGCGAGGTAGCTTAGTGCGATTAGGATTACGAATGTGAGCAGTACGTTTCCGACTAGCGATAGCACGAACCACCACGTTAGTGTTAAGCCGAGGTTGTTTATGGAGTATGCCATAAGTCCGACGCCGAATATTAGGTTTGTGCTGCTTGTGAAGGGGAAGAAGCCGCAGGACGTGAGCTGCGCCCATATGGGCAGCGGCTGCATCATTAGGTGGTCGAGCTGACCGCGGCCGATTATGCGGCTGATGTTTCCGTTGTTGCTGCAGCAGAATAGTTGAAATACTCCCGATAAAATTACGGAGTACGAGAGCATGAACAGCACTTCATCCGCATTCATGCCCCCTATGCCGCCGAATCTCCACGCGAGTAGGAATACGCCGCTGATTGATGAAGCTTTGCTTAGTAAGTCGGCAGATATAGCAAGTATTGCGAATCCGCTGTCGCGCATGAGCCACGCGAAGTCAACCTTCGCGGATATTGCGAAAAGGGCAAGGTATCGCTTTAATGTAAGTTTATCCCCCATAACTCATCATCACCTCCTGTGATTTTTTGAAAATTATTATTGCAAGCGGCCATAGTATGACGTTCCACGCTATCTGGGTTGCGATAATTGGTATTGGGGCGGATATGCCGCTGTAGATTGCAAGCACTGCGCCGCCTAGGCTGCCGAACGGCTGCAATTCCAGTATTTGCGCTATCCATTGCGGAAGCAGCTTGAATGGAATTACGCTGCCTGAAAAGAATGAGATTATCGCCATGCGTACGACGTGTATCAGCCAATTGACGTTGCGCAGGCGC
Source organism: uncultured Eubacteriales bacterium (assembly GCA_964479875.1). Lineage (GTDB taxonomy): Bacteria > Bacillota > Clostridia > Monoglobales > CAYZNM01 > CAYZNM01. The sequence continues at coordinate 83,883 of CAYZNM010000004.1, forward strand.
ATTGCAAGGCACGCGAACAAAAAATCTATCGCAAAGCCTAGATATATGCACAGTAACATGCTTGGAAGCGCATACCAATTCGCAGGGAGCGTGTTGATTCCGACCAGCGGCGCAATCGCAAGCATGGGCAGCGAGTACACGCATAGCATTGGCAGCCATCTGCCGATTGTGCGCGAGATTACCTGCCCGAATAATGAGTATGGACGCAGGAACAGATTGATAATCTGCCCGCTGTAGTTCCACTCTGTAAGCTCCGACTGCACGACAAGCATTTGCCCGAACAGCGCGTTGATGTATGCGTAGGTGAGCGCCTGGCGCATATCTACGCCTGCTGCGCCGCCGCCTGACATTACGGTGCGCCATACGAACAACAGCGGCACTAGGTATAGCAAGCTGATTAGTACATCGGGCAGCATGTAGATTACGCCGCCGCTGGTTTTGCTCGCGGCACACATTCGCGCGGTCGCCGCGTATTTTTTAATTTGAAGCATTGTTTCCTCCTTATTTATGCAATTTTGGGCGCAAAAAAGCCCTAAGCGACTTGTTTTGCGCTTAGGGCTTTGAGTTTATAAGTATGTACAAGCTGCTAAATATTCGTGAGCGGCTTATGACATAAAAATTTCAACACAAAAAAGCGTTCAAAACAATCGCGTACCTTGGACAAAAGGGCAGACTTCCCCCATAGCAGAGCGATTGCTTGCATAAGCATATGGTTTGCTCTAGCCAAAAGGGCGCAGGAATGCCCGGTACGCGCTGTTTTGAATGCGTAACCCATGACGTACTCCCAATTTGCGAATACGGAGTTGCCGCAGGCAAATACTGTAATGTTTATGTCACTCACCACCTTTCGATTATATTTGGTTTATTGTATCATACATTTGTGTGTTTGTCAAATAGGAATGTTTGTATATTCAATCCGCTTTTTAGAATTTGACTGCGGTAGTTGCGGCTTTGATTTGGTTGCCTGACAGGGTGCGGATTATGCTCATTTGGCGTAGTTAGCTAATTCTATTAAAATAATATTCGCACATTCATTAGCGGTGTTTTTATGCGTTTCAACCTTTAAATTGTAGACTATATTTGAAGTCATTATTGAATGTTGTTCTTCTGATTGGTTTTCGTATCTGTCACCACGTGCTATGTTCCTCTTTTTACATTCATCAAGTGGACAAAACACCTCAATCATAAAAAAGCTTTCGCAATTAAATATCTCTTTTATTATTTCATAATGAGATTTATTCTGATGTGTAATAAATTCCTCATTATTAAGGACCATTCCGTCAATGATGACGTTTATTCCGCTATCTGATAATAACTTTGCCGTTTTATATTCTAAAGTAATCGCTTCGCTCAAATATAACCAGTAATCCTTTTGTAAATATTTGGGGCTAATAAGGTTTTGAAAAATATCGTGAGATAGACGGTAAAAATTTTCGTCAGCTAACTCTTGTATAGCTTCTGTTATTGAAGTTTTACCTGTGCTTGTTACTCCATTTAAGTATATAACCTTTCCTTTTTGCATTGCGTTACTCCTTCGTGTTATATAAATAATCTGTAGTATATAAAAAGTATATCAAAGGCTAACCTTCGCGTCAAACGCTTTCTTGCCCTCGTCCTGCAACCAATCTTGCTCATAACCCTCCACTTTGCCTAAAGCAAAGAGCGGATTGAATGTTTGTATGCTGGCAGGGCAAAGCCCTGCCTTCTACGATTGTGTGTCGTCGCGTTTGAATAGTTTTTTCGCCGAGCCGATTATTCCGGGTATGCTTTCGATTAGCTTTTCGTATGGGTTGTCGCTGCTGTCGCCGCCGCTTCCGGGCATTCCTAGCACCTTTACTTCGCCGTTCATTATTACTAGCATTGCGATGGGGGAGATGTTTACGCCGCCGCCGCTTCCGCCTGTGAACATGCTGTTTTTGCTTGCGCCTTCCTCTTTGTCGAATCCGCCTACGCCGAAGCCGAAGGTTATCTTTGACACGGGGATTATGATGATGTCACCCTGCACAATCGGCTTGCCGATAATCGTATCTACGTCCACCGTTTCACGCAGGTTTTGTAAAGCTTCATTCAGGACGTTGCTCATTCTGTTGCTTTCCATTTAGTATCTCCTTTGCCAGCATTAGTATTTTTAACAGCTTTATGTCGAAGGCTACTGTGCCTTTTACCAAAAATTCTTGTTTCTCGAAAACAGGGGTGATGTCTAGGTGCGGCTGCGTTTTTAGCATGTTGACTTGTTGCAGGCCTTGTGCGCTTGCGGCAAATGCCGTGAGTATGTGGGGGTAGAGCATTCCTGTTGTGAAGGGGTCGCCTAGGCCGAAGCGTATTGCGATGTCTAACTTGCTAAGTCGTATGCTTGCGCTTAGTTTTTTGAGGATAGACTTGATGTCGAAGGAGAGCTTTTGCTCTTTTTCCTTCTTAGGCTTCTTTTCTTCTTTTTTCTTGCCTACGCCTAGCTTGTCAAGCTTTAGTTTGTACCAAAGCGGCTTGTAGCCAAGGTAGATACTCCATTCGCCGTCGTAAATTATAGTGACGCGAAAGGGTATCAGCAAGAATATGAGCAGCAACAGCGTCAGGGAAAACAGCACGATTCCGATTATTATAAGCACCCTCATAAATCGCCCTCCTGCGCATATAGTCAATCGCGTTTCATTCAGTAACAACAGAAGTACGACAAACGCCCATAGAATCAAAGAAACGCGATTGACTTACTTACCGTTCTAAATCGTGCATACTATAATCGTCAACTGCTTATTGCCAATTCGGCAAAGTCCTCGATCGGCGGCAACTCGTGTAATCCGTTTATATTGAAGCATTGCAGGAATTTTGTTGTGGTCGCGTACAATATTGGTCGGCCGGGGGCGTCCAGTTTGCCGCATTCTTCTATCAGCTCAAGGTCTAGTAGACGCGTTACGGAGTAGTCGCAGTTTACGCCTTTTATGCTTTCGATTAGGCTGCGCGTTATCGGCTGCTTGTAGGCGATTATGGCAAGCACCTCCAGTGTGGGAATGTTGAGCGGTTGGTACCGCCGTGGCTTTACAAGCTTGCGGATATAGTCGTCGTGTTCCTTCAGTGTGCCGATTTGAAATGTGTCCTCGGTTTGGTACAGGCGTATGCCGTGATTGCCTTGCTCGTACTTTTGTGAAAGCGCGGCGATTGCGCGGCGTACGGCGGCAGTGTCCTGCTCGGTTATCTCGCACAGCGTGAATAAAGGCACAGCCTCGCCCGACGCGAACAGCAGCCCCTCAATTATCGCTTCAAGATTGTCCAAAATCGCACCTCTTTATCATTTGTCAATTGATTTGTGCATCGCCACAGTGTTTTCCATTACGTCTATTTTAACCCTGTTGCGCTTAATTAATTCCAAAAGTGCTAAAAAAGCGGCGACTATGCCGTCGCGCGATTGTATTCCGCCGAAAAGTTCGGGGATTGGCATTGTGTTTTTGTTGCGCAGCTTCTTTAAAAGTCCGCGTATGCCTGAAAAAACTGTGGATTGCTTGCCTAGCAGCGGCGTGAAGGTGGATACGTTGGGCGACTGCGACAGCATGTCGCACATGGCTGCGTATACTTGGCATAGGCGCGATACTGTAAGCTCAGTCAGACTGTTGTCGATTACGAGAGGGGTTATCTCCTGCCTGCCGCGATGGTATACTCGTGCGCCGTTTATGTCCTCGTGCTGTTTCAGGTATTCGGCGGCTTGCTTGAACAAGCTGTATTCAATTAAGCGTTCTGCCAAGGCTTCCTTGTCTTCCTCAAAATCCTTATCGTTCGGAAGAAGTGCGCGTGACTTCATATAAATAAGCTCCGACGCAAGTATAATAAACTCGCTCGCAAGCTCAAGGTCAAGCTGCTGCATTGCGTGTATGTATTCGATATATTGCTCGGTGATGGTGATTATCGGAATGTCGTAGATACTCACCTTGTTCTTTTGAATGAGGTGCAGCAGCAAATCAAGAGGCCCCTCAAAGGTTTGCAGCTTTATGTCCATATTTATCCGGGAATTACTGTAGTGACAAGTTGAATAATCATGTTAGAGAGCTTGCTTGCGCCTGTAGACAGAAACGGCGAAAACACATCCGTCATAAGCAGCATCATCAGTATTAACATACCGAAACGCTCAAATTGCAGAATCAAGCGGTACGCACCGGAAGGCAGGAGCGAAAACAACACCTTCGAGCCGTCCAGCGGCGGAATCGGTATAAGGTTAAACAGCGCAAGCGCACAGTTGTATTGCAGCATCATCAGGAAGAACGTATATATAAAATCATACTTCAACACGAACTCAAACGCGTTAATCATAAGAAGCTGCCATATCATCGTCGAGATAATGGCAAGCAATATGTTTGACAAAGGCCCTGCTATCGCGGTGAACGCCATATCCTTGCGCGGATCCTTGAAGTTGCTTGAATCAACCGAAACAGGCTTCGCCCAACCGAAGCCGACCAGCACAAGCATAAGAAAGCCGAAGGGGTCAATATGCCGCAGCGGATTAAGGCTAAGCCTGCCTTGCATTTTCGCAGTCCTATCCCCGAGCATATACGCCATAATCCCATGCGCCACCTCGTGGAAAGTCAACGAGATTAGCAGCACAGGCAGCAGGATTACTATGTCCCACAATTCCATACCACGCAGCATATTGTTCCCCTTCTATATTATATATCGTTTCTGATTATGTCGTCGTAGGTTTCGGCTTTTACAACTAGGCTTGCCTTGCTGCCGGAAACTGCAACTACGGCAGGGCGCGGCAGGCGATTGTAATTGCTCGACATCGAGTAGTTGAATGCGCCTGTTGTTTTTACGATTATATTGTCGCCTGAGTTTATCTCGGGCATAGCTATGTCCTTGATTAATATGTCGCCAGATTCGCAGCATTTTCCTGCGATTGTCACGATTTGCGTACGCTCGGCCTCGGGGCGTTGCAGCACGAATGCGTCGTATTTCGCTTGATACATGATGTGGCGCGGATTGTCCGCCATGCCTCCGTCGATTGCTACATATTTGCGAATGTTTGGTACGTCCTTGATTATGCCTACGGTGTACGCAGTAATTCCTGCTGTGCCTACGATTGAGCGTCCCGGCTCAAGCGCAAGTGTCGGCAGCGGCAGATTGCTTTCCGCGCACGCTTGCTTTATAATAGAAGTTATCTTTTGAATGTAGTCGGATATGGGAGGAGGATTGTCCTCACTTGTGTATACTACGCCAACGCCGCCGCCTACGTTTATTTCGCCGACGGTGATTCCTGCATCATGCAGCTCCTTGAAGAAGGTTGCCATAACTTGCGCGGTTTCGGCATACGGCTCGCTTTCGAGAATTTGTGAGCCGATGTGGCAGTGTATGCCTGCGACTTCGATGTTGGACAATGTAGACGCATACTTGATAACACGCAGCGCGTCGCCGCCCAATAAGTCTATGCCGAACTTGGAATCGAGCTGCCCTGTCTTGATGTGGTCGTGCGTATGCGCGTCAACTCCCGGCTTAATACGGAAGGACACCTTCTGCTTTTTGCCTAAGCGCTTCGCCGCTTCATTAATAATGTCAGGCTCGAACACGCTGTCGATTACGATTTTACCGACGCCGTTTGAGATTGCCATCTCGATTTCGGCAAGCTGCTTGTTGTTGCCGTGGAAGTAAAGCCGCTCCGCAGGGAATCCGGCCGAAAGCGCAGTGTAAAGCTCGCCGCCCGACACTACGTCCATGTGCATACCCTCGCGCGCCATTATGCGGCAGATGTATTTGCACGAAAACGCCTTACTCGCATACGCGACAATCCACTGCATTCCACTTGCGTCTAACGCCGCGCGATATTGGTTTAAGTTGTCAACGATTACGTCCTCATTCATAATATACAGCGGCGTGCCGTATTCCTTTAGTATATCCCTAAGCGGCACATCGCTCACATAGGCCTCGCCGCCCTTTATTCTTACGCTATCTATGGTAGTTTCCTCCGTTTGTATATTGTATATTAATCTTATCATATTAATAAGGCTATGTCAAATGAATGGGATTTATAAAACGAACGAGATAAAGACGTCTAACTTTCTTCGGTCTTAGCGTCTGATAACTCTATCGCTCCATGCTCTTTTTCAAAATCTCGTATGCTTTTGTTAATCAAAAACATAATGTGCCTACTCGCAGAGCGGTCGTCGTACTTTGCGACATAGTGGAATTTTCTCAAAACATCTTCATCTATGCGTATGCTAATGTGCTTTTGCTTTTTCATTCTTCTTTCACCTCACTAAAAGTGCACTAATTATATATTTATTTTAAGTGACTAATATGATATACTTTTAATATGCACTAATAATTAGTGCAATATTTTTAGGAGGGCTGCAAAATGAAATGCGAATTTGATTATTGTATTTACCAAAGGGACGGTAAGTGTACTGTCGGCGGAATACAAATAAACTCACTGGGAATGTGCGATGAGTGTGTTGTCGTATCACTAGAGGGAGCGTTGCTCGAAGAAGGCAAACGAAAACATTTCGAGAACATCGAACGCAGATTGGACGATGAAATGACTATACTTTAAGAAACAAATAAATTTTTGCATTATTTTAATTTTTACATCATAGTAATATATATAGCTTACTGAAAATATAGGAGGAAGATATGAACAGCATAGAGCTAAACAAAGAAACGGTCAATATATCATTGAACTCATTGGAAACAGTTACACAATCAGTGGCGGAGATGGACATCATAGTGCCGGACACAAAGCCTGACATTGCGAAGATACTACAGACAGATGCTTATGTTGTTTTATCGGACAAGGTTGTGTCGCAAGATAAGGTGCGCGTAAGCTCCGTCGTGCATGTTACTATTTTGTATAAGTCGGACAAGGGTGCTGTGTGCGCGATGAATACCGCGATTCCGCTTGAAACCGTGGTTGCCTTAAAGGGCGCGACCGAAGGCATGAACGTTGAGTATGAGCTTGAGATTAAGAGCCTCGAGGATACGGTGATAAACAGTCGCAAGCTGAATATAAAGGCGTTGGTCGGCATAAGCATACGCTTGTCGCAGCCGCATTCCTGCGACATAATCACAAGTGCGCGCGGCGGCGACTATGAAATGCTCAACAAAACATTAGACGTAGACAGCCTTTTCAGCTTCGTAGAAAATGACATAAGCATTAGGGAGAATGCTATCCTCCCCAACAACAAGCATAGCTTCAACCAAATACTTAAAACAGGCCTGCGCATTGTTCCGCGTGAAACTAAGGCTATAAATAACAAGATAATCGTGAAGGGGCAGCTTGAGCTGACGGTGCTGTATTTAGGCGACGGCGCGGATATGCCGTGCCAGGACGCTATGTTTGAGATTCCCTTCACCGAGGTTATAGACGCGTACGGCGTGGACGACAACATGCAGTGCGACGCAGCGTATCACCTGAAAGGCTACAACGTAGAAGTGCAGGAGGACAGCGACGGCGACAGCCGCATTGCGGCATTCACCGCGACAATATCCGCCGTGGTAAAGGTTATGCGCCAAGTGAAAACGGACGTGCTGTGCGACCTATACAGCACCAAAGTTCCGCTCGACGTAATCAAGCAAACAGGCACAGTCGACAAATTCGTAAACGACAACACCGCGCAGTTTATCGTGAAGGAAGTGATAAATATCCCCCACGAAATGCCGGAGATTAGCGTAATCTACTGCATAGACGCAAAGCCTATAATAAAGGAAGCATTAGTTGCCGCCGATAAAGTGATGGTGAGCGGCGACGTGGAAGGCTACCTCCACTACATCTCCCCCTCCGAGGACGCACAGATAAGCAAATACAAAATCTGCATACCATTTAAGCAAACGATGGACGTAATCGGCGCAAGCGAAGGCAACAGCGCAAACCTAAAGCTAAGCATTCAAGAAGCCACAGCCAACGTAGGCCTGGGCTGGAACGTGGAAGTAAAGCTTATCATGGACTGCTACGCACGAGTGCAAAAGCCAAGCAAGTTCGACTATGTAAAGGAAGTGACGCAGCTCGAGGAAGAGGAAAAGCAGGATAAGCGCAGCTGCTCGATAACGGTGTACTTTGTGCAGAAGGACGACACCATTTGGGATATAGCGAAGCGGTATCGCGTGAAGATGGATTCGCTGCTGGACGCGAACGATTTGCAGGCGGACGCGGCGTTGAAGCCTGGGGCGATGTTGATGATTTAGTTGCGTAGCGACATAACTTGTAGGGGACGGGTTTCCCGTCCCGAGAAGATATGACAAAGGAGCAAACTGGCGTTTGCTCCTTTGTTCTTTGTGTTTATATGTGCGGCCGGATATTATCCGCCCGCTTTCTATTGACTTCTTGAATACAAATAATCAGGACATATATCAATGCGTTCATTCCATACAACAGTGCCGTAATCGATATGCGCTTGTTTAAACAGCTTCAAATCTTTTAACTCTTTAAAAACACCTTGTTCCAATAATTTATCAGCATAAAATGTTTTTTGCTCACCGTTTGAAAATTTAATAACCAAGGTGTAATCATCGTTCGCTATTACCGAATTCACCTTTATTTGTGGTTTGGGGTTGTCGGCATAGACAATACCATCTTTTTCATACATACTAACATCTCCTTGCTTTAACGAAGCGGCTCGATTTTATCAAAGCTTAGATTGCGTACCGCATTATTCCACGCTTTATATAATTCTTCCTCATGTAGTATTAACCATGCTTGCAAAATTATCAGCTTCTTCTTTGGCAAAGAGCCTGCTAAAATTTCGCCGTCGATTCCGACAGAAGCCTCGTATTCTCCGCATTCAACATGAACGTGCGGCTTGTTGTGTTGGCTGTTGTCACTATACAGCATTCTTACGATAAGCCCTTGAAAGCGCGAAAGCTCCGGCATATAATCAAACCTTTCTATGGTGCCGTCATTTTTATTACATCACGAACTTCGTTCTATCCTTGTACTCCCTCTTCTTGCCCTCGTGGAAGTTTTGCACGGGGCGCAGGTAGCCTACCACGCGCGACCATACCTCGGCTTCTTCGCCGCAGGTGGGGCAGTTGTATTCCTCGCCTGTGATGTAGCCGTGGTTTTTGCATATGCTGAACGTCGGCGTAATCGAGATGTAAGGCATTTTGTTCTTGGAGAAAATTTTCTTTATGAGGTTCTTGCACACCTCGGTGTCTTGTACGCGTTCGCCTAGGTATAGGTGCAGCACTGTGCCGCCTGTGTACAGGGATTGCAGCTCGTCTTGCAGCTCTAATGTTTCAAAGATGTCGTCGGTAAATTCAACAGGCAGTTGGGTGGAGTTGGTGTAGTAAGGCACTTCGTCGCCGGAGGTGATTATGTCCGGGTAACGCGCCTTGTCCTTGCGCACCATTGCGTAGGAGCAGCCTTCGGCAGGGGTCGCTTCTAAGTTGTAGATGTGTCCTGTTTCGGCTTGTAGGTGCTGCATTTGCTCGCGCAGGTAGTGCATGATTTCGAGGGCGAACTCCTGTCCTTCTTGGGTAGTTAAGTCCTTGCCCATGAAGTTTAGCAGCGCTTCGTTCATGCCGATAATGCCGATTGTCGAGAAGTGATTGTTCCAGTATTCGCCTGTGCGCTCCTTGACATGACGCAGGAAGCGTGCGGAGTATGGGTACAGGCCCTTTCCGGTCTGCTTCTCGATAACCTTGCGCTTGATTTCAAGGGAGGTCTTGCCGATATGCACAAGCTTCCACAAGCGCGCTTTAAACTCGCTCTTGCTCTTGGAAAGATAGCCGATGCGCGGCAGATTTATAGTGAACACGCCAACCGAACCAGTGAGCGGATTTGAGCCGAATAAGCCGCCGCCTCTCTTCTTAAGCTCTGTCGTATCTAAACGCAGACGGCAGCACATCGAAACTGCGTCCTCCGGCGATAAGTCGGAGTTTACATAGTTTGCGAAATACGGAATGCCGTATTTGCATGTAATCTGCATAAATGCGTCGACAACAGGGTTGTCCCAATCAAAGTCTTTTGTTATATTTATAGTAGGAATCGGGAAGGTGAAAACTCTACCCTTAGCGTCGCCTTGCAGCATTACGGCGCAGAAGGCTTTGTTAAAGATGTCCATCTCCTCTTGATAGTCGCCGTATTTTGTATCCTGCATTTGACCGCCGATTATTACAGGCTCGTTCTTTAAGGTGTTCGGCACTTTTATGTCAAAGGTCAGGTTCGAGAATGGGCATTGGAAGCCAACGCGCGTGGGCACGTTTAAGTTGAACACGAACTCTTGTATGCACTGCTCAACCTGCTTGTAGGTCATGTTGTCGTTGCGGATAAACGGCGCACAGTATGTGTCAATGGAAGACCATGCTTGCGCTCCCGCAGCTTCGCCTTGTGTGGTGAAGGTGGAGTTTACGATTTGCCCTAAGAATGAGCGCAGGTGCTTTGCAGGGCCACTTTCAACTTTGCCGAATACTCCGCCGAATCCATCAGTCAGCAGTTGGCGTAAATCCCAGCCGGCACAGTATGGGCCGAAAAAGCCTAAGTCGTGGATATGCGCGTCGCCGTCCTCGTGAGTTTTGCGCACTTCCTCGGGATAAACCTCGTGCAGCCAATAAAGCTTAATGAATTCCTCGCGCACGTAGTTGTTTAAGCCGTTAATGCTCTTTTGCGTATTCGCGTTTTCCTTGATATGCCAATCCTTGTCGCTAAGGTAATTGCCGAACATATCAATCGTTGCGCCGATAAGCGCGTTCATCTCGCGCGCACCCTTGCGCTTTTCGCGATAGAGAATGTACGCCTTCGCCGTTTGAGCATGTCCGTTCTCGATCAGCACCTTCTCCACTATATCTTGTATGTCCTCGATATGAGGAGTTTCATTCTTATATTTCAACGCAGCAGTGTCAACGACCTGCGCACACAAAATTTCCGCCTTCTCAAAGTCGTCGCCGCCCACCGCATTCGCAGCCTTAAATATCGCCCACGTTATTTTTTCCGGGGTAAATTTTTCAAGGCTCCCATCGCGTTTTCTAATTTGCTTTATCATAAATGTAACACTGCAAGCCACCGCCCACAGCTACAACCTTTCGCCGAATTTACTACTGTTTTCGACCTGTCTAGCAATCACTGACCGATAAAAAACACAATATATAGTATGGATAAATTATAACACACACTATATATTGTGTCAATTACCTAAAATAAAATAAATCCGCAAATATTTCCGTATTCTCAAATTATATCCATGATTGCATACCCATATCGCGGATTTACTCAAATATACGTGTGAATCATTAAAGTTAACATAATATTGCAGAGTTTGTGGAAAAATACGCTGTACCATATATGGTATACTCAACAAACTTTAAAACATTCTGCTAGTCAATCACGTTTCTTTGATTCTATAGGTATTTATCGAACTTTTGGTGTATCGGAATGAAACGTGATTGACTATATTGTGATTTTTTTAAGCAAAAATTATTGCGCGCAAAAAATCAAAATATGCTATTGCATTGAAATAATATTTGTAATATAATAAAGATAATAATGGAAATTATTATATCCACAAACAGACAGGGAGTGATTTTTTGTCTTACACAATGAAGAATTACATGGAAGTTGTTGTTGACGATATATTGAACGATATGCTTGCTGATTTAAAAATCTGCAAGTGTCAACAATGCTTACAGGATTTAAAGGCGATTATTTTAAATGAGCTTCCCCCGAAATACATCGTTACAGCTAAAGGCGAAATGTTTATGGCAGTGGCAGACCTCACGAAGCAATACCGCGTGGACGTTATGACTGCTATCGTAAAGGCGGAGAAGCTTGTGTCAAAGCGTCCGCACCATAACGCATAGTAGTATGCGAATTGAGGGCGTAGGGCAAAATGTGCAGGCGGCAATGCCGCAGCAGGAGCAAGCGGCGGTAATCCGGCCGGGAGATACCTTAAAGGTACAGGTGGTAGGCTTTGAAGATAACGGCACGCTTATCCGCCTGCCTGACGGAACAGTCACCTCCGCGAAGGGCGACCTTCCCACGAACATAAAAAGCGGCGACTTCGTAAACATAAGAGTCGCCGACATAACAGGAGATAAGATACTGATTGAGCTGCTTAACAACAACTCTACAGGGGCAAAGGATTTACTCGACATCTTATCTCATTTAAAGCTGCCCAAAACCGACGCCAACCTCGACATAGTGAGGTCATTGATTTTAAGCGGACGCGAGGTTAATCGGCAGACTGTGCAGCTTGTAGGCAGGGTTATGGCAGAAGCCGTTACCTCGGCCGACAAGGCTGTGTTTATGCTGTCGAATAATATGGAAATAAACAGCGGCAGCGTAAATATGCTCGACGCGTTCGCGGCGCATAGGGATTATACGGACATAGGCGGCGGATTCGCACGGATATTGTCTGCGCTCGAATCCGCCGCCGACGACATGATTGTTCCAACGCAGGGCGATAATGCGCAAGCCGCAGAGCAGCAGCCTGTGCAAGCGGAGCAATCGCTTCAAATTCAATCAACGCAAACGCAGCCTACAATCGCACAGCAATCTCAAGGCGGCGAAGTATTGCAGCTCGAGCTTGCCAACGCCGAGCTTAACGCGGTCGAGATTCCGCAAGAGCAATCGCAAGCGATTCCACGTGAGCAATCAAGCCCGCAGCAAATTACGCAGCAGCCGCAAGTGGAAGCATCCGCGCAAGCTGCACCCGAGCAATCGCAAGCAGCCGCACAGCAACTATCTGCAACAGCAGACCCTATTGCCGCAACATCACCGCAGCAGCAATCCGCGCAAGCGCAAGCGACTGCCGCACCAACCCAAGGCGAAGCCGCAGCCGAAGCACTCCCTCAAACTACAGTACAATCCCCCGAGCAATCGCAGCCCCAAACAAACACTGTCACACGCGAGCAACTCGTGCATACAATAAAACAGCAGATACAATCGCTGTTCAAAAACGCCGAATCCCCCGACCTCGCAAGCGAAATACGCGCACAAAACCTCAACAGAGAAATTGAAAGCACAATCTCCCTGCTAAAAGAAAATCTCCCAATGCTCCCGCGCGAAGTCCGCACAGTCGCCGAAACAGCACTGCGCAACATCGAAACCAGCCTAACCTTCATGCGTGAGCTAAACAACGCTGCAACCTTCATGCAGATTCCGATAACCATCAACAACAGCAAATCCACAATGGAGCTGTATGTAATGAACAACGGAAAAGGCAAAAAGCGAATCGACCCTCAAAATGCCACACTCTATCTAAACCTTGCCACCTCAAGCATGGGCGACGTAGAAGGCTATGTCCGCGTCATAAACAAAAGCGTCGACGTAGAATTCGGCATAGCGAGCAAAGAAATCACCGACTTCTTCAAGCTAAATACCAAGCACATGCAGCAGCTCCTCGAAGGCTACGGCTATAAATTAATCCGAATGAGCTTTAATAAAAGCATAGGCAAAAAGGACATAATAGAAGTGTCGCAGGATTTTGAGAGAAGGCTCACAGCAAGCAGCATTGACATCAGGGTATAATATGAACCAAAACAACGGATATTACGGCTCAAAGAACAAAGAAAGCCTGCGGCTAGCCGCCGCCCTGGCCTACAGCGCAAGCGACAACGCGCCTAAAATAGTAGCAGTAGGGCAAGGCCACGTCGCCGACAAAATAATCGAAAAAGCAAAGGAAGCCGGAGTTCCCTCCGTTTCCAACCCCGAAGCCGCACAAATACTAAACACCCTAAACCTAGGCGACGAGATTCCGCACGAGCTATACAATGTAGTGGCGCAAATTCTCGCATTCGTAAGCGACGTCGACAAGCTTTACGCCGAGCGAAAGCTAAGCCGTGAAAAATTAGGAGTTAACTCAATTAAATAATATTTGACATAGGGGCTTTGATACTGTATAATAAAAATGATACGATAGTTCTGTGATTTTACACACTTGCAAAGCTGTTCTGAAACAATTATTCAGACAGATTAAAACAATGACATTGACAAAATAACTTGTTGCAAAACTACATAACAGGTGAAGCATACGCGACCGCTTGTTTTTACGGCAACGAGGTTTGCATAGGAATTCTCACCAAAAGACGGAGGTATGGCTATGGGCGTTAACCAAGACCCGATTTTAGAAATGTTTATTTATGAATCTCTGCAGCTCAACGAATCGCTCGAGGACTTGTTGCTTAGCGCAGAGAAGAAGGATAGCCTAAGCGAAGAGCAGATTAACGAAGTCTTTCGCATAATGCACACGATAAAAGGCTCATCTGCTATGATGTCCTTTGACAACATCTCAAAGGTTGCCCATTCTGTCGAGGATTTGTTCTATCTTATCCGCGACAACAAGGTTACGCCGGATGCTAAGGCTTGGGCGGATATATTCGATTTAGTGCTGCGCTCGTCCGACTTTATGAAGGGCGAGATTGAGAAAATTCAAAGCGGCGGCTCATCTGTGCGCGATGAATCAGCTCTCGTTGAAGAAATCCACAACTTCGTCAAGGTGATGAAGGGCGAAGCCCCAAAGCCTGCCGAAGCCGCACCAAAAGCAGCCGCGCCGAGCGCACCAAGCTCATCACAAGGCGCAGACGCAGCAACAGAGCACGACAAGGTATACTACGCGAAAATCCTCTTCGAGGACGACTGCAAGATGGAAAACATTCGCGCATTCGGCGTAATGACCAGCCTGCGCAACATATGCAGCGGCATAGTGTCAAACCCTGCCGACCTTGAAAGCGAAAGCTCCAGCGAAGAAATCAACAGTCACGGCCTAGAGCTGTACTTTAAATCCGAAAAAGACGCAGAAGAATTAAAAGCAACAATAACAGAAACTTTATTCCTTAAATCATATCAATTCCTTGAAATAACCGACCCGGAGGAAATGCCGGAGCAGCTTCGCCCCGCCGAAGCTCCCGCACCTCTCCAGCAAGTTGTAGCCGAAGCTCCCAAAGCTGCCGAAAAGCCGCAGCAAGCAGCCGAAGCTCCGGCCGGGGCACAAGCTCCCGCAGCCCCAATCGAAGGCGACCACGCCGTAAAACAAAATTTCATCAGCGTAAACCTAGACAAATTGGATAAACTCGTCGACTTAGTAGGCGAAATCGTTATCCATGAAGCCATGGTTGTAAAAAGCCCCGACTTGGTAGGAATGCAGCTCGAAAACTTCGAGAAAGCAGCGCGCGAATTAAACAAGCTCACAAGCGACTTACAGAGCATAGTAACGTCCGTGCGCATGATTCCGGTATCCTCAACCTTCCGCAGAATGCAGCGAATCGTTCGCGACATGTGCAAGAAGGTTAATAAGGAAGCCGACCTTGTTATTATCGGTGAGGAAACCGAAATCGATAAAAACATCATCGACAACCTAGGCGATCCGCTTATGCACTTAATCCGCAACAGCATGGATCACGGTCTGGAAATTCCGGACGTACGCGAGCAAAAAGGCAAGCCGCGCAAAGGCACAATCACTTTAGAAGCAAAGAACAGCGGTTCTGACGTAATCATCAGCATACACGACGATGGCGCAGGCTTAAATCGCGAAAAGATAATAAAGAAAGCAATCGAAAAAGGGCTTACCGCGAAGTCAGAATCCGAAATATCGGACAAAGAAGCATACGCCTTTATCCTACAGCCCGGATTCTCCACAAAAGACCAAGTGTCGGAATTTTCAGGCAGAGGCGTCGGAATGGACGTCGTTAAAAAGAACATAGAAAAAGTAGGCGGCACAATCCAAATAGACAGTATCGCGGGCAAAGGCACTTCAATATTTATCAAAATCCCGATCACCCTTGCAATTGTGGACGGCATGGAGATTGAAGTAGCAGGCCGCGGCTTTATCGTTCCGATTTCAAACATCAAGGTATCGCAAAAAGCAACAAAGGAAGACCTGCTTATCGACAGCCACGGCAACGAGATGGTACAAATCCAAGGCGAATTCTACCCTATCGTCCGTCTGCATAGAAAATTTGAAATCGAAACTGATATACAAAATATCGAGGACGGCATAATAATGCACATCAGCAACGACGAGCGCTCCGTCTGCATATTCTTCGACAAGCTTATCGGCGAGCAGCAAATAGTCGTTAAGCCTATGCCCAGCTACATTGTAAAGAACATCGGGCGTATTCACGGAATCAGCGGCTGCACGCTTCTGGGCGACGGCAGCATCTGCCTAATCCTCGACATAAACGACATCTGCGAATAAACACAGGGGGTCAACAATGGCTACTACCACAAACAATACATTAAGCAACGAAAATATGGTTGAGTCCTCCTATAAGGAGTATTTGACCTTTTCCATCGGCATCGACGTTTATGCCATAAACATTGAATACGTGTTCGACATCATACAAAAGTCGACGACCGTTGTAACTCAGCTGCCCATGGTGCCGAATTACATCAAAGGCGTAATTAACCTGCGCGGCAAAATCACGCCTGTCATCGACGTACGTCTGCGCCTCGGCGCAGAAGAGCGCGAGTACGACGACTTCAACTGCATTATCGTAATACAGCTCGACGAAATGCGCGTAGGCTTAATCGTGGACTCTGTGAACGAAACCTACGACATCTACGACGACACAGTTGTGCCGCCGCCCGTATCCTCGCGCGGCTTTAAAAATAAATATATCAGCGGCATTGCAACCACCACAGAGGGCGTAAAGCTCATCATGGACTGCAACGCACTGCTTTCTGCCGACTTTATGTATTCTCACGTAGCAGAAATCGGCGGGGAGTAATCGGAGGTCAGCATTGGAAATTAACGAAAACGACGTTAAGCTACTAGCAACCTATATAAAAACAAACTTTGGCATAAACCTGGATAAAAAAGCAACGCTTATCAAAAGCAGGCTGTCCAGCGCACTAGAAGGCAAAAACGTAAAATCCTTCGGTGAATACGTAAACTACGCCATAAACGACAAAAGCGGCAAGGAGATAAGCTTCCTGCTCACCAAGCTCACAACCAACTACACATACTTCATGCGCGAGGAGCAGCACTTCCACTATCTCGCAAGCAAAATACTGCCCGAGCTTGAAAAAACCGTGACCAACAAGGATTTGCGCATATGGAGCGCGGCCTGCTCCAGCGGGGAGGAACCCTACACAATCGCAATGGTCATCGACGACTATTTCGGCGCGCGCAAAGCAGGCTGGGACAGCAAAATCCTAGCCACCGACATATCACAGAAAGCTCTGTCCGAAGCCGTAGCGGCAGTATACCCCGCCGACCGATTAACAAAGTTAAACGCCGCCTGGAAAACCAAATACTTTAATAAAATCGACGACGAAACATATAAATTAAAAGACAACATAAAAAACGAAGTAATATTCCGCACCTTCAACTTAATGGAACAAAACTTCCCTTTCAAGAAGAAGTTCCACGTTATATTCTGCCGCAACGTAATGATTTACTTTGAAAAGGAAACGAAGCTCGCCCTGATGAACAGATTCTACGATTCCCTAGAGCGCGGCGGACACTTGATAATCGGCTTATCCGAACCTATGGGGCAGATTGACAATCGCTTTAAATCTGCAACACTTGCTATATATAGGAAAGAATAGTTTTACAGTAAGGCTATTTAAAGGAGAAATATGGCTCGAAAGATTACGGTACTCGTTATAGACGATTCGCAGCTTTTCAGAACGGCGATAGCGAACGGACTTAGGAATGACCCTGACATCGATGTCGTAGGCACAGCGTCCGACGCCTTCGACGCAAGGGATAAAATCCTCGCGCTTTCGCCTGACATAGTAACCCTGGACGTTGAAATGCCGAAGATGAACGGCGTTGAGTTTTTGCGAAAGGTAATGCCGCAGTATCCGCTTAAGGCTATAGTCGTAAGCTCACTTAACGGCATTGTTTTTGACGCGCTCAACGCAGGCGCAATAGACTTTATGTCAAAGCCCTCGCCGGGCCAATCCAACTACGAAACCTTCATCAAGGAGCTTGCCGAAAAATTAAAGACGGCCGTAACCGTCGACTTAAATAAACAATCAGCTAACACTCACGAAGCACCTCCAACCCCCGTTCAAAAAGTCGAACATACAGTATCAACAAACAAATACAAAGGTATTATCGCATTAGGCGCGTCCACAGGCGGCACCGAAGCTACGATCGCAATAATGAAGGAGCTTCCCGCCGACACTCCCGGAATGATTATCACGCAGCACATGCCTCCCCTCTTCACCAAGATGTACGCCGACAGATTAAACGCACTCTGTGCAATGACTGTCAAGGAAGCCACCGAAGGCGCAATAATTCAACGCGGCACAGCCTACATCGCCCCCGGCGACAGACACATGACAGTTAAAAAAGTAGGCGCACAATACATCGTATCCCTTAGCCAAGGCGAAAAGGTAAGCGGCCACTGCCCCTCTGTCGACGTGCTGTTCAACTCCGTAGCCAAAGCCGCACCCAAGGATTCCATAGGAATCATACTCACAGGCATGGGAAGCGACGGCGCAAAAGGCTTGCTCGCCATGCGCGAAGCAGGCTGCTACACAATCGGCCAGGACGAAAAAACCAGCGTAGTATACGGTATGCCGGGAGTGGCAAAAAACATAGGCGCAGTCATAAAGCAAGCCCCATTAAATCAAATCGCGCAGATACTTATAAATTACTTAAAAAGCTTTTAAAACATAAAGCCGTATTCGTGCGGCTTCTTTTATGCAAACACATATAATGTACATGCAATAGTTTTACATAAAGCTTTACCAATATTTGTATAAAACGACATGTTTTATAGTAAACATATAATTTTTCAGCGCGCGAACATATAAATTATAGTAATTTTTTCATGAAATTTGTTTGCTTTATTTTTCGTATTATGTTATAATTAGTAGGAAAAGGATTTATAAGCTAACATACATTTGTTCTCATAAAAGCAGTAAAAACAGATAATAATAACAAGGCTGTAATATTTCTCCACAAGTAACGCCAACAGCACGCCTTGTTGAAACAATTAATGTTATAAC
This sequence comes from uncultured Eubacteriales bacterium, assembly GCA_964479875.1. Lineage (GTDB taxonomy): Bacteria > Bacillota > Clostridia > Monoglobales > CAYZNM01 > CAYZNM01. Next base: position 102,748 of record CAYZNM010000004.1, read on the forward strand.
AAGGCTGTAATATTTCTCCGCCTACGTAGGGGACGGCGTCCTCGACGTCCCGGAATTCGCACAAGGAGCATCTATATGTTCAACGGATTATTCAAAGCTACACGAGTGTATCAGGCAGGGCTTGACGCTATGTGGATGAAGCATAACGTTATCCTTGACAACATCGCAAACGCGAACACGCCTAATTTCAAGGCCGGAAAGGTAGAGTTTGAATCGGCATTCCGAAAAGCTCTGCAAAACGCAGACGCAATGGGCGTCGACCTCAACGCAACTCAACAATCCTCACTCAAAGCCAACGCTATTGTCAACACCCAAATCAAAGCAACGTCGTCCTCGCGCGACATGAAGATGGACGGAAATAACGTCGACATGGAATTTGAACAAGCCGAGCTTGTGCAAAACAAAATGATGATGGACTATCTTACGCAGAAGCTAAACGGCAACTACAACATGCTGCGCTCAGCTATCCGCGAGGGAAGGTGATAATTTATGGCATTTATGAAAGCACTGTCAACAACCGCTTCGGCTTTAACAGCCACTCGTTTTCAAATTGACGTTATCGCTGAAAACATAGCAAACGCGACAAATACAAGAACAGTAAACGGCGAACCTTACCGCCGCAGGAATGTTGTATTCTCCACCGCGACCGACAGCAACAAGCCTAACTTTGCTATGGCTCTCAAAAAAAGCCGCGATGTCGTTAACTCCAACATGGGTGTTAAGGTAAGCAAGGTCGTGGAGGATCAGTCCCCATTTAAGCTTAGCTACGACCCATATCATCCGGACGCCGACGAGTTCGGCTACGTTCGTCTGCCAAATGTAGACAACCTTCGCGAGCAGCTCGACCTCATGGCAGCGTCACGCGCATACGATGCAAACATCACAGCCTTTAACGTAACCAAGAGCATTATGGCAAAGGCTCTCGAGATAGGGAGGTAGTATAAATGGATAGCATATCAACAAGCTTCGCCCCAATAAAACCTATCGCCCCGATTCAAGGGTTAACTACAGTCGAACAAAGCGACGATAAAGGCTTCAAAGCCTTTTTCTCAGACGCAATGGCTGCGATAAACCAAACAGGCGCAGCAAGCGACAACGACGCCATTTCCATAATGACAGGCACAAGCGACTCGCCGCACAACGTGTTAATCAGCACTGAGGAAGCGCGAATCTCGCTCGACCTTGCCCTGGCAGTCCGCACAAAGGTTATCGACGCGTACAATGAAATAATGCGTATGCAGGTTTAATTTTGGGTTTCGGGAAAACGGAACGCATGAATGCGTTCCCTACATGACAATGTACAATTTACGAGGTGGTAGGTTTGGGAATCGAAGCATTGAAAAACGCCCTGCAATCAGTTAAGGACTTTTGGGCAAACCTGAGCAAAACCAATAAGGTTAGGCTTATTATGGGTCTTGCCTTAGTTGTGATTGCCGCAGGTGTTACTATATTTATTCTTACTAATAAAACATACAGACCCCTGATAACCGTCACTAATTCCGAAGAGGCGACAGGCGTCAAAACCATGCTTGAAGAAGGTGGGATACCATTCCGAACAAGCGGATACACCATATTAGTAGAAGAAAAGCAGTACGACCAGGCCTATTTCAATTTATTGGAAGCCGGAATCCCTAAGTCAGGCTCAAACTACGAGGTGCTGACAAGCGGAATGGGCTTCGGGCAGACAGATAAAGACAAAGACTACAATCGTCGCTTGTTCGAGCGCGATGAAATTAGAGACGGATTGGAGCAAATGGAATTTATCGATCGTGCGCGTGTTATAATAACAAAGCCTACATCAAGCTCATACGTACTTCAGCGTGACCAGAAGCCACCTACCGCTTCTATTATACTTGTACTTGCGAGAAATAAGCAGCCGTCGGCAGCTAATGTAAAGGCTGTCGAAAGTTATGTGATGAAATCCGTCGAGGGCTTGACTGCTGAGAATATATCTATTATCGACAGCATGGGCAATCAACTTAATCGCGGCGACCAGTACGGCAGCGTGAGCGAGCTAATCACAACTCAGCTCGATGTTGAGCAAGCGATAACCGACCGCTTCAAGCAGGAACTTGAGCCTACCTTCGATAAACTGGTCGGCATGGGCAACTACGGCTTAAACTTCAACGTTTCGGTAAGCCTTGAACAAAATCAAACCGAAAGCGAATCCTTTGAAGCTCCAAACAACAACAAAGGCATACTGCGCAGCACGACAGAATCGTCCGAATCACAATCCGGCGGCACAGTCGACGTAGGCGCAGGCCTAGACCCCAACGGAGTTGCCGCACAATATCCCACTACGGGCGAAACAAGCACCTATGAAAGCACAAGCAGGCAGGTTATCTACGACATCAACCGCATACTGCAGCGCACAACAAGCGGCCCGATGCGCCTTGACAATGCAAGCGTAGCCGTTTCAATCGACAGCAACATAATCACCGACCGAAACCTAAACGGCGAAACTATCGCCGACCAAAACGAAATCTCCGACATGGTATCAAAAGCGACAGGCATTCCTGTTGCAAACGTATCAGTTAAATATATCGCCTTCGAGGGCAACAAGATGACGGCGGAGCAGATAGAAGCAAGCAGACAAGCGGCAGAAGCTAAACGCTTCCAAGAGCTGCTTACGACCGCGATAATCTTCGGCGTTTCCGCGATACTGTTGGTGCTGCTGATGGTTCTGGCGTACAGGGCGCTCACTGCGCGCGAGCGTTTGGAGGCACAAGCACTTGCATTGGCGCAAGCTGACTTAGCAGCGGCAGACTTCGCAGGGGAAGGCGGCTTTGAGGCATTCATGAGCGAAGGTGAAAGCAACCCATTAGAGGAAGAAGCAATCGACAGCATACGCAAGCACATCGAGGACTTCATCAGAAAAGACCCCGAATCAGTAGCCAACCTCTTAAAAGTTTGGCTCTATGAGGAAGAAAACGCATAACTGCAGGGGCGAACTGCGTTCGCCTGCGTTTTGTCGCAATCTGTGGCAAAATAAACTAAAGAAAGCATAATTTCCACACGATATAAAAAGAGCAGAGAACGATCAAGACCGTTCCGCTATCCATTATTCCGCGAAGGAGGTTCACCGTGGCTATTACAGCAACTGATTTAAACGGCCGAGAGAAAGCGGCAATCCTGCTCATTGCTCTGGGCAAGGAAAACTCCGCGGAACTTTTCAAGCATCTGAAAGACGAAGACATAGAGCAGCTAACGCTTGAAATCACCAACATGCGCCGCGTCGACCCTGAAATAAAGGACATGGTGCTGGACGAGTTCTACAAAATATGCCTCGCTAAGAACTTCATAAGCGAAGGCGGTATCGACTACGCACGCGAAATCCTGGAATCAGCAATCGGCAACCAAAAGGCTTTCGACGTTATCAACAAGCTGACAAGCTCGCTGCAAGTTAAGCCCTTTGACTTCGTTCGCAAGACCGACCCAAATCAACTACTCAACTTCATACAACACGAAAGTCCGCAGACTATCGCGCTTATCTTCTCCTATCTTGACCCGGGGCAGGCAGGTGCTGTTTTGGCTGCTCTCCCGCATGAAATGCAAACTGAAATTGTGGAGCGTATCGCAATGATGGACAGAACCTCCCCCGAATACATCAGGGAAATCGAGCGCATACTGGAGCGAAAGCTATCCTCCATGGGCTCGCAGGACTACACAATCGTCGGCGGCATACAAACCATCGTCGAAATCATCAACAGCGTCGACCGAGGCACCGAGAAAAATATCCTCACCTCGCTGGAAGCATACAATCCCGAGCTGGTGGACGAAATCCGCAAACGCATGTTCGTATTCGAGGACATCGCGAAGCTCGAAAGCAGATTCATTCAGCGTGTGCTTAAAGAGGTTGACAACGCCGACCTCACAGTTGCGCTCAAGAATACAGCAGAGGAAGTTCGCGCTACTATCTTCAACAACATGTCCAAGCGTCTGAAGGAGATGATAGAGGAGGATATGTCCTACATGGGACCTGTTCGCCTGCGCGATGTTGAAGAAGCACAGCAGAAGATTGTTAACATCGTAAGACGCCTCGAGGAATCCGGCGAGATATTCACAGCACGCGGACAAGGGGATGAATTAATTGTCTAGGCTACTAAAACGGGGCTTTGTGTCCGCCGAGGACACCAAGCCCATTATCATAAAATCAGAAACAGAAGCTCCTCCGGAGGAAGAAGTCGAGCATATTCCCACAAAGGAAGAAATCGACCAAATCGTAAGCGACGCTCAGGAGCAAGCTTCCTCCATCATACAAGACGCAAAGCAACGCGCCGAAAACATAATAAGCCAAGCCGAAGCAAAGGCGAATCAAGTTCACGACGGAGCTTACGATGAAGGCTACAACGAAGGCAAACAAGCTGCCAAAGATGAAATAGAGCAGCAGCGGCAGGACTTACTTGCCGAAGCCAACGGCGCAATCGAAAAAGCAAAGCAAGCCCGCGCCGAAATAATCGGCAGAAGCGAGAAAGAGCTTATCGCTCTATCCCTCGCAATCGCAAAGAAAATCCTTGACCACGAGATACAAGAGAAAGAAATTTACGTCGCGCTGATAAAAAACGCGATAAAATCCCTGCAAGCTGCAGATGATATTAACGCGAAGATAAGCGTCGACGCATTCAAGAAGCATTTCGCCGACAGCCCAACCTTGGAGGTAGAAACGCCCAAAGGCGGCATGACCGTAAACGTATCGTCCGACACCTCCCTGCACGAAGGCGACCTGCTCGTCGAAACCAAAGGCGGAATGATAGACGGCGGCATAAACACGCAGATGAACGCAATCGAACGCGGAATGCTAGGTGAAGCCGAAGACGACTTCGACACCACCGACTTCATAAATCAAGCACAGGAATAGAGGCTGCAACATGCGATTACCCACGCTGGACGTAGATAAATACACATACAAGCTAGACGACATCAATCCATTGAAGATGATGGGAAGGGTTGTTCGCGTTGTAGGTCTTGCCGTGGAATCCAACGGGCCGAATGTGCAGCTTGGCGAAATCTGCGAGATATTTTCCAAAAACGGCGACCGTTCCGTGAAAGCGGAAACGATCGGCTTTCGAGATAAAAATGTATTGCTGATGCCGTTCGGCGACTTGGGCGGAGTTGGGCCCGACAGCCTTGTGGTGTCGACCAACGGAATGCTGAAAGTAGGCGTAGGCAAGTCGCTGCTCGGGCGAATCCTCGGCGGTAACGGCGAACCTATGGACGGCAAAGGCGCGCTAATCCCCGAAAAATATCGCAACGTCGACAACGACCCGCCGAACCCACTCACGCGCAAGCGCATACACGAGATACTCCCCCTAGGCGTAAAAGCCATAGACGGCTTGCTCACGATCGGGCGCGGTCAGCGTATCGGCATATTCGCAGGCAGCGGCGTAGGCAAAAGCACGCTGCTCGGCATGATGGCGCGAAACGCCCTCTCCGACATAAACGTGATAACCCTAGTCGGCGAACGCGGTCGTGAGGTGCGCGACTTTATCGAGCGCGACTTAGGGGAGGAAGGTCTTGCGCGGTCGATATTGGTAGTTGCAACTTCCGACCAGCCCTCGCTTATCCGACTGAAAGCCGCGATGGTAGGCACAGCAATCGCCGAATACTTCCGCGAGCAAGGCAATGATGTATTACTGCTAATGGATTCGCTCACGCGTTTTTGTATGGCGCAGCGCGAAATCGGCATGTCAGTCGGCGAACCTCCTGTAGCGCGTGGGTATACGCCTTCGGTATTTGCACTATTGCCGCGACTTCTTGAACGCAGCGGCACAGCCGGCGACGGCACAATCACCGCACTATACACAGTATTAGTCGACGGCGACGACTTAAACGAGCCGATAAGCGATGCAGTGCGCGGCATACTCGACGGACACATAGTCCTCTCCCGCGACCTCGCAAACAACAACCATTATCCCGCAATCGACGTCCTCGCTTCTGTAAGTCGTCTAATGCCAGAAATCGCCGACAAAGAGGATTTCAAAACCGCGAACAAAATAAAAAGCATGATGGCAGTCTACCGCCGGGCGCAAGACTTAATCAACATAGGCGCGTACCGCTCCGGCTCAAACCCCGAAATCGACGAAGCAATCAAGCACATACGCGCAATCAACGACTTCCTCCTGCAAGGCGTACATGACAAGTACACCTTTGAGGAAACCCTAAACATGCTGCGACAAACGATGAACGCATGAAGAAATTCGTATTCACGCTGCAAACCGTACTAAACGTAAAGGAAACAATCGAAAAGCAGCACAAAGACGCAATCGCCGCAATCGAGATGAAGCTTACGCGGCAGCACGAGGACTTGCACAACATGCAAACTGCCCTCACCAACGCAAAGCAGCAGCTACTCGAGGAGCTGCAAAAAGGCTCAAACGCCCTAATCATGGCGACATACCGCGACTACTTCGAGCTTCAAAAGATACGAATAGAAAATCAGCAACGCGAAATCACCAACACCGAAAACGAAAAAGCGCGCGTGCGCCGCCTGCTAATGCAAGCAATGCAGGAACGCAAGGTGCTAGAAAAGCTAAAAGAAAAGCAGCGCGCCGACTATAAAATAGAAGTAACACGCGAGGAAGAACGCGTAATCAGCGAATCCCTCGGGAGCAAGGTAGCAAGAAAAGAAGAAAGCGGAGAGGAGGCATAAAATGGCAAAGAACAACGCCGTGCAGGTTATCGACGACGACTACGCCGACGTAGCTGCCGCAAGTAAACGCAAGTCCAAAGCAGAAAAACCGGCGGGCGGCGACCACGCAAAGAAGAAGCTGTTCAGGGCGTTAATCGTCTTTTTAATATTGGCAGTAATCACCTTTGTATCCCTCGTGGCTGTGCTCGACTTGTGGGGGCTTAGGACGTGGGCGGTCGGCTTAATCAATCCGGAAGCTGTGTCCAATGTTGAAACCAACACGACCTCGCCGCAGGAAATGGTGCTCATAGATTGGGAAAAACGCCTGAAAGCAAAAGAGTTCGAGCTTGACCAAAAGCAAACCTCCCTCGAGGACACCGACAAAAAACTAGCCGAACGCGAAAAAAACGTTACCGATAAAGAAAACGAGATAAACACCCTGCAAGCAGACGTAACAACACTTAAAGCAAACCTATCCTCGCAATTCGCCGAGCTTACCGACCTAATCACCACCATAACCAACATGAAAGCAAGCCAAGCTGCAAAAATGATGGAGTCCATGGAGGACGACCTAAAAGTCGCGTCAATCCTAAAAGGCATGGACGAAGAAACAGCAGGCGCAATCCTAAATGGCATGACCCCTGAATTCGCAGCAAGAATAATAAAGGTTCTCTATCCCGAATAAGCAGCCGAAAGGAGGAATGGCATGAACATCGACAAATCAGCAAAACAAACCATAGCGGATTTACTCCCCTCAATTGCAATCAACGTCAAAAACAAACAAGCCGACACCCAAACTTTAAACTTCAAAAAGGAGTTCGGCGCGGCAGCCAATCCCACAAAACGCACAGGCCAATCCCAAAGCGCAACACGCCGTGAACGCCTAGTAAAAAGCGAGGATTACGCCGCGAACGCGTCATACTACACAATCGCATACGGCGCAACCGCGCAGCAGCCGCAAGTTGTCGCAACCAAGCCCACCGAAGCAGAGGCAGACCAAGCGATAATCCAATCCCTTCCCGAAGGCGGAGTTAAGCAGCTCTACGCAATCCTCTCCGCATTAAAGCAACTGGACGGCAACGACGAATTAAAGCAAGCCTTCCTAAACCTAATCGAATCGGCGAACGACGAAATAATCAAGCTGCTAAACGAGCAGCAGTCAATCGGCCAGCAGCTAATGGGCGACCTACTCGAACAGTTTTCACAATTCACCAACGGTCAAGGCATATCCGAGCAAGACACACAATCCCTAATCGCTGAGGCCAAGCAAATAATCGCCAACATAGCCCTAACCGCCGACCCACAGCTTGCCCAAAACGCAAGCCTACAGCTGCAACAAAGCGACATCGCCCTCCTGCTAACCCAAGCCAACGCAACAGTGCAACTAACCAACGCACCCGCAGCGGCACAGCAAAATCCCGCACTCGAACGCCTATTCGCATTGCTCAACGCAAACGCACTGCTAACCCAAGCCGCACGCAACATCAACGAAGAATCAGGCGCAGCTACATTAATAATAGAAGAAACAGCAATCCCAACGCAAAACGAACTCCCCATAACCTCAATCGTCACCGCAACAGATGAAAGCGAATTCGCACAAACTGCCACAACCGACGACGAATTCGACATATTCGCACAGCAGCCCCAACGGCTCAACGACCTGCAAAATAACTTCCGCGCAACCTTCGCCGAAAGGCTAACCGCCCCCGTAGCAAATGAACTCGCGCAAAACATCGAAAACATCAACAACCTAGTAGAGCAGCAGCTTATCCAAAGCATAACGCAAACGATAAACAGCGGCGCACGTGAGCTGACAATGCAGCTGCACCCCGCATTCCTAGGCAAGATGATGATAACGGTATCGATGACCGAGCACGGCACAATGACTGCGAAAATCAACGCACAAAACCCCTACGTAAACGAACTCGTAGCCGCGCAAGCCGTAGACCTAGCGAATACCCTACGCGCCAACGGCGTCAACATGCAAAGCATAGACGTAGGCTTAGAGGCGTGGCAGCAATACCAATCCCAAAGCCAATCAAACGCAAACGGACAAAATAATCCGCAGGCGCAAAATACAAACGGAAGCGATTCCGACTTCGGCCTAACCGAAGTAAATCTCGACGACATTCTACTAAACGGCATAGTCGGCGCCGTAACAGTGTAAGGAGGAAATCATGGGAGCTACAGTAATGGAAAGCACCTCGGCAGCGCAGAAAGCATTCCGCTCATACGAGGAATACGCAGCGCAAACCAAAAAAGGCACGCCCCCCGACCAAACAATGGATAAGGATATGTTCTTCAAAATCCTAATCACCCAGCTACAAAATCAAGACCCCATGAATCCAATGGAAGACAGGGACTTCATAGCCCAGCTAGCCACCTTCTCCACCCTAGAAAAAATGACCGAGCTAAACTCAACAATGCAGATGGCTCTTGCCAACGACATGGTAGGCAAAAGCGTAGTAGCCGTAACCAAAAACAAGAACGGCGACGAAGTAACCGTAGCAGGAAAAATCGACAGCTCCTTCATGAAGAACGGGCAAATCCACTTTATGATGGGCACCGACTACATCTTCACCTCCGATAAAATCCAGCAAGTATTCGACGACGGCGAACAATTCAACAACCTCGTTGTAAACACAGCAAACCTAATCGGCAAAACAGTAAAAGCAACAATACCAAACCCCGATTACAACGAAGAAACCAACAACGAAGTCGAAAAAACAATAGAAGTAACAGGCGCAATAACGTCTGTAACTGTAGTAAACGGAAGAATCATCCTAAAGATGGGCGACAAGGACATAGAAATATTCCAAGTAAGCGAAATTTTAGGCGGCCAGTCCGAAGATTCCGCCGCATAAATTTATATAAAATATTAGTTGTAATTTGTTCTCAAATATGTTATTATTATTCTAAGCAACATAGGAGGTAAAATTATGGTACGTTCACTTTATTCCGGCGTTTCCGGCATGAAAAACCATCAAATCCGCATGGACGTTATAGCCGACAACATCGCAAACGTTAACACAATCGGATTCAAAGGAAGCCGCGTAGTTTTCAAAGACTTCTTCTCTCAAACACTAAGATACCCAACAGACCCGCAGGGCGCAGCAGGAACTACAACTGGCATGGCAGGTATGAATGCGATGCAGGTAGGTCTTGGCGTAAATATTGCAACAATCGACATACGCTTCGGCGGAGCTACAGGTGGCACACGCACAGAGCAAGCCCTCGACTTTATGATTGAAGGCGATGGTTTCTTCGTTGTGAGAAACCACCTTGGTCAAGAGTTCTACACTCGTGCAGGAAACTTTTACCAAGATGCTGTCGGCAATCTTGTAACAGCCGACGGAATGTATGTAATGTGGGCGAGATACGAAAATGGAGATTCTGTTTCCCAAGCGGAAAGAGATGACGAAACCTCTCCGGTTTTTAACATGTACCCTAATGACGATGGAATATCGGCTGCTAACTTTAAGTGGCGTTCGGAAGATAGTGACTACGAAGGCAACTGGGACGAGATTACCATCGATGCAGCAGGTATAGTAAAGGGCAGGAAGGGGCAAGATGAGTTTATTCTTGGTCAAATTATTACAGCAACCTTCCAAAACCCAAATGCTCTTGTAAAAGCAGGCGGCAACCTATATCGCAACAACGGCAATGCAGGTCCTACGGGCGATCCTGCCAACCCCGGTGATATGTATTATCACATGCCGGGTTCAGGCAAATCAGGCAAGCTGCTGCAAGGCATGACCGAAATGAGCAACGTCGACCTAGCACAAGAATTCTCCGACATGATTGTCACCCAACGCGGATATCAAGCCAACTCCCGTATTATCACAGTTTCCGACTCAATGGTTGAAGAGCTTGTAAATCTCAAGAGATAGTGGTATAATATAGATATAGGGGCAACAAGCCCCTAAGGTAAAATAATATGGTATTAGTTACAAGGCTAAACGGCACGGTCTTCCACGTAAATTCTGACCTAATCGAATTTATCGAAGAAACGCCCGACACAGTTATCACCCTCACCTCGGGAAAAAAGGTTGTCGTTACAGAACCTTCGCAGGTCATACTAGATAGAATAATAGCATTCAGGAATAGCGTAGTCACAGGCTTGCCCCCCGCGAAGGAAAGGGAGAAGTAGGTTTGTTTCACGCTGTTTCTTATGCCTCTTTCAAAACAGTTCGAGTAAGAGGCAGTAAGCTACAAAGGAGGTTTTGAAAGAGTCTTTATGAATCTAGCTACGATAATAGGAATGTTCGGCGGTATCGCCGTAGTTTTATACGGCATAATGGTAGGCGGCAATTTAGGCGACTTCTGGAATCTTGACTCCGTCTTCATCGTTATAGGCGGTACCTTCCTCGGAGGCCTTGCGTGCTACTCGATGAAGGACTTTATTGATGCGATGAAGGTCGCAGCAAAAGCTTTCGGTGAGCAAAAGTTTGACGTTCAAGGCGCAATCGACACCATAATAAATCTCGCCAACACTGCAAGAAAAGAAGGTCTACTCTTCCTCGAGGATTCAGTAAAAAGCCTCGGCGAACCCTTCCTTCAAAAAGGCATACTGTTAATAATCGACGGCACAGACCCCGAGCTTGTAAAAGGAATACTGGAAACAGAGCTGTCCTACATCGAAGAGCGTCACGAAGTTAAGAAGTCGGTTTTTGAAACGCTCGGATTGTTAGCTCCAGCATTCGGTATGATAGGTACACTCGTTGGTCTTATCAACATGTTAAAAAGCTTGAGTGACCCCTCCTCGCTAGGTCCTGCGATGTCGGTTGCCTTGATAACCACTTTCTATGGAAGCTTCCTCGCCAACCTAGTGTTCAACCCAATCGCATGGAAGCTAAAGGAACTCACAAACAAGGAAATCCTTTATAAAACAGTTTTAATTGAAGGAATGCTCTCGATTCAAGCAGGCGAAAACCCACGTATTATCCAAGAAAAACTGATGTCCTTCCTCCCTGCAAGCGAGCATAAAGCCGAAGTTGGCGCACAGTAAGGGGGCAGCATAGCATATGGCAAGAAAGAAAAAGCAAGCCGCGCCTCCCCCCGGAGCTCCTGCGTGGATGAACACCTACGGCGACATGGTTACGCTGGTTCTCACCTTCTTCGTGTTGCTGTTCTCGATGTCCACGATTGACGCGAAGCAGTTTCAAATGCTTGTAGCAGCGTTCAACAGCGGCGTAGGTCTGCTTAATCCGGGCACGTACATGTCCGACGCAATGGTGGAGTCCAACTCCGACAACTTAGACGTAGCGACAGAGGATATTGAACAATACATTGAAAGCATGGAAGAAGCCGAAAACTTGCCCGCGATAGACTATGAAAGCTTAGCCAACTTCAAGGCTCTTGCCGATAAGTTGGAGCAGCATATCGAATCAAACGACCTCGGCACCCTTGTCGACATGACAAGCTCCGCCGACGAGATAAAGCTCACCTTCGGTGCAGGAGCATTGTTTCAATCAGGTAAAGCCGACATCATTCCCGATATGTTGCCTGTCCTCGATGAAATGGCAGCCTTGTTAAACTCATTCGCAGGCGAAATTCAAAAGATACGTTTCTCGGGTCATACAGATAACCTCCCGATACGTAATGCGCAGTTTGAAGATAACCTGGACTTGTCCCTGCGGCGTGCAGCGGCAGTTTCCAGATACTTCGTCGCCCAAGGAGTAGACCGAAGTATAATAGTCGCAGAAGGCTACGGCGAGTATCAGCCTGTCGCCTCCAACGACACAGAAGAAGGCAGAGCATTAAACCGCCGCGTTGAGCTTATCATCTCGCGCGTACCCTCGTCGGTAACACCTGAAAACCCTGAAGAATAGGCCTTTCTACACAAAGTTTTAAGGAGATGTAAACAGAGTGAAAACTAACACAGTCATAATAATAGCGGCAGCTGTGGTCGTGCTGGTTATCGTAGGGGCGGTCGGAGCGTACTTCCTCCTCCTCCAAAACCAACCTAAAGCCGAAGCCCCTGTTAAAACGTACTCATATAGTATCGGCGACTTTATCGCAACAAACATAAAAGACAGCAGACGCGTAATCAAGGTCGACTTAACGCTTGAAATTATCGACGGCAGCAAGGATAAAGACATCGCATACTTGGACGAGAAAAATTCTTTAATCAGAGATACAATTATTGGAATACTAAGAAGCAGAACCTTAGAAGATTACAACAAGCCTGACGTTGAAGAAAGCATAAAGAAGGACATAATTGACAGTCTTACCATATCCTTGGACTTCGAGAAAATAACTTCTGTTTACTTCAGAGAATTTATACTGCCCTAAAACTTTTTAAACAGGAAGGAGGTTGTTTGCCATAGGAAATGTATTAACTCAAAGCGAGATTGATGAACTGTTAAACTCGATGATGGCAGGCTCTGCCGAGAAAGAAGAAGAAAAAAAGCCTGTCACCGACACAGTAAAAAAGTATGATTTCCGCACAGCCAACAAGTTTTCAAAAGAGCAAATGCGCACCCTAAGCATTATCTACGAAAACTACGGGCGGCTTATGACAAACAACTTGACAGGCACACTGCGAACCTCTGTGGAGATTGAGCTTGTTTCAGTCGAGGAGGTGTCGTTCAAGGAGTTTAACAACTCTCTGCCATCGCCCGTGCTGCTTGTTATCTTCAGTATGCGCCCGATGTACGGTACGCTGCTGTTTGAGATGTCGCCCTCGATAGCCTACGGCATGATTAATCGTCTTCTTGGTGGAACGACTGCCTTAGCCCCTACCGAGGACAGTGAGCGCGCCTTCACGGAGATTGAGCTTGTTATCCTTGAAAAGATAGTCAAGCAGTTTATGACCGTCACGGCGAACGCATGGGAAAAGGTAGCCAAGGTTAACCCCATTATCGAGCGCGTGGAAACCACACCAATGTTCGCGCAGGTAGTATCGCCCAACGAGCAGACTGCGATTATCACGCTCAACATCAAAATCGGCGACAACATCGAAGGCCTGGTCAACATATGCGTACCGCACCTTTCGATTGAACCGATAGCGCGGCAGCTTAACACAAAAGCGTTGTTCTCGTCAAGCAGCCCCGACCGCGTTCTCGCACCCATGACAGAGAATATCCGAAGCCGCCTGATGAACACAAAGCTAGACGTCGTATCTCACTTTAACGGAACAACCGCAAGCGTAAAAGAAATCGCCGGCCTGCAAGTAGGAGACGTAATACAGCTCGACCACAAGGTAGGCGAGCCGTTGTCCGTTATGATACAGCACCTGAACAAGTTTAAAGCAGTCGTCGGCGTGTCCGATAAAAAATACGCGCTAAAGATTACAGATATATTAGGAGAGGAGGCCGACCCGAATGAGCAGTAACTTATCTCAAGAGGAAATAAACGCATTATTAAATATAACCGATGATAGCAGCGACGACTCCGCCGAAGTGCAAGCTGATATGCAGGAAGATGAAGCTTTAGAGAGTGCACCAATCGAAGAAGCAGTGCCTGTTGCCCAAGCCGCAGAGCCGCAAGCTGCCGAGCAAGCCCCCTCCTCGGAAAATGATGTACTGACAAAAGATGAAAAAGACGCGATAGGCGAAATCGGCAACATAAGCATGGGTACGTCCGCAACAACGCTGTACACCCTGCTCAACAGACGCGTCAACATCACCACGCCCACAGTTACCGCCGTAAAGCTGAACCAACTTGTAAACGAGGACGACATGCCCCTCGTCATGGTTGAGGTCGGATATACCGAAGGCTTAGACGGCAACAACGTCCTACTGCTTCGCGAAAAGGACGTAAAAATAATCACCGACCTATTGATGGGCGGCGACGGCACCAACACCGAAGACGAACTAAGCGAGCTCCACATAAGCGCAATCAGCGAGGTAATGAACCAAATGATAGCCTCCTCGGCTATCTCTATCGCCGCGATCGTGCAAGAGCCGATAAACATCGCGCCCCCGATATGCCGCGTAGTCCGCACACTCGAGGACGTCCAAAACACAGATTTCTATAACAACGAAGAATACTTTATCTGCACCAGCTTCAACATGGAAGTTGACGACTTGATAAAGAGTGATATAAAGCAATTAATGCCGCTGTATTTCGGCAAGGCCTTAATCTCAAACCTGTTAGGCAGCGAAACAGGCGCAGCAAAAGCAAGCGCGAACAAAGAGATAATCGACACAATGGTATACGACACCTCCGCGCATGTATCCGACACGATTACGCAGCAGCTTAACGATGAGATTCAGCAAATGCAAGTGCCGCCGCAGCAGCCTGTACAGGAGCAACTACAGACGCCTCCGCCGCAGCCTGCACCCGTAATGCCGCAGGAGCAGCCGCAGATAATGCAGCAGCCTGCACCAATGCCAATGCAACAGCCAATGCAACAACCGCTCATGCAACAACCAATGGCAAACGACCAATCTCAATATATACAAATGCTGCAGCAGCAAATGCAGATGATGCAGCAGCAAATGCAACAGCAGATGCAACAAATGCAGCAAATGCAATCAATGCAGATGCAGTCAATGCAGACGCAGCCACCGCAAGTTCAGCAAGGAGGAGGGCAGCAAATGGCAGCTTATCAAGTAGAAACAAAGCCGGTGCAGTATCAATCTTTCGGCACAGGCGCAAACGATATGGCGATAGATTCTGAAAACTTGAATCTCGTTATGGACGTTCCGCTTCAAGTGACAATCGAGCTTGGCAGAACAAAGCGTTCCATAAAAGAAATTCTCGACATGAATCTGGGCAGCGTTATCGTACTGGATAAACTCGCGGGCGAGCCTGTGGAAATATACGTAAACGGAAAGCTTATCGCCAAGAGCGAAGTTGTTGTAATTGATGACAACTACGGCGTCCGCATAACCGACATATTCTCCGCACCCAAAAACCTACTGAACGGATAATACAAAAGGACACCTTGTACAGCATAACACTACAAAGCAACGCCTTATTTAATACAGCTTCAAGCCTAGGCAGAATATTGTGGGTACTGTTCTGCATTATTGCCGTGTTGTTTTTTACCTACTACTTTACAAAATCCTACGCAAAGCGAAGCGTAGGCAACCGTTACGGCAAGCACATCACAGTCCTCGAAACAATCACCCTAGGCAAAGAGCAAAGCTTGCACCTGATAAAATTATTAGACAAAATAATTTTAGTCGGAGTGAGCCATAATAGTATCAACGAGCTGGCAACATTTGACATAGACGACTACGAAGCCTTGGCCGAAAATCTCGCAGAAGGTTCGCAGCGAGCAAGCAATCCCGCACAAAACAACATCATATACAAAGCAATAACACGCCTACAGCAAAACGGCAGCTTCAAAGACCTGTTCAGCAAAGCAAAAGCTAACGAAGAGGACAACGACACAAAGGATAAACATTGACAAATCATCAAAAAGCCATAGCAACAACATCAGTCGGAGGAATAAAGAATGCGAAGCGGTAATATAAGGAAACTCGTTACTGCTTTACTTTTATTTCTGTTGCTTTTTTCGTTGCAGACAAACGCGCTTGCCGCCAACGTAAACGATGTCGCACCGACAAGTGACGTGCTGGATGTACTCAACAACAACATGGGCTTATTCGACACAACCGAAAACACCCAGCGCAGCATTCAAATAATACTAATCCTCACAGTCCTTGCAATCGCCCCAACTATTCTCATAATGATGACCTCGTTCACGCGAATCATCATCACTTTGTCATTTATCCGCAACGCGATGGGTACGCAGCAAATGCCCTCGAACCAAGTATTAATCGGACTTGCCCTGTTCCTCACCTTCTTTGTAATGTCGCCTGTCATCGACAACATCAACCGCGACGCCTACACACCCTACATGAACGAGCAAATCACCGACAAGGAAGCATGGGATATAGCCGTCGAAAACCTGCGCGGCTACATGATGAAGTACGTGCAAAGAGCAGACCTACAAATGTTTGCATCGATATCCGAACAGCAAACAGGCGTAACCTACACCGACCCTGACTTCAACGACATAGGCATGTCTGTAATAATCCCTGCATTCATCACAAGCGAGATAAAACAAGCCTTCATTTTCGGCTTTGTACTATACATTCCCTTCATCGTAATCGACATGATTGTCGCGTCGATACTTATGTCGATGGGCATGATGATGTTGCCGCCCGTAATGATATCGCTCCCCTTCAAGATACTACTGTTTATATTAGTAGACGGATGGGGCTTAATCATAGCAGGCCTCCTAAGAGGATTAATCGTATAACCATAAAATAAACGAAAGGGCACATATATGGGCACCGACACAGTAATCGCGCTAATGGCAGACGGAATCTTCACAATATTGATAGTGTCCGCGCCTACACTCATTATCGGATTAGTCGTAGGTATAATGGTTTCGGTTTTCCAAGCGACGACGCAAATCAACGAGCAAACCCTTGTATTCGTGCCGAAAATTGCCTCCATATTCATATCGCTGCTTATATTCGGGCCATGGATGCTGGAGCAGCTGCGCGCATACTTTGTCCGCGCCATAGACATGCTCACCCTATTAGTTCCGTAGGCAAGGAGAACAACCTTTGCAAACTTTATTGACAACAGACTATTCCTTGCTGCAATGGGTTGCCACATCATCGCTCATATTCGTACGCGTGATGGCGTTGTTCACTTTGTCGCCGATATTCGGCAGGCGCAACATGGTGACATTTGCGAAAATAGCCCTCGGCATTTTGATAACCTATATACTGCTGCCTATAACGCCTCACACCTATGATGTAGCTACCGCCAACATAGTCACCTTCGCCCTCGTTGTGCTGAAGGAAGTAATGCTCGGCTTGGTTATAGGCTACATTACAACGGTGTTTTTTAATGCTCCGTTGATTGCAGGTCAAGTTATCGACATGCAGATAGGCTTCGGTATGGTGCAAATCTTCGACCCATTTTCAAACACCAACGTGGCAATGACAGGTACGATCCTAAACATGATAATGTTAATCACCTTCATGATTCTGGACGGACACCTGATACTCATACAAATCCTAGCCGACAGCTTCGTGACAATCCCTGCCGGCACATTAATATACGAGCCGGGAGTATATGCGCGTATAGTAGAAATTTTCCTGTACATGCTAGTATTGGCAGTAAAAATATCCCTGCCGATAACAGGCATAATGGCAGTAGCCGAAATGTCGCTCGGCATAATCGTACGCTCCGTTCCGCAAATGAACGTATTCGTAATCGGCGTACCCCTAAAAATCGCCCTCGGCGTACTCGCAATGTTCATGGTACTTCCCATCTACATCACTTTCACCGACGGCATTTTCCGCGACATGTTCAACGCCATAACCGTAGTATTCAGTGAAATCAACGCAGCCCCATAGCCTTTTCACTTTTCATTTTTCACTTTTCACTTAAAAAGGTGGTGAGATATTGCTTCTGTTCATGGCAGGCTCGGATTCGGGCGAAAAGACCGAGAAAGCCACGCCTAAAAAGCGGCGGGATACCAGAGAAGAAGGACAGGTACTAAAAAGCCAAGAGCTTATCACTGCCGTCATGCTTACTGCCTCCTTCGCCGCGATAAAGTTTTTCGGGGGTAGCTTCGTAAACGGTATGCGCGAATACCTCATCACCTCCACCAACATTGAAACCATAGGCGTGAACGAGTTCAACGCAAGTATAGCGACTAAAATCGTAAACGAAACTATACTCACATTCCTGCTTTCGATTGCGCCGTTTTTAGCCATAGCCTTTATCACGGCCGCAGTTATAAACTACGCGCAGGTAGGCTTCCTCTTCACCACCAAGCCCCTAAAGCCCAAGTTCAGCAAGATGAACCCGATTGAAGGCTTCAAGCGCATATTTTCCATGCGCTCCATCTTCGAGCTTATAAAAACCATAATAAAGGTTGCAGTAATCGGAGTTGTGGTGTATAATGGATACATGAAAGAGCTTCCCAAAATGCCTGCCATTATGGAGATGTCAATTTGGGACGCAGGTACGTACCTCGCCGACGCAGCTCTGTCTATCGCCTTCCAAGCGGCAATCGCACTAATAGCAATCGGCGTAGTCGACTTCCTATACCAATGGTTCGAGCACGAGAAAAAGCTCCGCATGACCAAGCAGGAGATAAAGGAAGAAACAAAGATGGTGGAAGGCGACCCGCAGATAAAAGCACAAATCCGCGCACGTCAGCGTGAAATGGGTATGCGCCGCATGATGCAAGCAGTCCCCTCCGCCGACGTAGTAATCACAAACCCAACCCACTACGCCGTAGCCCTACGCTACGACGAAACCAAAGCGGCCGCTCCAATCTGCGTCGCAAAGGGCAAAGACAGGGTAGCCCTCCGCATAAAAGAAATCGCAATCCAAAACAACGTAGACATAATTGAGGACAAACCGCTTGCTCAAGGCTTATACGCAAGCACAGAAATCGACAAGGAAATCCCAAGCAAGCATTTCCAAGCAGTAGCGGAAATTCTCGCGTATATCTATAAAGCAAGGAATAAGATTTGAGGTAGCTATGAAATTAGGAGATGTAGGCGCGTCAGTCATCGTCATAGTTGTAATACTGCTCATGATTATACCGGTACCCCCCGGTGTGCTTAACGTGCTCATTATTATCAATATATCGCTTGCGCTTATCATTCTGCTGCTTACGTTGAATGCAACGGAGGCGTTGCAGTTCTCGTCCTTCCCTTCAGTGCTGCTTATCGCGACGCTGTACCGACTTGTGTTAAACATTCGCTCGACGCTGCTCATTCTTTCAAACGGCGGCAACGCAGGTGAGATCATCGAAACCTTCGGTAACTTCGTTATCGGCGGCAACGTAGTAGTCGGCTTCATCATCTTCTTAATCATTCTGGTAATCCAATTTATCGTAATCACGAAAGGTTCGGAGCGCGTTGCGGAAGTTGCTGCACGCTTCACCTTGGACGCTATGCCGGGTAAGCAAATGGCAATCGACGCCGACTTAAACAGCGGACTCATCGATGAATCGGAAGCAAAGGCGCGACGCAAAAAGATTCAGCGCGAAGCGGACTTCTTCGGTTCGATGGATGGTGCAAGTAAGTTCGTTAAGGGCGATGCTATCATGTCAATAATCATCACGCTGATAAACGTTGTCGGCGGCATGATTATAGGTATGACAATGCTTGGAATGGACATCAACACTGTGGTGCGCGTATACACCCTCGCGACAGTCGGCGACGGTCTTGTAAGCCAGATTCCCGCGCTGCTTATCTCAATGGCTACAGGTATCATGGTAACGCGCGCGGGCAGCGACGAAAGTGTCGGCACTGATGTTAAGAGGCAACTATTCGAGAAACCGCTGCCGCTTATTATCGCAGGTGCGGCGATTATACTGCTGATGTTCGTCCCGGGAATGCCTGCGATTCCGCTAATCATTATCGGCACGCTGCTCATAGTATTAGGCGTACGCGAACGCGGAAAGCAGCAAAAGCAAAACGTCGTAGTGGAAGAGCAAGCCGTAGAGCAGCTAACCGCCGAACGGCGCAAGCCCGAAAACATCTTCGCAACCTTACAAGTATATCCCATTGAAATAGAGCTAGGCTACGCGCTCACTCCCTTAATCGACGCATCAAGCGGCGGCGACCTCCCCGACAGATTGTTAATCATCAGACGGCAGTGCGCCCTCGACTTAGGCTTAGTAGTTCCCGTAATCCGCGTCCGCGACAATATCCTGCTCGGCGCGAACGAATATGTAATCAAAATCCGTGGCACAGAAGTTGCCACCGGCGAGGTTATGCTTAACCACTATCTCGCAATGAATCCGGGGCAAGCAAGCGACGACATCGTGGGCATTGATACAGTAGAGCCTGCATTCGGCTTACCTGCATTATGGATAAGCGAAGCAATGCGCGAGAAAGCGGAGCTGCTCGGCTACACAGTTGTAGACCCGCCTTCGGTTATCGCGACACACTTAACCGACGTACTAAAACGCCACGGTCATGAACTCATGGGCAGACAACAAGTACAAGGTCTACTCGACACACTCAAGCAAACGCAATCCGCACTCGTCGACGACGTTGTACCCAAAATATTCAGCGTAGGCGAGGTGCAGAAAATCCTAAGCAACCTCCTCCGCGAAAACATCTGTATACGCGACCTCATAACAATACTGGAAACGCTGTCCGATTACGGCGGAATCACGCGCGACACAGACTTGCTCACCGAATATGTGCGTCAAGCACTCAAACGCTCCATCACACGCCGTTTCGTTCCCGATAACCGCGCACGTGTGCTTACGCTAGAACCCGGCGTTGAGCAAGCGATAATCGACGGAGTACGCCAAACAGACAAAGGCTCATTCGTCGCAATGGAGCCCGACAAGCTGCAAAAGATGTTCAACAGCCTGCGCGTAGGCGTGGAGCGCATGACTTCAATGGGCGTATCGCCCATGGCTCTCACCTCACCTATGGTGCGGCAGCATTTCAAAAAGCTGACAGAGCCTGTAGTGCCTGACTTAACAGTGCTATCATACAACGAACTTGAACAAAACGTAGAGATATATTCAGACGGGGTGGTGACTTTTAGCCAGTGAATATAAAACGATACATTGCCGACGACGCAACAACGGCGATGGAAAAGATAAAAGAGGAATTAGGCGTTGACGCGGTTATTTTAAGCACCAACTCGGTGCGCCGCAAGGGTTTGTTCGGCTTTATGCAAAAGCCGCAGGTTGAAGTCGTGGTTAGCTACGACCGCAAGGATATGCTCGCGCGGCAGGAGCTTAACAGCTTCAAGTCCTCGCGCGCCGGAAGCGACTTCCGCAGCAACATGGCAGCGCGTATGAATACAGTCCCGCGCGACAAAGACGAGGTAGAAATCCCCCTCGTCAACCCCTTCACGAAGCAGCCCACGGCACCTTCGACACCTCAAAAGCAAACTAATGTAAATAAGATATACAGCAACGTCGGCAAGGTGAATCGCGACGATGAGCAAGCGGACAGTCCTGCTGCCGCAGCAGCAAGCACGCCCACCGCTTCCGCACAAAGCGCACCTTCGCCAACTCCAAAGCAATCCAAACAAGACGACCACATCGACGCACGCCTTAAATCCTTCGACGAGAAAATCGACTCAATCCTAAACAAAATCGCGGATTCCCAAGGAAACGACGGCTTATCCGAAGAAACGCAGCAATACAAGCAAAAGCTTCTAGACTGCGGAGTATCCGAAAGCATAGTCAAAGCCCTGGCCAAAAAAGCGCAGAGCATAATGGACTTAAAGGACATGTCGGCGTACGACGCATTCAGCGTCCTGTTGTTCAAGATACTCAAAAAAGGCGACCCAATCGCAAACGACGCGCCCAATAAAACTGTAATCTTTTTCGGCCCAACAGGCGTAGGCAAAACAACGACAATCGCAAAGCTAGTGGCGCACTTCACAATAGACGAGGAAGCCAAGGTGTCAATCATCACCGCCGACGTATTCCGAATCGCCGCCGTTGCCCAAATCAAAACGTACGCGGACATCTTAAACGTACCTGTAAACGTAGCCTACACCGCCGAGGAATTGCGCGACATGCTCACGACCGACAACGGCTACGACATGCTGTTCGTCGACACAGCAGGCAAAAGCCCAAACGACGACACTCACATCAGCGACCTACAAAAAGTTCTAAACAGCTGCACAAACAAAGACTGCTACCTCGTAATAAGCGCGACAACCTCATACGAAAGCATGAGAAAAATATTCGTAGCCTACGAACCAATCAAGGACTACAAGCTAGTAGTAACCAAAACAGACGAAACCGATCAAATAGGCGCAATCATAAACATCGCCTACCTGTCGCGCCGTCCAATAAGCTATATCTCCAACGGACAAAACGTACCCAAAGACATAGAAGAGCTAAATATACGAAAGCTAATACACCAGATAATGGACTGAATATATGGCTGACCAAGCACAGCAACTAAGAGAGCAAGTATCAAGAATAAGAAACAGCCAAGATACAAAGGATAGTAATAACAACGCAATCAAAATCCCCGAACCGCCGAAAAACAAGCAGCGCATTATCGCGATAACAAGCGGCAAAGGCGGCGTCGGCAAGACTACCTTCGCCGTAAACTTCGCAATCGCCCTCGCGGAAGAAGGTATGCGAGTGCTATTAATCGACGCCGACTTCGGCTTTGCCAACGTAGGCACAGTCCTAGGCATAATGTCGCAGCTAGACCTCACCGCGCTAATGCACAATGGCTACTCGCTAAACGACATAATGACGCAAGGCCCTCACGGCATAAAGCTAATCGCAGGCGGCAGCGGCCTCTTCGACCTAATCAAAGCCGAGGACGCAGTATCAGGCGGCATACTCAATCAGCTATACGCGCTGCACGAGGAAATCGACATAGTGCTGTTCGACACAGGCGCAGGCATAAACGACGGAATCCTGCGAATCATAGCCTCCTGCGACGACGTAATCGTTGTCACCACGCCCGAGCCTACAGCATTAGTCGACGCCTACTCCCTCATCAAAATAGTGAGTGAGAAGCGGCTCGAAACCCCCGCGCACCTAGTAATCAACAAAGCCGAAACTGAAAAAGAAGCAAACCTAACAGGCAGAAACCTAGTGCTGACCGTAGAAAAATACCTCGGCGTAAAAATAGACATAATAGGCCACGTCATCGACGACTACAACGTAGTACGCGCCGTAAAAATGCAAAAGCCGTACATGATAAGCTTCCCCACAAGCGTCGCGTCAAAAAACGTAAAACAAATAAGCAAAGCCTTTTTAAACATAAAAAACGACAGCGTAAAAAAAGGGATAATGGGCTTTTTAAGCAGCATAATAAAAAGGGAGAACAGACAGCTACTTTAGTTGTAGCCAAATTGTCGTTTTGGCAAGGCAGAATATTTTGCCAAGCCTTAGGAAAAAATTATGAATAAGCAGGCATTATATGACTACTCAAAGTCAAAGGATATAAACCTACGCAATGAGCTAATCGAATACTACCTTTACTTAGTCAAGCGGCAGGCATACAGCATGGCTTCCGCTTATCATAAATACATTTCGATAGAAGATTTGGTCGGCTACGGCATATTCGGCTTGATTGACGCGATCGAGCGTTACGATGACAAACTCGCAGGAAACTTTGAAAGCTACGCAAAGGTGAGGATACGCGGCGCAATCCTAGACGCGCTTCGCAAAAACGACACAGTTTCCACCTACATGCGGCACAAAATAAAAACAGTGGAGCACGCCGTATCGGAGCTAACCTCCGCAAGCGGACAAACTCCAACCGAAGCCGAAATCGCCTCCTACCTAAAAATGGACATAACGCAAGTGCAGAACATACTCGACGATTCCTACACCTTCAACATACTCTACCTCGACGACCTATTAGGCAGCAGCGAAAGCATTCCGGCCGAAAGCGGAATACCCGATGTAAAGTACGACGAGCAGGAGCTGCTGGACGCCCTATCCGAATCAGTATCCACCTTCACCGAAAAAGAGCGTCTAATCCTAAAGCTCTACTACCAAGAAGAGTTAACCCTCAAAGAAATAGGCATAGTCCTAAACCTATCAGAATCGCGCATATCACAAATCCATTCAAAAATATTGATGGAGCTACGCAGGAAATTGAAATCAAAAGGATTCTAATGTAGGGGGCGGCGTCCCCGACGCCCCGTGCCGGAATTATTGCCAAAGGAGAAAATCATGCCCGAACGCGTTATCGGATTCACAGGCGAATCATACGAAAAAGCCGTAGAAAAAGCCGCCGAATTTTTCGGCTGCGAACAAGACGGCTTTGAGGTCATACGCTCTGTAAAGGTAGCGCGGCGATTCTCGCGCAAAAACACAGTCGTATTCGTGCGATACTTTGAGCCAACTCCAGAGCTTGAACCACTTAAAGAAATCGTCGAAGAAGTCATCGAGCAAGAGCAGCTCCCCGGAATCGACGGCAGCTTCACCATAGACTACACCCCTCGCGGCGTAACCCTAACCGTAACCCCTGCAATCGGCGGCAAGGAAGTCACCTCCGCCGCAGTATACGCCTACATCTTCACCAAGCGCATACAAAACGCCGACTACGAAAGCATACTCCGCGCCCTAGAAAGCTTCCGCACCGAAGTAATCGCCCCCTACCAAGAAAAAGCCAAAATCGACGAATCCGTACAATTCGAGCTTGACCAATATGGCTACGAAGCCCAAGCGATATTCGCAGAGCCTGACGGCGGCGCAAAGCTAACCTACGGCGAATTCCTCCGCCGCGTAAACGATTGCGGAATTTACCACGGCATACCCTCGAACCTCAAGCAAACATTCGAGAATCGCCAATATGGCGAGCTATACACAATCGCACGTGCCACAATGCCAATAAACGGCCGCGACGCATCCATCGACTATCGCTTCCGCCGCACCACGCGCATAATAAACTCAATCCTGCACAACAAGCACGTAAACTACAACAAGCTCGACCTAATCAATCCCGTAAAATCAGGCGCACTAATCGCCAAACGCATACCGCCCCGCAACGGAATCGACGGCATGGACATATTCGGCAACCTCCTCCGTGCAAAACGCGGCAAGGACATAAAGCTGCCCAAAGGCGTAAACACAGTCCTATCCGAAGACAAAGACAGCCTCTACAGCACAATCGAGGGCGCGTGCCACGAATATAACAGCACAATCAACGTCACACGCCTTTTCGTAATGGAGCGCGGCGTAACCTACAACTCCCACAACATCTACGCCGAAGGCAACCTCCTGATAAAAGGCAACGTTTCCGGCAAATGCACAATCGAAGCCGAAGGTGACATCGAAATCATGGGCGTAACCGAAGGCGTCACAATAAAAGCCCGCGGCGACATAATGTTCCACCAAGGAATCTCCGGCATGAAAAAAGCCGACATCACAGCAGGCGGCAACATTTACGCACGCTACATCAAAAGCGCAACCGTCACCGCAGGCAAAAGCATATACACCGACTGCATAATGCACAGTAAAATAATGGCAGGCGACAGCATATATGTTCAAGGCCGCAACGGCGGAATGTTCGGCGGCTCCGCGCGCGCAAGCAACAACATTGCCGCCAACATTCTAGGCTCGCACAACTACGCCGAAACAATAATCGAACTCGGGCACAATTTCCACTTAATAGCGCTACGCGAAGAATTATCCAACAAAGTGAAGAACCTCGAGGAGCGATTAAAGATTTTGCGCAATCCATACGATTCAAGAGGTAAGCTCATAAGCGACAAACTGCTCCGTCACCGAAACGAAAACGACAGAGTAGTAAAAAAGTTTAAAGCAGACCTGGAAGAAACCGTAGAAAAGCTGCGCGAAGTAAACCACCACATCGACACAATGAAAAGTGGAAGCATTCGCGCCAACACCATCTTCCAAAACGTAATCATCAACATCTGCGAAAACACCATGCAGGTTACAGAGCTTATGAGAAACGCAGAATTTGCAAACAGCAACGGCAAAATCAACATAATGTATAAATAATTCCCGCCGTTGGAAAGATATAAACGAATGGGTGGATTCTACATCTTCCCTCGCATCAACAAAACGCACCCACCCCACCAATGTAGGGGCGGATATTATCCGCCCACGAATAGGCGCACGCATGTAGACGCCTCACCAATAATAGAAAGGAGCCTATTATGTCAA
The DNA here is from genome assembly GCA_964479875.1 of uncultured Eubacteriales bacterium. Classification (GTDB taxonomy): domain Bacteria; phylum Bacillota; class Clostridia; order Monoglobales; family CAYZNM01; genus CAYZNM01. The sequence goes on from CAYZNM010000004.1 coordinate 128,961, forward strand.
TCAGAGGAATAGACGCGCAGATAATGATAAACCGCTCGCAGCCCCTAGGGCAAGAAGTAGCAGGCCGCGAACGCCACATGGTAAACTTTCAAAACTATCTCGCCGACAGCGAAAAGCTAAAATCACAGGAGAACGCAAACAAAATAGCCCAAATGGACAAAAGTGAATTCAACAAAATAAAACCAGACCAACAGAAAAAAGAAAGACAAGGCAAACAAAACAACGGTCAAGACCAAAACCAAACCACCAACGGCATATACACCGAAGACAGCCTATTCTCTGCCTACGACGACGAATCCACAATAGACATACGCATTTAATGTATGGGCGGATATTATCCGCCCACGTACGGAGGTTATTCCCATTTTCGACAACATAAACCCCGAAGTAGTAACGCTCTCGATTCTCGCATTCGGCGTACTCGTAAACAGCGTCCTAATCTGCTTCATCTTATACAAGCAGTCGCTGCCACAGGATAAAAGCGAAAGCGACAAGCTGCTCGCGCTCCAACACGACCTCGAAGAAGCAATGCGCGACCTAAGCGACTACGTAAACGCAAGCAAGCGTGAGCTTGACAATAAAATCGCGCAAACAAGTCAAGCGCTGGAAAAAGCTGCCGCCGACATGACAGCAATGGCAGAGCAGCTAAAGCAAGACCCGCCACCCAAATACGAGCAACCACGTTCCAAGCCCGACCAACGAAGCGCGGGCAAAAAAAGCAAACCCAAAAAGCGCGAAGCCGACTTCGGCGTCGACGAATACGACATCACCGACTACAAAAACCTAGAAAAAGAAATCGACTCCATCGAAGCCGACTTCCTAGAAGGCGCAGAGCTGCCCCCAAAATCACAGCAGCCACCGCCCCCTCCCAAAGAAAACGCCAACAAAGACCGCATACTAGAGCTAACCGAAAAAGGTATGCACGCCTCCGACATAGCCAAAAAGCTATCCATCGGCGTAACCGAGGTACAAATAATACAAGACTTACTAAAAGGCGCGTAATTTTATTTAAAAAAATACGCGTAATATTTTGGTTACAAAATTAAAGTTTGTAACAATTTCATACGATTTATGTAAACAAGAATAGGAGGGAAGTAATTTGCAAAGAGGAATGTATTCCGTAGGCACAGCAATGTGGACGCAAAGCCGCCGCCTTGAGGTTGTCGCTAACAATATGGCAAATATAAACACTTCCGGATATAAAAGCGATTTATTGGTGTCACGATCCTTCCGCGATGAATTTATCCAAAGGGTAAACGACCCCAACACCACCTTTTTAAGAAGGCAAGTCGGCCCGTACAATTACGGCATACACGTCGACGAAGTTGTAACAAGCCATAAGCAAGGCATGATTGAGGACACAGGCATACCCTCCCACTTAGGCATAGAAGGCGCAGGCTTTTTCGCAGTCGAAACACCCGACGGCGTACGCTACACACGCAACGGCTCATTCGAGGTTGCCGCCGACGGAACATTAACCACATCGCAAGGCTACCCTGTCATAGGCGAAGACGGCCCGGTCGTAGTCAATCCTTCTAACTATATTGTAAACCTGGACGGCACGGTTTATTCTAGCGGAGTGCTGGTAAATACAATCAGCATATTTGATTTCGCCGACAGAACGCAGCTTAGAAAGCAAGGCGACAGCTTAATCAACGCAATGGCAGAGCCGCCAATCCCCACGGGCTACGCACAAATTCACCAATACAGCCTAGAAACAAGCAACGTAGACGTTGAAAAAGAAATGGCAGCCTTAATGGAAATTACCAGAAGCTTTGAAGCAAACCAACGCGCCCTCAGAATAATCGACGAAACCCTGGGCAAAGCAGTAAACAACATAGCAAACGTGTAGGAGGAGTACCATGATTCAAGCATTTTACACAGGCGCGTCAGGCTTAACTGCTGCCCAAACAGCCGTAAACGACACAGCCAACAACATAGCAAACGTAAACACGGTCGGGTACAAATCCGTACGCACAAAGTTTAAGGAAGCCCTGTATCAAGCGATGACCAATCCCACACGCGAAGGCGCAGGCAACAACCTAATGCTAGGTCACGGCGTACTTCCTTCGCATATGGCGCGCAACTTCTCGATGGGCTCACAAATCAGCACCGACAGCCCCTTCGACTTCGCGATAATGGAGGACGGATTCTTCGCAGTACAAAACACAGCCGGAGAAATAATGTACACACGCAGCGGCGCATTCAACCCTGAAATAACCGACGACGGCATATTCCTTATAAACTCGTCCGGCAATCGCTTACTAGACATGGACGGAAATCAAGTGCAAATTTTCGGCGACCCAAAGGAGTTTCAAATAGGCGACGACGGAACGTACCAATACCTAGACCCCGACACAGAAGAAGTTATCATAGGGCAACTGGGCGTGTACATCTTCCCGAACAACAACGGACTATTGCCCCTGGGCACATTTGAATACCGCGAAACAGCCGATTCCGGCACAGCCATAGTATCAGCAAACCCGCAGATACGCCAAAAATTCCTCGAAGGCTCAAACGTAGACTACGTAGACGAAATGTCACGCCTAATCCGAGCACAACGCGGAATGCAGTTCTCACAAAAGATAGTGCAAGCCGCAGACGAAATCGAAGCCCTAGCCAACACAATCAGATCGTAAACAAACTAACCAACAACAACGCACTCCGCAACACATCTCATAAACCACAGCGGAGGCTTTATGCCAATAACTAATCGGCTACATAAAGCATTGCGGAAAGGATATCCGGTATGGACTTAAAATATTGCAGACGATGCAAGAAGCTGTTTCAAGTCAGAATAAACCCTATGTTTTGCAACGATTGCATGGAATATTTTGATAAATGCTTTGAAACAGTTAAGCAATACATCTCCGACAACCCCTCGGCGAACTTCGCCCAGGTAGTTGAAGGCACGAGAATTGAGGAAGCAATCCTCTTCGACTTCATACGAAGCGGAAGGATAGAGTTCACCAATCCCGACCAAGGTCTGCCCTGCGAAATATGCGGAAAAAGCATAGGCAGCGGCAAGTATTGCAAAACCTGCGCCGACAGCGTAAAAACAAAACTGGAAGAATCCAAGAAAATTCTGCAAAGCAAAATCGCTCCCACGGAAACTGCCAAAAAGCAATCCGCGCGCGAGCAAGCATTCCACATACGACAAAACGAACCAAAAAAATAAACTACAAGGAAGGGTCTTGAACCTTCCGCTATCGCCACATTAACCAACGGAGAGTGGGACTATGAACATTTCCAAAACATCAGCCATCGGCAACTTTCAATATAATAAGAGCATACCAAAAAAACGTCCGGCGGAGCAAATAAACGCCCCCTCCTTCAGCGATGTTGTCGAAGCAAACCGAACCGCTGCTTCAAATGAAATCTACACAAAAAAAGCCTTGACCGAAAACCCTGTCGACTACAAGAAGATCGACAGAATCAAGCAGCAAATCGAGCTAGGCAGCTACACTATAGACGACGCACAAATCGCCAAAGCTATCTTGGGATATCGTCAACGATAAGGAGGAAGCCTTGCTTCAAGTAATCACCGACCTCACCGCCGTTTTTCACACGCTGCACGAGCTTTACGCAAAGCTTCTCGGCGTATCGGAACAAAAGTGCGAATACATCAAAAAAGGCGACACCGATGGCGTACTGAAAATTTTAAAAGAGGAGTCCGCGCTGATTAACGCCATAGGCGACATCGAAAAAGCGCGGATTGCCGCTGTGGATAAGTTTTGCATAACGCTAGGCTTTCAAGCGGATAATATAACCCTGGAAACTATACTTAAATACTGCAACGACAAGCAAAAGAGCGAGCTTCGCGCACTAAGCGCAAAGCTTACCGATATAGCGGAAAAGCAAATAATCGTAAACCAAATCAACAAGAACTTGATTATGGATAACCTGCAATACATTGACTTTATGCTAAACACGATTTCCGGCGCAACTGTCATAACCAACAGCTACGACAAAACAGGCAGAGATGCAAACAGCGAACGAATACACCGCGCCGGAATAGAATTAGAAATGTAGGGGCGGATATTATCCGCCCGCAGATGTTCGCGTAGGGGCGAACCGCGTTCGCCCGAATCTGATTTATCAATAAGACAGGAGCAAATCCCATGCGGCCAACATTTTACGGATTAGAGATAGCAAAAAGCGGCTTAAACATAAGCCAATACAGCATAAACATAACCGCCCACAACATGGCGAATGTCAACACAAAAGGTTACACACGCCAGCGTCTTGACCAAGTAGGGCTTGCGCCGCTTTACGGCAACTCCTATCTGCAAATGATGATACGCGGCGTAGCAGGCCGCGGCGCAGACGCACGCGGAATCGAACAAATCCGCGACCTATACCTCGACAAGCAAATACGCAACAAAGCGCCATCATTCAACTACTACGACACAAAATACTTACAGCTCGACTTTATCCAAGGCATGTTCGACGAAACAAACACCTCAAGCGTAACCAACATGCTGCAAAATTTCATAAACGGCTGGCACGAGCTATCCAAAGAGCCTGACAACAGCTCATTCCGCACAGCCCTCCGCGAATCGGCAAAGTCGCTGACTGAAACAATAAACGACTACCACAACAAGCTAGTCACAGAGCAAGTGCGTCAAAACGAAATGCTCTCGTCCGCAGTGAATCGCATAAACCAAATCGGCGAAAACATAGCAAAGCTCAACGACGAAATATACAGGTTCGAGTTAACCAACGGACGCGCCAACGACCTGCGCGACCAACGCAACCTACTGCTGGACGAACTTGCCGAATATGTAGACTTTGAATACTTTGAAGAGCCGGGAGTTACCACCTACCCCGAAGACCCTGATTTAGACAAGTCAAACTACGGCAAGGTGACTATCCTTATAAAAGACCAACTAAGCGAAGTGCGATTCGTCGACGGCACAAAGTCGATTACAAAAAATCCGCCTGACGATGGTGTTGTCGACTACATCAACTGCGAACCCACAGCAGACCTGCTACTCGACATGCAAACCGAAGCGTTGGAGCTTAGATTTTCATTAAACAGAACCGCGCTCGACATACGCGGCGGCAAGGTTAAAGCATACCTCGACCTGCGCGACGGCGACGGAATCGACAACGCCGTAGCCCTGGACAGCGACGACCAATACGGCATACCATATATTATAAGGCAGCTGAACGTATTTGCCGTAACTATGGTGCGAGCGATAAACGAAGCGCACCAAATGGGCTTCACCTTAGACACAGCCCCGGGCGGCTCTAAGACCGGCGTCGACTTCTTCGACGACGACGGAATCAACGCTATGGATTTTGCGGGAAGGCTGCGTTTATCCGACGAGATACTTGAAAGCGTGGGCAACATTGCCGCATCGTCCGACCCTGTAGACGAGCTAAACACAGGCAACGGCATAGCCCTTGAAGCCCTTATCGCAAGCGTGCTAAACTCAACGACCCTCGACTTCGCCGGAATGGACATAACATCAAGCCTCGCAGGCTATATCCGCACAATGTTCAGCACAATGGGCAGCCAAATCAACAAGGTTCAAATCGCCGCGTCAACCGAAAAAATAACATTCGACACATACACCGACCGCCGCGAAGCAATAAGCGGCGTAAACACCGACGAAGAAGCAACAAACCTAGTGCGCTTTCAACGCGCATACGCAGCGTCCGCACGCGCCTTCACTGCAATGGACGAAGCGCTGGACATACTAATAAACCGCACAGGCATGGTAGGAAGGTAAGGAGTGACACACAATGCGAATAACCAATAACCTATTAGTCGGCAGATACATGAATAACTACTACAGCTCCGCCGACCGTATGCAAACCACGCAGATTCAAATGTCGTCAGGCAAGCGCGTCAACAAAATAAGCGACGACCCCGTAGCCCTGGTGACAATCCTATCCTCTCGCTCCAAAATAATGGAGCTTGAGCAATACGACAAAAACTCAAACTACGCCCGCGCATACATTCGCACAGCAGAAAGCGCAGTATACGAAGCAAGCGTAGTAATGCAAAACGTATACGAAAAAACAGTGCAGCTCCCCAACGGCACTCTTACCGACGTAGACAGAGCCGCGCTGAAAACCGAGCTAATCGAGCTTCGCGACCATGTTGTTTCCATACTAAACACAACCTTCGGAGAAAAAAATCTTTTCGGCGGACACAACCTAAACGTAGTGCCGTTCGAGTTAGACGACAACGGGGCGTTGCTCTACAACGGAGAATATGTGGAAGGCTTAAGCGAAGACGACGACCTCATGTTCCAGAACGCGCGCATAGAGATAACTCGCAACGTATGGGCGGACGTATCAGTGAGCGGACTTAAGCTATCTGGCGTCGGCGACAACAACATAATTAACGTATTCCAAAAGCTAATCACAGCAATCGACGACGGCGACCTTGAATCAATGCAGGAAGCAATAACCAACTTCCAAAACAAACAAACCGAGCTTCTGGACATCACAACGCAAATCGGCGGCTTAAACGTTCGCCTCGACTACCTAATCGACCGCTTCTCCAGCGACACAATCGCCTACACCGACATACAATCACGCTTAGAGGACGTCGACGAAGCCCAAGCCATCATGAACTTCAAAATGGCAGAAGCAGCATACCGCGCAGCCCTAGGCAGCGGCTCATTCGTACTACAGCAGTCGCTGCTCGACTTTTTAAGATAATTCAGGAATAATTGTTCAAGGATACGGACAATGAACTACTCGTTAAAACCACGGAGGGATTTAATATGATAGGCACATTATCAATTTCTACCACAAGAGGTATAATTGGCATTAAAACGACGCGTGCCGCGATTCAAGTACAAAGCAACAGGCCTCAGCTGCAAATTGAATCCAAGCCTGCGCGGTTTAAAGCCAACACAAACCAACCCCGCATTAAAATAGACCAAACCAAAGCCTTCGCAAGCAGCGGCAACGCCCCAATCCTAGAGCTGTCGAAGCAAAACGCATCCAAAGCCGTTTCCCTAAGCCTTGAAGGCATAGGCAGAATGGTGGACGAAGGCAACTACATCGGCGACATAGGCATAGAAGGCAACCGCGTAGCAACAATCGCAGGCCAATCAGGCTCATTCGAGTACGAGGTAAATGGCGTCGCAATGCCTGCCGTAGGCCCTGAATTTTCCTTCACTCCCGAATACGCAAACCTAGAATGGGAGCCGTATCAGCTTAGCATAAACTTCCAGACATTCCAGCCGCAGTTCACCGTAACTCCGCATTCTGTCGAGGTTTTCATGCAGCAATGGCCTGATATAACCATAAGCTACACGCCCAGCACGCCGTACTTCCCGCTTGGCAATTATGTTGACAAAATCATTTAAAAATGATATATTTATATTAGCAATGTTTGACAGATTTCAATCTTTTTGACTGCTAACAAGAAGAGGATAACTTCATATAACAGAAGCAATAGGAAGTCGGCACATTAATTAACAGCATTATTTTATGTTAGCAGCAGATAATATTAAGGGTGTGAAAACACCTTAATAAAACGAAAGGTTGATAAAATAATGACCATTGATACAAGCAGATTTGGTGTTATTGATATAGATGGAACAAGGCTTATTCACTTTAGCGAGGGCATCCCCGGCTTTGAGTATTGCAAGCGATTCGCGATACTGTGCGCCGATGATACTGCTCCGATATGTTGGTTGCAATCGGTTGACGACCCGGACGTAGCTCTAGGCATAATCAACTCATACTTGATAATGCCAGGGTATCGCCCCGAGGTTTCAGACAGACTGATGTATGACCTTAACATAAAGGACATGAATTCGCTGATGATTTTCTCTGTTATCGTGATACCAAACGATTACAGGCTGATGACTGCCAACATGGCAGCACCTATCATCATAAACACTGAAAACAACATGGGCAAGCAAGCCATCATCGAAAACGACGAATACAGTGTACACCACCCTGTTTTCAACACAATATTCCAGAACATAGACGGGGGATTATTTAATGCTAATTCTAACGCGCAAGTTAAATGAGAGCATCTTCATAGGCGATGACATATCCCTGACGGTCGTCGGAATAGACGGCGACAGGGTCAGCATAGGTATCGACGCGCCGAAGAATCTCAAAATACTGCGTAGTGAGCTTGCGGAAGGCACTAGGTTAAGCAACAAAGCGTCGCTCGACCTAACCCCCGAGCTGTTTAGAAGCATTAGAGCAAGAATCAAACAAGAAATAACAGACCAAAGCGGCGACGAGCCGCAATAACACGAACCAATCGCAAACAAATCGGCGGAACGCATAAAATGCGTTCCCTACATAGGCTTTGTCCTATAGTTATCTGCTTAGTTTCTACAAGGAGGTAGAATATTATGTCAATGAGCGCATTATATGGAAGCGGTTCAACAAAGGCAAGAGTTAGCGGTATCGCTTCAGGTATGGATACCGAGCAGCTTGTTTATGCTTACACGCTTCGCGAAAGAAACAAAATCGACACACTTTTCCAAAACAGAACGCTAACCGAGTACAAAAAGCAAGCGTACCAAGGCTTCAACCTAAGCATCAGCAAATTCACAAACACCTACCTATCATCCTTAGGCGGCGAAACAAGCCTGCGTACTCCCACGCAGTACAACTTTTCCAGCGCAAGCGTAAGCGCAAATGGGGCAGGCAAAATCACCGCGACGACACAAGCAGGCGCAGAGCTTGCAACTACCAACATAGTAGCGGCTAAAGTAGCTACATCAGCTTCTGTTTCATCGTCTGCTTACGACCCAACCTCAACCGCAGGCGTAAAAAGGTCTACGTCTATTTCGTCAATTATTCCGGCGGGCGGTTCTCTTGCCGCAGACGAAAACGGCAATTACAAAATGACATTTGTAAATAAAGACGGCGCAGCCAAGGACATAACCTTTAAAGCCGACGGCACAGTAAACGACTTCATCAAAGCCTTCAACGGCGCAAACCTAGGCGCAAAGCTTGTGATGGACGACATCAGAGGCTCATTCACGCTTGAAGCGTCCACAGGCGGCGCGGATTCAACCGACAACTTAAACGACTTCATAGCCAACAACCTAAACGCCAGAACAGACATCACAGGCGCAACCAACGACAATGAAATAGCGTTTTTAAACGCACTCGGCTTCGCAAGCGGAGATGCTGTAACTAGCGGCACAAACGCAACCATCACATTCAAGCAAAGTGACGGCTCTACAATAGAAAAAGAAATAACAAACGGCGGCAACTCAATCTCACTAAACGGCGTTAACTACACAGTACAAAGCTCCTTCACAATGACAGGTAGCGAAACAATCTCCGTTGCTGCAAACAAGGATTACTCAACCTTCATCAACAAGGTTAAGGACATGGTTTCCGAGCTCAACAAGCTCTACGCCGACATCTACACGGCCGTAAACATGCGTGAACGCCGCGACTACAAGCCCCTAACCGACGAGCAAAAATCCGCAATGAAGGATTCTGACATCGCAAACTGGGAAGCAATAGTAAAAGGGCAAACATTAAGCCGCGACCCATACATGCAAAAGCTTGCCAACAATATACGTAACATCTTCAACACAAAAATTGAAGGAAGCAACTTAACCTTCGCACAAATAGGCATTGCGCCCGGACCGTACGCGGTTGGAAAGCCCACCGAATTTGTTGTAGATGAAGCAAAGCTTGCAAAAGCAATCGAGCAAGACCCCGATTCCGTAACAAGAATGTTCCTAGGCGGAAGAGCAACATCAACAGCCGGAGCAACTACCGGAATAATCGAGCAGCTTGACAAAATGTTCATAAGCCACACAGGCACAATCACCTCAACAGTTATCGCAAATAAGCTGGACCCATCGATAAATAACTTCGACCGCGACATAAAAATAGGTAAAACAAGATTAGCCGAGCGCGAGGATTACTATTACTCGCAGCTAGCTAAAATGGAAGCTGCCTTATCAAAAATGCAAAGCCAAAGCTCCTGGATAGGCTCGCAAATGGGCGGCGGACAGTAAAAATAAAAGCCGCTGCCTAAGCAGCGGCTTAATTATAATTAAACAGATGCAACATGTAGGGAGCGCATTTTATGCGTTCCGCCGATATAGACATAGGAGGTAAATTAAACATGGCAGTACAAAATCCATACAGCAACTACGCAAAGCAGGGCGTAATGACGGCATCGCCCGGCGAGCTTACGCTCATGCTTTACGACGGCTGCATAAAGTTTATTAAACGCGCGCAAATCTTCATCGAAGAACAAAACATGGAGCAAGCGCACAACAACATAGTTCGCGCACAAGACATAATCATCGAGCTAACCAACACCCTCGACTTAAACTACACATTGTCCGACGAGCTTCTTGCAATCTACGACTTCATCAACCACGAGCTCATAGAAGCCAACATCACGAAGGACACCGAAAAGCTAGGCGGAATCGCCGAGCTATTATCAGACATCCGCAACACGTGGCAGCAAGCAATCAAAATAAGCAAACAGCAGGAATCAGCCGCAGGCGCACTCGAGCTAAACGACGACGAGCTATAATATGGAAAATAAATCCTTGCAGCACCTCACCATAATGCTTGAAAAAGCAAAGAAGTTGCAGGAAGTTCTTGAAAAAATAAACGAGTGCTTATTGAAAGAGGATTTAGATACAACAGAAAAACTAACAGACTTTTTCGACAAGGTGCGGGGCGAATACGACGCGGCCGAAGCCGAATACAAGCAAGCAAAGCAAAACACCGAGCAAGAGCAATCCATAGAATCCGAAATAGCACAGCTTTTTACATCAATGCGCAGCACCATGGCAAAAAACGCCGAGCTAGGCGAAGCCCTAGCAGCTTCATACAAGCAAGAGATAAAGCAAATCAACGCAAAGCGCAAAGCCGAAATGCAATACGGCGCGCCGCAGTATATGGACCCGATTTATGTAGATAAGACAAGCTAAACGGAAGGAAACGAAAATGACTGTATGGCTAAAAAGGTTGTAGTATTTTGCTGCGTTATAATAATTGCCGTTATAGCCATATTCACATACAGCAGTTTAAACTTAAACAAGAACAATCCACAAACAGCCGTTCCCGATTCTCCCTTGCGGCAGCAATCGCAGCCGAAAACAACCGAACTGCCTGTCAAAATCCTACAGGATAAAATCGAATATGTAAAAAACATAGGCGTTGACAAAAACAAAATCAAGGCAAGGGTTGAACTGCTGGACAACAAAGTAAACGTACGGCAGGAGATACTTCTTCCCTACGAAACAACGCAATTCAGCGCCTACATGACAGCCCTAAACCACGCCAAGGTAGACATCAACGGCATTTCCGCAGCCTCAATCACAGGCTACGAAATTATAAACGACAACACGCTGGCGGTAAACACAAAGGTTCCGCAAAGCAGCTTAACTATAGATTACACGATAACCCTTCACGGGGACAGCGAGATAATGGCATACCACGACACCCTCGTGCTGCTGACAAACTTCCTGCTTTATCCGGCTGTTCAAGTGAATGGGTCTCCTTTTGTTTACTACACAAAAAACATCGGCGACCCTTACATCTACGACATCACCGATTACGAAATAGAATTTATCTGCGACGACAAATACGAGCTATTCGCCCCGGGCTTCACCCACGAAAAATCGGAGGGCAAAAAGCGCGTCGCATACTACAGCGCCTACAGCATGAGGGATTTCCCCATAGTAGCCGCAGTTAACCCACACGTACTTTCCACAGTAATCAACAACACCGAAATCACTTATGTGAACGCCGACGTAGCCTCTGCTTTCGTCGAGCATTCCTTCCGCTTCGGCGAGGAAAACATAGGCGAGTACCCATACCCTGAGCTATTCGTTATAAACACGCCAATCGGCTTAAAAGGCATGGAATTTTCCGGCATGATATTCCTATCCGACAAAAGCTTCGCCGACTTAAACCTGCTTAAAAACGTAGCCTATCACGAAATCATGCACCAATGGTTCTACGGCATAATCGGCACAAACCAATTCGCCGAGCCATACCTAGACGAAGGGCTTGCCACATTCCTAGCCAACTACCTATGCTCAACCGCAGCAAAGCCTACAGGCGTAAACCTAATCCGCCGAACCCTAGGCGAATACGGCAACTCCAGCCACTACAAGTCAGAAGCATACGACCTTGCCGCACGGCACTTTGCCGAAGTTTTCTACAGGTATAAAGAAAAGGATTATTTTGCAATACTAAGAAGGGTTTACGATGAGCATAAATTCGGCACATTAAGCTACGACGAATTTATGTCCTACTTTAACTAACCCTCGGAGGTTTTTATGAAGATAAGGGAACTAGCGGAAGTTACCTCGATGCCGCGCAGCAATACAGTTGAAAAGCCCGCGGGAGTAACCGCCGCCCCGCTCAAATTCGGCGAACAGCTCGCCTCCATCAACACCGAAAACTACAAACAATACTTCACCGACCTAACAACTAAAATCACAAAGCAAGGCGAAATCCTGTCCGAACGCGCCGATATAAAGGAGCTGCAACGATACAGAGTCCTAATATCGGAGTTCATGACCAACGCCGTAAAATACACCTACAAATACGACAAGGAAAGCACCTTTGACCATCGCGGACGCCAAAAACTCTACGCAAACATAAAAAAGGTAGACAAACGCCTTGACGAACTCGCCGACGCTATCCTAAAGGAACAAAAAGATAACCTTGAAATTATGAATTTAGTTGAAGATATTCGCGGTTTAGTAGTTGACATGTTCCTATAAATAAGCTATAATAGTAAGCGATAGGTAATTTATTCTTAGCAATTACAGCAGCCCCGCAACGCTGTCAATCACCTTGTAAACAAAATACGACAGCAGCGGCACAGATACACAGCATATCAATATAAACAGCAGCATTCCCGTTTTATCGCTTGGCTTGGTTATCGGTCGCTTGTTTCCCACAACGCAGCGGCTTACGATAGCGTTTGCCTCGCTCAATATCTCATAAAACGAGAATGGTGATTTAATGTCAGCTCCTGCTGTCGCAAGCGATAAGCTTCGCATGGGGAAAATGCAGCTTTCATCAACGAGTGCATACCTTCCCGACAATAATTGGCGTATAATTTTCATAATTACTCCTTATTGTAATATTATGGAAATTATAAACATAAATTAAAAAGTTATACCACAATTTGGTAATTGCAATCGCGCAAAAACTCGTATTATAAATTAATAATTGCATTTTGCTATTGTATTTTTTTGCATATTTGTTTATAATATATTTAGTGGTATAAGCACATATCCAAATGTAAACTAAGCACTTTCATACTCAGTCAGTTGCTACATGAAAAGTCTAAGGGGGATTTAAGGATGAAGAGAGTGTTAATTGTTGACGATGCAGCCTTCATGCGTGTTACAATTAAGAATATGCTGACCAAAAACGGCTTTGAAGTCGTTGGTGAAGCCGAGAACGGCTTGGTTGGCGTAAACAAGTATAATGAGCTAAAACCCGATATCGTTACAATGGACATAACAATGCCCGAGCTAAATGGGCTTGACGCCTTAAAAGCTATCATGCAAATGGACGCCGGCGCAAAAATTGTTATGCTATCCGCTATGGGTCAACAGGAAATGGTTAAGGAAGCTATCATCTCCGGCGCTAAAGGCTTTGTTGTTAAGCCGTTCAAAGAAGATACAGTTATCGCAGCCTTAAACAAGCTTGTGTAATTTATGCTGACCTTCGGTTACTTTATTTCTACATTATGTTCTTGAAAGAGAGATACATAAATGGAAAAATGGCATGATTTATACTCGATACTGCAGATTCGCCACGACGCCGAGCAGGCAGTAGTCGAAGGTGCGTACAAGAATTTATGCAAAAAGTATCACCCGGACGTTAACCCTTCCCCTCTTGCTGTCACCAAAATGCAGCGGATTAATCACGCCTACAGCATTCTGAAGGACAGCGAATCAAGAAAGAAGTATAATGAGGAATGGCTTACTCGTTTTAGCAATCACTCGCAAACCTACGCCGACCAGACGCGCACTAAAACGAAAGATAAGTGGGTGCACAGGGACGCATACGACGTAGTGTTTCAATATTTTGACAGCATAGCCTCGAGCAAGTTTGAGCAGGCTTATTCTCTTATTACCGACACAGACAAACAGCGAATATCGCTCACTACATTTTTGGACTGGCAAAAGTCTGTTTCCTCGTCCTACAAGCTAACAAGCTTTGACGTCGAAACATACAAGCACAGCAACAACTATATCATCGAAAATGTAGGCAGCTATATCGCCGAAGAGTTTACCATTCTTGTAAGTGAAATGAACAACCAAACAGGAATTGTAAGCACATATACCTTTGTTAAGCTCGCCTTATGCGAAAGTAGCATGTGGAGGGTATATTTAGGTTATGTTGATTTAAACAACATAATAAATAAATACAAAAATTCGGGCGGAAAGCAAGAAGCCCTAATGCAAGAGCATTGGGAAAACTACAAAAAAGTTACCGACATTATAACGCGCCTACCAAACCTCACAGGCTTCTACAACAACATGGAGGCGTTGGTGTACGGCTACAAGCGTTATAATAGAGTTTTTTGCGTTGCCGCGATTAAATTGTACTTGCCGAAAAAGATAATCGAGTCGGACTGCTATGAAAGTGTGCTGCGCCACATTGCAGAGCATTTAACCAAAAGCCTTCGCATAGTGGACACTGTTTCATACACTGATGAAAACACCTTTGTAATTGTCCTGGCCGAAATAGGTATCGCCTATACTCAAGATGTGATAAAGCGAATCGTCGGCGCGCTAAAGATGGAGATAAGCCGATGCTTTGACTTTAAGGTAAAGCTTTCGATAGGCGTGATGGAGTATAGGGGGGAGGAAGCCAAGAAGTTTTACAAAAGCCTTGTAAAGCTCACGGAAAACCCCGAATATCTAAATATCCGTTTAGGAAATATGATTGTCAAAATCAAAGACATAAACAAAAACAATTAGCAGGACACTTTTAAATAGAATAAAAAGCAATTGGGAAGGAATAAATATGCCTATTTCAATCGAAGACCTAAACTCATTCCAGCTTGACATACTGAAGGAGATTGGGAATATAGGCGCGGGGAACGCCGCCACATCGCTATCAATGCTGCTTAACAGAAAGATAGACATTGATATTCCTGTCGTAAAGATAATGGAGTTCAAAAACATACCTGCCGTGCTCGGAGGAGCTGACAACATTGTCGCAGGCGTGTTGATTCAAACATGTGTAGACCTCGACGGATTTATTATGTACACCGTTGAGCGAAAGTATGCCCGAATCCTGGTGGGCTTGCTCATGCAGGAAATCACCGATATAAATGACATAAACGACATAGAAGCAATAGACGACGAAGAACCTTTTAATGAGATAGAGCTTTCTGCGCTTTCAGAGATAACAAATATACTTGCCGGCTCATACCTCGGCGCATTGGCGCAGCTTACTAATATGACTATAGATATGTCGGAACCATCGCTTGCAATAGATATGGCAGGTGCTATACTCAGCGTGCCGGCCTCGGTATTCGGCGAGCTTTCCGATTCTGCGCTCTTTCTTGAAACAAGCTTTATCGAATTTGAAAAGCCAATACTGGGGCACTTCTTCCTCATACCTGCACTCGGCTCTTTTGAAAAATTACTTGAGGCGTTAGGGGTAACACAATGAAAACAATTGTAGTAGGCATGGCAGACATGAATTTATGCAAAGGTCCCGACTCACTAACCACAATAGGACTAGGCTCGTGCATAGGTATATCGCTCTATGACCCAACGACCAAAATCGCGGGCATGGTGCATATTATGCTGCCATACAGCACTCAAATAAAGGAGAGAAGCAATCGCGCCAAATTTGCCGACACAGGTATATCAGACCTGTTCAACACAATGATACGCTGCGGAGCGTCCAAGGCTACAATAGTTGCCAAAATCGCCGGCGGCGCACACATGTTCAACTTTTCAACCGCTAACGACCAACTTAAAATCGGACAAAAAAACATTATCGCTTCAAAGGAAGTGCTAAAGCAACTAGGCATACGTCTTATCGCCGAGGACACAGGCGGAAACTACGGTCGCACAATAGAATTGCGCGGCACGGACGGCAGTGTTCTTGTTAAAGCGATTGGTAAAAATTCCTTTGAGATGTG
This sequence comes from uncultured Eubacteriales bacterium, assembly GCA_964479875.1. GTDB lineage: Bacteria > Bacillota > Clostridia > Monoglobales > CAYZNM01 > CAYZNM01. The sequence continues at coordinate 145,075 of CAYZNM010000004.1, forward strand.
AATACTGCTACATAAAAACCGGCGAATTTTCGCCGGTTTATTTATTTTTTCGGTTTAATCGTAGGGGCGGATATTATCCGCCAGGCACGCGGCTCGCCGGTGGCGAGCGGTTTTGCGTGCAGTCCGCCCGCGAATCCGTTATTTTTCGGTTTAATGGGCAGTAGTAGGTCAAGCTGTATAAAAGATTCATCAACTTGACGCTGCTGCACATGATTGTACGCGTTAAGGTGTTCCTCCATCAATCCGTCCATGCCCAACGGCTCACGCCTGTCGTATTCGTACTCGTCGTTATTGCCTGCCCAGTCGAAGAATGTGTGCCATATGTGGAAGTCGCCCATCTTTATGCAGGTGGAGGCATACAGTCCGCCTGCGAATTGCTTCTTTTCAAGCGGAGCAGCAACCTCCATATCCTCCGGAATTGTAACCCAGAACTCATAGCCGTGGCTTCCGCTTTCATCAGTGGGATTAGGGTTGTTGAAGCCGTAGACGCGTAAGTCCGGCTTTTTATTGCACAAGTCAGACGTAGTGATAAATTCGTGCAGTTTTATCCACGCGTTTTTCTCAGGTTCTTCGCCCATGACTTGACTCGCCGCAACAGTTACAGGCGGCAGGTAGATAATGCGTATGTTTAAATTCTTATCCAAAGTTTCGTTCGCCATCTTTAAATCCTCCATAGTTTTGTTCTCCTTTACGCTAGGTTGTGTTATTGCGAGGGTTTCCACGGCTTCGAGAAGCTCGGCGTCGGCAAGTAGGTTTAGCTTTTGTGCGGTTGAAACACTCAAGCTTAATTTGTCAATAAATGTTTTCAGAACTGACCTGATTGTTTCAAGTGCGGCAATCTCACCTTCAACTTGCTTTAAGTTTTCTGCGAATACTTGCAGTGCAAGCCGCGCGTCTGCGTTTCGCAAGATGTCGCGTATCTGCCGCAGCGGAATCCGCAGCTTTCGCAGCACCACAATCTGCTGCAATCGCTGCACAGCATCATCGTCGTACGCGCGATACGCATAATCTGTCTTCTTCTTGCTAGGCAGCAATCCGATTTGCTCGTAGTAGCGCAGCGTGCGCGTCGTTATGCCGAATGCCCTCGATATTTCGCTTATTGTCTTTAATTGCATACGCCCTCCTTATGTATATTATAAACTTTGACGCCGCGTCAAAGTCAAGGGTAAAATAAAAGGGACGGCTTCACCGTCCCTTTTTTGGTACAATGTGCGATTTACGGACGCGCAATGCGCGCCCCTACAATCGGGCGGGCGGATAATATCCGCCCCTACATTATTTGCTTACTGCTGCGAGTGCTGCGTCGGCTGCGGAAGCTGCGTCAGCTGCGTAGCAGTCTGCGCCTATGCTGTCGCAGAATGCTTGTGTAACAGGTGCGCCGCCTACCATGATGTATGCTTTGTCGCGGATTCCTGCGTCGGTGAAGGCTGTAACTACATCCTTCATTGTGTTCATTGTTGTTGTTAACAGAGCGGAGCAGCAGATAACTTGAGCGTCGTTTTCTTGGAATGCTTTTAGGAATGCTTCGGGTGTTACGTCTGTGCCTAGGTCGATAACTTCAAAGCCTTTGCCTTCTAACATCATCTTAACTAAGTTTTTGCCGATGTCGTGCAGGTCGCCTTTAACTGTGCCTACAACAGCTTTGCCCTTAGCTTTTACGCCGGATTCCATAAGCAGCGGCTTTAAGATGTCTGTGCCTGCTGTCATTGCTCTTGCTGCGATAAGTACTTCGGGAACGAATACTTCGTTCTTCTTGAACTTTTCGCCGATGATGTTCATGCCGTCGAGAAGTCCGTCGTTGAGTATGTCGGAAGCGGAGTTGCCTTCGTCTAATGCTTTTTGCACTAACTCTTTTACGATTTTCGCTTTGCCGTTTTGCAGGTTTTCAGATATTTCTTTTAAAATGCTCATGTTTTTCCTCCGATAATGGGATTATATATGTGTTAGTTATTTGCTGTTGGAGTTGGCGTTCAGCTTTGTTAGGTTGCCGCGCAGCTCGCGGAATTTTCCGGGGGATACGCCTACTACTTTTTTGAACACCTTGGTGAAGTAGCTTTGGTCGCCGAAGCCTGTGTTTATTGAAATTTGCGTTAGGTTTTGGTTTGATTTCAGAAGCATTCGCTTGCTGTTTTCAATGCGCACTTTGTTTAGGTAGGAGCTGAAGCTTTCGCCTACGCTTTTGTTGAAAACTTTGCTGAAGTATGAGTTGCTTAGGTAGACGCTTTTGGCTACGTCCTCTAGTGTTATTGGATTTGCGTAATTTTGCTTGATGTAGTTTGTTGCTTTAAATATGATGTCGGAGTTTTTTACATCGGTGATGTTGAATATGCAGTCGGTGAAGCGTTTGAGTATGCCTGACAGCCATTGATTGATTCTGTCGAAGCTTTTATGCTCGTGAATCTCGCCTAGGAAGCGATAGTTCATGCCGAAGATTTCCTCGGCATTTGCACCGCCTTCAACTGCTGCGCGTGATAGCAGCACGACTAACTCCAGTATGCGCGACTTGAACATCTCAAGGTCGTTACCGCAGGTGAGGTAGATTTGGCTTAGCAGTTGGTTTAGCAATCGCCGCGCTCCCTCGATGTCGCACAGCGTTATCATGGATAGCAGCTCTTTTTCGGTTTGCAGCGGATATTCCTTTAAGTCAGTGCCGCCGCCCATTGTGCTGATGTAGTTGAGGTAGCGGCCGATGTCGGCGGAATCGTTTTCCTCCTGCGCGTTGGATAGACGCTCGCACAAGCCTGCTAGGGTGTTGCTTAAAGCCGTGACGCGCCTAGGCGGCACTGCGGGAATGTCTGCGATAAGCGACAGCAATTCCTCCGCGACACTCTGCGGAAGCTTGTGAATCGGCAGCAAGTCCTCGTAAATATACTCGTCATGGCTTATCATAAGCAGCGGACCGCCTGCGGCATAGCCAACTATCGCCTTTTCCTCGAACACAGGCGATACAAAGTTCACAAGCCCCAACGGGCAGTAGAATATGTATCGCCCATTGAAAAGCTCGGCTTGGTAAACGCCGTACAGCATTGCGTTGCCGCAGTCTATATCCTTGCCGATGTAGTGCTTCACGCGCTCGCAAAAGCGTGAGCATGAGTAGCAACCCTGCTCGTCAATGTTGAAGTATTTGCAGCTGATGTCTGCTGCTATGCTAAAGTCGTTGATTAAATTTTTTGCGGCTGTATTTGACATAGGATTGTTTATTTAATGATATATCATTTCGCGTTGATTTGGAATGTAAAATGATATTGTTTATTGTAAATTTATATTGTGTTTGTTGTAAATTTGTGTCATGCGTATCATGGGAATAGCATGTTGTCGATGTACGCGTCGTTGAAGAATTTGCTGCCTGATAGCTCTACGTATTCGCACAAGGATTTGATATGCTCGTACTCGCGCTTGCAGTCGTCGGAGGTCGCCCACATTATGCAGCCGCTGCCTGCGCTGTTGCCTATTGTCACAACTCTGCCTTGTAATTGCTCGGGCAGTAAGCCGATTCGCACCGCGCTGCCAATGTTCAGGTGGCTGCCGAATCCTCCCGCGATGTAGCAATGCGCGATGTCGGATAATGTCAGCTGCATGTGGTCAAGCAGTGTTTGTATGCCTGCGGCGATTGCTGCTTTTGCAAGCTGCACCTCGCGAATATCGCGTGGGCACACGAATATTTCCCGGGAAATATTCACGTCATCATCAAGCATACCTGTTTCATCAATAGTGCCGTTTTCCAGCATTGCTGCGACAATATCTATCACTGCGCTTCCTGCGATTCCTATTGGTTCTGCGTCGTCGATTGTGGTGTACACATACTCGCCGTCCACGCATTTTATGCTGTTTATCGCGCCGGACACTCCGCCGATTCCGCACGCGATATGTGCGCCCTCGAATGCAGGGCCTGCTGCGGTCGCGGCGCAAACTATGCCACTGCTGTTGCCGAGTGCGATTTCGCCGTTTGTGCCTATGTCGATGAATAGGCTGTATCCGTCGTGCTTATGCAGTTCGCTTGCAAGGATTCCTGCGACTATATCCGAGCCTACATAGCCGCTGATACTGCCAAGCAGCACCTTATCGCCCACGGCATAATCCTTAGTAAATACAGGCGTAAACGGCGCGACGCCGATAGACTGCGGCGAAACTCCTGCGAAAAGGTGAAGCATAGTAGTATTACCCACGATTACAGTTTGCGCAATACTCGCGCGTTCGATACCTTGCCCCTTGCACAATTCGGCGGTCATCTGCTCAATCTGCTTATTTATCACATCATGCAGCTTTTGCAGCCCACCTTCGTTGTCGCAAAAATGTATGCGCGACAAAACGTCCGCACCGTACGCCTTCTGCTCATTCAATCCCGACACATGACTAATCACCTCGCCGTTATGCAGCAGATAAGCCACAACAGTGGTCGTACCAATATCCACCGCGACACTATACCCCATATGCGCCTTCACATAACTAGGCATATATCCATGCGTCTGTATCTCAGCGTTCGCACTAGCAAGGCTAACACTCATTCCATCAGCAGCATACGTGCAGCACGCAAGCCGCACCCCCTTATCAACCTCATCTGCCGAAAGAAACGCCGCCTCTCCATCACTCGCCGCACCCACGCCTTCACTCACAACAACCTTACAGCCGCCGCAAATACATTCGCCGCCGCAAGGCGCGTCAATCGCAATGCCGCATCGCTTAAACACATCAAGCAGCTTCTCGCCCTGACAAACATCAACTTCCCTGCATTTCCCGTCTATATAAATCTTCATCATAAAATTACCTCTTAATAATTTGTTAAAAACATTATAACACACATCTAATTAATTTACAATTGGCATTTAATTCCCATATATTGTTAATCGGCACTTGACATTGACTTTACTTCCATATATAATAAGAATAGATACATTTAACAAAAAGAGTAGATAAGGGGTGGCGCGTTGCGTATCGGAATAAAAGGCACAGGAGCTGCTGTGCCGTCTAAGGTAGTGACTAACGCGGATATGTGCAATATTGTTGACACGTCCTGCGAGTGGATAGAGAGTAGAACAGGTATAATGGAGCGGCGCATTGCCGAGGATGAAACTGCGTCGCAGTTAGCTGTGCGCGCGTCCAGGCAAGCGATCGAAAACGCAGGGCTTACCCCGAGCGACATAGATTATATAATAGCCGCAACATTCACAAACGAAACCTTGATTCCAAGCATGGCTTGCATTGTCAAGGATGAGTTAGGGGCTGAAAACGCAGTGGGCTTTGATTTAAGCGCGGCGTGTACAGGCTTTATTTTCACGTTGACTACTGCCTACTCCATGCTAAAATCAGGCGACTACAAAAATATTCTGTGCGTAGCTTCCGAAAAGCTGTCTGCATTCACCGATTGGACGGACAGGTCGTCCTGCGTATTGTTCGGCGACGGCGCAGGCGCAGCGGTTATGTCTAACGACACATCGTCCGAGCTGCTTTCCTTCTGCTTGAAGAATGAGCTGGACAAGGATAATGCATTGGTTGTCGACAATCAAAACATGCCCTTCCTTTGCACCGATGAACTCGTGAAGCGCAACACGATAAAAATGCAAGGCAAAGCCGTGTTCAAATTCGCAACGGTTAAAATGGTGAACGTGATAAACGAGCTTATCGAAAAAGCAGGCGTAGCCCTCTCCGACATCAAGATGTTTATCCCCCACCAAGCCAACAAGCGCATTATCGTATCGGCCGCAAACAAGTTAAAGCTGGCGTTAGAAAACTTTTATATAAACATTGACAAATACGGCAACACCTCCTGCGCAAGCGTAATCATCGCCCTGCATGAAGCCATAAACGGGGGTCTCCTCAAAAAAGGGGACAAGTTCATGCTGATAAGCTTCGGCGGCGGCTACACGGCAGGCGGCGTGCTGTTCAGCATGTAGGGGCGAACTGCGTTCGCCCGCGCACATGTGCGAAAATGGAACGCATAAATGCGTTCCCTACAACGGATATTGTAATTATTTATGAAAAGAGGTGATTAATTGTCTAAGACTGTACTAATGTTTTCAGGGCAAGGCTCGCAATTCGTAGGCATGGGCAAGGAGTTTGAAGAAACCGTGCCGGAGCTGTACAAAACATACAGCGACATCTACAAGGTGTGCCAAAAAGGCCCGGAGGATAAATTAAACGATACTTATTATTCTCAGCTGTGCGTGCTGCTCGTGAATCATGCGGCGTACCTTACGCATATGCAGAAGAATGACGGCGAGATTTACGCCGTTGCAGGCTTTAGCCTTGGCGAATACAACGCGCTTGCTGCCGCATATATGCTGCCGTTTTCGCAGGTGGTGGAGCTTGTGATGGAGAGGGCGCGGCTTATGCAGTCGGCAGCTTCGGCTACCAAGGGAGCGATGATTGCAGTTTCGGGCGCGGCGATTGCGCGCGTCAAGGAGATTGCAAACTCCGTCGAGGGTTACATCGACATTTCCAACTACAACAGCCCCGACCAAATAGTCCTAGCAGGCGAAATCGAAGCAGTCGAAAAAGCCGAGCAGCTCCTCGAAAGCGAAGGCTACAGGCACACACGCTTGCGCACAAGCGGCGGCTTCCATTCACAGCTAATGCATACAGCCGAGAAAAAGTTCCGCAAGGTGCTGGAAGGTTACACCTTCAACAAGCCCTCCTGCAAAATAATGTCCAACCTCACAGGCACATACTACGGCGACGACATGGACGAGGTAAAGGAATCCCTAGCCCTGCACATATCGCATCCTGTAAAGTGGCAGCAGGAGATTGAGCAGCTGCTTCTCGACGGCGCAACCGATTTCATAGAATGCGGCACAGGCTCGACATTGACAAAGCTTGTAAACCGCATTAAGAGGAAGCTTAAATAAAATGAAAACAGCATTTATCACCGGCGGCACTCGCGGCATAGGGCGCGCAACCTGCATAAAATTAGCAAACGACGGCTATAATATAGCATTCACATACGCAAGCAACAAAGACATGGCCGACGAGCTTGCGCAGGAATTATCCGACGCAGGAGTTAAAGCCGCGGCATACTGCTGCAACTTAGGTAATCCGCAGCAGATTGAGGAAGTCTGCAAAGCAGTTATAGCCGACTTCGGCAGCGTCGACGTCCTAGTAAACAACGCAGGGCAAACCAAAGACGGTCTGCTCATTCGCATGAGTGAGGAAGACTTCTCCGCCGTAATCGACGTCAACCTAAAAGGCACATTCCTAGTAACAAAGTACATCGCTGCCAACATGGCGAAGCAGCGCAAAGGCAGCATAATCAACCTAACAAGCATAATCGGCATAATGGGCAACGCAGGGCAATGCAACTACGCCGCAAGCAAAGCAGCCCTAATCGGCTTCACAAAATCGCTTGCACGCGAGCTAGGCGGACGCGGCATACGCGTTAACGCAATCGCCCCCGGCTTCATAGTCACCGATATGACGGACAAGCTAAAGGACGAACAAAAGGACGCTATGCTAAACAACACAGCCCTAAAACGGCTGGGCGACCCAACAGACATAGCCAACACCGTGGCATTCCTTGCCTCGGACAACGCAAGCTACATCACAGCGCAAACAATAGTTGTTGACGGAGGAGTGTTATAATATCAGATGGAACGTGTTGTCATTACCGGAATAGGGGCAGTAAGCCCCATAGGCAATACAATAGATGAAATATTAGAGAGCCTAAAGAATAAGAAGCACGGCATAGCGGGGCTTACACGCTTTGACGTAAGCGAATATGAAACAAAGATAGGCGCGGAGCTTAAAAACTTCGACCCACTGCTTTATATCAGCAAAAAAGATGTAAAGCGCATGGACAGATTCTGCCAATACGCAATGGCTTCGACCATGCTTGCAATGGACGACAGCGGACTTGTCGCGGACGAAAACGTAAACAGCGAGCGATTAGGCGTAGTATTCGGCAGCGGAATCGGCGGCTTGTACTCGACAGAGGTTGAGCACGGAAAGCTTATGGAAAAAGGTCCCGACCGCGTGTCGCCTTTCCTTGTGCCGCTTATCATAAGCGATATCGCTCCTGGCAATATCGCGATAAAGTATAACGCGCGCGGCATAAATTATTCGCTTGTGAGCGCATGTTCGACAGGCGCACACTGTATCGGCGAAGCTTTCCGCATACTTAAAATGAATGAAGCCGACGCGATTATCGCAGGCTCAAGCGAATCGCCGATAACGCCGCTAGGCCTAGCAGGCTTCATCAGCGCGAAAACGCTGTCCACGCGCAACGACCCCGACCGCTCATCAACCCCATTCGACAAAGAGCGCGACGGCTTCGTAATAGGCGAAGGCGGCGCAACATTAATCATGGAAACGCTGACCCACGCCAAAAAACGTGGCGCAAAAATCTACGCCGAGATAGTAGGCTACGGCGCAACATGCGACGCGCACCACATCACCGCCCCTGTACCCGACGGCAACGGAATCGCACGCAGTATGCAGCTGGCCATCAACATGGCAGGCATTAAGCCAAGCGACATCGACTATATCAACGCCCACGGCACAAGCACACCGCCCAACGACGTAACTGAAACAATCGCAATCAAGAGCGTATTCGGCAGCGACACCAAAGTGCCGATAAGCTCCACCAAATCCTACACAGGGCATTTGCTAGGCGCGGCAGGAAGCTTTGAAGCTATACTTAGCATATTAGCGATGAACCACGGCTTCATACCCCCCACCCTCGGCTACAAAGTCCCCGACCCCGAATGCGACCTCGACTACGTAACCGAAGGCATAAGGCAAGCAGACTTAACATATACCCTTTCAAACTCCCTAGGCTTCGGCGGACACAATGCATCGCTGGTGTTTAAGAAATATATAGGTGATTAATGGACACGAAGATAATCAAAGAGATAGTTGATATAATGAATCAAGGCGGACTTAGCCGCATGTCGGTTGAGTTCGCAGGCTTAAAGCTGGAGCTTGAAGCCGGCGGCCGTCCGGCGACTGCCGCTGTGCAAACGCTGACGGCGCTCGAGGTGCAGACCGCGACTATAACAGAAGCCGCTCCTGCCCCAACTCCCCCTGCCAACGTAAAAAGCATCACAGCCCCAATCGTAGGCATATTCCACAGCCTAAAGTCGATGAACAAAGGCGACATCACAGTAGGCAGCAAGATAAGCTCCGGCGACGTTGTGTGCAGCATAGAAGCGATGAAGCTAATCAACGACGTAATGAGCGACATCAGCGGCGAAGTAGTGGAAGTCCTAGTCAAGGACGGCGACATGGTAGAATTTGGGCAAACGCTCATCACGGTGAAATAAATGTTAAACAAAGAACAAATAATGGAAATAATCCCCCACCGCCCTCCATTCTTGCTGCTCGACGAAGTTACCGAGATGGAGATAGGCAAAAGCGTAACGGCGAAGCTTCACGTTGCGGAGGATATGTGGTTTTTCAACGGTCACTTTCCGGGTAAGCCTTACATGCCCGGCGTGCTTATAGTGGAAGCTCTCGCCCAAGCGGGAGCTGTTGCCGTGCTTGCCATGCCTGAAAACAAAGGCAAAATAGGCTTGCTTGCAGGAGTAAACAACGCCAAGTTCAAAAAGAGCGTGCAGCCGCTAACCGACCTAACGCTGTGCGTAGAAATCACAGCTATGCGCGCAAGCATTGGCAAAGGCAACGCCACGGCATACATAAACGGCGAGGTATGCTGCAAATGCGAAATAACCTTCGCCTTTTCAAAGGAATGAGGAATGACATGATAAAAAAAGTGCTAATCGCAAACCGAGGAGAAATCGCAGTACGCATAATCCGCGCCTGCCGCGAGCTTTCCATTGGCACTATCGCCGTTTATTCGCAAGCGGACGCAGACAGCTTGCACGTGCTTATGGCAGACGCCGCCGTATGCGTAGGTCCTGCCGCATCCAAAGACAGCTACCTAAACATGCACAGCATACTAACGGCGGCAATGCAATGGGGCGCGGACGCAATCCACCCCGGCTACGGCTTCTTGTCCGAAAACGACACATTCGCCTCCCTATGCAAGAAGTGCGGCATTAAATTCATAGGCCCATCAGCAAGCAGCATAAAGCTGCTAGGCAACAAAGAATCCGCCCGCGCCACCATGAAAGCGCACGGAATCCCCGTAATAAAAGGCAGCGACGGCTCGGTCGACACTCTAGAGGAAGCAATCGCCTCCGCGGACGAAATCGGCTACCCCATCATGGTAAAAGCCGTAAGCGGCGGCGGCGGCAGAGGAATCCGCGTCGCGCACAATAAAGGCGAACTGGAAACCGCCTACCTAAACGCACGCACCGAAGCCAAAGCATGTTTCGGCAACGACGCAGTTTACCTAGAGCAATACCTGCAAGACGTAAAGCACATCGAAATCCAAATCCTAGCGGATTCTCACGGAAACGTCGTCCACCTAGGCGAACGAGACTGCTCAATCCAGCGCCGCAACCAAAAGATAATAGAGGAAGCCCCCTTCCACACCCTAGACGAAAAAACCCGCACAGCCATGGGCGAATGCGCCGCACGCGCAGCCAAAGCCGTAGGCTATGAAAACGCAGGCACAGTCGAATTTCTCTACGACGGCAAGGACTTCTACTTCATGGAGATGAACACGCGTGTCCAAGTCGAACACCCCGTTACCGAAATGGTGACAGGCTTAGACATAGTAAAAGAGCAGCTGCGCATAGCAAGTGGCCTGCCCATGTCCTTCACCCAAGAGGATGTACGCATAAACGGACACAGCATAGAATGCCGTGTCAATGCAGAATCCCCCGACAAGGACTTCGCACCCTGCTTCGGCAAAATCGACGCAATCCTACTCCCGGGCGGCTTCGGAGTACGCATAGACTCGCACCTATACGAGGGCTACAAAATCCCGCCCTTCTACGACAGCATGATTGCCAAAATCATAGTCCACGACAAAACACGCGCCGAAGCAATACGTAAAATGCAAGTCGCACTCGAGGACTTCACCATAGAAGGAATCACAACCAACATCGAGTACCTACAAAAAATACTAGACAACGACCAATACAAAAACGGCAACCTAACAACGAAATCCCTAGCCGAAATGAAGCTATAGCATGAGGAAAACATGGCGATAAAAGACGTATTTAAAATGAAGCGGCGTTTTGCCACGGTGACAGTAGAACCCGAGGCAAACACCAATGTGCCGCACAATACATGGATATTGTGCCCGGACTGCAAGCGTATGCTGCTCGTCAAGGACTTAAACAAAAACCTGCGCATATGCTACGAATGCGGCTACTATTTCCGCTTGTCCGCGAACGAGCGCATAAAGTATACCTGCGACGAGGGCAGTTACTCCCCCATAAGCTATCTGCCGACCTACCCGAATCCGCTAGGCTTTGAAGGCTACAGTCAAAAGCGCAAGCAAGCGATAACCGCAAGCGGTGTCGATGAAGCCGTAGTTTCAGGCACATGCAAAATCGGCGAAAAGCCCTGCGTAATCTGCGTGATGGATTCCAACTTTATGATGGGCAGCATGGGCAGCGACGTAGGCGAACGCATAACAGTTTCAATCGAATATGCGCACAAATACAGCCTACCCCTCATCATCTTCACATGCTCCGGCGGCGCACGTATGCAGGAGGGCATGATTTCCCTAATGCAGATGGCGAAAATAAGCGGAGCACTCAACATGCTTACGGAAAAATCGCTTCCGTACATCACAGTGCTGACCGACCCAACCACAGGCGGCGTAACTGCAAGCTTCGCCACCCTCGGCGACATAATCATCGCCGAAAAAGGCGCACTAATCGGCTTCGCAGGCAAACGCGTAATCGAGCAAACAACCAAGCAAAAGCTTCCGCCCGATTTCCAAACAGCAGAGTTTCAACTACAACACGGCTTCGTCGACCACATCGCCGAACGCCCCCACCTAAAAGACACCCTAGCGCAAATCCTACGCCTACACTCGTAGGGAACGCATTCACGCGTTCCGCAATTCTGCACCCTGTAGGGGCGCGCATTGCGCGTCCGCCCACGGCAACATCACCCCTGTAGGGAACGCATTCATGCGTTCCGCAATCCTGCACATCAAATGGAGTAACAACATGAAAGCATGGGACATAGTTCAACTTGCACGCCACAGCGACAGACCGACTGCCGCTTTCTATATAAAAACAATCTTTGACGAATTTATCGAGCTTCACGGCGACCGATACTTCGGCGACGACAGCGCAATCACCGCAGGCATAGGCAGCCTTAACGGCACGCCTGTCACAATCGTCGCGCAAGAAAAAGGCGTAACCCTGCCTGAAAAGTTGCAACGCAACTTCGGCAACGCAAACCCCGACGGCTATCGAAAAGCCCTCCGCCTAATGAAGCAAGCCGAAAAGTTCAACAGACCGATAATTTGCTTCGTCGACACCCAAGGCGCAGCGTGCGGCATAGAAGCCGAAGAGCGCGGTCAAGGCGAAGCAATCGCAAGCAACCTCAAGCAAATGTTCACGCTATCCGTGCCAATCATCGCGGTAGTGTTAAGCGAAGGCGGCAGCGGCGGCGCACTCGGCATAGCAGTTGCCGACGAAGTATACATGCTGCAAAACTCCTTCTACTCCGTACTCTCCCCCGAAGGCTTCGCAAGCATTCTATGGAAAGACAGCACAAAAGCCGAAGTAGCCGCCGACGTGATGAAAATCACCGCCGCCGACCTATTCGACCTCGGCATAGTCGACGGCATAATCCACGAGCCAACCCCCGCGCACCAATCCCCGGGCGACGTAGCCGAAAGCATAAAAAATACGCTGACAAGCCGCCTCTCTATTTTAAAGAAGATGGACAAGTCAACGCTTATGGAAAACCGCTATCAGCGGTTCAGGAAGTTTTAATTATATAGTCAATCGCTTTTCATTCCGCGACTGCAAAACTACGACGAATGCAGATAGAATCAAAGAAACGCGATTGACACGACTCACTGTTCTAAATGACGTTGACTATAATTGTTCGCTGTCTTCATTCGATTCGACGAAGGCAGCTTTTTCTTTGCTCATGTCATCTATGCAAAGCCCCAGCTCCTCGGCGTAATGCTGCAATAGCTCGAGGGAGGCGCGTTTAATCTCTTTCAAGTTGTTGGAAAATACATCCAAACGCTCGTACTCTTTTAAGATGTAGTCGTTCAGCTTTTCGCGCTCTTTGTCGGATTCTTCTTTTTGCTGCTCGATAATTCGCGCGGCCTCGTTTTCGGCATGGATAAGGGCGTTGGAAATCTTTACCCTGTCCGCGTAAATGCTGTCGTTAAGCTTGCGCAGGCTGCTGTTTTCGGTTTCAAGCTGGCTTATTCTGTCGTTGAGCTGCTGAATTGCCGATTTGTCGCCGGCGATTTCGGTCGCTTGGCTTTCGCTTTGCTTTAGCTTGGCGTTTAGGTCGTTGATTTGCGCGGTCAAGCTTTCGTTGACGCTGACAATGTTGTTCGTGTCGCGGAGGTTGTCGTTTAGGGTGTTTATCTGTTGTTGCAGCAAGCTTATTTGTTCGTTCTTTTTGGTGATTTGGTCTTTGTGCGCGTTGGATAAGTTTTCTATAAAGGCGAGAGTGTCCTCCTTATTTAAGCCGTACACTGCCGTCCTTATTTTTTTTAAGTCTTCCATTGAATCACTCCTTATGTATAGTCAATCGCGTTTCATTCCGCGACTACAAAACTACGACAAATGCCGATAGAATCAAAGAAACGCGATTGACTTGCTCGCGATTCTAAAAAAGCTTTGACTATAGCTGTTGCATAGTTATAATTTACAGTTCATTTTTGTGCATATGTCGGAATCGTAATCGGGCGGATATTATCCGCCCCTACGGTGCGTGCTTACGCCTTCGCTTTATCTATTGCCGCGAGAAGGTCGGCTTTTGTTCTCGAGCCGACGATTGTTTCGGTCGCCTCGCCGTTTTTGAACACTATAAATGTGGGAATGCTTTGAACGCTAAACTGCTTGGCAAGCTCTTGGCATTCGTCTACATTAACCTTTGCGATAACTACGCCTTCCGCCTCGTCGTCAATCTCCTCCAATATAGGATTCATCATTCGGCACGGGCCGCACCATGGCGCCCAAAAATCCACAAGGCACACGCCTTCATTGTGAACTATCTCATTAAATGTTTCATTTGTAAGCTGCTGCATATCTTCACCGCCTCATTTGCATTTATATAATCAATTGTACATTATTTGGGAATAAAAGTCAAGCACTCCCTTGAATTTTCATGGAAATCAAATTTGTATTAATCGAAGACCGCAATTGTAGGGGCGGATATCATCCGCCCGCCCCACCCCATTGCACGAATGTGGGATTGTGCGGAATCCCGGGCGGATAATATCCGCCCCTACGCATTAATTATTTACATATTTTTGGATTTTTATTAATATGTGCAAATTATTGAGAGGGCGGACATTGATTCCACCCTACATGTATTTGATTGCCCAATAATCTGTATATTGCTTTTTGTAGCCGATTTTTTCGTAGATATGCAGGGCGTTTGCGTTGCCTGTTTCGCAGGTGAGGTATGCGCATTTGTTGCCGCGGCGCAGAATTTCGTTGGTGAGAAATGTTGCGATGGCTGTGCCGTAGCCGCGATTGCTTGCGTTTGCGTCGACGGCAAGATGCCCTATGCTGTCGCCGGATATTCCGCCGCCGCCTATTATTTCGCCGCCCGCTTCCAATATGAAGGTGTCGTTTTCGGAGTAATCGCTTCTGTTTGTGTCGTCGATACCTTTAAATTCTTCGACGGGCAAGCCGATTCGCTTGTGCATTTCATGCACTTCGTATGACCATAAATAGTGGTAACGCGAATAGTCCGCGTCCTTGTATCGGCGTATGTTAAATTCACCTTCAGGAAGCAGCGAACCCGAATATTTTAATATGTCAGACGATGTCGTGTATGAAACGTTGAAGTGCTTTACAAATTCGTTGACGGCTTGGTCGTAGTAGTTGGAATAGATTTGCTTGCAGCCTGCACTTTGGCATTGTGCTTCGGCGGCTTGGTAGAGTGCTGTGCCTATACCGCGACGCCTGTGTTCGTGTGAAACGTAGACGAGTACGTAGAATGAATCGGCGTCACCGCCTTCGCTTATATAGCAATAACCTACGGCGTTGCCGCTGTATTCGGCGACGGTTAGTTTATCGCGGGAGTAATTGGCATAATCCTCGAGGTATTTTCCTTCGGACATTCTCAATAATGCCGATTCGTCTTCACTTGTGTATTTGCGTATGGTTATATTCATCATTGGGAAATATTATGCGAATAGGTGACACTTCACCATGTGATTGTTTTTCAGCATTATCTGCTTTGGCACTTCATTCTTGCATTTATCTATGCAGTTGGGGCAGCGCGTGTGGAAGGTGCAGCCGCTGGGAGGGTTTGAGGGCGAAGGTATGTCGCCTTCTAGGATTATGCGGTTAGGCTTTTTAGTGGGGTCAGGCACGGGGACTGCGGAGAATAACGCCTTTGTGTAGGGGTGCAGCGGATTGCTGAACAGCTCCTTCTTGCTGCCTTGCTCCACCATTGAGCCTAGGTACATTACGCCTACGTTTGTAGAAATGTGCTGCACAACGGATAAATCGTGCGAGATGAACAAATACGCGAGGTCGTATTCCTTCTGCAAGTCCATCAGCAAGTTTATTATCTGCGCCTGAATCGACACATCCAACGCGGACACGGGTTCGTCCGCAACAATAAACCTCGGCTTTAACGCAAGTGCGCGCGCAATGCAAATGCGCTGCCGCTGTCCACCTGAAAATTCGTGCGGATACCTATCGATTTGATACGCCGAAAGTCCGCAGTCGTCCATTATCTTCAATATATGCTTGTGATACTCACTCTTGGGCACAATGCCATGCTCGCGCACGGCCTCGCCTATGATTTCGCCTACAGGCATACGCGGCGACAGGGAGCTGTACGGGTCTTGGAATATAATCTGCATTTGCGGACGCATTTTGCGGAAGCTTCCGCGCGACAGCTTGTATATCTTCTTGTTGTCGAAGGTGACGTCGCCGCTTGTCGCTTCATAAAGCCTAAGCAGCGTGCGTCCCACCGTAGTTTTTCCGCAGCCGGATTCGCCTACAAGCCCCAGCGTTTCACCCTTCTCTATGCCGAAGCTAACTCCGTCCACGGCCTTGACATGCCCTGTCACGCGCTGCAGCAGTCCGCTCTTTATCGGAAAATGCTTCACTAAGTTGTCAACTTGTAAAAGTGCCATAAACACTCCTTTTCAATTCACAATGCACAATTATTTTGTGCGCACCTACGTCAGCCACATGTTCAACAGGAACATAAGCAGGAAAAATCCGCAGCCGCTTACGGCTATATAAAACGCCGCAGTCTTAAACGCAGCCTTGCGTATCGCGGAGCGTTCGGCAGGCGTCAAGTTAATCGCCTCGCGCTCATGCACGTACTCCTGCTCATACTCCGTGCCTTGCAGCCGCATATCGGCAATCGTTATTTTATCTTGTTCCTTCATATATAATTGCCCCTAGCTTTTCACTCTTCACTTTTAGTTATTTCATGTTGTATCGCTTATCGCGTAAATAGCACGCCACGGTGTGGGTGTCGGACACCTTTGTTATGCTTGGGTATTCGTCCTCGCACTTGGTGAAGGTTTTTTCGCATCTGTCTTTGAAGTAGCAGTGCTGCGGCATGTTTATTGGGTTTGGCACTTGCCCCGGAATGCAGTGGAGTGTGCCGTCTGTGCGTACCGATGATGGGCGCGATTCGATTAAGCCTATGGTGTAGGGGTGCTGCGGATTTTGGTATATGTCGTAGACAGTGCCCATTTCGACTATGCGCCCTGCGTACATTACGGCAACTATGTCTGCCATTTCGGCGATAACGCCTAGGTCGTGGGTTATCAGCATGATTGAGGCATTGGAGCTGCTTTTTACGCTGCGCAGCAGGTCTAGGATTTGCGCTTGGATTGTTACGTCCAAAGCAGTCGTCGGTTCGTCCGCGATAATCAGGCGCGGACTGCATAGGATTGCCATTGCAATCATTACGCGCTGACGCATACCGCCGGATAATTCGTGCGGATAGCTTTTGTATATCTCCTCGCAGCGCGATATGCCTACCTTTTGCAGCATGTCGATTACTCTGTTGTACATCTCAGTTTTGCTAAGGCTGCTCATGTGCAGCTCTAGGATTTCGTTAAGCTGATCACCTATGGTGAATACAGGGTTTAGGCTTGTCATCGGCTCTTGGAATATCATGCTTATGTCCCGGCCGCGGATTTCCTGCATTACATGTTCGGGGGCTTTTGCTATGTTTACGGCGCGCTTTCCGTCGTTGAAGCGGATTGCGCCGCCTGCGATTTGCCCGATTGGGCCCATTACAAGGCGCATGAGTGATAGGCTGGTGACGGACTTTCCGCAGCCTGATTCGCCCACTATGCCTACGGTTTTGCCGTACGGCACGTCGAACGTCACCTTATCCACGGCCTTAACAGTGCCTGCGTCGGTGTAAAAGTAGGTCTGCACCTCGTCAAACTCCACGACATTGTTAGGGTCGCGCATTTTGGTTATATATTCGCTCTCGGGAATATCCTTGCGCTTTTTCTGCTGCATGTATTCGGCGTAGCGCTCTTTATTGAACTTTGAAATCTCTTTATATTCCATATGGCTACCTCTTCATCTTGGGGTCGAAGGCGTCGCGAAGTCCGTCGCCTAGGAAGTTGAAGGCGACAACTGTAAGGATTATACATATTCCCGGCGGAATCCACATGTGCATGTAATTTTGCAGTATCGTCGGATTCGTAACCGAGTTAACCATATTGCCCCATGACGCGTACGGATAAGGCACGCCAAGCCCCAGGAAGCTAAGCGCAGCTTCAAACAAAATAATGCCGCCTATATTTAAGGTTGCGATAACGATAAGCTGCGGAATTACGTTGGGGATAAGGTGCTTGAATATGCGCGTGAACGGCTTTAAGCCTGTAGCCTCCGCCGCAAGCATATACTCCATCTCGCGCAGCGACAGTATCTGCCCGCGCACGAATCGCGCAACGCTTGCCCAGCCAAGGAATCCCACAACGCCTATCAAAATGTATATCTGCATACTTTGCGCAATGCCGAGCGTCTGCACCATCGATATGATGATGAGTGCGACCGGCAGCATAGGTATGCAGAAGAATACGTCAACCAAACGCATTATAATCATGTCAATCCACTTGCCGAAATATCCCGCGATACCTCCAAGCAGCACGCCGAGGAATACCTCGATGAACACGCAGAGGAAGCCTATAATAAGCGACACGCGTCCGCCGTACATCATACGTGTAAGCACGTCGCGGCCGTCCTTATCAGTGCCAAGCGGGTGCGCAGACGAGGGAAATGCATTATTATACAAATCCGCCCCCGCAGAAGGCGTGGAGCTAACCACCCCATCGTTGCTGTAAAACATCGTATATTCGCCGTAGGGCGACAGCATCGGCCCTACTACCGAAAACAAAAGCATTATGATAAGCACGACAAACCCTGTAATCGCAAGCTTATGCCGCATAAACCGCCGCAGCACAAGCTGCCCCGGCGTGGTAATTTTCTCCTTCACAACAGGCTTTTGTCGGTATTCCTTTGTTTCCATCTTCTCTTTAACAGCCATATGTCCTCCTTAACTGTACCGTATGCGTGGGTCTACCACTGCATACAATATGTCGGAAATAAGCGTGCCGACTAAGGTCAGCACAGCGAGGAACATGTTAAAACCCATAATGAAGGGGATGTCGCCTACCATTAGAGCCTTGTAGGCGGTGCGCCCGATTCCGTCGATGGCGAATATGCTTTCGGTGATAATTGCGCCAGAGAATAGTCCGGGCAGCGTTCCGCCTACCATTGTCACGATTGGGATTAGCGTGTTGCGGAAGCCGTGCTTGTAGATTACGTCTTTTTCGGATAAGCCTTTGGCGCGTGCTGTGCGGATAAAGTCGGAGTGCATAACCTCAAGCATGTTTGTGCGCGTGAAGCGCATTAGCGAGCCTATGCCGAGTATGACCAGCAGAATCGTCGGAAGGATAAAGTGATAGCCTACGTCGAGCAGATACCATATGCCTTCATAATCCGCGCGCGCAGTTATCATGCCCGAAGGCGGAAGTATGCGCAGGCCGTACGCGAATACGCGCTGCAATATTGCTGCGAAAAAGAATGTAGGCATACTTATTCCGATTATCGCGAAGGTGGTCATGGAATAGTCAAGCTTGCTGTACTGCTTTGTCGCCGACATTACGCCGAGTGGAATCGCAATTACAAGCTCAAGCACGAACGCGATAAACGCAAGCCAAAAGCTTATCCACATTTTGCTTGCGATGACTTCATTGACAGGTTGTCTATACAGGAAGGAATCGCCGAAGTCACCCTTTAATACATTGGAAGCCCATGTTATGTAGCCTTCTACGGGATTCGTAAAGGTGCCGTAAAGCTTGTGCAGGTTCTCGACAGCTTCAGGCGGCATTTGTGGGTTGGACGCTGCCATTGCAGTGACATAATCGCCGGGCATAAGGCGAATCAACGCGTACATAATAATCGAAATGCCAATTAATACTATCAAGCTGATAAAGACACGCCGTATAATATATTTTTTCATATAATCACCATTGTAGGGGCGGGTCTTGTGCCCGCCCATTTACGATTCTGCCCTACTGTGTCATTTCAAGAGCTTCGATTTCTGATAGGTAGCCGTAGTACGGCGACATATCCTTCGGCAGGGTGTCTACTTTTACGTTTTCGGGATTAAATATGAATAGGTTTTTTCTTTGATATACAGGCATTTCAACCGCTTCGTCCATGATTATGTCGAGGCATTTTGAGTATAGCTCTTTGCGCACTTCAACGTCGAGGGTCTTGCGCGCGTCAATCATCAATTTGTCTAAGTCCTTGTTCTTGATTTTATATTGGTTCCCAGGACTTTCACTGTGGTATACTTGGTACATGTCAGGGTCGATTGTTGCGCCCCATGCTGCCGCCCACATTTGAATGTTTTTCGCGGACATTCTGTCGGAGAGTACGGCCCATTCTACGTCTGAGATTTCAAGGATTACGCCGATTGTTTCAAGGTCTGTTTTAGCTTGTTGCAGAATGGGCGCGGTGGGGTGCTCCATTGTGCCGCCGCCGGGTATTCCTATTTCAATTTTAAGCTGCTCGCCGTCCTTTTCCATCGACCTTTTGCCGCCGGATTCTACCATCTTATATCCTGCCGCTTCAAAGTATTCCTTGGCTTTTTGTATGTCGTAGGGGTAGTATGTGGAAGCATTTTCCGGATATGCCCACGATGTCTTTGAGATAGGACGCTCGATTACGCTTGCAAGCTCGCCGTAATAAGCTTTTACCGCTGTTTCGCGGTTTGACAGCACGCTCATCAAGCCCTTGCGCACATTTTTGTCCGGCACAAGCTCGGCGTTAATGCCGATGTAGCCGTAGCCTAGGTGGTCGATAAGCTCATAGTGCAGACCTGCATCCTGAACGTTCTTCACCATTTCGGGGGAAGCAGTCGGGTCGGAGATGTCAACTGTGCCTGATTTTACGTTTTCAAACTTGTTTGCTTCCGGCACTACTTGGTATTTAATCTTGGCAATAGCAGGCTCACCCTTGTAGTAGTTGGGGTTTGATACTAAAGATACAACGTTGTCCTTGAAGGACTCAAACTTGTATGGACCTGCGCCCATAGGTGCGCCGTTTAATGCTTGCACGCCCTTGAGGTCGCCTTTTTTGTAGTCCTTGCCGTAGTATGCCTTGGGCGCAACGCTTATGGCAAGCTTATAGATAGCCGCGGGGTCGATGCCTTCTAGGCGCACTTCAACGGTTTTTTCGTCAATCTTCTTTATGCCCGAGATTGATTCAACCTGCGGACGTGAGGGGTTTGCTTTTTTAAATTCATCAATCAGCTTGTTGAGCTTGAAGGTGTAAAGTCCATCCTCCATTGCAACGTAGTCGTCGTAGTAGTTTTCAACTTCAACCTCAAGGTAAGCGTCGATTTCTGCTTCCTTCAGCGCGTCGCCTGAAAGTCCGTTGGGGTTTGTGAAGCCTGTGTAGTCGTTTATCGCTTCCGCGCCGTATTCGTTATAGTCGTTAGCGCATTGTTGGCGAATGAAGCCTTTTATGTCGTCTTCGCTATAAGGCTCATTCTTTGCCTTCTCTTTCAGGCTTTCAACTGTTGCGGTGTCGACGTCGTTTCTGAATTCAAACATACCAAAGATTGGAAGAGTGTACAATGTCTGCGAGCCGTCGTATGTCGGGTCGCACAGCACGTTATAGTTAAAAATGATGTCATCTGCCGTAATCTTTGTGCCGTCGGAAAACTTAGCTTTATCAATAAGTTTGAAGGTGTATACTGTTTCGGTGACACTTCCGTCAGCGCCTGTGATTGTTTCGGGCGTCTTGTATTCTGCGAGTGCGCTTTCCATCTCGCCGTTGCGCGACACCTTTAGCAGGCCTGCGACAACCATTTCCGCAACTTCGCTGTCATATGCTGTTGTGCCGAAGAATGGGCTGAACACCCCGTTAAACTCTGTCGAGCCTAAAATCAAGGTTTTAGTCGACTGCTTCTTCGTCCCCATACAGCCTGACATCAGCGCGACAACGAGAGTAATCGCCGTAATGATAGCTATCGTCCTTTTCATTGTTTCCTCCTTTAAAATTGTAGAAGCATCGCCAACATGTATCAACATTTTAGCGATATACCCCTTATTTCATACAATTTTAACATAAACAACAACAAATTGCAATAACTATTTTTGATATTTTTAATGATTCTGATATGTATGCACAAGAAAGTATTGTTGTGTGGATTAGCGGGCGGATATACTCCAACGGGCACGCGGCTCGCCAGTGGCGAGCGGGGTTGCGTGCAGTCCGCCCCTACTAATCGTCATAGTGCGCCCTGCATTGAATAATGGCAATTTGGTCGCCCTCAACTTTGTAGACGATTCTGTTTACCTCGTCAATGCGTCTGCTCCAATAGCCCTGCCTCTCATGCCGTAGAGGCTCGGGCTTGCCGATGCCGGAAAAGGGGTCGCGATCAATATCCTTCAATATGCTGTTGACGCGCTTTAGTGTTCTTTTGTCCTGCGCTTGCCAATAAAGATAATCTTCCCATGCTTCATCTGTCCATGTCTTTTGCATGGTCAATCCTCAATGAGTTCATGCTCCGTTACTCTCCCTGCCTCAGCAGCAGCTATGGAGCGATTAAGCCGCGCCATATTTTTTTCACAGAAAAATGGGTCGTAGATCTCAAAAGGGATTTTCCCTTGCCGCAGAGCTTGACGCGCAAATACATTAAACGCCGTAGACAAATTCATGCCAAACTCACCAAATAGCCGCTCGGCGTCCTCTTTCACTTCCCTATCAAGTCGTATGGTTACATTAATAGTATCAGCCATGAAAAAACACCTCCATAATTATATTATACTCATTATACTATATTATATCGTGCATTTCAAGTAATTAAGGTGCATAAATTTTACATATTTGTAAAATACTAATCCAAAAGAAAAAATTTGCAAGAGTGAGGGGGAGCTTGGTTGAATATTGATAAGTCGCTTGCGACTAACCTTTCGGTCGTCAGGGATATGCTGTGCGTGCCTACGAATAGTGACGTGATTATTCGTGAGTTTAAGGTGAGCCATAATGGGCAGCTGCTTGATGCGTTCGCGCTGCTGATTGACGGATTGGTTAATACGCAGATTATAGATGAAGAAATACTTATGCCGATAATGGCTAACGGCGTGGACGTTTGCACGATTCCGCATACGCAGGTGAAGCAGGTGCAGGATTTGGACGACGCTGTCAGCGATTCATTTTCGGGTAATGTGCTTGTGTTTGTGGATACGTTGGAGTATTGTTTGTCTTGTGATGTGAAGGGGTTTGCGGCGCGGGGCGTGAGCAATCCTGTGAACGAGAAGGTTATTTCTGGGTCGCAGGAGGCTTTTGTTGAGGGAATGCGCGCGAATACTTCGCTTGTGCGCAAGATAATTCGGCAGAAGGAGCTTATGTGCGAGCTTTATCCGATTGGCACAATGAGCAAGACGAATTGTTCGCTTATGTATATAAGCAACATTATTAATGAGGAGATAGTGCAGGAGATACGCCGTAGATTGAACGGTGTGGACGTTGATTATCTCATAGACAGCGGCGAATTGGAGCAGCTTATCGAAGACTTCTCATACCTTCCGTCACCGCAGATTTTAAAGACAGAGCGTCCTGACCGCGTTGCTACAGCTTTAACGCAAGGCAAGGCGGCGATTATCGTCGAGGGCAGCCCTTATGTGTTGATTCTGCCTACCAATTTTACGGATTTGCTGAACTCTACAGAGGACAGAAATTCGCGCTTCCTATATGCCAACCTCATGCGGATTGTTCGCATATTCGGCTTAGCACTATCGCTGCTGCTGCCTGCATTCTTTATCGCGCTTGTTAACTTTCATTATGACGCAATTCCAACTGATTTATTGTTCGCGATACTTGCAAGCAGGGAGAGTATGCCGTTTTCGCTCGTAACCGAGCTTGTTATGCTCGAGATATTCTTTGAACTAATCCGCGAGGCAGGCTTGCGCGTGCCGTCGCCGATAGGCTCTACCATAGGCATAATCGGTGCGCTCATCATAGGGCAAGCGGCGGTTGAAGCAAACATCGTTAGTCCGATGATAATCATCATCGTTGCAATAACAGGCGTTGCCTCATACGCGATACCTTCCTATTTCCTTTCGTTTTCCTTCCGCATAATGAAGTATGTGTATATACTTTTTGCGGCTATGGGTGGATTCCTCGGCTTGTCCTTTGTGTTGTTCCTGCACATATTGGTGCTGTGCGATTCGCAGTCGCTTAATATTCCGTTCCTTGCGCCGTTTGCGCCTAAGCTTGGCAAGAATGTGTTCTCAGTTGCTGTAATGCCTATCTTTAAGCGAGAGCAGCGTGCGCCTTATCTAAAGACTAAGCGTCCGCGACAGCAGCCGCGTATTGCGCGCAAGTGGGCAGTAGGCGCGCACAAGAACGAGGAGGAATAGCGTATGTCCGTTAAGGTTTACTTTAGCTTTTGGGAAGTTGTGATACTGACAGTTTCGGCTGTGGTGTTTAAGCTTATGCTGCTGTATCCGCTTTTGATTGTGCGTGCGGGGCAGACTGCGGCGATATTGACTTGCGTTGTGATAAGCGTGGCGGCTACGCTTGTGTTTATGCTTATACTGAATAGGTATGAGATTTTCAAGGGCAAGAATATTTTCACGGTGACAGGTGACGGCTACGGCAAGTTTGTTAAGTCAATTGTTGCCATTATTATAGCGGCGTTCTACCTTGGTGGCTGTGCGCTTACGCTTAGGCAGGTGACGGACAGCCTTATCGCTGTGTGCTATCCTAACGCGGGAATGCTGCCGATTATGCTGCTGTTCGCATTTGCGATGGGTATCGCTGCGCTTATCGGCTTAAAGGCTGTGGTGCGCTTGCACACGATAATTGCGCCTGTGATATGGCTGTTTCTTCTATTAATATTCGTGATGACAGCGAGTGACTTTGACATCTCCAATATATTCCCATTATTCGGAAGCGGACTGCCAAGCTTTACCAACAGTATGCTGTACATGGGATTTTTCGCGGACGTACTCGTCATGTTTATCATATCGGAGCGAATTGAGAAAAACATCAGCTTTCCGCGCGTTGCGATTACGTCAATACTGCTGTCGGCTGCGTTTCTTATAATGATTATCGCAATGTACACGCTGACTGTGCCTTATCCTGCGAATACTAAGTTTTTCATTCCGCTGTATCAGCTTGAGCGATTCTTTAGTCTGGGCGATTACTTGAAGCGTGCGGAGTTTTTGTTCACGCTTACCTGGAGTCTTGCCTTCTTCCTCAATATGGCGACGCAGTTTTATTGCTTGTGCTTCTCCTTTTGCAGAATCAGCGGCGCGGCGTCGTATAAGGGGGCGATTATTCCGCTGGCCGTGCTTGTGGTGTTTGGCAGCTTGATTCCGCGCGACATCAATCAGGTTATCGACTTTATGCCGATGCTCACGTTTTACGGAATAATCGCGGCGTTTATTGTGCCGCTAGCAGTCTTTGCGCTTAATCGAAAGGGGGCGTAGCTATGAAGTATATCGCGTTCCACATATTGCTGCTAATTATTTTGCTAGTGCTATTGAGTAGCTGCATGGGCAGCAACAGGATTGAGGACATGGCGTATGTCTTGGCTATCGGCATTGACAAATGCGACGAGCCTGACATGAACAAGTACACCTTCCAATTCGTAAAAACCAATCACTTCGGCAAACGCGCAGGGGATAGCAAGCCGAACGAGGAAAAACAAAACGCAAGCAAAAACCCTGCGCTGACCAACTTCACAATAAACGCCCCCACTGTATTTGACGCACTGGAGGTTATCAACCTATCAATGGCGAAAACTCCCGACCTCACCCATGCCAAGCTTATCCTGATATCGGACGAGCTTGCCGCCGAGGGAATCGATAAGGAGCTGTCGTCACTCACAGGCTACAACGAATTTCAATCAAACCTATTCGTCGCGGTAGCAGTAGGCGGCTGCGAAAAGTATCTCTCCAACGTAAACTCGCCGCTGCAAACCAACCCAACGCGCTACTACGATATGGTATTCAACGGACAAGTAAGCCCCTATCTTCCGGGAGTTTACTTGAAGGACTTAGCCCTTGCCGCGCAATCGGATGAAATGCAAGCGGTGGTGCCGCTCGTAGGCGTAGGCGACGCAAAGTCCGCCGAAGACCTAGCCCCCGCATTTGAAACAGACGGATTCACCAAATTTACCGTGGAGGTTGGCAAAAACGCCGCCCTGTCCGAGGTGGACAGCGAAGCAATGGGCATGGCAATCTTCAAAGGCTTCAAGCTTGACGCAAAGCTGACAGGACAAGACTGCTTTATCTACCACATCATCAACGGCAGCATAAAGCCTGCGTACTTTATAAACAAAGACGAATACGCGTGCCTGCTCAAACAAAAGCGCAAGCCGATAATCAGCGTTAACTTAGACGAGGACGAACCGCGCATTGAAATAGACATCTCCCTGACAGGCGAGCTTATCGCAAAGTACACCCAAACAAACACGGACGAAATCACGTCTGCAATTGAATCCACACTCGAGCAGGAATGTGAGCAATTCCTTGAGCGAATAATCTCCCGCGACGCGGATATATTCGGCTTCGGCAAGCGTGCGAAGATTGGCACATACACCTTCGCCGATGTATCGGAGCGCAATTTCGCACAAAGGTTCAAGAAGTCGCAAGCGTATGTACGCGTTAATGCGGAAATCAAACGCCCCTCGCGGATTCTGTAATGATAGGTGACACATGACAAAATTCATCAACAAATTCTCGGACAAGCAGGTATTCTTCCTCGCGATATTGACTGCACTCGTGCTGATGATGTCCGCATATATACTGTACACCAACAAAACCAAAGCCAAGGCGACCGATAGCTCGTCGGTGCAGCAAGCATTCTCGGAATTGGTAGACTACGTCGACAGCATTGACGCTACGTTAGGCAAGATTGTAGTTTCCTCCGGCGCGGAAAGCGTTTCCTCGCTTGCGCGCAAGCTTTATTCCGAAGCCGCACTTGCTAAGGCGGACTTGCCGAGCATTCCGCTGTCCGGCCTAGCTTCGGCGAATACCTCCAAATTCTTCTCGCAGCTTGGCGATTACGTCAGCTTTATCTCGAAAAAGCTTGCGCGCGGCGACAAGCTTTCCGACGACGACGTGCAAGGCTTGTCCACGCTGTCGACCTACTCGAAGAAGCTTAAAACGACCTATGACGGATTGAAGGATAGGCTGTATTCAGGCGACCTTACCGTCGAAAACATGAACAAAGTTCTGGCGCAGGAATTGCCCGAACCTACCGGCGACGTGCCCGAATCGCAAGACATGTTCAGCGACTACCCCTCCCTAATCTACGACGGCCCATACAGCGACCACATCACGCAGATGTCGCCTGAAATGACCAAGGACGCAGAGATAGTCGACATGACGCAAGCCGCCGAAATCGCCTCCGAATTTGTCGCTCAATACGACATCGCCGCCGCCGAATTTGTAAACGAATGCGAAGGCAAGCTACCAACCTACGGCTTCCGCATCCCCGTAAACGACCGTGGAGGATACGCCTATGTCACCGTAAGCAAAAGCGGAGGCTACGTAGTATCCTACATGAACAACAAAGTTCCGAAGCACACAAACATCACCCTAGCCGACGGCGTAAAAGGCGCGCAAACATTCCTAAAAGACAACGGAATCCACAACATGCGCGAAAGCTTCTATCAAAAGCAGGACAACATTCTAACGGTCAACTTCGCCTACACCGACGGCGAATACACCTGCTATCCTGATTTAATCAAGGTAGAAGTCGCCCTAGACAACGGCGAAATCATAGGCTTCAACCAAGCAGGCTACCTTTTCAATCACAAGCAGCGTCAATTGCCGCAGGAAATCGCCGACATAGACGCAATCACCGAAGCAATCAATCCCGCGGCCGAAATCGCCTCCGTAAGCAAAGCGATAATCCCCACTCCTTACAAATCCGAGCTTTTCTGCTACGAGGTGACAATCAAGCACAACGACGAAACCTACCTCCTGTACTACAACGTAGAAACAGGCGAGCAGGAGGACGTGCTAATGCTCCTTATAGACGAAAACGGCGTACTGACGATATAAAAAATGGGCGCACATGTATATGCGCCCATACCTGAAAATATGAACAAATAATCGAAAATTCTTAAAAAAAGCTTGACAAACTGCACAACATATATTATAATTTCTATGTTGTAACAATTTCGTAATATATTTGTAATAAAGTTGTAACATTTGCAACGTTCCAAAAGCAATAACCCCATTAATTTACGCACATTCGCTAAAGGCTTTAATATAGCTTAATTTATTCACTAACGACAAGGAGGGTTTTATTTGCGGAGCCTAAAGCTTTTTTGTATATTTTTTATAGCAGCGCTTAGCATTTGCTTCACAGCCTACGCCCAAACGACCACCACAGGAATGGTCAATGCAAACGGAGGCATAAACCTAAGACAACAAGCCACGACCGACAGCGAGATAGTAACAGTTATACCCAACAGGGCAGAGATTGAAATAACCGAAATGTCAGTCGGCTGGAGCTATGTAAAGTATCAAGAATACACAGGCTATGTCTACAACAAGTTCATTATACTGAAAAAAGACGGACTGCTTTATAGAGGAAGAGCAACAAACAAGGCGTACATCATGCCCGACACAAGCCTAAACAGCTTCAACGAGCTTGCAACGTCCGACCCTGAAAATCCGGAAGCAACAAACAATCAGCCGGAAACAGCTACATATGTCTACGACGGCGAGTTCATCTTCGACGAATCAATAACGCTCGAAGACTTAACCACAGTTGCAGACAGCTTGCTTGAATACGCGAAGAAGTTTTTGGGCACGCCTTATGTTTACGGCGGCTCATCATCAAGCGGCTTTGACTGTTCAGGCTTCACTTCATATGTATTTAACGAATTTGGCTACTCACTAAGCCGCACAGCAAGCGGCCAGCAAAGCAACGGCACAAAGGTAAGCCGTTCCGAGCTTGCCCCAGGCGACCTAGTATTCTTCACAAACAGTGGCGGCGGCGTTGACCACGTAGGAATATACGTAGGCGGCGGCCAAATGATTCACGCCGTAAAGCCAGGCGTAGGCCTACGCTACGACACAATCGAAAGCGGCTACTATCACAAAAACTATGTAAGCGCGGTACGCGTTTTGCCATAAGCAGCAACGAGGGAATGGTTTTCGGCAGGGCGCGCAAGCCTTGCCGAAAG
Source organism: uncultured Eubacteriales bacterium (assembly GCA_964479875.1). Taxonomy (GTDB): domain Bacteria; phylum Bacillota; class Clostridia; order Monoglobales; family CAYZNM01; genus CAYZNM01. The sequence goes on from CAYZNM010000004.1 coordinate 173,797, forward strand.
CCATTCCTTTTATTTATGCAACGCATAAGAGATATTCTTTTGGTAAGGATTTTTTATATAATGTGCGGGAGGGTTTATGATAACAGGTAATAAAAACATAATTGATAATGTTGTGGATTTGTTTCAAATAGGCATTGTTTTTTCGTCAAAACCCGTTATTTTTGGTGGATTGGCAATGGAGTATTACGGCTTACGGAAACACGAGCATGATATCGACCTCTTTATTACGCATGAGGATTATGAAATTTTAGCAAACAAATATCCCAATAACAAAAAAGACAGATGGGGTGATTTTGGTCTTACAGTCGGCAAGTACGAATTATGGAGAAGCGTATGCAAGTTGGATTATTCTTTTTATGCCGAAGGTGCGATTGAGTATGAAACCTATAAAGTCTTATCTTTTGAAAAGTTATTTTTTACAAAAGTGATTGCGTATGAAAATGAACCCGAGGTTCAAAAGCATACAGACGATTATAAGTTAGTAATCAATCATTATTATAACACCTATAAAAACAGAGAATACGAAGAATTCATGATACAAAATAGCGATATATATTTGTCCATACCAGATGGCATTGTTTACAACGATAACTATTAAATATATAGTCAATCACAGATTTGGCGTTGTTTGAGATTGATTTATTCACCAAATGAGCATAATCTCCATTAGCCAATGTCAACCATTTTCACTACCGCCAAACATTGCATTTGGTATACCAAATGCAATGTTAATGCTTGTTGGGCAGCACCCAAACCCGCGACTATGCCTTTTCCGGCTCAGTCCGATTATAACATCACCGTAACATAAAATTTACTTATAATGGAACAATATAATATAAGAGCAAGTCTTAAAACAAAAACGGAGGAAAAGATGAAAAAGTTTTTATCTATCACGCTGGCGATTGTTATGCTGTTTTCGCTTTCGTCAGTAGCATTCGCCGAAGATGAGGAAGACATGGATATGGGCGAGTATCCCGAGCCGATAATCGGCTGCATCGTAGGCACAATAACTGAAACCACGCCGGAATCAATCACAATCGTAAACAACGATGTTGCGTACATGTTCACCATCACAGGCGGCACTTACCTGTTTGACGCAAGCTACAAGCTTCCGCTGCTTGCCACAAACATAGGCAAGGACAAAATCGCGTCGGTTTACTTCGACCTAGACTACGACGACGGAGTTGACGCACTTTGCGTTATCACAAATTTTGCGAACGACAACGTAAACTGCTTCTACATGCAGGTTGAAGAAATAACAGCCGAAAGCAGCGACAGCGTTTCATTCATCAACACAAACTACGACACAGTAGTAACAGTAACTGCTGATTCTGAAATCAAGCCTTATAAAACCAAAAATATCGTAACCATAGCCGACATCGATTTAGGCGCTGAGCTTATAGTTCAATACGACATCGCTACAATGAGCTTGCCTGCGCAAGCTACATCAACCTACACCTGCATACTAAGCTCCTACGACGGAGCACTTGCAGACGCAGCAGGTCAAATGCTCAAGGTTTCCAAAAACGAAGGCGCAGTAATAGTCGAAGGCGTAGGACAAATCCCATTAGCCGAAGGCGACGAGGTGTATTCGCAAGGGGGCGCGGTAATGGTTCCCCTACGCACCATAGTTGAATACATGGGCGGCGAGGTAGAGTGGGACAACATCGAAAAAGCCGTTGAAGTAATGTTCGGCGACATTTCCGCCCTGGTTCGCATAAACGACGAGGTATACGAATGCGACGGCGAGGAATACACAACAACCGCCCCCGTAATGAAAAACGGCAAAACCCACGTGCCGGTAACATTCTTCACAAATATACTCGGCATACAAGTTGACAATATTTAAACTCACTGCTAATAAAAAACCGCGCAGCAATCGCCGCGCGGTTTTTGCCATATATAATTATAAAGGAGATTTATTTATGGGCAGATATTTCGCGTCGACTATATTGATTATCGTACTTATTTTTGTACTGGCAGCCTGCGGCAACTCGGATAAAGATGTAGCAACCGAACCTCCTGAAAGCACAAGCAAATCAACGCCTACAGGCACATTGTAGACGAGGACAAATCCCTTGAGGACATGATGTTTTCTCCGTCGTAAAAATCAACGGCGTCCCGATTGAAGATGTAATCGAACAATTAACGGTTGTAACTCCGAATGAAATTGACAGCAAAATAAATGTAATGTATAATTATACATAAACCATCATAACTTCATCGCATGATTTATAATGTAATCCAATCATGCACGAAAGGGGATTAATTTATGGGTAGATATTTCGCATCGGCTATACTTGTTTTTGTACTTATTTTCGCAGTAGCAGCTTGCAGCAACCCGGATAAAGATATAGCAATCGAGCCTCCAGAAAGCACAAGCGAGCCTGTCGCACAAATTGCATCAGCCGAGCCAACGCCGACAAGCACACCAACTCAAGCTCCAATCACACAAGCAGCAGCCAAGCCAACACAGCAGCCGCTCACCCCCGAGCAACGCGTCAAAAACAAAGAAATCATAGACCAAGACGACATAACCGACCCCGAACGCAATCGCCTTTGGGTCGAGGACATCGAGTTTTTCAGAGAAAAGCTCTCCCTGCGCTACTTAAGAATACCTTTAGCAGCTATAAAGAAAAGCGACCTTAATCAAGTCATAGATGAGCTTATCTCCAAGGTTGACCAATTATCCACAAATCAAATCATCACAGAGCTTACCAAAATAATCGCCCTGCTGGGCGACGCACATTCCAACGTAGAGTATTGGGATGGCTTATTTTATCCGATAAGATTCCGAATAATCGGCGGCGATGTTTATATAGTAGACGCATACAAACCCTTTGAGGACATGATGTTTTCGCGCGTCGTAAAAATCAACGGCGTTCCGATTGAAGATGTAATTGAAAAGCTATCGACAGTGATTCCACATGAAAACGACTATTGGGTATTGGCGGAGCTGTCGTCAAAGTTGGTATACTCAAGATATATGTACGGCTTAGGCATAATCGACAATCAAACCGAAACAATCTTCTCCGTAGAAAAAGACGGAGAAGCAAAGGATTACACCGTACCCGTGTATACATTTGACCAAGAAGAGGATTTAGTCAACTACAACTTAGAAGACACAATCATGGGCAGGTTCGAGAAAAACTACCTTTATTCCTACAACCCTGAAAACAAAACAATTTATTTTCAATACAACTCCTGTGTAGATATGAAGGATTTGCTGTTCGTAGATTTTTTCAAGGACATGGACGAAACAATCAGAAGCAACGACGTTGAAAAAATAATCGTAGATTTACGCAATAACGGCGGCGGCTACCGTGAAACGCTTGACCCATTCACTCGTGAGCTCGGCAGATATGTGGAGGACAATCCGTCGCTGAAGGTATACACCTTAATAGGACACCCCACGATTTCCGCAGCAATGTTCGCAATTTACGAAATAAATAAGGTAGCGCCCCAAGCGATAACAGTGGGAGTACCCACCGGCGGCTCGCTAGTGATGTATGCCGACATGGAAAGACATCAGCTGCCAAACTCTCAGATTTGGTTTTTCTACAGCATAGATTTCTGGCACTCCACAAGCCAATTCACCTACAGAAACCCCGGGCAGGACACATTCACCTTCATACCCGACGTCGAGCTTTCCCCCACAATCGAAGACTACATCAACCACAACGACGTCGTACTCAACTACGCGTTAGAAAACTAGCAAATTTTGGCAATAATATGTTTGGGCGAACTGTGTTCGCCCAAACAATACAAAACATTCCGCTTGACATCTATCTACCAATACAGTATAATCAAGATAACATATACCATAGTCAAAGCTATTTAAAGCCGCGAGCAAGTCAATCGCGTTTCTTTGATTCTATCGAAACTCGTCGCACTTCCGATGTATCGGATTGAAACGCGATTGACTATATGGGGGCGTACTGGATTCGACAGGGGTATTCGGGTATACGTTGCGAGTAGCGCTGGGTAACGCTTTAAACTGTCCAACAAAATAAACGCTAGAAATAACAATTCTTTAGCTTTAGCTGCCTAATAACAGTTGACGCTAGCCGCTAACGCGGCCTTATCCCTCGGCGTTAATCGCTGTGATACGCCCAAGGGTCATTGACAGCGAAAATGCGTTGCAAAAGCTTGTATGCCGCGCATTATAATCAAGCTATCGCGCCGCCGTTTGTTTGTGGAATGCGTGCCGCGAGAACCTAAACACAAACTACACTCGTAGTAGCGTATGCTTATGTGCTTTTGGACGCGGGATCGATACCCGCCGCCTCCACCAGACAGGCTCACAACTCACTGTAGTTGTGAGCTTTTGCTTTGCTATAAACCCATGCCGTGCCTGGGTTTATCGGCTGTAGGGTATGATTGTTAGTGAATAGACTATTACATATTGGCTGTTATTCTGCTATACTAATAGAGGTAATAACTCCTATCCAACCTGCTTCCTCAACTCCATCGGCAGTATCTCCCATTCCATAATCAACACTATCCCGAAGTCGCTCCCTTGCAGTAACAGCACGCTTGCATAAAGCATAGCTTCTTCTGTTTCTATTAGAGTAATCTTTTCGGCTATATCATTGTGTATATCTATCCTATGTTGTGGTAGCTGTTGTAAGTCATTCATACTCTCTATCAGCAATACATGCCCTCCGTACACTGTTCTATCCACTCCGTAGTAACTATCCAACATTGCCAGATTGTAAGCAATCTCTCGTTGAACTTCTATAGGCAATCCTTCTACCTTCTCCATTTCTGTTGCGTGGTGTAGCTCGACCATACTTAACCCCCAAACATTTTCCTCATATGAATTATCTTCATAGTTGACTTAATAATAGCTTTCATCTCTTTGCTAGAACAAAAAAGGAAGCCCGCGTTTAGGCGGACTTCCACATGATGTTCGTATACTGTAACTTTATCTACATAGGATTTGATTAACTCCTTGCATTCAGGTATGTTGTTATTCTCAATGAACCCCTTTAACTTACTCATTAACAGAAGTGCTTGTTCTTTTGATATAGGCTCTGTAGGTATTGGAGAGGATAGGCTATCTAACTCTCCCTGTAGTCTATCTCTCTCATCTTCTAAGAACCTGTATTCATAAGCGACGAAGCAAGACGCAGAGATGTGCAACAAT
>CAYZNM010000005.1:0-171752 GCA_964479875.1 uncultured Eubacteriales bacterium
TATGATGACTTTGTTGAGATGATATAGGGGAAAGGGGTTTACGAACACGACCTAGGTAGTATGAAAGAAAGCCTATGAGTGTATCGTCTTGGTGTACACAGTAGAAGTAATAGTTTTCCTTATTGTAGTCCTCTTTTTTGATTCGGGGAGGAATGTCGCCTGATGTTAAACATTCCTTTAGGGTGCAATTATGGTTTGGTTCGCATTGTGGGTCGAATTGGAAGTAGGTGCTGCATTCCTTGTCGATTTCTTCCAACGCCGGTAAATCGGCCAAGGAAGCAAGCGTCATGGTCAGACGCTTTGTTTTGATTTGCTCCATGGAATTATTCGTCAATCGGCTCGAGGTTGAATGCGGCGTCTATCTCGCGTACCTCGTCGGGGGAGATGTGTACCATTGCGCCTATGTCGGCGGCGGCGATTATCGCGTGGGCAGTGGCTTCGCATACTTCCAGGCGGTCGAAGGCTTTTAGCAGCGAATTTCCTGTTGCGATAATTTGATTGTTCTCACATACGATGACGGGTATTTTTTCGGAGAACATCGCGGCTACTTTTTCGGGCTCTAGGTATAGGGTGGAGAAGCCTACCTTTTTGATTTGGCGCAGGAGGATGTAGCTTTCGGGGATGGTGCGCGGGTCGAACTCGGCGTCGGTTACGGCGAACGCCATCGCGTGGGGCGGCTCTGCGCCTAAAACCGAACCTATCTCGGGGTGCATTTCATATATTAGTTGGTGCAGGCGCACGGAGCGCGACGGCGATTTGCCTTGCTCCTTCATTCCATGCTTGATTAGCACGAGGTCGCTTTCGTCCATGTAGGCGCGGTCGATTCCGTTGGGCGTGATTAGGAAGCTGCCGTCGGATAGGCGCACGGAGTATGTGCCGCGTGTGCTGCCGAATAGTCCTTGCCTGTACGAGCGCTTGATTAGCGTTACCATGTCGCGGCGGGCTGCGCATTCTTCCGCGCTGTGCTTGTTGGGCACGAAGTCGTCCATCGTCATGTGATTGCGCGTCGCGGTGAGGTTTAACTCGGATTCGGCGAAGGTTTTGGTTTTGCCTAGCTTGTTTGCGTTAATCTGCAAGCGTGCGGTTGCTTCCAAGGTTTCAAACTTCATGAAGCAGTCGAACAGGCTTTCGCCGCCGATAGCTAAGCCGTGATTCTCCATTGCGACTATGTTGTAACCCTTGCAAAATTCCGCCGCGATATAGTCGCCTAGCTGCTTTGAGCCGGGGACGGCGTAGGGTGCAAAGGTGATACTTCCGCATGTGCGGCGCGTGTTGGACACCAAATTAAGCTCCGGCAGCTTGCGCACTACTGAAAACGCAACGAGTGCAGGTGGGTGCGCGTGCAGCACAGCCCTAAGGTCGGGGCGGCGTTTGTATATCGAAGCGTGGAACGGCAGCTCGACCGAAGGCGTATGCGGTCCAACAACATCACCGTTCGGCTTAACGCAGCATATGTCCGCGCGCGTAAGCGAGCCTTTGTCCACGCCTGTAGGCGTAATCCATATGTCGCCGCTCTCGTCCAAAATCGAGAGATTGCCGCCGGAGGTGGTGGTAAGCCCGCCTTGGTATATTCGGTTCATTATCTGTACAATCTGGTCAGCAGGGTGCAGCAGGTCGAATTTCATAACATTAGCTCCTTTGTCAATTCAAAATGAATTGTTTTGTTATTTATATTGTAGCAGAAATTCCTAGTTATCGCAAGAAAAAATAAGGGATTGAGAATAAAGCGTTTTAAGTTTCGTATAAAAATTTTGCAATATACTTGACATATTTGGATATATATTATAAAATATATGTACAGGTAAATACATATGCGCGTTGCGCGAGTGGGAGGTAGGATTATGGGTAGGAGTTTTGTAGGCAGAGTGTTTATGCTTGTCGCGGTGATGTTAGTGTGCGCGGCTGTTGTGGGCGTGGGGAATGTGTATGCTGCGACGATGCGTACGTTGCAACTGGATTGTAATAAATTTAACTCTGACCAATCCAGTGAAGCAGAAGGTTGGAGTTGGAAACAATCAACAAGAACGTTAACGCTTGAAAATGCAAAAATCTCAGCAGCAGCAAGTGATATGGGATCTGAGATTGTATACTTGGAGGCAATACTCTTGCCTGAAAACTCGACGATATATATACCGCAGGGAACTGAAACCTCTATAGAAGGAGCTGTGGGAAGCTTCGGAAAATTAACGATATTAAACGACGGAACATTACATATAGCTGGCGATATCGACCGCTATATTGCTGTCGCTGTATATGGCAGTCCAGATGATGGTTCTCTCACTATAAGTGGCGGCAAAACTACCTTAAAGGCTGATGTTGGCATTTCTTGCACATCAGGGCCAAAGGGTGCATTATTGATTAAAGATACCGAGCTCGAGATAATTTATAGACAATGTGGGATAATGACGGACAATATCGATATTTCAATAAAAAACTCTAATGTGACCGCAGAATTTGTGGAAGGTTATGTTTTCAATGTCGGCATAGGCACAAAGGGAAGCATCACTATTGATAGCAACCTCACAATAGAAGAAGGCGGCAGCGTAAAAACCTTCGGCAGTTATTCTGCGATTTCAGATACTAACATCGGCTATGATAGTGCTAATTCAAAATTTACTAATGTTTCCAAAAATATAAAAATAACAGGCGCAAAATTTGCGCCACCGCCTGCACCGCCGGCGGAAGCGCTCAATCCTGCCAACGTTAAAACCATCACGGCCTCCGGCGCGGCCTTGCATGAGATGTACATCAACGGCTTGAAATACGGCGACATAATCGAAGTGTGGAACAGCGAAACAGGTCGCGAAAAAGACAACCTTATCGTGAAAGCTTCATGCACAACGCGCACTCCCAATGCGGGCGATACCGGGAAGGTGCTGGTGCAAATCAAAAGTGGCAAAATGCCATCGGACAACAAGGTGTGGGTGACGGTGAGCAACAAGGAGATAAAAGCAAAGGAAGGCTTCACGCCTGCGCGTGATGCGACAAGCAGAAGCGCAGCCCTCTTAATTACCTTTTCTCGGTTGTTTACAATGAACGACATTGTTGTCGAACTCATCGACGGCATAGGCGCGAAGAGCGATTCTGTCATCGTTAAGAATGTAAACCCCGGAATGGTTGTCATGGTCTATTACTATTCTACGGCGAATCCTGACGCGACAAAGCCGCGCGATTTAGTGCGCGGTGCGCTTGTTAAGCAAGGACGCACACATGTGGTAATTGACGGAGTTGACCTCAACGACGGAAAGGTGTGGATTGCCCTGCGCGACACCAAAAAACGCCTCTACAGCGAAACGCCGCGCAGTGAATTCTCCATGCCCGCACAACCTGACCCGCCCATTGTGCCGTAAGGGGTCAACATTACCCCATCACCTTATCGTACAACATTTTCGCGCCGCGCACAATCGTGTCGCCCTCGGCTTCACGCTCTAGCTCGAGTACCTTGTATTTCGCGGCGCGGATAAAGTCGATGAATTGGTCGACGTCGTCGGAATATTGATACGGCGTTTTGTGGTCGTAGACGATGTCCTTCATGCCGTGAATGTGCATACCGAGAAGGCGGCTCATAAGCGGACGCGCTTGCTCGAGCTTTAGTGTGCCGATGCTGTCGTTTAACATGCCGTGACCGATGTCGTACCAAAAATATACGGGCATATCGTGCAGCGTGTTTAGCAGCTCCGCTGTTTCGTCGAATGTCATGTATTGGTAGCAGCGCATTCGGTTTTCGTAGCCTAGGCTTACGCTGTAGCCTTTTTGTGCGATGTAGTCGCACAGCTCGACGCTGGATTTGTGCAGTGCGGCGAGTGCGCCTTGCCAGCCGTTTTGTCGGCACTGCATCATTTCGGCGAAGACTGCTGTGTATTCGTCGGAATCCCGCTGGCCGCGCTTTATCATGTCCTCAAGCACATAGTCGTACTTTATTGGGACAACCATAGGCTCGGACGGATGTACAACTACCGCGCCTGCGTTAAGCCGTGCCGCCCAGTCGCAGGATTGCTTTACTAAGGCAACTGCGCGCTGACGCTCTGCTTCATCGGTAGAACCGATGAAAGCTGAATCCGTGCCGAAGCCGCTGTCCTCTATTTTGGGAACTACGGCGTGCACGCTTGTCACTTCGATTTCGCCGCGCTCGGCTTCCTCGGCTATCATCAGGACGTCGGCCTCGCTCACCTTGTAGCTTATTTCAAGCTTGTTGAAGCCAAGCTCTTTAATGCGCCGCACGATGTCCCTTCCGTCGCTGTACTTTCCGTTGCACCAGCATGTTGACATTGAAAAGATGTCGCTGTAATGTGACATAATCCCTCCGTTTAGTTATTTTTATTGGCAAGCGGCTACATGCTCAATCGGTTGAGCACCGCCGCGACATAATCATTTTGCTTTTGCTCATTGGGAGTTTTGTCCCATATATCCTCATAGCTCGACATCAGCACATTTATGATGTTGAGGTTTTCCGTAAACAAGACCTTGTTTTGGTTGTTAAAACCGAAGCACCAATTGTTCCGCTTTATCCATGCGTTGCACGGAAAGGGGGAAGTGCCGTGGTTTAGAATAAATTTGTAGCGCGGGTCGTGCATAAGAAGGTTCGCCGTGTCGCGAAAATGACGCTGATATTGCTTTCGCGTTATCGTGACTGTTTTGTTGACGTAGCACGATATTGGGAAGTCAACTATTGTGTCGTACGCGAGCGGCCGCTTTATGTCGTCGATGAAAATGTAGTATCCGCCCAAGGAATCGGCAGGCGAATTTTCAACGCATGTGCGGATTGAGTGGTAGAAGGAAAGGCATCTATCCCTGTCGGCTTTGGGAAGTTTATTCTCGAAGAGTATTTCGCTAAGCAATTCCTCACTCATCGTGGTTACGCTTAGTGAGCTGCCAACGTAAAATGTAGGCTCGGGTCTTTTTGCGCTGCCGTGAAACAGGTTTAGTATCGTATTCTTGTCGCTTACCTTGCTTGTGACAAGCATGGGGATTATCGTGCTTTTGATGTTCTCGATGTATGAGGAAAACTGCGCTATCGAAAAAGCGTCGCGGTATACGCTGCTGTACATATTTGAAAGCTTGCCGTCGCCGCATAAGCCTACAACGAGAGCTTTGTCGCGCACATAATAAATGCTGGATTCATAACGCTCTGTCAACCTTGACGGAAAGAGGTAGTTGCGTATGTTTTTGTGAAAGCACAGCGGTATAAATATGCGCAGCAGGTCGGCGTAGTCTTGGTGCAGCCGCTGGTATAAATGTATTATGTCGATTTTATGACCTGCGTTTAGCAGACCTTCCAGGCGCTCTGCAAACGCTTTTAGGAATCGTATGTCGGAGCTTGCCCACTCGAATCCATCGGTTTCCATCAACGTAACGGAGCATGGCTCGCGAGAGGCCTCCGCGGCGTCTAAAATCTGCATTACGGCGGATTTACGCCCTTCGCTTCCGCGATATATTGACACATATGTTCGGTACAATGTGCTTTTGTCGTTGCACACAGCAGTTTCGGGCAATGCGCCTATATCTTTGTTTACGATAAAGCGTGCAACGCTGCGACGCAGGAGGTCGCCCCCTGACGAATCCTCCCCCTGATATATACTTGCGAAGAAGTTCTCGAGCACGCCCCCACCTATCTTCTCGTTCTTATCTACAAAATAGCGGCAGCATTCATCAAAATAAACGGAGTTGGACTTTAACTGCCGCACGCCATTCTTCCACTTGCTGACAGTTGTACGCTCAAGCTTCAACGCGTCGGACAATTCCTTAACCGAAACGCTGAGCAGCTCCATCAAATACCCGAATGCGGACGAATATTTACCTACCATAATATTACTCCCCAAATAGCAGAATATTTCTCTAAAACATGTGCCGAAAATTCATTATTTCTATGCAATTATACCACATTATAAATCCACACACAAGCAAAATTATGTTAAACTAATCAGGAATTTAGGCTGATGCCACGATTTTGCCACTATTTCAAATATGGCATTTATAATTTACACTTGAAAATTTGTTACTTTCCAAATATAATATACTTAGGAAAATATCGGTACATTACATAAAAAGGAAGTCAAATATGTGGAAGGATATAAAGCCTTTAAATATAGTTTTGTTCTTTGTGATAAGCATTACCGTGATAATCGGCGGATTGCTGTATTATAATATAACGCTGCGCGGCAGCTTGTCTGCTAATACATGCGAAACTCTTGAGGAGATTATGCAGCAACAAAAGCTCACTCTTGAGATTAAGCTAAACAGCGAGATAGCTACAATTGTGCAAATATCGGATATGATATCTGATGTAAGGAACTACCTGCCGGAGGAGAATATCGATGCGGCCGCAATCGCTGCGATAAAGTCATTTGTAGGCACAAGCGGATTCAAGCAGATAATCATCTCAAACGCAAACGGCGAGGCTATCAACGATAAGGGTGTAATATTTGATATATCGGATAAAAGCTACTTTATCGAAGCTGTCAAGGGCAAAACCTTTGCGTCGGAAACAATGATTGATGAAGCCGATGGTTCGCGCATTGTCGCATTCTCTACGCCGCTTTATAGGGGCGATAAAATTATAGGCGTGGCGGCAGGATTGTACGACTGCGTGCAGTTTAGCAACTTCTTCATTCCTGCGTTCGACGGAATGGGCACGATTAACGTCATGGACAAAAACGGTGACATCGTGTTCCTGATTATGGACAAGAATAATAAAACCGCCAAATACCCCGGATTAAGCTTCCACGATGTATTCGTGGGGTATGCAAAGCACGTCGCCTACGACGATTACGCAACAATAATGCGCAAGATGAGCGAAGGCGCAGGCGGCCACGTCAAGTATTCGATAGACGGAAAGACGCGCATGATGCACTACGCCCCCCTTGGCGTAAACGATTGGTACATTGCGTCCATTGTGCCGGAGGAGGTTGTTTCGGCGCAGGTTGACGATATAGTGTTCGCCGCTATAATACTGATGATATGTTCGACTTGCGTTACGGTTGTGATATTCATATATTTCGGCTGGAAGCAGAAGAAGTATTCGCAGCAGCTTTATCAGGTTGCGTATTTTGACGAACTTACGGGTATCCCCAACCTCACAAAGGTTAAGGTCGACAGCTCAAAGTGCTTGAAGGAATCACAGAACGAGAAGCATGTTGCAATTAAGTTTGATGTTTTGAAGTTTAAAATTATAAATGAGATTTATGACTTTACGGTGGGCGACAAGATTATTGTGTGTATAGCGGACACCTTGCGCGAGCTTGTTAAGTCTGACACATGCGTGTACGGCCGTTTGGGCGGCGATGAATTTGTGGCAATATTTGCCTACGCTGACGAGGAGGACATCGACAAGCAAATTTACATGTTCGAGAACAAGCTAAAGGATAAGACCGGCTTCCTAGGTGAGCATAAAATCGACTTCCGCTATGGACGCTATTTTATCAAGCACGGCGAAACTGACGTAGACGACATCCTCGAAAAGGTAAACCTTGCGCACCGAATAGCAAAAACACAAAAAACCGCAAACTATTGCGACTACAGCGAAAGCTACAAGGATAAGCTAGTTAAGGAAATTGAGCTTGAAAACGCGATGGAAGCGTCGCTCAAAAATGAAGAGTTCATTGTGTACCTACAGCCTAAGTATAATATCGACGACGATAAGATTATCGGGGCGGAAGCACTTGTGCGTTGGCAGCAGGATGAAAATGTGGTTGTGCAGCCGAATACGTTTATTCCGCTGTTTGAGAAGAATGGGTTTATCCTGAAGCTGGATATGTACATGCTGCGGAAGGTGTGCCAAATCTTGCGGAATTGGATTGACAAGGGAGTTGAGCCTGTCACCATATCGGTTAACTTCTCAAAGCTGCACCTCGAGGACGACAATTTTTCCAATGAAGTTGAGAGCATAGTGAATGAATATCAGATACCGCGGCGGTATATTGAAATTGAGCTGACCGAAACGTCCTTCCTCAAAAATGAGAAGCTGCTGCAGGAGCATATGCAAAAGCTGCACGAAGCCGGATTTACGTTGTCTATGGATAATTTTGGAACAGGCTTCTTGTCGCTAAACCTGCTTAAAAATTTACCTATCGATGAAATTAAGATTGACAGGTGCTTCTTTGTTGACAATAACTTGAAGGCGCGCTCCAAGACTGTTATATCTAATGTTCTGGAAATGGCGAAGGGCTTAGGCATAAACACAGTTGCCGAGGGCGTGGAAACCAAGGAACATATAAAGTTTTTACAAGAAGCAGGCTGCGACGCCGTGCAGGGCTACTATTACGCAAAGCCTATGCCTGTGAGCGATTTCATAGAAAATGCGGACTTGTTCAGTGCGGCTAACACAAAGGCGCAGGAAGAATTCACCCTTGAAAATCTAGGCGACATTCAGCGCGGCAGAGGCGATTTAGGAGATGAAATCCCTGTATCGGTATATCGTTTGTTCCAGCAGACAATACGCAGTGTGCTAAATACGAGATTTGGTGAAGAAGAGATGGCTGAAATATTCCGCGCCGCAGGAGTTTTGGCAGGGCGCGCACTTGTGCGGGAGCGGCTTGATGTTTCGATGCCGTTCGATATGTTCATGCGGCAAATTTCTGTTAAGCTTGAGAAGTTGAAATCAAGCATATTTAAGATTAAAAGCTACGATGATGAAACAGGCGAGGGCATTATTGTAGTTGACAACGACCCTGAATGCTCTGGCTTTGGCAATATCGGCAATACGCTGTGCCAATATGACGAGGGCTTCATCGCCGGAATCATGCAGGAATACACGAAAAATGAGTACACCGTGACTGAAATAGAATGCTGGGGCACGGGCGGCAATTCTTGCCGATTCGAGTTAAAGCCAAAGTTGAACAATAAAAAGAAAAGCGAAAATAAAAATCACGAATAAAAATTCTCCTTTGCAGAACGCTATTAATATTACGTTTTGCAAAGGAGAATTTTTTATGAAGTTGAAGTTGGCAGCAATTGGAATAGGTATGGCGTGGGATAGGCTGCATTATCCTGCATTGAAGGAATTGTCGGACAAGTATGAGATTGTCGCGGTGTGCAATAAAAGTGTTGATAAGGCGCAAGGGTTCGCGCAGGGGATTAATCTGCCGCCGGATAGGGTGTACAGCGATTACCGCGAGATGTTGAAGCGTGCGGATATTGATGTGGTGGACGTGCTTGTGCCTATATCGGAGAATTTTGAGGTTGCACGCGATGTGCTTGCGGCAGGCAAGAATCTTATCGCGGAGAAGCCTTTTGCCGCGACAATGGAAGGCGCGAAGCAGCTTGTTGAACTAAAGAATAAGCATAAGCTTAAGGTGATGGTTGCGGAAAATATGCGGTATGACGACGGCGTAAATATTGTTCGGCAGATAGTCGCGGGAGGGCAGCTTGGCAAGCCGCTGTACTTTATCATGAATACTGCCGCCGATTTTGAGAAGGATAAGGTCGGCGACACCTTCGCTGCGAAGGAATGGAGGCAGCACCCTGAATTCGAGGGCGGCATATTCCTCGACGGAGGCATACACGATATCGCGCTAATGCGGCACATTTTCGGCGACGCGTTGTGCGTCCGCGCGATGGCAACGCCTTCGGACAAAGAATACTGCCCCTACGGCAGTATCGCAAGTGTAATCAAATTCTCAAGCGGCGCGGTTGGCAGCTACACATTCTACTGCGGCGGCGAATTGCAGAAGCCGCCTGTAGGCTTGCGCGTATTTTGCACCCTTGGTGACATATTCCTTGAAAGCAAGGAGTGCGGCACCGTCAGCGTAAACTACAGCGGCGGCAAGTCGGAGCAAATCACATTCACCCCAAGCCGCGGCTACTACAACGAGCTGTTAAACTTCCACGGCGGCGACATCGTTTCCACGCCCGAAGCCGAAGTCGGCGACATGCAGCTTGTGTTTGATATATTGAACGAAATAAAGGCGTGCAAATAATTCATTAAGCCTCCTGCATAACTACAATTATAGCTCATGTACCCCCCTAGATATATGATAAAAGTTATGCAGGAGGCACGAGATATAGTAGTGGTACAGGAAGTCTATTCGCCAATACCGAGGTATTCAAGCAAATCGCCGGAATTGTCGTAAATATACTGCTGCGCGTTGGCGTTGTACAGGTTGAGGTAGTAGCTTCCGTCCACGCCCTCGCGCTTTTCGGCGGTAATGCCTAGGCGTTCACCCGAACGTGTGGGCAGCTTATAGCTTTTGCCTGATTCCTCGCGCTCGATGTACAGCATTCCGCGGTAGGCAAGCCAATTGCCTAGCTTTAGCGCGGTGATTTTGTCGCCGCCGATTAATTCAAGATGCTTGTTTAATCGGTCGGCGATTATGCTCACGGTTAAGTCCTCGTCGGAAACTACAGGAGGGCTTGCGGATTCCCCCTGCGGATTATTGGATTCATTTACAGCGCGAGCGATTTCATCGAGAAAGTCCTTGCCGTAGCGTTCAAGCTTCGCTTCGCCCACGCCGGAAATGCCCATCATATCCTTCATCGTTTTGGGCAGCTTCTTGCACATGTCGATCAACGTGCTGTTGGCGAACACTACATATGCAGGCACTCCTTGCGCAAAGGCAAGCTTTGTGCGCAACGCCTTGAGCTTTTCGAGCAGGAATTGCGATACGGATTGCTCCTGCTCTTTTTGCGCATTGCGTCGCTCTTTTTTGGAGGACTTGTCGGATTTCTGCAAAAAGGTGTCGGGCGTTTCGTCCCATTCATTCTCTGCTAGGCTTTCGATTGCGACGCGCATTTGCAGCGACTTGCGCTCTTTTAATACCTCGGCGGAGCGTTGTCCAAGCCTTAGCATGTTGTAGCCGTCGTTGGATAACGCGAGATAGTCATTGAGTATCAAAAAGTTTATGATGTTGCGCAAGCTCTCGTCGGAGCGGCGGCATATGCCGTAGGTCGACAGCTTGTCAAGCCCAAGTGACAGCAGCCGCTTATTTTTGCTGCCACGCAGTATATCGATAATCATAGCCGCGCCGTATCGCTGCTCTGCGCGAACGACGCACGACAGTATCATCTGCGCCTCCACCGTGATGTCGTCGAGGCGATAGCCTGCGTTACAGTTGCCGCAGTTATCGCAGTTGCCGCCGCTGCTTTCGCCGAAATAGCGCAGTATGTACTGCCGTAGGCAATTGCTTGTGTGGCAGTAGAAGGTCATTTCTTTGAGCCGCTTGTTTTTGCTTTCCTTTACGCGCTTCTCGGTTTCCTTATCGGGATATTGCATGTCCTCGTCGTTGTCGATGAAAAACTGATTCGTCCGCACGTCGTTCGCTGAATATAGCAGCAAGCAATGCGCAGGTGAGCCGTCGCGCCCTGCTCTGCCTGCTTCTTGATAGTAGCTCTCCAGATTCCCGGGCATATTGTAGTGCAGCACAAAAGACACGTTCGATTTATCAATCCCCATACCGAACGCGTTTGTCGCGACAATAATCTGCGTCTTGTCGAATATGAAATCCTGCTGATTCTTCTTGCGCTTTTCCTGCGACATTCCCGCGTGATATGGCGCGGCGGAGAATCCGTCCTCGTTCAATTTGCCGCACACCTCGTCCACTGCTTTGCGCGTCGAGCAGTAGATTACGCCGCTCTTGCCTTGATTGCGGCAGATAAAATCGCGCACAGCCTCATACTTATCCTTAGGCTTCTTCACATCAAAATAAAGATTAGGGCGGTCGAAGCTTGTCACGGTGACGCTAGGCTCGTTTAATTCAAGCAGCCGCACAATATCGTCGCGCACCTGCTTAGTCGCCGTCGCGGTAAATGCCGAAACAACAGGTCGCACCGGAAGCCCGCGAATAAATTCAGGTATCAGCAGATAGCTCGGCCGGAAATCCTGCCCCCACTGCGATATACAGTGCGCCTCGTCCACCGTAACCATGCCGATGGTAAGACTTGCGCACATATTCTTAAAGTTATCGGATTCCAGCCGCTCCGGCGCGATGTACAGAATCTTGTACACCCCTGCACGCGTGTTATCGATAACCGAAAAGTATTCGCGCTCGTCAAGACTGCTGTTTATGTAGGCCGCGCTGATTCCAGACTGCGTAAGCGCGGACACCTGGTCCTGCATAAGCGAAATAAGGGGCGATATCACAAGGCACACCCCCTGCATAAGCATAGCCGGAACTTGATAGCACACGGACTTTCCTGCGCCTGTAGGCATAATGCCGACACAATCGCGCCCTTGCATTATCGCGCCGATAATGTCGCCTTGCCCTGCGCGGAAGTCCGCGTAGCCGAAATACCTCTGTAAAATCTCCTGTGGATTAATCGCGGAAGTCATCTGTTTCATAATAGTAAGACTGCTCTACACCTTTCATATAAACTTCACGGCTGTCAATTTCATCGGTAAGCGCATTTGATAGCAATGTTCTGATTTCCAAGTCGTTTATCGGGCTGCGCTCCATTGCCGAAAGGTACGCTCGTTTGTCGACCGAGCTCCAGTCGACGCACTTTCGCAGATTCTTTTTCAAGATGAGGTCGAGCCATATGCGGCCGCTGCGACCGTTCCCTTCCAAAAATGGGTGCGCGATATTCATCTCGACATACTTTGCGATAATTTCATCGACTGTATTTTCGGGCATGGCTTCAATCTTCGCAAGGCATTCCGATAAATATAGGCAGCTCGCAAAGCGAAAATTTCCCTTTGATATATTTTTGGTGCGAATCTCTCCTGCAAAATCATACAAGCCATCGAACAATCGCTTGTGGATTTGCTGCAATCCCTTTGTGGTGCCGACTTCAATACGATTTATTTCGCCGCTGTCGAATATCTCGTATGCTTTTTGCTTGCTTTTTTCGTCAATGTTCATCATATGGCTTGTCTCATAATTTTGCGCACGCGTTGTACTTGCTCGGCAATCTCCTCTTTCGCGCGTTCGTTTACGCAATCGGGCGACACAAGCGGAATGCCTACGCCCAATTTGTCGTTGTCGCGTCCATATTCAATTGTGACAATTTGCGGCTCGCATTCGCCAAGCAGCCACTCGAGCGCGTCGTAGCCTTCCTCGTTAATCTTTGTGTGGCACATGGTTTTGCTGCCTTGTACATACCAGCCGTTGAGGTGGATTTCATGCACGCGCGACAGCGGCAGCTTTTGCATATACTCACGGAAGCTCTCGCCGCGATACAACGCCGCGCAAAATGCGTGGCTCACGTCCAATAAAAATCCGCAGTCAGCCGCGGCAGTCATCTCACAAATAACCTCCGGCACGATAATGTCGCCGAATCTCGCGTCGGGCATATTTTCCACCGTGATAAACTCCATATGCCCATAGTGCTTCTTCAAGAACGCGACATTATCGGCAATAGTCGCAATCACCTCGCGCGTATCGCACGTCGCATCAATCGCCCCCACTGTAGGATGCAGCGATATTCCGGGAGTTTTCGACTGCTCAATCAACGCGTTCACCGTGTCAAAGTCAAAATCCTGCCTAAGCGTTGCCGAAGCCAAATCATGCGGCGCGGGATAAAGCCCATGCAGCAGAATCGGTCTTATCGCCGTAACCCTCTCCGCAAACGCTGCAAAATCCCTAAGCTGCTCCATCTGAAACCCAAGCCCCGGAAACTTAAAATAATCAACATCGATAACGCCATCGCGCACCAATTCCTCTGTTTCACGATAATAATTGCAAGCAAGCTTCATCGCAACCACTCCTTTTTATACAATTATATCACACTCAAAAATGGATTACAAATTTATTTGCAAATCAGCCGCCGCTATTGTATAATAGGGCTATAACTAAAACCACACATTGTGAGGCACGAATATTATGGAAGAAAAATATATCGCTCCATGCGGAATGACTTGTTGTGACTGTTCATTCTTTAAATCAGATATTTATAAAGCCGCAAAAGCATTCAAAGAAGCTATAGAAAAACATGAGTTCGACAAGTTTTTACAACACTTCAGCAAAACGAATTTAACCTTTTTCCATGATTTTAAAGACATTCACCAATTTATGAATCTACTTGAAAAAATCATATCTATGCAATGCGAAAGCGTGTGCTCGGAAGCCAGAGGCTGCTCGATTCCGCATGTTGATGAGGTGATGGGCGGCATTGTCAAGGAATCGCATAAATGCGATGTTTTAATGTGCATTGAAGAAAATGGATACCAAGGTTGTTGGGATTGCAACATTCTGGAAACCTGCGAGAAAAAGAAGCTTTTTAGCTTTACATACGGAGATATTCCGGTAAAAAACTGTATGCTCGTTAGGGATTACGGAAAAGAAGCTGTTAAGCCAAGCAATAATAAATATTATATATGGCAGCAATAAAACAAAAGCGACAATCCTGCCAAATGATGTTATCTTTTTCATTACTGCTATTGTTAGTATGGACATAACCAAAGTACGTACTTAACTGCATATGCAGTATATAGAAGGGGGAGATTTGTTTGAGTAGTGAATCTTTTGCAAAGCGAATCTCAATCGAAAACAAGCAAGAGATTTCGGCAATTTATTTTGCATTGCTGCAAAATGGATATGACTTTTACGCAATGGATAAGGATTCGGAGCTTATAAAATCTCTCGATGATTTTCTAGTTGCAAAGGATAGCTCCCAGTTTTTCGCTGATGTAAAACAGAACACTTGCGAAGTCTATCCATATTGGCCTCGAGCTGCGATATTGGAAGTAGCCTCGTTTTATTTCGATTCAGACCTTTCACAGTTTAATAACTTTAATGAATTTAAAAACAACATTATGTCAGCTAGAAATATATCAGATGACGATAGAGGCCGGGAGTTCTGGGAGTGGGTCAAAGATTTCCCGGGCGCATTGAATAAAGTTATTCGCAGTAGCAGCTTTCAATCATACTTGCAATGGGAGAACGAATGGATTAATCAGCAAAATCTCATTCATATAGATGAATTGCAAAATATTCAGATGTGCTTGGACATATGTATAAAGTTATACGCTTCGCCCATCCAAAAAATAACGGTCATACTCAACCCAATAAAGTGCGCGTATTCTGCCGATTATCATATGATTGGAGAACATTTCCTTTTCTGCTCAGGTGCATTCAAGCCGGAATCGGTTATACATGAGTTTCTTCACCATGTTGTTCACCCTGTTGTCAAAGCGCATAAGGAAGAAATATTAAGCCATAACGCGATATACCCCGATATCGACCAATCATACTACCTAACAGGCGACGAAATCGGACTGCTAAACGCGTTTGAGGAATATTTTGTGCGTTTGCTCACGGATGTTGTTCTTGCGGAAAATCCACCCGATAATATTGATGAATTGCTGATTGAGATTTTGAACAGGCTTGATTGATGGAAAATGCTGTAATATTGGTTTTATTTTAATAAGGAGGAACATGCAATGATACTCATACTAATCATCATAGGCATAGCGACCATCATAATCGGCACGGTGCTTGGCTTTTTGTCAGGCTCGGCTGTCGGCTTTATAGTTGCGTTGGGAAGCTCTATAGTTTCGGCGGTGATATTTTTCGCGCTGGCAAAGGTGCTGGAGAATCAAGACACTATCATGAGCATGATGTACGAATTGAAGAAAGAACTAAAAAATCCCTCCAAGGAAGTCATTTGCGCAAAGTGCGCCAAAACCTACACAAGCGAATACTCATACTGCCCGCATTGCGGCACAAAACCTTAACGCGGAAGTCATACATAATTTATATTTGAGAGGTGAGCAAAATTACTTATAGGGTTATGCAATCCAAAGATATAGACAAGGTTGTAGCATTCTATATCGACTATTACAACAACGACGGAGGTTGTTGGACTCGCGAAACAGCCTTTAAACGAATAAACCAAATATTTACTCGACAAGACTCATACTGTATCCTTTTGGAAAATGAAGAGCAAATAACAGGAATTGCCATAGGTTATTTTACGCAGTATGACGACATTGTTGTATACGACCTAGTCGAAATCGTAGTTGCGGCAGAATTTCAAAACAAAGGTATCGGCACACAAATCATGCTCGAGATAGAATGCCGCTTGAAAAAAGCAGGAGCGTCCCTGATTCAACCGACAGCTGTAAACGACGAGATGCACGAGCACTTCTATGGAAAACTCGGCTACAAAAAATCAACCAAAATTATATCGATGTCAAAAAGCATTGGGTGAACATCATATGCGCGACCCGCGTGTAAATGATGAAAGGGAGGTTTGACAACTATGAGCTGCCTAATATGCGACAGAATCGCACAAATCATCAACAACACAAATCCCTACTTCGTAATCGAATTAACCACAGGATATGTCGTTATCGGCGACCATCAAAGGTTTAGAGGGTACACCCTGTTTCTGTGCAAAACACATGCTACCGAACTGCACGAATTAGAGCATAGCTATAAAATGAAGTATTTGGAAGAAATGTCCTTAGTTGCTGAAACTGTTCAAAAAGCCTTCAAGGCAGACAAAATTAACTATGAGCTGTTGGGAAACGGTGATTCACATCTTCATTGGCATTTATTCCCAAGAAGGGCAGGCGATACACCCACGCAAGGGCCTGTTTGGTGGCTGCCTATAGATGAAATGACAAGCGATAATTATAGACCCACCGATAATGAATTGGTTGAGCTAAAAGAATTACTCAGAAATGAGATTGCAGCATTGCAGTCGCTGCACAATCCACAAAAACATGATGAGCTTGAAATAAGAAAAACAATCCAACTATTTTTCGATGGATTCGATAACTTTGATGCCGAAATGATAAAGAGAGCGTTTTACAGTGATAAAGCAGAAATGTTTTCGGTTAATGAAAATTCATTGAAGCTAAGAAAAAATCAAATCAAAAACTGGAACAAAATATTTGAAGATGTTAGAAAAGACCCGAATAATATATGGAACAAAGAAAAGAGCAAGAAAAAGATTATCTATATAGATATAACAGGGTCGGCGGCAAATGCAAAAGTTGAGTATAAGTTCAGCGAGTACGTTTATACGGATTACTATAATTTAATAAAAGCCGATGGAAGTTGGTATATAGTTAATAAAATATTTGACACGGAGTTCTTTAAGTTGCCTTAGGAGGTTAAATATGTTTATATGCTCGAAGTGTAAAGCAAAAATGGACTTACCGAAGTGCCAAAAATGCGATTTTATTTTTGCAAAACAAGGCAGCATTTGGCAATTAACTGATATGCCCGATATTGTTATTGATGGCGACGGCGACAAATATATAGGGTATGAACACATAGGTGAAAATTACTCAGGCAATAGAAAAAGTATAATCGAAGAAAGCGATTCAATTATCGCTCAAGAAATTTCAAGATTAACAGGGAGTGGAGTTTTCCTCGATCTAGCTTGCGGCGACGGCTGTTTTACTGTCCCGTGCGCATCATTCAGCACAAAAGTTATAGCAGGCGATATTTCTAATGCCATGCTTGATATATTAATCCAAAAAGCAGAACATAACAATATCAGCTTAGCTAATGTAACCATTTGCAGAATGAATGCTCTTGACATACCTCTCGAAAAGGAAAGCATCGATACAGTAGTTGCCAATAGCGTTTTGCATTTAATTTCAAATCCCCAAAAAGTAGTTAATGGAATTTATGCGGTTTTGAAGAAAGGCGGATTTTTCATTTGTAAAAATGACGCGCCTGGCAGAACCATGAAAACTATTTTTGATAATAACGAGTATAACAACATAGTGAATACTTTATATAGCGATTACTGGAAGCAGCTTAACGAATATGGTGTTACTCCTAAAAAATATAGTTGGAAATTTGATAGGGCAGGATATTGCGACAGTTTATTTGAAAGCAAAGAAACTATTTTGATTGAACGCGATAAAGAATATGAAATACCACTTAAAGAAGGTTTTTTGCCACGGTTTTTATCAAGAGGATTCTCTGACCAGGTTGATGTTCCAAAAGAGCTGCACGATAAAATCACAAATCAGCTTCTTTCAAAACTAAAAGTAAAATATGGCGAGAGTTTTACCGATATATCATTTAAGGGAATTGAGGAAGATGTATTGCTGACCATATACACAAAATAGGCACAATATCATCTGAATCGTTGCAGATCAATTACAAGGAGAGAGGACTATGGCGCATGTATACCTCGAAACAGAACGAATAATAATTCGCCAATGGGAAGCTTCTGACAAATATGACTTATATAAAATAATGTCGAATGAAAAGGTTCATAAATTCACCGGCGACAGTGCTTGGACGCAAGAGCGTGCAGAAAATTACATTGCATTGATGTTAAGCCATAATTTTATGACGCTCGAACTATTTCATGGAGCTTGCATCTTAAAGAGCAATAACAACCTAATAGGATTTACAGGTTTAAATCCATATTTGCCAAAGCAGCCGGAACTCGAATGGCAATTGGGCGTTGATTATTGGGGCAACGGATATGCGACAGAAATAGGCAAGGCCGTTATCTCAAAAGCATTTCAGACTACGGATATAGAATGTATATACGGAATGGCTAATCCGAATAACATAGCGTCCATGAGGGCGCTTGAAAAAATTGGTATGCAATGCTTGGGCCTGCAAGATTTTAGAGGACACCAAGATATGTTTTATAGAATTAATAGGTTTTAAGCATAACCCAACACGAAAACCCGCTACCTATATAAATCCATCACGGAGGGCAACATGACAAAGCAAGAATACTTGCAGCAAATTGACGCAGTTATCGCAAACGGAAAGTACAAGGACAATTGGCAGTCGCTGTATAATCACCCCACGCCGCAGTGGCTTAACGAGGGCAAATTCGGTATATTCATTCACTGGGGCGTGTACAGCGTGCCTGCATTTGGCAGTGAGTGGTATCCGCGCGCTATGTATACGCAAGGCTCGCCCGAATACTACCACCACATTAAGACCTACGGTGCAGACTTCGGCTACAAAGACTTTATCCCGATGTTTAAGGCAGAGAAGTTCAACGCCGACGAGTGGCTGGACTTATTCGCTAAATCAGGCGCAAAATACGTAATGCCTGTTGCCGAACACCACGACGGCTTCCAAATGTACGCAAGCGACCTATCCAAGTGGAACGCGGCGCAAATGGGTCCATGCCGCGACATCTGCGGCGAATTGCGCGAAGCTAGCGATAAGCACGGAATCACATTCTGCGCAAGCACTCACCGCGCCGAGCATTATTGGTTCTTAAACGGCGGCAGAGCCTACGACTGCGACGTATCGCGCGGCGAATATGAAGACTTCTACGGCCCTGCGCAAGCAGGCGGCGAGGATACGCACGTGATATGGTCGTCCCCTGCAAGCGAGGAATTTTTGGAGGATTGGCTTGTACGCACATGCGAGCTTATCGACAAATATCAGCCGCAATGCGTATTCTTCGACTGGTGGATTCACAACCTAAGCTTCAAGCCATACACCAAAAAGTTCGCGGCATACTACTACAACCGCGCCGCTGAATGGGGCAAGGAAGTCACAATAAACTACAAATACAACGCCTACCCCCTAGGCACTGCCACCTACGACATCGAGCGCGGACAGCTTTCGGGCATAAACCCACGCGTGTGGCAGACCGACACCTCCATCGCCAAAAACTCATGGGGCTACACAGAAAACAACGACTTCAAAAAAGCCGAAGAAATTGTATGCGACCTAGTCGACATCGTGAGCAAAAACGGCGTACTATTGCTAAACGTAGGCCCAAAATCCGACGGCACAATCACAGCCGAAGAACAAGAAACCCTGCTAAACATAGGCAAATGGCTGCAAGTAAACGGCGAAGGAATCTACGGCAGCACCTATTGGAGCACATTCGGCGAAGGTCCAACCGAAGTCTCCGAAGGAGCATTCACAGACGTAGACCGCACCCCCTTCACCCCCGAGGACATACGCTTCACCTACAAGCAAGGCTACATCTACGCCTTTGTGATGAAGTTCCCGAAAAACAACGTAATCAAAATAAAATCCCTCAAATTCAATCAAGGCAGAGGAAATGAGTTCGACATTGAAAACATCGAAATCCTAGGACACGACCCAAGCGTAGCATTCGTGCGCGACGAGCAATGTCTAACCGTATACTCCAAAGCCTTCATATACAGCAACTACCCTGTTTGTTTGAAGATTAAAATAAATTAAAACGCGGGCGGATAATATCCGCCCCTACAATATTGTGGAGGATTATATGAATAAATTCTCACTGCCGGAAATTGGCATGGGTACATTCGGCTCGGACAAATATACGCCGGAGATGGTTTCGCAGGCGGTGCGCACTGCGATTGAGTGCGGCTATCGCTTGTTCGACTGTGCGTCGGTTTACGGCAACGAAGCCGAAATTGGCGAGGTGTTCGCAAAGGCAATCGCGGACGGAATCGTTACGCGCGATGAGCTTGTGATAACCTCGAAGGTGTGGAATGACATGCACGGCAAGGGCGATGTGCTGCTGTCCTGCGCGAAGTCGCTGCGCGACTTAAAACTGGACTATATCGACCTATACTTTGTGCATTGGCCGTTCCCGAACTATCACGCGCCTGGCTGCGACGGCGACGCACGCAATCCTGATTCCAAGCCGTGGAGTGCGGAGCATTACATCGGCGTGTGGCGTCAAATGGAGAAGCTCGTCGACATGGGTCTTGTGAAAAATATCGCAATGTCCAACATGACGATAAGCAAGTTTGAGCAAGTGCTGCCGCATTGCCGCATTAAGCCTGTTGCGCATGAAATGGAGCTTCACCCGGCATTCCAGCAGCCGGAGCTGCTCGAATACTGCGTAGGCAAAGGCATAGCTCCCATTGGCTTCTGCCCCATAGGCTCACCCAATCGCCCTGAGCGCGACAAAACTCCCACCGACATAGCCGCAACGCAAATGCCCGAAATAGTAGCAATCGCCGAAGCACACGGAATCGCCCCCGCGAACGTATGCCTAAAATGGGCAGCACAATGCGGTATAACGCCAATCCCATTCGCAACAAAGCGCGTCAACATCGAAAGCAACATCAACTGCCTGAAATCCGCGCCCCTCACTCAAGATGAAATGGACAAAATCAGACAAGCCGACAAAGGCTGCCGCCTAGTAAAAGGGCAGGTTTTCCTATGGGAAGGCGCATCCGATTGGCAAGAACTGTGGCTGTAGGGGCGAACTGTGTTCGCCCGCTTGCAATTCGTTCAATAATGTGTTACAATAAGGTTTGACAAAACATGTGGCTCACAAAAGATAAGTGGGCGGAAAGGTTATGATAAAAATGTTAAAAGGAAATTGCATAGTTGGACAATCCGGCGGTCCGTCCTCCGTTATAAACGCGTCGCTGGCAGGAGTTATCGACGCTGCGTTAAAGGCAAGCGAGATTGAAACAGTATACGGCGCGCGCCACGGTATCGAGGGAGTGTTATCCGAGAGCTTCGTTAACCTGACAGAATACTTCGAAGGCAACGACAAGCTGGAAACTTTAAAGGTTACACCTGCGGCTTTCTTAGGCTCATGCCGTCACAAGCTGCCAAAGGAATTTAACGAAACCTTCGAGAAAATCTTCACAGTGTTCAAGAAGATGAACATCACATACTTCTTCTACATCGGCGGCAACGACAGCATGGACACAGTTCACAAGCTGTCCACCTACGCGAAAATGATTGACTATCCAATCAACATCATCGGCGTACCCAAGACAATTGACAACGACTTAGCCGTTACGGATCACACACCGGGATTCGGCTCTGCTGCTAAATATATCGCGGCTTCCGTTCGCGAAATTATCCTTGACTCCAAGGTATACGACTTCAACACAGTTACAATTATCGAGATAATGGGACGCAACGCAGGTTGGCTTACAGCCGCTGCCGCTATGGCACGCACCGAGAATGAGCCTGCTCCGCACCTCATCTATCTGCCTGAGTTCGCTTTCGACCCCGACCAATTTATGAAGGACGTCGAAGACATAAGCAAGGACGTTAAAAACGTTATCGTTGTTATATCCGAAGGCGTTAAGTATGCAAATGGCAAGTATGTGTGCGAAGGTCAAGGTCAAGACAAGGTTGACAGCTTCGGACACAAGCAATTAAGCGGCACGGCGCGCGTACTCGCCGACATGATTTCACAAAAGCACGGTTGGAAGGTTCGCCCAATCGAGTTCAGCTTGCTGCAACGCTGCGCAAGCCACCTATCAAGCAAAACCGACCGCGACGAAGCATTCGCGATCGGCAAAGCAGGCGTAGCCGCTGCGTTAAAAGGCGAAACAGGCATGATGATGTACTACAAGCGCGTTTCCGACGCTCCGTACACAATCGAAATGCACTCCCACGACATCTCCACAATCGCGAACGTAGAAAAAGTTGTACCGCGCGAATGGGTGAATGAAAAGTGCAACGACGTGCTGCAACCTTGCATCGACTACATGCTCCCCTTAATCCAAGGCGAGTGCGAAATAAAGTACGAAAACGGCACACCTGTTTATTTGAAGCTGTAATTTAAGAATGCGCAGGGCCACATCTTCGCCCTGCGTTTGTTCAAAAAACGGACAGCAAGCATTAAAATAACACTTGACAATTCGCTTTAAAAGCACTATAATTATAAACGTGGTTAACGCAATTCATAAAACGTTTGTTATTGTGAATGCGAATATAGGCAGGTTGTCAACTGTCTATGAACTTGCAGCTGTGGAAATGGGATAAAAAAACAGTTGCAATTTAGAAAATAATGTGCTATAATGTACAAGAAGGTTGAGTAAATGAGCAAAGTGATGGGGGTAGACCTCGGCAAGACGCGCACAGGTATCGCGATAAGCGACAGCCTGCTTATGACAGCGCAAGGGTTGGAAACCTATCACAGCAACTCACTAAGCGACACGTGCGACCGAATCGCCGCACTTGCGAAGCAGCACAGCGTTAGCGAAATCGCGCTAGGTTTGCCCAAGAATTTGGATAACTCCATAGGCGAACGCGCGGAAGTTTCAATGAAGCTTGCCGAAATGCTGCGTCAGCAGCATAACCTCACGGTGGTGCTGTGGGACGAACGGCTAACTACAGTGAGCGCGATAAAAACACTCAACGAAACAAACACTCGCGGCAAAAAGCGAAAAGCAGTAATCGACATGGTGTCAGCCGTGCTGATACTGCAAAGCTACCTTGACTACAAGGCAAAGCAATAACTGGAGGAAAAATGGCAGAACATCTCGACACCAATGATTTTGGTATAATTGAATTGTATGGGGAAGACGACGAATGCGTGAGGTGTGAGGTTTTAGACGCCATTCAAATGAACGGAAAGCTATATCTTGTGCTAACAGGCGACATCGAAGCGGACATCGACGATTCAGTCGAAATGGACGTAGACGACGACGGCGACCTCGACATAATGGAAGACAGCGACGAAGTCGAAGCTGAAGTAGACAATCTTTCGCATAACGACGGCAACGTCGAAGCCGAAGA
Source organism: uncultured Eubacteriales bacterium (assembly GCA_964479875.1). GTDB lineage: Bacteria > Bacillota > Clostridia > Monoglobales > CAYZNM01 > CAYZNM01. The sequence continues at coordinate 23,313 of CAYZNM010000005.1, forward strand.
CGACTCCTGCGGCTGCGGCGACCCGGAATGCGACCACGAGTTCACCTTCAAGGAACAGCAGTTCATTATCATTGCCGAGCTTATCCCCGATGACGACAACGAAAACGAAGGCACAATCCAAATAATAGAAGACGAAGACGAACAACAAGCAGTTTTCAGCGAGTTCATGCAATACAAGCAGCTCGACGAAGACGAAGCATAAGCATAAGTAAGCTGCGTCCTGCGGCTCGCGTATATTAGACTCCATTTATAACCAACAGAAACAATAAGGGAATTGTACTCTGGCAGAAGGTGTGCAAGCCTCACTTGAATATGAGGAAGCCTAATTTCGACAGGAGATTCCCACCTGCATAGGCAGGTTGTAAATGCCCTAAAATACGGTTCGTGTGGGACTTACATATTTTGAAGTAACGATAGGATTGAAATTGATGTTAAAGGTTTTTTGATGAGAAGGGCGTGATAGGTGTGAAAATAGCACTTGGAGGAATAGCGATTATATTGTTTGGGATTGCGTTAATCCTTTGTTCATCTAGTAGTGCGGCGGGTGTTGGATTGGGTATCTCGTTTATAGGTCTCGTTGTTTCTATAGTTGGTGCTTTTAGGAAAAGTGACTAATCTTACTAAATAAGTATAACCCTCGTAAACTAATAATACTTTGCTATTGTCAAGCTAGACTTAACTAAAAGTGAGAAGTAAAAAAATTGATGGAGAAACGGCAAAGCCGTTTCTCCATCAATTTTTTACTTTATTTATAATTGGCGAGATGCGATAGTACAGGCGAGGGATTACGTAGTCGTAACCTATGAAGAGGATCTGCGCCATGCCTGCGATGATGTACCAGGGGTATTCTACCCCTGCCAGGAGTAGGCTGCCGAAAAAGTATGCCATGGCTGCAAGCGCGGCGTTTAAGATTATTAGCTTTAGGGCGTATTGCGGCACTAGTTGCAGCTTGTCAAGCCGCGGCTTGATTATCCAATATAGGCCGAAGCCGATGAAGATTATGGGGATTATCGGTAAGCCGCCGAATAGTATCAGGCATAGACCGCTTGTCGCGGCGTAGCTGATTAAGCCGAAGCGTGCGCCTGCCATCTGCGCGTAGGTGTACAGCACGAAAAAGCTTGCCGCGAGCATGGTTAAATCCATCACAGGCAGAACGTAGGTTAACAGCAGCAGCACGATTATCATGCCTGTGAAAATGCCGCCGAGGGCTAGGTTTTTGTTCAAGTTAGCAACCTCCGCAGGAGTGGCATAGGCAGTCCATGCACATTAGCGTGGTGCAGCATTCGCACAGGCCGTCGGTACGTGCGCGCCCTTGATAGCCGAAGGCGTTGCTGTCGCTTTGGTAGGCGTTGTTGCGCTTTAGCATATTGTTGAGTGCGGAGCGATAGCGGAAGTCGGTGGGGTTTTGTTCGACTGCCATGCGGAAGTAGCGGATTGCTTCGTCGTGCCAGCCGCGTTGTGCTGCTATGCTTCCGCGTAGGTAGCAATATTCCGCGCCGCGGTCGGTCGCTGTTTCTAGCAATTGCTCGGCTTCGTCAAGGCTGCCGCGTGAGATTAGCTCTGCGACTTTGCGGAAGATTGCGTTGTCGCCGCTGTTACTGCTGCCGCTGTAGGTGCTGCGCGTGTAGCTGTAGTCGCTACTGCTTCTGTTGTTGTCGGATTGACCGCCGCCCTCGTATGAGGTGCCGTTCATTATTGCGTCGTAGGCGGCGTTTATCGCCTTCATCTTTTCTTCGGCAAGGTTCGCCAATGGGTGATTTACATATTGGTCGGGGTGGTACTTTTTTGTTAGCTCGATGTATGCCTTTTTGACTGTTTTTTTGTCGCTGCCTACAGGTACACCCAGCACTTCATATGGGTTCATAGATACTCCTAATCGGGCGATACATCGCCTAAACTTCTGATTTTTTCGGTCTTGTCGCGCAAGCCTAGGTATAGTATGTTGCGCAGTATGGAATCATGCTGCTTTATTTCAAGTAGATTGTAGCTTGCAGAGGCGTCGGCTAGGGCGGATGTTAGTGTGTTGTAGACGACTTCGGCAAGCTGCTGTCTATCTGTATGCACATTTGCGTATACAAATGGGTTGTAGCTGCGTTTCTTTACGTCGTCGTCGATATCGTTGAAGGCATCGAGAATGTACAGCCATCGCCCGATGTTGTAGCCTATGTTGCCTAGGATGAGCCGCTCGCGTTCGGGTATAAATTCGGGAGCGAATATGCGCTGTAAAATTAACGCGAATGGGTGCGCGGCTTTGTCGATGCTGCTTTCCTGAGACAATTCGGCTGTGCGTTGGACTTGCAGTAGCTCATTTATATGCGTGAATGCTTCGGGATATTCGCGCCGCGCCTTGCGTACGGCTAATGCGAATGCGGCCGGCGGCAGCTTGTACAGCGGATTGCGGCTGTCGATTGCGTTATCCACCAACTTAAAGTAGGTGAGCAGTATATTCATGCCTGCCGCGTAATCCACAGCTGCGCTGTCCATAACAATATGCTGCTTGCGCATATGCACAACGCAACGCTTGCACGCCGTTTTGGTATCACTTTCGGTCACAGCAGAAAGCAGCAGCGCAAGGAAGGTTATATCGTAATTAAGGCTAAGGCGGTACGCGCCGCCGTAGCCTTTACCTATGCTTTTGCACACGCCGCAATAGTATGCGCGGTACATTCGATATTCCTTCATCTTCAGCTCATCGCTGAGGATATTCACGTTTCCGAACATTTATTTTAGCTGTCTAACAGGATTTTGTTTATTGCGTTGACATATGCAACGCCTGAAGCTTTGATTATGTCTGTGTCTACGCCGCGTGCGGAGTAGATTTTGTCGCGGTGTAACAGTTGCAGCGTGGAACGTCCGCAAGCGTCTTGACCCATTGATACGCTGTTTACTTTATAGCCTACAAGGCGAGCGTTTATGCCTGTTACGCGGGAGATTGCGTTGAACATTGCGTCGATTGGACCGTCGCCGTTGGCAGTTTCGATGAAGTGGCTGTCGCCGCGCTTTAGCTTAACTGTGCAGCTTGGGAATAGGTTGTTGGAGATTGCTTGGAAGTCGACGAGTTCGTAGAGCTGAGCTATGCGTCCGTTTACGGAGCGTAGGGTTTCGTCCTCGATGAACATGCCTGTGATTAGGTAGTAGAGGTCGTTGTCGTAAACTTCCTTCTTTCTGTCGGCCATTTCGAGGAAGGCTTTGTGTACCTTGTCGAAGAATGCTTCGCTGTTTATAGTATAGCCCATATTGCAGATTGCTTGCATGAGGGCGTGCTTGCCGCTGCGTGCTGTGAGGACGAGTTCGAGTCCGTCGAGACCTACTTCTTTTGGGTCGATGATTTCGTATACATCTTTGCTCTTTAATAGTCCATCTTGGTGTATTCCTGATGAGTGTGCGAAAGCGTTGTCGCCTACGATTGCTTTGTTTACTTGAATGTCGATGCCCATTAGGACAGATACGAGCTGCGATGTTTTCTTTATCTCGTTTAACACAATGCCTGTGTTTGCGCCGTAGTAGTCGCTGCGCTTGTGCAGACCCATTACGATTTCTTCGAGGGCGGCATTGCCTGCGCGTTCACCTATGCCGTTGAGGGTACATTCAACTTTATCTGCCCCGTTTTTGATTGCGGCGAGTGTGTTGGCTGTTGCCAGACCTAGGTCGTTGTGGCAGTGTACGCTGATTAAGCAGTCGGGGTTGATGTTTGCCACTCTGTCTTTGATTTTGCCTACGAGTGCGCCGAATTCCTCCGGCACTGCGTAGCCTACGGTGTCGGGTACGTTTACGATTGTCGCGCCTGCTTTTACGACTTCCTCGATTGTGTGCATGAGGTAGTCGAAGTCGCTGCGGGACGCGTCCTCGGTGGAGTATTGTACTTCCGGCATAAGCTTTTTCGCGTACTTCACGGATTCTACGCCGATTTCGAGAATTTGCTCGTTTGATTTGTTGAACTTTTTCTCAACGTGCTGCGGGCTTGTCCCAAGCACGATGTGAATCATGGGGGAGGCAGCTTGCTTTACGCTTTCGTATACTGCGTCAATATCTGCCTTAACGGCGCGCGCAAGCGCGGTTACAACAGGGCCGCCGTCCGACATTTCCTTGGCAATTGCCGCAATTGAATCAAAGTCGCCCTTACTTGAAGCTGCGAATCCTGCTTCGATATAGTCGACATTAAGCTGACGCAGTTGACGCGCAATGGTTATCTTCTCGTTTAAATTAAGCTTCGCGCCCGGAACTTGCTCGCCGTCGCGCAGTGATGTGTCGAATATTTTAACTTTTCTCAATTGTATGTTCTCCTATAATTTATTATTTGGTGTGTCACCAACGGACACGCAATGCGCGCCCCTACATTAGTTTTGCCATACCTTTACTACTTGCCCGAATACGACTGTCCATTTGCTGCGTACTGCATACCATGTGGATAGGTTGATTCCGCGTAGGCCTGGGGTGTAGTAGCCGCTGTCGTTTACTTTGCCCTTCATGCGGAAGGTGAGCATAACATCGTAGCGGTCAGGGTTTTGCACTTGTATTATCTCGCCGTTTTTCTTTGCGTAATCAATCATGCTGTCGGATGGAACGACTGAAATCAATACGCCCATTTCGTCGGTCAGCTTTTCGTCAAGGGTGAACGGCGCGTTCACGCTTTTGTTCAGTTGGTCCAAGGCTTTTTGTCGAATGCCTTTTACCTCCATCGTGTAGTAATATTCGCTGTCCGCGACTACTGTTTTATTATCTGCGAAAAAGCGTATGTATACGCCAACAGCCATAACGATTATCAACGCAACGCAGAGTAGGTCAATAAGGTTAAAGCCCATTACCTTCTTTTTAGCCATTTTTCCTCCGTAGTTAATTGATGACGCGGACGTCGGTGATGTAGCCCTTCATTGAATAGCCTTTGCCGTGGATTAGCTGCTGCATTCCTGCTACTATTATATCATAATCGCCTTTGAATTCATAGTCGGTTTCTGTCACGGTGGCAGAGAATGTCGCTGTAATCTTTAGCTTGTCCTGCACCTCAGTCAAGACGAACAACTCGTTTTCGGTATCGGCAACAAGCTTCTCGAATGGAGCGGTGCTGATTCTTTCCAATTTGCATTGGTCGACGTTGGCTACGCCGTATACGGCAGTTTTGCCTACGGACAATCGGTATTCGTCGGCTATTGCTTTTGATACCTCGGCTAGCTCGAGGTCGAATTCGATCTTGGTCTGCTTCGACGTGACATCCTTGCCAGAGCCGCGTGTTACGAAAAAGATAATTCCCGCGAGCAGTACGATGGCAACTAAGGATATTACGATGATGTCGCCCTTTCGCAGTTTTGTCAGAAAGCTCATTTTCTTTTCCCCTTTAGTTTTTTTAGCAGTATTTCTTCGTAGTATTTTTCCATTGCTTCTGTCATTTTTTTGGCTGTGAAGCGTTCATGGTACAGGCGGATTGCGCCTTCTTTTAAGTGTGCGTATTGCTCTTGATTTTGCAATAGCTGCTCGATTTTGTCGGCTAGGGCGACTTCGTCTTTTTGCGGGATTACATAGCCGTTTACGCCGTCGATGATTATTTCGGGATTGCCGCCGTAGTTGGTAACTACAGCAGGTACGCCCAGCGACATGCCTTCAAGGAGGGATAGGCTTGCGGCCTCTGTGCCGTAGCTCGTGTTCACTTGAATTGTTGTGAGTGAGAGCAGCGAGTTTACGTCGGATACGAAGCCGAGGAAGAAGATTCTGTCGGACAGGTTGCTGTCTTTTACGCTTGCTTCCAGTACGTCGCGCTCCGTGCCTGTTCCGGCGATTGCGAAGTCGCAGTCTATGCCGCGATCGGTTAGGATTTTTGCGGCTTTGATGAGGTATTCGTGCCCCTTTATGCGTTCCAATCGCGCCATGATGGAGATTAGCGGCACGTCGCGGAAGCCCATCGTCTTTTTGAAGTAGCCTGTTTGTACGACGTTTAAGTCGTGCATTTGTTCCACGCCGTTGTAGATTAGGGTGATTTTGTTGGGGTTTATGCCTGTGTCGGTGAGGTTGCGGCGTGCGGCGTTGGCTACCGCGATTATTCCGTCGGCGAGATAGCTTCCGGCGAGGGCGTTGATGCGGCGGCGGATTCCGCGAGTTTGGCGCGGGTCGGGCTCGAACACGCTGTGGCGTGTGTAAAATATCGCTGGTATGCGGCATAGTTTTGCTGCGACGCGTGCAGACAATGCTGCGTGCGCGTGAACGATGCTAGGCTTCAGCCGCATGAGTACCCTCATCAGCGACATAACGCCCTTACCTGAAAATGACCTGTCTGCCAAGCCGTTGACCGTGACAACCTCCACGCCTGTAGCGACAATGCCGTCAAGCAGCTTGCTTTTTTCAGGAAGCACAACCTTTACGTCGTAGACTGTGCGGTTGAAGTTGCGCAGGTAGGTTAGCAAATAATGCCCGGCTCCACCTATGTTTGTGTCGCTGATTACGTGGACAATCAGTATTTTTCTGCCTTTGTTTGCTATAATTTTGCTTTGCATAAAATCCTCTTAGTTGCTGCTGTTCACGGCGCGGCGGCATGTCGCAACCGTCATGCCGATTATCATGAAGAACATTAAAAATACGCGGTAGTTGTAGAAAACATAGTCGAATGCACCTTGCAGGAGGAAGCCTGCAATTCCTGCAAGCAGCGCGATTGACATAATTCCGGCAAAGCTTTTCGGCTGCGTGAAGTATGCCTTAATGGATTTACGCGCTACGCCTAGGATTAACCATGCGAAGATGATTAGTCCGGCTATGCCTGTTTCGGTGAGCAGTTGTAGGTACAGGTTATGCGAGTGCGGCGCGAATACGCGGCTGTAGGAGTAGAAGGGGTAGATTAAGCCGAACGCAGGTTCGCCCAGACCGATTCCGTATAGGCCGAAGTCCTTTAGCAAGTTAAGCGTGCCTAGCCAAATGAATACGCGGAAGGAGGTCGATGTATCCGAAAGATTGCCTATGCTGAGGAAACGGTTCATTATGCTGTCGGGCAAAAAGAATGGAAGTATCAGCACGAACAGTATTCCGTAAGGAATCAATCTGCGGTTCACGAAAACTACATATATGAACGCGAACAGCATTAGCCCGAGCCAGCACCCGCGCGATTGCGTGAACAGCATACACAGCGTCGCAATACATAATATGCCGAAGAAGAATATTTTTGACAATATCCCTTTGCGCGTCCACATTATCGCGGTGACGATTGGGATTAGCAGCAGCAGGTATTCGCCGAGCACGTTCGGGTTGCCGAGCGTGGAGTACACGCGGTTGGTCGCCTCGTAGAACATATCCTTGTCAATCCACGCGCCGCCTATGTCTGTGCCGAAAAAGTTTTGGTAAACGCCGTAGGCGGACACCAAAGCTCCGCTTGTGGCAAATAACGCGAAGCACCAGAACAACTTGAAGTCGTTGGACGCTGCGTTAATCATCAGGTAGTAGACCGACATGAACGCAATCAATATGAGCGCAATGCGCAAGCTGCCCAAGGGCGAGTACGACGTTATGCCGTAGAACGCATACACAAGCATGAGCAGCAATATCGCAAAGCCGCTGCCGCTTATCTTCACGAACGGCTTGCCCTTGTACAGACATTGCAGGAAAAACGCAATGTAGGTGAATATTACAAGCCCCACGCACAGCATTGTGGGAATTATTGGCGTCACAAAGCACAATGCGTACACGCCGTACACATAGTTGCGCAGCACCAGCACAATGCCGATGAATCCGAACAACAGCAGCAATATGTAAATCTTTGGAATCAAAACAGTAGCAATCGACAGAGCTATGCCGATTGGCGCACCGAATAAAAGTGAGCGCAGGCGCGTGAATTCTTTTGCCTTTGCAAGAATCTGCACGTCGTGCAGCTTTTCGCCGTAGCACGCTTCGATGAATCGGCGCAGCGTGGATTTGTTGAAGAATGCGGAAATGATGATGTTGCTGCGTATCGCAAGCACCGACACTGCCATGATTATGGCGTACACAAGCAAAGCCATAGGCGAGTCGCTGAAAACGCGTACGCCGAATAAATGCAGCACCATCTGCACGAAGCTTCCTGTAAACAGCAGCCATCCGTAGAATGTAGTGTTGAGCGACAGGAACATGTCGCAAAGCAGGTTGACGTATTTTATGATGACGCTTTCGTCGACGGTTTCTTTAAAGCGTGTGCCGCTTTTCGCCGAGAGGTCGGACAGCATTTGAAAGGGTCGCGCAAGCCCTCTGTATATGAAGGAGTTGGCAAGTTTTAAGATGATAATACCTCCTTTTTCAATTTACAATGCACATTTGGATTAAGATTTTGCAGGTAGTAATTTTCGGCGTTGCAGCAATACTAGTCCGCCGTAGACGATTAATCCTGCCGCTGTGGGTACGACTGCTTGCAGCAGTGCGCTTCTATCGGATAGCAGCCAATATGCGCCGTATACGGCTGCGCACATCGCTATAACTGAAGCGGATATTCGCAAGGCGAAAACTAGAAGCTTCTTGTTGAATACATCTTTGCAGAATCGCGCGAAGAGTATCGCGAGGATTATCGCTCCTGCAGCAATTCCTGCTGCGTATGCAAGTGCGAAGTAGCTTTCGGCAAAGTCGCCCATGAATAATATCGCGGCGACCACAACGTTTATTGCTATCCCAAACAGCGACGCAATCATGGGTGGCACTGCTTTCTTTTGCGAGAACAGGCTTTTGTTGAGGATTTCGACTGTGCCCATGAAAATCATGCTGACGGAGTAGAAGGTGAGTGCTGTCGCGGTTTTATCGATTGCCGCGGCGTCAAAGGCGTTGCCGCTGTACAGCAGTGTGATTATGGGGCGCGAGAGGATTGCTGCGCCTGCCATTATGGGGGCGGTTATGAAGAACATCGCCTTGAGAGAGCCTTGCACCATGTCTGCGTATTGGGTAGACGCGTCCATTGCCGAAAGCTTGGGCAGGATATAGTTTGTGATTGCGTAGGTGAATACTGCGACTAGGATTAGGTAGAGGTGGTTTGCGTATTCCAGCGGCGTAATGCTGCCGATGAAGGAAACAAATATGCCGTTTATCAATATGCAGATGGGCGAGAGCCATGAGCTTACCAATATCGGGAAGGACAGCTTGAACACCTGCTTAATGTTTTCGTCGTAGAATTTTATGCGGAAGCGGAAGCGATAGCCTGCTTTGTATACGAAGGGGATTTGCACGACGAATTGCATTGCCCAGCCGATTAGCATTGCTACTGCAAGTCCAACTATGCCAAGGCTTGCGTCGAAGAATAGCATGTACACAATCACAACTGCGTTTAGTGCCATGCTGATTATTGCAGGAACGGTAAACTCCCCGAAGGATTGCAGCAGCCCCACAAGGCAAAACGCCAACGCGGCGAATATCGCCGACGGCAGCAGTATCACAAGCAATTGCTCGGTTAGTGCCGCAATTTCTGTGCCTACAATTCCCGGGGCAATCATTGTGACCAGTGCACTCTTTAGCGCGATTCCAAGCAGCACAAACGCTGCAGTCACGAATATGATTAGACTTATGAATTTGTTGGCGAACTCAAAGGCTTTCGCCCTGTCCTTTTGCAGTATGCCTGTGAAAATCGGAATGAAGGTGGACAGCACGGCCGCGCCGAGTGCAAGCTCGAAAAAGCGTGTGGGGATAGAATTAGCGTAAAAGAAAGCCTTGAGCTGGTCGGACAAGCCGTAGCCCTGTGCAATAAGCCGCTCGCGCAATAGCGCAGTAAGCTTTGCAACTAAGGTTGCGGCCATCATAAAGACGACGATGTTGACAGCTTTTTTCACGCGAATCCCTTCCTTATTAATATATTTTTATGGCGAACATGGGGCAGTGCGGGGCGCAGTAGCTGCACAGCATACACTTTGTCATGTCTATGTTCATTTGTCCGTTGGTGAGTGCAAGTGCTTTTTGTCGGCAGTGGGCGGCGCAATTGCCGCATCCTGTGCAGTATTCTTCTATGTGAAGGCTTTTGCTTGCTAGCTTGTTTGCGTTGGTTGTGCTGCCGCTTAGGACGCTGATGTTTGTGTCGATTTCGGAGTGGCTGCTCATGCCTATGGCAATCGAGGGCAGGTTCAGGCTTTTCGCGAAAGCTATTGCTGCGTTGTAGTCGGACAGCAGATGTCCGCCGCCTAATACCTTCATGCCGTAGATGCCTTTGCCTTTTGCAACTGCGTAGGCGATTGCGGCTTGCATTTGTGCGGCAGTGCCGTCGGCTATGCCTATGCCGCGTCGATTTATTATGGGGTGGATTATGTCGATTTCGTCCATGTCCGCGGCGGCGTATAAGCACGCGATGTGGTGGGTCGATACTCCTACGGCGGAGATTACGCCTGCGACCTTGTACTCACAAAGGCGATGGAGTGCAGGGGCATGTCCTGCCAGCGTATGCACACTCTCTTGCTCATGCAGCAGGAAGATGTCGATGTAGTCGCGGTTTAACTCACGCCGCGCTTCCTCGACAGCCTCACGCGCCATGCTGTCCTCGTACGCATAAGTTTTCGTCGCAACAACATAAGGCAAGCTGCCCAAGCTCTCGCGCAAATATGCGTATGTCTGATAAAGCTGCGCCGTATCAAAAAATGTAACGCCGCGCTCATAAGCATAGCGAAGCAAGCCCGCGCCTTCCTCAAGCGGCAGCTGTTTTTGCAGCGGCCCAATCGTCAGCGTGCCGTAGCACAGCTCGGACACGCGGATTCCGCTCCTGCCCAATATATTAGTTTGCATGGCAAGCCCTAGGAGTTATTTTTCAAATAATCTCGCACAAGCTCTTCCAGCAGCTCGTCGCGCTCAAGCTTGCGAATGAGTGAGCGTGCGCCGTTGTGGCTCGTAATGTAGGTAGGGTCGCCCGACATTATATACCCCACGATTTGGGAGATGGGGTTGTACCCCTTCTCTTTAAGCGCGGCGTAAACTGTCAGCAGCACATGCTTGCTCTCGTTGCAGGAATTATCTTCCACAACGAAGCTCATCGTTTCGTCCATTAAATCCACCTCTATTGTTTAACTTCTTAGTTTTGCGTTAAGTTGCTTTTCCAGTCCGCTTATGATTGATTGCATAACAGCGTTGATGTCTGCGTCGTTCAGAGTTTTGGTTTTGTCGCGGAAGGTTATTGTGTAGGCGATGGATTTTACGTTGTCGCCTAACTGCTTGCCTTCGTAGACGTCGAATAAGCGGTAGCTTTCGATTATGTCGCTCTTTTGCTTCTGTATTATATTCTCGATTTGCGCGGCGGTTACGTCTTTGCTTACTACGACTGCGAAGTCGCGTGTTGCTTTGGGGAAGCGTGCAATCGGCTCAAACTTTTTGTCGGCTTTGTAGCACTCGACCAACAGTTGGAAGTCTATCTCGGCGACAACTGTTTTGGGTAGGCGATAGCGTGCCGCGACAGTTGGGTGCAGTGTGCCGAGCTTTGCCAGCGGCTTTTTGCGCACTGACACCAGTGCGGCTTGACCGCTGTGATATGCGGCATTGTCGGTGAGCGGCTCGATGTCATACTTCGGTATGCCTAGCGCAGACAGCAGCTCCTCAAGCGCAAGCTTCACCGCGAAAAAGTCCGCGTCCTCGCCGTATCTTCCTATTATAATGCTGCCGCGCTCGATGTAGCCGTCAACCTTGCCGCCGCTGCCTTTGTGGTAGGTTGTGGCAAGCTCGTACAGCGACGCGTTTTCGTTTTGCACGCTGTAGTTGTGCGACAACACAGTTAGCATGTGCGGCAATGCAGTTGTGCGCATCGCGCTGGATTCCTCACCCTGCGGATTTATCAGCATGATTGTGTCGCGCAAGGGTGAATCCTCGGGTACGCCGATGGTGTCCAACGCTTTAGGCGTGAACCATGAGTAGGTTACAATCTCATTCATGCCAAGCGCAGAGAATACGCGGCGGCTTATGTCGCGCACTGTGTACTCGATTGGGTAGTCCACCTTTGCGAGTACGCCGCTGGGCAATGTGCTTGCGATGTTGTCGTAGCCGTGGAAACGTGCGATTTCTTCGGCGATGTCGTGTATGCCTGTGAGGTCGCCGCGGTGCGTGGGTACTACTAAATTGTTGTCCTGCAATTGCACTTCTATTCGCGCAAGTATCTCTGCCATTTCATCTTTGCTAAGGTTTGTGCCAAGCAATGCGTTTACGCGTTCATACTCGAACGGGATTTTTGTATTTTCAGGCAAGCCCTTGCAGTTGTCGATTTCGCCTGCCAGAACCTCGCCTATGCCAAGCTCGCAGATTAAGCTGCACACTCTGTCTAATGCTTTAGTCGTGCTGTATATATCCACGCCCTTTTCAAAGCGTGCGGAGGATTCGCTGCGCAAGCCTAGCTTTTTCGATGTAACGCGAATGTTCGCGTAGTTGAAGTTCGCGCTCTCGAACAAAATATCCGTCGTGTCGTCCTTGATTCCGCTGAACTCACCGCCCATAACTCCGGCGATTGCCAGCGGCTTGCTTTTGTCAGCGATAACAAGCATGTTCGGGTTAAGGGTGTACTTCTCACCGTCGAGCGCAACAATCTCTTCGTTCTCGCTAGCGTTGCGCACAACGATTCCCTTATCCACAAAGCGCAGGTCGAACGCATGCAGCGGCTGCCCATACTCCAACATAACATAGTTGGTGATGTCAACTATGTTGTTGATTGCCTTAATGCCGCTGTCCTTTAGCCGCTGCTGCATCCATTGCGGCGACGGAGCGATTTTCACGTTGCGCACCATTCGCGCAGTGTAGCGCGGACACAAATCATAATTCTGTATTTCAACCGTAATCTTTCCGTCAATGTTTTCGTCAATCGTAGTGTATTTATTCGGCAGCTGCTTAAACTCGCGCTTATAAGTCGCGGCAAGCTCGCGCGCGATTCCTCGTACGCTCAAGCAATCACTGCGGTTCGGCATAATATCAAACTCAATCACGCTGTCCCACATATTAAAGTGGTCGCGTATATCCACGTCAAGCGGAGTATCCTTTGGCAGAATCATAATGCCGTCGGCGCGTTCTCTGTCAGGGAACAATTCGTCTTCGGAGCAGAGCATACCGTCCGATACTTCGCCGCGCAGCTTTCCTGCTTTAATCGTTTTCGTAGGCAGCTTCGCGCCGTCGAGCGCAATCGGCACAATGTCGCCGTCGCGTACATTGTCTGCGCCCGTCACAATCTGCACATCTTTGCCGCGGCAAACGCATTTGCAAATATTGAGCTTATCCGCCTGCGGGTGCTTGGTTACTTCCAGAATCTTTCCCGTGTACACATTGGAAATCATCTCGGCAAGGCAGGTGTAGCCCGAAACCTGTGTGCCGCTCATAGTCATCTCATGCAGCAGCTCACTAGGCTTGATTCCATCTATATCAACATAATCAGCTATAAAATTTAATGGTAGTTTCATCTATACTCCTTAAAACTGTTTGAGGAAACGCAGGTCGTTTTCGTAGAATAAGCGCAGGTCGTCAATGAAGTAGCGGCACATCGTAATGCGCTCTAAGCCTACGCCGAAGGCGAAGCCGCTGTACACCTCGGGGTCAATGTCGCATTCGCGCAGCACATTCGGGTGTACCATTCCGCTGCCTAAAAGCTCGATAAAGCCCTCGCCTTTGCATATGCGGCAGCCTTTTCCGCCGCAGGCGTGGCAGGTGATGTCAACCTCTGCCGACGGTTCGGTGAAGGGGAAGAAGCTCGGGCGGAAGCGCGTCTTTGTCTTTTCGCCGAACATTCGCTTACAGAATATATCAAGCGTACCCTTTAGGTCGCCAAGCGTTATACCCTTGTCCACGAGCAAGCATTCCATTTGATTGAAAATCGCGCCGTGGGTCGCGTCGATTTGTTCGTCGCGATAAGTTCTGCCTGGGGCTACAATCTTAAGCGGCAGTGTATGCTCCTTCATGTGGCGAATCTGCATACTCGATGTCTGCGTGCGCAGCAGCACATTCTCGGTGATGTAGAATGTGTCCTGCATATCGCGCGCCGGGTGATTCTTTGGCACATTGAGTGCCTCGAAGTTGAAGTAGTCCGTTTCAATCTCAGGGCCTTGCACCACGGTGAAGCCCATGTCGCGGAATATACTAATCGCCTCATTCATCGTAGCAATCATCGGGTGAACCTTGCCGATATTTTCGCGCTTAACAGGCATAGTTACGTCAATCTTCTCGCTTTGCAGCTTTGTGTTAAGTTCACGCTCGCCCAAATGCTGCTCCAGGTCCTTGATCTTACCCTCGATAAAAGAGCGCACTTCATTAACCGCGCTGCCAATCGCAGGACGTTGCTCTGCCGCAACACTACCCATCTGCTTCAACAAATCGGTAAGCTGCCCCTTTTTTCCAAGGAACGCAAGGCGCACTTGCTCCAGCGTCGCCTTATCAGTTATATCATGCAGCCGCTGTTCTGCCTGCTGCCTAATTTCTTTCAGTGTATCTAAAATATTAAACACTCCCTATTTTAGTTAATAATAGATATTATAACATATTAACGTATAAAATACAAGCATTTTTGCAAATGGTCGTTTGTTTTTATTCATTGTAAGTAAAAACTTTAAAAACACTATCTTCCAGCGTTTCAACTTGGTGATATATCCCATTGGCGATGATTCTTTCGATGGATTCGCCTGTTACGTCCGAGATGTGTTCTAGCCATTTGCAAACCATTTCGTCTAGCTCTACTGTAAACTGTTTCACATTTTCACCCCCTTATTTTTGTAACCTATATATTCCGATAGTAACACAAAAATATGAGATAATCAAGGGGAATCTATACATTACAGAAAAGATGTGATATAATGGCTTATCGACTAAAACAAGATGTATCAATTGGTGCAAATCTTAAAAAATATAGAAACAAAGCAGGTATGTCGCAAGAAACAGTTGCTGCCAAATTGCAGACTATGGGATTGGACATTATTCGCGAAATCATATCGCAAATGGAGCTTGGGAGGTATAATATTCGCATAAGCGTACTTCTTGCTTTGGCTGAACTGTATCAAGTATCCGTTGGGGATTTTTTTGCCGATTTGGAAAGATACGAATAGCAGGGCGGATAATATATGCCTCGTTGAGTTCTGGTGTAAACTGTTTCGCATTTCCACCCCTATGTTTTGTTGTTGGAGTGTATGTGCTCAATTGCGGAGGCGCAACTATTGGAGAATAAATTAAAACAAGATGTCCCTATAGGACATAACTTGAGAAAACATAGGCAAAAGGTCGGACTGTCGCAAGAAAGAGTCGCAGCTAAATTACAGTTGCAAGGGCTGGATATTCACCAAAAAATTATTTCGGAAATGGAGCTTGGGAAGTATAGTATTCGCATAAGCGTGCTGCTTGCCTTGGCTGAATTGTATCAAGTATCCGTTGGGGATTTTTTTGCCGATTTGGAAAGGCACGAATTGTAGGTGAGAAATGCGAATACTTTTGGTTGAAGATGAAAAATATATGGCTGAAGCAGTGGCGCAGGTGCTGCGCAAGAATAACTACACTGTCGATATTGCAAACGACGGCGAGTATGGTTTAGACTGCGCACTTTCTGCGATTTACGACATCATCGTGCTTGACATTATGCTGCCAAAAATCAACGGGCTTGACGTGCTGAAAGCAGTGCGAAGGGAAGGCATAGCCGCGCCTGTGATACTGCTGACTGCCAAAGGCGAAACCGATGACAAGGTGCGCGGCCTGGACAGCGGCGCGGACGACTATCTTCCCAAGCCATTTAAATCAGAAGAATTGCTTGCACGCCTGCGAGCATTATCGCGGCGAAACGCCGGCTATTCCGCAGACGGCATACTGTCTTTCGGCGACATCGAGCTTAACCCGAACACGCTCGACCTATACAGCGGCAAAAAATCCTTCAAGCTAACCTTAAAAGAAAGCCAACTGCTGGAGCTGCTAATACGCGCAAAAGGAATCATCATATCCAAAAACGCCATAATCGAAAAGCTATGGGGCTTCGACGGTGACGCGGAGGACAACAACGTCGAGGTGTACATCTCCTTCCTGCGCAAAAAGCTGCTGTCGCTAAAGTCTGCGACCGTGATACAAACAGTGCGCGGCGTTGGCTATCTGCTTAAAACATCAGAGGAATGAATATGTTTAAGAAGCTGCGAAACAGATTTATACTGCTCAACATGGCAATCATTTCGGTTATGATGATTATCGCCTTCGCCGTGATTTACGCAACGACATACACGAATATACAAAACGAGAACCTGCGCAAGCTGAGCAAGGTTTCCACTGAAACGCAGAATATAAGGCATGGCGTAATAAATGACTCATACGTGAGCCTTCGGTTTATGCCTGACGATTACACGCTGTCGTTTGATGTGACGCTTGACAAGGCAGGCAAAATTGTCGACAAGTACTCCTTGGTCGACATACCCGATGATATGTACGAGAACGCCGCCGCACTTGCGCTGGCAGCAAAAAAAGACACAGGCAACATATCGCTGGGCGGAAAGCGATGGATGTTCCAATCGATAAGCGCAGGCGACATCGCAATAGAAGAAACTCAAGCCGATGAAACTATTTTCTACTCAATCACATACTTGGACGGCAGCAAGATTATTTCGTTTTTGGACGTGACGGAATCGCAGAGCTTGCTTACGCAGCTGCTGCTTGCGTTCGGCGTGATTGGCTTTGCTATGCTGTTTGTGATATTGGGCATAAGCGTGTTTTTTGCGCGGAGGGCTGTTGCGCCTGTGGAGGTTGCGTATGTGAAGCAGCGGCAGTTTATCGCCGACGCGTCGCATGAGCTTAAAACGCCGATAGCCTCGATTGACACTAATACCGACGCGCTGTTCGCGAACAAGCACGACACAATCGAGAGTCAAGTTAAGTGGGTGGACTACATCAAGGCGGAAACAGAGCGCATGGGTAAGCTTGTAGGAGACCTACTATATCTTGCGAAAACGGATAACGCCGAAGCGGATTCACAGAATATGCCGTTTAATTTAAGCGATACGGTGCGCGACGCCGTGCTGTGCATGGAAGCTGTGGCGTATGAAAAGGGCTTGACGCTAACGCAGCGCATTGAGCCTGACATAATCATAAACGGCGAAAGCGATAAGCTTGCGCAGGTGATAAAGATTCTCTTTGACAACGCGATAAAATATTCCGATGATAAAGGAAGCATCGACATTACGCTCAACCAGACGAAGCATCAAGCGGTATTCACCATTCGCAACACAGGCGAGGGTATCTCGAAGGAACATCTGTCGCGGCTTTTCGACAGATTCTATCGCGTCGACCAATCGCGTGCGCACGACGGCAGCTACGGCTTAGGGCTATCCATCGCAAAAGCAATCATCGACAACATGGGCGGTAAAATCTACGCGTCAAGCACAGTGGGGCAAAGCACAACCTTTACATTCACTCTCAACAAATAATAATTATCGCAAACAACTCTTGAATAGCTTGAGGGTTGTTTTTTTATTTAAGGTTAATTTAAGGTTCGTCTTTTATAATAAACACACAACGCAAACAAAACAAGGAGGAATTATGAAGTTATTGAAAAACAGTTTAGCACTGCTGCTTATCGGGTGTATGCTGCTGCTATCGGCGTGCAGCAAAGATACCACTGCCGATAAAGATAGCGGCAGCGATAAGGAATCGGGCGGCAAACAAAATGTCGCAGGCGAGGGGAGATACATGGAAACAAATGTCACCCCTAATGCAGGCGGGCAGCTTATGAGCTTCCTTGCAGAAGACGGCTCGATTATCTGCTACAGCCAAGGTCTTGTAACGCAATACAAAAGCACCGACGGCGGCAAAAGCTGGAGCGAATCCCAAGGCCCCGGCGCAAATTCCGAACGCTACATGAATATACGCAATGCGACGCTGCTTGAAAATGGCAACTTGCTTGTATATTCGGAGGAGGAGCTGATGAATGTTGCGCCTAACGGCGACGCAACTACCTTCCCTGTAGACGAAGTAAATAAAGCGACGTCGGCAGGGCAGTTCGTGAATATATCACTGTTGCAAGCTTTAAGCAACAACAAGCTTCTGCTTAGCTACAGTATAATCGATTTTGGGCAACCTCCCCAAGGCGAAGAGCAGAAAGTGGACGTGAGCGAATCGCAAAGCGAGGAAGCCACCGATGATGAACAAGGCGAACAAACAAAAGTGAAAAACAGCATGATGTCAGATATGCAATCAAAAACAGCAATCTACGACACATCAACAGGACAAATAGTCGCGGAAATTCCAATTGAAAGTGCAACCGCCGCAACATCAGACGACAGCAGCGTTTACGTAATGGACTACGACGGAAAAGTCACTGCGTACAATTTAAGCAACGGCAAGCCCTCGGACAAACCCGAGATAAGCTTATGGCAGGCGCAAAGCTCCGGAGTTAGAACAATAATGAACGTAAACATGGGCGTGGGCGGCAACACGCTAGCTATAGGCGAAGACGGCACACTCTACGCCGCATACAACGGAAGCCTATTATCCGCCGATGCAAACGGAAGAGTAAGCACCGTCCTAGAAAGCACCGCGTATTCAATCGGCGCGCCGCGCAGTAGCGTAAGCTCCGTATTCGCACTAGACGACGGCAGCTTTATCGTAAACATGGGCGGCATGGGTGTCGCGAGCAATCTATACAAATACGCGTGGGACGCAAATGCAGCAATCGACCCGAATAAGACGCTTGCGATATGGTCGCTCCAGGACAACTCATTCGTGCGTGCCGCGATAGCTGAAACACGCAAGAAAAATCCCGACGCGTACATCACCTACGAAGTCGCACTATCGGAGAATAACAACGCGTCCGCTTCCGACGCCATCAAAACGCTCAACACACAGCTGCTAAACGGCAACGGCCCGGACATCATAATCCTAGACGGAAGCCCCGAAGCAAGCTACGTAAGCAAAGGTATGCTGCTTGAACTAGGCGGCCTTATAGACACAAGCGACATATACGAAAACCTGCTTGCGCCTTACAACAACGACGGCAAGCTCTACTGCCTGCCCACGCAATTTATAACACCCGCGCTAATGTCCGACGCCGACGCACTCTCCAAAGCACAAACACTCGACGACATAGTAAAACTCGTAGTAGAAGGCAACCACCAAGCCGCAGGAATGGGCGCACCCGGCGCATTCTCCGCCGTTCCGGAAAGCGAACGCTCCACATTAAACTTCACCGACCTAAAAGAGTTAAACGACGTAATGTGGCCTGCAAGCGCACCTGCGATAGTCGCTGACAATCAACTCAATTCCGACGCGCTGAGCAACTACCTAACCGCATTAAAAGCAATCAACGACAAATATAAGCTAAGCGAAGAAAAAGGCGACGGCATATTCGGAATGACCGCATTCGCAAGCGACGGCGGTTCACCGATTCAACTTACAACCTCACTGATAAGTTACACATCACAGCAAGCAAACTACGCGGCATTCACGGCAGGAAGCCTACAGCTTATGCAAATGATGATGGAACGCGCAGGCTCTGAACTAAAGCCGTTCCCCGGACTAAAAACCGACGTATGGCAGCCCTCGACCGTTGCCGCAATATCAGCCGACACAAAGGTGAAGGATTTCGCGGCAAAGTTTATGCAAACAATGCTGTCCGTCGACGTTCAGCAGTTTAACTACGGCACAGGACTATCCGTTACACGCTCCGGCACAAAAGCGCAAGTCGACAGCATAAATCAACGCCTGACCGAAAACGACCTCGGCACATTCAGCCTAGATGCCGATGCATTTATCGCAAAGCTGCAAACTCCCTATGCAAGCGACGCAATCCTCGCCGACATGATGTGGAGCAGCATAGAAAAATGCTGCAAAGGCGAACTAGATATCGAAGGGGCAGTGAAAGCCATTGAACAAAATGTTAAGAATTATCTCGCGGAAAGAAGGTAAGAAGCCGCACATTGCTATGAGGGGCGAGGGCTTAGCCGCCCTTGCCTTCTTAGCTCCAAGCCTAATCGGCATATCCATTTTCTTCCTAGTGCCGTTTATAGATACTGTGCGGCGCGGATTCTTTGACGCACGCGGCAAAAACTTTATCGGACTTGAAGGCTACGCGTCGGTATTTGACAATGGTGCGTTTCAATTGGCTGCTGCGAATACCGTGAAGTTTGTCGCGGTGTGCATACCAATTCTGCTGCTTGCAAGCCTTGCGATTGCGCTGCTAATCCGCGCCGTGCGCCCTATGGGCAAGGCGTTTAAGACAACCTATTTGCTCCCGATGGCGATTCCTGTCGCAAGCATAGTGCTGCTGTGGCAGGTGCTGTTCGACCAGCGCGGACTTACCAATGCCGCACTTACATCATTCGGCGCAGAGCCTATCGACTTCATGGGTTCATCGGCTGCATTTTGGGTATTGGTGTTCACATATTTGTGGAAGAACTGCGGCTACAACATGATACTGTGGCTTGCAGGATTAGACGGAATCTCCGAAAGCCTATACGAAGCTGCGCAAGTAGACGGCGCAAGCACGTGGCAAAGCTTCCGCCACATCACATTCCCAAGCCTATTACCCACAGTCGGACTTGTATCAATACTCTCGCTGCTAAACAGCTTCAAGGTATTCCGCGAAGCATACCTAGTCGCAGGGGCATACCCGCATGATTCCATCTACTTATTGCAGCACCTATTCAACAACTGGTTTCAAAACCTAGACATAAGCCGCCTATGCGCGGCAGCGACGCTGCTTTGCGCAGTGCTGCTCATCTTCATATTGATAATACAACGATTTTTCCACGAGGTCGACTGATGGCAAAACACACAATCAACCGCCCCAAAGGCATTATCCCTCCCCTAATAATCCTCACCGCCGCCGCATTATTGGTGTGGTGGGTGATATGGTTTATGGTAATCGGAAGCTTGATGTCGGTCGAGGAATTGTCCGCAACAATAGGCCCTGTACTCAAAGGTGCGGAGGGCTACGCCTCATGGCCGCTGCTGCCTTCATGGCCTACGTTCGAGCCAATAATCGAGCTGTTGCTTGACACGCCGCAATTCTTCGCGATGTTTTGGAACACCTTCAAGCTGGTACTGCCTTCCATATTCGGGCAGCTCATCGTCGGTGCACCTGCCGCGTGGGCGTTAAGCCGCCTGCGCTTTCGCGGACGCAAGCTGCTTATGACGCTGTACATCGCGTTAATGCTTATGCCGTTTCAGGTTACGATGGTGCCGAACTATCTCGTAATCGACAGCTTGGGCTTGATGGACACTTTGTGGGCAGTGATACTGCCGTTCGCGTTTTCGGCTTTCCCTGTGTTTATCATGGTGAAAAGCTTTGACGCTGTGCCTAGGGCATTGCTTGAGGCGGCGGCTATCGATGGGGCGGGGCATTTCCGCACATTTTTCAGCATTGGTCTTCCGTTGGGTGTACCGGGAATATTATCGGCGTTGGTTTTGGGATTCCTCGAGTGTTGGAGCGCAATTGAGCAGCCTATGACCTTTTTGAAAAGTCCGTCACTGTGGCCACTGTCGCTGTATCTGCCGCAGATTGCAACGGAGAAGCTTGGGCTTGCGATGGCGGCGTCGCTGATAATGCTTATGCCTGCCGCACTCATATTCTTGTTCGGTCAAAAATATCTCGAGTTGGGCATACAATCCGTGGGTATCAAGGAGTAAATTTATGGAAAACAAGTTACGCACAATACAAATTTCAAATGAAACGGACGCGGAGCTGTCCGAAGTCGCGACTGAAACAGAGTTGCAGCCGATTAAGCCGCAAAAGCTTGCACGCGTCGGCGGACTGCTCTCGCGATTGCCGCAGCTTCCGCGATTCGCGGACTTAGGGCAGCAACGCGCCGCCGGCAATATCGTGAAGTTTTTGGCCGCACTTCTGGTTTTGACGCTTGTTGCACGCGGCACAAGCGGAGCTACCTTAGCGAAGGTGGAGCTGTCCAATCCGACTCGCGCGGAAATCACCGAAGCAATCTCGGACAAAGCTACAGTATCGGCGAAGGATACGCTAGACGTCACAATGCCCGAGGGGCTTACCGTAACGGATATGCTCGTAGGTACAGGGCAAAGCGTCGCGATCGGCGACGCACTCGCGCAGTTTGACAAAGCGGAGGTGGAGGATAAGCTGATACGCGAAACTGCGAACCTCGACAAGCTGCTGCTCGACCTCGAAAAACTCGAACGTGCGGAAAACACCGACGCGTCCTCGCTTGAATCCGCACAGCGCAGCGTAGAACGTGCGCAAAGCGACTACAATTCCGCAGTGGAGCAAAATAAATCCGACTTAGCCGCTGCACAAAAAACCCTAAACACCGCACTAGAAAAGCAAATTGAAGCCGACGCTTCATCAATCGAAAACGCCCGCCGCACCCTAGAACGCGCACAAAGCGACTACAAAGCGGTAAAAGCACAAAACGCCATCGACTTAGCCGCCGCACAAGAAGCCCTCACCACCGCACTAAACAAACAAACCGAGGTCGACGCCTCATCAGTCGAAAACGCCCGCCGCACCCTAGAACGCGCCAACGATGACTACGCGGCAACCAAAGCACAATGTGACGCCGACATAGCCGCCGCATTATCCGACCTAAACGAAGCTAGCGCCAAACAAGCCGAAGCAGTCGACACGTACTCCCTAGAAAACGCCCGCCGCACCTTGCAACGCGCGACCGACGACTACGCCATCGCAAAATCCCAATGCGACGCCGACATAGCCTCTGCATACAACGCCCTATCCACCGCGCAAATCAACGAATCCGCAAAATACAACGAATACCTATCCGCCCCCGAGGACGAAAAAGCCGCCGCCGAGCAAGCCTACACCTCTGCAAAAAGCGAAACCGAACGCGCCTACACCTCACTAACTTCCGCCCAATCCAAAGCAAACGACACCCTACTAAACGCAAGGCGCAGAATTGAGGACGCGGAAGCATCCCTAATCCAAGCCGAGCAATCCTACAACAAAAGCAGGCAACAATCACACGACAACCTACAAAACGAAATCGAAAAAGCGCAAACCGCCTACACTGCCGCGCAAACCAAAGCAAACGACACTATGCTAAATGCCAAACGAAGGGTAGAAGACGCACAAACCTCCCTAACCAAAGCGCAGCAGGACTTTGACAAAAGCCTACAACAAGCCTCCAAAACAGTGAAGGACGACATAGAAAAAGCGCAAACCGCCTACGAATCTGCCAAAACCAAAGCCGACGACAACCTCCTAAACGCCGAGCGCAGAATCGAGGACGCACAAACCTCCCTAACCAAAGCCGAGCAAGACTACGAAAAAAACATCAAGCAATCCAAAGAATCCATACAATCCGAAATCGACCGCGCGAAATCATCTCTCGAATCCGCGCAATCCAAAGCCGAGGACAATCGCCTAAACGCCGAGCGCAGAATCCAAGATAACAAATCCTCCCTCACAAAAGCCGAACAAGACTACACCAAAAACGCCAAACAAACAGCCGACACAGTCGAACAAAACAACATAAGCGCAACCTCCCTAAAGCTAGACATCGACAAACAGCAATCCATAGTCGACAAACTGCAAAAGCTTCTTGACAACGACTGCACACTCCATTCAGACATCGGCGGCGACATAGCCTCCGCCATGCCAAGAGGCGGCGTAACAACGAAAGACCCTGTAGCTTCCTACGTCGACAGCACAAAAGGCTTTGAAGCCACCCTACTGCTAAGCAAAACCGACGCAGAAAAACTAACTGTAGGCGACGCGTGCGACATATCCACAAACCGCGGCTCAATGTACTACAACCCCACCGTAACAGGCACTATCTCCGCAATCTCATCACCTAACGACAACAACAAAGTCGCAGTCACGGTCGCACTGCCCGAAGGCGATTGGACACGCGGGCAATCGGTAGACGTAAAAGTCGTACAAAGCCGCAGCACCTACGACACATGCGTACCAATCGCAGCCCTGCACTCAAACAGCTCCGGCTATTACCTGCTTGCAGTCGAACAAAAGAACACAGTCCTAGGCACGGAAAACACAGTAGTTGAAATACCTGTCACACTAGACGCGTCCGACGACGACTATGCCGCTGTAACAGGTCCAATAGGCCGCGACAGCAACATAATCAAAAGCACCAACAAAGCAGTGGAGGCCGGCGACAGAGTTCGGGTGAAAAAATGACGACTGCAAAAAAACTTCCAACATTTATAATTGATGCAGTCCTATGGTGTTTGCTCTGCATACTGCTGATATTCAGCTTCAACAACGCCCGCGCTGTAAGCGACTTCCATTCCCCAATCTCCATGCGCTACAACAAACCAATCAGCGGACAAGCGGCATACAACGCACGGCTTTACTCAATCGAGCGCAGCAACGAACGCCCCTTCTGGCCAACATTCTGGCGCGAGGACAACGCCACATTCACAAGCGAACATTCCTCCGTCAAAGCAGACTACATCGCATACAGCGGCGAATCCGCGCTTGTATTCCCTGCAAAATTCATCTACGGCACAGCCCCAAGCGTAACCGACAACCTAGGCTGCGCAATATCGTCCGAATTAGCGCAGCAGCTATGGGGCAACGCCGACGCAGTAGGCTACACCGTAGAGGTAGGCGAATCCGAGCGAACAATCCGCGGCGTATTCGACGACAAGCGCGCATTAGCCCTACTCTCCTATAAAGACGAAGACACCTCCCAAAACTGGAACGTAGTCGAACTATCAGGCGGCTCACCAAACGCAACAATCAGCGACGCCGAAAAATACGCCGCCGCGTCAGGCCTAGGCAAACCCAACTCAATCATGCTAGGCGACACACCTACATTCCTAGCTCAATTCATGGCATACCTCCCTATAATCATCTTATCAACATACGCCATAGCCCTAATAATAGGCTTCCTCAAAAAACGCTTCACATTAGCGCACAAGCTAGCACTATTCGCAATAATCATCGCAATTGCACTAATGCTGCCGCGTATGCTAGACGCACTACCTGCATGGGCAATACCAACAAGATGGAGCGACCTAACATTCTGGCAGTCACTCATCACCAACGCAAGCAACAGCCTAAAAGAATTTTTCAGCATGGCGCCGCCTCTGCGCGACGTCGACGGCAAAATGCTTCTACTAAAGCAAGCGGCAATTTCATTCATCGCCGCCTGCCTCTCCATAATTGCAGCTTGCCGCTGGCACATAACTCAGCGGCAATAAACCAAAACGGCTACGGCTCATTCCGCAGCCGTTTTTATTTCAAAAAATCTTTTATAATCCCAAGCATTTCGTCAACGCCATACTTCGCCTCAAAATCAACCCCAAGTTGAAAATAGCTAGGAATTTCCCCATAATTACGATTTGAGCAACTCTTGATTTTTCCATACAAGAAAACCAATGCCTTGATAATTGACTTTTTAAGTTCCTCTGTATATTCGTCGCCATCATAAACTTCCGGCATTAAAATCTCTCTGCTCTCCCAAATATGCGGCAGAGATTTTATCAATTCGTTTGCTTTATCAATCTTGCCTAATTTTAAGTTTAGGAAAACCATATTAACTGTTACGGTACTTTTCGCTTTCATGCTGATATTACCGGAATTACACCGACGTTCAAACAATGCTACGGCCTCCTCCATTATATCGGCATCATTATTTTGAGTTCCTTTTACGGCCAATGTTGAAGCAAGGTCGCCCAAAAAACTGTTCGGATATAGCTTTGAAGCTTCTTTTAGCATATTTATAGTTTCATCAATTTTGTTTTCGTGCATTAAAATATGCACATCGTTGTGGATTTTGTTGATGTTCTCCGTCTTGCGTATTTCGTCCATGCCGATAATGTTGTCTATTGTTGTTTCGTAGAAAACAGCAATACCCGGAAGCATAGTAATGTCAGGATATGCGGAATTATTCTCCCAACGGCTAATGGCTTGCGGCGATACACCTAAGACCTCCGCAAGCTGCTCTTGTGTAAGGTCTTTGCTTAACCTTAGCCTTTTCAAATTTTCACCAATGTTAATCTTCATAATAATTGCTCCTTGTTTATTTTTTAGAAGCTTCTGTAGTTAATTATAAATGAATTAATATATAGTTTCCATATCAAATATGTTGAGAAAAAATCAACCATATCGTGAGTTTAATTATAGCACAAAATTTCCGTGACTTTTGTCACCCTATACACATTACTTCATTCACTTGTTGCCGCCACAAATTAAGGGTATACTAAAGACACCAACTAAACAGGAGGCACATATGGAAGCAGTAGTAAGATTCAATAAAACCACAAAAAAATACGGACAAAAGGTCGTAGTCAACGGATTGACGTTAAACATAAACAAAGGCGAGATATTCGGCTTGCTTGGCCCCAACGGCGCAGGCAAAAGTACCACAATCAACATGGTGTGCGGACTTGTGCCGATAACCGAAGGCGGCATAAGCGTATTCGGCTACAACTCCGCAACAGAGCAATCGAAATTCAAGCGGCGCATAGGCTTAGTGCCGCAGGAGCTTGCGTTGCACGACGACTTAAAGGCATGGGAAAACCTAGACCTATTCGCAAGCCTGTACGGGCTAAAGGGCGCACAGCTAAAGCAAGCAGTCGACAAATCCCTAGACTTCACAGGGCTTACCGAATACAGAAATAAATTCCCCAAGACATTTTCCGGCGGCATGAAACGACGCTTAAACATAGCCTGCTCAATCGCGCACGAGCCGGAGCTGCTAATCTTCGACGAGCCGACAGTCGGCATAGACCCACAATCCCGCAACCACATACTAAACAGCATTCGCACGCTAAACAAGCAAGGCGCAACCGTAATATACACCAGCCACTACATGGAGGAAGTTGAAGCACTGTGCAGCCGCATAGGCATAATGGAAGGCGGCAACCTTATCGCACTGGGCACAAAAGCCGAGCTATGCGCCTTAGTTTCGGGTGACCCTGACAAAACATCGCTTGAGCAAGTATTCCTAAGTCTAACAGGAAAATCCCTGCGCGATTCGGAGGACAGCATATGACGACCTTTTTCGCAGTCGCGCTAAGCGACATAAAGAGAAAGCTGCGCGACAAAACCGACATGATTATCACACTGGTGTTTCCGCTTGTGATGATTTTCATATTAGGCAACGCGTTCTCGAAGATAATGGATAAAGATTTCGAGTTGAATCCGTTTTCAGTCGGCTACACAATAAACCAAGACAATCCGCTCATGCAAGCGTTGCCTTCGATAAAAGAGGAGCTGCTTGCAAACAAGATAACGCTGCTTGAAGTCGACGAAGCCGCAGGCAGAGAAATGGTTGCCGACGGAGCAATTGCAGGCTACGCAAACTTCGGCTCTGGCGACACAAGCTACATCAAAAGCAAAACACTCACTGTGAGCGCGGACGTTTTCGAGGCAGTGCTGCAACAAATAGCCTACGAAACAGGCACAAACATAGCAGGCTACCAATACGCGTACCCACGCGGAATGACCGAGCTGCCGCAGATTTCATCGGCAATGCTGACCACAATTAAGCTAGACACCGAGCCCATGCCGACCTCAAAGCAATACTACGGCGTAGCGATGATTGTCAACAACATCTTGTTTGTCGCTGTAGGCGCACCAATGCTTATATCCGAGGATAGAAAACGCCGCGCAAATATTCGCGTTGCACTATCCGGAGCGAATCCGTTTACGATTTTCTTCTCGCGCGTTTTCGGCATGATGGCGTTCGGCGTGGCGTCCGTCGCAATTGTTATGGCAGGCGCGAAGCTGCTGCTCAACATAGACTTCGGCAACAATTGGATTACGCTTATGGCGGTTATAATGGGGTTCGCGATTACCTCGTACACATTCGGTGTAATGATAGGCTATGCGTTAAAGAATCAAGCGTTGGCGCAAACCGTAATGTTTTTCCTAGGGTTCGTTTTCAACTTCTTAGGCGGATGCTATCAGCCGTACCTGTATGCGACCGACGACCTGCTTAGGATAATGGAGTTCACGCCTGTATATCACATACTGCACACGGTAGTCGACCTTTCGATGAAAGGCGAGAGTGCATTCTTGGGCACATCGATTGCGATTATCACAATAGGCACTGTAGCTTGCACGGCATTAGGGCTGCTGTTCTACAGCAAAAGGGAGGGAAAGTATTATGCGTAACATGTTATTGATAATGAAGAGCGGAATGCGTTTGTCAATGCGACAAAAGATGGTGGTGCTGTCGATGCTGTTCTTCCCTGTGTTTTCAACCTTCCTGCCGCTTGTAACAAACTACGGTATGATTACTCCTTCAAAGGAGATGGACATCGCTTTCATATTTGAAAGCGAGAATCCGTATACCGACTTAATATTTGACGCTATAGACAAAGACACAACCATAAAACCTGTTAAAACTACTCACAAACCTGACATAGATGTGCAGGAACGCTTGGAAAGAGCGGCCAACGGCACAACTACAAACTTCTTCATATTCATTCACGCCGACATCGAGGCTAGGCTATCAAACGGCGAAGAGCTAATGACTCTGTACACCACAGGCGCGGACGAACGCGAAGCAATCTTACAAAACACGCTGCAATCTATAACCAAACGCCTAAAGCTGTACTATAACCTAACAGACGGCGACCTAACTGAAACGACGCGGCTTATGTCCTCCGCAGACGAGCAAACATTCGCAATCACAGTCGAAAACCTGGCGGTCGTAGAAGCGGAAACATCAGATGTCGGAAACAAGCTGCTAATAACAATGGGTTTCCTCTCGTGGTTCGCAATATGGGGCAGCAGCTACATCATCATCACTATATTAAAAGAACAAGATTTAAAGGTATACAAACGCTTCATGCTTGCAGGGCTTAAAACGTGGTCGTATTTCACAGCTAAGCTTGCCCTTGCCGCGATGATAGGCGCAGTGCAGGTTGCGCTAATGCTTATCTCATTCAAGTATGTGGTCAAGATTGACGACATGATACCATATTGGCAATTAGGATTGCTGCTGTTCGGATTCATGTTAGTTTCAATCGGAATCAACCTTGCCGTGGTAAGCTTCTGCAAAAACCGCGCGCAAGTTACAACGATAACAGTCATGTTGATAAACATCACGGCTATGGTTTCGGGCAGCTACTTCCCCTACGACATAATGCCTGAGTGGATGCAGCGACTGTCCTACTTTATGCCGCAGCGTTGGATTGTGCATACGATAAATCGCTTATCCGCAGGAATAGACGGCGCTATGCTTGAATACGCCGCAGTAATGCTAGGGTTTATCGCGCTGCTAACAGCTATATCCTTGACGGGGTTCAAATTGAAATCGCGTAATACAGCGTAACATTGTAGGGGCGCGCATTGCGCGTCCGCGGATACTGCACACATGTGCGTAAACCCACGGACACGCAATGCGCGCCCCTGCATGATTTCTTGTTTGTAGTTTCGTAATGTGGTATAATGCAAAGGGGGTGAGAGTTTGCGCGTTGATGATAAGTTTAGCTTGCGTGTGCTTGTTTCGGCGACTAAGTGTGTGTACGCTGTCGTTATGATTTATGTGATAATTACTAATAATGCGCCGCGCGACGATGCTTCTTCGATGGTTATGGCTGCGCTGCTTACTCTTGCGGCTTTGTTTTTGGTTAGCGATTTGTTTGAGAAGTACCAGATAATTATTTATTTGGTGCAAGCTGTTGTGATTGCGATTTTGTATGTACGAGTTGATACGGCGGCTGTGTTTTTCGCAGTGCCGCTTGCTTTTGATTTGCTTGTGTTCTTTAGGCTGTCACCTGCATGGGGAATGCTTTCGGTTTGTGCTTATGCGCTTGCGGGGGGCGAGTTTGCGACTGCGTTTGTGTTGGTGGTGCTGTTTTTTTCGGTGATATATTATCTGATATATGTAATTATAAATGAGAAGTTGGAGCAGCTTGCGAAAATTGCGAAGAAGGAGCAGAAGGTGTCGAATACACTGTTTGCAATTAGCAAGAAGCATTCGCGCGAGCTTGCGCAGGCGTCGCTTAAATTTGAGAATATGCGGCTTGCCGAACTTTCGGAGCTGTCGCAAAAGCTCCATGACAAAATCGGACACGCGATAACAGGCTCTGTGTTTAAGCTTGAGGGCGCGAAGCTGCTGATGGAAGCTGATTCGCAGCGTGCGCTTGCGATTATAGACGAGGTGATAACAGTGCAACGCAGCAGCATGGACGAAATTCGCGCACTGCTGCGGCGCGAAAAGCCTGACGCGGGTGAGATTAGCTTGAACACGCTTAAAGGGCTGTTGCTCAATTTTACATCAAGCTACGACATTGAAACAGACCTTCGTGTAGACGGAGATTTATCAAAAATCCCTGCGCACTACTGGGGCATACTGCTTGAAAACACCGCCGAAGCACTCACGAACTCGCTAAAATACAGCGGCTGCACAAAAATCACAGCCGAGATTCACGTATTCCCTAAAATAATCCGCTGCCAAATTCGCGACAACGGCTACGGCGCAAGCGAAATCCAAAAAGGCATGGGCATAATCGGCATGGAGGAGCGGCTGGCGCAGGTAGGCGGCAGCGTCAGCGTTTCGGGCGCAGATGGATTCGAGCTGAACATGCTGCTGCCAATCTAATACACAACAACACATCATTCAAAGGAGGCACACATGCCGATACGCATAATAATCGCCGACGACAGCCCGTTCGTACTCGACGGACTAAAGATAATCTTCGAGCTTGACCCTGACTTCGCCGTAATCGGCTGCGCCAAAAATGGCAGAGAAGCAGTCGAGCTGTGCAAATCCAACGACGTCGACATCGTGCTTATGGACATACAAATGCCCGAAATGGACGGAATCACAGCGACCAAGGAGATAACCCGAGCCACGACTGCAAAGTGCCTTATTCTCACCACCTTCGACGACGACGAGCTTATCATAGGCGCACTCAAAAACGGTGCGAAAGGCTACCTCCTAAAAAACCACACGCCTGATAAAATCAAGCGTATGGCGAAGGTTGTACACGAAGGCGGCAGCATACTCGACGAAGTTGTGCTGTCCAAGATAACCGAGATAAAAAAGTCTACGGCGCAGTTCGACAACTCCCTGTTCACCGAACGCGAGCTTGACATAATCAAGCTTATATCGGAGGGCATGTCCAACAATGAAATCGCGGAGAGTTTGTTCATCTCGGTAGGCACTGTAAAAAACTACATCACGGCTATATTGGATAAAACAGGGCTTGCGCATAGGACGCAGATTGCCGTGTACTACCTCACGGGAAATAAGCGCGGACACAGCAACGCCGATTGATTTACAGCACAAAGCTTTCGATTTCCACCTCAACTATATCGCCTGCGTTATAGCTTTCATCTACCGCTACGCGCGTGCGCAAATAATGCGGCGTGTACCCTTGCCACATTCCATCAGCCTTTTGCTCTAGCAGCACAGGCTGACGCGTGCCGATAAATCGCGCGGCGTATGCAGCTTTGCTTTGCGCTGCTACCTTTTCCAGCTGCAACAATCGCTCGTGCTTGACCGACTGCGGAATCTGCCCCTGCATATCGTAGGCGGCCGTACCTTTGCGGCGGCTGTATGGGAAAATATGCATGTCGCTAAAGCCTATCGACTGCACATTCGCTAGGCTTTCAGCGAATTCACTCTCGCTTTCGCCAGGGAAGCCTACTATCACATCAGTAGTTATCGCGATGTCAGGCAGTATATCGCGCAGCCGCCGCACTATTGCCGCGTAATCGGAGAATGTGTATTGCCGATTCATACGCGCAAGCGTAGCGTCGCATCCGCTTTGCAGCGATATGTGCAGGTGAGGGCATAGCTTTTGTATGTGCAGCAGCTCGTAAAATTCGGGCGTGAATATCATCGGGTCGAGTGAGCTTACGCGAATGCGTGAAATGGCAGAATCCGCCGCTGCACGCGCTGCATTCACAAGCCCGTACTCATACTTCGCGAGGTTTATTCCGACAAAAACAAGCTCCTTGTACCCCTCTGCCGCGAGATTGTTCGCGGCCGCCGCGACCTCATCAAGCGGCATACTGTAGAAGCTCGAGCGTACATGCGGAATTATGCAGTAGCTGCAAAAGCAGTTGCAGCCGTCCTGTATCTTCAAAGTCGCGCGGTGCCGCGAAAGCTGCGTATCGGCAACATCTGTAGGCTCTGCGATAATCTCCGCCGAACGCTCACGTAAAAATTCCTGCACAATCTCGCAAAGCCTATCCTTATCCCGTACACCCACGACAATATCAGCAAGCCCCAACGCTTCCGCCGCCGTATCGGCATAGCAGCCACACAGCACAATCACCGCCGCAGGATTACCGCGCCGCGCCTGACGTAGAAGCTGCCTGCTCTTTTTATCCGCTACAGCAGTCACAGTGCAGCTGTTGACCACCACTACATCCGCCGGAAGCTCCTGCACCCACTTAAATCCTCCGCGCGTAAATTTATCCTTGAACGCGTCGCTTTCCGCCGCGTTAACCTTGCACCCTAATGTGAAAATTGTAAATGTCATAGATTTATTTTAGCATAAATTATCGCGCGGCGCAACATTTACGCGCCGAGCAAAATTGCTGCGATGTCCTCGACCTTTTCAGCGATATACGTCGCACGCACAGCTTCAAGCTCCTCGCGGCTTCCGTAGCCGAACAATACGCCTATGGAATCCACCCCCACTGCGTTTGCGCCGATTATATCATGCTCCCTGTCGCCAATCATAATCACGGCGGCTTTATCCGTCACTTCGCAAGAATCAAGCGCGTACTCGATAACCTCAGCCTTTTTCACACGAGTGCCGTCCATATTACTGCCTGCGATGTAGGCGAAATACTGCGCGATTCCGAAATGCTCCAGTATTTGCACGGCAAAAGCTTCCGACTTTGAAGTAGCCACCACTAAAGCTTTGCCGCTCCCGCTCAATTTCTTGAGCAAGCCCTCGATTCCTTCGTACAGCATATTCTCATAAATGCCCTTGTCCCTATAATACTCCCTGTAGTATTCGACTGCATTCTTCGCCTCCTCCTTAGAAAAGCCATAGAAGCACTCGAACGAATCCCAAAGCGGAGGACCGATAAACTTGTACAACTCCTCCCTTTCCGCCGAGATTCCATACTTATTCAACGCATACATCACGGAATTTGTTATGCCCAATCCAGGGTCAGTCAGCGTTCCGTCCAAGTCAAACAATATCGTTTGATAATTTTTCATTCGTCCCTCACTTTAAACATTTTCTTCATTATACTACAACGAGCAAGCATTTACAATAACACAACATCAGAACAAATATACCACATCATCGTCAACTTGACAAAGAGGTAAATATATGATAAACTACCATTGGTTCTATACTGCCTACAGTAGTATAGTTTTTTATTATGCACAGCTTCGTAACATTTGAAGCTGCAAAGGAGCATCAATATGAAGCATATATTGGTAGTTGACGATAATGTGACTAATTTGAAATTAGTCAAAACGACGCTGGAGCCTGAGTTTAAAGTGACAATGCTCACTTCCGGGACGCAGACGCTGAAGTTTCTTGAAAAAAATGTCCCCGACCTTATACTGCTTGACATAAATATGCCAAACCTCGACGGCTTTGGCGTAATCGAAAAGATGAAGGATAATGGCACATTCGCCGTTGCACCTATTATTTTCCTCACCGCGCTGTCTGACCCCGAAACAGAAGCGCGTGCGTTATCCGCAGGCGTTATGGATTTTATAACGAAGCCGTTTGTGCCGCAGACAATGCTGTCGCGAATACGTATGCACCTTGAAATAAACGAGTATCGCAGAAACCTAGAGGTGCTTGTTGACGAAAAGACAAAGGTAGTCGAGGAATTACAAGACGCCGTATCCACCAGCATTGCCGAGCTTGTAGGCTGCCGCGATGGCTACACAGGCGAACATATCAAACGTACATGCAAGTACATAAAGGTTTTAGCTGACGAAATGTTTGCCGAGGGGCTGTACCCCGAGGAGCTAAACCAAAAATTCATAGGCGAGCTGCTGCGTGCGGCGTCGCTGCATGACATAGGCAAGGTCGGAATCAGCGACGACATACTGTGTAAGCCCGGACGCTTCACCGAAGATGAATTCGACTTTATGAAAAAGCACACGCAATTAGGCGGCGACACATTGCAGCAAGCTATCGACCAAACAGGTATCGAAAGCTTCCTGTACGTCGCACGCGACATGGCTTACTATCACCACGAGCGTTGGGACGGCAAGGGGTATCTCTACAAGCTGTCCGGCGCGGACATCCCTCTTTGCGCGCGCATAATGGCGATCGCCGACGTATACGACGCGCTAACCTCCATACGTCCCTACAAAAACGCATTCTCTCATGAAAAAGCAAAAGAAATCATCACCGAGGGCAGAGGCACAAGCTTTGACCCTTCTATTGTCGACGCATTTTTAGCTTGCTCCGATGAATTCGAGCAATGCCTGCTTGAGCTTACCATTAACGCTTAACAAAAAGTTTATTATGCCAGAGGTGTATCATGCGCCACATATTTATAATAAACCCCAAGGCGGGTCCTGTTGATAAATCGCAGTTTTTGTATGCCGATATAAACGAAGCGTGCATATCGCACAAGCTTGACTATTTCATCTTCATCACCGAATACACAGGCCACGCCACAGAGTTGGCAAAGCGCATGTGTGACTTTTTCGGCAATGAAATAATTCGCTTCTACGCGTGCGGCGGCCTAGGCACGCTTATCGAAATAATCAACGGCGTAGGCGACTTTTCAAAGGCGGAATTTGCAATATTCCCCCACGGAATCACAAGCGACTTCCTCGACGCGTTTAACGTGAGCAAAAAATGGTTTTTGGACATAGATGCGCTTATCTACGGAGAGGTAGTGAAAATCGACTTAATCAAGGTCAACGACTTGTACGCGGTAAACGCAGTTTGCTGCGGCGTTGACGCGCGTATCGGCCGCGACATGAATACAGGCATGATGCGCTTTTTAGCTGTTGTAAACCCACAGCTCCCCTTCCTAATACCCATCTTCAAGAACATGTTCGCCAAGCTAACCCAACGCTACAAAATCGAAATCGACGGCGTAAGCTACGACGGAAAATACTCAATCGTCGCAGTGTTAAACAGCTCGCGTTACGGCGGCTCATTCTCCCCGCGCAAGGACGCAAAAATCGACGACGGCATACTAAACTCAATCTTTTGCGGCGTCAACTCATTCTTCTCATTCGTAAAATACTACAACCTATTCAAAAACGGAACGCTGCACATCAAGCAGCCGAAAAGGGCAACAGCAGCCGACGGCAAATCAATACGCATTCGACGCGAAAGCGGACTGCCTATGATTTTAAACTACGACGGTGAAATAACCGAAACGAATTGCATAAACATAGAAGTAATGCCGCTTGCCATTGATTTCGTCGTGCCGAGCAAAGGAGATGATTATTGATGAAAAGAATCGGCGGCAAGGAAAAAGCGATTTACCTTACAACTGCGTTCTTTACCCTTTATTTTTGCTTGCAAATAATCTTAAACGGCTACCCGATTCACGCAGCTGCCTTATTCTTGCTTTCGCTCATAATATGCACAGTTTTTACCTTTGGTCCGTTCGCCAATGTTGATGTACAAAAGTATGCACTGTCTTTCCTGATGCTCAGCCTTACAGCGTTATACGGATACGAAAATGGCAATATCGTAACGGTGCAAGGCACAATGCTTGCGATTGTCTGCTTGAACTCGCTGCACCTTGACATCAACCTAAATCTCTTTCAATTTGCGTTAACGGCCTTAATTTACACTATAAGCTTAGGCTTTTTCCCCGATGCCACATTCCGAGGGATTATCGACCCCAGCGACATCATAATAAAGCTTGTTGGACTTTTCGCAGGTCAAGCGCTGCTTATTTCGCTTATCCTGCGCATAAATAAGCTGAAAAACATAAACAAAGCCAAAACATCAAATGCAAGCACACTGCTTAAAATTGTGGAGGATAAGCGTATCGAGGCGATTCACGCCGATAAAGCGAAGAGCGACTTTCTTGCGAATATGTCGCACGAGATTCGCACACCCATGAACGCAATCATCGGCATGACGGAATTTATCCTGCGCGACGACATAAGTGACGCAGTACGCGAAAACACGCAAAACATCAAAAGCGCAGGCATAACCCTGCTTTCTATCATCAACGATATTCTAGACTTTTCCAAAATTGAAGCGGGCAAGCTGGAGATGATTAACACCCATTTTCAGCTGTCGTCGGTTTTAAACGACGTCGTGAATATGACGACGGTTAGAATTGGCGATAAGCCGCTGGATTTGATAATTGAAGCCGACAGCTCCCTCCCCAGCGAGCTTATCGGCGACGAGGTTCGCTTGCGGCAGATATTCGTGAATCTGCTTGGCAATGCCGTTAAGTTTACGAAGGAAGGCAGAGTTGGTCTGCGGCTGCGCCACGAGGAAATGGACGACGATAACGTTAAGATTTTCGCGGAAATTTTTGACACAGGCGTAGGCATACGCAAGCGCGACATAGCAAAGCTGTTCTCCTCATTCTCACAAGTCGACACAAAGCGCAACCGCGCAATCGAAGGCACAGGCCTGGGGCTTTCTATATCAAAGCGGCTTGTCGAAATGATGAACGGCGAAATATGGTGCAAAAGCGAATACGGCGTAGGCACGTCGTTCTACTTCTACATATTCGCAAAAAGGGTAAGCGCACGAAAGATGTCCGAAATAAAAGACATCAGCGGCAAAAAGATAATAGTCCTAGAAGAAAAAAGCATATTCGCCGCGACAGCGAAGGACACCCTAAACAGCCTAGGCGTAAAAAACTTTGTGACGACGGACGAGGATATTTTTATGTCGGAGCTTGACAATACCTACTCCCACGTCGTGCTGCCGCAGCGCATTTATCCGCGCTTAGGCGGAATGATAAAGGAACGTGCCAAGGACGCCTTAGTCACAATTATTTCCAACGGAATGAGGGAATTCTCCCATATTGAAAACGTGCGCATAATCCGCCGCCCTTGCTACACTTTAAACTACGCAAACCTCATCAACAACGAAAGCCTATCATCTGTCGCGGGAGATAACAGCAACGGCTGCGAAGCATTTATAACGCCAAATACTCGAGTGCTTGTCGTGGACGACAATTCGGTTAACCTCATGGTTGCCAAAGGTATGCTTGAGCCGTATAAGGCAGTTGTCACCACGGCGTTGAGCGCAGAGGAATGCCTTGTCTTGTTGAATCAAAACGAATATGACATGATTTTCATGGACCACATGATGCCTGTGATGGACGGAGTAGAGGTTACGCGCATTATCCGTGGGTACGACTCTGATTACTACAAAAATGTGCCGATAATCGCGCTGACTGCCAACGCAATCAGCGGAGTGCGCGAGATGTACTTGCGCAACGGCTTCACCGACTTTTTATCAAAGCCGATCGAAGCCAAAGCGTTGAACCGAATGCTGAACCAATATTTGCCTCAGGAGCAAATTATATCTACGGATAATCGCCCCGCCGCTGCAACAACCTTGAGCGACGAGATACTGCGCAGCATATATTTGGACGGACAGCGCAAAATTCCGCTGCTGCACAAGCTGTTCACCGAGGGCAACATAAAGGACTACACAATCGAGGTACACGCCCTAAAATCCGTAGCCGCTAGCGCAGGCATGACCGAGCTGTCAGAGCTTGCCAAAGCCCACGAAGCCGCAGGCAAAAACAACGACACAATCTTCATCAGGGACAATTTCGAGCAGCTTATAGAAATGTACCAAGATTACGTAGCAAGCTTGGAATACCTAATTAAACCCAAGAAAGAAGAAACTAACGCTGAAAAGCTGCCTATTTCGGAGGAAGCAATAACGGCGGCCTTTGCGCAAATATCCGAACATGCGGACAACTTCGACATCGACAGCATTAACGCAATAATCGCGCACCTGTCGACCGCAGCCTTGCCTGAAGCCGAGGCGGAAAAGCTAGCGGCAATATCCGCCGCCGCAGAATTGCTGGATTACGACACGATTACGGAATTGGTATCGTAAGGGGGTCGAGGGGCGGTAAGGGCAGAGCCCTTGCCCTACAATTGGGCTTCTGCCATAAGCTTTGCCATACGGTAGTAGACTGTGCTTTTGGTGGCTTTGCGCGGAAGCAGTTCGCCTAGCTCGGTTAGGGATAGCTCGGGATTGTTTATGCGGAGGTAGGCTAATTCGCGCAGGGGCTGCTTTAGTTCGGCAAGTCTGCCGCTTTGCTCTAGGGCGTGGATTGCTTCAAGCTGTTTTTGTGCGGCGTTGACGGTTTTGTCGATGTTTGCGTTTTCGGCGTTGACCAGGCGATTAGTGTTGTTGCGCATTTCCTTCCAGATTTTGATGTTGAGCAGCTCCATCATTTTGGTCGGCGCACCGATTATGATTAGGAAGTCGCCTATTTCCTCGCTGTCTTTGATGTAGAATACGTGGTTGTTTTTGCGTTTTAGGTGCTTGGGCGGGACGTTTTGCTGTTCCAGCATTAGAGCGAATGTTGGCGCAATGCTTTCGTGGGAGGTGACGATTTCGGTGTGGTAGCCCTTCTCGGGCGTGGAGATTGAGCCTCCGCCTAGGAATGCGCCCTTGATGAATGCGCGCGCGCAGCAGTCGCTGCCGGTGACAGCTTCGGTTATCACAAAGCTGCCGTCGCTAAAGCAAAGCTTCCCAAGTGTCCCCTCGATTTGTTTGTTGGGGAAGAACATCGAGTAGGTGTGATTGGTGCGCCGCGGCGTCTTCTTTATGTTTATTGAAATCTGCTCGCTGTACAAGCTTTTGTACAGCATGTAAATCCGCTTTGCGACGCTGACATGCTCGGTCGCAACGCGAATGCCGTCGACGTGCATTTGCGCCGCGAAGCAGATTATTCCTGCAAGCTCCGCACGGCGGCAGCATACGTCGCATTCGTCTATGCCGATTTTGCACAGCTCGCTTTTTACGTTAGATGAAAATGACATGATATTATTTAAATCCTCTTGATGTTCGCTTTCCTTACATTTACATACTCGCAGAGAAAATCTATATCTCCGGCAGATGGATTGAACATTTCAAGCTCCGGTTCGGCGCAGCCGAAATACTCCTTGCTTAAAATTACAAATCTTTTGCCGTCGCCGTGCGCAGGGTTGCAATGCTTGCACGTTCTTAGGTTTTCGAGAAAGAATTGCCGCAATTCTCCGGATAACTGCAATAAAGTGTTATCTAACTCATTAGGGTGGGCGAGCGTTATAAATATACGCCAAGAGCCATTTTCACCAATGCCAAATCGATAAACTATTTTGCCTCTGTATCTGTAGTTGAAAGCATTTGTGGCGTACCATCTTGGTTTTGTTTTTGTTTTGTCGAGGAATTGCAGCAAATTTTCTTGATGATTTTTGGGTAATAGTTTTATGATTTCTTCGAGAGGTGCTTTTGTGTCGAGGTATGACATTGCTTTCTCCCTTCCTTTTATAGGTATATTCCTCATACCTGAAAAATCTTTGCTTGTGAGTAGTGCTTTGTTGATATGTCGAATTCAAGGCAGTTTATAGTAAATCACGGCACAGGGTATTCGTTACCGCCGAAAACCAGAGTTTGCTCGTCTTTCCATTTTATTTCCTTGCCTCTATATTCGCCCCAACTGCCTTTATAGACTGTGATTGGTTCTTGACGAAATTCGCCGAAAAACAATTTAAGTCGATTGCGGTTGTTTTTGACTACCACGTATGTGTTGCCGCCGAGCGCGCCTTGGTCGTTGTCTATTACTTGCGCGGTGTATTTGTTGTCGGGTGAAGCTATGGATTCCACAACTGTATTCCTTCCGAAGTCTTTGAAGACCGAAGCGATTAAAACAACGAAAGCAAGCACAACTAATAGCAAAGCGGAAACGATTCCCGAGAGAATTTTTGCAATTTTAGGCTTTGCG
Organism: uncultured Eubacteriales bacterium; assembly: GCA_964479875.1. Taxonomy (GTDB): domain Bacteria; phylum Bacillota; class Clostridia; order Monoglobales; family CAYZNM01; genus CAYZNM01. The sequence goes on from CAYZNM010000005.1 coordinate 62,983, forward strand.
TGTTTTATAAATGTTGCAATTGCAGCGGAGCAATTAACAAGCATTAATGCTGCTGCAATTTCCAATGAATCAAGGATAAAGCAAAAGCATGTAAAGAGCCATAACGGCAAAATGATTACCGATGCGGTAACGCTCCATTTACTCACATTTATTTTCAGTGCGAACGCCGCCGCAGTCAAGGAAAAAGCTATAAGCGTAAATGACATAAAGGCTGCGAGTGGATTATACATCGTAAACGCAAATCCAAGCAATCCTCCTGCGAAATAGCACAGGGGGTAGAAGGCATACGCAGCGCATACGATTATAGGGTAATGTTTCAGGAGATTATACGTTTTTCCATGCATCGAGCTCTCCCTTCATCTCATGGATATATTTCCCATACTTGAAAAATCTTTGCTTGCGGCGGACACTCTTTTAATTCGCCAAATTCAGGGTCGTAGAATGTGCCTTTGTGATAAATTCCCCAATGTCCATAATCGGGCAGCTTCATCCTGATTATGCACAACTCAGGCAATGAAGTATCGGCATTAAACTTAGTTGATTTTGGAGCATAAGCAATTCCGTAATAATCAAGGGCTTTCTTCAAGTCTTGTTTTACTGTTCCTTCATGCGTTCCCATAACGTCAATGACATCATCGACGGATACTCCTGCAAGCATTGCTACGCAGGTTTGACCACACAATGAGCCTGTTGGTTCTTTGATATACGAAATTGTGTCGATTTTTCTTATGGGCTTTCCTTTGCCAAACGGCTGTAGTTTTTCGTTCATGTGTTCGTGCTCTCTTATATTTGGAATAAGTTGCCTATTTTGCAATCGGTAAACAAAATATCGTTTTCGATGTTGCGCATACGCTCTGTTTGATGTTCGTCTGTGCTATCAGGATTGTAAAACCAGCTGAATTTACATATTTGTCTGAACTTCATAAATAGCGGAATCTTTGAAATCCAAAAGGAACTTAAATTGTTTGCGGATAAATAGCCCTTTAAGAAGTTGCTTATTATTGAGCTTGTGTAATCGTTGGGGATTGGGGCTGCGTGGTCTTTTCGTCCCCACCACAGGCCGTGATAGAGTGCAATGCCTATGTCTAGCGCGAACCAACCGTATAGGCTGTCATCAAAGTCAAAGACGTTGATTTTATCACCATCGATTAAAAAGTTCCACGGGTGTATGTCGTAGTGGATTAATCCATATGAGTCCTTGTCTTTCGGCAAGGACATCATCTCCTTGATTAATTCCTCGGCAATCGCGTTAACGGAGGGGCAGGATTTTATGCTGTCCGATAATGCTTCTCTGCCTGTGAATTCACTCCTGACGTTGGATTTATCGGAGGGAACGTAGTCTTTGGTCAGGCGATGAATGTCGCCCATGGCTTTGCCCCAGTTATAAAAAGTCCTGTCGTTCCATTTTGATGTGTCGTTCTTATCCCAAGGCTGGCCGCCTACCATGTTGAAAGCGCTTATGATGTAATTTTTGTCATCGTCGATGAATGAAGCGGAAAAGCTTCCATCGTCTGTTTTGAGCGGCAGGGAAACATTTATGTTGTTCGATGATAGGTAGTACAGCCAATCCATTTCGGCGTTGATTTGGGTTGTGTGTTTGATCGGGCGTTCGGAGAATCTTAGGATATATTTCTTGTTGGATTTGGCGAATGAGTAGATTTGATTTGTGGAGTCGCTTATGAATTGCAGCGTGCTTGTGTTGAAATCGAATTTTTTGGACGCAAATTCCAGTAGATTTGCAGAAACCATTCTTCCTCCGTTTTTAGATATATTATATGGAACTATATAATTTGTAATAGTTAAATTCGCATTCCTCGCCGTTATCTAAAACTGTTCGAGTGCCGTGACTTACAAAGCCGAGCTTTTCGATTACGCAGAGTGATGGTGTGTTTTCGGGCTTGACAATCGCCGACAACACTTCCTGCCCTGCTTGCTCAAAAGCGAACTGTACGACGGCTTTGGCTGCTTCGGTTGCGTATCCGTTATTGCGATGCTCCTCGGCTATGCCGTAGCCTATTTCGACTTCGTGGTTAAGCTCGGGTTTACTGTGGAAATATACTCGACCAATAAGTTGGTTTGTTTGCGTCAGCCAGATGTAAAACATGTAGCGCGTTTTTTCGGTTCTGTCGTTTACCCAGCGTATCCATTCGAGCGCGTCTTTTTCTGTTTCAAATTCACCGTCGCTAAAATCCTTTACTGCCGCTGCATCGGCTTCCGTGGGAGTGCGTAAAAACAGCCGCTCTGTTTTTATTTCGATGTGTGGTTGATTTTGCATACATATCCTCCGTCCCAATTGATATGCCTGTTCAACAAATTTCTCAATGTTGTCATTTCTGCGACCATCATTTCCGTACCCTCGTGTCATTTCATCAAAAACAATCATTTCGCTTGCCTTTGCTCGTTTGTTTATTCTATCGCCAATCATCACTGTTTTCATCGCCTCTACTTGCTTTGCTCTTATGTCATCTTTTAAGCTTCCGCCCATAGTCACCAAAAATAATGCCTTTTCTAGCAATTTCATGTTGGGATTATTTCCGTATGCAAAGCCATATGTCCATACACGTTGAAACCAACCTACAAGCAACGAAGGGGCTTCTGTCCAAAAATCAGGATAAATAAATACAATAAAATCCGCATTGTTGATTTTTTCTTGCTCCACCAAAACATCGCTTGGTATTTCTTTGGTGTTATCGTAAAATGCCTCTCTTAAATACTCGCTTTCTGTAAAAACAGGATTAAAGTTCATGGAGTATAAATCAGACACTGTGAACGAATGACCTGATTCGGAAATGCCTTTTATGAATGCTTCTTTGATTGCGAATGTGAAGCTGTTTGAGCTTGGGTGGCAATAAACAATAAATACATTCACAATAATTTATTCCTTATCTTTTTGCTCGTGGTAGATTTTGCGGATGATGTCGTCGATGTTGGCCTCCTCTAGGGATAGGTCGCGGATGGGGCAGGTTTTTACTATGTCGCTGATTAGGTCAGCGGCGGATATTTCGTCTTTTAGGAACTTTAAGTAGGTGCGCTGACCTTCGGTTTTTACGACTTCGGCTTTGGGGTGCTTGATTGCTTTGCTGTCGCCTTCGTGTTCGATTATCAGTACGCGGTGAGGGGAGGTGCGGCTGATTAGGCTGTCTAGGGTGGAATCGGATACGATTACGCCGTTGTTGATTATTATTATGCGCTTGCATAGAGCTTGCACGTCGTCGAGGTCGTGGGTGGTGAGGATTACGGTTGTGCCGTAGCGTTCGTTTATGTCTTTTACGAATTTGCGTATTGCGTATTTTACGTCGACGTCTAGGCCGATTGTTGGCTCGTCGAGGAATAGCAGCTTGGGCGAGTGCAGCATTGCCGCGGCTAGGTCGCCGCGCATACGCTGCCCTAGGCTTAATTGCCGCACGGGCGTATTCACAAATTCGTTTATACCTAGGATTGAGTTTAGCTCGGCTAGGGTTTTGTCGTAGCTATCTTTTTCTACGCGATACATGCGTCGCAGAAGCTCGAATGATTCGCCTAGGCGTAAGTCCCAATATAGCTGCGTACGCTGACCGAATACTACGCCGAGGTTTTGTACAATGCGCTGACGCTCCTTCAATGGCGACATTCCATGAATCAGCACTTCGCCGCTAGTAGGCGTGAGTATGCCGCACATCATTTTGATTGTGGTGCTTTTGCCTGCGCCGTTGGGGCCGATGTAGCCTACGATTTCGCCTTTGCTTATGTCGAAGCTTACGGAGTTTACCGCGCGCTTTATGCTTTTCTTGGGCATGACTAGGCTTTTGAGTGCGCCTTTTATGCCGCTCTCTTTATCTATGACTTTGAAGTCTTTTATTAGGTCGACTGCTTTGATTACAGTTTCTGCCATTTGCCCTCCTTATGAACCTGCGCTTTCGTAGCGTCTTAATCCGATGTTGAAAACTGACATGCCGATTAAATATACGGCTATGCCTATGATTAGCGTCCATACGCTGTAGCTCCACGGTATGTTGAAGCCTGTGGGCTTGCCAAGAAATTCTGCGGCGGGGTAGTAGCATATGAATGAGATGGGCAGTATGAATGTGAAAACTACCTGAACGGCGCGCGGGAATATCGTGAATGGGTACTTCATTGAATAGTCGAGCAGCGCGTTGGTCATGCCAATAAGTCCGCCGGAGCGTTTGAGCCAGAATGCGCACGCGCCTGCCATGGTGTATAGGCCGCCGCGCAATGCTGTCGCGCCGATTATGGTTATCGCGAGTTTAAGGGTGTTTATCAGCGTGAAGTCGAATTTTACGGCGGAGCAGCCGTAGATGAATATGATTACGCCCGGGATTAAGTCTGTTATCCCGATGAAGTTTAAATATAGGAAGCAGAATTGGAAGAAAACGTTGAGCGGGCGCGTCAGCATGAGGTCGAATGTGCCTTGCGTGACGTGGTAGCCCATGCCCCATGTTTGTATGAAAAGAACAATGGATAGCCCGTGGCTGATTATGCCAAGCCCGAACAAAAACGCGATTTGCTCGAAGCCCCAACCTCCTAAATCACTAAAGTTGGCAATAACTACCTGCACGGTGATTATGCCGAAAAAGAATTGCATTGGATTGCTGATGAGCCACGAGATGAGGTGCAGCGGATATTCAAGCTCCGCTTGCACGTTGTATTTTAGGAAAACGCCTGCCATTGCGGCGTGATGAGAGAATCTTTCTTTTAATGTCATTTATCCTCCCTGAACCATGATGTTGCCTTCTGTGCGCCGTTTGTATATGATGAAGCATATGAAAAATACGATGAGCCATAGTGACTGCACGATAAATCCTGCTGCGATTTCGTCAAAGCTCGCTCTGCCTATGTAAATCGATAGCGGGAACTGGTACATGTAAATGAATGGAAGATATTTCAGTATGTCCTGCACAATCTGCGGAAAGAACCAAATCGGCACGACAACTCCTGCGAGCAGCCGTATTATCTGCGACTTAACATTGCCGAGAGGCCCCATGTCGATAACCTTGAGGTACAGCAGCCCGAACATCGCCGAAAGCAGCCACTGTATCATGTAGCTAAGCACGGAGCTAACAGCGAACAACCCCAAGTGTGCAGCCGAAGCAGGAAGCGGCGCAATGATAAACAAGCACGCGCAAACAAATACAGGCAGCGCACTTTGCAGCAGTGCAGTGACAATGCCGCCGAATTCCTCGAAAAAGTACATGAGAAAAACGTTTATCGGCTTGATGTAGTCGATTGCGATATTGCCCATGCGCACCTTGCCGCGCAGCGTGTCCTCGATTGAAATGGAGAATACATTACCCATAACAATCGCCATGATGGCGTAGGTAATCATTTGCCTCTCATTCACACCTGCCGCGACGTCGACTTTGCTATACGCTGCGTGCCAAAAGAATGCGGTTACAAACAGAACCCCAATCTGCCCTAGCAAATTGATGTAAACCTCCCACCGATAACTAAGCGCAAGCAGCAGCCTAATTTTTACCATGTAAATATACGGATTGATTCTAACCGCCCCCTTTTTGTGAAGTATTTACATTATAATATATATGTAAAATTTATGCAATAAAAAATATGGGGACACGACGTGCTGTGTCCCCATATTGATGGTGTTAATTTATAAAGTCGTATTGTGCAGTGTACAGGTTATAGTACGCTCCCTTTGCTTCCATGAGTTCGTCATGCGAGCCTGATTCGACAATGCCTTTGTTGGCGATGTACATTATCTTTGTCGCGTTTTTGATTGTGGATAGGCGATGGGCTATTACGAAGCTTGTGCGTCCTTTTAGGAGATTCGCTAAGCCTTGCTGCAAGGCTTTTTCGGTTTGGGTGTCGATGGAACTTGTGGCTTCGTCTAGGATTAGTACGCGTGGGTTCGCAAGCAGTGCACGTGCGAACGAGATAAGCTGCCGCTGCCCTGCCGATAAGCGAGAGCCGCGTTCGTTTACTTCGGTATAGTAGCCTTCCTCGAGTGATGAGATGAAGTCGTGGGCGCATACTGCAATTGCAGCTTCCACTACTTCCTCATCTTTTGCGTCAAGGCGACCGTAGCGAATGTTGTCCATGATTGTGCCGCTGAAAATGAAGGTGTCTTGCAGCATTACGCCCATTTGGCTACGCAAGCTTTTGAGTGTGACGTCGGCGATGTTTTCGCCGTCGATTAGGATTGCGCCGCCGTTTATGTCATAGAATCGGCTGATTAGGTTTATTACTGTAGTTTTGCCTGCGCCTGTAGGACCTACGAGTGCGATTGTGTCGCCCGGATTTACCTCGAAGCTTACATTTTCGAGTATGTTTATTCCCGGCTCATACGCGAAGGTTACGTTGTCGAACTTGATTCCGCCCTCGATTTGTGGCAGAGTGTGTGCGCCTACTTTATCCTTTGTCGTAGGCTCTTCGTCCATAACCTCGAATATTCGCTCTAGGTACGCCATGTTTGTGACGATGGCGTTGTAGAAGTTGGACACGTTTATAATCGGCTGCCAGAAGCTCCAGCTGTATGCGAGGAATGCGACGAGTACGCCGATGGTTACAGCGTCGCCGCCGAGGTATACTATGCCTGTGATGTAGATTAAGCAGGCCGTGATTACAGATATTGTTTCAATTACAGGCCATATCGTCCATTCAATGCGGCGCGCTTGCAAGAAGAATTTGCGCGTGTCGCGGCATAAGCCTTGGAATATGCCCATGTTTTCTTCCTCGCGTGCGAATGATTGCGTCACCTTTATGCCGCAGATGGATTCGTGTATATACGCGTTGAGGTTGGAGTTTTTGTTCGAGTAATTCTGCCACGCGTTTCTGTGCGCCTTCTTAATAAGAAAGACGAAGGCTATCAGTATCGGAACGCCCGCGAGCGAAATAAGCGTGAGTCTTACATTTATTGCAAGCATGAATATGACAATGATTATCAAGTTGAACAAATCAGTAATCATATTGATAAGACCGTTGGACATCAAGTCCGACAGCGAGTTTACATAGTTTACCACGCGCACCAGAATCTTGCCGTGAGGGCGCGAGTCATAGTATGTAAACGGCAGCTTTTGCAAATGCGAGAATATGTCGGAGCGAATGTTGAACACGACGTCCTGCCCCACATATGTCATAATCTTAATCTTAAAGCTAATCGCAACGCCGTTTATTCCCAGCGTCATCAAATATATTGCGGCAAGCACAATCAGTCCGATGAAGTCTTTGTTGCCGATGTACTCGTCCATCGCAATCTTAAAGATGTACGGGCCTGAAAGTCCTGCTATGCTTGCAATAACCATAATGCCCAGCGTCAGCATAACCTCAAACTTATACGCGCCGAGGTATCGCAGCAGACGCCACGCCATTTTCCCGTTAAACGACGACGTTTGTTCCTCGTCAACGTCAAATTTATTACGTGCCATTTATATCACCCCCTAATTATCAATCGAACGAACCGTATTGGTTTTCGTATACGTTGTAGTATTTGCCTTTTAATGCAAGCAACTCTTGGTGAGTGCCGCTTTCTATAACCTTGCCGTCGTCTAGGACGAGGATTAGGTTTGCGTCCTTAACCGAGGATATGCGGTGCGCTATGATGAAGGTGGTGCGGTTGGTGTAGTATTGGCGCAGGGTTTTGAAGATTTCATGCTCTGTTTCAACGTCTACCGCGCTTGTTGTGTCGTCCAGAATTAGGATTGAGGGGTCTTTCAGCAGTGCGCGTGCAAGTGCAACGCGTTGCTTTTGTCCGCCGCTTAATCCTACTCCGCGTTCGCCTACGATTGTGTCGTAGCCTTCGGGCATTTTTTGAATGAAGCTGTGTGCGTCGGCAATCTTCGCTACGCGGATTACGTCTTCAAGCGTAGCGTCCGGCACGCCGTAAGCTATGTTGCCTTCGATTGTGTCGGAGAAGAGGAAAATGTCCTGCTGTGCGATTGCGATTTTCTGCCGCAGTCGGCGCACGTTTATGTCGCGCACGTCGATGTCGTCGATGTAGACGTTGCCGCTTGTCGCGTCGTAGAATCGGCAGATTAGGTTAATCAGCGAGGTTTTGCCGCTGCCTGTAGGGCCTACGATTGCGATAGTTTGCCCGGGATGTGCCACGAAGCTGACATTCTTAAGCGTAGGCGGCGATGTATATTTAAAGTAAACATTCTTAAACTCAAGCTTGCCGTTGAAGCCTTGAACCTCTAGGTTGCGATAGTTTGTGATGTTCGGCTTTTCATCCATGATTTCGCGCACCTTTAACGCCGAGGCGATAAAACGCTGCCAATCGTTGATTATCCAGCCGGACTGCGATACGGGGCCTGACACTGTCCACAGCAATCCGTTTGCCATTACAAGCCCACCCATAGTCATCTCGCCGTTCATTACAAGCCAGCCGCCCATCAGAATCAGCACGACGCTGAACAATCCGCCCGAAACTATGATTATCGGCAAGAACTTTTGCCACACCTTCGCGCTTTTGATATTCGCCTGATAGTATGCGTCGTTCGCGTCGGTGAACTTCTTCATCTCATAGTCTTCTTTTGTGAAGGCCTTAACAACCCTGTTGCCTGCGATATTTTCCTGTACGACAGTGTTCAGCTTTGAAAACTGCTCACGTATATTTTGGAAGGTAGGGCGAACAGTCCCTGCGAACACCTTCTCAATCAAAGCAAACGGCGGAATTATCGCAATTTGCAGCAATCCAAGCCGCCAATCAATCCAAAACATCGCACCCAACCCGATAACGAATACCGTGAGGTTGTCGATTGTTCCCGCGAGCAAATGCGGGAAGTGGCGTATGAGGTCGATGTCGCTTGTCATCTTAGTCATTATGTCGCCGGTTTTGTTATGGTCGAAGAATTTAAAGTCAAGCTCTTGAATCTTGTTGTACATATCTGTACGCAAATCATACAACACACCTTGCGACACTGTTTCAAAACAAAACTGAAACAGATACCTAAGCGTAGCACGTGTAAGCACCGTCAGCACAATAAAAAAGAGCAGTGTGTACAGCAGACTGAAATTTCTATCCTCTGCTTGAATAACCTCGTCCACAATCCTGCTCGAAAGCCACGGCGTAACCAAAACCAACGATGATGTAGCAAACATCAGCGCAAGCCCGATAATATACCGCAGCTTGTACTTGCTCACAAACTGCCACGCGTATCTTATACTGCTCATAGAAAAGCCCCCGAAACAATTAATTAAATATGAAGAAACTAAGAAAAACTTATCACTGTATCTTTATAATATAATATACTATTTTGCAAATATGTCAAGTGTTTTTTAAGAAAAACATATGATTGATTTTTGCACGTTTTTGTTAATTATTACATGAATTATCTTCGGATTTATTGTGCAGTTTACTCAAAAAATATAGATATCTAGACCTCTTTAAGATATTTTGTTGACAAAAATGAATTTTTTGTGTATTATTTATGTAATGTATACATCTTTAAGAAATGGATTAATAGATTTTGTCATGGAGGTCTAATAATGAAAAAGTCAATGAAGCAGTCAACACTGATGACATTCATTAACGGAGCATCAATTTTTTTAGCAGCAGCAACCGCAGCATTTATGGCTATCAACTTTTCTCTAGCATTGCAATCTAATGTTGAGAACAAGAACCGCTTCGATCTTACTTTGAACGCCAACCGTTTTATGAATGGGTCTGCTTATTTAACGAATGAAGTTCGTGCATATGCTGCCACAGGCAATGAAGTTAATTACAACAATTACTGGAATGAGGTAAACAATTTAAAGAACCGCGACATTGGCGTTGAAAATATGAAGAAGATAGGCATAACGCCCGATGAACAAAGAATGATTGATGAAATGGCATCGTTGTCCAACAATTTAATTCCGTTGGAAAGCAAAGCTATGGACATGACAAAGGAAGGGAATAAAGAAGAAGCAGTAGAAAGTGTATACGGAACATATTATCAAACTACAATAGGTAAGATTAACTCAATAAAATCAGATTTTCTTCGCGTGCTTGACGAAAGGGTTTTGAATAAAGTTGACAATCTGCATAAAACAATTATTTTGTTCAACGGTATCTCGTTGGCGTTGATTATTATTTTGGTGGGTTTACAAGCATTCGGTATTTTTATTGTAAAAAAGAAGATTATTAAGCCGATTATGGCTATCAGAGATGAAATGGCAGAATTCGCAAAAGGGAATCTGCACTCACAGTTTTCACTTACTCCCGACACTTCCGAAATAGGTTTACTTGTAAATTCAATCATCGAAAGCAAAACGGAGCTTTGTGCATACATTGAATATATTTCGCACGCTTTAAAGGAAACATCTGAGGGCAATTTTTGCATAGACAAGCCATCTATTATTTTCGCGGGTGATTTTATCGAAATAATTACGTCTATTAATGATTTAACAAGAAATATGTCGAATACATTCTCGCAGATAGGTGAATCGGCACAGCAGGTATACATGGGCTCCGACATGGTCGCAGGCGCAGCACAAAGCCTTGCGCAAGGCGCAACGGAGCAAGCAAGCTCTGTCGAGCAGCTTTCGGCTTCCATAACCTCCGTATCCTCGCAGGTTAAAACAAACGCGGACAACTCCGGAACTGCAAATAAAATCAGCCAAGAGGTGGCACAAAGCATAAACCAAAGCAATGAGCAAATGAAGCTGATGATGAACGCAATGATACAAATTCAACATAACTCGAACCAAATCAGCAAGGTCATAAAAGCAATACAGGAAATCGCATTCCAAACAAATATTCTGGCACTAAACGCGTCGGTCGAAGCCGCACGCGCAGGTGAAGCAGGCAAAGGCTTTGCCGTAGTTGCAGGCGAGGTACGCAACCTGTCGATTAAGTCATCGGAAGCTGCCAAGGACACCACCGAGTTAATCGAACGTTCGGTTGTATCAATAAATGAAGGAGTAAAAATCGCCGAAAAAACCGCGGCAGAGTTGCAAGAAGTGGTAGAGCACGTTAAATCGTCCACCAAGCTAATATCCGAGATAACACAAGCGTCGCGCGAGCAATCGGCTGCACTCGAGCAGGTTGCAATCGGCATAGACCAAATCTCCATAGTAGTACAAGGAAACTCTTCCACAAGCGAAGAATCCGCCGCAGCAAGCCAAGAGCTATCCGCACAAGCCAACGCCTTAATGCAATACATCTCTCAATTCAAGCTAAAAGGCGGCAATGCAGCGGCTGAAAATATACCGTTAAAAAAATCAAACACAACTCATGAGATAATCATCCCGGAGTTGTCGTTATCTGACAAATACTAATCCGCGTATTTTTTCAAACACCTATTGCATATTGATTTTATTTGTGATAATATAAACTAAAATTATGATTAACTTGTTTTATTCGGAGGGTTTATGAAGAAGAAGGCGTTGATTGTGCAGGGCGGCTGGGATGGACATGAGCCGGAGCTTGTGTCTGTACGTTTTGGCAAGTGCCTTGAGAATGAAGGCTTTGAGGTTGAAATATCCGACACGCTTGACGTGTACCTCGACATGGAAAAGCTGCTGTCGCTCGACTTGATTGTTCCGTGCTGGACAGGCGGCAATCTGGAGGATCAGCAGGGTCAGAATGTTATCGAGGCAGTAGCCTCCGGCGTAGGCATGGCAGGCTGCCACGGCGGCATGTGCGACTCCTTCCGCAGCCACGTTACATGGCAATTTATGACAGGCGGACAATGGGTTGAACATCCAGGCGGACAGGTAGATTACAAAGTAAACATAAAGAAAAACAGCTCAAGCTCAATAATCTATGGCATAAACGACTTTAAGGTTTCGAGCGAGCAATATTACATGCACGTAGACCCGGCGGTTAATGTACTCGCCACAACGCGCTACCCTACAGCAAACGGCTACCACGCAAGCAACGGCGAAGTCGACATGCCTGTAATCTGGACAAAGATGTGGGGTCACGGTCGTGTGTTCTACACCTCTCTGGGTCACGTAGACAACGTATTTGATATTCCCGAAGCGATGGAAACAATGCGCCGCGGTATGCTGTGGGCAGCGGAAAGCAAGGCTCTTGCTGTTGCGAATAACTTAAAGACGGATGTATTTAAGACGCCTAATTTTGAAATGGGCGGCGCGGATTTTGAATAGATATATGTAATGCAGTTGATAAAAACGTACCAAAAACCTATTGCTTATTTTGTCGAATCATGCTAAAATGGCAATAGGTTGTAACTGCGGTGAATGAGAGTGGGATATTTCACCCCCAAAGGGCTTAACTCTTGCGAGCAATGAGCAAGAAGCGATGCCGGAAAGGGGGAACGAGAATGGACTTTATCTTAAGCTTTTTGCTACAATTAATGCTCAGCCTGAAAGTCAAGCTGAGCATAAAGGTAAAGATCGATATAAAAGTAAACTCGAAATAATCCCCTCCCGCAAAGTCGGGATTATTTCATATTTGGTGAAGTAACCTGCTTTTATAGCTGCGGTTACAACTTTGTTTTTATTATACCACAATCCCATAAAAAAATCAATACAAATTTTCAAGGAGATTACCATGAAAAAAGTAGGAATAGTTGGCTGCGGCTGCATAAGCGGCATTTATTTGCACAATCTGTCGAAGGTGTTCCGCAATGTTGAGATTTACGCGGTTGCAGACTTAATCAAGGAGCGCGAGGATAAAGCTGCTGCCGAATACAACGTGCCGCATATACTAAAGACGGACGATCTGCTTAATGATAAAAACATCGATATCGTATTAAACATAACACAACCTAAGTTCCACTACGACATATGTATGCAAGCCCTAAAGGCAGGCAAGAATGTTCACGTGGAAAAGCCGTTGTCGCTTAACCGCGACCAAGGAGCGGAGATTATCGCACTGGCGAAGGAAAAAGGCTTACTCGTAGGCTGCGCACCCGATACATTCATGGGCGGCGGCATACAAACCGCGCGCAAGCTTATAGACGACGGTTGGATTGGCGAGCCTATCGCCGCGACTGCGTTTATGACATGCCACGGACACGAGAGCTGGCATCCGGACCCCGAATTCTACTACGAAGTAGGCGGCGGCCCAATGTTCGACATGGGACCCTACTACCTCACAGCTTTAGTAAACCTAATCGGCCCTGTTGAAAGCGTAATGGGCGAAACACGCAAAACCTTCCCGACACGCACAATCACAAGCGAGCCGAAATACGGCAAGATAGTGGAAGTAGAAGTACCCACGCACATCGCAGGCTTGCTCAACTTCAAAAACGGCGCAATCGGCACAATCATCACCACATTCGACGTATGGGCAGCGGAGCTACCGCGCATTGAAATCTACGGCACAAAAGGCTCAATCTCCGTTCCAGACCCCAACGGTTTCGGCGGCGAAGTGAAGATTATGACCCCCGACACCAACGGATGGCAAAACGTGCCGCTATGCTTCGGCTACCAAGACAACTCCCGCGGCGTAGGCTTAGCCGATATGGCGCAAGCACTGGAGCAAGGCAGAATCAATCGCCCAAGCGGCAACCTAGGCTTCCACGTCCTCGACATAATGCAGTCCCTGCACGAATCCGCAGACCAAGGCAAACGCCTTGTGCTAACCTCCACCTGCGAAAAACCTGCACCGATGACAGGCGAGATGTATTAACATTTCCGAAAGGACACGTGACATGAAAATTGAAATCAACCTCCGCAGATAAAATCGGAGGCAATGCCTCCAAAATATAGGGAGGTATTATATGGAAAAAGGTAAAATCATTCTGCTAAACGGCGTTTCCAGCGCAGGCAAAACAACACTCTCGAAAGCAATACAAAACAATCTGCAAACCCCATACTACCACATATGCTGCGACGACTTTATGAATATGTCGCCGGCGCATTTGCTAAAATCGCAGTTCGATAAACAGCTTTTGATTACACAAAGCCTAATGCATGATGTAATTAAATTGTTCTCGGATAAGGGGCATTGTGTGATAGTTGACGATGTAGTGCTGGATTTACCTGACAAGAACGATTTTCTGTACGAGTATTCTGCGATGCTATCGGGATACCCTGTTATGCTCGTGCATGTTATATGCCCTATGGATGAATTAATTCGCAGGCAGACTATACGCGGCGACAGATACCCTGACCAAGCGCAATGGCAATCGGTGCGCGAATACACCAATATTCCCTACGACCTAACGGTCGACACCTACGCGGAATCTACTGATACCTGCGCCGAACGCATTATCGCCAATCTCAGCAATCCAACAAAATGGAATGCTCTTGAACAAATAAAAACACTGTTTGAAACGCAACGTGGAGTTAGACGTACCCACAATAAATAAACCACATGGGCGGATATTATCCGCCCATGTGGTTTAAATTGACAATTTGTATTTGTAATAGAACCAGAAAGAAGGTGTAACCATAGCAAAACCAAACATAGGCGGACAAGCAGTAATCGAAGGCGTGATGATGCGTTCGCCCAAAGGCATCGCAACATGCGTGCGCAAACCCAACGGCGAAATCGCCACAATCACGTCCGAGAGCAAGCCTCTAACGGCGCGGCTTCACATGTCGCAAGTGCCGATAATCCGCGGCGTGCTTGCCTTTGTCGATTCAATCATCACAGGCACAAGCACGCTCATGCAATCCGCTGAAATCGCACTCGAGGACGAAGAACCGCAGGACAAGCCCAAATCCAAAACCACCGACACAATCATAACCTACGCTTCCGTATTTTTCGCGCTCATCATCGGCATAGGCTTATTCTTTTTGCTGCCCAACTATCTTGTGTCCATCTTCAAGTCGCTGACCGAATACGCGCTTGTGCGCACAATCATGGAAGGAGCGGTACGCCTTTTGATATTCTTCGTTTACATTCTACTCATCAGTCGAATGAAGGACATACAGCGAGTGTTTCAATATCACGGCGCGGAGCATAAAACAATTTTCTGCTACGAAAGCGACCTGCCCCTCACGGTAGAAAACGCACGCGCCCAAAGCAGACTGCACCCGCGCTGCGGCACAAGCTTCCTATTGATGGTAATGGTTGTCAGCATAATCGTGTTCTTCTTTATCCCCTCGACCGATGTGATAACGAGGACGGTCTATCGCCTTGCGCTGCTTCCTGTAGTGGCAGGAATATCGTACGAGCTTATACGTTTTTCGGGCAAGTACGAGAATGCGCTCACTCGAATAATGCGCGCTCCCGGCGTAGGCTTGCAATATTTCACCACGCGTGAGCCGGATGATTCGCAGCTCGAAGTAGCAATAGCCGCACTAAACGCAAGCTTAAAGGAAGGCGAATCCGCGTGACGCTCAACCAACTTTTCCGCGAAGGCGAAGCTATGCTTACGCATATTGATAACAGCAGCTTTGATGCACGTGCGCTGCTTATGCACGTGTGCGACATCGACCTGCACATGTTCGCGTTGTCGCAGCGCGAGGAAGTATGTGCGGAAAAAGTCGCCGCATATCTACAGCTATGCCGCCGCCGCGCGAATCGCGAGCCGCTTGCATACATCATCGGGCGGCAGGAGTTTTATTCGCTGCCTTTTATTTGCACCCCCGATGTGCTAGTGCCGCGGCAAGACACCGAGTTGCTCGTTGACATCGCATTATCGCTAAATCCTGCAACCGTTGCGGATATAGGCACAGGCAGCGGCGCAATCGCCGTAGCAATCGCGAAAAATCTCCCACACGCAAAAGTAACCGCTTTCGACATAAGTCTAGCCGCCCTATCAATCGCACAACAAAACGAAGCACTAAACAAGGTTGACATAATCTTCAACCAATGCGACATAATGCGCGAACAGCCAAGCTTGCACGAGTTTGACTTAATCGTATCAAACCCACCCTACATTCCAGCATCCGACATAGCATCGCTAATGCCCGAGGTACATCGCGAGCCTGCAATAGCCCTAGACGGAGGTGACGACGGCCTGGACTTCTACCGCCGCATAATTGCAATCGCAGGAGGGGCGCGCATTCTGTTTGAAGCCGGAATCGGACAATCCCACGCAATCGCCTCCATTGCCGCCGCGCACAATTACACCGCCGGAGCATTCCGCGACACCCACGCCATCGAGCGTGCAATACTGCTGCAAAGGCGTAAATAATTCACACATACATTTCTAAAGAATATTTGAATAAACTATTGCAATACGCCGCACAATGTGCTATTATGAATATAATGGAGCAACTATATTTAAACGGAGTTAGCCTATGAAGATTTATAATAACATGATGCAGCTTATCGTTTACGATAAGAAGCCGCGGCAACGCGTGAAGGCAGCGCAGCCGCCTACCGAGCTTGTAGGCAATACCTACAAAGCCGACCTGCCCTATCGCGAGCAGACGAGCTTTGACGGCGACAAGATTGAGCTGTCGCGCACAAGCAATGCCCTGCTTGAAACAACGCGTTTGATAAGCCAATCAGACAACGGCAGCGTAGAGATAACTACCTACAAAGCCATAGATACAATCGCGAATGATTTGCGAAAAGCCAGCAACTACATCAGCGCGTACCGCCTAAACTTTTCCGGTAACCCACTTAGCCTGCAACAAAATATCGCGGAGATAAGCGAACGCATTACCGACACAATCGCGAACGCCGAATACAACGACGAGCCTATCCTGCGCGAATCGCCTTTGTTTACCCAAAAAGTGGTAATCAACAACGACGCTCCCTCGCTAAAAAGCATACGCCTTGACCTAACAACTCCCGCGCGTTATCCGCGGCAAAATGACATTCGCTTTGCCATACGCGCTCTCGACAACGAAAAGCAAAAACTAGCGGTAGACATTCGCATGAAGCAATATCTCGAATCACCCAAGCCGCAGCCGACCGCGAAATCAATCCCGACCGAAGAAGCAACGCCAATCGCAACAATTGCCGCAGATTCAACCGAAGAAATAACCGACACAAACACATCTGCCGCACTCGAATCCGCAGTATTCCCCGAATTTGACATTTCCGACCAACCACTCGAACAACTCGAGCAATCCGAGCAAATCGAAACACCCGCACAACAAAAGCCTGCGAATGACATAAGTCTATGGAAAGCAATCACCCAATTCCTGTTCGCGCGCCGTTAATATTCCAAAAATAAATAATTTTCCTTGACACAACAGAAAATTTTTATTATACTATTTATTGTTAATACACTTTGGAGGTATATAGATGGTAAGGACATATCAACCCAAGAAAAGACAACGCAGTAAAGTACACGGCTTTAGAAAAAGAATGGCTACAGCCAGCGGCAGAAAGGTGCTTCAAAGAAGAAGGTTAAAGGGCAGAGCTAAGCTTTCAGCTTAATGACAAAAACCGTTTCCCTTAACCAGAACACCTTGTTTAAGCGTCTTTACTATAAAGGCAAAAGCAAGCACTGCAAAGTATGTACAATCTTTTACATGCGTAACAACGCGGGGGTTAACCGCTTAGGCTTCACCGTGACAAAAAAAGTTGGCAAAGCCGTTAAGCGCAATAGGGTAAGGCGATTACTTTACGAAGCATTCCGCCTTATCGAGCCTCGCATGAAGGTCGGCTACGACATTTGCATTGTCGCAAAGGCCGACACATTGACAACGCCGTTCGCGGAAATCGTAAACATGTTACGCGGCACAATAAAAAAAGCAGAGCTTTTATCGTAAAGTCGCAGCCTCAAATCTTTACATGAAGAAACTTTTAATAAGCGCAATAAATTTCTACCGCAAATATATTTCGGGGGCGAAGCAGCCGTGCTGCCGATTTATTCCCACATGCTCCCAATATGCCATAGACGCGATAAACAAATACGGCGCGCTCAAAGGCAGCGCGAAGGCCGTGTATCGGATTCTCCGCTGCAATCCGTTTTGCACCGGAGGAATCGACGAGGCGTAGCAAAGTTTTATCGCCGTTTTACTTATGCAATAAAAATTGAAAGGAAATTCAATGGATATAATCACCGTCCCATTCGGGTACTTGCTTGCGTTTCTTTACGGTTTTATCAACAACTACGGCGTCACCCTCATAATATTCACGCTGCTGATTAAGCTTTTGCTGCTGCCGCTTTCATTTAAGCAACAGAAATCCGCCGTGAACATGCGCAAGGTTCAGCCGCTTATAACCGAGCTGCAAGAGAAGTATAAGAACGACAAAGAAAAGCTAAGCGCCGAAACAATGGCTTTGTATAAGAAGCATAACGCCAATCCGCTATCGGGTTGCTTGCCGTTGCTTCTGCAATTCCCGATACTGATTGGGCTTTATCAGGTTATAAACCGTCCGCTCACTTATATGTACAACCTTACAGCCGACCAAATCGCCGAGATTACCGAGCGGCTGCGCGCAACTATGGAAGGTGTGGGCATCACGGTTTCCAACGCAATCAGCCAAATTACTGTTGCGCAATATATGACGCAGGATATTTTAACTGAATACGGCGTAAAGCTCCCTGTTATCGACTTCAACTTCCTTGGATTAAATTTAGCAGATACGCCTACCTATACTGTTGTGAGCGTGCTTTGGATAATCCCGATACTGTCCGGCTTATCCGCATTTGCAGCACAAAAAATCGGACAAACCATGCAGCCACCGCAACAGCAAGCATCAGGCAGCGGCGGCGCGATGAACAGTATGCTCTACATCTTCCCGATAATGAGCGTATTCATCTGCTTCTCAATGCCCGCAGGCGTAGGCTTCTACTGGACAATCAGCAGCTTATTCGGCATATTGCAGCAATGGGGCTTAACCTATTACTACGAGAGAAAAGCAGCAAAACAACCCGACCCCGAACCCGAACCTGACAAAAAGCCAAACATCACAAGCAACGCAAAAAACCAAAACGGCAACAAGAATAAAAAGAAAAAATAGCCAAAGGCAAACGCCTAAGCTTAACATTGCGTTAAGCTGCCAAAAGAAAGGATTGTGATTAGAAAATGAGCAGAGAGCCTAAAACAATCATAACTACCGCAAAAACTGTAGATGAGGCTATAAGCGTTGCGTTGAAAAGTTTGGAGCTTACGAGGGAGCAAGTTGAAATAAATGTTCTGGAGGAAGGCTCGAAGGGTGTATTCGGCTTAGGCGGAAAAAATGCCAAGGTTGAAGTAACCGAGATATTGCGCGACCTAACCGAGCTTGCCGCCGAATACATGAAAACCATCGTAACCCTAATGGGTCACGAATGCGACGTTGACGCAAAAAGAGAACAAGACACAATTTACATCAATATAGTTATACTAACAGGCGGAAATATAATCGGGCGGCACGGCGAAACGCTGGACGCTCTGCAATATCTCGCCAACCTGTATATCAACAAGCACCGCGACGGCGAGGACTTTATCCGCGCATTCCTGGATTCCGAAGGCTATCGCGCTAAACGCGAGAAGACCTTAGTGACACTTGCGACAAGCGTAGCGACAAAGGTGAGCAAATTCCGCAAGGAGATTGCGTTAGAGCCGATGAGCTCCTACGAACGACGCATAATTCATTCCGCACTGCAAAATTTCAAGAACATCACCACACGCAGCGTAGGCGAAGAGCCGTATCGCAAAATCGTAATTCAGTATAAAAGAAGTTAGGTGCGCAAAATAAATCACAAATAAAACACAAACGGCTTGCGTTGCAAGCCTTTTCGTTATTCGGAGGAAATGTTCTATGACGATTGCGGCGATATCTACGCCTGTAGGGGTGGGCGGCGTGTCGGTGATACGAATCAGCGGCGAGGACGCGATTCGCATTGCCGAGGAATTGTTTGCGCCTGCGAGCGGCAAGGCGGTGAGCGAGCTTGCGCCGGGTATGCTTACATTCGGGCGAATATATGAGCCGAATCGCGCAGACGAGTACGCCAAGGTTATCGACGAAGCTATGCTTGTCATAAATCGCGCACCGCGCAGCTATACAGGCGAGGACACAGCTGAACTGCACTGTCACGGAGGCCTGCACCTGACACGGCGCGTGCTTGCGAATGTGTTAAACGCAGGCGCGGTTATGGCGAACGCAGGCGAGTTCACGAAACGCGCATTCGCCAATGGCAAAATCGACTTAGTTAAAGCCGAAGCAATCATCGACTTAATCAACGCCGAAAACGACACCCAAGTAGATATCGCGATAAATCAAGCAGCGGGTGTGCTTTCTGAACGAATTAATGCAATCCGCAAGCGGCTGCTGCACATCGCTGCGACTATCCTTGCGACAATCGACTACCCCGAGGAGGGACTCGAGGAATATTCGCCGCAGCAGGTTTTGGCCGACGTTTCTATAATTCACGGCGAGATTTTCGAGCTGCTGCGTACAGCAGACAATGGAATAATTGCACGCAATGGCGTAAACGTCGCAATCGTGGGCGCACCGAACAGCGGCAAGTCGTCGCTGATGAACCGCATTCTTGGGCAAGAACGCGCAATCGTCAGCCACATCGCAGGAACTACCCGCGACACAATCGACGCGCGCGCAATGATTAACGGCATAACCGTCAACCTCATCGATACCGCAGGCATTCGCCACACCTCCGACACAATTGAACACATCGGAATCACGCGCTCAATCAAAGCCATGTCGGAATCAGACTTAATTCTGCTATGCGTCGACGGCTCAAAAGAGATGGACGAAACCGACGCCGAAGTCGTAAAAGCCGCCGCAGCCACAGGAAAGCGCACGATAACCGTGCTAACAAAAGCCGACCTCCCAACGGTATTGACCGAACGCTTCAACAACGACACCGTTCGCGTATCTGCCGAAAGCGACATCGGCTTTACCGAATTATACGAGCTTATCCAAAGCTACTACCACTTCAACTACACAGGCGGGCAGCCGATAATCAGCAATCAGCGTCACAAAAACGCGCTCACCACGGCAAATCGCTACCTAGCTGGAGTTATCGACGGATTGCGCAAAGGGCTTGCCGTCGACTTTATCATCGACGAGCTGCAATACGGCATACTATCGCTTGGCGAAGTGACAGGCGCGTCGGTATCATACGAAATCGTAAGCGAAATATTCAGTAATTTTTGCGTAGGTAAATAATGAGATTAATATATGACATTGCGGTGATAGGCGGCGGACACGCCGGCTGCGAGGCTGCTGTTGCGGCTGCGCGGTTGGACGCGTCCGTTTTGCTGCTCACCCAAAATTTGGATACAATTGCCAACATGCCGTGCAACCCAAGCATAGGCGGCAACAGCAAGGGGCACTTGGTGCGCGAGATTGACGCGCTGGGCGGAGTAATGGGCAAGGTTGCCGACGCAACGTCGGTCGAATCGCGTATGCTCAACAAAAGCAAAGGTCCTGCCGTGCATTCACTGCGTGTGCAATCGGACAGACGCGCGTATCAATCAACGATGAAGCATTTGCTAGAGCAAATACCCAACCTTTACATCAAACAAGCGGAAGTCACCGATATACTTACAGAAAATGGCAGCGTAAGCGGAGTTGTCACCCACACAGGCATACGCTATGCCGTAAAAGCCGCGATTGTTGCGACAGGAACATTCCTGCGCGGACGCATAATCGTAGGCGACAACTGCTACGACAGCGGCCCTGATGGATTATTCCCCGCCTCGAGATTATCGCAATCGCTTGCGAGCCTCGGCGTAAACCTGCAACGCTTTAAAACAGGCACGCCTCCGCGCGTTAATAGGCATACGCTTGACTTCGCCAAGTTGGAGGAGCAGCCGCGCGAGCACGACGGCACATGCTTCTCCTACGACAAGTCGCACTATTCCACGAATCCGCACAAGGACGCGCTGCACTGCTACATCACCTACACCACGCAGCAGACCCACGACATAATCCTGGGCAACCTCGACAAAGCTCCTATGTACAGCGGAATTATCGAGGGCGTCGGTCCGCGTTATTGCCCTTGTATCGAGGATAAAGTAGTGCGCTTTAAAGATAAAGAGCGTCATCAACTTTTCATAGAGCCGATGGGGTTATCCACCGACGAAATGTACATCGGCGGCTTATCCACCTCCATGCCGGAATATTTGCAGGAGCAAATAGTACACTCAATCCCTGGGCTTGAGAATGCGCACATCATGCGCTACGCGTATGCAATCGAGTACGACTGCATAAATCCGCTAGAGCTTCGTCCGTCACTTGAGTTTAAGGCGGTGGCGAATCTATTTGGCGCAGGACAGTTCAATGGGACAAGCGGATACGAAGAAGCCGCCGCCGCAGGATTAATTGCAGGCATAAATGCCGCGCGTGCGCTATCGCAAAAGCCGCCGCTGATTCTAAAGCGCACCGACGCCTACATCGGCGTACTAATCGACGACCTAACATCACGCGGCACAAACGAGCCGTACCGCATGATGACTGCACGCTGCGAACATAGGCTGCTGCTGCGTATGGACAACAGCGACGCACGCCTTACGCAAATCGGCTACGACATAGGCCTAGTAGACGAGCGAAGCTACGAGGCATTCAAGCAAAAGCAATCCGACATCGAAGTCCTCCTAAAGCTGTTGGAAAGCACAATCCTCCCCCCTTCTGAAAACGTAAATGAAATTCTGCAAAAGCACAACTCCGCGGCAATAATCACAGGCATACGTCTGCGTGAGCTGCTGCAACGCCCCGAAATAAACATGACGATAATCCGCGAGCTGCACCCGATCGACTGCGCAGTCGAAGTCGCCCACAGCGCGGAAGTGCGAATCAAATACCAAGGCTACATCGACAAGCAGCAAAAAATGGTGGACAAGCTAAACAAGCACGAAGGCAAGCGCATACCACCTGGGCTTGACTACAGCGCACTAACAGGCTTGCGCATAGAAGCCGCACAAAAACTAAGCGCAATCCGCCCCGAAACAATAGGGCAAGCCGCACGAATTTCCGGCGTAAACCCTGCCGACATCGCAATTCTGCTGCTGCACATTTAAATTGCGCATTGTATAAAATAAAAAAGCTGTGCCGAAACGCTCGATAACGTTTCGGCACAGCTTTTTTATTAAAAATTAATCGTTCGCGGACGCAGCTGCACACTTAGCAGCAGCCCCAGTGCGAGAAAGTTCGCAACTAGCGACGAGCCTCCGTAGCTGATAAACGGCAGCGGTATGCCTGTTATCGGCATTAGGTCTATCGTCATGCCGATGTTTTCAAATGTGTGGAATAGCCACATTGCGACTATGCCTATGCTGATTAATTGACCGAGTTTGTTTTTTGCGTGCATTGCGATATTTACGCCAGAACAAATGATTCCGAATATCAAGGCGATGACCACTATGCACATCAGCAGACCGCCTTCTTCTGCGATTGTTGCGAAGATTAAATCGTTGTGCGAGGCATAAAGTCCGCTTTGCACGATTTTGCCGTTGAACAAGCCCATGCCGTAGATTTTGCCGCCGCTCACTGCGATAAGTGATTGTTGCAACTGCCACTGCGCGTCTGCGCTTGCGAGGTCTTTGTCGAGGAAGGTGACAACGCGCGCCTTTTGGATATTGTTGAGCAGATTAAACCATGTAAACAGCGCAAGCCCCACTGCTCCCGCAGCTCCGCCTGTGATGTACAACCAATTCAAGCCGCTGAAAAGCAGCATTGCGCCGAAAATGATAACGTATACCACGGCTGTTCCGAAGTCGGGCTGCATCAATATCAACCCAATCGGCACGGCGGCGTGCGCAAGCAATCCAAGCACATGCAGCGGGTGATTTATCTTGTCGCCAATCTTTTCGATATGCTTTGCGAACGAGATGATGAAGGCAAGCTTTGTAAGCTCCGCAGGCTGAAAGCTGATAGGTCCGAGGATAAACCAACCCTCTGTTCCTGTACTCTCGCCGCCTGCACCAAGCACCAACACTGCCGCGAGCAGCACCACGCTCACTGCCGCGAACACGATGTAAAATCGCGACAAATATTCGTAATCCAAAAATATCACGACAAACATAGCCGCAAGCCCGAGCATCATCGCCATCGCCTGCACTACAGGGTATTTGTACGCGTCGCTGTTTGCCGAGGTTGCGCTCGTAATAAAGATAATTCCAATCATGCACGCAAGCACTACAGTCACAATCAGCGGCACGTTAATCCGCCGCAGTATGTCCCTAAACTCAATCAATATATTGCTCATGTGTTAACCTTTGAAAAATAGTGCAACTAAGCGTTGCCAGAAGCTTTGTTTTTCTTTTAGTGGTGCAGCAGGTGCGGCTTCTTTTGGTTTTGATATGTCTTGTGTCTTCATTATGAACTGCACGCTGTTTACAGCGTTCTTTGATGAGGTGAAGGAGGTAGGCTGACTGCTGCCGCCGATGAAGCCGTTTGCGATGTTTTCGATGTCGGCTTTGGCGCTGTCGACGCCTTCCTTCATTGCGACCTGTCCGTCTATCATTTCGCCGATTTTATTGGGTACATCTTTAACGTTTTTGTTTAGCGTGGATAGACCGCTTTCAAATTCGCTTGCGCCGTTGGCGAGTTCGCGGACGCCGCTGTTGAAGCCTTTATAGTTTTGGGCAAGTTTGTCGACACCGCCGATGTAGCTTTGCAGGCCGTCGCCTAGTTGCTGTATGCCGCCGCCGTATTCTTTTATGCCGCTGATTAGCTGCAGCGTTGCATTGGCAAGCTGCTTTGATAGGAAGTCACCGTTGCTGCCTTTGATTGTTTCGCACAAGGTGGAAAGTTGGTCGAGCTGCTCTGTGCCGCCTGACATTCCGCTTGATAATTGATTGTAGCCTTCAAGTATGCGTGCGCCGTTTGCGGATAGCTCTGACAGTCCGTCGTTTATTGATTGAGAGCCTGAGGATAAGCCGCGCAAGCCGTCGTTGAAGGGGATAAAGCCTTTTTGCAGCGAGTCAATACCGCCTGACAGGTCGGACATTCCTGACTGCAATTCCTCTGTGCCTTCTATCAGTTGCTTTAGGCCGTCGCTCAATTCATCGAAGCCGTTTGTGATTGTGCTTGTGTCTATGTCGATGTTGAAGCTTGTCAGCACGCCTGTCATGGTTATTCCGCCCATTTCAAAGTCACGGACGTCGGCTTTGACGCTGTAGCTTTTATCCGCTCCGGGCAGGTGTGTGATTGAGATATTTTTGTTGCTGCCTACGGTGACGATGTTTGCGCCTTCGGCAGTGATGTTTTTGCAGGTGTCGCCTAGGGTGAAGGAAGCTTGCATTGTGTAATTTTCTGCGAAGAAGGGGTCTGCCGCCGGATTTTGCTTAATCCACAGCGTTATCTCTAGCGCACCGCTCTGCCCTCCCAAGTCCGCGCCGCTTATCTTCGTGCCGTCGAGCGTATAAGCGACCTCCGCAAGCCACGGAAAAGCCTTTTCGGATATTCCTTCATAATAAAATGTATCTTGTGCAATATTTGTGAAAGTTATGCTGTCGCCCGAAATTGACGCGGGATTGTCGCCCACCATCGAGCGTATGCTCGAGTATTCGCCGAAGTCAGACGCACTGCCGCTCTCGGACTTTATCGCGTTTACTACGCTTAGCTTTTGCAAGCTGCCGTCTGTGGATAAAAACGCGTAGACTGTTTCGTCCTTGGCAGCATACGCAATGTTGCCGCAGAGTGCAAGTGCGAGTGCGAACGCTGTTACCTTTTTAATCATATGCAACCTC
Source organism: uncultured Eubacteriales bacterium (assembly GCA_964479875.1). Classification (GTDB taxonomy): domain Bacteria; phylum Bacillota; class Clostridia; order Monoglobales; family CAYZNM01; genus CAYZNM01. The sequence continues at coordinate 88,384 of CAYZNM010000005.1, forward strand.
CGTTTCTGTATTGCTGCTATGTTTTTGTGGTTTTTTAATTTTGATGAATCTGTCGAAAAGTACCAACAGTGCAGGAAGGAGCAGGAACACCATAAGCATGGACAGCAGCGCGCCGCGCCCTATCAGCATACCCATTTCGCCTACTGTTTCCACGCTGGAAACTGTGCCGATGATTATTCCGGCGATTGCGAGGATTCCGCCTGATGTTAGTATGCTGCCGCCTGCGTCCTCGATTGCGCCGATGATTGCTACGCGCTTGTTGATGTTTTTGCGACGCTCGATGTAGCGCGAGGTGAGCAGGATTGCGTAGTCGATTGTCGCGCCTAGCTGCAACGCTGACACTACGAGGTAGCCTATGAAGCTCATGCTGTAGCCGCTGAAATATGGAACTGACATGTTCAGGTAAATCGCCGCTTGTATTGCGATAATCAAGATGATGGGCAGGATTAGTGAGCGGAAGGTCAGCAATAGTATGATGAATACTGCGAGTATCGCGAGTGCGTTAACCATGATGTAGTCGAGGTCTGCTGCGCGTTTTATGTCGAGGGTGCTTGCACTTAAGCCTGTTAGGTAGAATGCGTCGCCGTAGTATTTTTCGGCTAGTTGCTCCGCGTATTCGATCGCGGCGAAGGTTTCTTTGCTTTCTTCAGGCAGGTTTAGGTTGGCGATGATTCGGGCGTAGTTATCCCCTTCAAATTGGGATATAAGGCGTTCTGGCAATATGTCGCGCGGCATTGCTATGTCTGCGACTGCGGCTATTCCTTGTACGTCGGTTATGTTGGGGTGTTGCAGCAACTCGTCGGCGAGGCTGCGTTCCTTTGTGTAGTCGCCTTTGGGGACGAGGAGGACTATTGGGTTGTATGTGCCGTATATCGCGTCAATTTTACTTTTCGCTTGAAAGCTTGGGCTTTCTTCGCTTGCGGAAATTGTCGAGCCGCCGTAAACGAAGTCATTGGCGCGCTGCCCCATGAATGCAGGAATTATCACGATTACCACTACAATTATTATGGCGTAGCGGATTTTGTAGACAAGCTGCCCCACTTTTTTGAATGAGGGCAAAAAGTCGCGGTGGTGCGTCTTTTCGATTATTTTTGCGAAGTATATTGTGAGTACGGGTAGCAGTACGAGTACTGCGATTAGGCTTAGCAATATGCCTTTCGCAAAGACAATGCCCATGTCTGTGCCGATTTTAAACTGCATGAATACGAGTGCGAGGAATCCTGCGATTGTTGTTACCGAGCTTGATGTTATCGCGCTGAACGATTTCACCATTGCATTTTGCATTGATTGCTCGATGTCGTTGCCTGCTGCGCGTTCTTCGCTGAATCTGTGCAGCAGGAAGATGGAGTAATCCATCGAGATTGCAAGCTGCAACGCCGTGGACATGCTTTGCGTCACGAAGGAGATTCCTCCAAGGAAGGCGTTTGTTCCGTTGTTTATAAGAATCGCAACGCCAAGCACTATCAAGAATACGAACGGCTCTGCCCATGAGCTTGTTGCGAAAAGCAGCACAAGCAGTATTACAGGCAGCAGGATTGTAATCATCATGCCGATTTGGGAGGTGGAGGAGGTGCGGATTTCCGCGCCGCTTGACGCTCCGCCGTAGATCGTGCCGCTTTCGCCGATGATTGCTTGTATGTCATTGAGTGTGTCGCCTGTTTCTAGGGAGTATTCGCTTGTGTCGATGTCGACGTAGAACAAGGCCGTGCCGTCTTTGTAGTATCTATCTTTAAAATTGCTGCCGATGTATTCGACGGGTACATATACGTCGGTAACGTCGTCGAGCCACGTCACGCGGCTGATGTTATCATGCGCGAGCAGCTTTTCCTTCATTTCCAACGCTTCGTATATCTCGACGCCTTCGACCATCACGCGCACATTCGATGGAATGCCGAACTCGTCGCGCATTACATTAACGGCGCGCTTTGTGTTCATCGTATCAGGGAGGTAGTCGCTCATCTCATAATTCACCGTCGTAAGCCGCGACATAATCGCGCTGGCAATCAATGCCACTGCGAAAACTATGAGTACGGTCTTTTTGTGGTGAAGGATAAACCTTGCTATTTTTTCCATATCGTCTTCTTTCTATTATTCTAAGTCCTTCAATGCGGGCTCGTCGTTTTGCTGCGGCGCGCCTTCTTTTAGGACTGTCACGTCTTTCGCTTTGTATGTGTGTGTTATTTCCGGGAGGTCTTTGTCGAGGTGAATTTTTACCGTGTTGGAGATTACGTTGTTGTCCACGACTACGCCTTTGCCGTCGGCCGTTTTTACTATGCTGCCTACTTTTGCGATGTGCGAGAGGAGGGCTTCGTAGGTGTCCTGCTCATATTTTAGGCAGCACATCAGTCTTCCGCAGGAGCCGCTTATTTTTGTGGGATTGAGCGGCAGGTTTTGCTCCTTCGCCATTCGTATGGATACGGGGACAAAGTCGCCGAGGAATGAGCGGCAGCATAGCACGCGTCCGCATATGCCTACGCCGCCGAGCGATTTTGCTTCGTCGCGTGCGCCAATTTGTCGCAGCTCAATGCGCGTGTGGAATATCGAAGCAAGCGATTTCACAAGCTCGCGGAAGTCGATTCGTCCATCGGCGGTGAAGTAGAACAGGATTTTGCCTGCGTCAAATGTATACTCCGCATCAATAAGCTTCATGTTGAGCTTGTGCTCCGCAATTTTGTTTTGGCAAATGCGGAAAGCGTCCCCTGCCATCTGCTTGTTGTTTTGGTGACGCACAGCGTCCTCTTCGGTAGCCTTGCGCACCAGCTTTTTTTCCACGATGTTGAAGTCGGATTTTTCGCTTTCATTTATGCTTTGCTTGACAACAATCTGCCCGAACTCGATTCCGCGTGAGGTTTCGGCAATTACGTTGTCGTCAAGGTTGTATTCTAAGTTATCGTTATGGTAAAACGTTATTTTTCCTACCGGCTTAAAACGTATACCAACTAAGTCAATCATATATTCTCCTGTAAAATATCCCAGATGTTTAAGAAAAGTTCATTCATGCAAATGCCGACGTTGGCATTGCCTGATATGGCGCGGGACGCGTGATTTACTGCGTCGATTATTTGCGGGGCTGCGGTGATGCTTATGCTGCCGCGGCCGTAGATTGCTTCGCGTGCGGCGGATTGCATTATATTGAAGAAAAGGGTTTCGTGTGTTGGTGAGTGTTTTTTTGTTGCGAAGTCGCGTATGTGGTATACGGCGGCTTTGTCTTGTGAGGTTAGCTTTTGGAATAGGGCGCGGAAGTGGAGTGCGTCTGCGGCGAGGTCTTCATTTTCCGCTAGTGCTGCTGCTAGGGTTGTGTCGCCTGCGCAAAAGTCGGCAAGTGCTTTTGCGTCGGCTATGCCTTTGTCGTGTAGCAAGCTTTCTGCCGCGTCGGATTCTGGCGGCATGTATATGAGGCGGCAGCGGCTGCGTATTGTCGGCAGTACATTTTCTGCCGAACGCGCAAGCAGTATAAAGATTACGTGCGCCGGCGGTTCCTCAAAAACTTTTAGCAGCGCATTTTGTGCGCTTACCGAGAGATTGTCGCCGTCGCTTATTATTATTACCTTTTTGTCGGCTTCATACGGCATTGTGTAGATGTCGCGCTGCATTTCGCGTACGGCTTCTACAGCAAGCCCTGCGGTCTTTTTGTCTATGCCGTACAGCTCATTTGTTGCGATGATTATGTCGGCGACGCTTTCATTGGTAATTTCCCGGGAAATAATTTGTGCTTTTTCGAGCAGCGCGTCGCAGGATTGTCCATACATCAGTATGCTTGCGGCGTTGCCTATATTAATTGTGCAAGCCATTAGTTCCCCTTTCCGACGAATTTTGCGAACATTTATTGCATTGGCGTTATTATGTCTATTACATTTTGGCGTACGAGTGCCGCGGCTTCCTCTGTGATGATTTCGCCTGCGACGATTATCGGCGTGCCGGGCGGATAGTTGCATATTGTTTTCGCGGATATGCGACCGATTGCGTGAGGTATGCTCACGGATAGCGAGGGCTGCTGCGTTGCTGCGTATGGGGGCAGTGCGGCGGTCAATCGCGGAAGCGGCTGCGTAGGTGTGCGCTCATCTTCGGGCGGTGTTGTTGCAACTATTTCGGTGATTGCGTTGCATAGGGCGAAGTAGTCGACGCCTGCGTTTGCGACCGTTGCGACGCATACGATGTTGCGGCCGTCGTCGAATTCTACGAAGATGTCGTAGCTGTGCTGCAATGCGCGGCGTATGCGCTCGGTGTTTTGCGTGAAGTTTATGACTAAGCGCGTTTCATCGTAGTCGAAGATTGCCGCCGTGCCTTTGATTGCTCGGTTTAGGCAGCGTACGCCTGGCAGTTGCGCCATGCGTTCGCGCACTAGTTCGCACTCGCGCAGTGTTTTCCCCAGAAGCTTTGCGCCGGATTTTTCCATCTCATGACGCGCGTTGTCGATCGACGACATGATGAGGTAGGAGGGGCTTGTTGTTTGCAGTAGGTTCAGGCATTGCTTCACTTTGTCCGCGTCGATGAGGTTCGACTTTACGTGGAGCAGTGCGCCTTGCGTCAGGCTGCTAAGCGTTTTGTGTGCGCTTTGCACGCACGCGTCAGCTCCGCTTTGCAGCGCGGACAGCGGCAGCTTGTCGCTAAAAGGAAGGTGCGCACCGTGAGCCTCGTCCACGATAAGCGGAATCCTCTTCACGTGCGCGATTGTCGCAATCTCCCACACATTCGAGCATATGCCGTAGTATGTCGGCGAGGTTATCAGCACAGCGCGCGTGTCGGGGTGCAGGCTAAGCTGCCGCTCCACCTCCAGCGGATTTATTCCGCCGTCGAAGCCGTAGTCCGGCTCGAGTTCGGGGTAGACAAATACAGGCGTTATGTCGAATAACGCCATCGCGTTTATAATCGAAACGTGGCAGTTGCGGCTCACGAGCATTTTGCCGCCGCGCCCTACTGTTGCGAAGATTAAAGCTTGCAGCCCGATAGTCGAGCCGTTGACGCAGAAGAAGCTGCGCTCTGCCAAGAATGCACGCGCGGCGGCGTACTCCGCTTCCTTTATAATGCCGTCGGGGCAGACTAGGTTGTCTGTCCCCTCGAGCTCGGTCACGTCGTAGTGCAGTATGCCGCCGCGTTTTGCTTTGTGTCCGGGTACGGTGAAGCGTGTGCTGCCGCGTTTTATTGTTTTGTCGATTCCGTCGCGCAGCATTAAATCAGCTTTTTCAGGAACTGAACAGCTTCTTGTATATCCTTTTGCGGGTCGTCGCCGCATTCGCGCTCGATTGTGAGGAAGCCGTTGTAGCCTATTTCTTTTAACGCCGCGATGTAGGCAGGGAAGTCAACGCCACCTTTACCTAAGGGAAGCTCGCGGTAATACTCGAAGCCGTCGCCGGAGAACATTTTCTCGGGCGGTGCAACCGCAAGGTTTATGCCGTCCTTCGCGTGGGTGTGTATGATGTAGTCTTTCAGCGTATGCACGCCCTTAACAGGGTCGCAGCACGCAACCATCACCAAATTCGCAGGGTCATAGTTTACGCTCACGCCTTTGGAGTTTAAGCTGTCGAGGAAGTCGCGCAGCACCTCGGGCGATTCCGGCCCTGTTTCAACGGCAAACTTCGCGCCGATTTCGTCTGCGTATTGCGCTAGGGCGTAGCACGCTTCCTGCATGATTTTGTAGGTGTCGCAGGTTTTATCCTCCGGCACTATGCCGATGTGCGTTGTAACTATGTTGCAGCCAAGCTCCTTCGATAAGTCGAGGATTTGCTTAGACTTGTCGATTTTGCTCGGATTTTCTTCCTTATTCATAAAGCCGTGTCCGCCCAGGTCACCGCACAGCGCGGACGCTACCAAGCCGTTCGCGGCAAGCATTTCCTTAACCTCATTGCGTCTTTCCTTGTCCATATTCCAAGGCGCCATGTCGTCCGACACAGTGTAAACCTGCACGCCGTCCGCGCCTACAGCCTTTGCGCGCACCAAGCCGTTGTAGAATCCCACGCGGAACGAATCCGCCATTACGCCAATTTTAAAGTCTGCCATTGAAGCCTCCTAAAAATCGCTTCGCATATTTGCGAGCATATTATGGTAGCTTAATTATACTACACATGCTGAATTTATGCAAGGGTAGCTTTGCTGCCGACTAGGCTTTGCTTGACTTTACTTCCGCTACAAGTGCAGAGATTGTAGATTTATCTGATGTATCAGTGTCCTTGCCTACTGTTGCCAGCATCTCGATTTCATCTTGGGTGCGTTGTTGCTCAGGTTTGCCTTTGACTGTTTTTATCAACAGCGACATCATCATCTTGTGAATGAAGCTCATCTTGCTGTAGAATAAGCCGCCGCGAAAGAAGAAAAGCTTCACCTGCTCACGCATTTCGGTCGGCAGGGCTTTGTAGACATGCGAGCGTATTGTGTCGGCATTTTTGGCGTCGGTTGGGTCGGACGCGCTTACTGTGAATATGATGACGCGCTTATCTTTGATTTTGCCCCAGTCCTTGGCGAAGGCGGATAGTCCGTTTATGCTGCCGGCATAAATTCCGCCTCCGTATATTATTGCGTCGTATTGGCTTAGGTCGCGCTTGTCTGCGATTAAGTCGGCGTCCAACGCTTCGGCTATCCACTCGGCGTAGGTTTTGGTCGAGCCGTATTTGGATTTGTATACTACAGCGATTTTACTCATATTTGTTACTCCATTCGTTGTTATTCACTTGTTGCTTAATTTCGTCGAGATTTTTGAGGACTTCATAGAATACACGACTTGTCTGTTCTGTTTCCTTGTCGCTTATGCCGTAGAAAAGTTTTTCTAAAAACAAGTCGCCTACCTGCTCAAATCTATCGAAGAAGGAATAAGATTTTTCGGTAAGGCACACAGACAAGTTGCGTTTGTCGTCCGCGTTGGCATTGAGTGCTATGTAGCCGTTGTGTTCGAGTGTTTCGAGCATTTTGCGGACGTTTTGCCGCGATGTGCCGATAAACTGTGAAATTTCAGTCACGGACGGTTGCGGATTCGGCATATTGTGCACCATCACGAGCAAAAACCATTGCTTGAGCGTTACCTCGTACAAAATCTCGTCGCCCACAGCCTGCAGCCTGTTCGCGAGCAAAAATATGCTGCCGAAGATGAATTTACGTGGTTCCATGGGTTTCTCCTGTTATGCAATATATTGCGTAATTCTATTATACGCAATAGGTTGCGTTTTGTCAAGCGTAAAATTTGATTGGTGCTTATATGTGTTTTATAGTAAAATGCATAGTATAACCAAAAGCCTCCAATTATAATAATAACATATAACCAGACGCTTAGTTAAAATTGTGTATCATCACCTTTAATTGTTTAGGTTAAATCTCTCTTGAATTCTACTTTTTAACTTACTACATTGCTATCTATTTGATTCGCTCGTAATGCTCTTTGAAGCTCTCGTTCTCTTTATCGAGATTATAAGCACGTTCAGCATCTAAACGGTATCCTTCCAATAATTTATCTCTTATAGAGAAATTCTTTTCCTCCAAGTATTGTTTTCCTAGTAATATGCTTCTCAAATAATATGCTGAAGCACATTCATCATCTATATCAATAACTTTATTGAAATCGCGTAGAGCATTATCAAGTTGATTTAATAATAAATACGATAATCCTCTGTTGCAATATGCACTTATATTTTCGTTATTTTCCTTTATTGAACTTGTATAATACTTTATTGCTTTTTTATTCTCGCCTTTTGTTTGCATCGAGATTCCCATATAATCGTTGTAATTTTCGAGACTACACCCAAGTTTTTTTGCAATCTCATAATCGGATATACTTTTATCTATTTCCTGCAAAACACAATAAAAAAACCCCCTTAATAAATAACCTTTAGGTTTGTTTGGGTACTTTGAAATTACTTTATTAAGCTCTCGGAGTTTTTGGTGTTTAGTTAACTTACCGGAATATTCTACAGTTAAAGCTTCTATAATTTCTGTTTGATATCTTGCTTCCTCTACATAATCGTTTAGCTCTGAATATTTTTTATCAAGCACGTCCATTTCCTTCTCAATATCCCTTGGGGCTTTGAATGCGATTAATATGCCCAAAAAGGCGAATGCGCCTGCGACTATGCCTACGACCGTGATTATATTGGCTATGGCGTCCTCGGTGCGATTGCTTAGCTCGCGGTAGTATTCGTATAATTTAGTGTCCGTATTTACGGACATTTCACCTTGTGCGACTGCGGCTTCTATGTTGTCGATTCGCTCTATCTGCCGCTTTAATTCGGATTGTGACGTTGTTATGCTGGTGCACATCAACGAGACACATGTGATTAATACTATAACTGCTAACGCTAGGAAAATCATTATGTAACTCATCGGCTTTTTGTTTTTGACTTTGTTAGTTTGCAACTTTGTCACCTCATATAGAATGTTACTTCTATTGTAAGGTGAATGTCATATTTTGTCAAGTAAATAAAAAAGGAGTGGGAAGCCCACTCCTTTTGTCGTGCTATTTAATTTGAGATTATTCGTATAATCCTGCAAGCTTGGTGTACAGGTTGTACTTCTCTTTCGCTTGCTTTTCAGCTTGCGCGAAGAGGGCTTCTGCTTTTTCTGGGAAGTAGCGTTGCAGAGAGCTGTAGCGTACCTCGGATTTGAGGAACTCTTGGTAGTCGCCTGTAGGCTCTTTGCTGTCGAGGGTGAAGGGGTTCTTGCCTTCTTCCTTCAGCATTGGGTTGAAGCGGAACATTTGCCAGTATCCGCACGCAACTGCCAGCTTTGTTTCTAGGTGCGAGCAGCCCATGCCTAGCTTTAAGCCGTGGTTGATACATGGAGCGTATGCGATAATCAGGGACGGACCTGGATACGCTTCCGCTTCCTTGATTGCCTTGATGGTTTGGTTGTAGTCCGCGCCCATTGCGATTTGTGCAACGTAAACGTAGCCGTAGGACATTGCCATGAATGCGAGGTCCTTCTTTTTGATAGGCTTGCCGCTTGCTGCGAACTTCGCGATTGCGCCTGTGTTGGTGGATTTGCTTGCTTGGCCGCCTGTGTTGGAGTAAACTTCTGTGTCGAACACGAATACGTTTACGTCAGCACCGCTTGCCAATACGTGGTCAAGGCCGCCGAAGCCGATGTCGTATGCCCAACCGTCGCCGCCGAAAATCCACTGTGACTTTTTAACGAGGTGCTCTGCGTTGTTTAAGATGAATGCTTTGTTTGCGTTCATGTCAGCGCATGTGCCTTCGTTGCAGTCGCAGTTGCAGTTTTTGAGTGCTGCTACAAGTGCGGTAGATGCAACCTTGGACTTGTCGCCGTCGTCGAATGCTTCGATCCAAGCGTTTGCGGCAGCTTTAGCTTCTTCGCTTACGCAGTCGTTGCCGATGAACGCATTAACAACGTCCAGCAGCTTAGCGCGTTGTTGTTCAACTGCTAAGTGCATACCGAAGCCGAACTCAGCGTTGTCCTCGAATAAGCTGTTCGCCCATGCCGGACCTTTGCCTTGTTTGTCTTTGCAGTAAGGTGTAGCGGGCGCGGAGTTACCCCAGATGGAGGAGCAGCCTGTCGCGTTCGCGATATACATTCTGTCGCCGTATAATTGTGTTATCAGTTTTGCGTACGGTGTTTCGCCGCAGCCTGCGCACGCGCCGCTGTACTCGAGGTACGGGTGCAGGAATTGGCTGCCCATTACTGTGTCCTTGCTCATGGTTGTTTCTTTTGTAGGCAGGTTTAAGCAGTAATCCCAGATGTCAACTTGTGCTGCTTGACTGTCGCGTGGCTTCATTTCGATTGCCTTATTCTTCGCAGGGCAAACTTGTGCGCAGTTGCCGCAGCCTGTGCAGTCCAGCGGAGATACTGCCATCGAGAACTTGAAGTCGGCGATAGCTTTATTTTTGGGAGTGAGCGTCTTTGTGCCTTCGGGAGCTTTCGCTACTTCCTCATCTGTAAGCAGGAAGGGGCGGATAGTCGCGTGCGGGCAAACGTATGCACATTGGTTACAGCTTATGCAGTTTTCAGGAATCCAGCAGGGAACGTCTGTAGCTGTGCCGCGCTTTTCGTATTGCGCTGTGCCTTGCGGGAATGAGCCGTCGGCGATGTCAACGAATGTGGATACAGGCAGTGTGTCGCCTTTTTGTCCGTTGATAACGTCAACAACGTTTTTGATGAAGTCGGGGCGCGGAGCTTCGTTGCTTTCGATTTCCTTCGCGTTAGCCCAATCAGCAGGAACTTCAATCTTTTTGAGTGCGTCAACGCCTTTGTCAACAGCTGCGAAGTTTTTCGCTATAACTGCTTCGCCTTGGCGACCGTAGCTCTTTTGAATTGCGTCCTTCATGTATTTAACTGCTTCTTCAATCGGAATGATGTTCGCGAGCTTGAAGAATGCGGATTGCATGATTGTGTTGATTCTGCCGCCCATGCCTACTTCTTTTGCAAGTGCAACAGCGTCCATTACGTACAAGGAGATGTTCTTTGTAGCTAAGTCGCGCTTTGTTTTCGCTGTCAGGTGTTCGCCGATGTCGGCTTCGCCGTAGGGGCAGTTGATTAGGAATGTGCCGCCTTGCTTTAAGTCGCCTGTCATGTCGTACTTAGCGAGATAGCTTGCGTTGTGGCAGGCTACGAAGTCGGCGTTGCTTACGAGGTAGCTCGACTTAATAGGAGCTGTACCGAAGCGTAAGTGCGATACTGTTATGCCGCCGGACTTTTTGCTGTCATACGCAAAGTATGCTTGTGCATACATATTAGTGTTGTCGCCGATAATCTTGATGGAGTTTTTGTTCGCTCCAACAGTACCGTCGGAGCCAAGACCCCAGAATTTGCAGCTCTTTGTACCTGCGGGAGTTGTGTCGATTTGCTCTTCAACCGGCAGCGACAGGAATGTAACGTCGTCCACGATCGAGATTGTGAAGTGGTTCTTCGGCTTTTCGGAAGCCAGATTCTTATATATTGTAAGAATGTGCGACGGAGTTGTATCCTTGGAGGATAAGCCGTAACGTCCAGCGTAAATCTCGGGAGCGTTAGCGTTGCCAACGAAAGCTTCGCATACGTCGAGGTATAAAGGTTCGCCGGGTGCGCCTGGCTCTTTTGTTCTGTCCATAACAGCGATTCTCTTAGCTGTCTTAGGAATAGCTGCGAGGATTGCTTCCTTAACAAACGGACGGTACAGGCGAACTTTTACTAAGCCAATCTTTTGACCTTGAGCCATCAGTTGGTCAATAGTTTCTTCGATTGTATCGCATACGCTACCCATTGCTACGATTACGTTTTCTGCATCGGGTGCGCCGTAGTAGTCGAATAAGTTGTAGCGTCTGCCTGTAACTTCATACACTTTGTCCATGTACTCTTTTACGACAGCAGGCAGGTTGTCGTATTGCTTGTTGCAGGCTTCGCGCGCTTGGAAGAATATGTCGGGGTTTTGTGCGCTGCCGCGTGCTACAGGGTTTTCTGGGTTTAATGCATTCTTGCGGAACTTGTTCAGCGCGTCTTTGTCAACGAGCTTTTCAAGGTCAGCGTAGTCGATTGTTTCAATCTTTTGTACCTCGGAGGAGGTTCTGAAACCATCAAAGAAGTGCAGGAATGGCAGCGAGCCTTTAATTGCAGATAAGTGCGCAACAGCGGCCAAGTCCATGATTTCCTGTACGTTTGTGGACGCTAGCATAGCGAAGCCTGTTTGGCGGCATGCGTATACGTCGCTGTGGTCGCCGAAGATAGACAGCGCGTGTGACGCGATTGTACGTGCGCTAACGTGGAATACGCCAGGCAGCATTTCGCCCGCGATTTTATACATATTAGGAATCATCAGTAATAATCCCTGTGAAGCTGTAAAGGTGGTGGACAATGCACCGCCTTGCAGTGCGCCGTGTACAACACCTGCCGCACCTGCCTCGGACTGCATTTCAACAACCTTTACCGTTTGCCCGAACATGTTAAGCTGACCTTTTGCAGCATAACTGTCCACTTCCTCTGCCATGGTTGAGGATGGTGTTATCGGATAGATTCCGGCAACGTCGGTAAAGGCGTACGCGACATGCGCCGCCGCGGCGTTACCGTCCATGGTTTTCATTTTCTTGCTCATGCAACTACCTCCTATTTATCTATTAAAACGAGTCGTAGTATCGTTACCTTTATATTATACCAGATGTGGACGGGTTAGTCAAATAAATATTATTAGGGAAATTTTGTTCTTTTGGTTGTGACAATCAAGATAAAAAAATAACCGCCACCTTCACACGGACGCGGTTATTGTAACAAAAAATCCTGTCGAACACAGTTCGCCCCTACTCATCGAGTATCATCGATACGCAATACAGCTCGTTGCTCGTTTGAATTATGTCGTTGTCGATTTGCACGATTGGGTTTTCGAGGTCGTTCACCATGATGTGCTTTACAATGCCTACAGAGCCGTCGGACATTAGTACGGATTTGCCTACTAGTTCGTACGGCATAAGCTCGGTGAAGAAGCTCACTATGCTCATGTCAAGCTCGGAAAACTGCTGATGCGCAAGCTGTGATAAAATGGCGAAGGGACTGTTCGCCGATTTGTAGCAACGCTTTGAAACCATCGCGTCGTATACATCGGCAACGGCAGTGATTCGCGCAAAGAGCGGAATCTTGTTGCCGACTAGCTTGTCGGGGTATCCCGATCCGTTCATCTTTTCGTGGTGCGAGCGTGCTGCTGCGATAATCGGAGCTGAAAACTGTCCGTTTCTGCTTAACATTTCCGAGGCGTAGACAGGGTGCTTGGTTATCACCTCAAACTCCTGTTTGGTCAAGCGTCTGGGTGCGTTTAGGATTTCATCAGGAATCTTTGTTTTGCCTACGTCGTGAACGAAGCCTGCCGTAACAAGCAGGTCGATCTGCGGCTCGGGCAGCTTCAGCCATTTGCCCATCAAGCCGTTTATCAATCCCACGTTCATGCTGTGGCGATACAGGTACTCGTCAATCGCGTTATCGCCGTTAATGCATTGAAATATCAACGAAGGGTCGACGTTCTTAACCTTATCCGAAAGCTCCTTTGAAATATCCTGTACTATTTCTTTGCGAATTTCCTTGCCCTTTGAAATATCCAAGAGCAGCTCATTCGTCTTTTCCTTCGTTTCAGTGTAACCTACCTTGCTTTCCAGATAAAGCTGTTCAAAGCTCGCAGGGATTCCGTGAGAAGTTAGCGACTTATGGAACGATTCTGACACGGTTACGTTTTTGTGCCCGAGGTTGAACTTTTTAAGGTGTTCAATCGCGCCTTTGGTAAGGGTGGTGTTTTTGGATAACAATAATAAATTTCCATCGTTGTTGTAGACATTTTCCGTCAGCACCATTCCTTCTTGGAAGTATTCAAGAGAAATGTGCTTCATATTATTATTCATAGCAGCTCCTTGTCGTCAAAGGCATTAAAGTTTCTGTAAATCAAATACGTAATTCATTTACGAAAAATTTATAGTGCAAATTTATTTTTATATAGATGTAGGTAAATTATTTTTGAGATGTAGTTTAGTGTTGCGATTTCTTCGTTGGTCCATCTGCGTTGTGTTTTGCAGTCGTCAATGCCGATAAAACCGTGGATAATGCCTTTGTCGTTGAAAGCGCACTGCATTGCAGACTTTATTGCGCTTCCGCTCAATTTCAAAAGATCGCTGTCCAGACCCTGGACGTTGCTGCAACAGAATATTCCGTTTTTGTCGTACAGCTTTAGCAGCGGTTCATACTCATCAACCGTAAGGTGCGCCAACTCATTCACTTTGCCGCGCGCATCGTTTGCGCACCAATCGTGGGTTTTGGACATGCTGCCGTCGTCATTTTTTTGCAGAATGAAGCACCTGTCGCAATTAAAGCGTGTGCCTATCATTTTGAGGATTGAGTTAAGTGTTGCGTTTAAATCCTCGGTTTGGTAGAGCATGTGGAATATATTGTAAATGAAGTCCTTGGCGTAATGCTCCCAGAAGCCTTCAGTTTCCTGCAACAGCGATATGCTGCTGCTTATGTTGCGCGAGCTTTCGCCGTTGTATATGCAGTAGCAATCTCCGCCGATTTTTTTGCTGTCGTAAAGGGAAGCGCCTGCTGTGCGGTACAACGTGTCAAAGTGCTTACCGTGCTCGGGGCAAAGCGCGATACCTAGGCTTGCGCTAATGCGATAGTCGCCGTCGGTTCCGTTAATCGTCTGCCTGATTGCGTCGTTTATCGCTTGCGCTTTAACTGCGACGATATTTTCGCTTTTTATGTCGCGCATGAATACGATAAATTCATCGCCGCCTACTCTGCCTAATATATCGGTTGTGCGGAACAAACTCTTTAGCTTTTGAGCCGTCTCCAGTAAAATTTTGTCACCGAATTGTGCACCGAGCTTTTTGTTCACCAAATCAAAGCCGTCGATGTCGATAAGCAGCAGCGCCGACAGCTCGCCCTCGTCGCATTGATCGAGGTACTGCTTAATCCTGTTTTGCGATTCGTTGAAGTTGAGCAAGCGCGTTAGGCGGTCGATTTCCGCGTTGCGCGAAATTCGTATGATTCTTTCCTTTTGCTCGGTAATATCAACAAGCTTGCCCACGCAGCGCAGAGGTATCCCTATTTCATCATCGAAGGATATGTAGTACATGTAATACCACAAGTCCTTCCCATCGGGAAGAAACATGTGCAGCTCGCCTTCTTTTATGCCGCTGCTTAGCTCGATGATGTTATTTTGGAACACGCCGATGTTTTCCGCTGCCATAAGCCCCATCTTGATTAGGGAATCGGGGAACTGCTCGACTTCCTCGTTTATGCCGAAGCGGTCAGCAAAATCCTTGGAAAAGCGAATGTGTCCGCTTAGCAGGTCGTAATCAAAAAAGCTGTCGTCTACCAGGCTAAGCATTATGTCGTTATCCTGCTGCTTCTTTTTAAGCTGCTCGATTAAGCTTATGTGCTCGGTGATGTCGACCGCGAGGAAATAAAAATGCTGGCTCTTGCTTGATTTACGTTTGCCCGAAAGCTGCGTCCAGATGTATTGGCCGCTTGAATGTAAAAGCCGTGCGTTTATTGTAAACGCACCGTCGCTTCTTTCATGCTGCACAGCGTTGTCGAAAAAGCTATCAACCTCGGAAGGGTGCAGCAGATTTTTAAACTTATTCCCGAATATTTCTTCTAATTCCTCCGGCGTATAACCAACAAGGCTGTAAAACTCGTTGTTAGCCTTTATTATTTTTATATCGCCTTCTGAATCAAGAGTAAACAAAGCCACCGGAGCGTCCGAGAAAATCTCGTCGTTTATTATGCTGATTGTGTCGTAACTATTTGGCAAAATATAAATCACCTGCTCTATAAAAATAAATGTTTTATAAAATACAATTCATTATAACACAAGAATGTTCATTTTTCAACCAAAACCGTAATTAATCGCGGAAATATGATGAATAAATCTTTTCGTATCTGCCGTCGGCGCGTATTTTCGCGATTGCTTTATTGATTTCCGAGATAAGCTCTGTGTTTTCCTTGTTGACAGCGAAGGCGTAATACTCGTCCTCGAAAAGGTCAGGGAGTATGATAAGCTCCTTGTGCTTTTGCACAAGCATTTTTGCCGGAATGTCGTCGAAGATAACGCAGTCGACCTTGCCTGCGGCGAGGTCCCTAACGGCATCTTCTCCTTTTGCGTAGCGCATTACGATTACTCCGTCGGAATCGGACAGGTATGATTCGGCGGTGGTCATAGCTTGCACACCTACCTTTACGCCGCCCTTGATATCCGCCTTGCTTTGCACAGGCGAGCCATTATGCGAGATTATCACCTGCACCGAGTGAGCGTATTTGTCGGTGAAAGCGACCACCTTCTCACGCTCCGCAGTAATGGAAAGCCCTGCGGCCGCGACGTCTGCGCCTCCTATTTTAACAGTGTTAAGCAAGGATTCAAACGCCATGTCCTTTATCTCGAGCTCAACCTCAAGCTCATTCGCCACTTCCTTCATTATATCAATGTCAAAGCCCACGATGTTTTCGCCCTCATAATACTCGTACGGAGGAAAGTACGCGTTCGTTGCGACAACAAGCGTGCCGCCGCTTTTTATCTCATCAACGCCGCGATAGCTAGCGCAGCCGCACAACAAGGTCAAAACGATAACTACAGCAACAAAATATTTCATATTTCACCTGTTTGAAGCTAGAATTTTGTCGTTATTAATAATATTATACTCTAAAATATAACATTTAGCAAGAGGTGTTTCGTTTAATATTATAATGCCCTGTTTCGCAAAAAATTTGACTAGGGAAAATTTATGTAGTATAATAAGGTAAGGCAACATGAAAAATAGATTTGTTGTTTAATTATATGTTCTAATAATCAAATATGCACTTGCGGTTTTTGTTTTAGATTTATGCTAAAGTTTTGCAATGATTCACACGATATGTTTTGAGTGAAATATAACGTAAAAGGTAAAAATTGCTTATTCTATAAGCGACGGAGGGTTTCATATGAAGGGATTTATTAGAGTTTCAAGGACTTTGGCAGTGCTTGTTGTGCTGCTTTGTATTAGCGCGCTGTCTGCGATTGCATACGCCGAGCCCCAAATAACTATCAGCAACGTAGGCAAGCTTAACTATGACACTGTGAAGATAACCGACACCGATGTTGAAAACACTGTTTTAAAGAAGAACGCGATGGTGACTTTGTTTATTACATATAACAATGGTTCCAACGATGTTACCCAGTCATTCGGGGTTGAAGCAGGTTATAAGGTAAGCAAAGACGGATACATCGAGATTAAGAAACTGCAATTTCCGTATGTCGACAACACTTGGGTACAGAAGCTAATAATTAAAGTAGGAGACAAAAATTATGAGCAAGCTATTCCTGACGAAACCGGCGGAAATACACCTGCGCTTACCGACGCAAACAAAACTAATGGAGATATTCGCATGGTGAGCGGAATACGCTCTGCGTATGTCGAGTTACCGATGGGTATCAAGGCAGGCACAACCGAAGTGCCGAAGAACACGATTGTATACTTATACGATAAGAACCCAAGTGACCCTAAAGCTAAAATAATAGGCTCGGGCAAAATATCCAACACCAAAAACAGCCAAATAAAAATAAACAGAAAGCCGACGGATAAAAAGCCTGGGATTGCCTACGATGACGGCAGCAAAGAGCTTTGGCTTACAATGCAAACAACGCGCGACTCCGCGCAAAGTGTGCCGCTTGGCTTAGGTCTGTTCCCTGAAGTCAAGGACGAAATTGAACCTAACCAAACTGGCGGTGCGAAAGTAAAATTTTACAACGACGCTTTCGCCGTTGTGGTTGGCGATGCAAAGCCTGACAGCTTGATTAAGATTTATCTGACAAACCCCGGAACGGGTTCGTCGCCTTCCGCGGCGTCAAAGGGAGTGCGCTACGGAGCAAAGCCTGCGGCGAGCATTCGAGTTAAAAAGAGCCTGTCGTTCAAAATAAACAACGCGAAAACGTTGTACACACCAAACGGCGGAACATACATCAGCGAGAAGCTGTATCAAAAGGACCCGACAACAGAAAAACCGGCAGTAGTTTACGTATCGGTTTTCCCGAAGGACGGATATGAAAGCGTGGCTGCGGAAGTTAAATCCCAATCCGCTACACCACCTACATCAACTACACCACCTACACCGTAAGGCTAATTCAGGGAGGATAACATGATAAAATTATTTAGACGAAGTTTAATATTGCTAATCCCAATTCTGCTGATGGCAGGGGTGAGCGTGTACGCCTCGGGAACACTGGATGCCGAATTAATAATATACCGCGCATCCGACACCAACAAATATATCGTGGATTGGACGAGTGCTACAACCGACCTTCCGGTGACAGGTGACAAGCTTACTATAAAATTAGGATCGACAACTCTTACGACCGTTGAACTGAACAGCGCAATAGTTGCCGCGAAAAAATGCGAAACAGCACCTATTGACAGCCTTGTAGGTGTTAACAACAGAGTAATTGATTTAATCTTTACCTCATCAACCGGAGCAGAGAAGAAGGTTTCTATAAATCATTACGACCCCCCTTCACTAACAAAATTGTCAGTAAGTAAGGATGGTACTAATATAAAAGTTAGCAACATTCCTACTGGCTTATCAAGCATTAATTTATCAGCAGCCGTGTATGTGGGCGGCACATTGGGGACATTTTCAGCTGAAGAAATAAAGACTACAGGTGGTGCAAGCAGTATAACTTTCCCGGTATCTGATGTAACGAATTTAGCTGATGTGTTTGAAGACGGCGGCAAGCTGCGTATTACTGCCGATATTGATAGGACATCGAATTCAAATAACGCAAAGACCTACCCGAACGATTATAAGGTGATACGTGACTTTATTATTTCACCTTCAAACATGACGTCAGGCAATGTAGTTGTTCAAAATAACTACGGCAAGGACGGTGTTATCTATATTACCAACGAAGAAGCATTGGAAGTAGGTTCTGTTGTTAAGCTTTATATTAAGAAAACAGCAGACGGTGAGTGGCAATCGTTTGGAACTGCCAGTGGCTATACGGTAAAAACTGCTAAAACAATTACGATTACTTCACTTGATTTTACCGGCGTATCAAGTCTTGGAATAACGCTTACGCCGTATAACGGCGTAGAAACAGCGATGTGCACACCATCGATAGAATCTTTGAAGCCATCGATTCTGTTAAAATATGCGATTGCTCCATCTACGACGCCGACTCCGGCAGAGGGTGATTACACAAATCAATTCGTCCCGAAAGAAGCGCGCAGGGTTGAAGTGCAAAACAAGCTGTCGAGCGCACGTATAGTGATTCCGAAGAATCTTATGTACAATAAGAACAAAACTGATCCGCCTAGTTCCACTGTAGATACCCCAACGAATTTTTCCGATTACGCCTACTACCGCGACGGCGCAATTATAACTGTATATGACAAGCCCCAGACCGATACCACTAGAAAAGTGCTAAACACAACAACCTACAAAAAGGATTCGGATACGCTAATATCCTTCACACGCAAAGTGATTCCTCTTGATGGTGCTAAAGTTTACGTCACTATACGCGAGCCTAAGATAGCTCCGCCCAGTGGTACGACGCTAACACAAGGCAATGCGCAAACCTACGCATCGACTGCCGAGAGTGAAGAATGGGAAGTTGAGTTCTCAAAACTTACACAGCCGGGGGCTCTGGGTGCAAACAGTGTGCTGTTCTACCGCGACCAGTTTACGGTTTTGGTGTATGATGTGGAATCGGGCGATACTGTGCGCGTATATACGCAAGTGCCGGATTTTGATGATGCAACAGGCAAGTATAAGACTACGCCTAAGCCTATACTCACGGCTAAGGTAAAATCCCCCAAGAAAGTGAAAGACCAGCCCGACCCTGAACCTTACAAAATGCTTGCGTTCTACAACACTAAGCTCTACACGTTGACAGCTCCCGAGGCCGGAACAACACCAAACCCTATCTATGTTACTTATCAAAAACAAGACGAGATGGAGTCAAAAGCAGCAACGATTAATAAGAGTGACTTTTAAGTAAAACCTTATGGAGGAAAGATGAAAAACACAAAGCTGATACTGTTGCGGCTTGCGATATTGATTGCGCTGTATGTTGTGGCGACGGCGTCGTCGAGCCTTAACGGTGTTACTAGCAATGGTACAATAAGTACGCTGATAATTCAAAATAATGTTGAGAATAACGCCGACGTTGTGTATATGGAGGCTTCGTCGCTACCTAAGGGTCATGCGTTGAAGCTGTACCAAAAGGTGAGCGGTAACTGGACGCCTGTCGGCAGCAGCTCTGGATATAAGATGGGAACAACGGGCAACCTTACAATAAAATCCATCAACCTTGATGAGAAGGCTGACCAGATCGGTGTTACGCTTACTACGCCCGAAGCCGACGAAACAGGCGTTATCACAAAAGAAATACCTAAGCCTATTGAAACTCACCCCCTTACATCTGCAAAAACCGCTGACGACAAGAAGCCCGAGCCTTTTAGCGCGTTCTCAAAGGCTACGATAATAATTCCTGCAGGTACGATACATTCGGGCGGCGTGGAGTATCGCGATGGCACTGTCATCACCGTGTACGAAAATACCGGAACCACAGACGCCCCTGTTAGAGGGAATGTGCTTGCTACAGGCAAGTACAGCACGAAAAAAGATACCGTTGTGTCGATTAACCGAAAGTTAATCGGCGCGGGCGAATCCAAGAATTTGATTGTGACAATGCGTGAGCCTGCCGTTAAGGCCGCGAGCAAAACCGTTATTCGGGCAGAGGACGCTTCCAAGACGGAAAGCCCCGGCTGGGCAGTGACTATGCCGCCTGTGCAATCGTCAGAGCCGTTAGACCCTGCGGCAGTGAAGTTTTATAAAGAAGCAAGCACTGTTGTAGCTTATGGTGTTACTTCGGGCGAAACGATAAAGGTATACGCAACTGAGCCTACCTTCGATAAGGCGACCGCGAAGTATACGAAGGACTCAAAGCCGTTGGCGACAGCTAAGGTTAAGAATCCGCCGCGCGTTAAAGGTTCGACTGCTGTACCAGAGCCGATTAAAGCCGTGGGCATAGTTAGTGCGAAGCTTTACAATGTAACTGGTGACATTTATGTTACGGTGACAACTAACGGCTATGCAGAGAGCAAGCCTGCCCGAATTATCGCAACTACATTGACGACGACTGCACCTCCTGTTGAAACTCCTAAGACTACTGAATAAATTAAAAAGAGCGGATTATCCGCTCTTTTTTTATGCGTTTACCATGGTGACTATGCTTATTTCGCCGTTGTTTAGATATAGTTTGTAGAATTTGCCTTCCTTTACGTTGCCTAGGAGCATTTGCTCGGCGATATAGTCCTCGATTTTGCTTTGGATTGCGCGGCGTAATGGGCGTGCGCCGAATTTGTCGTCGTAGCTTGTTTCGGAAAGCATGTCGAGTACCGCGTCATCGATTTTGACAGATATGCCTTTGGCTGTGAGCCGTAGCGTTAGTTGCTTTAGCATTTTGTCGGCGATTTGCTTTATTTCTTCCTTAATTAATGGGCGGAATACTATGATGTCGTCGATTCGATTGATGAATTCGGGGCGGAATGCGCGTTTTAGCTCGTCGAGTACGCCAGATTTTAGTTTGTTGTAGTTGTCCTCGTTGGCTTTTTCGTCGTTTACGACTGTGAAGCCTAGGGTTTTGCGTTCGCTTAGTTCGCGTGCGCCTACGTTGCTTGTCATGATTATTATGCAGTTGCGGAAGTCGACGCGGCGTCCGTGTGAATCGGTGAGTATGCCGTCCTCGAGAATTTGCAGCATGATGTTGAAAACGTCAGGGTGGGCTTTCTCGATTTCGTCGAAT
Source organism: uncultured Eubacteriales bacterium (assembly GCA_964479875.1). Taxonomy (GTDB): domain Bacteria; phylum Bacillota; class Clostridia; order Monoglobales; family CAYZNM01; genus CAYZNM01. The sequence continues at coordinate 109,604 of CAYZNM010000005.1, forward strand.
AGCAGTACCGAGTATGGCTTGCGACGGATTTTTTCGGTGAGCTGTCCGCCGTCGTCATGTCCGATGTATCCGGGAGGTGAGCCTACCATGCGCGATACCGAGTGCTTTTCCATGTACTCGGACATGTCTATGCGGATTATTGCGTCCTCGCTGCCGAACATTGCTTCAGCTAGGGCTTTGGCAAGCTCGGTTTTGCCTACGCCTGTGGGGCCTAGGAAGATGAAGGAACCGATGGGGCGTTTGGGGTCTTTTAGGCCAACTCTGCCGCGGCGGATTGCTTTTGAGATGGAGGTAACGGCCTCGTGCTGTCCAACTACTCGCAGGTGCAATAATTCTTCAAGCTTTAGCAGTCGCTCGCTGTCAGTTTGCGCAAGCTTTTTCACAGGGATTCCTGTCCATGACGCGACGATTTCCTCGATTTCGTTCACGGTCACTTGCGGCTTTTCCATCTGCTGCTTGGTTGACCAATTTTCTTTGTTCTTCTTTAGTTGTTCCTCGAGTTTATGCTCCTCGTCGCGAAGCTTCGCGGCTTTTTCAAAGTCTTGACGGCGGATTGCCTCGACCTTTTCTACAGAAACTTTTTCAAGGCGTACATTTAAATCCTTGACGCTTGCAGGAGCCATGTAGCCTTTTAGACGCAGCTTCGACGCGGCTTCGTCGATTAAGTCGATTGCTTTATCGGGGAGGAAACGGTCGTTGATGTAGCGCACGGACAGTCGTACAGCTTCTTCGATTGCTTCGTCGGTGATTTCCACTTTGTGGTGTGCTTCGTATTTGTCGCGCACTCCCTTTAGTATTGCGATTGCTTCGTCCTCGGTCGGCTCGTTTACGGTGATTGGTTGGAAGCGGCGTTCGAGTGCGGAATCTTTTTCGATGTATTTACGGTATTCGTCAAGCGTTGTTGCTCCGATTACTTGCAGTTCGCCGCGGGCGAGTGATGGCTTTAAGATGTTTGCCGCGTCGATTGCGCCTTCGGCCGCGCCTGCGCCGATTAGCGTGTGCAGCTCGTCGATGAATAGGATTATGTTTTTCGCGGACTTAACTTCGTCCATTGCTTTCTTTAGGCGTTCCTCGAATTCGCCGCGGTATTTTGTGCCTGCTACCATGCTGGATAAATCGAGGGTGAGTACGCGTTTGTCTTTTAGATTTTCGGGCAGGTTTCCGTCGACTATACGCTGCGCCAGGCCCTCGACGATTGCAGTTTTGCCGACGCCAGGTTCGCCGATTAGGCAGGGATTATTTTTGGTGCGGCGCGAGAGTATTTGTACTACGCGCTCGATTTCGGTTTCTCGTCCCATTACGGGGTCAATGCCGCCGCTGCGCGCCAATGCTGTCAGGTCACGGCTGAATTGGTCGATTATGTTTGTTTTGGTGTTGTTTTTTTCCTGTTGATACGGAATATTTTCCTCCTTGCCATTGCTGCGTGGGCCGTTGTATAGGCGAATGATGTCGTTGTAGAGCTTCTGCGGGTCTGCGCCAAGCTCAAGCAGCACGCGGAATCCGACGCTTTCGCCCTCACGCAGGATTGCGACAAGCAGCTGCTCCGTCCCGATAAAATTTTGCCCCATACGCATTGCTTCGTTGAAGGACATCTCGATTATCCGCTTAGTGCGCGGCGTCATGCCCTTCACAGGCACAGGAATGCTGTCGAATCCAATCATCTCCTCAAGCTTGCGGACGATACGTTCTTCTGTTATGTTGTGTGTGGCAAGCGCGCGTGCGGCTATGCTGTTGCCTTCGCGTACAAGCCCCAAAATCAAATGCTCGCTGCCGATGTATGTGTGCCCCATCTGCATTGCGGCTTCTTGCGCCAAGCCCAATGCTTTTTGTGCGCCCTCGGTGAATCGTGTAAATGGTAACATGTGGTACTCCTTTCGTATATGGTAATTATTAACATTATTGTAGCCTTTAAAACACGCTTAGATGTGGAATTATTCGCGTGTAATGCAGTGCATTAGCATGTGCTTGAAAATGTTCGCGCGGACTTTGTTTTTGTCTTTAACTTGTGATAAGGCGATGTCGCTTGTTGCGGCGCGAATTAATGCGGCGTCGCGCGGGGAGATGAATTTGCCGAACTCGCAGTTGCTTAAAAAGCAATCGATGTCGCGCTGGGTGATGTTGCCGCCGATTGCGTTCACGACCTGCATGATGTCTTTCCCCGGAAGCTCGATTCGCGTAATCTTGATGTAGCCGCCGCCGCCCCTGCGGCTTTCGATGATGAAACCCATCTCTTTGGTGAAGCGATTGGTCAGCACGTAGTTGATTTGGGAGGGGTAGCAGCCTACCAAAGCCGCAAGCTCGTTGCGCTGTAGCAATGCCGTGCCGCCGCTTTCTGCAAGCAGCCTAAGTATCGCGTTTTCAATTAATCCTGTGATAGTCAATGCACTTCGAAATGTTCACAAGTCATTTTCGTTTCTTTGATTATAGCTCTGATTTAATCCAAATATGATGTAGTTGGAAGAAACGAAAATGACTATATGCTCATTCTTCACCTCCAATTTGACTTTGACTTTCCTTGACTTTATGATAGCACATTGATGTGGATTTGTCAATACATTTTATTTATTGATGATTATAAAAAATAAGTAAATATTAATAGAAATATTGACAAATATTACAATAAGTGATAAAATAAATCTATAGTGAAACAACTTTAAAACCATGTGCTAGTCAATCACGTTTCCTTGATTCTATCGGCGTTCGTCGTAGTTCTGATGTAGCGGAATGAAACGTGATTGACTATATAATTTTATATGGAGGGCTTATGAATAAATTGAAGGTTGGAATCGTGGGGCAGCGCGGGCTTAGTGTTGTGCAAGGCATAAAGCTGGACGGCAGGGCTGAGGTTGCGGCTTTTTGTGAGATAAACGAGGACTTGCTGCATAAGGCGGCTGCGGAGCATGGAATCCCGCGCACATTTCGGGTGTACGAGGATATGCTGGAGTGCGACCTCGACATTATAGTTGTTGCCACGCCTATGCAGCTGCACGCGCAGCATGTTATTGGGGCACTGCTGTCAGGGCGGCATGTATTATGCGAGGTTACGGCAGGCATTATGCTGGATGAACTGTGGTGGCTAGTTGAAGCTGTGCAAAAAAGCGGCAAGACATATATGATGGCAGAAAATTATCTGTACATACCGGAGGTGCAGATTATAACCAACATGGTCGCACAAGGCTTGTTCGGGGATACATACTTCGCCGAGGGCGAGTATATCCATAATATGGAAAGCTATCTCGGCAGCGACAAAAACTTTTGGCGCAGATATTGGCAAGCGGGCAAGCGCGGAAACTTTTACCCCACGCACAGCCTCGGCCCTGCGATGAAATGGCTAGGCGGCAGAATAAAATCCGTCGCGTCATTCGGCACAGGAAGCCACACAAGCAAAGTGCATCGTCAAGACGACACCAGCATTACAATGTGCAGTGTGGAGGGCGACAAGCTTGTGAAGCTGCGGCTTGACTCCATATCGCGCCGTCCGCACAATTTAAGCTACTATGCGCTGCAAGGCACTCGCGGCTGCTACGAAGCTCCGCGCGGCGAAGGCGAAAATCACAAAATTTGGGTCGGCGATTTCGACGGAGAGGCACACTTCCAAAACCTGCACGACTACAGCGATTACCTGCCCGAACGCTATAAAAACGCGACAGAAGAACAAAAATCGGCAGGGCATTGGGGCGGCGACTTCTTCATCGTGCAAGATTTTCTTGATGCTGTAGTAAACGGAACGAAGCCGTACGTCGACATTTTCGACGCGTGTGAATGGACAGCGGTCGCATTGCTGTCCGAGCTATCCGTAACCAACAACGGCAAAGCTTTCGACATGCCCGATTTTCGCAAATATGAGGATAGGTCGCAGCAACGGCTAGAGTTAAGGTGAGGCAAAATGAAACAATTAAAAATGAAGCTTAAAGAATTAAGCCTATGCAGCTCAACGCCGCTCCCTGAAGGCGTAATCATACGAACATACGCACCTGAGCTATGGCATGACCTAAACAACGCGCTAGTTGGCATAAACGAGCGGCTTTACAACGAAGAGGAGATGGATTCCGTAATCCTGCACCACCCCGAAGTGTCGCACGACGGCGTATTCATCGCATACCTCGACGGCGCACCTGTAGGCACAACGACCTCGTGTGTCAACTCCGACACAAAAGTAGGCACCGTACACATGGTTAGCGTCACACAAGCCGCACGCGGCAAAAAGCTAGGCAAAATCCTATGCGAACGCGCAATACAATACCAACTCGACCATGGCTGCCGCGAAATAATCCTCACAACCGACGACTTTCGCCTTCCCGCGATAAAAATATACCTAGACTTTGGCTTTGTGCCTGTGCTGTGGGACGACGACATGATTGAACGTTGGAGCAATATTCTGCCAATTTACGGCATAACAGAAATTGAAGCATACACCGAGGAAGGCGAACTAACAATTGTAAAGGCTGCTGTAAAATAAAAAAGGCGACAGCGTGTCGCCTTTTTTATTTCTCTATTAATACTTGCCCATTCCTTCGCTATGATAATTTGATAAACTGTCTATTTTAGGTTCGAGATTTATTCTTTTAGCGCGATGAGTGATTGGCTCGTTTTCAATCTTCCTTATACTTGGATTCTTGCCAAGCACCTGCACGACAACTTCGTTCGGTATAGTAGAAAAATCAATAGGCGTAAATCTGGAAATCAAATCCTTAAGCACATGAGCTTGCTCTGACAATTTTTCGCTTGCCGCGGCGGATTCTTCGCTTGTTGCGCTATTTGTCTGCACAACGGCGGAAATTTGGTCGATACCCGACGAAAGCTGCTCAATCGATGCCGCTTGCTCATTGCTTGCAAGGGATATTTCTTCAATCAAGGCTGTAGTTGCGTTTACGCTGTCCACGGCTACATTAAGCTCCTTCGCAGTAGATTCCGCGATTTTCACGCCTTCGCTGATGGATTTTACCGAGTCGCCGATTAAGCGCGTGGTGTCGGTCGCGGCAGCCGCAGTTTTTTGCGAGAGGTTGCGCACTTCGTCGGCCACTACCGAGAAGCTTTTGCCTGCCGCACCTGCGCGCGCCGCTTCGACAGAAGCATTTAGCGCAAGAATATTTGTTTGGAACGCGATGTCCTGTATCGTTCTGATTATCTTGTTGATTTCATTGGATTTTGCGTTAATGTCTGTCATTGCTTCAAGCAGGTGCTGCATTTCTGCGTTGCTTTGGTTTAATGCGGAGGATGCGTCGATTGCCATATTGTTGGCTTTTCCTGCATTTTGCGCGTTGTTTATAACCTGCGAGGATATTTTGGAGATGGTGGAAAATAGGTCTTGGATTGTGCTTGCTTGTTCGGTAACGCCCTGTGCAAGTGAATGTGCGCCGCTTGAAACCTGCGTCGAATTTGTTGAAACATTCATGGACGTGTCGCGCAGGTCGTACACTGTATCCGAGAATGTGAAAATAAACTTTGTAATCGCCTTCTCGATATTCTCGAAGTCGCCGATAAACGGCTGACTTGGCTTTATCATGAAGTTGCCCTTTACCATTTCATTCATTGCGCGGCTTATGTCCCAAATGTACGTCTTGATAGTCGCGGACATTTCGCGAATGTTATCTGCAAGGCTGCCCAATTCGTCACTGCTTTTGTATGCTACATTTACGTCGAGGTGTCCCTTCGCGATACTTTTCGCCGCGGATTCAACTTCTTTTATAGGCTTAATAATTGAACGTGCAAGATAGAATGAAACAACAACTCCGGCGATTAGCGATAGCAAAATTATAACTACGAGGAAATAAATGGTGTTATATGTTTCGCTCATAAACTCTGATTTATCCGCGTTAACAGCAAGCGACCAGCCGTTGCTGCCCGGAATGGGTGCGTATGCGATAAACTTATCCACTTTGTTGTAGCTGTAGCTGCTAAAGCCTGTCACGCCTGTAATCATTTGCTTTTGCGCTTCTGCTGAAGATGCGAGGGATTTGTCGCTTTTCGCCATTTCTATCACGTTGTTTCGGTCTAACACATTTTGCGGATTGTCATGAGCGATTGTTACGCCGTTTTTATCAAGTATGAATGCGTTGCTTGTTTTGCCTACATTTATTTGTTTTGATACATCAGATAAAAAGTTTGCATCCAAAATCATACAAACAACGCCGTCTACTGCATTATCTTTTTTTACGGGGGCGGTCATTGCAATTACCATCTTATTCAATGAATCACTGAAAAATGGTTCTGTGACGAATGTTTCGCCGCGCTTGGCAGCTTGAAAATAATCTCTGTCTGCTATATTAATTCCCTGCGGATATGTTGTTCCATCTAAGGTAGTGTATGCTGACATATAAAATCCGTAGTAATCATTTTTATCCTGCAAAATTTGTCCGCGTTGCTCATATGTGTAATCTTTTGAGGTAAGACGAGTAAGCATTGAGATTTCGTTTAGCAGCGTCTTGTATGTAAGAATTGATTCCTGTACATAATTTGCTGATGTTTTTGCGGTCTCCGTCATAGTTTGCTTGAGGATATTCATAGAGTTGGTGTACATGGAATAAACCACGGCAGAGCCTACTATTGCAAGTGAAATTGTAATGGTAGCGCAAATTAATAAAATTATCCTGGTTTTTATACTTCTCATAAAATCCTCCGTATTAGTACAAATTGATTGACTAATTTTGCGTAGAAAATGGTTATTTTGTATTTTATATATTCATTGTACACTAAAAATATGTAGGTGTCAACAGAATTTTTATATTAACTCATAATGGTTAAGATTTAAAGCTGCCGTTGTAATATTTGTAAAAATTTTGTAATCTGTATTACAAGTTTATTATTTTTGTCGTAATATATTGAAGCTTGCAGAAATCAGCGATATAATGTAAAATAACATAGGATAATTGGAGATATACGGATGGGGGTTGCGTAGAAGTGAGGGGTTATTTGAAAAAGATAATTTGCACAATTGCGGCGATTGCGATTGCGTGCGGCGGCAGCGTTTATGCTACGGATTTGTCCGTGTCGCTTAAAATCGGCAGTCCTATTGGGTTGATTGATTATAATAGGAAGATTCAGCTTGACGCTGCAAATGATAAGGTCAGTCCGCTTATAATTGACAGTCGGACGATGATTCCGCTTAGATTTGTCGCCGAGGCGTTCGCGTCGGTCGTAGAGTGGGACGACGAAACTAAGACTGCTACGGTTTACAAAAACGGGAATGTTACTAAGTTTGTCGTGGGCGAGTGGTCTATTTATATCAACGGCGAGGAAGTGCCGATTGATTCGCCGCCTGTGATTGTGGAGGAACGCGTGATGATTCCGCTGCGTGCGCTTGCGGAAAATGTGTTCGACAAGGCGCTGCATTGGGACGACGCGAACAAGGTTATCATTATCGCGGACAAGTATGACGAGTATTGGTACAACAGCGAGTTTATCGATTATATCATTAGGCAAATCGAGGGCGAACAGGCAACTCCTGTGCAGCCGGACAGCGAGTACATACCTCCTGCGCATATTGAGCCGATTGTTGTGGCAACTCCAACGCCAACTCCCACGCCTGCACAGCCTGTTTATGACGAAGAAGGTTTTAACGAGGTTGTGTTCGACGACGCAAGCTACGACTTTACCGAAACAGAGCAGCCGCCGATTGTGCCGCCGCAGCGTCCAATACCTACGCCCCAGCCCGAGCCTGTGCAGCCGCCGCAGCAAACATACGCGCAGCACGGCGACATCGTAGACCCCTACAAGCCGTACACCTACGAGCAAATGCGCCAAGATTTAACCGCACTTTCCTCAATATACGACTTTATACAGGTAAGCACACTAGGCTATTCCGTTGAGGGCAGGGAGCTTCCACTTGTGAAATTCGGCTACGGCAGCAACAAAATCTACATCGAAGCAGCCGCTCACGGCAGAGAATACATCTCCGCTTCCTTTATAATGGAGTTTATCGACCAAGCGTCCCAAGCATACGCGGCAGGCGGCGACTATTACGGCTACGACATAGCGGCCGCGTTAACTGAAAACACATTCTACATCATACCAATGCTAAACCCTGACGGAGTAACAATCGCGCAGCAAGGCCCTGACGGCTCTGCCGACCCTGACAAAATAAAGTCCATGCGATTGGTCGAAACGATGCACGGCTACCTATCGTGGAAGTCGAACGCCAACGGCGTTGACTTCAACGCCAACTACCCCATTAACTGGAAGCCAAGCGTAAACAAACCAAACTCCAACGGCACAGCAGGCAAAAGCGAAGGCAGTGAACCAGAAGTACAAGCCGCACTTACACTAATCAACTCCGTCGAATTTTCCGTATTCGGCAGCTTCCACTCCCAAGGCGAGGTAATATACTGGCACGACACAGGCTATCAGCCCGAAACCGAACGCCTAGCCGAGCAAATGGTAAACAAAATGGCAAAGCAAAGCGGCTTCCTTAAAATAGGAAAGAGCAGCAGTGCAGGCAGCGGATTATGCTCATACGCACGCGGCGTATTGCAAAAGCCTGCATTCACAATCGAGATTGCACCCTACTACGGCAACATACCCTACCCCGACAAGGATTTCGACAAGGTGTGGGAGAAAGCGAAGCTGCTTCCACTTATGCTTACCGAGCAGGGGCAATAAACAAAATAAAACGCGTGAATATTACGCGTTTTATTTTTTACTAAATTTCCCGTAAATGTTGACATTTGCCGCAAAACTTTATATAATTATCCTTGAATAGACTATAATAAATCGTTTGTTTTGATTGGAGAGAATACATGTATCCTATATTTATGGATCCCGCATACAAGCATTACCTTTGGGGCGGCGATAGGCTTAACCCTGTGATGGGCAAGAAGTCGCCCTACCCTAAGACTGGCGAAAGTTGGGAGCTGTCGACGCACAAGGACGGGCAAAGCATTGCGCGCAACGGCGAATTAATCGGCAAGAGCCTTACCGAAATAGTGGAGCATTGGGGGGCGGCGTGCATTGGCAGCCGCTTTGCTAATATGCCGACGGAGAGTATCGGCAAGGACTTCCCTATTCTGATAAAGTTTATAGACGCGAAGCAGAACCTGTCGATACAGGTTCACCCGAACGACGAGTATTCGCTTGCGCACGAGAATCAACAGGGCAAGACTGAGATGTGGTACATTTTGGACGCCGAGCCCGGCTGCGGTTTATACTACGGCTTCAACCGCGATTTGACACGCGAGGAATTTGAAGCAAAAACAGCGGACGGTACAATCACCGACGCGATGAATTTCTGCCCCTGCAAAGTAGGCGACGTATTCTTCATCCCTGCCGGAACTATCCACGCGATATGCGAGGGCATACTGGTCGCGGAGATTCAGCAAAATTCCAACATAACCTATCGCGTATTCGACTACAACAGAGTTGACGACAACGGCAACAAACGCGAGCTGCACACCAAAAAAGCCGCCGACGTAACCTGCCTTGAAGCAATCGACCCGCGCAACAACTCCATTGATGAGAATCAGGCCGTAGCTACCCTTGCGGCTTGCGAATATTTCACGGTTAAACGCGCAAACTTATCGGGAAGCATAACATTAACTGCGGACGCGGATTCCTTCCATGCGCTGCTTATAACCGAGGGCAGCCCTGTAATTAAATGCGGCAGGGATAGCTATCCGTGCCAAAAAGGCGACTGCGTATTTATCCCTGCCGGAATGGGCAGCTATGATGTGGAAGGCGCAGGACAACTCCTAATTGCGTCTGTATGATTCAACGCGGACTAATACACATCACAACACCGAAAGGAACAACAAGCAATGGCTGATAATAAGAAAATGGTAGAGGTTATCACCTCTATGGATACAGACTTTTCGCGTTGGTACACTGATGTAATTCTCCGTGCGGAGCTTGTTGACTATGCGGCGGTTAGGGGCTTTATGATAATACGCCCTTACGGCTATGCGATTTGGGAGCATATTCAAGCCGATCTTGACAAACGCTTTAAGGATTTGGGGCATGAAAATGTCTACATGCCTTTGCTGATACCTGAAAGTCTTTTGCAAAAAGAAAAGGATCACGTGGAGGGCTTTGCTCCGGAGGTCGCGTGGGTGACTTTAGGCGGCTCTGAAAAGCTTAATGAGCGGCTTTGTGTCCGACCGACGTCGGAGGTGCTGTTCTGTGAGCATTATAAGTCTATCATACACTCTTACAGGGATTTGCCCAAGCTGTACAATCAATGGTGCAGCGTAGTACGTTGGGAGAAAACAACACGTCCATTCCTACGCACCTCCGAGTTTTTGTGGCAGGAGGGGCATACTATGCACGAAACAGCAGAGGAAGCAAGAGAAGAAACCCTGCAAATGCTAAGGGTTTACGAGGATTTTTACCGCGACACTCTTGCAATACCTGCGGTTACAGGCCTTAAAACTGAAAAGGAAAAATTCGCAGGCGCAGTTGAAACCTACACAATAGAGCCTATGATGCACAACGGCGTAGCCTTGCAAGGCGGCACTACTCATTATTTCGGCGACGGCTTTTCAAAAGCATTCAGTATAGAGTTTGCAGGCAGAGACGGAAAGCTTCACCACCCCCATCAAACCTCGTGGGGAGTATCCACACGCATGATAGGCGCAATAATAATGACCCACGGCGACGACAACGGACTTGTATTGCCGCCCAAGGTTGCGCCTGTTCAGGTTGTAATTATCCCCGTTGCACAGCACAAGCCGGGAGTTCTCGACAAAGCGAGAGAGCTTATGAACACTCTGAAGCAATCAGGAATAAGCGTTAAGCTTGACGACAGCGACAATTCCGCAGGCTGGAAGTATTCCGAATATGAGATGAAGGGCGTACCTCTCCGCTTAGAGATTGGCCCAAGAGATATAGAAGCCGGACAATGTATTCTGGTTCGCCGCGACAACCGCGAGAAAATCACAGCGGCACTCGACAGCTTGATACCTTGTATAAACGAACAGCTAGAAGCCTTGCACAAGGGCTTATACGAACGTGCGTTGAAAAACCTAGAAGAAAAGACCTTTGTTGCAACAACCTATGATGAATTTTTAGATATATCAGCAAACAAGCCAGGCTTCATAAAAGCCATGTGGTGCGGCGATTCCGCCTGCGAAGATAAGCTAAAGGACGCGACCGGCGGCGTAAAGTCGCGCTGCATCCCTCCGAACGCCGAAACCCTCTCCGACAAATGCGTATGCTGCGGCAGCGAAGCCAAGACTATGGTATACTGGGGGCGTCAGTATTAGGGTGCGATTTGTTTTTAGTACAGTTTTGGTGAGGATTATTTATATTTGACGAGGTGTGAATATGGAAGTGAACTCAGAATTTTGGGCTGCTCTCGATAAATTGGTTGCAGAGTCAAATATTATCATAGACCGCCCAAAGGGTAGCCGCCATCCTAAATACCACGATTGTATCTATCCTGTGGATTATGGCTACCTTGAAAACACAACATCAATGGACGGTGGTGGAATTGATGTGTGGCGTGGTACAAAAGGCGATACATTAGATGCTATTATTGTTACGGTTGATTCACTTAAAAAGGACAGTGAAATAAAAATTCTCATAGGGTGCAGTGAAGAAGAAAAACAGCTTGCAATGCCAAATAACGAGTATATGAAAGGAATTATGATACGGAGAATATGAGCATAATCCCCACAACTAACATAACATCAGCATAACCTTACAGCGAACAATCGATAATCACACATCATATAATATTCAAAAAACATATGAGGTCATAATGGCAATCTGGTACAATGCAATTCCAACAATTATAAATGAGATTCTGTGCGAAAGCCCTGTGTCGGTCTTGGAGATCGGGCAGGGTGGCAGCCTTGGCGTGCTGCTGCGCGAGATTAACGCAGGCTCGCTGCGGATTGATTGCCTTATTCCGCATAATGGAGTGCCTACGCAGCTGCAAAAGCTATGCTATAACGAGCTGTATTTTTGCGATGACATCGCGGGAAAGGTTGCTGTGCTGGAAAAGTATGATGTGATTGTTGTTAATGATTGCTTGAGAGAGTATGACAAGAATGCGATTATCGAGATATTGCAGCGGCTGCTTAAGCTTTCAGTGAAGTGCGTGTTGTTTTTGTGCAAGCAATATCCGGATGACAGCGGCGGCAATACCAATACGGCGAATACGCTGCTTCCTGCCGATTTGTATCACTTTGACGCGCGCGTGAGCCGCCTTACGCTTGGCAACAACGTTTTGCAGGTGATAAAGCTGTTCGCACATAATGCAGGAGTGCGCTCCAATCCGTATGACGCGTGGAAGTATCAGCAGAAGGCCGATGAGGAATCGCTGAATATCGCTTATATTGTAAGCAATCCTGCGCTTACTTACAACACGCGTATGCTTATTCGGCATATGAACGCGCTTTCCCAAAACGGCAATAATGTGACGGCGTATATTATAAGCGAGAGTATGCCTGAGTGGGGCGACGTGCAGTTTGCGCGCGAGTGCATACCAAATATTCGTCATGCAGCCGCGCGTCTTGGCGAATGTGATGTCGCCGTTGCGACGTGGTTCGAACAGCTGCCTTTCCTTGAAAAGGTTGCAAAGCCTGTAATGCTTTATGAGATGGGGCATGACGCGCTGTTCGGCACTGCGTTTTCGCAAGACACGCCTGCTAGGGAGCGCGAATATTTCGCAAGCTGCTACAATCGCCGCTGCGGAATTATCGCCGCGTCGGAAACTATCGCCGCCGCGATAAAGTCGCGGTATAACCGCAACTGCGTAGTCGTGCCTATCGGTGTCGACACCTTCACGTCACTTCATCAGCCTGGCGACAACACTATCCTCATAATGGGTGACCCGCGCATAGTCAACAAGGGCGTTGATATTGCCCTGATGACGCTGCAATGCCTAGTAAACAGTGGGTACAACATAAAGGTGCTGTGGGCAACCGAAGCCCGCGCAAACATGAGCGGACTAAGCTTTCCAGTAGAGTATGTATCGGTTTTCGACGAGGGCATATACAATCGCGCCGACATTTTCCTGCACACTCCGAAGGTAGACCCGCACTGCAACCACGTGCTGGAAGCATTCGCAAGCGGAATCGCCGTAGTGTCGACAGACTGCGGCATATCCTTAATGCAAAACGACGTCAACTGCCTAATCTGCGGCAACTGTGACTACACCAACCTTGCCGCCGCCGTTGCCGCCCTCATTAACGACCCAATCGCACGTCAAAGCCTAGGCAACAACGCAATCGACACCGCCGCCGCGTATTCGTTTCAAGCGATAGCGGAGGAGCTGCAGCAATGTATGCACAAGTTGGTAACGTTCAATAAAATAAAACTGCCCAAATAAATGTAGGTTAAAATTGTGGTTGGTTTATTCTATAATTTGGTACAGATTTTTTATATGACACAAAGGAGGTTTATTAAATGCAAGGATATAATGTAATTGCTGTATTTAATAAAACCACGGATAAGCTATTAATGTGTAAAAGGAAGAAAGAACCATATAAGGGATTGTCGAATTTAGTCGGCGGAAAAATTGAAAGTGGAGAAAATGGCAAAGATGCTGCATACAGAGAGTTATATGAAGAAACCACGATTGATAAAAATGATGTAATACTTACTCATTTAATGGATTTTACTTACCATATCAGTGGTTGTTACGTTGAGGTTTATGTAGGCAAACTAAATAATGATGTTGATGTAGTTGGCGATGAAAATGATTTATATTGGTCAGAGATAGATTGTGACTTTTTCGATATGTCTAAATATGCAGGCGAGGGTAATATCGGTCATATTATTCAGCAAATTAATCTTAGAAAAAATAAAGTTTTGTTATGATGTATAATTCCATTATGAGCAAAGCCCTTGTCAACAGCGTATCCCTAGGAAGCTTGTGGCTTTTTCGTAGAGGGATGTGGTTTTGGACAGCAGTGTGATTTTGCCGCTGCCGTTTGGGCTGGTTAGGTTGTTTTGCGCCAGGATTGAGGATAGGCGGTTGACTGTGCCGCTGTTGCCGTCGATTGTGGGGGCGTTGAACCTAGCCGCGATTGCTTGCTTTGCGTAGATGAAGTGGGTGCAGCCTAGGACTGTGACGTCGATTTTGGCTGATATTTCGGCGTTTAGTTCGTTTAAGTATTGGTTTACATAATCATCGTTGAAGTGACCGGATTCAACTAGGCGCACTAGCTTGTCGCAAGCTATGGTGACGCATTTTCCTTCGGCGTATTTTTCGTACAATGCGTTAAATTTGGGTTGGTGCAATGTGGCTGTTGTGGCGATTGCTAGGATTTTGCCGCCGTTGATTGATTGCGACGCCGGCTTTAGCGCAGGCTCCATGCCAATTATTGGGATTGCAAATTCTTGCCGCAGAATATGGATAGCGGCGGAGGTGGCAGTGTTGCACGCGACGACTATGGCTTTCACGCCGCAACGCGCAAGCTTTCGGCAGCATTCGAGAGTGAGCGCGACAATTTCCTCCTGCGTGCGTATGCCGTAGGGGGCATTTTCGTTGTCGCCGTAGTATATGAAATTCTCATGCGGGAGCGCGTCCGCCGCTTCTTTTAGCACGGTGAGTCCGCCTATGCCCGAATCCATAAAGCCGATAGCGTTGTCGTTTGCCATATGTCGTTCCCCTGTATTTACTTCTTTTTGCGGAAGCTGTTTTCTGTGCCGTTGATTAGGCGTCCGATGTTTGCTCTGTGCATGTATAGCGCGAGTGCGCCATATATAGCGTACGCGCCGATTTGCATGTAGTTGCCGCGCGCGAACAGTATCGGCGAAAACGGCAGCAGTGCGCAGCCAATTACCGAGCCGAGCGACACTATTCCACTTGCGAACATAATTGTAATAGCGACAGCAGCAACAGTAAGCCCTGCCGCCCAATTTGTCATAAGTATGACAGCTATGGAGGTGGAAATCCCTTTGCCGCCGCGGAATCCGAAATAAATCGGGAAATTATGTCCTGTGATTGCGCCGAATCCTGCGATGTATGACACAAGCTCGTCGTTAGGGATTATCAATCGGCCGATAATTATCGCGATCACGGCCTTGAGCGCGTCGCCGATGAACACCAGCGCGGCAACGCGCTTGCCTAGCGCGCGCATTGTGTTGGTCATACCTGCGTTACCGCTGCCGAAGTCGCGTATGTCTTTCTTGGTGAAAAGCCTATATATGATTATTGACGAATTTACGCTGCCTAATAAGTAGCTTATTACAAAAACTAGAACGTACAATAGTATTTGCAAATTCGCACCTCCTAAAAATCAATGGGGAAATGTGTGCAGATAGATAGGTGGCAAGGGTAGAACCCTTGCCCTACATTATTTGTTTTTTTCGCCTTTTTCGCGTAGGATGAATCGAATTGCTGTGCCTTCAAAGCCGAAGGTTTCGCGCAGCTTGTTCTCGATGTAGCGGATGTATGAGAAGTGGGCGAGCTTTTTGTTGTTGATGAAGACAACGAATGTTGGCGGCTTTACGCTTGCTTGTGTCGCGTAGTAGATTTTCAGGCGCTTGCCTTTGTCTGATGGCGGCTGTACAAGTGTGGTCGCGCGTCCGAGTACATCGTTGAGCATACCTGTGGATATGCGCATTGCGTTTTGGTTTGCGACGTGGTTCGCCATCTCGAACAGCTTTTGTATGCCTAGCCCTGTTTTCGCCGAGATGAAGATTATCGGCGAGTAGAGCATGAAGTTTAAGCCTTCCTGCACCTCGAAGCGATAATCACGTTGGGTGTTGGTTTCTTTTTCCACTATGTCCCATTTGTTTACGGCGACTAGGATTGCTTTGCCGTTGTCGTGAGCGTAGCCTGCGATTTTGCTGTCTTGCTCGGTTACGCCTTCGGTGGCGTCGATTATTAAGATTACGACGTCGGCACGGTCGATGGAGGAAAGGGCACGCATTACGCTGTAGCGCTCGATGTCCTCGTCGATTTTGCCGCGTTTGCGCATTCCTGCCGTGTCTATTAGGGTGTATTCTTGTCCGTCTCGCGTAAATGGCGCGTCAATGCTGTCGCGGGTAGTTCCTGCGATAGGTGACACGATAACGCGCTGCTCGCCGATTATCTTGTTGATTAGCGATGACTTGCCGGCGTTAGGCTTGCCTACGATTGCAATCTTTAGGCTGTCGGTGGGTTCTTCTGTGGGTGTTTCGCCGAGGTTGAACACGATTTCGTCGAGCAAGTCGCCTGTGCCCATTCCGTGCAGTGCGGAAATGAATATGGGGGTAATTCCCAACTCGTAGTAGTCGTACACGCTTTCGGGCAGTGTGCCTGGAGAGTCACATTTATTTATAGCAAGCAACACGGTCTTGCCGCATTTATTAAGCCGCTCGCCGATATCGATGTCGTTTGCCGTGATAGGCGTAGTTCCGTCCACGACGAAAACGATGACGTCCGCCGTGTCGATTGCAGTTATCGCTTGCGCAAGCATGGACTTGTAGATTTCGTCCTCGTTTGCGATGTCCATGCCGCCTGTGTCCACGATTGTGAACTCGCGGCTGTTCCACTCGCAGTCGGCGTGGATTCTGTCACGGGTCACGCCAGGCGTGTCCTCTACTATAGCTATGCGCCTGCCTGCCATTTTATTAAACAAGGTAGACTTGCCCACGTTGGGGCGGCCTACGATTGCTACTATTTTTTTCATAAAACTCCTTATATCTGAATTTATATAGTCAATCGCGTTTCATTCCGCGACTACAGAAGTACGACAAACGCCGATGGAATCAAAGAAACGCGATTGACTTACTCGCTGTTCTAAATCGTACCTACTATAATTGCTTTTGTAAGTGATTCACCTGTTGGTGGGATTGCTTCAACCTTGCAAGGCACTTGTGCTCGAATCCAGTAGAGGGTTTTGTCGTCTAGGGTTACACCGTTGTGGTTGAAGATTATGTCGGGGATTATTGCTACGTCGGCGGGATTTTGCTTTATTGCGGCAACAATATCGCCTGCGGTTAGCAATCCTGCGACGGTTACGCTGTCGCCGAAGAAGGTGTTTTCCACCGCGACTAGTTTTATATTGGGGCAGTTTACCATTGATATTAGCTTGGCAAGATATGGATATGCTGCTTTGCCTGTGATGATAAGCTTGCTCGCGTTGCTTTCGATTTTGCCGTGTCGCTTTAGTTCGTTGGTGAATTCGCGGCAGAATAGCGCGGTCATGCCTACGCCGTTTTCAAGTTGAAGCAGATCGCCGTATTCGGACAGCTTTGGAATGGGCAGCTTTGCCGTGATGTACAGCTCGTCCGCGATATAGCAGAATCTGTCGCCTACCTCTGCGAAGTTGCGCTCGGCGATTGTATGCACCTGCTTGATAACTTCCCTTGCATATATCATATCAAATTTTTGCAAGGTTGGCAAGCCCTCCCTAAATTTTGTAAGTCCGGCAGGAACTACGCTTACACTTTGAACGTATGGATAATACTGAGCCAGGTCTGCAAGCGTTTTTGCTAAATGTTCGCCGTCGTTTACACCGCGACATAGAACAATTTGGCAATTCATGTAAATGCGATTTTGTGCAAGCTTTGCGATTCGCGGCAGTATGTCCGAGTTTTTGTTGCCGAGCATGTGCGCACGAAGCTCTGCGTCAGTTGTATGCACCGATATATTTATACGCGGCAAGCGCATGGATATTACCTCGTCAAGTTCGCGCTCCGACATATTGGTTAGGGTTACATAATTTCCGTCCATGACTGATAGGCGATAGTCGTCGTCGCGCAGATATAGCGTGTCGCGTAAACCATCGGGAAGCTGCCGCATGAAGCAGAATATGCAGTTATTCGCGCACTTGCGCACTCCATCGAAAAGCCTATCGAAGAAGATTATGCCCAAATCCTCGCCGCCGCTTACTATGTGGAAGCTTTTGGTTTCATCTTTTCGGCGTACATCAATATCCAGCACATCGTCCGCCGAGTAAAATTTGTAGGAGAGGAAATCCTTTACCTTGTTTCCGTTTATGCTTATGATTGTGTCGCCGAATTTTATGCCTGCTTTATGCGCAAGTCCGCCGCGTATTACTGCTTTTACCATTTAATGTAACTCCAATGTTTTATGTAATGTTAGGAATGAGGGATTTATAGTTCCTCATTCCTAATCTTTCATTAATCGCTGTCGCCAGGATTGGAAGCATATGCCGCTTCAATCTTTTCGTACATGGATTGAATGTGTGCTTTTTTGATGATGAATTCGGTTTTGCCGTTGATTGTTACTGCGTAGTAGCGGTCGTGGTAGGGCTGCAGCTCTACAAGCTCCGGTTCACTGCCGTCGAAGTATTTGAAGGTGAAGGTAATCTCCGGCTCGGCTTTTTCAAAGTCGTCGCCTACTTCTTCAAATAGAGCGATTGCGATTAGCTCTTGGTATGCTTGACGATAGAGTTTTTCATCGACTTGCTTGTCGTTGATGAAGTAGTCGTATTTTTCTTCCTCGATGAATACCGACTTTAGGTTGTAGTCGATTTCGCCTGCGAAGTCGATTTCCTCAACGTCCTTGATGTTGCGCAGGAATATGAGGGTGCTCATGTAGTCGGTGGGGCGCATGTCGCGCCAGTTGAAGAGTTTTACGTCGAGAGTGTAGACTACAGGGTCGTTGGGCAGCTTGGCGTAGATTAAACCTTGGTCTACGTTGCCTAGTTGAATTGTAAGCGGCTCTGCAACATAGCCTGTTTCTTGATTCGGCAGGAAGGTGAAGGTTATCTCGTATTTGGGATTCTCTAAGCCCCACTCTGCATAGGAATCGGGATTGTCTGCGACGAATGTCTGCGGATAGATTCCGCCTACTACTTCGACGATGTCGCGTTGGATCAAGTCGCCGTTCATGGCTTTTCGCATTGGTTCTCGCATTGCCCATGTGGCGAGGAGGAAGTATTTGCTGTCCTCGAGCTTGAATTCCTCTTCCTCGGTTAACATAAACATGTCGATTGTTGTGTCGTCGCGCTTAATCTTTATGCCGCCGATGTCTATAGAGTTTTGGATGAGGTACTTACCTACGTCGCGGTAGTTGTCGATGTTGCTAAAGAAGTTGTCGCCCACGTAGGAGTGGATTGTGTAAACGCTGTCGCTGTTTGGAGTTTTCGCGAAGTAGCCTGCGCTTACAGGCTCGTATTTGCCTATCAGCAGCGCTTCCTTGCCGTTGATTTTTACTACGCACTGCGGCTTGTCCAAGCCGTAGACATTCAGCGCGTCGGGGCTTTCGACTACGGTTTTCGCATTGAGGTTGTACAGGTTTCCGGCGATTGAGCCTATCATTGAGCCGTACACGTCTACATGCTCGTAGCCTGCGATTTTCCAATCGTCGCCTTGCTTTGTGAAGATGTAGTTTTCTTTTGATTCGTCCTCGCGCGTGATGTCGAGTTCGATTGAGGTTATTGCGTTAGCTTCATATTTGAAGATGTTTGTAATCTCAACAGGAGCGGGAGTTTCAGGCTCGGGCTCTGTTTTGTCCATTATATAGGTTATGCCGAAGTATGCCCCGACTAAAACAGCGAGGGATACGACGCCGATAATCAGTTTCTTTATCATAAATGCCTTCTCCTAAACCAAACGATTACGCCTACCACAAACCAGAACAGCGGCAGAACTATCATCAGCACGATAAACCATGTTGAGGTTTCGCTGCCTGTCATGGTGATTGTGCCCATGCTTAGGCTCTTCGGGCGGATTGACAGGCTTGTGCTCGGGTTGTCCGTGCCCCATGTTACCATGTTCAGCACATAGTCCTTGTTGTAGGAGATGAGGCTGTCGCTTACGATGGAGGAGGAGCCGTGGGCGATAATTTTGGGGTAGAGGTATTTGTTGTCGCCTAGGTTTATCAGTCGGTAGGATGATACGCCGAGGTTGAATACTCCGCTCTTGTCGTCGGTTTCTTTGTCAAGAGTTTCGGCTGTTACGGCTTTTGTGTATGCCTTGTCCGATGTGATTAGGATTTGTTCTGTTGTTGAGCCGCTGCGGCCTGTGTAGCTTATGTCGATTGCGCGGTTCAGCGAGGTGAACAGGCGGATATTGCCCGCTACTAATTTCTCGGTCAGCGTATGCTCTGTTGCAAGAGTAGGTATGATGTTGAAAGGCTGCATGTTAAATACACGCGCCGCGTCGCCTTCAACTACAACGTCGTTGCCGAATGCGATACCCCATTCTTGCAGGAATGTTTCAAGATTAGTCAGCTTTTTGTCGCTGATGTCCATGTAGATGTGGAATGCTTTGCCTGATTCTAGGAATGCTTCAACCTTGTCGATTTCCTCGGGCGTGAAGTCGGCGACAGGCGATATGCAGATGAGTATGTTTGTATCTTCCTCGATGTCGCCGATCGAGAGGTCTACTGTGGAAACGGTGATGTTTTCGCTTGTGAGCAAGTCTACGAAGCCTTTGCGTTCAACCTCGTTGTGGCCTGTTACAAAGGCAACCTTTGTGCGGGTGTCACGCTGCACTGTGAGTATTGCGGAGGTGAAGCGGGATTCCGCTACCATGTAGTCGCGCTTTTGAGTCATTGAGTTAAGCGGGAACAAGTCCATGAATGCGATTGTGATGAAGTTGTCGCCTAACGCGAAAACTACAGAGCCATCGCCCAACGGTTTTGTTATGGTGTCATACTTTTCAACCATCTGCGGGTTTTTGATTGGGTTTACAACCTCAACCTTTAGGCGGTCGGTGTGCACTTGATATGCGCCGAGGGTGTTCATAACTTGTTCGGGAGCTTCGTTTGACGCGAACACGTATACGTTGATGTCGGTGTCAAGCTCCTTCAATATGTTGATTGTTTCGTCGGATATAGTGTACAGCTTATTTTCGGTTAAGTCAACGCGAAGCTGCGGGAAGCGGTTAACAGCACCTTCTGCGATTAGGTTGATGATAACGAGCGCGGCAATGAATATCGCAATCAGAACGAGTGAGCCGCTGCCGTAGATGAACTTTTTGTTGAATAAATTTTTCATCGTATAGGTTCTCCTTATGACCAGCGTTTTTTCTCAATCTGCTGCACTGTCAGGAAGATGAATAGCGCGATGAATGAGATGTAGTAGATAACTGTGGATACGTTGAATATGCCGGAAACATACTCTTGGAATCGGTTGAGCAGGGAGAGCCACTCGATTACGATTGTCACATATTTGTTGCCGACTGCGTTGCTCACCCAATCCGCAAACCATACGATAAGCAGCAGAGCGAAGGTTGCGATTGCTGCTGTAACTTGGCTTTCTGTGAGGGAAGTGACGAGTATGCCGATTGATATAAGCGACGCGCCAAGCAGGAAGTAGCCGATGTACAGCGTGATAATCGTGCCTAGTACAGGTGCGCCATACATTGCAAGCACTACGGGGTATATGCAGGTGATTATCATGTAAATGCCGAACAGCATTAAAGCGGCAAGGTACTTGCCCAGTACGATCGACAATACGTTAATCGGCGATGTGATTAGCAATTGGTCAGTCTTGTTGCGCTTGTCCTCCGATATAAGGCGCATTGTGAGAAGCGGCACCATGAAGAGGAAAACGATGGATATGTTCGAGAAGTAGCTTGTCATGTCGGTGATTTGGTTGGTGAGGTTTATAGACACGAACATCAAGCCGGAGATAAACAGGGCGAAGCCTAAAAAGATGTACCCTGTCGGCGACGTGAAGTATGCCTTAAACTCGCGTAGTGCTATTGCTCTCATTGGTTTACCTCGCTTTGTTCGGTTTGCTCTGCCGCTTCGGGGTCGTCGTGCGGCTTTTCATCGATTAAGATGGAGCGGGCGGTGTCGGATTTTGTAACTTGTAGGAATACGTCCTCGAGTGTCAGCATTTGGTTTGTCAGCATGAGGAGTGGCATTTCTTTTTTGGCAAGGGCGAAGAAAAGTGATTTGCGTATGTCTGCGGTGCCGTCGGTTTCTATGTTGTATTCGCTTGCGCCGTCGTCGGAGCAAGCTTTTGCGCTCACGAATTTTACGCTTGGGATTGACTGGATAACCTCGGTTACGCTTTGGCGATTGCCTACGATTCGCGCAAGCAGGCGATTCTTTCCGCTTAGGTTGTGCGATAGGTTTTCAGGGGTGTCGCTTGCTACGATTTTGCCGTGATTGATGATGATTACGCGCTCGCAGATAGCTTGTACCTCTGGTAGAATGTGCGAGGAGAGGATTACGGTGCGCTGCTTGCCTAGGTTTTTGATTAGCTCCCGGATTTCGTTGATTTGCTTGGGGTCAAGTCCTACGGTGGGCTCGTCCAGTATTAGGATTTCGGGGTTGCCGAGTAGACTTCCGGCTAGGCCTACGCGTTGCTTGTAACCTTTGGAGAGGTTTTTGATTAGGCGTTTTTGTACGTCTACGATTTTTACAAGCTCCATGCATTCTTTTATGTGAGCTTCTTTTTTAAGCTTAATGCCCTTGAGGTCGTAGGCGAAGCTTAGGTAGTCGCGGACGGTCATGTCGAGGTAAAGCGGCGGCTGCTCCGGCATGTAGCCGATGCGCTTTTTTGCTTCATTGGGGGATTTCAGCACGTCGAAGCCGTCGATTGTAGCTGTGCCGCCGGAGCTTCCGATGTAGCCTGTGAGTATGTTCATCGTGGTAGTTTTCCCTGCGCCGTTGGGGCCTAGGAAGCCTACGATTTCACCTTTGTTCACGGTGAAGCTGATGTTGTCCACCGCACGCTTGCTGCCGTAATGCTTAGTTAGGTTGGTGACTTGTATCATGTGTTGTCCTTTCTGTTGATGTTGTGGTGGATTTATTGTTCTTCTGATATAGAGAGCCGTTTGGGTTTATGAATAAGCCGTAGCGATTTAACAGTTCCTCATTTTCCTTGAAACGGTTGTAAAAGTATTTTTTTCTTCTTCAGAAGTAAGTCCTTGAAGCTCCTTGCTTATTTTTGCTTTTATGTCTAAAACCTCTTGCAATGTAGGGTCATACATCGTTGATTACCTCCCGTGGGGAATAAATCGTGGGGCTATTGATTCCGTAGGTTTTGTTGAACTCTGCGAACATCTCCTTTGTTTTAAAGCGTACAATATGTGCGAAGTTTAAGCTTATAACTAAATTTATGCCGTAATACGCTGCGCACGCCAGATGCCTGCTGTCGTCAACAGACGACCTAGGCACTATACCGAAGTCGATATACCTTTGCGCAAGCTCTCTTATATCATCGTGCTGCTCCAATGTAACGAGATTGAATTCATGTATTAGTTTGAGCATTTTATCGGGTTTTTGAGTAGGGGCTTCCATAAGTTCGTTGACAACATAGTCGCTGGTGTAGGCTTCCCATTTACCTTCGCGAATTTCCTCGAAGAGCTGCACGACGCTTTCGTGAGCGTCGCGTGCAGGTTCTAGGTAGTAGTTGAACAGCGTTGTTTCTAGGTAGATTTTATACTTTTTCATCTTGCTTTGCCGTGGAGGTGATGTGCAGCTCTTGCAGTAGTTCGGAGGGTACGTAGGAGGGCGAGCCGCTCATTAGTTCGGTGGCGTTTTGCGTTTTGGGGAAGGGGATTACTTCGCGGATGTTGGTTACGCCTGTTAGCAGCATGATTAGGCGGTCGAAGCCGTAGGCTATGCCTCCGTGAGGTGGTACGCCGTAGGTGAATGCTTCTAGGAGGAAGCCGAATTGCTCTTTTGCTTGTTCCTCGGTGAAGCCTAGTACCTCGAACATTTTGTGCTGTAGGTCGGTTTCGTTTATGCGAATGCTGCCGCCTGCTACTTCGTAGCCGTTGAGGATTAGGTCGTAGGCTGCGGCGCGGACTGCGCCTGGGTCACTGTCTAATAGGTGAAGG
The DNA here is from genome assembly GCA_964479875.1 of uncultured Eubacteriales bacterium. Lineage (GTDB taxonomy): Bacteria > Bacillota > Clostridia > Monoglobales > CAYZNM01 > CAYZNM01. Next base: position 133,241 of record CAYZNM010000005.1, read on the forward strand.
TCGGTGTCTAGTGGGCGGGTGAAGGGGTGGTGCTTGGCAAAGTATCTGCCGCATTCCTCGTCGTATTCAAGCAGGGGGAAGTCGGTTACCCATAGGAAGTTGAAGCCGCTTGCGATTAGGTTTAGGCGTTTTGCCATATGCTCGCGGAGTGCGCCTAGTGCGGCGAATACTATGTCGTCTTTGTCTGCGACTATCAGCAGGAGGTCACCTACTTTGGCGTTGGCTGCGGCGATTATTCCGTTTAACTCTTGCTCGGTCAAGAATTTCGCAATCGGCGATTTAACTTCACCTTCGGCAATGTTAATCCATGCTAGGCCTTTGGCTTTGTAGAGCTTTGCTACGTCGGTGAGTGCGTCTATCTCCTTGCGAGAGAGTGCCGCGCCGCCGCCTACTGCGTTGATTAGGCGTACGCTGCCGCCGCTTTGTAGTGCGCCGGCGAATGCGTTGAAGGTGGTGTCTTTTAATATGCCGCTGATGTTTACCAGGTGCAAGCCGTAGCGTGTGTCGGGCTTGTCGCTTCCATAGGTTTCCATAGCTTCTTTATAGGTTATGCGCGTGAAGGGGGTGGGGATGTCCGCGCCGATTAATTCGTTGAAGATTGTTTTAACGAAGCGTTCGTTCAGCTCCATGATGTCGTCCATGTCGCAGAAGGATTGCTCGATGTCGATTTGGTCGAACTCGGGCTGTCTGTCGGCGCGTAGGTCTTCGTCGCGCAGGCAGCGTGTTATTTGGAAGTATTTGTCATAGCCTGCGTACATGATTAGCTGCTTGTATAGCTGCGGCGACTGCGGCAGAGCGTAGAACATGCCTGGATTTACGCGGCTTGGTACGAGATAGTCGCGTGCGCCCTCGGGCGTGCTTTTCATAAGCAGCGGAGTTTCTACTTCGAGGAAGCCGTTGTCGGTGAAAAAGCGGCGCGTCGCTTGCATAGCCTTGTGGCGCAGAATCATGCGTTGCTGCATGTCGGGGCGGCGCAGGTCGAGGTAGCGGTAGCGCAGGCGCAGTTCTTCGTTTGTGTCAATGTTTTCTTCTATATAGAATGGGGTGGTTTTCGCCTTGCTGTAGATTACAATTTCGTCTACGAGGACTTCAAGCTCGCCTGTGGCAAGGTTGGGGTTTACGTTTTCGGGTGTGCGCAGTGCGACTGTGCCTACCGCGCCTACAACAAATTCGGAGCGCAGACTTGCTGCGGTTTCCAGCACATCGGCAGGAAGTGTGTCCGCGAATGTGAGCTGCACCAGACCTGTTCTGTCGCGCAGCCAGCAGAATATTACGCCGCCGAGGTTTCGGCTTTTTGCGATGTAGCCGTTTAGGTTTATGCGTTGCCCTACTTGCGACTTGTTCACCTCGCCGCAATAGCATGTGCGTTTTATTAGTTTTGTCATTTGTCGCTCCTTATTGCTTGGATTATGCTGCTGATGTCGAGTGCGATTTCGGTTTCGTTGCCGGATTCCATCTGCTTTAGCTTGGCTATGCCGCTCTCGATTTCGCTGTCGCCTAGGACTATTGTGTATGCTGCGCCGATTTTGTTTGCGTATTTCATCTGCGCTTTTATGCTGCGTGAGTTTGTGTCGCGTTCGGCGAATATGCTTGCTTTGCGCAGATTGTAGACTAGCTGTTCGGCTTTGATTACTGCGTTGTCGCCGATTGCTGCGATAAACAGCGCAGGTGTAGGTGCAGGCGCAATCTCGATTCCGTCCTGCTTCATTGCGATAAGCACGCGTTCGATTCCTAAGCCGAAGCCGCAGCTTGGCGTATGCTCGCCGCCTAATTCGTCTACGAGGTAGTCGTATCTGCCGCCGCCGAGCAATACTGATTCCACGCCGTCGATTTCCTTTATAACCTCGAATACCGTCGTTGAGTAATAGTCAAGTCCGCGAACGATGTTTTCGTCCACGACGTAGTTTACGCCTAAGCTGTCGAGCAGCTTTGTCACCTTGGCAAAGTGCGCCGCGCATGTTTCGCACTGCTTGTGCAGGATTTTTGGTGCGTCCTTTGCGATAACCTTGCAGCCGCTCTCCTTGCAGTCGATGATACGCATGGGATTTTTAGCCAATCGGTCATGGCATATCTTGCACAGTTTATCTTTGTGCTGTTCAAAATATTCCCTCACCGTTTTGCTGTAATCCTTGCGGCAGGTCGGGCAGCCTATGCTGTTGATGTGCAAGCTATAGTCACGCACGCCGCATTTGTCTAAAAACGCAAGCGCAAGGCAGATAACCTCAACGTCGGCATTTGCGCCGCTGCTTCCTATGTTTTCCACGCCGAATGTGTTGTATTCGCGATAACGTCCTGCCGCAGGCTTTTCATAGCGATAGCAAGCGTTGAGATAGTACATCTTCACAGGCTTTCCGTTCGCGCCCATGCTGTGCTCAAGGTATGCGCGTACAACGCCTGCTGTGCCTTCGGGGCGAAGGGTTAAGCTGCGTCCGCCTTTATCCTCAAAGGTGTACATTTCTTTTTGCACAATGTCGGTGGTATCGCCAACGCCGCGCGTAAATAATTCCGTGTGCTCGAACACCGGAATGCGAATTTCGCCGTACCCATAATCGCGGCACAGCTCCCTAACTATATTTTCCACATAGTGCCATCTGTTTATGTCGGACGGAAGAATGTCGCGTGTGCCCCGTGGGGCGGTGATTTGCTGCATAGTTTCTCCTTATTTATCCTCGATTGATAGTGCTTCTTTGATGACGCGCCACACTTCGTCGCGGCCTTCGTGTGTTTCGCCGCTGTAGAGTATGCAGTCGTCTATTTCCAACACTTCCTTGATTCGTTCTACATTTGGTACGCGTTCGCTAGCTTTAAGCTTATCCGCTTTGCTTGCGATTACTATAGGCTCAAAGCCGCTTTGTTTGACCCAGTCGCACATCATTGCATCGTCAGCCGTGGGCTTGTGGCGCGAGTCTACTATAATTATAACCGCTTTTAACTGCTTTCGCGCAGTGAGGTATTCGTCAATCATTTTGCCCCAGCGTTGCTTTTCGGATTCGGACACGCGCGCGTAGCCGTAGCCTGGGAGGTCTACGATATGGCACTTTTCGTCCACCTCGAAAAAGTTGATGTGGCGAGTTTTTCCGGGAGTGCCGCTCACTTTCGCGAGTTGCTTCCTATTAAATAGGCTGTTTATCAATGTGGACTTGCCTACGTTGGAGCGTCCGGCGAAGCATACCTCGGGTATGTTCGCCTTGGGATACTGCGACTTGTTGACCGCAGACAGAATAAATTTTACGTTGTGTATATTCATGTTCATATTAGTATAGTTTGAACCACGCGCCGCCGCTGCCGTCGTATTTTGCGCCGAAGCACATTTTGGGGGCGGCGTCTTCGGATTTTACCATGAAGGAAACCCAACCTTCGGCAGATGCTCCGGGCAGGAAGGAGGAGGAGAGTTTAGGCTCGGGTTCTACGACTACCACGAATTCCTTGTACTCCGCGCCCGATTCCGAGTAGCAGCCGAATGAGCTCGAGCTAATGCTCACCTTTTTGTCGTCTTCCGATTCCGTCACTTTCATATATATTTTTGCCAATACATATTCATAGCCTTGCTTTGGGTCTGCATTGAATATGTTGGCGGATTTTATCATCTTGGTTGCTTCTGCGCCGCGCACTATTTCGGTTACTTTTACCTCGGCTTTGTAGTCGCTTAGGATTCCTTCGACCGTGATGGTTTGCGCTGTGCCGATTGGTGCAGGATTGTCCGCACTGTATTCGCTTGCGGAGTTGCCTTGCGAGCTAAGGTATACTGCGGCGGATTTTTCGTCGTAGTTTACCTCCATTCCGAGAGTTTCGGCAGCGGCGCGTAGGGGTACGTATGTTACGCCGTTGTAGGTTAGCGTTTCTTCCTTGACAGCTTTGCCGTCTACGTATAGCTTTACGTTGCCGAAATATGCTTGTATGTTGCGCGCCGTGCCTGCCGCGAAAGCTCCCGCGCTTACCATAAGTGCGGCCGCCGTCGCGGCAACGGCTATTTTCTTGCCTTTTCTCAAACTATATCTCCTTTGTCTGCAAATGGAATCGCCGGCGCGGTGATGGAATTTTCGTGTACGGCGAATTGCGGCTCGTCGTTCACAGGCTTATCGCACAGCGCGTGCGCAAGCACGGTGTCCATGTCCGCGACGGGGATAAACTTCAGCTTATCCTTCACAGTCCCGGGGATATCCGTCAAGTCCTTGACGTTATCCTTAGGAATCAGCACGGTGTCGATTCCGGCGCGATATGCCGCGAAGGATTTCTCCTTCAAGCCGCCGATTGGGAGCACGCGTCCGCGCAGTGTAATTTCACCTGTCATTGCGACGTTCGACTTTATAGGAATGCCTGACAATGCCGACACCAACGCTGTCGCAATCGATATTCCTGCCGAGGGGCCGTCCTTGGGAGTTGCGCCTTCGGGAACGTGTATGTGTATGTCCTTGTTCTTGTAGAATGCAGGGTTTATCTCTAAGTAGCCGGGCTTGGCGCGGATGTAGCTTATCGCCGCCTTTGCGCTCTCCTTCATTATGTCGCCGAGGTTTCCTGTGAGTTCGACCTTGCCTGTGCCTTCGACTACGTTTGCTTCGATGGAAAGCGTGTCGCCGCCTACGCTTGTGTAGGCTAAGCCTGTCACTACGCCGACCTCGTCTTCGGTTTTGGCAACGCCGAATTTGTAGCGGCGTACGCCGAGGTACTTTTCCAGATTGTTTGAGTTTACGACAATGCGCTTGCGGTTGTTTTGCAGAATCTCGCGCGTCGCCTTACGGCAGATTGCGCCGAGCTTGCGTTCAAGTTCGCGTACGCCTGCTTCGCGCGTGTAGTATGCGATTATGTCGTTTATGCAGTTGCTGTCGATTGTTAGGTTGCTTGCCTTTAGTCCATGCTTCTCACGTTGCTTCGGCAGCAGATATTGTGTCGCGATTGCTGCCTTTTCCTCATATGTGTAGCTGGATAGGTCGATTATCTCCATTCTGTCGTACAGCGGAGCGGGGATTTTGTCAGCCGAATTCGCCGTAGTCACAAACAGCACGTTGGATAAATCGAAGGGTATCTCTAAATAATGGTCGCGGAACGAGATGTTTTGTTCGCTATCCAAAACTTCAAGCATAGCCGACGCAGGGTCGCCGCGGAAATCGTGCGCCATCTTGTCTATCTCGTCGAGCAGGATTAGCGCGTTTTTGCTTTTAGCCTGCTGTATGCACTTTATGATTCGTCCGGGCATTGAGCCGATGTATGTGCGCCTATGTCCGCGAATTTCCGCTTCGTCGCGTACGCCGCCGAGCGACATTCGCGCATAGCCGCGCCCTGTAGCTGCCGCAATCGAGCGCGCAATCGAAGTCTTACCTACGCCCGGAGGGCCTACCAAGCAGATTATACTTCCCTGCAACTTACCTGTAAAGCTTTGAGCGGACAGATACTCAAGTATGCGCTCCTTCACCTTATCCAAGCCGAAGTGGTCGCGGTTTAGTATCTTCTCCGCCTTATTTATGTCAAACTTTACGTCACCTTCATCATTCCACGGCAGACTGCACACCAAATCAAAGTAAGCGGTAAGTCCTGCCAATTCAGGCGACGACGGAGGCATATGTTCCATACGCCGCAGTTCATTCATCAGCTTTTCCTTATGCTCATCGTCAAGCTGAAACGCCTCAATCTTTTCGCGATACTTTTCCGCTTCACTCGACGCGCTGTCGCCGTCGCCCAATTCCTCGCGAATCACCTTCAACTGCTCACGCAGATAAAATTCCTTCTGATGCTTGTCGACCTGCTCCTTCACTCGCGCGGAAATATCCTGCCCAATACGCTGTATGTCAATCTCCTTCGCCAGAAGCTGATTAATCATCATCAAGCGCTTATACGGGTCAAGCTGCGTCAGCACCTCCATCTTGTCCTGGATAGGCACTGCCGTGTTCGCGATAATTATATCCGCAAGCTGCCCCGGGTCATCAATATCCGCAAGCGCAGCATTGCTGTCCACGTGGCTAAGGTTTATAGTTTCAAGCAGCGTCGCAAACAAATCCTTCGCTGTGCGAATCATCGCTTCGAGCTCGATATCCTGCTCCGCCTGCCTATCCTTAACAAGCCGCACCGATACGGTAAAGGCAGGCTCTTCTGAGATTATCTCCAGTATTTTGGCGCGGCAAACTCCCTCCACGAGAACGCGCACTGCGCCTCCGGGAAGCTTCAGCATTTGCTTTATAGTAGAAACTGTGCCGAAGCTGTACAGGTCGTCGGTATCGGGCAACTCGTTAATCCCTGTACGCTGCGTCACCAGCATTATGTCTTGGTCATTCTGCATTGCCATTTCAAGCGCGGCAATCGACGCCTTTCGGCTCACGTCAAAATGCAGTATCATGTGGGGATAGACCACAATCCCCCTAAGCGGCAGCAGCGGCAAAACCAGCCGTCTGCTTCTGCTTTTACGCTCCGTCATAACCACCTCCGATATGTGTTACTTCATTATACATCAATCTTACGCTGTATGTTCTGAAAAATATATGTTCCAATTATATATACTTGCCCTTTTCCTATTATACTGTAAAATTGCGCAATAATCAATAGAAATTATTTTAACAAAATGTTAATATTAGAAATAAAAATGCACACCGATTTAACAGGTGTGCCTTTTGTTATTTCATTCCGTATGATTCCAGCAGCCTATCGCGCTCGCTCAACAATATCGCCTCATCTACGACGACATACGCGCATTCGTCGCAGCAGCCGCGCATGTCGAGCGATATTTCATCGAGTATACACCTGTCCTTTTCCCAATAAACACAGTAACAGTTTTCGCAGCGCATATAATGCCCCCTTTTTTGCAATAACTATGAGTTCTTTTTATTATACCCTAAAAGTTATAAAATGTCAACCCTAATAGTTTATTTATATTTATAACTTTTAGGGTTATAGTATAGAAAAGGGAGGGAGTATGACATCTATTAATTTGCATGAAATTGGTATAAGGATTCGCAAGCAGCGCGAGTATTTGGGATTAAAGCGTGAGGAGCTTGCCGAAAAAATCGAAGTCACAACAAAGTTTTGCGCAGACATCGAGCTAGGTGTAAAAGGCATGTCGCTTCAAACACTTCTTAATATATCTGATACATTAAAAATATCCACAGACTACATTTTAAAAGGCGAAGACGCAAATTCGAGCACAAGTGAAATCCACAGAATGCTTGCAGTTTGCGAGAATGACAAGCTAAAGACGGCGGAAGAACTGCTAAAAATATTTTTGAGGTCGTAATGTATTTTCAACGGCTTAAAGATTTACGCGATGACAAAGACTTGCTGCAAGAAGATATTGCGGCGTTGCTTGGAATAAGCCAAACAGTGTACTCGAGATATGAGCGCGGCTTTCAACCGATACCGATACGTCACTTGCTAAAGCTTGCAGACTTCTACAAAACATCAACAGACTATATTTTAGGCCGAACCAATGCGACTAAACCATACGATTGATATTTGCAATGTACGGGCGGATATTATCCGCCCGTGAATCCGCACTGATATATTCCTTGCTCGATTGCGGTTATCATGTCGATTCGGGCTTGATGACGTCCGCCCTCGAAGGGGGCGTCGAGCCATGTTTCGACTATCATAAGGCCTAGGTCGATTCCGACTACGCGTGCGCCTATTGAGAGCATGTTTGTGTCGTTGTGCTCGCGCGACAGCTTGGCTGTGTAGCAGTCGGAGCATACGACGCAGCGTATGCCCTTGACTTTGTTCGCGGCAAGGGAAATGCCTACGCCTGTGCCGCAGATGATTATGCCCCTGCTGCATTCGCCGCTTGCTACTGCGCTTGCGGCCTTGTAGGCGTATAGGGGATAGTCGCACCTATCGGATGTGTGCGTGCCGAAGTCCTTGTATTCCAGTCCTCTTTTATTGAGAAGCTCGAGTATTGCGTTTTTCATGTCTAACGCAATGTGGTCGTTGGCTATTGCTATCATGTTATGCCTCCTTCAATCGGCTGAAGCCGTGGATGCCTGCGCCGATTACGCCGTTTTCTTGTTTGGCTGCGGAGTAGCTTATTTGTAGGTTGTCGCAGGGGAAGGGCTTGCGCGAGTGCTTTTTGATGTAGGATTCAAATGATTGGCGCGGGAAGGCTTCCATTTGTATTATGCCGCCGCCGATTATTATTATGTCAGGGTCGAATATGTTTACTTCTGTGGCGATTGGGATTGTTATGCCTTCGACGAATGCGTCGATTTCGGGCGCGTCGCTGTGGCAGGCGAATACTTTGTTTATGGGTGTTTCGGGGAATTTGTCGGCGCATAGGATTCCAAGTCCTTTGCCGGAGAGGTAGTTTTCGGCACAGCCGAAGTTACCGCAGTTGCATAGGTCGTGCTTGCCTAAAATGGGGATGTGACCCAGTTCGCCTGCGACGCCGTTTTTGCCCAGCAATATTTCGCCGTTGATATAGATTGAGTTGCCGAAGCCTGTGCCGATGTAGAAGCCCAGTGCGATACTTCGGCTTGATATGTGCCGCTCGTTTAAGTCGGCGTAAAACAGCATGTTCACGTCGCGGTTGATGAATATAGGCAGACGCAGCTTTTCGCCCATTATGCGCACCACCTCTACGTTGTCCATGCCTGCGATGTTGGGCGTGGAAAGCAGCACTGTGCGCTCTTTGTTTACAGTCGAGGGAAAGCCTGCCGACACTCCCAAGACCGCGAACCCTTCGCCGACTGCACTGATATATTCGCCGATAAAATTACATAAGCCATCGAGGAAATCGCCGCCGTCGCAGAGTGCGCTTGTGTTTATTATGTTGTAATTGTATAAGTTGTACTCGCCGTCTACAAGTCCCACGCGTATATTTGTACCACCAATATCCAGGCTCACTATGCAAGTCTTACGCATACAAGCACCTCCTTATAGTTTTTAGACAAGCTGTTTGCCTACCTTTTCGGAAAAGTTGCGGTACATTATATCAACGGCTGTGTCAAGGTCGCTGTGCATTGCGAATAAGCCTGTGTTGCCCATGACGTAGGCTTCGGCTCCGGCTTTATCCATAGCGCGGAAATTGTCGGCGTTGCAGGCTCCGTCCACTTGAATTATGTACGACAGTCCGTTTTCGTCGCGGAAACGTTTTGCCGCTTCAATTTTGCCAAGCATTTCGGGTACGAATTTGCTGCCGGAGTAGCCTACGTCTACGGTCATTATTGTGAGAATGTCTATGTGGTTTAGGTAGTGCTGCACGAAGTAGAGGGGGGTCGCGGGGTTTAGCACGACGCCCATTTTTATGCCCTTGGATTTTACCTTGTCGATAAAGCGGAAGGCGTCTGTGTTTATGGTTTCGGCGTGGGGGGAGATGTAGTCGACGCCTGCTTGCTCAAGGTAGTCGATGAAGTCGCCGGGAGTTTCTACCATGAGGTGTGCGTCTATGGGGAGGGTGGCGATTTTGCGCACGGCTTTTATGAAGTCGGGCGATAGCGTGATGTTTTTGCAGAAGTGTCCGTCCATTATGTCGACGTGGTACATGTGTACGCGTTTGTTCAAAATCTCGAACTGCTGCTTTATTTCAAGCAGATTCATACACATGAGTGACGCGGAAAAAATTGGCGGGGTTTTTGCGTTAAGTTCCATATGGTTCTCCTAATCGGGCGAATGTGCCGCCCGATTATGGACGGTGCATTTGCCTTACGTACTTTTTCGTTTTACTAGATAGACCGGAACGATATGCTCTTTGGCAATCGAAGGTTTGCCTTCGATTAGGCGCAGGATTGACTTGACGGCGATTTGACCGATTATATCTACCTGCTGGTGTATCGTCGAGATGGGGAGTGCGTTGAATTCGGACACGGATATGTCGTCGAAGCCTACAAGCTTTACTTGTTCGGGTATTGTAATGCCTTTGTTTACCAATGCGACGTATGCGCCCATCGCGAGCCAATCGGTGGAGGCGAATATGCCGTCGAAGGTGTAGCCGCTGTCTAGCAGCTCCTTCACCTTTTCGTTTGCGCTGCGGAAGCTTATGCTGTCGAGCTTGATAATTTGCGACGGCTCAAATTCTGCGCCGCGGTCATTGTGTGCGGCGATGAAGCCGTCGACGCGCTCTTGGTGGCTTGAGAGCTGCCGCTTATCGGTGAGCATGATTATTTTGCGGCAGCCGCGTGATAATAGCTCCTTTGTGGCGAGGTAGCCGCCTTGGGTGTTGTCTGATTCGATTACGACGCATTTTTCAAGCTGACGCACATGCTTGGGTACGCGGTCGATGAACACCATCGGTATGTCGGAGAAGCTTTCAAGGCTGCTCGTCGACGCGCCGGAGATGTAGATTATGCCGCTTACGTTTTGCATTCGCAGGTTTTTTAGGTAACGTTGCTCTATCTCTACATTTTCGTTTGTGTTACAGATAAAGGTGGAGTAGGAGGCGGCGAACAGGCTTGTTTCCATTTCGTGGATTAGCTTGGTGAAGAATTCGTTTGTGATGTCAGGCACTACTATGCCGATTGTGTCCATCTTTTTGGTGCGCAGCCCCTTGGCTATCATGTTGGGGGTGTAGTTGTATTCCTTGATGACAGCTTTGACCTTTTCCTCTGTTTCCTTGGAATAGCGTCCGTTGCCGTTGATTACACGGGAAACAGTGGCGATTGAAATGCCTGTCATTTTTGATATATCTTTGATTGATAGATTCTTTTTCATGGTAAGCTCCTTGCCTGAATTTTCGTAAATCTCTAACAATATTATATATAATTTAACGAAAAAAGACAAGGTAAAACGATTACTCGTTTTTTGTGCAGTGGATTGAGGTTATCTCGAAGGGGGTGAAGTCTATGGTGAAGGTGCTGCTGCCGATTTTGCACTGGGGTTCTTCGATGAGATTTACCTCGTGGGTGGCGGTTAGTTTGCGCAGGGATATTGCGGCGTGGGTATGACTGCCGCCGGATTCGTATAGGCGTATGATGTAGCCGTTGCTGTCTTCCGCTTTCTTTATGCTTTCGACTACGATGTTGGGGCTGTCGATTTCGATTAGGGGAGGGACTTCAACCTCGCCGTCGATTTGGATAAGGGGGTAGTTTAGTTCGTACGCTTTTTGGATTACGCCGCCGGTTACTGCATCGCCGCTGTGAGGGTAGATGGCGTAGGTGAAGCTGTGCTTGCCGAGGTCGCCGTCTTCGCAGGGGCAGCTTTGGCTGCGGAGCAGGTTTAAGTCGATGGTGTTGTCCCATAGCTTGTAGCCGTATTTTCCGTTGGTGAGCATTGCGATTCCGCTTCCGTTGTCGGCAATGTCTGCCCATTTGTGGGCGCATACCTCGAACTTGGCTTCGTCCCACGTGGTGTTTTGATGCGTGGGGCGCGTGACGTGCCCGAATTGGATTTCGCAGCGTGCGTGGTCGGCGACTACTGATGTGGGGAATGAGGTGCGCAGCATTCTGTAGGATTCGTTCCACTCTACAGTTGTGTCAAAGTATACAGCTTTGTCGTGGGTGATGTATATGTTTTGCGATATTCGAGAGCTGCCTATTGTGTAGGTGAAGGCTATGCCTTGTCTGTCGTAGTCGCTGTATGGGGTTGCGGATTTAAGCTTTGCTTGCTCGGGGGTTGAGGTGAGGTAGTCTTTGTTTATGTCCCAGTGGGTGAGCTCGTCAGGGTAGAGGTTTAGGGCGTTGCCGTTGCTGCGAAGCCATTCGCGGTGCAGCTGTTTGTCGTAGAGGGAGGCAATTGTGCCGTCATCGTTGAAGGTTAACTTGATTAGGGCGTTTTCTAGGCAGGTGGAGGAGGGTGTTTGTGCGGTTTCGATGAGGGGTTCGGTTGCAACTGCACATATGGATATTTTGCTTACTTTCGCTTGATATGCTTTGCCGTTGCGATGTACAACCTCACTGCGATTCCATGAGGTGGGGTTGAAAATGCTGAATCCGTTGTTGCTTTTTCGCGGGAGTGCGGCAATTGCTGTAGTTGTGAGCTGTGCAAGTTCATTTAGAAGTATATCGTATCGCGCGAAAACCTCATCGTATGCACGTTTTATCGATGAGCCGGGTAAGCAGTCGTGGAATTGGTACAGCAGCACCTCTTTCCATATCTCCTCCAGACGTTCTGTCGGATAGCTGTAGTTGCCGTATACCTCTGCGATAGTTGATAGCATTTCGCAGTTGCGCAGTGCGGTTTCGCATTGCTTGTTGTATTGCTTGCAGCGCGCCATCGATGTGTATGTGCCTTGGTGTCGCTCGAAGTATAGCTCGCCTTGCCATTTGCGATAGGTGTCCTTGTTCTTTGCGATGCGGTCGAAGAAGTCGACGCTAAAGCCTTGGACGAGGGGTGGCGTGCCTTTTAGGTTGCGCTGACGTGACAGGCGTTCCATATGCTCGTAGCCCGGGCCTCCGCCGCCGTCGCCTATGCCGAATAGTTGCAGCATTTCGGGGCATTTGTCAATGTCCTTGTTGTGGTGCTTGCCGTAAAGTGCCATCTGCGGCACTGCCGCGCTGTTGTAGCTGTCTTCGGGCAGCATGTGGGTTAGAACTTCGCTGCCGTCGATTCCTTTCCATATAAAGGTGTGGCGCGGGAATCGGTTGGTGTCGTTCATCGAGAGCTTTTGCGTCATGAAGTAGGGGGTGCCGCTTTTTTGCAGAAGCTGCGGAAGTGCCGCGCTGTAGCCGAATACGTCGGGCAGGAAGCCTACCTTCATGTCAAGACCGAACTCCTGCCGGAAGAACTTTTTGCCGTAAAGCAGTTGGCGTACTAGGGATTCGCCCCAGGGGAGGTTTGTGTCGCATTCCACATAGAATGCGCCTTGACATTCCCAGCGTCGCTCTGAGATTTTTTGTTTTATGCCGCTGTAGATTGTGGGGTAGTGGTACTTCATCCATTGGTAGAGCGGCGGTTGGCTTAGGCCGAATTTGTAGTCGGGGTGGCGCTCTATGAGGTAGAGCGCGGTCGAGTATGTGCGTGCGGCTTTGCGAATTGTTTCGCGCAGCGGCCAGAGGAAGATTAGGTCGAGGTGGCTGTGGCCGATTGAGGTGTACCAGCAGTCGACTATTTGATTTTTCGCGGACAGCAGTTTTTGCAGGCATTGCCGTGCGGCGGAGATTGTGCCGCTGTTGATTTCGCGTAGAATTTCCTTGCACTCGAGCATGACAGGCAATACCTCGGCGGCGTAGTCATCGTCGTTTTCGCATAAGCCTACGTATAGGCTTAGGCATACGGTGAAGTCGTAGAATAAGGCACGTGCTTCGGCGTCCACTGTGACAATGGCGGCTTCTTTTAGCTTGCCGTCGTTGCGATATTGCCCTTGCAGGTCGTTGCAGCCTGCGTCTATCCATAAGTCGATTAGTTCGCCGCCGACTGCACATTCGCTCGCCTCGACTGTTTTCTTGCCCCATAATCCAAGGGGGAATTCGTCGGTCGTGGTGACGCTTGTAAGCCCCTTGACAGGATTGCCGCCGTCGTCGAAAACAAGGCCTTCGCCCGAAAAGTCGATGAGCAGCGATACCTTTTTGCCTGCGCCGATTTGCGGCACTGCGCCTTTGAAGTTGAACCACGCGCAGTCGAAAAGCTCGCCCCAAGTTTCGCCTATTTTGGGTGTGATGTGTTCTCCTGATGTGCGTTTGTCATAGGGGACAGGCTCTTTGGTTTTGTACGCGGTTACTTCAAGCTCGCCGATTGTGGTGTATATGCGCTCCTCGATTCGCTTGCGCAGGGCGACAAATTCTTTTTCATGATCGCGGAATGTCATGTTGTGTCCTCGTGTTGATTTAGGTTGGGGCGGATACTATCCGCCCTTATTTGTGCAATGGCTTTAGATTTGCGGAGGTTACGTCGCTCATGCGTGGGATTGATGGAGCTGCACCCATTCGAGATACGGCTATTGAGGACGCTATCGACGCAAGCCGTAGTGATTCCTGCGGCGTGTCGCCGCGGATTATGCAGGTAAGGAAGTAGCCTGTGAAGGTGTCGCCTGCGCCTGTTGTGTCCACAACAGGAACATCGTAGATGTGGTGCGAACAGTGGCAGTTGCCGTCGTCGTAGATAACGCCGTCCTTGCCTAAGGTGAGCACGAATGTTGCGGCGGGGAATTTGCCGCGCAGTGCGGTTAATATCTCGTCGGGCTGTGACTTTCCGCTTATTTCCTTGCCTTCGATTTCGTTTAGGATAAATGTGCTGACAAGCTCTAGCGGTAGGTCGAACATACTTTTGCTAATCGGAGACGGATTCATGGCGATTTTCATGCCCTTGCCGTGCACTTTTTCCATTATATAGGCGAGGTTGTTTATCTCGTTTTGGATAAGCAGCGTGTCGCCTTCGCCGAAGTGCGACAGCGTGTCGTCGATGTGCTGTGTGTCGATTGCGTGATTTGCGCCGCCGTAGAGCAGTATGCTGTTTTGCCCTGCTTTGTCGATTTGGATAATGGCGTGTCCGCTTGGTTTGTCGAGCTTGCGTACGTGCGCGGTATTCGCGCCGCTTTGGGATAAAAGCTTCAGGAGCATATCGCCGTCCTCGCCGATGCAGCCTGCATGGTAAACGTTTGCCCCTGCACGCGCAAGCGCAACCGATTGATTCAAGCCCTTGCCGCCGCAGAATTTCTCGAAGCTTTCCCCTGCTACAGTTTCTCCTGCGCGCGTAAAGTGGTCAACCTTGTAGACGAAATCAATATTTAGTGAGCCAAAGTTTAATATTTTCATATGATTAGATTATTTCTTGCCCTTGTTTTTACGCATTAGTATAAAGATGATTATTGCAGCAACAATTACCGCGGCGATTACAACGATGATGATTATCATGTTGTTGTTGGCACTTGCGGCAGGTCCTTCGTAGGTAACGGCGATGTCGTCAAGTGATACGAACAGCGTGTCGAATCCGGCAGCGGTGTATTTTACGCGGAAGGAGAGGATTTCGCCTGCCTTTAGGTCAACCTTGCCGCCTGCGTAGGTAACGCTGCTTTTGGTATCGGCTGAGTAAACGGTTTCGCTGCCTTTTTCAATTGATACGGTCATGCTTTTGCCGTCGATTGTGTTGCGGTCGCTGTCTGTTACGTAGTGATTCCACTCCCCGATGGAGTATGTACCTGCTTCGGGGGCTTTGAACTGCACTATCATGTCAACGCCTTTGGCTGATTGCGCTAAAAAGCCGTTCCAGTCGAAGATGGAGTTGTAGATGTTTTCGCCTGATGGGTCTTTGCTTTGCTGCCAATTGTCGCCCCAATCGGGGGTGTAGTTGAGTTCTTCCACTGCGTTGCCGTCTGTTTGGAACATGTAGTACCATACGGGACCTTGGTCAGTGTCGCCGACAATTGTTTCCTTGAATGTGTAGGTGGTGGGCTCTGCGAAGGCTGTGAATGCGGCTAACGCGATGATTAGTGCAACTGCTAGGCATATGCTTCTTTTTAACATAACAATACCTCCAAAAATATATTAATGGGTAAACGTTTTACATATAAATAATAACATATTGCTTGTGAAATATCAAGCTTCTTTTAATAGAGCCAACACTTTGGTTATGTCGCTTATGTCGTCGGTGCTTAAATTGTATAGTGCGCGATTGGTAAGTCGGTGCGTGAGGTAGCTTTCGCAAGCTTTGAGATTTAGTGGCTTAGGGGCGGCGGAGGTTGTGCGAATGAAGTTGCCGCTGTAGATTTTTTCCAGTACATCTGTGGGGAGGTTTATTCCTTTAAGATGTAAGTCCCATGCGGTGTAGTCGGCTTGTGTTGTGAGGAAGCTGTGTGTCATGGAGTTTATTACGCGCATTATGTCGACGTCCTCGGCTGATTCGCATTCGCGATTGTCTGTGCCGAAGATGAGCCTGTCTTGGTGCTTCATGAAAAATCCTCGGGCGGCAGCGGGATTTTTTGCAAAGTTGACGTACATTTCAGTGCCGGGGCATATGTCGAAGTGCGCGTTTTTGTGCTGTGCGAGAAAGCTGTCGGCGCGCGGGAGGTCGTCGGACATGAAGCAGAAGTGCGCGAAGATGATTTTTAGGTCAGGGTAGGTTGTGCATAAATCGTCGACCTGAGCGAACAGCTCCTCCTGCGACGGATAGCCGCTGCCGTAGACCCAACCGTTTTCGATTGCATGCTGTGAAGCTGCTGCGATGTCCCAGCACTCGGGCGGGTCGGCGATGTGCATTAGTATTGGTAATCCAAGGCGTTGTGCTGCAAGGTAGAGCGGCGCGAATTTGCTTCCGTTGAGTGGGTAAGAGCCGCATTGCTTGTAGCAGTTGGGCTTGCCTTCGATTATCTTTATGCCGTCGAAGCCTATTTCAGCTAGCGATTGCGCTTGCAAGCCGAAGTCGTCGGGGGAGCTGTGGTTTGCGCTGCCGAAGATGTAGATGTTGGGGCGCAGCAGCTTTGCGGCTATGCAGATTGCGTTTTGTGCGCCGCCGCTGTACGGCTCGATGGAGAGTATGTTGCAGC
This sequence comes from uncultured Eubacteriales bacterium, assembly GCA_964479875.1. Lineage (GTDB taxonomy): Bacteria > Bacillota > Clostridia > Monoglobales > CAYZNM01 > CAYZNM01. The sequence continues at coordinate 149,565 of CAYZNM010000005.1, forward strand.
TGCTGTAGCCGAAACTGTCCTCGTGTGCGAACAATTCCTCGAGTGCGGAGATGCGGTGCATTATGTGGGCGTGTGCGTCGATGATGTGCATACGGCTACCTCGTGATTCTGTCGAGCAGACGTCGCTTGAACTCGGCAGCGTTGACGGCTGTGGCAACCTTTGTGTTTGTGCCGCTTTGCCAGTCGCAGTCTACGGTTACGCCGCGAGTGTATTCGCCGCGCGTTTCCACGAGTATCAGCTTTTCCTCGAGGGTCATTATGTCCTGCCAGAGCAGCTGTGACAATGCAAGTGGGTCGTGCAGCACAGGCAGGAACTTGAACTTTTCTACGAATGTGTCGAGCATTTCGCCGAGAAGATTGGTGCGTGGGTTGCCGATGGATTTTATGTGGGCGATGTCTTCCTGCGTGAAGGTGCATTGGTTTGTCACGTCAAGACCTGCCATTGTGATGTCGATTCCGCTCTCGAATACGGCTTTGGCAGCTTCAGGGTCGCAGACGATGTTCCATTCGGGGTGCGCTTTTGTCACTTGTCCGCCCATCATCAGTAGGCGTGCTTTTTTGGCAATGTGGGGAGCTTTCGCCAAGGCTAGTGCGACATTTGTTAGAGGACCGATTGCAACTATGGTGAGGTCGTCGTACTTTTCTGCGCATTCGACGATGAAGTCGCAGGCGCACGGAAGGAAGCCATCGGCGGCAATTTGCCCGAAGTCCTTGCCTGAATTTGGGATTCTGCTTTCGTCCCACCAGCCGTTTAGTGGCTTTCCTGCGCCTATGGCGACGGGAGTGTCCGCGCGGTCGTAGATTTTCAGCATGTTTTTCGTGAGGTTTGCGCGCCACTCGTTTGCGAGGTATACGGTGGTTATGCCGACGATTTCTACTTCGGGGGAGTTTAACGCAAGTGCCAGAGCGAGAGCGTCGTCGATGTCGCCGCCTATGTCTGTGTCGATTAGGATTTTTGTGGGGGTGGTCATTGTGCCTCCTATGGGTTTGCAAATACGTCAATGCCGTTGGATTCTAGGTCGATTACGGTTTTGTCGTTTTCGCCTGTTTTGTCCTTGTAGATTACGATTACGGCGGAGCGTTCGGCGGTGGTCATGGGGGCTTGGTGCCATACGCCTGCGTGGAGGATTATAATTGCGCCGCGAGGTGCTTTGAAGGCGGCGAGGCCTGTTGGGTCTAAGATTTCAGTTGATACTGTGTCCGGCTTGGCTAGGACTAGGATTATTTCGGATTCGGTGGGGATTAGGATTTCTTGGGTGCGCTTGTGCTGCTCGAGGGTGCGCTGTTTGTATGCGCCTGTGTTTATTGCTTCCACTATGCCGAATGAGGCCGTACCTAGCTCGGCGGAGGCTACGCTGCCCCACCAATTAAATTCGGGGCAGGCGTAGCTTGGGTCGCCGCAGCGCGGCAGCGTGACACTGCCGTATTTTGCAAAGGTGGGGCTTGCTATGCCCTGTACGGTGATGTTGATTCGCATATGCCCTCCTATTTTATGGGAAGCTCGTACTTGTGAAACGGCACGATTTTTGCGGAGAATAAGCCGGATTTGTTGCGTGTGCCTTCCAATAGATTGATTAGGGTGTTGACTACATTTAGGGTGATTTCGTTCGCGCCTTCTGTGATGTAGTCGGAGATGTCAGCAGTGTAGGGCTGCCATAGGCAGGTTTTTGCGAGCTTGCCGTTGACGATTACTTCGAGTACGTCTGTGCCTACGTCGGCTTCGAGGTATAAAGCCTTGCCGATGTATTCGGCAGGGATTTGTATTGTTTGCGTGTAGCTTCCTGTGCCTGAGAAATAGGGGTAGCCTTTTTGCACCCAGTCGCCTGTTGTTATGGTTGAGGGCTTTGCGGAGATTACCTCGGCGGAATTTTTTTCGGTTACGGCGAAGCTGCCGATTATTTTTAGCAGGTCGACCATGCCGTCGGATTTGCGTGTTACTGTCAGCTTTACTGCTACGGTGTTTTCGCCTAGGCGTGTGTGCGTTGCGATTGGCACTTCTTTTATTTCGGCGTCGATGAAGCTGCGTGAGGGCTTTTCAGTTACGGCGTTGCCGTTGATGTATAGCTCGTAGCTGCTGCCTTTGAAGCCGTCTATCATTAGGCGGAGGTCGTGTGGGATTAGCTCGGCGTTGAAGGAGGTGATGTAGACTAAATCTACAGGGTATACGTTTTCGTCGCGCTCCTCGGGTAGCTGCAGCTCCCATGCGCCCATGCGCATGTCGAACCAATTGGATAAGTCTGCGCCGGGCTTGGAGGCTTCGGCTATGTTTGCTACGTTTGCAGCGTAGTTCATCTTCCATTTGTGGGTTAGCAGTGCGTTGGGGGCGTTTGTGGAAAACTTCCATTCGTCGGCGAATGTGATGTCGGGAAGTTTTTCGGTTGGGGGGAATGTTATTGTTGCGCCGTTGGATAGGGTTAGGTTGCCGTTGGATTGAAGGTTTCCGACGCCGATTATTGAGTTGTCGGTTATTTGGGATATGCGTATGTCGGAGTGGGTGGCGTGGAGTGCGTGGTCGTAGGGGTTGACGCAGAACATCTGTGAGCCGTAGGGGTGCAGGTGTAGCTTGAATGCAGTCTTGCTGTCTGCAACTTTGTATACGTGCTGCTTGGTGATTTCGCCTGATTCTAGGTCGTATAGCTCGGGGGTGTACTCGCCGTCTAGGGTTACGTTTATCTCGAAGCTGCCGCCGGTGGGGTTTATTAGGAAGTAGACGTCGGCTTCGTCCTTGACGCGGTGGAGGTAGAATACCTCGTCGTTGTCGATTTCTATTTCGGGGGTTACGCATAGGCGTACGGTTTGGTCGAGTGTTGCTATGCCGTCGCACGCATTGTAGCCTTGACCGCGTACGAATACTGTTTTGCCGCCGCTTGGGCTGTCGACTGCGGTTGTGGTTAAGACTTTGTCGTCGTTTGAGAGGAAGTCGCGGCGTAGGACGCATGGTTCGTACCCGAACAGCTTCTCAATGCGCGCGGATAACTCCTGCTGCGATAGTTCGCCTTCTACGCATTTGTAGGGGAGAAGAGCATTTCCGCCAATCTTTCCGCCTGCTGCTACAAAGCCTTCCATTATGTCGAGTGTAGTTGACTTGATGTGAGTGCACGGCGGAAGCAGCAGCATTTCGTACTGTTCATCTTTTATGCAGAGGTTTCCATCCACGATTTTGCAGTCGCGCAGTATGTCCTCGTCGATGTAGTCGAAGTCGATGTGCAGGCGCAGCAATCGGTCGGTGATGTAGTTGAAGTCGTTTTCGATTGTGTCGCCGATTTTGTTGTGCGCTTGGGGAGTGTAGGTAGCCCATATGCTGTTCATTGGGTAGAGTATTGCGACTTTAGCCACGTGCCGTCCGCCGCTTAGCATGTAGCCCATGCGGGTCATGTAATCGTTGAACAGCTTATATTGCTTCCACCATGTGTGGTGGTAGAATTGCGACGGCGGCCAATCGCGCTTGCGCTCGCCCTCGATTGAGTAGTGGTATCCGTGGGGGTTGAATAGGTTTACGCCGAGCAGGTACTCCCAATCGGCAATCCACTTCATGCGCTCCATTGTGCAGTCCCAATATGCGCCGCCCATGCTTTCGCATAGCAGGCGTAAGCTGCCGTTTTGGTGCGCGGCGGAGGACGCTATTTTTAGCGCGACATGCTCGTTCGGCATTTCGCGCGTGCCTACGCGTGGGTAGAGGTGGTCGACGCCTGTCATGTCGAGGTGGCGCAGGTGATGGAAAAGGTTGCCGCCTGTGCGGCAGTGCATACGCAGGGATTCCTCGTAGAGCAGGTGTCCTGTGAAGATGACGTCGTTTTGCTCGCACCAGTCGCCGATTTGCTTGTAGTATGTTTCCTCGTATTGCTTGGTGAGGCAGCTCCAGAAGTCGTAGCGCACCTGTTCAGTGTCCTCGCCTATGTCGAAGAAAAGCTTGGGCAGGTGTTTCTTTAGGTCGTAGCCGTTGTGGTGCTTGAAGATTTTGAACATCTTCTTTGACCACGGGATTATGAAGTTGTCGCGTCCTACCTCGAAGTAGTGCATGGCAGGCTCGTCGGTGTAAAAGCCTTTGATGTCGTTGGAGAAGCTGTTGCCTGTGTGATTCTTGTAACGCTCGTGGGTGTATTCTAGGAATTTCTTGGTGGTTTCGGGGTTGAGTACATCGGAGTACCAATCGGCTTTGCGCTCTATGAAGTAGAATAGCTTCCACGGGCCTTTGGGTGCTTCCCATGTGATAACCTTGTCGAAGGAGAGGGAGGGCATTAGGTCGACGTACTCGAAGTTGCCATTCTCCATATCCTCGAGTTTTATTGCGCAAGCGTAGACAGGCTCGCTTTGCTCGAGGTCGTTGTAGCGTGAGTCTGTGCCTTCCATGAAGGTGAAGAATTGTCCGGGGAGGTTGCCTTCGACAAGCTCGAGGTAAACGTTGGTAAGCTCAGGGTGCTTCTGCATTACCTCCTTGCCTGCTGTGCCGCTTGGCCAGTTGTATTCGTCGTAGACCCATATTTGCAGACCGATTTCCTGTGCTTTTTCTATGGTGAATTTAACGCGGTCGAACCAATCATCACCTAGGTATGGGCAGTGGTCGTTTATGCCGAAGCGTGCGTGAATGTACAGCCCCGGTATGCCTTTGTCGTAGTATTCGCGAAGCTGCCACTCCATCTCGTCGTAGCTCATCTCGCCGTTCCAAAACCAGAACGGCATTATGCCGAACTCGCGTGAGGGGTTCGCGAATTTTTCGCGGGAGAATGGTTCGCCGCTTACTAATTTGTTGTAGTCCATCTTTCCTCCGATATGTGTTACATTAATTCTACGACAAGATATAGGGGCATGTCGTATATTGTTAGTTCTAATATTCCGCCTATGTCTGCGGTGGTGTGGCGTATTTCGCTGCCATCAATTGTGTGCAGCTTGACGTTGGTTACGCCTTTCTTGATGTACAGTTTAATTTGCGGCAGCGGCTCTACTTTGTCTAGTGTGTTGCTGTAGTTGTAGTTTAGCAGGTGGATTGTGCTTGCGCCGCCGCATTGCTGCATGTGTATTCCTAGTTCGGGCGTGTCTGTCCATATAAGCCGCGATTGGTTGTATATTGGGTAGAATGCTTGCTTGAAGTTGTGCAGTGCGGCGATTTTGTCCGTGGGATTTTCGCAGTAGGTGACGGTGGGGTATTGTGTGATTTCCTCGTGCCAGCCGCTGATGTTTTGCGCGGTCTTGCCGAATAGCAGGATTTTGCCGCCTGCTTTTGCGTAGGCTGTAAGCTGATCGGTTTGATTTTGGGTGAGGTAGTCGCAATCGGGTATCACGACTATATCGTAGCCGTCGAAGTCACGCGGCGATAATTCCTCGACGCGCACATCGTCGTCGCCCCACATTTTTACATCGTACAGCACTTGATTGTCTGCAAGCTCCTTTATCACTTCCCAGAAGGGTACGCGGGTGGTGTTTGCGTCGGTGATGTCCGTTGGTGTGTAGAAAAGTATGCCTGTGTCGGGGTCGTCGTTTTTGACATTTCCGGTGTATGCCTTTGTGACTTCCTTCCAGTAGTAGCTTGGGAAGGAGTACACGACCATGACATTAGCGCCGCTTTGCTTTCCGTAAAAGCTCTCGTTGCTTGCGAGGAAGCCTTGCACTTGCTCGGTGACAGCGCGCGGCGGATAGAATGCGTCCTTGATTGTGTTGCCCATCCATCCACCGTAGGGCACGGACATATTGCAGCCATAAGCCGCTGCTTCAAGCAGGAACAGGCGGTACAAGTCGTAGCCCTTGCCGTTGTCCAACATTTCAAGCAGCTGCGGAATCATTCCGCCGTACGGATTCTCGGCAACTATGACAGGCTTACTGTTTGAGAAGCCGGCGATGTATCGATACCAATACGGCTGCCGGAATAGCGTGCGCTCCATCTCGGTGATGATTACGTCGACGTTATGCTCCATCGGGTAGTACACAGGCATACAGTTGAAGAAGTTGCCGGAAACAAGCACTTCCTCGCCGCGCGATTCGCGCGAATATTGCTTGGCGTAGTCTACCAGTTCGATGAAATGCTTCTTTACTGCGCGGAGCTGGAATTCGTAGTATTCGCGGAAGAGTGGTGCGCCGTCCGGGAATGTATAGCCGCCGCTGTTGATGTAGGTTTTGTAGTCGAATGTATCGAGGTCGATTGACGCATATTGGCTGTCTAGCAAGCCTTTGACTTTTTGCTCCTTTAGGAATTGCGTGAACTGCTTGCGGCAGTCCTTGCAGAAGCAGCCGCCTGCGCGAAGTGAGGTTATCGGAAGCTCGGCTTCGTCAAGCTGAATGCCTGCAACCCCTGCGTCTATCTGTATCTTGATTATCTTTTTTAAGTAGTCGCGCCACACAGGATTGTTGCGGCAGGTTTGGTAGCAGGTTTTGGCGTGCCCTACCACTTCCACCCATTGCGCGTGTACGGGGTCGCCGTAGTATTTGCGTGCGGCTACTTCCTCCCATAAATCGGTGACAAGCTCGCCGTCGGAATTTATAATGCCGTCGGGGTAGTAGTCTTTGAGCGATGTCTTGAACAAGCCATGAAACTTTCCGCTTGAAAATTCGCGCAAGCCGTATTCGTCGCCTGTAGGCGATTTATCGCCGCCCTCACGCATAACGTTGAACTGTTGCATACTCTTTCCGTCTTCACTCACAACTACAGGGAATTCCCAGCCTTGCACCTCGAAAACTATGCCGAACACTTTAATTCCGCGCTTGTTGCACTCTGCGATAAATTCGCTGTCGTTCATGTAGCCGTAGAAGCGCAGGCGCGGGTCTACCTCGCCGAAGGCTTCATGCTCGAGATACGGCAGCGAAATCGAGCCTCCGCCCAATGCTGACCACACAAGCAGCGTCCCCTTGTACTTCTCTAAATCCTCAACCATCTGCTGACTGCGAAACGGCAGGCTTGGGTGATAGCAGTGATTGTTTTTGTACCAGCCGTCAAAATAAATGCCGCGCTCATATTTATGCTTCAATTTAAATCCTCCAATTTGCACTTAGGGGGCGCACTTATCTGTGCGCCCATTGGTGCGTTTGTTTATTTGCCCTTGTACAGCAGCTCGATGTCTGCTTCAATCAGCGGATTAACGCGTTCTGCGATTGTTGCGGCAGGTACTTTTTCGCCCATATAATTGTTGATTGTGCCGTTTATGCTGTCGATGCTGTTGAGGGATTTGTCGTAGGCGTACACGAGCTTTACGTCGGAAGCGTAAATCATGTCGTAGTTTTCCTTGCCTATGCGTTCCGCTTCCTTTGCGTCGCCGATTTGTTTTTGCTTTTCATTAACTATGCGCATGAAGGCAACCGCGCCTTGTTTATTTTTGCTGCCCGTGGGGGAAGCCATCGCTTGGGGATATACAACTAAGTTTTTGCCTTTGTAGTCAGGACCTACAGGGAAGGGCACTAAGCCTACCTCGAATGGGTGGTCTACCGGGAATTCCTTGCCGCGAATCATGCCTAACGCGCCATTGTCCCACCAACCGAACATGTCGTCCAGTATGATAAATCCGCCGGGCTGTGCGAACCAACGCGAGTATGCGTTGAGCGTATTTTGCACATTGGTTTCATTTAAGCCTGAGGTTACTTCGCCTGTTTTGGTGTCGACATTTACAAGCGCGCCGCCGTTTGCAAGCAGGAAGTATGTGAAGATGTCGCTCCATGAGCCGAAGCCGAATTGTGTAACCTCGCCGTCAACTGTTTTGGTTAAGGCTTTGCCTGCTTTTTCAAATTCGTCGAAGTTCCACTTGCCTTGGCGGAATAATTCGTCGGGGTAGGTTAGGCCTTCCAAGTCGAACAGGTCTTTGTTGAACATGAAGTAGAATGTGTAGGGCTTTAAGGGAATTGCGTATGTCTTTCCTTTCCATGAGAACAGGTCGCGGCTTACATCGTAGAAGGAGTAGTCGTAGTCGGACACTGTGTCGTCAAGCGGCTGCGCAAGCTGCGAGAATATTACGGAGTGCATGTTGCGGTCGTACACCATGAATAGGTCGGGAGCGTCGCCGCTGTTTACTAGATTTGTGGTTTCTTGCAGCATGTTGTTCCACTCGGAGTAGATGATGTTGACCTTGCCGCCGTATTTTGCCTCGAAGTCAGGGATTGCTTCTAGGATTGGGTCGTACATACCGGGGCTTTTCTCTTTGTCCGACGCATATGTGTCGGGGTGATACCAGTAGACGATTGATACGTTGGGGTTATCCAGTTTGTCGATGTCGTTGCCTGATGTGTTTGCTGTGTTTGGTGTTGTGTCAGCGGCAGGTTCATTTGAGCCGCCTGATGAATTGTCGTCTGCTGCGGCTTTGGTAGGCGTAGGCGTTGGGCTGCTGCCTGAATTGCCGCCGCATGAAGCCAATAAGCCGATTAACATTACGGCTGCCAATGTAATTGCCAATAATTTCTTGATTTTCATAATAACTCCTCCATAAAATTTATTTACATTCCGGTTAAGCCGGAGCTTTCTATGCTTTCGGTGAAATATTTTTGTGTGAGTACGTATAATATCGCAAGCGGGATTATTGAGATTAGGCACGCGGCTTGAATCTGCGTGTTCGCGACCGTTACGTCTATGCCAAGGTTGTGCGCGTTGTTTAGGTCGCTTTGGAATCGCGCTAGTGCTGTTGAAATCGTAAGCTTGCCGCCCATGAATGTCGCGGGGGTGAGGAAGTCGTTCCAATTCCACACGAGCGACAGCAGTAAAACTGTGAGTACGATATTCTTTGTTGTGGGAAGCACCACGCGCATGAAGGTTGAATATGGGTTGCAGCCGTCGATTGATGCGGCCTCCTCGAGCTCCTTCGGCAGCGACAGGAAGAACTGCCTGTAGATGAAGATGTACAAGCCGGAGCGTAAGCCTACGCCTAGCAGCGCAGGAAGTATAGTCACCCACGGAGTGCCGATTAGGTTTATGTCCATGCCTGCGAAGGAGAACAGACCGCCTAGGTTGAAGTATCTGTACTCCTGATACAACGACGTCGAGATAGTCTGCTGCGGAACTATGATTGTGAGTATCACAAGCATGAAGACTATGTTCCTGCCTTTGAAGTCGAAGCGTGCAAGCCCATATGCTACGAACATACATATCGCGGTTTGTATAAGCGAGGGCAATATCGCCGTCAGCAGCGTGTTGCGCATTATCGTAGGCAAGTCCATTACCTTCAACACAACCGCGAAGTTATCTAAAGTCACCGACTTTGGAATCCATACAACCGCCGCGTCATAATACTGCTCCACAGGCTTTAGTGCGTTGCTCACCATGTAAATAACAGGGTAGAGTATAACAAAGCAGAGGCCAATCAAAAGCGCGTGCCGGAACAAGACCCACAAAATATTCTGCGGCTTTTTCACCTTCACGAGGTGCAGCGCGTCCTCTTTAAGCCGCGCGCGAGATTCCTCGCTTTGCAATATTGCCGCGGCTTCGGCTTGGATTTGCTTCGCCTTGGGAACGGCTGCCTTTTCCATAGTTTTCATCTCATCACCTCCTATTCTGATACTTTGGACAGCGACCTGCCTATTGTCACAAAGACTATGCCGAGTATCACGATTATTGTCGCGAAGTATATCCACGCCATTGTCGCGCTGTAGCCGAACTTCATTATCTTGCCGAAGCCCATGCTGTTTATTGCTGCCATCATGCGGTTGCCTGAATTTTCAGTGCCGTAGGCAGTGAAGCTGTCGATTATAGTGTAGACTATGTTTAGGAATACCACGGGGGAAACCATTGGGATTGTGATTTTCCAGAACGCGTCCCAGCCGCTTGCCCCCTCGATTTTTACAGCTTCATATGCGGAGGAGGGAATCTTTTTAAGGCCGCTGATGAACAGTAGTATTTGCACGCCGGACTTGGATATAAGCGAGAAGATTCTGTCGACAGTGTTTGAGATAAAGTTCACCACGTCAGGGCTGACGTTGCCTTGCAGCAGTAAGTCCTTCAAGCCTGCGCTTTGGAACATATATGCGTTCTGCGCCGAGGTTGTGCTTCCTGCGTTTACGACGCTGCTCATCATTGTAAACACAACGCCGGAGGTGAGTATAATGGGGAGAAAGAATACAGCGCGGTAGAATGTCCTGCCGTGAAACTGCTGATTCAGCAGCACTGCGATAAGCAAGCTGAATATCGTGATGATGACAACCTCCGTCACCATGTTGAGGATTGACTCGCCCAAAAGCGGCAGATATGTCGCGTCGCTGAACAGTAGGAAGCTGTAGTTGTCAAGCCCCACAGGCGTTTTTTCAAAGCCTGCCGCGCCGTTTACCACATCGTGGAAGGTGAAGATAAACGATTCAATCAGCGGACGCAGGAAGAACAGCAGGAAGCCGATTATCCACGGCAGAATGAATACATATCCTGCGCGTGCGCGCACTTTTGTGTAGGAGCGTTTGCGATTTTTTGCTATTGCGCTCATTTACCTCGCTCCTTTCCGTCGAGTTGTATTACAGCGTAGCCGCCTGCGGGGATTGTTGTGCCGTCGACGTTTGCGCTTGCACTGCTGTAGTTTACGATTATTTTCAGCTTGCCGCCGTAGGTTGTTTCGCGTATGTTGTGCGACAGTATGCGATGGCTTGTGATCGGCTCTGCCGAAACGCCCTGCAGTATCTCGTTTAAGACTTTGTATTCGTCTGCGGCGGCGGATACCCACTTGCTAAAGTCCGCGCTGTAGAGGAAGTCGCTGCGTGAGCCGATTAGCTCGCTTGCATTCCTGTACACCCACGAATACATCGGCGACGCCCCTGTTTCCAAACATTTCAGCAGCATTTGCTCAGGGTTGCTTGAAAGATTCGTTGAGCCTAGCGAGTAATTCGCGTATCCGTGGAATACCATTTGATAGAATGGAATATCCTCATCTGCTATGTCAAAGCGGCTGCTTTTCGAGGGTGTGTCCAGTATGTGGTCGGCGTTCACCGCCGCGAAGCTGTTCGCGCCCGAAAGCATTATGCTGTCCACTTGTTCGCGTGCCATATCCAGCATTGCGTCGTAGATTAAGGGAATGTCGCTGCGGCTTGTGCCGTCCGATGTAAGCTCGGAGTAGCACATTTCTCCTACGGAGGCAAATGCCACGTTGTTTATGCCTAGCTTTTTGTAGTTGCCTAAAAGCTTCTGCGTAAAGTCAAGCATTCGCTTAGGCTTTAGCAGATACCACGGCGAATATCGCCCGTCCTTGCTTGCGTTGTCGAGGACGAAGGGATATTGCAGCTGCGGCGTTTTTGAAACAGAGTTGAGTGCGTCGCCTAGCTGTGAGAATCCGTTGCCTGTTTTGTAGACGTTTATCAGCTCGACCGTGGGATATAAGCCGCCGCCTGTTTGCGTGAGGGCTTCATCTAGCTTTTGCATGTCGCTTTTGTTGCCCAACTGAGATTGCGGCTTAGCATTGGTTTGAATTTTGCTGAAGTAGCCGTCCTTCATCCAATAGTTGTACCGCGCTACAATGTTGTTCACGCCATTGCTTGTGAGAGTATTCGTCATTTCCGCCGCGTCCGCGAATGTAGTCATGGGTATAACTGTATCCTTCGGCACTCCCATGAACGACTTAGTTTTGCGGACGTATCCGTACACGTCCATGTAAAATGGGATGTCACCTGCGGCAACCTTGCTTTTCATTTGCTGATTATCAATGAGGTAATTCCGATAAACTTCCGCCATGTCGGAGTATTCGGCTTTATCCTGCGCGAGGAAGTTGTACTCCACTCTGTAGTTGCGCGATATGTCAGGGTTTTTCTCGGGCACTGCTGTTGTAAGCTCATTGAATTCCTTTTGCAGCAGACGCACATTGCCTGTGACGCGGTATTGGTAGCCGCTGTAGATGTTGTTGTAGGAGGTGTACTTTCCGCTCGTGTTCGCCTTTACAGTTGCTTTAGGCGCGCCGTCGGCGATTATCGCAAGATAGCCGTTGCCGCCGCGCTTTATGCCGAACACAGGTAAGTACGAATTTTCAGCGATTGCGAACGATGATGTAAGCGCATTAGCGCTAGTCATCGTTCTATCCGACGTTCCGGCATCAAAGCCAAACAGCGGCTGCGAATAGCTTGCGACCGTAGTCCTGCCGTTGTTTAGGTAGATTAATGCGCCGCTTCCGTCGGGTACTAGCATGTAGCCTTCCTCCGACTTTCCTGCTGCGCCGAAGAAGGGGAGAATGTCGATGTAGTTTATTGTGTTTGTGCCGTATTCGGAAACGCCGTAAGTTAGCAGCTCTGCGGCAAGCTTGTTGCCGTGGAGGCTGTATTTTACAGGGACAGTCAGGCTTTCGTTGGGGAAGTCGAAGATGAATATCACAGAGCCGTCCGCGACTTTGCTTGTAAGTCCGCCTTTGTTTACGCTGTTGAGGTAGCTTGACACATTCATCACTATGCTTTTTTCGGTGGAGTAGTTGACAAGCACTTGCGAAAGCAGTGACGCTTTGTTGAAGCCGCCTGCAAGTCCGTCGCTTTCTTTGTCGATTGGGTTGCTGTACCACGTGTAGCCGCTTGCTTTTTCGGTGACGGCGATTTCGCCGTTTGCGCGATTGGCTTGCAGTATGAGGTAGTCGTTTTCGGCGACTTGCGTAAATTCATCGCTGCCACCTGCCGTAAAGCCGTCGGCGAGATTGTCGCGCACAAGCTCCGGCGGCTTTATGCTATCGGTCAGCGAAGCACCGCCGCACGCATACAGCAGCAGCACAAGAGCGGCCGTCAGCACAACACGCATTGCAAGTTTAACAATTTTCATGCCGCCCTCCTTTACAGTCTGAATGTTATTTCATTTATTATGGTGAACACGAAGGTGTATAGCTGTTGGAACAAGCTGTACAGCAGCACCATTAGAAACAGCATTATCGCGATTCCGAAGATGGTCAGAAGCAGGTTGCCTACAAGCTTGCCGAACTCAAGCTGGTGTATCTGGTACATGCCGAACAGCATTAGCAAGCAGCTCCACCCTATCCCGATAATGCGCAGGAATACTAGGAAGATTCCCATCTCAATAGAGATGAGGTTACTTGCAACTACTATAACTAGCTCGAAGATGATGTACGGCACTAGCGCATAGCATGTGACGATGAATATTTGATTCAGCTTGCCTTCTGCGAACATCAGCGAGCTTACCGACCAATTAGCCACAAACCAAAGCAGCACACCGCCTACCGATATTGTGAATATCGCCGGCGCAGATATTGTGTCGGGGTTGTTCATATTGAAGACAAAGCCTGTGCTTTGCGCCGATATGAGATTCGCAAGAAAGAAGCAGAGTAGTATTACGAAGGATAGCTTTACCGAGCCGCCGTTGTTCCACTTCACCTCGTCGAAGCCGTTTACAGGGTGGAAGATTGAGTAGAAGCAATGCTTTAATTTGGCAATCATGCCGCACCTCCGTCGTATCTCATGCGACGTTCACGCGCGCGCTTTCGCTTAAAGTGCTGTGATATTGTTATTGCGCCGATTACGATTAGCAGCACTGCGGCGGCTAGGAAGCCGAAGTTTGCACGCATTACAATTAGCGAATACTCGCGGAAGGCGTCGGAGTAGCCCGCTTTGTCGTTGGCTAGGGTGAAGTATTCCATCGCAAGCTCGTATTCCTCGATTTGGAAGTACGCCTTGCCTATGCCTGTGTAGGCTAGGAGGTAGTTGCTGCTTTGGCGGATTACTTCCTGCCACGGCTCGATGTTTTCTTGATACTTGCCTTGGTTGTATAGGTTTATCGCCGTTTGCACTTTGTTGCCGAAGGAGGTTGGCTCTAACAGCGTTATGTCGTTTTTCTCACTGTCGAGAACCATGAGCGTACCGTTTAGCTCCTCGATTGCGCAGGGCTTTTTGTATAGCCCAAGCTGATTGCCCATTCCGCCGAATGCGAACATAAGCCGCCCTGTTTTATCGCATTGGTACAGCTTGCACTTAGTCGTGTCTACGACTGTGATGATTTCCTGCTCGTCTACTACTATATCGGCGAAAACGGAGTTTCTGTACCATATTGGATTTGTCTTGATGAATATGTTTACGCCGAGGGAGTTTAGCTTTGTGATGAGGTTGCTGTTGTTTTCGGTAGCGGCGGCGGTCGCGAAGATGAAGTCCTTTTCGTCGATGAATATATTGGAGTATTCAATCGGAACGGCGTTTTGCATTTTGGAGGCTTGCTCAAGCGTCATAAAGTTTTTAAGGAATTGTTGGAAGATTAGCTTTGCTGTCATCTCAACGCGGTTGCTTCCGTAGTAGTTGATGAAGCTGCCGTCGGGGTTTAGGCATAGCATACCTTGGAATACGCCTATTGCTTGAATGTAGATTTTGCCGAAGCTGTCGACTACTACTTTGTTGGGCTTGTAGTCGAATTGCTCGGTGATTAAGTCGGATTCGGGCTTGGCGTAGCTTGCGATGATGTTGCCGTCTTGGGTGCAGACTAGGACGCGGGCGTTGCCTTGGTCGGCGATGTAGATTGTGCCGTCGGATGTTACGAATATGCCTGTGGGATTGTTGAGCGGCTCCTCGCCGAAGGTGTCCATCACTTTGATTAAGCTGTAGTCTTGGTCGATTACGACGATTCTGTTGTTGCCTGAATCGGCGATGTAGATTTCCTTGCGCTCCTTTTGTACGAATAGGTCGCTTGGGTTTAGGAAGTCGCCTATGCCTAGTGCGCTGCCTCTTATGCTGCGCTGGGGCATATATCCGTTGGGCGACGCGACTGCGTTTCCCCATTTATCGAAGGTGTACGACTGATAAGGCACTTCCGATATTCCGGCGAATGCGGCGGCAGGAGCAAACGCGACAACGAATATGAGCAAGATTGCTATAAGTTTTCTCATTTTCTCCTCTCCTTACTTCATGCCGGAATGCGCCATAGTTTCCATGATTGAGGACTGCGAAATTATAAACACCAATACGGGAGGTATCATCAGTATGAGTGCGACGGCCGCACCTGCGCCTGCGCGCGCTATACCTGCGGACGAGATTTGTTGCAATACTGTGGTGAGGGTTTTCATCGGTTCGTTGTAGATGTACTGCGTGTCCGACGCGCTCCATAGTGCTTGGAAGGTGAAAATAGTGAGGGTAAGCCATGCGGGCTTTACCATGGGGAATATCATGCGGAAAAAGATTGTGTACTCCGACGCGCCGTCGATTCGCGCGGCTTCGAGCATTGAATCGGGTATGCTCACCATAAACTGCCGCATTAGGAATACACCGAACGACCCTGCCAAAACGGGGAGTATCAACGCCCAATAGGAGTTAAGCATTCCGGCACGCGATATGATTATGTACAGCGGAATGCGCGTAACCTCAGGGCGGAAGAGTATCGCAAGCACGACTATTGTGTAGTACACGCCGATAAACTTGGATTTCTTTTTCGCTAATGGATACGCTGCCATAGAGGCGATTAAGATGTAGCACGCCGTGCCCAGTGCCGCGATAAATACGCTGTTGAAAAGGTATCGCTCGAACGGCACCCACATCTCCTGAGCAAGCTCCGCCATCATTACGAAGTTGTCCATCGTAGGCTGCTTCACAAAAAAGCGCGGCGGATAGAGGAAGAGCTCGTGCATAGGCTTAAACGCCGTGACAACAGTGTATATAATTGGAAGAAGCATGAACGCGCCTGCGAGTGCCATAAAGAGGAAGATTACGACGTTGCCGCTTATGGAGCGGCTTAGCATTGCCGCGTGGGCTTCCTTCACCTTCTTCTGCTTTGTTTCCTTAGCCATCATCTCACCTCTACTCCGACCACTTTTTAAGCCTGTTGTTTACAATGTACCACATCAATAGCATCATGCAGAATAGGAATACTGCCACTGCCGACGCGTACCCCATCTCGAAGCGGACAGAGCCGAAGTCGAGAATGTGCAGCACAAGCGTATGAGTTGCATAATCCGTGCTTGGGAAGCCTGTAAGGTTCATGCACTCGTACCCGACTGCGAAGGAGGCCGATATAGTCATAACCGCGCCGAACAGCAGCTGCGGAATCATCTGCGGCAATGTCACATACCAAAGCTCGGCGAATCTGTTGCGCACTCCGTCGATAGCTGCTGCTTCAAACAGCGATTTGTCGAGGGATTGGAAGCCTGCTACGAAGGAGAGGAAGCCTGCGCCCATGCTCATCCATATGATGACGATTATTACGACGCCGAACATATATTTAGGATTGGTGAGCCAATAGATAGGGTCTTGCAGAATGCCCAGCTTTATAAGCTGACTGTTTACAAAGCTGTATGTGTCCGAGCCGAAAAGGTACAGCCACACAAAGTAAACGTTGCCTGCAAGCGCGGGAAAGTAGAATATAAGGGTAAGCACCGAGCGCGTCCTGCGCCCGAACTCGTTTATAAACCACGCCACCGTAAAGCTGAGGATATACCCGATAGGCCCTGTGATAAATGCGAACACCATCGAATTTCTAAGCGCAATCAAGAATACGTCGTCGTCGAAAAACATGCGCACGTAATTCTCAAAGCCGATAAACTTAGGCAGCTCCAGCATGTTGAAGTAGGTGAAGCTAAGCACCACCGATGAAAGTATCGGCAATATGGTGAACACGAAGAAAAGTATTGTAAATGGAGCTAAAAATATAACAGTCGGCAGATTGTTCTTGATAAACAGCCTTAGGTCGAACGGAGGCTTTTTTCTCTTGACAGCCGTGATGTCAGACATACGCGTTACCTCTTTCTGCTAGTTTAAGCTGAATTCGTTGCGCTTGCGTGTGATTTCCTTGTTGATTTCGCGGTTGTATTTGTATAAGGTTTCGCGCTCATTCTCGTATTTGTAGACTACGTTGCGGAAGGCGAAGTATATGTTGCGGTTGATGTAGTAGTTTCCGGGGATTTGCTGAATGTCTGTGACGTGATACCATTGCTCGAGAAGGTTATCCGACTGCTCCTTAGTCCACGGAAGCTTCTTGAAGGCTTCTACGTTGGCGGTGGGATAGCGTGCGGCGGGACCCATGTTTTGTTCGAGCTCGATTCCGAAGCGTTCCTGTGCGCTTGTGCTTGCCCACCATTTTATGAATTGCCACGCTTTGTCTTTGTCGCTTGCGTCTTTTAAGATGATTGCCGATGTGCCATTGGAGGTTTCGGCGCGGTTTAGGATTCCGTTTTGTAGTGTGCCCGGGATTGGGGCGATTGCCCATAGGTTCTTTAGCTCGGGGGCGGCCGCGGCGAGGTAGTTGACTTGGGTGTATGGCATAATTGCCATAGGCATTTCGCCTGTGCGGAATCGGTTGAAGAAGTCGAAGACTACAGGCAAGCTGTGCTTTGCATAAAGACCAGTCCATGTTTCAAAGGCGTTTAGGGCTTCTTGCGTGTGCAGCATTGTTTTGGATAGGTCGTCGTTGTAGAATTGTCCGCCGTATTGGTAGAGTAAGGCTTCAAAGGTGCGCTGCGATTCGGGTATGCCGATTAGCATGTTGTTTTGTTGCAGCTTTGGGATAAGCTCGTAGAAGTCCTTCCATGTGTTGGGTACGCTTACGCCTAAGTCCTCGAATATGTCCGCTCTGTAGAATAGTACGTCGAAGTTTTGCGTTTCGGGGAGGGCGTAGTATTCGCCGCGGTATTTGTATGGAATTATCGCGTTTGGCATGAATTGCTGCGTTACTGCGTCAAAGTCTTGGAATTCGCTTAGCGGTACGAGTGCGTTGCGCATTGCGAGGTTTACAGGCGTGTCCTTTGATACGAACAGTGCGGCGTCGGGACCTTCGTTGGCGAGCACTGCTTGAATCAGCGTTGCGGAGTTTGTCACAAGGCTAAGGTTTACGCGTATGCCTGTTTGCGAGGTGAACATGTCGTCCGCCATTATTTTGAGAAGCTGTGCCTGGTCGCGGCCGGAGGATATGCCTGTTGTGAGTAGGTCCGCGCCGCTAATCCATACGTTGATTGCGCTGTCGCCCGAATCTGTTTCGCCGACTGCGCTGTAGTCCTGCGTGAAGGAGTTTATAAACATTTGAAATCTGAACGCGACTTGCTTGAAAAAGTTGTCGTCTATTTTTGGCGCGGCAACATCAGGCGAGTATATGGCAAAGTAGTCAAGCTCAAGCGGCTGCTGACGCATTTCAAGCGTCCACGCGGACATGGAGCTTATGCCGCCGCGCAACACCTCAAGCCGCTTTGCGATGGTGTCAGGCTTTTTGATAAGCTGCGCAAGCATGTTGGTCATTTCGGCGATGATTGAGCCACCTGTGGAATTGCCGCCGTACATCTGCTCGATGTCGTTGAATGTACCCTCCAGGCTTTCTTTTATGGAAGCAAAGCCTTCCATTAAGCCGCTTATCTTTTGGTCTAGCAGGAAGTTGCGGTTTGTGTCAACCGTTACGCGGTTGGAGTCGGCGTTTGAGCCTGTGATGGCGATTATCTTGCGATACCATCCGTTGAGTTCGCTGACGGCAAGGTCAATTCTGCGCAGTATGTCGGCGATATCGCCTGTTGATACCTGCATTTTCAGTATGTGCGTGCCTTTTTCGAGATATAGCTTATATGGCTCGTCGCCGCCTAGTACCTTGATGTACCACGATGTTTTCTGCGGAAACTGTACGTTTGCAAGCTCTTCGAAAAGTAGTGCGTCGTCGATGTAAACTTCGCGTGTGCTGTACATGCCACGCTTTACGTTTTGCTTCGCCTTAAATGCTATGTTGTAGAAGCCGTCCTCGGGTACGGAGAATTCCCATGTGACGTATTGCCCTGCTTTATCCCATGTGTTTTTGCCGATTGTGTTGTAGAGGGTTTGGGTTGGGCTTGAGGGCGATATGTGTGCGCTGCCTCTGTCATTGGTGGGGAATAGGACGTTGGAGGATTTGAGGTATGCTGCTTCGGCTTCGTATTGTGCGTAGTAGCCGCTTGTGTCTTTTGCGCCTTGTGAGAGCCATGCGGCGAGTGTGTCGCTGTAGGAGTGCGTTTCTTCTATATTGATGAAGCGGATTTCGTAGAGGCATAGCTGCTCGAGCTTCATTTCGACAGTTAGTGTGTGTGCGCCTTCGGTTAGGTAGAAGCTAAGCAGGCCGTTGTATTCTCCGTCGTAGTCGATTGCGCTGTGGGTGAAGCGGTCGAATTGCTCGATTGCGGTGGGGCGGATTTGGTTGCCGAGGCTATCTCTGCGGAATTCGTCGCCGTAGGAATCGTTTAGGAAAATGCGCGGGAGCGATATTGCGGACGCGCTGTCGTGGGGAAGTGCGCCGTCGATATAGACTGCAAGCTGAATCTCGTTGCCCTTGTATTTTATCGGCTTGTAGTCGAATTGTAAGTTATACAGTCCTGCTTTTTTGACGTCGAATTTCCACGACACCTTACCTTGTTGGCTATCCCAATGCAGGTAATCGCCGTCGCTGTCGGAATCTGCGCGTACGCCTGCAGCTTCGTCTGTGAAGTCCGCGGCGGCGTTTATTGTGATGACGTCGCTGGGGCGAGCAGCATCCGTATATTGCGTCATGTAGTCGTAGTAGCTAACTGCGCCGCTGTATCGCACATCAGTGTAGCCTGATTCCGCGGCATACGCAGTATTAGCCGAACGCGCATCGAATACGCCGCACAGCGATACTGCCGCCGCTGTAACTATCGCAACTGCTTTTTTGAAAATTCGGCTGCTTTCCATATGTACGCCTCCAGTTCCATATATATGTGAGTAATCGTTTACCCACATTAAACCTTAACATTGATTTAACATCTAATTTATATTATATACATTTCGCACTAAATGTCAATAGTTATTTTCAAAATTTTTAAGTTGAATATTTAAGTGTTGACATTTTACAGTATTCGTCTTATAATAAAAGCAGCATTTTATAATATTTGTTAGGGTAAACGTTTACCTATATTATATTTTCAGGAGGATTTATTTATGCTCGTGTTGAAAAATGACACTATTTGTTGCGAATTTGATGAAAGCTCGGGTAAGCTGATTAAGGTTGCCAATGCTGATGTGGCTGTTGTACTGGACGGAATTGCATTCGAGTTCGGGCGCGATGAAGCCAACGCGGTCGGCTTGTTGAAGTATCACTCGCAGCTCGATAACCACACATGGAATGTGCCGGAAATTATGCCTACGGGCGAGCGCGTTGATGTAGCGCCGACTGCTTGCGCCCACACCGAAGTTGCCGTTTCCTTTACATATAATATATGTAACACGGAGGTGGTTTTGGACTACAATTTGTGCGATGGCTATGTGGCGGTCGGTGCGCGAATGAAGAATGTCGGCGATGATGCCGCGTACATCAACACATTTGCGTTTGTGACTACGCTTTGCGGGAATGATGTGATTTTCGATTTTCCGTGTAATTCGCCGATTGTGGATTGTTGCAGCAGTGAGCTTGCGCCTTATAATGTAGTGTCGACAGGGCTTGTCAATTTTGCAACGCACACAAAGCTTCAAGGCGGCGACTTTAATTTGCTGTTTATCGATGAAGTGGAAAAGTGGAGCTGCGGCGTATACAACGACGGACGCGACACCAATTACGTTTACTGCCCCGGAGTTGAAGTTGATTTGCAGCCACAGCAGACTATTGCAATCGAAAAGCTGTATATTCAGCCGTGCGCCAAGCCGATTAACCCCTACCTGCAAATTCGCGGATTGGTTGAACGGCTCGGCTATATGCCGTGCGAGGGCGGAATTACGCACGGTGTTATGTACTCCTGCCACCCTTCCGGCACGATGGACAAAAACTTTCCTCTCAAAAAGGATTTGTATGAATACGCAGAATATCTGCCAAAGCTGAAAGAAATGGGGATTGACCACATTTGGCTGCTGCCTGTTTTCGACCATAACGAGGACGGAGTGTATCACTCAAACGACCAAGCGATTATCGACAAACGCTATGGCGGCGAAGAGGGCTGCAAGTATTACTGTGACAAGGCGCATGAGCTTGGACTGACTGTGCTGTTCGACTATGTGCCGCATGGTCCTGCGCCGGAGTTTCCGATTGCGCAGGATAATCCCGATTGGTGCTCGAAAAAGCGCGACGGCTCGCTGCAAATCGAGTGGGAATGCGTGTCGATGGACTACAATCACCCCGGGTATCAGGCGTACACCACGGAGTTGGTCTACGACCATGTGCGCCGCTTTAGCTTAGACGGAGCGCGTATCGACTGCGCGATGGGCGGACTTACCAATTGGCGACCCTACGCAAACAATCGTCCAAGCGCGGACAGCGTGAAAGCAGGCGTAAACATCACAAAAGCAGTGCGCGACGGCTTCATCAAGGGCGGCAAGCCTTCGTTTATCCTGCCGGAAAACTTTAATCCGCTGCCTTGTTATTACGGCTGCACTGATATTTTCTACGGCATGAACCTGTACCGCGCTCTGGTGGATTTGGAGCATTTTTTCCGCGACGACCCAACCGAATACACACGGCTGCTGACGCAATTCCTCGAGCGCGAGAAGCTTACCACGCCGGAGAATTACTGCAAAATGCGCTTTCTTGGCAATCACGACACGGTGTCGTGGGTGTGGCAATCAAAACGCGCGGTCGACATTTACACAACCGACGGCGCGAAGGCGTTGTGGGCGGCGATTAGCTTAATCGACGGAATGCCGATGATTTACCAAGGCGACGAAGACCCGCAGTGGTATCTATCCGAAGGCGAGGTGCTGTACCCCTACTTTAAGCAATTGTTCACCCACCGCCGCGAGCTTATCGGCGACAGCTGCAAAATCGAGTACGTCTACACAAGCTCACCCGTAATGGCGTTCATTCGCGGCGAGGGCGACGACCGCAAGCTTGTTGCGGTGAATCTGTCGAAAGAGCCGCAGAAGTTAGACTTTAGCCAATATAACGCAAAATCCCTAATCAGCGGCAGCTCCGATGAAATAGCGGCATATGCGTACGATATTTTCGCGATATGAGGATTAAGTTTCTGATAGCAGCAGCGGCGATTGCCTTGCTGCTGCTATCCGCGTGCGGACAAGGCGACATTGCGGTAACTACAAACGACGCATTCCGCGAAATAACAATTGGCAGCACCACAGCGACAATCAACACGCGCACAGGCTTGCTCACAAGCCTAAGCAACGGCGCGCAGACTATATCCCTCGATGGTATAATCGCCGACATAGGCTACGACGGCGCATACAGCATGGGGCAGCTCGGCTACACGTCTTTTGCCGCGTTAAACACGTGGGAGCTGCCAATGGTGTACGCCAAAAAGCGCGAGCTTCCCGACTACAAGGTGAAGTCGATAAAGCAAACAGACAGCGGCTTCGAGATTGTGCATGAAATCGGCGAACTGACAACAACTTAGAACTTGTATTCATAAGCTGTTTCTGCTAAAATAGAGAAATGGAAAATAC
>CAYZNM010000006.1:0-159518 GCA_964479875.1 uncultured Eubacteriales bacterium
TGTATTTTCCATTTCTCTATTTTAGCAGAAACAGCTTATGAATACAAGTTCTGAAAGTATAGCTGCTGTTTGTAATGCTCGGGTGTAAGGAGATGATAATATTATATCGGCATCTTTTAGGCGTGTATCTTTAGACGTCAATAGAATTTGTTTAACACCTCGCTCTGTTAAAGGAGCAAGGTTTTCTCCATGTCCTTGATATATCTTTGTTCCTCTTTCGGAATAATCGGTTTCTCCATGTCTTATTAGGTAAAACATTTAATAAACAACACCCCCCATTATGTAAGCAACACTCACAAACATTATAACACACAACAAACAAACATTCAACTTGCCCTTTGCCACAAAAATTAAAGAAATGTTTTACATTTTCATATTTTTGTGGTATAATATATAGACAACAAAAATGTACGGCAGGAGAAAATATGGGAAATATTTTTAGCAAGTTTTTCGGTTCATATAATGACAAGGAATTAAAGCGTATATCGCCTATGATAAAAGCAATAGCGGAGCTTGAACCTGCGATGAAGGCGCTGTCTGACAGCGGGCTTCGCGCTAAGACGGAGGAGTTTAAAAAGCGTTATCAATCCGGCGAGAGCTTGGACGAGCTGCTTGTGCCTGCGTTTGCTGCGCTGCGCGAGGGTGGCGTGCGCGTGTTGGGGCAACGAGCGTTTGACACGCAGCTATTGGGCGCGATTGTGCTGCACCAAGGCAGAATCGCCGAGTTGAAAACGGGCGAAGGCAAAACCCTTGCAGCCGTATTCGCGGCTTACCTTAACGCGATTTCAGGCAAGGGCGTGCATGTTGTCACAGTCAACGACTACCTTGCTAAATCGCAGGGCGAGCTTATGGGTCTGCTGTACAACTTCATGGGCTTATCCGTCGGCATAATCATTCACGGCATAACCAATCAGCAGCGCAAGGCCGCCTATGACGCGGACGTTACCTACGGCACGAACAACGAGTTCGGCTTCGACTATCTGCGCGACAACATGGTGAGCAAAAAATCGGACATGGTGCAGCGCGGTCACGCCTACGCAATCGTGGACGAGGTGGACAGTATCTTAATCGATGAAGCGCGTACGCCGCTTATTATTTCAGGTCAGGGCGACAAATCGACCAAGCTGTACGAGGTCGCCGACCAATTCGCGCAACGCCTAAAGCCCTTCGTAATCGCCGAGCAGGACACCAAAACTCACGACCATGACATAGACGGCGACTACATCGTCGACGAAAAAGCCCGCACCGCCACATTAACCGAGCGCGGCGTGCATAAAGCCGAAGCCGCATTCGGCATAGAAAACCTCTCCGACCCTGAAAACAGCACAATCTCCCACCACATCAACATCGCAATCCGCGCCCGCGGCATAATGAAGCGCGACATCGATTATGTTGTAAAAGACGGACAAATCATCATAGTGGACGAGTTCACAGGGCGTATGATGCTAGGCAGACGCTACTCCGACGGCTTGCACCAAGCAATCGAAGCCAAGGAAAAGGTAAAGGTTGAACGCGAGAGCAAAACCCTTGCCACAATCACGCTGCAAAACTATTTCCGTCTGTACGATAAATTGAGCGGCATGACAGGTACTGCAAAGACAGAGGAAAACGAGTTTAAGCAGATTTACAAGCAAGACGTTGTAATAATCCCCACGAATAAGCCGATGATTCGCATAGACCACCCCGACGCGGTGTACAAAAATCAGCAAGCGAAGCTCAACGCAATCGTCAAGCAGGTTATGGAGTGCAACGCCAAGGGGCAGCCTGTTCTTTTGGGTACAGTTTCCATCGAAAAATCCGAGGTGCTGTCCAAGGAGCTGAAGAAAAACGGAATCAAGCACGAGGTGCTAAACGCAAAACACCATGACAAGGAAGCCGAGATTGTAGCGCAAGCAGGTCGCCACGGCGCAGTGACTATCGCCACAAACATGGCAGGACGCGGCACCGACATTCTGCTAGGCGGCAACCCGAGTATGCTTGCCAAAAATGAAATGCGCAAGCAAGACTTCTCCGAAGATATGCTCTACGAAGCAAGCAGCGCAGTTGAAACTGACAACGAAGAAATCCTGAACGCACGCAAGGTTTACAGCGAACTACGCGCAAAATATAAGCAGCAAACCGAAGCGGACAAGCAAAAGGTTATAGAAGCAGGCGGTCTCTTCATACTAGGCAGCGAGCGGCACGAATCGCGCCGTATCGACAATCAGCTGCGCGGACGCAGCGGTCGTCAAGGCGACGTAGGCGAAAGCCGCTTCTTCATCTCGCTTGACGACGACTTAATGCGCCTATTCGGCAGCGAGCGTATCGCCGCGATAGTCGAGCGTCTGGGTATGGCCGACGACGACGCAATCGAACACAAGATGATGTCCTCCGCAATCGAAAACGCGCAGAAGAAGATAGAAGGTCGCAACTTCGACGTTCGCAAGCACGTGCTTCAATATGACGACGTCATGAACCTACAGCGCACCATCATCTACAAGCAACGCCTTGCTGTGCTAAACGAGGACAACATCAAGGACAACATCATCAACATGCTAAACGGCATGGTTGACAACATCGTCGAAATGACAATCGGTGGACAGGAGTTCACCGACAATTGGTCGTTTGAAACGCTGTTCGCGAAAACGCAGGAGATATTCGGCGTTGCGCTGCATCTCACAAAAGATGAGCAGCTTGCCCTCGACCGCGAAAAGCTGCACGCCCTTGTGTCCGAAGTCGCACACGCCAAGTATAATGAGAAAGAGCAAGAGTTCGGCGAAGAAGGCATGGCGCGGCTGTCGCGAATGATTCTGCTGTATGTCGTGGACGAAAAGTGGATGGACCACATCGACGCGATGGATCAGCTGCGTCACGGCATAGGCCTACGCGCCTACGGTCAGCACGACCCTGTCATGGAGTACAAAAAAGAAGGCTCCGACATGTTCGACGCAATGGTTGACACAATCAAGGAAGATACGGTAAAATATATATTGCACGCCAAGCTTACGACCCAAGTCGAAGGCGAAAAGACGAATACACGAGTATCGATTGCCTCCCACGGCGGCGACGCTCCCGCGAAAGCGCAACCCACGCGCATAAACAAAACAGGGCGCAACGACCTATGCCCCTGTGGCAGCGGAAAGAAGTATAAGAAATGCTGCGGCGAATAAATGTTACAAATATATTACAAACGTAACATAAACTTAATTTGAAAAATATGTAGAAATATGCTAATATGTATTTGTTGCAACGAGAGCGTGCGGCTGTAGTTATGCCGCGTATGCGTAAGCCGCGCGAATAATCCGTATTCGCACGGCAAGCGATACGCGGCGATATAACTCGCGCACGTAGGAAAGGGATAACTTCGCCTCCCTCGCCCAAATAAGAAAGCCCATGCAGCCGGCATGGGCGAGTAATAAATCGGGTCGGAAAGGAGGTACTGGTATGGGATATTTAATTGCCTATCTTATACTGTGGGTTTTCACAGACCCATTTATTACAGAATATTTACGATATGCTATTTACCGCATAATCGAAGTAATAAAAAAGAAGTAATCCCAGTGCTTTCCCCAAAGTGATGGATTACTTCGCATTGTAAAACGAGGCGAAGCCCCTTTGTTGCTCGTTGCAACCTTACATATAGTATATCACAAATAAAACATTTATGCAATAGTTTTTTATCAAAATATTGGAGGTTTTATGATAGAATTTGATGAAATCCGCTTAATGCTAGACAGTAAACAAGGCGAGCTCTACGAGCTCAAGGACTCTCTTTAACATCGCTAACGAACAAGCCAAACTTGATGAATTAGAGCGCACCACAACAGAGCCTGACTTCTACAACGACATGCAAGCAGCAGGTGTTACCCTGCAAAAGATTAAGTCACTGCAAAATAAAATCGGCGGCTACAACAAGCTTGTTCAGCTATACGAGGACGCAGTTACACTCACTGCAATGGCGATCGAAAGCGACGACAGCGATATGCTTGACGAGGTTCGTACCGAAGCCAACGCATTCATGGAGCAACTCTCCACCATGACTCTATCCGCGCTACTAACAGGAAAATACGACGCCAACAACGCCATACTCACGCTGCACGCAGGTGCAGGCGGCACAGAAGCGATGGATTGGGCGGAAATGCTCTACCGCATGTACAGCAAATGGGCGGACAAACGAGGCTATAAGCTGACAGTTCTCGACTACCTACAAGGCGACGAAGCAGGCATAAAAAGCGTATCCTTTATGATAGAAGGCGACAACGCCTACGGCTATGCCAAATGTGAACGCGGCGTACATCGCCTAGTGCGCATATCCCCATTCGACAGCGGCGGCAGACGGCACACATCTTTCGCTTCCCTCGACGTTATGCCCGAAATCACAGACGTAGGTGCGGACATCACGATAAACCCTGCCGACCTGCGCGTCGACACCTACCGCTCCAGCGGCGCAGGCGGACAGCATGTCAACAAAACCGACTCCGCAATCCGCCTAACGCACATTCCCACAGGCATAGTCGTAAGCTGCCAAACCGAGCGTTCACAGCACCAAAACCGCGACTACGCCATGAAAATGCTGCTATCCAAGCTAGTCGAGATAAAAGAGCGCGAACACTACGCCTCACTTGCAGAAATCAAAGGTGAGCAGCGCGAAATCGCATGGGGCAGCCAAATCCGCTCCTACGTTTTCTGCCCCTACACAATGGTAAAAGACCACCGCACAGGCTTTGAAGTAGGCAACGTGCAATCAGTCATGGACGGAGAACTCGACGGCTTCATCAACGCCGAGCTAAAGCGCGGCGCAGGCAAATCTGACTGATTCCGTCGCTAATGCCTATTCATATTTTCAGGAGATGAAAAAATGAAGAAAAAAGTAATTGTTCTAGGTATAATCTTCGCCATCATCGCAGGTACTACCTTTTCTTTTGGAATCTTCAAAAATCCCAACTTCAACATAAATGATTTTTGCGCCAATTTATCTTCTGAGTTTATCGGATGGGTGCTTGCTGTAACTGTATTTCAATACTATGTTGATGAAAAGATAGCGGCGCGAAAAGGCCCTCAAAAGAAGGCCGACAACTCATTAAGTGTAGCCGATGAGATTCTAAAGTTCAAAAACTTGTTGGATAACGGCGTTATTACACAAGAAGAATTCGAGAAGGGCAAAGAATGCTTATTTGCAAAATGAGTATAATTTCCGCTATCGGTTGAGTATATAAATAGACAGATTCAATATCGCTGCGAAGCATAGCCAAAGCAGATACGGTACTTGCAAATACGCGGCAGTCGGCGATATTTTGTAGAACCTGCGAATCATCACAACGACAAGCAGTATCAGCAGCAGTATCCAATAGAAGGAGAATAACCTCCACTCGAGGTTGAAGAAAAAGTACGTCCACAACGAATTTACAATTAATTGCAGGAAGTATATCGTGAGCGCGGATTTTTTCGACGGGTCGTCCGACATATAGATTATGTAGGACGACACGCCCATAAGCGCGTACAATATCGCCCACACGATAGGGAATACAACAGGAGGCGGCGCAAATGCAGGCTTGTCCAGCGTTTGAAAGCCCATGCTGCTGTCGCCCAATACGCTGCCTATAAATCCTGCAAGCAGCGCGATTGCAATGGATATGCCAACTCCTGCCAAAAGCGATAATGTAGATTTGTTGTTTTTCACAGAAATTCTCCTTTATAGAACGTTATGGTAATAATTATGTACAAGCATAAGAATTTATGCACGTTGCATTATAGGGGCGGACTTTGTTCGCCCGCTTTAAAATACAGAATCATCGAGGACATTTATGCAAGATAGATTGCAAGGCATTAAAGAAAGACACGAAGAATTGACGCACAAAATAAGCACGCCCGAGGTAATTGCAGACAACGAGCTGTTCTCCAAGCTGTGCAAGGAGCATTCCGAGCTTACGCCTATCGTGGAGCGTTTTAACGAATACGAGAGCGTGGTCAAGGCGATTGCCGACTGCGAGGCGTTGCTTGCCAATCCTGCCGAAAAGGAGTACCACGAGCTTGCCGAGCTGGAGCTTGCCGAGCATAGGGAGAAGCTGCCGCAGCTTAACGAACAGCTAAAGCTTATGCTGCTGCCGAAAGACCCTAACGACGACAAGAGCGTTATCATAGAAATACGCGGCGGTGCAGGCGGCGATGAAGCCGCACTGTTCGCAAGCAACCTTTTGCGCATGTACTCGATGTACGCCGAAAGCAAACGCTGGAAGGTTGAAATGTTGAGCCTAAAGCAAACAGAATTGGGCGGCATAAAGGAAGTCGCGTTCGAGATAGACGGAAACGGCGCATACTCGCGCTTCAAGTATGAGAGCGGCGTCCACCGCGTACAACGCGTGCCCGAAACCGAAAGCAGCGGACGCATACACACCTCCACCGTGACCGTGGCAGTGCTGCCCGAAGTCCCCGAGGTTGAGCTTGTCATCAACCCCAACGACTTAAAGATAGACGTATATCGCTCCAGCGGCGCAGGCGGACAGCACGTCAACACAACAGACTCCGCAATTCGCATAACCCATATTCCCACAGGCTTAGTAGTATCCTGCCAAGACGAAAAGAGCCAGCATAAGAACAAGGATAAGGCGATGAAGATTCTGCGTTCGCGCCTGTTTGAGATTTTGCAGGACGAGCAAAACGCCGCAGTCGCAGCCGACCGACGCAAGCAAGTAGGCACAGGCAATCGCAACGAGCGCATTCGCACCTACAACTATCCGCAAGGGCGTGTCACCGACCACCGCGTGGGGCTTACGATAAATCGAATAGATGCAGTGCTAAACGGCGACATCGACGAAATCGTGGACGCATTGCACGCAAAGACGCAGCTGGAGCAGTTGTCGTCGGGCGAGTGAATCAAACGGCGGTTGATTTTCATACACGCAGCCTCCATTGAATTCAACCATGATTTGTACTATAATTAACCTATCGAAAGCTTTCGCAAATCAAACAAAGGAGCATTGATTATGGGTGTGCAAAAAATGGGCGAGATTATATGCAAGCTTCGCAAGGAGCGCGGAATGACGCAGGAGGAATTAGGCAAATGCGTTGGCGTGACCACGCAAGCTGTGTCAAAGTGGGAATGCGGTGGCGTGCCGGATATTGAGCTTGTGCCTGTGATAGCCGATTGCTTCGGCATATCGACAGACGAGTTGTTCGGTCGCAATGTCACTGATTATTGCGACTTAGAGATTGCAATAGCTAAAAAGATTGTCGACCTCCCCAACAAGGAACGCATGAAAGTCGTGTTTGACATGTGTTGGAAGTTGCTTTGCGCAATAGGCGGCGACATGTTTCCCATAAAGCCAGAGAACGGGTTGGACGAAATTACAAAAGACATGGACTGCCCTCATTATTCTCAACAAATATGGAACGAGGGGATTGGGCTGATGTGCTTATATCCTCAGCGCTATTTCGCACTTATTCCTGATATGGAAAATATGCCGCAGTATTTGTTTGAAGATGTTGACCTTGGAAAATTTTTTGAGGATATGGGCGACAAGGATATGTACAATGCGTTGCTGTTGCTTTACAAGAGGGATAATAAATCCTTCACAGACAAGCTTTTATGCAAAAACCTAGGCATATCCGAGCAAAAGGCTGCCGAGATAATAGACACATTAAAAAGCTGGAACAGTATAATGGTGAACGAGGTAGAGCTTGACGATGAGGTTCAGCGGATATACACCTTCCGCGCAAACCCTGCGTTTGTTCCGCTGATGCTGTATGCACGAGAGATGGCGCAGCACCCTACCACCTATAGCTGGTTTAACCAAAACAGAAGTAAACCTTATTTGAAATAAACACTTGTAGGGGCGCGCATTGCGCGTCCGCGGATTACCCACACACATTCGCGGTAAACCCACGGACGCGCTAATAGCGCGCCCCTACAATTTAGATTTGGTGATTGTATAACATTGAAAAAAGTTTATCTATAACATCGCGATTTTCGGGCGAAAACTCTCTATATTTATTGATTAAACGTACTTCTGCTTCGTCGCACAAAATTCTCTTGTCGTCGATGGCTTTATTCTTGATTAGAGTGTTTCCCACTAAATAATCAATAGTTGTATCAAAATATAGCGCAATGGCTTTTAATGTTGCAATATCCGGCTCTATATCCCGGTTTTCATATTGATTAATCGATTGTTGGCTCGTTGATAATATTTCAGCTAATTTGAGTTGGCTGATACCTCTTTCTTCACGTAACTTTTTTAAGTTTTTTAGCATGTTTACCCCTCTGCATTAGTATGGAGTAAATATTAACAATAAATTATTGTTAAATCAAACAATTATATTTTGTTTATATGTATTGACAACAAAAATATATTGTTGTATAATACTAAAAAGGGGGAATTTTTGTGGACGTTGAAAAAAATTTCGATAAATTTCTTGAGCAAGACCTTTATGACAATGTTGAAGAATTATTGTTTCAAATAATAAGAAAGGCTTACATGGCAGGCTACAAAGCAGGTTTCAACGAATACATGACAAAGATAATAGAGAACCAATGACCAAACTATTAACTAGCAAAGACATAAATGAAGCCGCCGACATAATCCGCCGCGGCGGCATAGTCGGCATACCTACCGAAACAGTCTACGGCTTAGGTGCGAACGCGCTTGATTCGGCGGCAGTGGCGAAAATATTCACAGCAAAGGGACGTCCGTCGGACAATCCTCTGATTGTGCATGTAGCTTCTATTTCCGCAGTTAGCGAAGTTGCGCACGATATATGCGATACTGCATATGCCTTGATGGAGCGATTTTTCCCCGGGGCACTCACGATTGTGCTGCCTAAGCGCGAGGTTGTGCCTTATGCCACTACGGCAGGGCTTGACACTGTCGCTGTGCGTTGCCCTGCGCACCCGATTGCACGTGCGGTAATAACCGCAAGCGGTGTACCTATCGCCGCTCCGTCCGCGAATTTATCGGGCAAGCCAAGCCCTACGGCGGCCGCGCATGTTATGGCGGACATGAGCGGACGCATTGACGCTGTGCTGGACGACGGAGAATGCGGAATCGGGCTTGAATCTACAGTGGTAGCGATACGCGAAGGCAAGGCTGTAATCCTGCGCAGCGGCGGCGTTACGATGGAGCAACTTTCGGAAGTGTGTCCCACGATTATGAACACGTCGCACGCAGAAAAGCCTGTAAGTCCCGGACAAAAGTACAAGCACTACGCGCCCGACGCGCCGTTGTTTTTTGTGGACGAAATCGCTGAGGTTGAACGCGTTTGCGAGAATTACGCGAAAGTGGGCGTAATCTGCGTGGGCGAAAGCGAGCTGCCGCACAACTGCATTGTAAAACGCGCAGAAGATACTTCCGAATACGCTCGAATACTTTACGCAGCATTGCGCGAGTTCGACAGCATAGGCGTGGACTGCATATGCGCCATAAGAGCAAACGGCGGCGGAATCGCCGCTGCGTTGGAGGACAGGCTCTCACGCGCGGCAATAAAATAAGGGGCGGCATTATGCCAGCCCCTTTTTATTATTCGCAAATTGGTCCGCCTGCGATTGCGTCGTCGCAGCGTCCGCATTGGTCGGAGCAGCGCGTTATTTCGGGATTTTGGAGTATTGCATTTTTGCCAATTTCCACCATCTCTTTTGCAGGGTAACACAACCATTGGCTTTCGCCTACTGTGATTGTGCTTAAGATTGGCTTTAGGGAATCCATGAGGTTGTTGAAGCCTTCGGAGCAGCTTCCTACCCGTACAGGGATTGGGTTGCCTGATGTGTCGTTCGCCCAACGCAGGAATAGGTTGCGGCCGGCGAGTTGTTCGGCGTAGTGGATAATTGTGGCTTTGGTGAGGGTTACTCCTGCAAGCAGGACGTAGCCGTCTAGCTTACATAACGTTTCAAATGAAGCGTACAAATTTGTGGGCGATTGGTCGCGCACTAGTGCGTCGGCGTGTGCGCCTATTGCAGAGAAGGAGTTTAGCGGATTGTAGCCGCGCTTTCGCTGCGGATTTTGTGCTACGCATTGCGGAATTACGCCCATTGCGTCGAGGGTTATGTCCGTGCTGTCTGTTGTGAATATGCGTGTGTTGAAAGTTTCGTTAGGGTTCGCATAATCGTATGCGTTGCGCGGAGGCGTGTGTCCTTGAATTGGCGCAGTTTCGTTGTCATAGGTGAATGTGGGTACGAGAATTGTGCAGCCTGAATCGAGGAATGCGTCGACAATTGTTTGCGCTCCGCCGTCTACACGTCCGAAGGATTTCAATGAGGAGTGCAGGCATATCGCTTTGTTTTCTATGCCTAGGGCGTGGATTGCTTGTGTGATGTTGTCTTTAGTTGTCATGTGTTCTCCGTATTTTATAGCTTTAATTCTTCTTTTAGCTGCGGCGTTAGCTTTATCGGCTTATCCTGCTCGCGCGTTTGCTTTTGGTTTATGTCGCCTAGTAAACTCCAGCGGCGAGTGATTTCGGTGGGTTCTTGTGCGGGCTTTGTGTAGTCGGTGAGGTCGATTAGGTATTCGCCGTCGCCGTCGATTTTCATTGTGGCAACGCGGCGTTGCTTTGTCATGTGCCAGCTTATTTCTTTGTCCGCGTCGGAGCCGCCTATGCCTGTGCCGCGTTGGCGGAAGCGATAGTTTATGTTGTCGTTGTTTTTGTAGTGTTCGCGCCACAGCAGACCGAAGTCGCCCATTGTCGGCATTTGCACGTCAGGCCAACGCTCCTTTATTTTGGCAAGCCATTCATATGTGCCTTCGTACAAGTTTTCAAATCTTGTCTTTTCCTCGAAAAGGCTTTGCTCGTACAGATTGGTGATCCAGCCGAAGCCGTTTAAGTCGTAGCCCGTGTCGTAATGTGCAGCGCATGTTGCTATCATTTCGCGCAGCGCGGTTTCTTTTGGGAATGCGAGCAAGGTTTCGATTGGGCCTACGCCTTGGCGGCTGTTGAAGCCGTCGGCGAAGCCTTCGCGGCGCGCCGTCAAGAAGTCGCAGGTCCAGCCGTCGAGATTTACGCAGTCGATGAAGTCGCTTTCGCTTTGTGCAGGCTTGCAGAAATGTTCGGTTGAGGGATAGTAGGGGTAGCATATGCTGCCCTCACCGTCTTGGTTGTCGATTGCGTATTGGCTCCAGATGTTCCCTTGGCATACGTGTATGCCTTCGTGTTCGGCTAGGTATTGTTGGTTTGCGGCGGAGAGGAAGCCTGAAATGACGCTCTTTGGATTGAAGCCATCGCCCATGAATGCGCGCACCTTTGCCAATCCGTCGCGCAGCTGCTCGTTAACCTCGTCGCGTGTAGCGAAAGCGTTGGCGAAAAAGCCGCCGCTTATGTAGGTCACGTCGTCGCCGTATTGGGCGTGGAAGCTTTTCACAAGCTCGCGTATCTGCTGATAGTTTTCGGATTCGTTAATCAGCGCAAGCCAGCTGAATGCCCACGTTATGTTTCCACCAGGGATTGCCTTTGACACTAAGTCGCGGAATCGCTGTATGTTTTCAGGCGAGTGCATGTGATATTCATCCTCACCGATGCGTTTGTCGTGGCGCACTTCGATTTGGTTGCAGCGTATTACTGTGTTGAGTGTTAGGTAGCGTCCTGTCATGTTTCCTCCAAAAATGAATGTGAAATAGCGGAGCACATAAAATGCGCTCCGCGTTGTTAATACCTACTTCTTTTTAATCGGAATCCATACTTCGCCTATGGCAAATTTGGCTGTGCCGTAGTACATCTCGAATGATGGATTCGGTGCTTGCTCATAGTCCGAGGTGGGAAACCATTCGGAATATATGCGCCGCCACATGTCTTGCATTTCGCAATCCGGCACTTGGAAGATTGCCCATGTCAACTCAGGAATTTGTAGCCGCGTAAATTCCTCGGGTATTTCGCAGTTTTTCGGCACGTTGTAGCAAATCATGTACTTGAAGCCGGAATCGGTGTGGTCATACAATGCAGCGTGCAGGCAAGTGTCGTGGCTGCGTCCGAGCACCGCGTTCATTCGGTCGACGCTTCCATCGTCGTCGCATTTTCTACAAAACGCAGGCACATCGATAAACGCTTGCTCCATGCTTGCGCTTACAACGCCGTATACGCCAAACACCTCGAACGCTTCTTTCTCTTCAATACGATAGTTCATCTCTGTATCTCCTTTGATTGAAATGTGAAAGGACATACGGGGGTAAGCTTTTAGGGCTATGCCTTTGTCGCGCGCGGAAGCAGGCGATACGCCGTGCATACTTTTGAAGGCGCGCGAGAATGCCTCGGGCGATTCGTAGCCGAATTCGAGTGCCACGTCGATAACCTTTGCTTTACTCTGCTGCAGGTCGAAGGCGGCAAGCGTCAATCGCCGCCGCCTGATATATTCCGAAAGCGGCACGCCTGTGATAAACGAGAACATTCTCTGGAAGTGATAGGTAGAGCAGCAGGCAAGCTGCGCTGCTTTGTCATAGTGTATCTCTCCGCGGAGGTTGCCCTCGATATAGTCCATTGCGCTGTTCATGCAATTAAGCCAATCCATGTAACCCCTCCTTTCGAGATAATTGTATCACTTGCGCTCGAGGTGCGCATTGCATTTCATGCACCGATTTATCATGTGAATCATGCAATCCCCTCATAATCCATTCCACGACTTTAATTCGCTCTCACTACACACGCCAATATAACAATGGGTTTTGTCGAATTTTTCAGGGATTAGACCATATACAGTTAATCGGGAATGACCCTCTACAACAATATATTTTTCGTTGTCGCTCGTTATCAATATGATTGGTCGAAAGGAGTTGCCTTGAATTAAATATTCTTTGCCTTTGAGGAAGTTATCATTTGAAACGTTGTAGATTTCTATTCCTTCATTTATTGTTTGGGCAGCAACTTTAGGTAAACCTGTATGCTTGGATAGTTCGTTCCAATAAGAATAGTTTATATATCTTATTTTATCAATATCACTTTCGTCGAAGATAGCGTAAACCCATTCTGTGATGGTTGGAAATTTTTCAAATAGACCTTCGTTTTGCCCATAGCCCCTGAAATCTGCTAGAACTTGCTTTCGTGCTGCGTTTTCTTGCTCATCGTTTGTATTTGCACTTGTTATTATTTGCTCATCTACATGCAGCTTTTCTAGGGTATCCTTTATTTTAGCTCTGAAACGTTCGGATTCAAATTCAGCAGAAAGGAATTCTAGTATGATTTCGCTTTCAAGTGATTTACGTAGTATTTTCATGGATGTTGTTTATGCGTATTTTTGTTGGGTTTCTAGGTATGTGAATAGTGTGTCGGCTAGTTCTTGATCGAGGCGTTCCCATTCGTGTTGGGGGAATTGGGGGCATAGTTGGTATTGTGAGCCGTTGTAGTTTGCGTTGGCTGTGAATTGCTTGGATTTGCCGCCTTTTGTGCAGGCTAGGCATGAGTTGCAGGGTCTGCATATTTTGATGAAGTGTTTTTGCAGCAGTGGGTCAAGGCTTGCGAAGTCCTCGAGCATTGCTTTTTCGCCTACGCCTGACATTGTGCCGAAGCGGAATAAGTCTTTTTTGCGTCCGTTGAATACTATTTTGAAGCCTGTGTCTTTGCTGCCGATTGTGAATTTTATGTCTAAGCCTAGTCCTGTTTTGCCGAAGTATATGCTTATGCTTTGTGCGAAGCCTTTTCGGAGGTATGTTTGCGCTGTTTCTAGGAGGAAGCCGTTGTAGTCGTATAGGTCGTCGATTCTTTGGAGTAAGTGGTCATAGCTTCCATTGAAGGAGCAGCACGCGAATGCGAATAGGTCATCTGTTTGCGATAGTAGGTGTAGGGCGTTAAGTAGTTCGGCGGATTGAAATTGTAGTGTTATGTCGTTTTTGATTGCTGTGCAGGTTATGCCTAGCTTTTGGAAGAAGGCGGCGAAGGGCTTTTTGTAGGCGGCTTTATGTTCTTTTAGCTTGGGTTTGTCGATGGTTAAGGTGCTGCCGTCTGCTTTTCCTGCTAGGCCTGCTATTAGTAGGAATTTGTAGAAGGTGTAGAGCTTGTCGTAGATTTCCATGAAGATGTCGTTTAGCTCGGGGATTTGGTTGTTGCAGACGTGCCAGTCGAAGGCTTGGTCTGGGGTTGTGGGCAATTCCAATAGCGTTGGGTCTTGGTAAAGGGTGTCGATGATGTTGGCGAATAGGGTGTGTAGGTCCTTTTGCGCACTTTCGCTTGCGATGTTCGAGGATATGGGGGCGAAGTCGGAGAACATGAAGTTGAAGCTCCATAGTACGCGTTGCGATATGTTGTCGAATGTTGGGTTTTTTGCAATCTTCATGGGTGCACCTTCCTATATGATGTGATATAGCAAAGGCGACCGCTATGGGTCGCCTTTATGCTTAAGCTTTAGCAACGCCGATGGTGCAGGTTACGTCGTCTAGCTCCAGTTGCTTTAATGTGGATTCGCCGTTGTGGGAGTTGAGGGATTTGGCGAGGGTTTCTTGCATTAGCTTGTCGCCGAATATCTCCAGCACTTGCTTTAGTAGGGCGTTGTCTGTGGTTACTGTGAGGTGGATTCTGTCTTCCACGTTTAGGCCTGCTTCTTTGCGTAGGACTTGACATTGGCGCAGGACTTCGCGGAATAGGCCCTCTTGTTCCAACTCGGGAGTGATGGTGGTGTCTAGGGCGATGGTTACGCGGTCACTTTGGGTCACGCAGATGTTTTCCTTGCACTTTGTGCTTAGGGTGAGCAGGGAAGGGGTTAGGGCGTGTGCGCCTACTTGTACGTCCGCGCCGCTCTCGAATGCTGCGACTGCTTGCTTCATTTGGTCGGCGGGCATTTCGGCGAGCAGTTGTTTTACGGCGTTTGCGTCGCCTTTTAGTACGCGGCCTGCTTCTCTAAAGTTGAGGGTTAGGAATTTGTCGTAGAGTTCTCCTGCGTTGTCGATTACTTCTATGGCTTTTATATTGAGTTCATCTTTGATGATGTCGTTGTATTCGGCGATTGCTTGCTTTAGGGCGTTGCTGTCGCCGATTGGGGCTAGCTGCATGTTTTGCAGGGGTTGGCGCACCTTGAGCTGCTGCTCGTTGCGCAGCTTTAGGGCTAGGGTTACAATTTCGCGAACGTATGAAGCGTTTTCGATTATGCCGCTGTCGATTGCTTGCACCTTGGGGAAATCTACAAGGTGGATTGATTCGGGCGCGGATTGCTCGTACTTGCGCACCATTTGCTGCCAAACGTAGTCGCACATGAAGGGCATGATGGGCGCCATTACGACTGTGATTGTCTTTATGGCGTTGTACAGGCTTACATAGGCGGCGCGTTTGTCGTCGCTTGTGCCTTCTTTCCAGAAGCGGCGGCGGTTTACGCGAATGTACCAATTGGAGAGGTCATCAATCATTGCCTCGAATTGCGCAACTACTTCGGGGGTGTTGTAGGCTGCGTATGCAGCGTCGCAGCTTGCGATGTATTGCTGCAAGCGTGCGTTCAGCCATTTATCGGTGATGTCGAGCAGCTTTTCGTCTACAGGGGAGGTTACGTCGGGTTGTTCAAGGTCGGCGTAGGTCATAAAGAAGACGTAGCTGTTCCATAAGCCCAGCATTTTGCGCTTGGCTTCATCGCCTAGGGTGTAGCCGAAG
This sequence comes from uncultured Eubacteriales bacterium, assembly GCA_964479875.1. Taxonomy (GTDB): domain Bacteria; phylum Bacillota; class Clostridia; order Monoglobales; family CAYZNM01; genus CAYZNM01. Next base: position 15,520 of record CAYZNM010000006.1, read on the forward strand.
CGTACGTCGTTGGATATGCTTGCTCCTGCGAAAAGGTAGCGGATTGTGTCCGCACCGATTATATCCGCGACTTCGTTGAACTTTAGGGAGTTGCCTGTTTTGCTGAATTTGGAGCCGTCCTCGGCTACAACTGCGTTGTATGCCATTACGTGTTCGTATGGGGCGCGGTCTTCTAGGACAACGCTCATAAATAGCATGGAGTAGAACCATAGGCGCACTTGCTCGCGCATTTCGGAAACCCACTCGGCAGGGAAGTATTTCTTCCATGCTTCTTTGTCGGAGAAGTAGCCCATTGTGCTGTAGGGGACTATGCCTGCGTCGAGCCATACGTCGCCTACTTCGGGGATACGTGCGACTTCGCAGCCGCATTCGCATTTTATTTTTACTTCGTCAATCCACGGTCTGTGCAGTTCGGGCGGATTGTAGATGCCGTCGCTTAGGGATAGTAGTTCTTCGCGCGAACCTACTACTGTTAACTTGCCGCAGTTGTCGCAAGGGTAAATGGGCAGGGGTAAGCCGTAGAAGCGTTTGCGGGAGATGTTCCAGTCGCCCATGTTGTCGAGCCAGTCGTGCATACGCTTGCCGATGTAGGCAGGCGTCCACTTTACAGTGTCGGCGGCGGCTTTAAGGCGCGGCTTTATACCTTCGGTTTTGATGTACCACTCGCGCACTAGGCGGAACAACACTTCGGTTTTACAACGCCAACACACCGGATAGCTGTGCGTAAATTCTTCTGTGCGGTACATTTTGCCGTTTTTGGTGAGGTAGTCGAAGATGTGTTGCGCGGCTTCTTTTGCGCCCATTCCGGCGAGGAAGCCGTATTCGGCTGTGAATCTGCCGCTTTCGTCTACGGGGCAGATTGCGGCTATGCCGTGAGTTTTGCCTAGCTCGAAGTCCTCTGCGCCGCAGCCTGGGGCGATGTGAACCGTGCCGCTTCCGTCGGTGGCAGCAACGTCGCTCCATGGGAGGATTTTGTGTTCGATGCCTTGCTGCGCTTTTAGGTCGGGGAAGAAGGTTTCGTAGGTTAAGCCTACTAGGTCGCTGCCCTTGATTGTGTCAAGGATTGTTTTTTTGCATTGCAGGATTTTGATTACTTCTTTGCCGACGCATATTGGCTTGTCGAATATATCGGTTTGTACTATGCAGTAGTCGTTTTCGGGGTTTACGGCTAGGGCTACGTTGGCTGTGAGTGTCCAAGGCGTGGTTGTCCATACTAGTATGTCGAAGTCTTTGCCATCAATTGGGAGTTTCGCAAATACTGAGGTGTGGGTAAGCTCTTTGTATGAGCCGCTCATTTCGTGCTCGGATAGAGATGTGCCGCAGCGCGGACACCATGGCATGGGGCGATAGGCTTTGTCAATCATGCCCATGTCGTGGCATTTTTTGAGGAAGTGCCATATGCCTTGGATATTTTCGTCGGTGTGGGTGAAGTAGGAGTTGTCCCAATCCATCATCTGACCAAGGCGTTTGGATTGCTCGGTGATTACGCCGCTGAAGCGTTGTATGCGCTCTTTACATTTGTTGGTGAAGTTGTCAAGTCCATATTCGAGAATGTCGCGCTTATCCTTGAAGCCTAGTTCTTTTTCTACCTCAACCTCAACCCATAGGCCTTGCGAGTCAAAGCCGTTGCGGTAGTGGCAAGAGTGGCCGTGCATTGCGTGGTAGCGGATGTAGATGTCTTTTAAGCTGCGTCCCCATGCGTGGTGTACACCCATTTGGTTGTTCGCGGTTATGGGACCGTCTAGGAAGCGGAAAACCTTGCCGCCTTTATTTTTTTCCTTTAATTTGTCGAAGCAGTTGCAGTCCTCCCAATGTTTGAGTACGCCTTTTTCGAGCTCGACAAAATTTGGTATTGTGTCGTATTTTGCCAATGTGATTCTCCTTTATTTATTTAAGAAGCCTGTAAGCGGCGAGGAAGCTTCCGCGTCCTTGACTCTGCCTAGGCCTGATAGGTGCGCTTGTCTCCCTGCGATTATTGCATTTTTGAATGCGGATGCCATTTGGATTGGGTCGCCGCTGGTGGCTATGGCTGTGTTTAGCAGACATGCCGATGCGCCCATTTCCATGGCTTCGCAAGCGTCGGAGGGCTTGCCTATGCCTGCGTCGACGATTATTGGTAAGTCGATTTCGTTTATCAGGATTTGGATTAGGGCTTTGGTTTGCAGGCCTTTGTTTGAGCCGATGGGTGCGCCTAGGGGCATAATTGCCGCTGCGCCTGCGTTCATCATGCTTCGGGCGGCTGTTAGGTCGGGAAGCATGTAGGGTAAGACGATGAAACCTTCCTTTGCCAGAATCTCTGTCGCTTTCGCGGATTCGTAGTTATCGGGAAGCAGGTATTTGCTGTCCTGCATTATCTCAATCTTGACGAAGTCGCCCATTCCGGCGGCTTGGGCAAGACGAGCAATGCGTACGGCTTCGTCGCTGTTGCGCGCGCCTGACGTGTTGGGCAGCAGCGTCATGTGCTTGGGAATGTGCTGCAATATATTGTCGGTCGGATTGTCTAGGTTGACGCGGCGTAGGGCGACTGTCATAATCTCCGCTCCGCTGTTTTCGATTATGCGAGGGATAATGCTGTCGTCGCCTAGTTTGCCGCTGCCAATCATTAGGCGGCTTGTGAACTCTTTGCCGCCGAGTAAAAATTTATCTTCTATTTTATTCACCTCCAAAAATATAAATTTGTATAATAAAAATGTAGGGGCGGCCATTGGCCGTCCGTTGTGCGGTGTGCAGAATCCACGGACGCGCAATGCGCGCCCCTACATCAACCGCCGCCTACGAAGTTTAATAATTCTAGTTTGTCGTCGTCTTTTAGTACGACGGTGGCGTAATTCGTAGGGCGGATTACTGCGCCGTTTAGCTCGGCTACGACGTTACTCATTGAGTAGCCGAATTTTTTTACTAGGGCGGAAAGTGTTGTACCTTCAGGGAAGGTGGTGCTTTCGCCGTTTAGGGTTATTGTTACTTCCATGTTTCCTCCAGACGCTTAGCGGATTTGTCCGCTGCCGCGTATGATGTATTTGTAGCTGCACAGGGCTTCGATTCCCATTGGACCGCGTGCGTGCAGCTTTTGTGTGCTTATGCCGATTTCTGCGCCTAGACCGAATTCGCCGCCGTCGGAAAAGCGTGTGCTTGCGTTTAGGTAGACGCAGGCCGCGTCGATTGCGTTGAGGAAGCGTTCAGCGGTGGGAATGTGAGTTGCGACTATGCACTCGCTGTGCTTGGAGCTGTAGGCGTTGATGTGGGCGATTGCTTCGTCGAGAGTTTCCACTACTTTTACGGCTAGGATTAGGTCGTTGTATTCGGTGCGGTAGTCCTCGTCGGTGGCAGGGATTGTGTTGGGGTAACTGCACACCTTCTCGTCGCCGCGAATTTCTACGTCTAGTTTTTGTAATTCTTCTATTATAATGGGAAGGAATTCGTCCGCTACATCTGTATGCACAAGTAGGGTTTCCATCGAGTTGCAAACCGAGGGACGGCTTATCTTGGCGTTGATTGCTATATTCTTTGCCGTTGCCAAGTCGGCTGATGAATCAACGTAGGTGTGGCAAATACCTGTGCCTGTTTCAATTGTGGGAATGTTGCTTCCTTCGGTTACGGACTTGATTAAGCCTGCACCGCCGCGCGGGATTAGTAAGTCAACGTATTCGCGTTGGCGCATAAATTCGGCTACAGTTTCACGAGAGGTGTCGGGGATTATTTGAATGCTGTTGGGCGGGAGTATGTCTTCGACTGATTTTTGCAGGACTTCTACAACGCACTTGTTAGTATTTATCGCTTCGCTGCCGCCGCGCAGGATTACGGCGTTGCCTGATTTAATGCAGAGCGCAGAGATGTCCGACGTCACATTGGGGCGCGATTCGTAGATTGTGCCGATTACGCCTAGGGGTACGGTCACTTTGGAAATGGCAAGTCCGTTGGGGCGTACGCTGCCGCTTAGGGTAATGCCGAGTGGGTCGGGAAGTGCCGCGACTTCGCGTATGCCTTGCGCCAATGCGGCGACACGCTCCTTGTTAAGCATTAGTCGGTCGATTTTTGGGCCCGGCTTTGCGTTGTCGAGATCGAGTTTATTCGCGGTTATGATTGCGTCTGTATTGTCCATTAGTGCGTCGGCCATTGCTGCGAGTGCGCGATTGCGGTCACCGCCGCCGATTGCGGCAAGCTGCGCGGACGCAGCTTTGGCTGCCTTGCATATTTCTATTAACATATTTTTACCTCACATAGTCAATCGCGTTTCTTTCCTCGACTATAAAAGTACGACGAACGCTGCTCGAATCAAAGAAATGCGATTGACACGAATCACTGTTTTAAATGAATTTGACTATACAAATTCGCGGATTACGTTGTTGCTGATGAATAGTGGATTGCAGTCGAGGGTTACGATGTCGCCTACATTTACGCTGTTGCCGATGTGGGCGAAGATGTTGCACATGCAGATACGTCCTACTATTTGGCAGGGTGCGTTATTTATGCGTACATAGCGTTTGGCGCGCCACTGCTTTATGTCGTTGTAGATGTAGCGCAGTATGTCGATCAGGCGGAAGGTGTCGCGGGATTTTTCGATGAATACGCCATCGGTATAGCCTATGGGGATTACGGCGATACGTGCATTGCTTTTGGTGCGGTATACGTCGCCGTAGCCGATGTTGTGCTTTTTCGGCAGGGTTGCGATGTGCGATACTACCGATTGCGCGTAGCCTACTTTTTTTAGTCCGTTGGGAATTAGTAGGCGTCCGAGCAGCGCGCTGCCTAGGCGTACTGCGTCTAGGTGCATTTGCGGGTACAGCATGAATCCGTGGGACGACACGATGTGCCGCATTCCAACATTTACGCCGTGTGATTTAATGGAATCTACAGCTTTGTTGAAGTAGTCAAACTGCGCGTGGCATTGCTTATTCTTGGAGAAGGAGTTGTACAGGTGTGAGTAGATTCCCTCTACTTCTATATTATGCTGCTTGATGTAATTGCAAAGCTCGTCCATCTGCTGTGCGTGGAAGCCGTAGCGTCCGAAGCCGCTGTCGATTTTTAGGTGCAGACGCATACGCTCCTGCCGCTCGGCGCAAGCGTTGCGCAGTGCGGACAGCATACCCATGCTGCCGACCGTGGCGATTAGCTCGAGTTCGGCAATCTCATTCACAAGCAACTCATTGCTTTGCAGCAGCAGTATATCGCAGTCGATTCCGCTTTCGCGCAGCTGCCGCGCCTCGTGAATTTCGCTCACGGCGAAAAAGTCTACGCCGAAGCCGCGCAATACCTGCGCATACTCCGCCGCGCCCAAGCCGTAGCCGTTGCCTTTTACCACCGCGATAATTCGCGCATTAGTCATGCCGCGCAGCTTATCTAGGTTGAAGCGCATATCTTCCTTATTAATAATAAGCTTGTTCATGAAACAAAAAGCTTTCTGTTTTTGAAGCAGTAGTGGAAGCCTGAATAAACCGTGAGTATGAGCGCGGCGTATATTGCAACCGTGCTAAAAGCAACGCCGTAGACTGCCACAACCGTGATGTTGTCGAAAATTAGCGCACCTATCGCAACAAGCTGAATGAACGTTTTAAGCTTACCGACCCTGTCTGCTGCCATAACATAGCCTTGTTCAATTGCTACAATTCGCAGGGTTGTGACCAAAAATTCCCGGGCAATAATTACCATTGCTATCCACGAATGAATCTGCGACATCTGCACCAACGCGATTAGTGCGCAGGACACGACAAGCTTGTCCGCCAGGGGGTCGATTAGCTTGCCGAAATTTGTGACAAGCTGATACTTGCGCGCGATGTATCCGTCCACAAAATCAGTCAGCGACGCAACGACAAATATGACGAATGCCGCTATTGTGTACCCCACCTGCCCTACGAACATAAAGGCGATGAATACGGGAATTAGCAAAATGCGCAGCATTGTTATTATATTAGGTAGGTTCATATATCCCCCTGTCTGCTTTGGTTGTTAGAATATTTGTTTGCCGAATAGGTCTAAGTCCATGTAGTCTGTGATTTCTACTTGGGCGAATGTGCCGATTTCCTGCGGCTTTGTCGTGGTGAAGTAGACTTTTGTGTCCACGTCTACGGTGTCGGCATAGCTTCTGCCGTGGTAATGCTTGATTTCGCTGTCGTATCCTTCGATGAGGACTTTGTAGGTTTTGCCGATATTTTGTTCCAGCATGTCCTCCATTATGTCGTGTTGTAGTTCCATTATGGCGTCAGCGCGTTGATGCTTTTCTTCTTCGTCGACTTTGTTTGGGAGTTCTGCCGATGGTGTGTCCTGCTCGCTGTAGGGGAATACGCCCATGCGCTCGAATTTGTTGTGCCCTACGAAGTGGCACAGTTCGTCGTAAATTTCCTCGGTTTCTCCAGGGAAGCCTACGATGAAGGTTGTGCGGATTACTACGCCGGGGATTTTTGCGCGGAGCTTGTCGATTAGTTCTTGTAATTCTTGCTTGCTGCCGCCTCTGCCCATGGTGCGTAGGATTTCATCGTTGCAATGTTGCAACGGCATGTCGATGTAGTTGCAGATTTTGTCGTTTTGCGCGATGAAGTCGATAAGCTCGTCTGTGATGCGTTCGGGGTAGAGGTAGTGCAGGCGAATCCACTCGATGGCTTCTATGGCGCACAGCTTTTCCAGTAGCGGAACAAGTTGCGGCTTGCCGTAGAGGTCTTGTCCGTAGTTGGTGGTGTCTTGGGCGATTAGGATTAACTCCTTCGCACCTGCTTCGGCGAAGCTTGACGCTTCAGCGACTATGCTTTCGATGGTGCGGCTTTGGTAGGGGCCGCGTATGTCGGGAATTACGCAGTATGTGCAGCGATTGTCGCAGCCGTCGGCGACTTTGATGTAGGCAGTGTGCGCTTCCGCGGTGACGTAGCGCGGCGTGTCGCTTAGTTGATATGTGCCGTCGGTCAGTTCGCAGATGTCGCTTTCGATTGCGTCGACTATATCCGTGTAATGTCCTACGCCGACTACGCAGTCGACCTCCGGGATTTCCTTCATTATTTCATCTTTGTGCTTTTGCGCAAGACAGCCGCTTACGATTAATCGCGTGCATTTGCCCTCGCGCCGATACTCTGCCATTTCCAGGATTGTGTCGATGGCTTCCTGCTCGGCGGCTTCTATGAAGCAGCAGGTGTTTACTACGATGATGTCCGCGTCCTCTTCGTGAGGCACGACTTCGTAGCCTGCTTCTGATATTTTGTACAGCATTTGCTCGGCGTCAAGCAAATTCTTTTCGCAGCCAAGCTGAACTATTGCTATGTTTTTCATTCGGTATTTTCCTTATATTCATCTATCGCCGCGAGGATTTGACTCAGCTCAAAGCCGCGGCGGGATAGGTATGCAATTAATTTATTTCTATCTTTAGGTTCGTTTATACATAGCGTTGCGCACTTTTTCTCGATTAAGGGCGCAATCGCTTGGTATGTATCGGCGGCGGCTATGGATTTTTGTATGACATGCGCGTCGACGCCTTTTTCACGCAGCACTGCGTTTATTTTGTGCGAGCCGTAGCCGCGCGCGATTGCTGTTTTGACGTAGCGGCGGGCGTATTCCTCGTCGTTGAGATAGCCGCTTTCGGCTAGGTAGGCAGTGATTCGCTCCGCCATAGATTCGTCCGCGCCTTTATCGCACAGCTTGCGCGCAATCTCCGCGCGAGTATACATTCGTGTGTATATCAGGCGCAGAGCGTATCGCTTCAAGTTTTCTTCCATATTATGCTACTCCGCAGATGTATCCTCTGTCGCAGCTTCGGTAAATTCGGCGTCGGATAGCGGAAGGTCGAAGTCTGCGCCGGCCTCGTTCACCTTGTCCATGATGAGCTTCTCGATTTCGAGAGCCATCTCCTTGTTGTCCTTGAGGAACTTTTTCGCGTTATCTCTGCCTTGCCCCAGGCGTTGTTCGCCGTAGTTAAACCACGAGCCTGACTTTTTCACGACGTTCATAGCAACGCCGAGGTCTAGCAGCGTGCTTTCGTGCGATATGCCTTGTCCGTACATTATGTCGAACTCCGCTACTTTAAAGGGTGGCGCGACTTTGTTTTTGGCAACCTTAACGCGCGTCTTGTTGCCGACTATGTCAGAGCCTACCTTCAAGGCTTCGCTCTTGCGTACGTCAAGGCGCACCGACGCGTAGAACTTTAACGCCATACCGCCTGTAGTCGTTTCGGGATTTCCGTAGGAAACGCCGATTTTGCTGCGCAGCTGATTGATGAATATGCAGATGGTGTTAGTCTTGTTGATGATACCGCTTAGCTTTCGCAACGCTTGCGACATAAGGCGCGCTTGCAAGCCTACGTGGGAATCGCCCATTTCGCCGTCGATTTCGGCTTTCGGCACAAGCGCAGCCACGCTGTCGATTACCACTATGTCAATCGCGCTGCTGCGCACGAGAGATTCGGCAATCTCGAGTGCTTGCTCACCAGTATCAGGCTGTGCAACAAGCAGCTCATTTATGTCAACGCCGAGTGCTTTCGCATAGCGTGGGTCAAGGGCGTGTTCTGCGTCGATAAACGCAGCAACGCCGCCTGCCTTTTGCACCTCCGCCGTGCAATGCAGCGCAACGGTAGTTTTACCGGACGATTCCGGCCCGAATATCTCAATGATACGTCCGCGCGGCAATCCGCCCACGCCCAGCGCAATATTTAAGGCAAGCGAGCCTGTCGAAACCACGTCAAAGTGCATTCCTGTATTTTCGCCAAGCTTCATTATAGAGCCTGTGCCGTATTGCTTCTCGATAAAATGAATCGCTTGCTCCAACGCCTTTTTGCGTTTCTCGTCCAAAATAAAACCCCCTTTTGATTACCGGTTATTGATTGTGAATTATCAGTTGTTCATCGACAGGTATCGTTCGCCCGTATCAGGCAGCAGCGTCACTACACCGCTGTGCGACTTTGCAAGCAACGTCGCCGCGTGCAATGCCGCGCCGCCGGATATTCCGCAGAATACGCCTTCGGTTTCGGCAAGCAGCTTTCGCGCCGCATGACTGCTGTCCTCGTCTACAGTGATTATCTCGTCGATGATGTTTTTGTTGAGGATAGACGGAATGAAGCCTGCGCCTATGCCTTGAATGCCGTGCTTGCCCGGAGGATTTCCCGAGATTACAGCCGAAGCAGCTGGCTCGACCGCCACGATTTTCACGTGCGGCAGCTTCTCCTTCAGGTATTCGCCCACGCCTGTGATTGTGCCGCCTGTGCCTACGCCTGCTACAAAGTGCGTGATGTCGCCGCCTGTTGCTGCAAATATTTCGGGCGCGGTCGTGCTCTTGTGCGCTTGCACATTGGCAGGATTGTCGAATTGCATTGGCATGTATGAGTTAGGCGTTTGCGTGAGCAGCTCGTTCGCCTTTGCGATCGCGCCGCGCATACCTTCGGCGGCAGGGGTAAGCACAAGCTCTGCGCCTAAGCCTTTCATCAGCATTCGACGCTCCATCGACATACTTTCGGGCATTACAAGTACGCACTTGTACCCACGCGTCACCGCAACATACGCAAGCCCTATGCCTGTGTTGCCGCTTGTAGGCTCGATTATCACGCTGTCGGCTTTAAGCAAGCCGCGCTCCTCTGCGTCGGTTATCATGGAGAGGGCGACCCTATCCTTGACCGAGCTTAGTGGGTTGAACATCTCAAGCTTTGCCGTTATCGCGTTCACGCCCATACGCTCACTGTATTTATTCAAGCGCAGCATTGGCGTGTTGCCGATTAATTCTGTAATTGAGTTGTAGATTTTGTTATGCATATATTAACCTGCCTTTGGGTATCGGGATTTGCCTTCCGAGCTCCGTCGCCGTTTCTATCCATTCGGATATTACAGTTTCAACGTTGTGTATCGCTTCGGCGTATGTCGCTCCGTCAGACATGCACCCTGGCAGCTCCGGCACTTCTGCAACGTAAGCGTTATCCTCGTCGCTCCAAAATATTATTATCTCATATTTATACATCGCTTTTTCCTTTCGATAATTTATACTTAATAATAATATTGCGGATTTGCTTGATTTGATACATTTTAGCCATATTTTTATTAGGTTGAATATTAATTATCTCTTTAATAGCATGTTTGGTAAAAATATGGTGGTCGCCCTTTATTCTCAATGAAAACCCAAGATACAGAAGCAGATTTACCATGTCGGAAAAACTAATATTCCTAATGTTGTTATCCGTTAGAATATCTGTTAATAACTTCTCATTATCGTTCATACAACGGGTACTTCTTGCACAGCGCGTCCACGCGCTCCACAATCTTATCCTTGCTACCCTCATAATCGGTCAGACAAACATAAATCATGTCCGCGATTTCCTTCATATCGTCAACCTTCATACCGCGTGTTGTCACCGCAGGCGTACCAATGCGAATGCCTGATGTCACCATCGGACTAAGCGGCTCTTTCGGGATTGAGTTTTTGTTTACAGTAATGCGCACGCTGTCGAGGTTCTTCTCCGCTTGCTTGCCTGTAATATCCAGCTTGCGCAGGTCTAGCAGCAGCAAGTGAGTGTCCGTTCCACCGGACACTATGTCAACGCCTTTTTCCTTGAATGAGATTTCAAGCTGCTTTGCGTTCTTTATGATGTTGGTTTGGTATTCTTTGAACTCAGGCTGCAACGCTTCCTTGAAGCATACGGCCTTGCCTGCGATAATGTGCAGCAGTGGGCCGCCTTGCGTTCCGGGGCAGATTGCTTTGTCGATGGCTTTTGCGTATTGCTCCTTGCAAAGTATCATGCCGCCGCGAGGTCCGCGCAATGTTTTATGCGTTGTCGTGGTAACGAAGTCAGCGTATGGCACGGGGGATGGATGCAGCCCTGCCGCGATTAATCCCGCGATGTGTGCCATGTCCACGAGCAGGTATGCGCCTACCGCGTCCGCGATTTCGCGGAACTTCGCAAAGTCGATGGTGCGCGAATACGCGCTTGCTCCTGCGACAATCATGCGCGGCTTGTGCGTCTTTGCAAGCTCCATGATATTGTCGTAGTCGAGCAGATTAGTCTTTTCGTCCACCTCATAGCCAACAGGCTTGAAGAAGTCGCCGGAAATATTTACGCTTGCGCCGTGTGTCAAGTGACCGCCGCTGCCTAGGTTTAAGCCGAGGATAGTGTCGCCCGGACGCAGCATTGCAAAATACACGGCTGTGTTAGCCGACGAACCGCTGTGCGGCTGCACATTCGCGTGCTCCGCTCCAAACAATTGCTTCGCGCGGTCGATTGCCAGATTCTCCACAACGTCCACGCATTCGCAGCCGCCGTAATAACGTCTGCCCGGATAGCCTTCCGCATACTTATTGGTAAGGTGCGACCCTGCCGCCTCCATAACCGCAGCCGAAGTAAAATTCTCCGACGCGATTAATTCTATATTGTTCTGCTGACGACGAAGCTCCGCCGCGATAGCGTCCGCAACTTCTCTATCCTGTGCTTTCAGTATATCGAACATTTTTAATCTCCTTTATATTTTTCTTTTGCAAGCTATCATATAAAATAATTATACATTATAATAGTGTATTTTGCAAGCACAATAAAGATTTTTTGTGCAATGTTCGCTCCGCCGCAGCTCAACAAAATAAAAACAAAATCCATACAATTAGCAGAGTGTTGAATGTTCGTTTATAGTGTGTTATAATTTTTGTGAAGGTTACTTAAATTTTAGGAGGGTACATTGTGAATATTGAATACAAAGAAATCAATGCCGAAATGCTTAAAGAAATAAGTGAAAAATTTGACACTGATTGGATTGTAAAGTATACCAAGCTTGGAAGTGAAGAATTTGGTTTGGCAGCTTTTGATGGCGATGTTCCCGTAGGATATATAATTATTGCTCCGGCAGCGTTGAGATATCCATTGGAGCATTTAAAAGACGCATTTATCCAAATTATTGAAGTCGATGAGAATTACCAACGCCGCGGAATAGGGCAACATTTAGTTGCACGTTCAGAAGAATGGGCAAAAAAAGCAGGATTCAAGCAAATTCGCACTCATAGCAATGACAAGGCAGCGAACGCGATAAGGATGTGGCATAAATTAAACTATGGTTTGTGCCCACATGTTTATTATGCCGAAGAAGGCTGCATGGGATATTGGGTTGCAAAAGTTTTATAAGCTCTGACATTTCAGCACGTGCAAAATCGCAAATGGGCGGATAATTCCGTCCATACATATGCACACCTTTTTGATATAGTTGTGATAAGATTAATCGCGTGTTAAATATTCCTTTGTTGTGTGTTATAATTTTGTTGAAGGTTATTTATATTTGTGGAGGTAGAATATGGCTAAAAAAATGTGCTATATAATAAACAAGGATAATTTGAGTTTGCACAAAAAACAGGATAATGCAAGGCTATTATTTAGAAGAGATTTTGAAGAATATGACTTTGATATTAAAAATATGTTAGGCTGGTATTATCCTAATTTTTGTTATGCAACAATCATTGATAATAAAATAATATCATGTGCAAGTGCCGGACATCATGCGGACAAAGTTTCTAATAAGATTATAGATATAAGCACGAAAACGCACGAGGATTACAGGCACAAAGGCTATTCAGTTTCAAATGTAGTTGCGTTGTGCGAGTATATTTTTAGTATGCATGAAGAAAAGGAAATACTTTGGATAACTGATATTGATAATATTGCCTCGCAAAAAACTGCATTATCAGCCGGATTTACGAAAGTACCCTTTATATACTATTTGTTCAAAAAATTAAAAGCAAAATTATAATGTTATTAGAGTTAAGATAATGAGCATAATCTTCACAAACAAGCCGCAACATTGCAGCACATTCGGAATCACGCGCAAGGGCGGATAATTCCGCCCCCTACATACGTACACCATTTTGCCCCACTTGACTAAACCCTACATTTATAATATAATGAAGATAAATGTTAGAAAAATACTTGGAGGGCTTATGAATAGAGTGATTAACTTTTCGGCGGGTCCCGCTACTTTACCTGCCGCTGTTTTGGAAAAGGCGCGTGACGAGCTGCTTTGCTACGGCGAAACAGGCGTCAGCGTAATGGAAATGAGTCACCGCACCAAGATGTTTGAGAATATACTTAACGATACATCAGCTCTGCTTAAAGAGCTATTGCACATACCTGAAAATTACAAAATTCTCTACATGGCAGGCGGCGCAACACAGCAATTCGCGTCAGTGCCTATGAACTTAGCGCACGGCTTCAAAAACGCAAGCTATGCAGTTACAGGCGAATTTGCCAAAAAGGCTGCTGATGAAGCAAAGGCATATCTGCCTATCAACATAGCAGCAGACAGCTCCGCAGACAAATACAACCACGTTCCGGCAATAGACGTATCCGCGCTCGACAAAGACACAGCCTACCTGCACATCACAACCAACAACACAGTTTTCGGCACGCACTACTCATCTATTCCGGATACTGGCAGCATTCCCCTTGTGGCAGACATGTCCTCCAACATTTTAGGCGAGGAGATGGACATAACGAAATTTGCAGCCGTATACGCAGGCGCACAAAAGAATATCGGCCTAGCAGGCGTTACAATCGCAATCGTACGCGACGATATGCTTGAGCGCAAAGCGAATCCCCTTACACCCACGACCATGATGTACAGCAAGTATGCCAAGGAAGGTATGTACAATACCCCTGCGACATACTCCATCTACATGTGCAAGCTAGTGTTCGAGTGGATTAAGGGCTTAGGCGGCGTAGCGGCAATCGAAGCTATCAACAAGCAAAAGGCCGCGCTGCTCTACGACGCAATCGACAAATCCGCAATATTCAAAGGCAACGTTAAGCCCGAGAGCCGCTCCATCATGAACGTAACCTTCTCCTCCGGAAACGAAGACACCGATAAACGCTTCCTCGAAGGCGCAGCAAAAGAAGGTATGATTAACCTGAAGGGCCACAGAGCAACAGGCGGAATCCGCGCTTCCATCTACAACGCAATGGACTTAGCAAGCGTAAAGGTTCTCGCAGACTACATCAACAACTTTAAGGAGTAGGCGCATGTACAATATTCTCACTTTAAATAAAATCGCAGCAATAGGAACGAATGTATTCGGCGACAATTATAAGGTGGCGTCCGAGATTGATAATCCCACGGCGATACTGGTGCGAAGCGCGGCAATGCACGACATGGAGCTTCCCGAAAGCGTTGTAGGCGTAGCACGCGCAGGTGCAGGCGTGAACAACATTCCGATTGACAGCTACAGCAAAAAAGGCGTTGTTGTGTTTAACACTCCGGGCGCGAACGCTAACGCAGTGAAGGAGCTTGTTATCGCCGCAATGCTGCTGTCCAGCCGCAAAATCGTGGACGGCATAAATTGGGCGAATGGACTGGAAAAGAATGACGACGTGCCTAAGCTGGTAGAAAAAGGCAAGTCGCAATTCGGCGGCTGTGAAATAGCAGGCAAGCGTTTGGGCATAATAGGCTTAGGCGCAATCGGCGCGTTGGTTGCAAACGCAGCTCTTGCACTCGGCATGGAAGTTATCGGCATCGACCCTTATATCTCAGTAGAAGGCGCATGGCGTCTGCCCAACTTTGTAAAGCGTGCCGCAAGCAACAAGGAGATATTTGAAACCTGCGACTACATCACAATGCACGCCCCCCTGACAAGCGAAACCACCGACACGATCGACATGGAAGCCTTGTCGCAACTTAAAAAAGGCGTAAAGATTATAAACACCTCCCGCGGCGCACTCGTAAACACCGAAGCCGTGTTAAAAGGCATAGAGGAAGGCATAATCTCCTGCTACGTAACCGACTTCCCAGATAAAGACATGATCGGCAAGCCCGGAATCATCGCAATCCCTCACCTAGGCGCAAGCACCGAGGAAAGCGAAGACAACTGCGCAGTTATGGCAGCAAGCCAAATCAAAGACTTCATCGAAAACGGCAACATCGTAAACTCCGTGAACTTCCCCAATGTTACAATGGAGCGTCAAACAAAATACCGCATTGCAGTTACGCATAAGAATATCCCCAACATGCTAGGCAATATCAGCCTTGCCGTAGGCAGCCTCGGCATAAACATCAACGACATGTTAAACAAGAGCAAAGGCGAAAACGGCTACACATTAATCGACATCGACGACGCCGTGACACAGGAGCTGCTCGACAAAATCGCAGGCATAGACGGCATATTTAAGGTGCGCGAGTGCAAGGCGTAGTTCTTATCCTAAACCATATAGGTGACAAAAATGAGGTTGTCCAAAAACGCAGCCAAATGGTTGGATAACGCCGATAACTCTACGGCAAAAAGAATAATCGATGCAATAAAACGTTTACCTGCGGGTGATGTAATCCCGTTAAAAGGTAGTAGCAATGAATTCAGGCTTAGAATAGGCAAGTATAGGGTAGTGTTCACGAAGGAAATGAACGATATATATGTAACGAGGATAGACAGCCGAGGTGGAATCTATAAAGGATTGTGGGTGATGATATGACACAAAAAAGAGAGCGGTTAAGAGGTATCATAGACATAATACCAGAAGAAGATATTGACAGGTTATATGTCATGCTTTCTGCTTTGATACCAGACGATGTGTTAACGCCCGAAGAACGCAAAGATGTAGATGAGAGCTATACTCAAATACTAAAAGGTGACTATATCGACATCGACGAATACGAACGAAAGAGAAACTTACAATCCCATTAAATGATTAACATAAAACAAATGCAAACCGCGATGGCTGAGTACGGCTTATCCTTCAACAAAGCCCTAGGGCAAAATTTCCTCACAAACAGGGAAACACTCGAGTTCATAGCAGAAACAAGCGGCATTACGCAAGACAGCGGCGTTATCGAAATAGGCGCGGGTCTAGGCACACTCACGCGAGTGCTTGCCGCGTTTTGCGCCCGCGTCGTATCGGTTGAAGTCGACAACGGACTTTATCGCTACCTAAGCGACAATGTTGCAAGCGACAGCATAACCATAATCAACGCCGACGCAACAAAGTTAAACTTCGGCGACGTCGCGCGGCAGTATCTGCCTGATATGCCGATATATGTTGCGGCGAACCTCCCCTACTGCATAACGAGTGAGATTATTTTCAAGCTGCTGGAGGAATTGCCGCAGTGTCAGCGCATGACCTATATGGTGCAAAAGGAAGTCGCAGACAGACTAAAAGCTAAGCCCTCGACTAAAGCGTACGGCAGCCTATCCGTAGGCGTGCAATATCGCTGCGACGTAGAACTGGTGCGCCTAGTCGGCGCAGGGCAATTCTATCCGCCGCCCAAAGTAGGCTCGGCGATAATCACCCTCACGCGACACAACAGATACACCTGCGCAAACGAGCAACTTCTCCTTAAAATAATCCGCGCCGCATTCGGTCAGCGGCGCAAAACCCTAGCCAATGCAATAGCAAACAGCGGCATACTCGACATCCCCAAGGAAAAGCTGCAAGATACGCTGCAATCGCTTTTCGGCAACGAATCAATCCGCGGCGAAGCCCTCCACATCAGCGACTTCATCAAACTAACCGACGCCCTATGCTAAACTACAAAACTGTAAACTTCGGCACAGCCGAGGAAACAATCAAACGCTCACGCTTTATTGCAAGCGTAGCAAACGTATGCGAGCAAGATGAAGCCTCACGCTTCATAGAGCAAGTCCGCGACCGCGAAAAAGGCGCAAGCTGCAACCCCTACGCCTATATCCTGCGCAAAGACAACTTCGCCAAGTATTCCGATGACGGCGAATTATCAGGCAGCGCAGGCTTGCCAATACTCGACGTACTAAAACGCGAGGGCTTAACCGACTGCTGCGTCGTCATCACACGCTATTACGGCGGCGTAAAGCTAGGCTCAGGCGGCCTGCTCCGCGCATTCGCGTCCACAGCAAAGTTAGGCATAGACGCAGCAGGAATCGTCAACAAAACATACTGCTTCCAAAACATCATCACAGTAGACTACAAGCTATATCAAATCGCAATCAACGAAATCAACAAAGTCGGCATAAACACAACAATCGATTACGGTGAGGACATCACAATCACAACCTACATACCCCACACATGCGGCGACATCACCGAAAAACTCACCGACGCAACCAACGGGAATGTAATCATTTTAAAGCAAAGTGAGGGCATATATATCAATGCGTAGCGATATTGAAATTGCACAGGCGGCAAAAATGCTGCCCATTACCGAGGTTGCGGCAAAGCTTGGGATTGATGCCGACGATATGGAGCATTACGGCAAGTATAAGGCGAAGCTGACTTGTGCTATAGATGAAAGCAAGAGCGGCAAGCTTATTCTTGTGACAGCAATAAATCCAACGCCTGCCGGCGAGGGTAAGACTACCACCACAATCGGCTTAGGCGACGCATTGTCGCGTATCGGCAAAAAGACCGCACTTGCATTGCGCGAGCCGTCGTTAGGTCCTGTAATGGGGATAAAAGGCGGCGCGGCAGGCGGCGGCTATGCGCAAGTTGTGCCGATGGAGGATATAAACCTCCACTTCACAGGCGACATGCACGCAATCACAGCGGCGAACAATCTCCTTTCCGCAATGCTCGACAATCACATAAAGCAAGGCAACGAACTCAACATAGACATAAACAACATCACACACAAACGCTGCATGGACATGAACGACCGCTCGCTGCGTCAAACCGTAATAGGCTTAGGCGGAAGCGTCAACGGCATACCGCGCCAAGACGGCTTTATAATAACAGTGGCAAGCGAGGTTATGGCGATACTCTGTCTAGCCGCCGATATGCAGGATTTAAAGGCGCGGTTGTCGCGTATGATTGTTGCCTACGACATGAGCGGAAAGGCAATAACCGCCGCCGACCTGCAAGCAGTTGGCGCAATGGCGCTATTGCTAAAAGACGCAATCAAGCCTAACCTTGTGCAAACATTGGAAGGCACTCCCTGCGTAATGCACGGCGGTCCATTCGCAAACATCGCTCACGGCTGCAACAGCATTACAGCGACAAAGCTTGCGCTTGCACATGCGGACTATGTTGTCACCGAAGCAGGCTTCGGCGCAGACTTAGGCGCGGAAAAATTCTTCGACATAGTATGCCGCTACGGCGAACTCACTCCCTCCTGCACTGTACTCGTAGCCACAATCCGCGCCCTAAAGTATAACGGCGGCGTAAAAAAGGAAAACTTAGGAACGGAGGACTTGCAAGCACTGCAACGCGGAATCGTAAACCTAGACGCACACATCGACAACCTACGCGGCTTCGGCATACCTGTAATCGTAAACCTCAACATCTTCGCAAGCGACACAGCAGCCGAGCGCGAATACATGCGCAACTACTGCCAAAGCAAGGGCATACCCTTCGCGGAAAACGAATGCTTCGCCAAAGGAGGCGAAGGCGCAGTCGCACTTGCAGAGCAAGTAGTCGCAGCGTGCGACGCTCCCTCCGACTTCAAATACGTATACGCACTCGACGCAACAATCGCCGAAAAAATTGACAAACTAGCAAGCACAATCTACGGCTGCCAAACAACCTACACACCCAAAGCCCTAAAACAAATAGACAAAATCAACAGCCTAGGCTACGGCAACCTGCCAATCTGCGTTGCAAAAACGCAATACAGCCTAACCGACAACCCAAGCCTGCTAGGACGTCCGCGCGGTCACACCATCACAATACGCGAAGTCGAAATCAGCGCAGGCGCAGGCTTCATCGTCGTAATGGCAGGCGACATCATAAGAATGCCCGGGCTGCCCAAAAAACCATCAGCGCAAAACATCGACATACACGACGACGGCATCATCGTAGGATTATTCTAATATGAAAAACTTTATCACAAGAAACGGTCGCGAAACCTTCGACATAGGCTTCAACCTAGCGCGAACGCTTTCCGGCGGCAGCGTAGTAGCCCTAAGCGGCAAAATAGGCGCAGGCAAAACCACGCTAATCCAAGGCATAGCTGCCTACTTCGGAATCGACGACATCTCCAGCCCCACCTTCACAATCATACACGAATACGACAGCTCCCCCCCAATCTACCACATCGACGCCTATCGAATCGGCGACAAAGTTCACGACCGCGACCTACTAGCCGACTACATGAGCGACGAAGCGATAACCCTAATCGAATGGGCAGACAACGTAAGCCAAATCCTGCCCCCCGGAGCAATCACAATCGAAATCGAATACATCGACGAAACAACTCGCCGCATTTCCACGTCAAACAATATGTAGGGATGGGGTTTCCAAACAAGATTTTCGGCAATAATTTAATCAGTTGCAAGAGGAGGTTCTTATGCACACAAAAATAGAAAACAGCAACGGCTCAATTTTCATCTCGCTAAACGCGATAGCGCAAATCGCATCCGACGTAGTATCGCGCTGCTTCGGCGTAGTAGGCTTAGCACAGGGTAAAATTGACGGCATAGCAAAACGCCTAAAAGGCGAAACTACCGAAAACGGCATACGCGTTTTCGCAGCAAAAGAAGGCCTGACCATCGAACTAAGCGTAATAAGCGAATACGGAGTAAACATAAAAGAAATGTCAGCAAGCATAATCAACAACGTAAAATACTCCGTAGAAAATCAAACAGGCTTCAGCGTAACACAAGTACGTGTAAACGTAGACGGAATAAGAATTTAACTAAAAGTGAAGAGTGAAAAATGAAAAGTGAAAAGTTAAAAACAAAGGATTAAAGCGAATACGCTTTTATAACTCTTCACTTTTCGCTCTTCACTTTTCACTTAATAAAGGGGTGACGAATTGACAGAGATAAACGGCAAGCTGCTTATGTTTATGGTTAAAAACGCCGCCGCAAACTTGGACAACCGCAAGGCGGAGATTGATGCGCTCAATGTATTCCCTGTTCCGGACGGCGATACAGGTACAAACATGGCAATGACGCTTAACACAGCGTATTCGCACGTGCGCGATTATGAAGCGGCAGGTACAGGCGATTTGCTTGAGAAGGTAGCGGCTGCATCACTTCGCGGAGCGCGCGGAAACAGCGGCGTTATACTGTCGCAGCTTTTCCGAGGACTTGCGAAAAACCTTAGCGGCAGCAAAACTATTACGACTTCAAAGCTTGCCTACGCCTTAAAGGAAGGCAGCGAAACTATATATAAAGCCGTGATGAAGCCTACCGAGGGCACGATGCTTACGGTGGTGCGCGAGGTCGCGGACTGTGCGATAAAGTACGCTCGCGAGTGCAGCGAAATAGTGTCTTTCCTGCAATATTTGCACGACAGGGCAATCGTAAGCTTGAACAACACGCCGAACCTCCTACCTATACTAAAGCAAGCAAACGTCGTAGACGCAGGCGGCGCAGGAATAGTCGCGATACTGCAAGGCTTCGCCAAAGCCGCGGCCGGCGAGGAAATCGCATACTCCAACATGACGCATGTGGTTGAGAAGCGCGCAGTCAACGCCGACATCAAGTACATCTACTGCACGGAGCTGCTCATCTTCAAATACAGCCCCAACGCAAGCGCATTGCCTTTCCGTCAAGCAATAGACGAGGATTGCGACTCCCTTCTCGTAATCGACGACGGCGACATCGTAAAGGTGCATATCCACACCAACAATCCCGGACAGGTGCTAATCCACGCGTCGCGCCTAGGCGAAATGTCCAACATAAAAATCGACAACATGAAGGAGCAGCATAACGAAAAGTTGTTCGTCGCCGAACCGCAGAAGCGCTACGGCATAGTTGCAGTAGCAAACGGCGAGGGTCTGCACGACATATTCCTCAAAATGGGCGTGGACTTCGTGGTGGACGGAGGTCAAAGCTCCAACCCTTCAACCGAGGACATACGCAAAGCCGTTGAGTGCGTGAGCGCGTCTGAAATATTCATACTTCCTTGCAACAAGAACATAATCACGACAGCGCGGCAAGTCGCAAGCCTCACCAAAAAGAAGGTGCACGTAATAAACGCGTCCACAATTCCGCAAGGCATCAGCGCGATACTAGCCTTCAACCCAGACGCCGAAACAGAAGAAAACCTTGAAGCAATGCAATCATCCCTGTCAGAAGTGAAATCAGGCAGCATAACACATGCGCACCGCAACTCCGTTTTCGGACGTCAGCGCATAGCGAAAGGCGACGTGCTCGGGCTAAACGAAGGCAGCATAAACGTAGTAGGCAAGGACGTACACGCCGCGGCGATTGACTTAATCGCAGACATGCAAGCGGCGGACGACGACTGCGCCGCGATAACTCTGTACTACGGCTGCGACGTATCTGCCGAAGATGCCGAAAATTTGGCAAAAGAGCTGATGGAGATTTACCCTGACAGCGACATATTCTGCTACAACGGCGGACAACCGATTTACGACTACATCATCTCGATAGAGTAAGAGTAATGTCATATTGAAATACACGCGGGCGGATAATATCCGCCCCTACATATGGGGAAATTTATGCTGCACGATGAAATAGACACCCTCGAAGGAGTGAAGGAAAAGCGCAAGAAGCTGCTGTCAAAGCTTGGCATTAACACCGTGATGGATTTGCTGAACCACTTTCCGCGTGGATACGAGGACAGGTCAAAGTACAAGCTCGTGTTCGAGGTGCAAGACGGTGAAACCGTAAGCCTTGCCGTGACTGCGATGCATAAGCCTACCACCTACACGATGGCAGGCAAAGGCTTTCGCACAGTCCAGCGCGTAAAAGCCGCCGACAATTCAGGCATTATCACGCTGACGTGGTTCAACCAGCGGCACATTGCCGCAAGCATAAGCGAAGGCGACAGCTTGCTAGTCTACGGAAAAGCCAAAGTCACATCGACCGAACGCTCAATAATCACCCCTGCCTACGAAAAAGTGTCGCAGCCAAAGCTTATGGGGCGAATCGTGCCCACATATCCACTCACCTCCGGCGTAACGCAAAATATCCTACGCAACCTCACGCTGCGACTAATCGAAAGCGACTATCTAAACGAAGTCGAGGAAATACTGCCGCCCGAAGTTATAACGCACTTCAACCTAACCCCAATCGCGGAAGCATACAAAAACATACACTATCCAACGGACGAAGCCGCCCTCGAATCAGCGCGGCACAATCTAATCTTCCGCGAGTTATACATGCTTTACGCAGGAATCATGCTGAACGCAGACAAGCCGCGTCCTGCGAGTACGCCAATGCCAAGCTGCGCAATGCTGCGCGGCTTTTGTACATCTCTGCCGTTTTCGCTTACGAAGCCGCAGATTAACGCGATAAACGAAATCCGCCTGTCTATGGCGTGCGACACGCAGATGAATCGGCTGCTGCAAGGCGATGTAGGCTCGGGCAAAACTGTAGTCGCCGCCGCCGCAATGCTAGTCGCGCACGAAAACGGCGCACAAAGCGCAATCATGGCGCCCACCGAAATCCTAGCCGCGCAGCACTACGAATCCCTCACCGAGCTATACAAAGGCTATGACATCAAGCTGACCCTACTAACAGGCAGCCTCTCTGCAAGAGAAAAAAAGCAAGCCATAGCGGCAATCGCAAGCGGCGACACGCAGATAGCAGTCGGCACGCACGCAATCTTTCAGCAGCATGTAGAATTTCAAAACCTCGGCCTGGCAGTCCTCGACGAGCAACATCGCTTCGGCGTACTGCAACGCGAAGCCCTAGCTCAAAAAGGCAGCAACCCCCACATCCTCAACATGTCCGCAACCCCAATCCCGCGTTCCCTCGCGCTAGTGCTATACGCAGACATGGACATCTCCGTCATAAACCAAATGCCAATCGGCCGCAAGCCAATCAAAACATATGTAGTAAACCAAGATTACCGAAAACGCATATACAACTTCCTGCTAGAGCAAATAAGACAAGGTCATCAAGCCTACATCGTCTGCCCCCTAGTCGAAGAAAACGACGACACCGAACTAAACAGCGTAAAAACCTACACCAAAAACCTAAAGCAGCAGCTAAACAAAAACATCGAGCTGCTCCACGGCAAGCTCCCTGCCAAAGAAAAAGACAGCATAATGCAACGCTTCCTTGCGCGCGACATAGACATTCTCGTGTCCACAACAGTAATCGAGGTAGGCGTAAATGTTCCAAACGCCACTGTAATGGTTGTAGAGGACGGCGACAGATTCGGCTTATCGCAGCTGCACCAGCTTCGTGGCCGAGTAGGTAGAAGCAGCACACAATCCTACTGCATAATCGTCACCGACACCAAAAGCGAAAAATCCAAAAGCAGGCTAGATTTCTTCAAGTCCACCACCGACGGCTTCGCCCTAGCCGAATACGACCTACAAGCGCGCGGCGCAGGCGACTTATTCGGCACAAAGCAGCACGGCTTGCCAACGCTGCGAATCGCAAACCTCTACCGCGATTTCGATATTTTACAGAAAATCAAAGAATATTTACAAACTATGTAGGGTTCGCATTCATGCGAACCGTTGTTACAATATCAACACGTTAATATCGTTGGGATTCCGGAACGCATAAATGCGTTCCCTACGATTTCTTCCCGCATTCCTTATTGCTGCAACGCTGCGTTTCCTTGCCTTTGGCTTTGTACACCACCATAGGGGATTTGCATTTTTCGCAGAGCTTGCCCGAGGGCATATCCCATGTCATCAATGGGCAGCCGCCTTCTTCTGTGTGATTCTCGCACACGTAGTACAGCCTGCTTTTTTTAGTCTTGCGTTCGACTACTCTCGCGCCGCATATGGGGCAGGGGGTGTCGATGAATTTAAGTATCGGCTTGGCGTTGCGGCATTCAGGGTAGCCGGGGCAGGCTAGGAATTTGCCGTATTTGCTCATCTTGTACACCATGAGCCTGCCGCATTTGTCGCACTCTACGTCGCTTACTTCGTCCTTTATGGTAATTTCAGCCATCTCAACTTGCGCCTTTGACAGCACTTCGTGGAAGGGTTTGTAGAATTCGTCGACGATGTGACGCCATGTGTCAGTGCCGTCTTCTATGCAGTCGAGCTGCTCCTCTAGGTTCGCAGTGAAGTGTACGTCCACGTATTCGGCGAAAAAGCGCACCATGAGGTCGGTGACGATTTTGCCGAGCTCGGTCGGGGTCAGAATCTTGCCCTTGCTTTTGGTGACGTAGCCGCGCGAGATTATCGTGGTGATTATTGGCGCATAGGTGGAAGGGCGGCCGATTCCTTCTTCTTCCAGCGTCTTTATTAGTGTGGCTTCGGTGTATTGGGGAGGCGGCTCGGTGAAGTGCTGCTTTTCGGCGATGTCCAGTAGCTTTAGCTCTGTGCCTTCGGGCAAGGCTTCGGGCATGTCATCTTTTTTCTTTTTGGGGTCGGCGTAGACTTTTAGGAAGCCGTCGAATTTTATAGCAGAGCCTGTCGCCCTGAAGATGTAGCCGTTGGCAGTTATATCCATGCTCACCGTGTCGTAAATAGCGTTTTGCATTTGCGACGCGACAAATCGTTCCCATATCATTTTGTACAGCTTATATTGCTCGGGCGAAAGTGAAGCCTTGGCGCGGTCGGGGGTGATTGCTACGTCGGTGGGGCGAATTGCTTCGTGCGCGTCTTGGGTATTCTTTTTCGCTTTGTATTCGCGTTTTTCGGCGATTGCGTAGTTGCCACCGATTTCGGTCGTGATGTAGTCGCGTGCGGCGGAAAATGCGTCGTCGGAAATTCGCAGGGAGTCGGTGCGCATGTAGGTGATAAGTCCGACTGCGCCTACTCCTGTGACGTTCACGCCCTCGTACAATTGCTGCGCAATTGCCATGGTGCGGCGGGTGTCAAAGCTTAGCTTGTTGGATGCGTCCTGCTGCAATGTGCTTGTTGTATATGGAGTTGGCGCAGAGCGTGTCTTTTCTCCCACCTTGGTTTTGGTCACAACAAATTTTGCGCCCTTTATCGCAGCAAGCACTTTTCGCACATCAGCAAGTCTTACGTCAGATTCGCCCTTCATGCCTTCCTTGGAGCGCAGCTCAATCTTGCCGTTGCTGTCACCGAAAAATTCTGCGATATATTTCTTCTTTTTATGTTCAAGCTGCGCAGTTATCGTGAAGTATTCTACGGGCGCAAATGCGTCAATCGCATTCTGCCTATCTACGATAATGCGCGTCGCCACGCTTTGCACTCTGCCTGCGGAAAGTCCGCGCTTCACCTTTTCCCACAGCAGGGGGCTTATCTTGTAGCCCACGATTCTGTCGAGTATGCGCCGCGCAACTTGCGCGTCAACCTTATCCATATCGATTGGACGCGGCTCTTTTATCGCGTTCTTCACCGCCGTCTTGGTAATCTCGTTAAACGTAATGCGGCATTGGTCGCTGCTGTCTATTCCTAAGTATTCGGCTAAGTGCCACGATATAGCTTCACCCTCGCGGTCAGGGTCGGTCGCAAGGAATACTTTTTTCGCATTCTTCGCATTCTTCTTCAAAGCTTGCAGCACATCACCTTTGCCGCGAATTGTAATGTAGCGCGGCTCATAATTCTGCTCGACGTCCACGCCGAACGAACTCTTGGGCAAATCCCGTATATGCCCCATGCTTGCAAGCACCTGATAATTCTTGCCTAAGTATTTTTTTATAGTGGAAGCCTTTGCCGGCGACTCCACTATAACCAGATAATCACTCATTAACTCCCTCACTTTGCGCCGCGGCTGCGCGGCTGACGTAAACAGGGCGCATTAAACCTTCTCGCCCGGACTGGTCCTTCTATATTTTGTGCCGTTTATAAGCTTAATCATGCCTGTTATTTCCAGCTTGGACAATAATCCAAGCAGCTTACCTGTCGCAATAGCTGTCGATTGCAGTATTTCCTCAAAGTTTGCAGGTGCTGACAATCTGTCCATAACCGCGATTTCTTCGTCGGTCAAGCCCTGCTTGCTGTAGTTTTCGGCAGGTACGCCATTTTCTTCTATATCATTATAAACACTAACCTTTAAGTTTATTCTTGCAATTATGTCGGCGGCATCGCGTACAGGTGTTGCGCCGTTTCGTATGAGCAGCTCGGGTGCATGTCTTCGCTCTGCGTCTTTTATGCCTTCGACGGCGAAAACCTTGCGCCGCTGCTTTATTGCGGCGTTGGCAGCGTTGATTGTGCCGCTTTTGCTTTTGCCTTCGATTACAAGCACGCCTTTGCTTAGCCCTGTGATGATTCTGTTGCGCTTGGGAAAATAGATGTGGTTGGGCGATGTGTTGGGCGCGAGCTCGCTTATGACAAGTCCGTGCTGTTCGATTTGGTCGCGCAATCGCTCGTTTTCGCGCGGGTAGTAGTGCGTAAGTCCACAGCCGAGTACGGCGATTGTACCGCCGATTCCCTCGAGTGCGCCTTTGTGCGCATAGCTGTCTATACCCTTCGCAAGTCCGCTCACTACGGTAATTCCGCTTTGGGACAAGCCGTGCGAGATTTTGCACGCGTAGTCGATTCCATCGGCGGAGGGCGAACGCGTACCTACAACTGCGACAGATGTATTTTGCAAAAGCTCCACATTCCCAATCCCAAACAACACTACAGGGCTATTTGGTATGTCTGATAGCTGCTGTGGATACTCGCTGCTATTGTAGTCGATTATCCGTATATTGTCACGGCAGCAGGTGTCAATCATTTTATGTATTAAGTTTAAGTTTTTGTTGCCGAGCCGTGCGACTTCCTCGTGGGACAATCCTCGCGCGGCGTTGTAATTGCTTTGCTCGTACACGTCGCGGAATGAGCCGTAGAGGTTGTGCAGGCCGACTATCGCGCTGTTGCTTAAGTTTAAGTAATACTTGAGCCATAGCAGATAGAGAGTGTCGTTCGATATTTGTACTATAATAATCCCATCCTATCCGCTATTGTGTAAACGCAAACTGCGCCTGCCGCCGCTGCGTTTAATGAGGAGCAGCCGCTCCGCATTGGTATTGTCACCTTTTCGCAGTTTTGCAGCGACATAACCTCGGGCGACACGCCGTGCGCTTCGCTTCCTATTATTATTGCGGCTTTTTCGCCTATGGTTGTGTTGAAAATAGATTGGTTCGTCGCAGGTGAGGTGACGAGCAATGTGTAGCCTTTAAGGTTTTGCAGAAAATTTATGTCGACGTCGAAAACAGGTAATCGCAGAATCGAGCCCATTGTCGAACGCACAACCTTGTTGTTGTACAAGCTCACGCAATTGTTGAGCAGCAGCACAGCGTCGACAAAGCCGCACTCCGCCGTGCGGATAAGCGTGCCGAGATTCCCAGGGTCGCTAACTCCGTCAAGTACAAGCAGCAGCCTATAGTTATCGCTAAATTCCCACTCAAACTTGCGCACAACGCACATAACGCCCTGCGACGCCATAGTGTCCGACACATGCGCGAACAAACTATCCGTAACAAGATAAACAGGCTTGTCCGAAACCTTCTCAAGCTCACGCGCCTTGTCCATGCTGTCTGCGACAAAATACTCAATATTAGCAGCGCATGACGAAATACACTCGTCGACAATGCGCTTGCCTTCGAGCGTAAAAACGCCGTCCTTACCCGAATTATCCTTGAGCCGACGTAGTTGCTTTATGATTGCGTTCTGCTTTGAGCTTATAAGATTTATCATATACCGTTTAAATTGGATAGCTTTGCCAGCGATTCGTTCGTACCCATTGCTAAGATTGTGTCGCCGGAGAGGAATACATCTTCGGCGGCAGGGTACACCTTTATGCTGCCGTCGCGCTTTATCGCAAGCACGTTTACGTTGTACTTCGCGCGGACGTTAATCTGTATGAGCGTTTTGTCAATCCACGACGCAGGTATCGGCACTTCCACGATTCCGTAGTCGGGCGACAGCTCAAGGAAGTCGATTATGTTGGTGTAGGATAAATTGTTCGCGACGCGTACGCCCATGTCGCGTTCGGGCAGCACTATGCTGTCCGCGCCAACTTTGGACAATACCTTGCCGTGAATTTCACTTTGCGCCTTAGACACAACGTGCCGCACGCCTAGCTCCTTCAACAGCATTGTCGCCATTACGGAATCTTCCATACTGCTTGCAACTGCGACTATGCCGCAGTCGAATCCGCTAACGCCTAGCTGCCGCAGTGTACCTTCGTCCTCGACATCGGCGATAACTGCTTGCGTTACTTGATTCGCGATTTCCTGCACACGTTCTTCGTCCTTGTCTATCGCAAGCACTTCGTTGCCAAGCTGATACAGCTCAATCGCAACCGACGTGCCAAACCGTCCCAACCCAATTACAACAAATGATTTCATATCTATACCTTAACCAACCAGAATCTTTTCCTCGGGGTATTTTATCTTGTTCTTGTACGGCTTGTTGAGCCGCTCGGTGAATGCAAGCGTCATCGACAACACGCCTATGCGCCCGAAAAACATCAGTATTATCATAATGATTTTGCCGTACAGCGAAAGTGTAGCTGTTACGCCGACCGATAGTCCAACTGTGCCGAACGCGCTCACTACCTCGAACGCAACGTCCAAGAACGGCGAATATGTGCCGAACAGCAGCATTATTGTCGCGACGATAACTATGAGCAGCGCAATCACAATTGTAGCCTGCGCGCGCATAACTGCGTTGTGCGATATGCGGCGGTGGAATATTGTCACTTCGCCGCGTCCCTTTGATACCATGATGATGGACAGCAAAAGAATGCAGACTGTGACTGTCTTTATGCCGCCTGCCGTAGAGCCGGGCGAGCCTCCGATAAACATAAGCAGCAGCGTGATAAACTTTGTGCGCTCCGTCGTAAGAGCGTAGTCGACCGTGTTAAATCCAGCCGTACGCGGCGTAATGGATTGAAACAGCGACGCGACAATCTTGTCGAAAAAATTCATCTCGCCTATCGTGGCATTATTCTTGTACTCGAACACGAAAAACATCACAAAGCCGAACAAAATCAATGCCATTGTAGTGAACAAAGTGAGCTTGGAATGCAACCGCAGACTTTTGAAATTCCTGCACCGTGACACGTCAAGTATAACCAAAAATCCGATACCGCCCAAAAATATGAGGGCAATAATCACAAAGTTGACAAGATAATCCTTAGCAAAATAAGTAAGCGAGGAATATGGAGCAAACTCCCCCATCAGGTCGAATCCTGCGTTGCAGAATGCCGACACCGAATGGAAAAGCCCCTTCCATAACCCGCCGAAAAATCCAAAATAAGGGATAAACCTAATTGACAGCAGCAGTCCGCCCACAAGCTCTATCGCGAGCGCGACAACGACAATGCGCCGTGCCAAAAAGGTTATGCCCTCCATGTCATAGCTGTTAATGCTTTCTTTGATGAGCAAACGCGTGTTAAGCGAAATAGTGCGCCGAAGCATAAGCGAAAACAGCGTGGCTATCGTCATGAAGCCAAGTCCGCCTATTTGTATCAGCAGCAATATAACCGCTTGCCCAAAAAATGTAAACTTTGTATAAGTATCAACCACAACAAGTCCTGTAACGCAGGTCGCTGAGGTTGCTGTAAATAACGCGTTAATGAAGGAAAGAGGCGCGCCCTTGACTGAAATCGGCAGCATAAGCAACGCCGAGCCGATTGCAATCACCGCCACGAACATTAGTATTATCGCCTGCGTTTGCGTGAAACGCTTTTTCCTAACCACACGTACGCTATTGAATATGCCCAATTTACCACCTTTTACCACATTAGGTTTGTTGTAGGAATCGGGCGAACGCAGTTCGCCCCTACAGGTTATAGGGCTGCTTTTGCTGCGTCAACTAGCTTCGTGAAAGCTGCTGCGTCGTGGATTGCTATTTCGGACAGCATTTTTCTGTTGATGTTGATGTTAGCTCTCTTTAGGCCGTTCATGAAACGGGAGTAGCTGATTCCGTTGTTTCTTGCCGCTGCGTTGATACGCGCTATCCAAAGTTGGCGGAAGTCGCGCTTCTTTAAGCGGCGGCCAACGTATGCGTGCATCAATGACTTCATTACGGCTTCGTTCGCCGTTTTAAACAAGCGTGAGCGTGAACCGCGGAAGCCCTTTGCCAGCTTTATTATTTTCTTATGTCTTTTGCGTGTAACTACAGCGCTTTTAATCCTTGCCATATCTTTTCTCCTTTAATATTATCGTAAATTCAACTAAGCCGTTTTTTAGCTGTAAGGCATTAAAGCCTTGATTGCCTTTGCGTTGGTTTGGTCAACGTAATCGGTTTTTCTGTAGTTTCTCTTGCGCTTGGTTGATTTTTTAGTAAGAATGTGGCTTCGGAAAGCGTGGTCTCTCTTTATTTTACCGTTTTTATTGATTCTGAATCTTTTCTTGGCACCCTTATGTGTCTTAAGCTTATACTTGGTCATTACAGGGAATCTCCTTCTGTATATATCTTTTAAAATACCTAAGCAGGTATGATAAAGCGTTAGATGAGCATTTGTGATTGCGTTTGTTGCCGCATTAACAAGTGCCTTGCGAAATCAAGGCTTAATTATCTTTTACATAAAATTAGGGTTTCTCCACTCTGGGAGTTAGATGCATGAACATGTTCTTGCCCTCAAGCTTGGGCATTTTTTCGATTATCGCGATGTCGTTGAGCTGCGCGCCGAAACGTTTGAGAAGCTGCTCGCCCAGTGAGGCATGAGTAATCTCGCGGCCGCGGAAGCGTATGCTGACTTTAACCTTGTCGCCGTCTAAAATAAACTTTTTGGCGTGGTTAAACTTTGTGTTAAAGTCGTGTTCGTCGATGTTGCTGCTTAGGCGAATTTCCTTAACAACTACCATCTTTTGGTTTTTGCGCTGCTCTTTTTCTTTTTTCGTAAGCTCGAAGCGATATTTGCCGTAGTCCATGATTTTGCATACGGGCGGAGTCGCTTGCGGCGCAATTTTGACTAAATCAAGGTTTTTGTTTATTGCCATTTCCTGCGCTTGCCTAATTGGCACGATTCCGATAGCGGCACCGTCGCTGTCTATCAGGCGCACTTCCTTATCCCTAATCTTGTCGTTAATAATTAAATCCTTGCTAATGTTAACACCTCCATAAAAATAAAAAAAGCGTGAAGCCATAAGACGTCACACCACACCAAAATTGCTATCCTAAGTAACCGCAAAGCCCTTGCCGTACGGTGAGAAGTGTGACTTCTTCTTGCATTATCCATGATAGCACATTGCTGCGCGTTTGTCAACATAAATTTTCCACGGTGCTTGCGCGCAAATAAAAAGGGCGGGGTGTCCGCCCTTGAAATTTATTTTGTGCTGCTCATCTTTCTTTTGAGAACGACTGCGCCTGTTATTGACGCAAGACCTAGCAGTGAGAATAACAGCATTCTGTTGTTGTCGCCTGTGTAGGGGACTTCCGGTTCAAGGCCGCCTAGTGGGATTAGTCCGTCAAGGATGTCGAAGTCCTCGAAGTCGAAGTCCTCAAGGCTTGTGCCTTCGGGCAGGTCGAGGTAACCCAGCGGCACTCCGTTTTCGTCTAGCACTACAAAGTCGCCGTTTTCATTTTGTGTTATGGTGAAGCTTCTGCCGTTTTGCTCAACTGTGCGTTGTGTTTGAACGTTTTGCTGTTGTTGCGTATTTTCCTCTGTTGCAGGCTCTTGAGAAGGTTCGGGGGATGTGGATTCCTCCGGCTCGGAAGATTCCTCGGGTGTTGTAGATTCTTCGGGGGTTGATGATTCCTCAGGCTCTTCCGTGATGGAAGGTACGGTTATGTCAGGCGTCGAGGAAGGCGCAGGAGTGGGGCGTCTTGAAGGCGTGGGAGATGCGCTCGGCGATGCAGAGGGCGATTCGGCCGGCTCGTCGGAAGGAGTTACTTCTGGAGATTCACTCGGTGTGGGTTCGGGAGATTCGGACGGCGTAGTCGAAGTAGACGCACTCGGCGTGGGTGTGGGTGTTGCCGATGAAGATGCACTCGGTGTCGGCGTAGGTGTTGCTGTTGAAGATGAGCTCGGTGTGGGTGTGGGAACCGCCTTCTTTATTCCGGATAAGTCATACATTACGAATGCAGGGTTGCAGGAGATGTCGCCGTTATGCTTGTGATAGCATTCTTTAACATGCTGATGGGTTGTGTCGGTAATTTTGCATACCAAATCAGTAGTATCGTATTTTTCATTAGCGGCATAAATTACCAGCTTGATGAAGCCGTCATTTTTTATCTTATCAAGCAACGCACTGTCTTTTATGGTTATATCTTTGCTTCCTATTTGTTGCCAATTATCCCAGTCTACGTATTTCTGCGATAAATCACCGAATACTTCCTTGAGCTTACCTACATCTTCTGTTTTTCCGTCGTATTCATTTTTAAGAGTGCCCGATTGCCCAACGTATACGCCGTTTACAAATGCAATCCAAGCGTTGTCCGCTGCGATTGTTAATTTTAAATTTTCTTCGAGGTATAGGGGTTTATCCTTAACATCGATTGTATGTGTAACTTTAATTACGTCGCCGGAGGTTGGGTTTTTTACATCGCTTGATTCCCAGATTTTTTCCGCGCCGTTTGCTGTAAGCTCATCATACTTTTCCTTGCCGCCAATGTCTTGCAAGCCTTTATCCCATGTATCGTTGTTAAACTCTTGGTTCGGCTTATCATTTATCGGGTAGTCCGTTTTTGTACTGTCGTGGTCGTCTTCGTTTTCAGTGCCTTCATCTGTTTGCCCAATTACAGCAGGGGCAGGTGTTGCTGTTGAATCGGCAGGAGCTAGCGTTTCTTTCGGTCGAGGATTGCCTTGGTCGTCCTTGTCAATCGTCGTTACAGCACCTGTAACGTTTTCAACAGTAATCGTGCCTTCTGTTTTTGTTGAATCCGTTGTGCTGATAACCTTAACGTCCTCGATGTTCACTTCCTTGGAATCGAGTTTAATATTCTCGTTGACAGCGATATATAAATCCAATTGCACTTGAGTTGAAGTTTCGGAATCACTGCCATCTCCATTTTCTGCCAAGATGTATATAGGCACAAGCGCAGTTATCATGCTGATAACCAGCAACATCGCTAAAAATCTGTATCCCTTTTTCATTTTACATTACCTCCGTTCAGTTGTGCTGCTATTGTATATTTATTATAGCAACCAAAAGTTACATTATGGTGACAAATTGGGTTTTATTGTATTTAAATAAAAGCAAAAAGAAGCAGGCAATTGCTGCTTCTTTTATGAGGCAATGAAACTAACTTAGCGAATTTTTAATTCTAGGATAATTTATTTTTGTTGGTTAAGCTTGCGCTTTAGCAGGAATGCGCCTGCGACCGAAACTAGGCCGGCTAGTGCGTAGAAGGAAGCATTGCTGCTGTCGCCTGTGTAGGGTACAGGCTCGGGTTCGGACTCAAGGCCGCCTAGCGGAATCAGTCCGTCCATGATGTCGAACTCTTCAAAGTCGAAATCTTCAAGGGCTGTGCCTTCGGGAAGCTCGAGGTAACCGAGAGGTATGCCGTTTTCGTCAAGCACCATTACCGTGCCGTCGTCGTTTTGTTGAAGCGTGAGGTCGCGGTTGTTTTGTGTAACGGCGCGTTGCTGTGTGGGCTGCTCGTTTTGTGTTTGTGTTGTTGGGGCTGGGCTTTCGCTTGGTTGAGCAGGTTCGTTGGTGGGTTCGTCTGTCTGCTCATCTCTCGGTTCGTCTGTCGGCTCTGGTTCATCTGTGGCTTCTGGTTGTTCTGTTACAGTAGGACCTACTATTTCAGGTGAAGCAGAGGGCGAAGGAGCAGGACTAGTTGAAGCCGATGGGCTGGGGCTAGGGCTTTCGCTTGCTTCCGTCGAGGGAGAAGGCGATGGGCTTGGGCTTTCGCTTACTTCAGGGGAAGGCGATGGGCTAGTTGAAGCGGATGGGCTTGGGCTTGTTGATGTTGCAGGCGTTGTATCTACGTTTCTAACGTAGAGGAAGTTTATGGTATTGCCGTTTTCTGCAACTGTTACTGTTTGAGCTTCAGCGCCCTGTAATGTGAAGCCTGTTTTGTTTATTGCGTTTGCCGTGAAGGGCTTGCCTACTTCCTTGCCTGTTCTTGTGAAGTTGTCAACTTGATTCGTTGTGCCTACGGCAGGGTTTGCGTCGATCGTGCGGTATGTGTGGATTTCAAGCACGTCGGCCGTAAGTGCTGCAAGCGTTATTACTTTTTCATATACAACCGTTAGCTCTAAGCCCTTTTCAGCAGTGCGCGTTAAGCTTGTGTCGGTGTTTTTCGCCTTGCTGTTGGTTGTTACGTTTACGAGCTTGTATTCCGCGTCCGCTTTGGAAGTGATTTCAAACTCTTTGCCGTCTGTCAGGCCTGTAATAGTATCAGTGCTGCCCTTTGCTGTAACCTTATTTCTCGAAACAAGAGCACCTGTGTGGTTGTTTGTTACGTCGTAGAATTCATGGGTTACAGGAACACTGTATGAAGATATGTTCGTTACCTTGTGGTATTCGATTGTTATTTCTTGGTTCTTGTTGGCAGTTGTTGGGATTGTACCTTGTAATTCATAGCCATAACTAGTTTTATTTAAAATTGATATGCTTTCGTTATCATTTTTAACTGTTAAGCTATCAGTTGATTTTAGTTCTTCGTTTTCCTCTCTTGCAGTTTCTGAACCATCTACTTTTGTTACATCATAGTATTTATGATGTACTGTCACAGGGTAAGTGGGTGTTGGGTCGTACACATATCTGATTTCCAACTCGTATCCATATTGCGTTTTTGCAAAATCACCAATTGAAGTCGGAAAGGCAGTTACTCTCTTATAAGTTTTCGAGCCATCCACGTATTGTGCGCTGTTGATAACATTCTTTAAAACCCCATTTTCAAAGTTGCTAAGAGGAATACCATAAAACCCTTGGTTTCCGTTAGGATAGTATCCTTTTTTTACCTCTACGCCATTCTCAACTTCATATAAAAAGTGGTCAACGTAAAAGTCGTACTTTGTAGAATTCATTACATACTGTATTGTAAACTCTTCTCCGCCATATACGTAGTAGGAAGAAGAACCGCTTATTGAACCGCCGTTTTGCAGGTATGAGTATGGCGAGTATGTCTTTCCGTCATTATCGTGCCTTTGGTAGTCCATCGGAGTTATAAATTGATACGGAGAAGGCCTCTGAGTTTTAAAAGGAACGATTTGCTCAAAAGTACCTTTTTTATTGCCTGGTGTTACTGAACCCTCGTAATACTCATGTGTAATCTTAACTTGGAATTCGTAATCTTCACAAACGTTATGAACGTATTCGAGGTTGATTACGTTTTGGCTAGTGTCAGATGATACTTGATGTTTAGTTATTGAGGTTTTTAATACAAAGGGTTCATCACAGTCGTGGCTTTTGCTTATTGCAGTTGGGGTGAAATCACTTCCTACTTCCTGATCCTCGAAAGTTTCAGGTACTGTTTCGGTTGAAACAACCGGATTCTTGTTGCTGCCGCTTCCTGTTCCGAATGTGTTTACAACTTTGTAAATGTGATTTACAGTAACGGTGGAGGTAGATGGAATTGCAGCCGCAAACGGAGTCATGCCTAGAGCAGCCATGCCCATTTCAGGAAGGTCCTCTTCTGCTTCTTCTTCATCGTCTGCTTCAAGGGATTCTTTTTCGTCGGCTACCTCGTCTGATCCTTTTTCTGTTTCTTCTTCGATTACTTGATGGTTGCTTTTATCGTCAGATTCGTTGTCGATTACTTCTTCCTCTTCGTCGGAGAGTTCTTCATCTACTTTCTCTTCTTCGTTGGCTTCTTCATTGGTTGTGTCATCTTCCGATTCTTCGGTTTCATCAATGGTTGTATCGTCAATTGTGTCGTCAGCCGCATCTTCAGCCTTGTCGATTATTTGCAAAGCGGCAGATTCTTCGTCAACTTCGTCGGCGAAAACTACGCTGTTTATCGGCATGAATGCTGACAGCACGCAAACAGATAGGAGAATCGCTAAGTACCTTTTTAAGTTTTTCATAATATTTTCCTTTCTATATGGTTACAATATCCCTCTTGTAACTTTAACCTTGTATATTCAGTTTAGCATTCAAAAGTTACAAAACGGTTTCATTTGGACAATTTTTATTCAGTTTTTTACTATTTTTTCAAGATACTTTTATGTAAAAAAAGAGGGCGTGTGCCCCCTTTAATTTGCAAGCTTAAAGATGTCGACTATCTCGGCTTTGTCTAGCTCGATGTAGGACGGAAGCTTGCGTTTGCCTTGATTTGTGCAGCTTTCGGCCATGGGCTCGAATGCGGACTCGGGTATGCCAAGCTCGCGCATTGTCGTGGGCATGTGCAGCTCGCGGAAGAATTGCTCGGTGCGCGATATGCCCTCTAGGGCAAGCTGCTCGTCGTTATCGCCCGATATGCCCCATACATTTTTCGCATACTGCGCGAACCGTAAAGTATTGTACCTATACACATACTTCGCCCACGCAGGGAACGCTACGGATAATCCTGCGGCGTGTGCTACGTTGTCGTAGAAGCCGCTGATTTCATGCTCAAGCTGATGGCATACGAAAAAGAAGTTGCGGCCTGCACCTGTAAGCTCGTTGTGCGACAGGCTGCCTGCCCACATTAGAGTGGCGCGTGCGTCGTAGTCGCGCGGATTTTGCATTGCGGCGCGTCCTGCGTTGATTACGGCTTTCAGCAAGCCCTCGGCGATATTATCCGTAAGCTCAGTCGGCGGATAGTCGCCGAAATAACGCTCAAGCGTGTGCATCATTATGTCAACTACGCCGCACGCTGTTTGGTATGCGTCCACGGTATAGGTGAGCTCAGGGTTGCATATCGCAAACAGCGGACGGTTGTACGGCGAATTGTATCCGCGCTTTAGCCCAATCTCATCGTTGGTGATAACGCAGGATTGGCTCATCTCGCTGCCGGAAGCCGAAAGCGTAAGCACCACGCCTACAGGCAGCGCAGCCGCAGGCTCTGCCTGCCGCGAGTTAAACAGCCACGGGTCGCAATCTGCGACAGCTCCTGCCGCAATCGACTTCGCGCTGTCAATCGCACTGCCGCCGCCTACTGCAAGCACAAGCTGCACGCCATTGTCGCGGCACAACTTCACGCCCTCGCGCACA
Organism: uncultured Eubacteriales bacterium; assembly: GCA_964479875.1. Lineage (GTDB taxonomy): Bacteria > Bacillota > Clostridia > Monoglobales > CAYZNM01 > CAYZNM01. Next base: position 52,217 of record CAYZNM010000006.1, read on the forward strand.
AGCGACAGCTTCGGATTAGGCTCAACTCCGCCCAATTCCACGAACGAAACTCCCGCTGCGTTAAGCGACTGCACTACCGCGTCGTATATGCCAAATTTTTTAACGCTGCCCTTGCCGTAATGCAGTAAAACCTTTGTAAAGCCATAAGACTTTACAACCTCGCCAACCTTAGTATGCGTGTCTTTTCCAAAAATTACATTCGTCGGCGTGTAAAATACAAAGTCTTTCATCTATACCTCCTATTTTAAATTCACTCGTTTGCTGTTGCTCGCGTAGCCGTGGCAGATTGCAATAGCAATCGCGTCCGCCGTATCGTCAGGCTTGGGCGTTTCTGCCAATTTCAAAATCGTCTTCACCATATACTGCACCTGCTTCTTATCCGCCCTGCCATAACCTGTTACGGCTTGCTTAACTTGCAGCGGCGTGTACTCGTACACCGAAAGCCCATTGTTCGCACCTGAAAGCAGCAGCACGCCACGCGCCTGCCCTACCATTATCGCAGTTTTCGCGTTGTCGTTGAAGAACAATTCCTCAATCGCCATGCACTCAGGCTTGTACCGCTCGATGATGTAGCACATGTCTTCGTATATCATTTTAAGGCGCACGTGCATGTCGGTCTTGGGCGGACTTTCGACTATGCCGTACTCGATAGGGCGATACTTGCGCCCCTCGTAATCGAGCACGGCAAAGCCTACGGTCGCAAGCCCAGGGTCTACGCCTAGGATTCGCATTTGCGCACGATGTCCATTACGGCGTTGTTCCAGTCGATTATGCGCTGCGGCTCGTACATACAGGTGCTTACGTCCTTTAGTATAAACTCCACAGGCGTGCCGTATTTATTGCAAGCTTCAATCGTTTTCTTTATGTCGTTTTTCACAAGGTCGATGTCGAAGGTGCTTCCGCTTAAGAATGCGGGGTTCGGCTTGTTGGATACAACGTAAGCGTCGCCCATTTGGCGCGCTGCGTTGTCAACGTCTGCCCACGGGCTCATTGAGATTTTGCGCACGTTTTTGATTCGCTTGATTATTTCTATTTTCCTATCTAAAGGCTCACAGCAGCCGTAGTACACATGCCCGAAGTCCGCGTAATAGGGCAGTGCGTACTCTATCTCGAACTCATTGTGCATATCGGGCGACACAGCCGAAAACATCTGCGCCATTCCCGCAACCCACGTATCGGCAGGAGTAGGCTTTTCTTCATTATAATTACCGCTTGGCAAATCATAGCAATGCGCGCCGCTGCAATGCACCAAATCAGGTGCGGCAGTTAGTGCGCCAAGCTCAATCAATTGCCGCTTTTGCTCAAACGCCATGTCTGCGAACTTGCGCACTGTCTTATGCACAAATTCGGGGCGGTCAAGCATATCGTACAGCACAGCAGTAACCGAGCGATACTTCGATATCTCGTCCCACGGAATAAACATAGTTGCAACGCCGCCTATGCGTATCGGCAGGATATCGCCGAATATATCGTGCAGCATGTCGTGAGTAGCCTTTGTCGCCTGCTCATCGTGATACAAATCGGGCAGCAGCAGCTTTTCGAGCGATTCCTCGTCGGGCAGCGTATCGTGGTATTCGTGGCTCACAACGTCGTTGCGCGCATCGAAAGTCTTAATGCTCTCATCCACGAAATTAACCTCGTTGCGATTGCGTATCGCCTTGGTTATCTCAAAGTACGGGCGCACAACCATATCGCCCGAAAAATTGCGCCACTTAAAAATAGTGCGGCGCAGCGAACCCTCGACCCAATGCAAGTCCTTGTTCTCGCATTGCAGCACAAGATAATCGCACTTCGCTTCAAGCTCACCCCACGGCAATTGGTCAAGCATAACCATCGGCCGCACAGGCTTTAACGCATTAATCCGCTTCCACAGCTCAACAATTTCCGCCTGAATCGGCAGCGCGGCAATTTCCGCGACATCAGTCGCAAGCGCGCGCAGTATATCCCTATCCTTTTGATTTATCATAAACAACCCCCATATATAAATATAATTTATTATACCACACTAAAAAATAAAATGCGACTAAAAACTAAAAACTAATGGTGAAGGGCTGTTGAAGAAACGCGCTTCGCGCGTTTTATTAGTCTTTCACCCTTCACCATTAGTTTTTAGTCGTTTTCCAGTTCTATTTTCCATATTATGGCATAGAATTATATATATCAAGGCTCGGCATGACATTGGTATGAAAGATTAATTAACCTAAGATATAGGAGTGTATAAATATGTTGCAAGATTTAGGGACAAATAATAAAGTTGAGGTTGCGGGAACAGTTACAAGTGAGATGACCTTTAACCATGAAGTGTACGGCGAATCGTTTTTCTCTTTCATGCTAAAGGTGCCTCGCCTGAGCGATGTTTCGGATTATATAATGGTTACGGCGAGCGAGCGTCTGCTTATGGGGCAGGAGTATAAAATCGGAAGCCTGCTCTACATCACAGGGCAGTATCGTTCCTACAACAATTTCGCGCCGGAAGGCAACAAGCTTATACTCACAGTATTCGCAAAAGACATACTTCCGCTCACCGAGCTTTCGGAAAAAAGCGTAAACAACATTTACTTAAACGGTTTCGTATGCAAAGAGCCTGTATATCGCACAACGCCGCTGAATCGTGAAATCGCGGACATACTGCTTGCTGTTAACCGCACATACAAAAAATCTGATTACATCCCATGTATAGCCTGGGGCAGAAACGCGCGCTATGTAGGCAAGCTGAATGTAGGCGACAACCTAGTGATATGGGGCAGAGTGCAAAGCCGCGACTATCAAAAGAAGGGCGATGATGAATCCATCACCTTAAAGACCGCCTACGAAGTAAGTATATCAAAATTAGAACTAGGCAAAATAATAATCCCATCGTACGAAGAGGGCATGGAGTATAACTAAAAAGTATTATTTTACTTTTTTGGAATCATTTGTAACTATTGCATTAAATTTTTCTTTAGAATAAGTCACATTGCATATATTTCCAGTATATAAAAGCTGTTACGACAAAGAATATAAACACGATACAGCGTATCGTATATGCAATGTACGATATGGTGTATCTGGATAATATCAAATTATACAAAGGAGAGATACATCGTGGCATCTAATAATTACGGAAGCAACAGAGTTTTAGTACCTGAGGCTAAGGAAGCATTAAACAAGTTCAAAATGGAGGCAGCTTCTGAAGTAGGCGTTAACCTAAAGAACGGCTACAACGGCGACTTAACTTCCAGACAAGCAGGCAGCGTTGGCGGTCAAATGGTTAAGAAAATGATCCAACAAGCCGAGAGCAAGTTAATGCAAAACCAATTTTAAGTATATATAAAGCGTGAGCTTTATAGCATATAGCGTACACACGCGAAAGGACGCCGGAATAACTCCGGCTCCTTTGTTGTATAATCGTATTGGCGTAAATTTACATAAGGACTATAAAAATGAAACGGTTTATGAGAAGAGTGCTGCCGCGTATGCGCTATGGTATGCGCAGCAGGAATGGGAAGCTGCGTGCGGTTATTGTAGTTGCCGCTGTGTTTATTTTATTGTTGTGGCTGTTTAATACAGTGACAAGCAGGCTTATTCCGATTGCCGCTTCCCTTGCCGAATCCGAGGCGCAGGAGATAATCAACCTTTCGGTAAATCAAGCACTTGCCGAAAAAATACTCGACGGACAGCTGGACTACAACAAATTCTACACCATAGCCAAGGATGACAAAGGCAACATCACAGGCGTGGTCGCAAACGTAGTCCAGCTTAATATTTTAAAGGCGCAGCTTGTTGAAGCGATACAAAATAAAATGAGCAACATCACGGCAGACGACATTTACATACCAATAGGCAGTTTGTTTAATAATGAAATATTCTCTAACAGAGGCTTCAAGATACCGATTAAGCTATTGGCTGTCGGTTCTATTAATGTTGATTTTTCGGACAGCTTCTCTGACGCGGGAATAAATCAGACAAAGCATGAAATTCAGCTGGATTTAATAAGCAGCGTGACGATGTTGTTCCCGATAGGGAGCATTACGACGAACATTACGACGTCGCTGCCGCTTGCGCAGACGATTATCGTGGGGACTGTGCCACAGTCGTACACGACGATAAATTTGGGGGAGGGTTTGAAGGAGGTGCTGGATGAGCTGTAGGAACTATGCGTATAGGGTTATGAGCAGCCAGATTATTTATTCAAAATCTATTTGTACTTCGTACCAATAATTTTGTTCTGTTAAATAATCATTATTCCTGCTTTCAACTATATGTAGTTTCCATGAAATAAGTATCAAAACAAACATAATGAGTATAATTGCATTAGTGAATATAAATGGCTTTAGCTTTGGTTCATCAGCTTTCCTTACCAACCTATCTATGTAGTAAAATAAGCCAAAAAGCATATTGATAATAACAAAACCTATCAATAATACAATAAAGGCCACTCGATAAATAGATGATTGATGAAAATTTTCAAGCACCGAAGTTGAAAAAGCTATACCGGCAGTAAATGCTAATACAACAGCAGCAAAAATCCCCAGAATAGCAATATACTCTTTTTGTGAGCTTCTTAATTTATCGTCCACACCTTTAATATCTTGCTTAAGCTTTCGCGCCTCACTATTGAATGAATTAATTTGAGACTTTACATCGTCCAAACTATCATCCTTCAAAAGCTCCCTTTCCACCTTGTCCCAATATGTTAATCTTGCCAATTCAAGGCTTACATGGTCATATAACTTCTTTAGGTTATCACTTATATCTATCAATTCCCCATTAGTTTCTTTATTCAATGGTCGATAACCACTTATAATTAGTAATAGATTTTGTCCAAGAATATCTGTATTACCAATCTTATCTCCTTGCTTGATGTCGGTCAATACAACAAATATATCGGAATAGAAATGCCGAAACTCTTTATTCTTATCTTTGGAATAATATAGATTTTCTAGTCTTCGATAAAAAGATGCACGATCGCTTTTATTCGATAGTGCATCTTGGGTCTCACTTAACTCATATAAAATTTTCTTTAATTCTTCTCTATGCTTTTGTTCGTCATTCCACAGCATAAAAATTACCCCAATTTTTTTATTAAATACAGAGGAATTACTCCGTGGTTTCCACGACCTTCATCGTAAATTTTAGCCCATGCACCATTTTGTTTATGAGTATCCTTCACCATATCCCATGGATTTAATTCTCGTTTTTCCTCTATAATACAATCTATGCGATTATCTAAAATTTGAACGTTATCATACTTTGTAGAAATAGGCATAGCTCCGTGACCAGAGAAATGATAATATACATTCGGTACAACCGGACCAAACTGCCATGCTTCGATGTCATCAGAAAAGGCCTGTTCATTTCGCTCTAAGAAATCCTTTTGTATATAATACAAAATCTTCTGAAGTTGCAAGTTGCTAATTGGGCAACCATCGTTATAACACTTTGTTACTATATACTTAGATAATTCAAGTGCAGAATACATACATTGCCCTCCATTCGTTTCAAGTTTTATTACCACAGTTCTATTATATTCTATTTATTTGATTTTGTCAACAAAAAAATAAACACAAATAAAACCTAATACTTGCTAATAGGTTTTATTTGTGTTACAATATCTTTGGCGTGCCTGGCAGGATTTGAACCTGCGACCTACTGATTCGTAGTCAGTCACTCTATCCGCTGAGCTACAAGCACTTATTCGATTTTTGCCGCTTTTCTGTCGGCTTTTATATAATAGCATACTTTTAAATAAAATGCAAGTGTTTTTTTAAAAAAATTTGCAGCGGGATTATCCCGCTGCTTTGGGCGTTTTTGTTACTTTTGCTTAGGGAAGCGGATTTCTTCCAGCCAATCGGGCTTGTCGTAGGTTTCGGTGGTGTCCGTCCACTCGTTGAAGTTGCGGATTGTGGATACTGCCATGTAGACCATTAGTGCGCCCCAGTGGTAGAATTTGTCGCTTGCGCTTTCGGCTGTGATGGCGTTGTAGTTTTCGCCTACTGCGCCGTGCTCTTTCCAACACTTGATGAAGAGATTGTAGCCGCGGCGTACTACCTCGCGCCATATATCCATGCGACCTGTGCGCATTATGCCTTCGGCTGCGATGAAGTTGGTGGGTGCCCATATGCGTCCGCGCCAGTAGTCTTGCTCGGGGAAGGTTGCGTCGCAGCGCGCTATGTTGGGGATTACATAGTCGCCCCAGAATTCGTTTTCGTTTAAGAGGTGGTCGTTGATTAGGTGGTTTTCGCGTTCCTTGTCAGCTATGCCTGCGGTTAGGGCGTAGAAGTGGGTGAGGGATAGGGTGGGGTCGAACTCGCCGTTCCAGTGCTTGTTCATGTAGCACTTTACGCTGTCGTCCCATAGCTCGCGGTTGATTTTTTCGGCTAGGGTTACGCGGCGGGATTCTAGCTCCTTGCGTTCGTCCTCTTTGCCTAGGAGTGTCGCCATTTTTTCCAGGATTTCGCAGTCCATTACCATTAGGCAGTTTAAGCCTGCGTAGGATAATTCTAGGCAGTGCAGCTTTTCGTTGAAGACTGCTCTGTCCCACATCGGCGAGTTGTCTATGCCGCTTTCCCATTGTGCGCCTATGCGCGCGGCGCATTCGTCGCAGTTCCACGCTTCGTCGGTGGGTTCAAATTCCCACGGGGTGGAGGCAAGCTCCAACAGGCCGTCGCCATTGAAGTCGCGCTCGCGGAAGCGCCAGCGATTCCACTCGAGTAAGCCGTTGAAACATTCTTCGATAAACCATTTGTCGCCGTATTGTAGGTACAGCTTCCACGCAACCATTGCGCCGACTTGGGGCTCGCTGCGGTCGCGGCTTGGGCCTCTGCCGCCGCCTAGGTTGGGAATCATACCTTCGGGGGTTACCTCTTCCATGATGGAGAAGAATGTGGAGTAGGCGTGGTTTTTGTCGAGCAGGCCGTATTGCAGTGCAGCAAAGAATGTGTCCCAGCCGAATAATACATAGTCGCCGAAGCCGGAGGGGCGTTTGCACCAGTTGCGGCTTACGGGGGTGACAACTCTGTCGTTGGTGAAGTCGTAGACTTTGTTCCACAGCAGACTGCGGCGCATTGCAGACAACGCCTCGCCTAGGTCGCCTTTGGCAGTGATTGTGCTTTCGAGCCACTTCTCACGCGAATCCACTAGCATTTTGTCGATTTCGACTTCGTTCGCGCTGCTGTTGACTGTAAAGTAAACTGCCTTGTCAGCAGCTCCGTACACATGCGGTGCAGTTACAGGATTCCACGTAGGCTTATCGCAACCATTCACTACGCGTAAAGTAAATTGCTTGTCACCTGTTTTTGCCACCGCATTGTCGCCCTCATACGAAAACGACATCTTTCGCGAGAACAGTTCCCCTGCTTCAAGTGCAACGCACATGCCAAACCTTGCTTTAATAGGCGTAACCTTCATGCAGAGCGAATCCTTGCAGGCAGTCGCTTCCACCTTGTACTCACCGCCTTCAATTGATACAATAACCTCGCTGTAGCTGCCGTCCAGCGAATGCTCGCCGAATGTTACAACCTCGTCCCAGCCTATGTTGTAGCAGTACCTGTTAAGGTGCGGCACGAAAAAGCTTAGGTTGACCCTAAGCCGTTCGGGCATTAGCACATGCGCAGTCACCGACTGCGAATCCCATGTGTTCCACCCTTGTGCGATTTCATCATAAAGCTGCTTTGAACGCTTTGAAATTACCATAGTATCCTCTTTAGTTTTTTATTTTATCCGCAAGTAAGTTTGCGTAGGATTTTATTGTGTCTTGGTCTTCCCCTTCTATCATTATGCGAATTAGTGGTTCTGTGCCAGATTTTCGGATTAGCAGCCTGCCGTTTCCGTCTAGGATTTCTTCTATGCGCTTTATCTCGTCTACGACTTCGGGGGCGGATAGGCGGCTTTCGTCTACGTCGCGGACGTTTACTAGGATTTGTGGGTAGACTGTCATTATTTTTGCCATGTGGCTTACTTTTTTGCCGCGGGCAATTTCGGCTATGCAGAGGGCGGTTAGTGTGCCGTCGCCTGTTACAGAGAAGTGCGGCAGGATTATGTGGCCGGATTGCTCACCGCCTACGGAATAGCCGCCTTGCTGCATTTCTTGCAGGACGTATTTGTCGCCGACAGGGGTTTTCAGTATGTTGATTCCCATCTTTTCGGCGGCTTTGAACATGCCTAGGTTGCTCATAACTGTGGCTACGATTGTGTTGTGGTTAAGCTTGCCTTGTTTCTTTAGGTCGTCGGCGATAATCAGCATGATTTTGTCGCCGTCGACTATTTCGCCGTTTTCGTCTACGCATAGTGCGCGGTCGCAGTCGCCGTCGAATGCGAAGCCCATGTCGTAACCACCGCTTTTCACAAGCTCACACAAGCCGCCCATATGCGTAGAGCCGCAGTCTTTGTTTATATTTGCACCGTCGGGAGTTGTGTTAATACAGGTTATGTCCGCGCCCAGACGCTTGAATACAGCAGGGGCAATGGCATATGCTGCGCCGTTTGCGCAATCCAGCGCAATGCGCATACCTTCAAGGCTGCCGCTTGCGCATTCGCAGAGGAAGTCGAGGTAAGGGCTTATGTCCACGTCCTTGCAATGCCCTATGTCGAAGGGGGAAGCAAGCGGAACTTCGCTTATGTTATCTATGTAGTATTCTATCTCTTCTTCTATATCGTCGCTTAACTTGTTGCCGCTTTTGTTGAAAAACTTAATGCCGTTTTGTTCACATGGATTATGGGACGCAGATATTACAACTCCTGCTTCCGCTTGGTGTAGCCGCGTCAAGAATGATACGGCAGGCGTAGGTACAACTCCCGCGTACAATATGTCTGCGCCGACAGAGAGTATCCCTGCCGCCATTGCCGATTGCAGCATATCGCAGGATAGCCGCGTGTCCTTGCCTATCACCAACTTGGATTTATCATAATGCTTCGTGAGTACATACGCGCCTGCTACGCCTAATCTATATGCAAGCTCTGCTGTGAGGTTTTGGTTGGCGATACCTCTAACGCCGTCTGTTCCAAAATACTTGCCCATGTTTTTCCTCCTATTTAAAAGGACGCGTGGATAGCGCGCCCCTGCTATTTTTGTTGTATTGCCTAATCGTAAATCCTTTGCATTTGAATTGTTACATTTTCCCAGTCGCCTTGCTCTGTCGTTACATTTTCAGGCAGATCTAGGGGGGTGTTGAAGGTTGCGCCCTCTAGGTATGTGTTGGCTTCTATCTTCTTGGTGCTTACCTTGGTGATGGAATCGATTAACGCTTTTGGCCCTAGGATTGTCACCTCTTGGTTGCCTAAAATAATCGGGTTGTATGAGAACGACAGTGTTTCAGATGTTTCAACAATCTCGCCGTCTATTTCTTCTTCGGTCGTTTTGAAGTCCTTGCCTTGCTTGGGCGAATAGACTATCTCAATCGGCACTTTTTTCTTTTTAAGCACCTGATACTTTATCTCGACGCTTTCTATGCCTGATTGAATCATGCCCTTGTCAACCTCGGCTCCGCTTGCGTTTATGAAGTCAATCTCGGCTTTTTCAACTATGTCGTCAACTTTGTTGCCTATATCTACTGTGATTACGGCGTGGTCAATTGCGTCGACGTATGATTGGGGGCCTTCGACTTTGACTTGGCTTTCGGATTGAGTTTTCTCGCCGATGATGTATTCGCTTCCTAGCTCGCCTTCGGTTTTAACCTCTATTGGCAGGGTTTTTGTCACCTTTGTTTCAAGCTCAAGCGTGAATGAGCCTGGGCTTATCGCAGTCACGGCTATGTCAGGGCTGCTTGGAACAAGTATCGCGCCTACCTTTAGGTCGTATATTCCCGGGGCGTTGCATACTGCAAGGTCAACGTTCGCACGTATGTCGTCCGCGATAATGCGATGTACCTTGTTGCGGCTGCCTTTAATCGTTATGTCAGTGGAGAGATTCTCATCCTTGCGAATTATCACTAAGTTGCGGTTGGTGATTTCAAGCGTGTTGGTGTAGTAAACATGCACGCCTCGGATAACTCGCTCCGTTTCGGGGTCGAGTATGATGGAGAGGTAGAACCATAAGCCTATCGCAAGCACTACAGACAGTATCTTTATCCCTAAATCATCTAAGAAATATTTCTTCATGCTTGCTCACTCTTTCCGCTTTTCTTCTGCCTTGGGCGGCGTACGTGCTTTTTTTCGACAGGCTTCAACATTTGATATATGCGTTTGTAGAGTACGTCGGGCGTGAGGTGGCGCGTGAGATTGCCGTCTAGGGCTATGGAGATTGTGCCTGTTTCCTCCGATGTGATTATGCAGATACAGTCCGCACTTTCGCTCATCCCGATAGCGGCACGGTGACGCGTACCCAATTGGCTGTCAAGCTGATTATTCTGCGTGAGGGGGAGTATGCAGGCGGCTGCCTTAATGCGCAAGTCCTGCACAACAACAGCTCCGTCATGCAGCGGCGTATCCTTGATGAATATGTTAAGCAGCAGCTCCTTGCTTATGCAAGCGTCGGTGAGTATACCTGTGGAGGCTATGTCGTCAAGCTTAGTCCTGCGCTCGATTATGATTAGGCAGCCTAGCTTTTCGCGCGACAATTCCGCAACAGCGTCGGCGATAGCGCGGCAGTTATGCTGCACTTCCTCATCCTTCACCTTTACCTCGGTAAAGTTTACTATTCCGCCGATTTTGCTCCTGCCCATCTGTTCAAGCGCGCGCCTAAACTCAGGCTGGAACAGCACGATGACCGCGATAAGCCCAACCTGCACAGCATTAATCAATATGTAGTTCACCATTATAAGCTTGAACCACTCGCTCACGAATAAAAGCAGCAAAATAATGACTATGCCCTTGAGCAGCTGCGCCGCACGCGATTTCTTTACAAACCTTATCAGCTGAAAGATAACGTACGCCACAATAGCAATATCAAGATAGTCAGCCAGACGCATATACAGCAGGGTGGTAGCAATATTGCTCATGAATATGTCAATTAGCTCCAATATATCACCCACTCACAATGTATTTCTAAATCGGCAATCGGGCGAACGCTGTTCGCCCCTATGTGTATTTATTCTATCATATTATAATGGTCTTGTCGAGTGTATTTTAGCATGTAGCAGATAGTCAATTAACTTTAAAACTGTCTGCTAGTCAATCGCGTTTCTTTGATTACATCTGCATTTATCGCACTTCTATTGTTATTGATTGAAACGCGATTGACTATATTACAATTGTGTTAAATTTTTGTTACAAAATTATTACATAAAATGCCCCCTTATAAAGTTTTTATACATTTGAGGAAGTAGTCGATGTCTTCCTTTGTCGTGAGCGACGATATGCTTGCTCGGAGTATTCCGTATTTTACTGTGCCTAGTGTGGTGTGCGCAAGCACGCTACAGTGCATTCCGCCGCGTGTTGCTATGTCGTATTTATCGGACAATAACTGCGCAGTGTCTGCGCTGTCCCTGCCGATTAAATCTATCGCGAACACGCCTACTCTGTTTGAGCCGCCGAGTAATCGTATGCCGTGAATCTCTTTGAGCTTGCTCTCGAAATATCGGATAAGCGGAGCTTCATGCTCGTACATTCCGCGCCGCGAATTTTGCAGGATATACTGGACGCCTGCGTTAAGCCCCGCTATGCCCAGGGTGTTAAGCGTGCCGCTTTCGTATCTGTCAGGTAAAAAGTCAGGCTGCTCCAGGCTTTCGGAGTAGCTGCCTGTGCCGCCGAATTTTAGCGGAATCAAGTCCATGCCCTCGCCGATGTACAATCCACCTGTGCCTGTAGGGCCGAACAAGCCTTTGTGTCCCGGGAATGCAAGCATGTCGATGCACATATCGTCAACGTCAATCGGCAGAATCCCTGCTGTTTGTGCAGCGTCCACTAAAAAAGGTATGCCGAGCGAGCGTACCGTTTTGCCTATCGCTTTTATGTTGTTTATCGTGCCTGTCACATTGGAAGCGTGCGTCGCAACTACAAGGCATGTGTCGTCTGTGATACAGCTGCCTATTGTCGCCGCCTTGACCTCGCCGTTGTTGTCTGCTTTTGCTACGGAATATCGCGCACCTGCGCCGACTATCGGGCGTATGACGGAGTTATGCTCCATGCCTGTGATGACTACGTGCGGATTCTTCGACTTTTTGATGATTCCGTTGATTGCAAGGTTTAGCGCTTCAGTGCAGTTTGATGTAAAAATGATTCGGGAGCTGTCGCTTATGTTAAAGAGAGCGGCCAAGCTCTCTCTTAGGTTGAAGCATGTTTCGGCGGCGCGCATTGACGCGCTGTGCGAACCTCTGCCTGCGTTCGCCATATAATTGTACATACAATCGCTTAACGCTTCATAGACGCATTGCGGCTTTATCAAGGTTGTCGCGGCGTTGTCAAGGTATACCATCGCCTACACCTCGTAATACTCGTTGCCGCGCATACGGAACGTACGCTTAGGCGTAATACCGATTTGTTGGCACGCTTTAAGCACAGCGTTCAGCTTATCCTTGCGAACTTTAACCGAATACGAGCAGCCGTTTAATCCAAGCGACCGCGGCGTATGAATAACCGCCACAAAATCGCCTTCATATTTAAAGTGATTTTTCAATCTCATAGCAAAGGTTATCGAACTAAACGCTATTATATAATAATCCATCTTTTCCCTCCGTAAAACATTTATATACTCAGCACAGTTTAAAACTGTGAGCAAGTCAATCGCGTTTCTTTGATTCTATCGGCGTTTATCAAACGAATATAGTCGAGGAATGAAACGCGATTGACTGTGTGAACCAATATAGGTTTATAGAAATAGGGTTTTATTATATAATATGCGTGGTGGCGTTGGGTAGTGAGGAATTAGGAATGAGGAATGAGGAATTGGGGGTTGACTTTATATATCATATATGGTATAATTAATCCATAACAAGGGAATAATACAAATGAGGATTGCTTATGTGGTCTGTGGAATACTATGAATTGGAAAACGGATATAAACCCGCATATGAGTTTATAAATGGGCTGTCCTCTAAAATGAGGGCAAAAGCTTTCAAGGAACTGGAAATACTGCAAGGGATGGGGAACCAACTTAGAGAACCATACTCTAAGCCTATTCAAGACGGCATATTTGAGCTTAGAATAAAATTAGGAATTGATATTTCACGAGTGTTTTATTTCTTTTATGTTGGGAATAAAATCATTTTAACGAATGGTTTTATAAAGAAAACACAAAAAACGCCAAAAAATGAGATCGAAAAAGCTATGCGCTATAAACAAGATTATGACAGGAGGCAATCATTATGACGCTGGAACAACATTTAGAGGAACAACTGAAAAATCCTGAATTTGCAAAAGAGTATAAAGCCTTAGAATCCGAATACGAGATTATAAAACAAGTAATCATCGCCCGAAACGAATTAAATTTAACTCAAAAAGAACTCGCCGAACGAACCGGAATCAAACAAAGCAACATCAGCCGCTTGGAGAGCGGCAATTACAATCCCTCGATAGGCTTCTTGAAGAAAATCGCCGAAGGGCTTGGAAAAGAATTGCATATAGAATTTAGGTAGTGGCGGGGCTTTACTCCGCCCGTTTCTAAAATGTGTCAACTATACATGTCAGCTACGCCTTGCAGGAAGTCAATGATTATGATGTGCTCCTTCTTCCAAATGATGCAATCATAGGCATACAGTCCGCAAATAAATATTAGCAACAGAATGTCAAACAGTGCTATGGGGATTGGGATATTTGCTATGCCGCCGCTTGATGTGCTTATAAGCATGGTGAAGCAAAAATAGAAGCAAAGGAAAAGAGCATAGTGTATGCGCGACAGTTTTGTCAGCTTGCGCTTCCCTGAAACAATAATGAAGCCATTGGACTCACTTATTTCGCCGTAAAATGACCACGGCACAAAGCATCCGCGGCCGGAGTTCTCCTCCGGCGTTCTGTTTCGGTGTAGGACGAATTTGTCGCGGTCGAATGTCGAGCGTATGCTGTTTTGGTCGTAGCCTCAGCCGAAAAAGCCGTACGTCCATGTGTCCTCGAAAGGGAGGGTGCGGGCTTTGACGTAACTAATGAATTCGGCTTTGGTGCAGTTTATTTTGTATGTAAGCATCGTTAACCCCTTTGCGTTACGCTCCCGAATAAAAATCAGCCACCTCGTTTAAGAAGTCCGCGATTTTATTGTACTCTTTCTTGAACGCCAATGAATAAAGCTTTGTTGAGCAATAAAAAAACAGCGCGGACGCAATACATGGAATTAGGAAAAAGCCTAAATCCCTGAAGAAGATGTAGTTAAACCCATCATTGAATAATGCCATAGCCAAAAAACCAAGAGATGGTAGCAACGGACTTATTCGCGCAAACCTTGTGTATTCAAAATAGCCTACAACCACAATGCCGTCGCTGCATTCGTTTATTTCGCCCCAGAAGGATTTTGGCGCAATTGCGCCCGGGGCAAATATATCGCCTGCGCTTTTGTTGAGGTGGAGTGTGAAGCTGTTTTCTTCAAACGAGCTTTGTATTTTGGTTCTTTTGAAGTCAAAGCCTGACACCCCGTAAAACCATGTGTTTTTGAAGGGGATTGTGTGGGATTTTATATAATTAACAAATTCACCTTTTGTGCAATTTATTCTCAAAGTTATCATTGTTGAATTTACCGTCACTTTCGTTCGTATATACCCCCTTAATTAAGATTAAGGGGGTATATACACTTTATTGAGAATATTTCGCTCTTTCTTTTTATCACTTCTCCATAGGACTATCCCTCCGTTAACAGTTCCGTAAAATCCAATATCGTATTTTGGATTTAAGGACTTGGGGATTAAAGATTTTGGCGAGATAACTCCGCTAGTCCCAGTATGTTTGCCCACTATTTCAATACTTCCTAACAAAGGACCACCACCGCCACCTATTGATACAGAAGTATATGATGGGTTCAAATAGTCATCTAGTGTCATATCCTCAAATTGACATATTGTGACGCCTGCAGAGCCTCCGACCCCCCTCCTATACTTCCGCCCAAAACCAATGCTGTGTTACCCTGACTATCTTTTACAAGTTGTATATTTCCTCCGCCATACACTCCAAGACCAACAGAAACTCCCAGCGAAACAACAGTCACTCTATTAACATTTTCTGAGTTTTTGCCTGTGGGGTTATAGTTAGCATCAATGCCTTTGCCGAGCGCAGTTGTGATGTGTGCAGTTTCTTTTGCGCCGAATGTGCCTTTGAACAGTCCGCTGATTCCACCTCACATTATATCACCGGCTTTCTTAGAGTGTCAAGGAAGTTAGGGAACGAAATTACCTGTATTCCTGCGTCCTTGATTGGGTCAAAAATGTAGTCGGGGGCTGTGCTGTAGACTACGATTGTTTCGGGGGAGATTGTTTCTGCCATTTTGTACAGCCCTCCTATGAAATAAAATAGGTTGGCTTTGTCACGCAAGCTGCCGTAGGTGCTTACAGCGACCGTGCAGCCCGTCAGGCACGCAGCTCGCCAGTGGCGAGCGGTTTTGCGTGCAGCCTTGGGGTATGCCCTCGAATGCAAAGGCGTAGGTGCGCTCGTCGCCCCAACGAATGTTGGGGATTACGTTTTGCCCTTTGCTTTGCAGCCAATATGCTAATACGCGGCTGCGATATGTGTTGTATATCTGCATAGCCAGCGGCATGTCGCGGTATAGGCTGAAGTCAGGCGATATTACGCCCTCGAATCGGCATAGCAAGTTTTCGTATTGCTTAGGTTTGTTCCACACGCACTCGAACTTGCAGTCGTGCAGGTAGAAGTGAATCCATTGCGCGAAATCCTGCGTGCGCGCCGCTCTGTCGATGGGCAGCAGTCTGTTTGGGACTGCCGCGCACCTTTGCAGAATGGGAAATTCGTGCGTGTCACTGAATTGTGCGCCTTGCGTTAGCTCGGAATTAAATACGTTGTACGCTTTTTCTGCGATGTTTGTCATTTGACCTCCGTTTCGTTTGATGTTGCTGTAATGTGATATATTATACCATAAATGTTGTAATTTGTCAACGTATGTTCTGTTTTGTCGCATTGTGATTCACATGTTGATGGGTTTTATCGCACGAAAAAAGCCACACGTTTGTGCGGCTTGGGTGGTGTTACCATTTGTCGACTTTTAGGAATTCTTCTATGTCGTTGAGGTTGATGTAGATGGTTTCATCCCATTCTCGCTTGTATATTCCATATATTGCCAAATATCCCGGAATTAGATAAAATGAGCATTTTTTGTTGTACTCCTCCAGCACCGACCCAATGTCGAGGTCGCATTGCGCGAGCAGTTCTTTTACATAGTCAACACTCAGTCCGTTTAACACTCCGTTAGTGATAGCTAAAGATTTTTCTACACCCTCTTCATTCATCGCCTGGGTATAATAAAGTGATGAATCGTATATTTTCCCGCTGTTTTTGATAAAATCTATAAAATCATCGTTAACGTTTACTAGGTCACTCAAGTAGACAACCTCACCCGTGGACATATCTATGGTGTAATAGAAGTCGAAGAACAGGTGAGAAGTTGACGGTCTTCCGTTATCAATCCAAGTATAGGAGTTGTTTACGGACAAATATCTATCGGTGTGCAGCGTGAAACTCGGAACCGCATCTCTCCAACCGTATTGCGCGTTCTTCTCATTTCTCGGCACTTCAAAGGTGTAAAGTGTATCAAGAAATTCTTGGGTATATATTCCTTGGATGCTTTGGTTAATTTTATGTTGTAATACGTCGTTGTTCATATAGCAAATGTACGGGACAAAATAGTTACTAAATTCATCATATTCCTTTTGTATAACAGAGATTGTGTAATTCTCATTCTTAGTTTGTGCGCTTGCATTGGAGTCAGTAGCAGTGCAGCTTTGCAAAATTGATAGCACGATTGCTATTGCCGTGCAGAGTGCGATGTATTTTTTCACGAGGGCGTCCTTTCACGTAGGAGTTTTTGTATGTACTGAACTCTCACACTAAACAAAATTCTATTAGTGCGAGAGTGTTTCGCTTTTTATAGTCTAATTATTTATCCATTCCATAATTTTATCGTATTTGTCGGAACGATCCTGCCAACCTTGCGGCAAAGGATAGCTATTTTCTCGGATATAAATCCTGTCGTCCTTTATAGTATAGTTTCCGGTCTCTCGTGCATAAACCATATCTTTTCCAGATCCCTCAGGGAAACCATTTATCATGTATTGAGTCATCAAAAATATTGTTTTACTTGAACCATATCGATTAACATAGGCATTTATATTTCTGAATTTTCCGTTGCCTCCTGACCAAACCCACGCTGCTGCTTCTATTGAATAATTATCTGCGATATATTGAGCAGTGTTGTTTTTATCATAAGACTTACCATCTTTTGTCTTGTATTTGTTCATATCGCCATCACCCATGTCTTCGAGAAAAGCATTATGATTATAGTCGTGCGTTATTTGGATATAACCTGCGCCCCTTGTTTCGTACGAATATCCCCTTCCTTCAAAATCTTTGGGAGTGCCTAATTCCAGCATATATTTACCCATTCCGCTCTCGTGACCCATTGTTGCTATCATAAGTGCAATGTTCTCTTTGGTTATAATACCATATTTGTTCATGGAGATTAGTAACCTATCAATTTCAGCATCGGACATTTCCATACCGAAATCTTTCATTATAGACTTTGCGTCTATGGGTTCGATACGTGAATCATAGAAGAGTTTATCTTGGTATACCAATGAAGCTACATCTGTGCCTTCGCCGGCGGCTATTTTGTCGCGAGCGTATGCCATTGCGCCATATGTGCCTGTGAATAAATCACTGATTCCACCCCCCATTATATCACCCTCTTTCCGATAGCGTCAAGGTGATTCCGAACGATTGTTTGTGCCATTTTGTGGTTCTCCTATAAGAAAATTTGTTATGTGATATATTATACCATAAATGTTGTATTTTGTCAATCTGTGTTGTGTTTTGTCACATTGTGATTCACATGGGGCGGTGGCAAATGTGGGGTTGAAAATCTGCAAATAATATGTTATTATGGAAATAACACTCAAAGGGGGATTTATTATGAGGAATAAAATTTTACCGATATTGTTGGTCATTATAATGGCTTCGACTATGGTGTCGGCGGCTTCTCGTTTCACGGATACGGAGGGGCATTGGGCGGAGGTGCCGATTCCGTACATCTCCGAAATGGCGGATAAGGGCTATTTGCTCGGCGACGGCGACGGCAAGTTCCGCCCGGAAGACCTTATCACAAAAGGGCAGGCGTTGCTTATCGCTTCGCGCATAATGGGCTTTAATGACCCTGTGAACAAAGAAATCGTGGAATTTGCTTATAAAAAATATGAGGAAATACTTGCACCGTACGCTTTTCAGTACAAGAGCGAGATAAGCTACCTGCTTTATTGGGGTGTGCTTACGCCTTCTACGGTGGGCAGCTACATTTCGCAAAGCTATGTGGATTCGCCTGTGACGCGGCATGAAGCTGCCGTATTGCTCACGCATTTAATGGGCAAGGACGCAGTTTCGCAAACTACAAAGACACAGGTAAACGTGCATACCTACGCTGACCAAAACGACATACCGTCGCAATCACGCGCATACGTTAACTATGTGACGCAGGAAAAGCTTATGCTCGGCATGGGCGACAATCGCTTTGAGCCTGGCGTGAGTCTTACGCGTGCGATGATGTCTACGATAATGTATCGCCTTGAAAAGAAGATGAACCTAACCTTCACCGAAGGCGTTGTTACATCAAGCAAGAGCGGCTATGTTAAAGCTGTGTCGCAAGCTCCGAGCGGACAATACGCAATCAACTTCCTGCCTGACGGCGCAAGCAAGGAGGAAAGCTACGTAGTTTCCACCGAATGCACAATCGCAAGCGCAAATAACGCAGTTACTTCAATAACAAATATTCCGTTAAACACATACGCGCGCGTTAACGCGAAAAACGGAATTATGTACAGCATAAATTTAAACGTAAGCCCAACTATTCAGTATGTCGATTTAAAAGTGGGGGAAGATAAGATTACGCCTTATCAATTCAACGACTATTCGACAGTATTGTTAGACGGCGACATTGCCAAAACTTCCGATTATAAGGAAGGGCAAATCGTGCGCCTGTATCAGCAAAACTATGAAGCTGCCGACGGCAAAACTACGCGCCGCACGCGACTTCTTTCCGCTATATCCACGCAAACCGAAACTGCTACAAGCGAAACATTGACAAGCGGCTTTATCAAATCAATACGCATTAACCAAAACAACGAATACGTTGTAAACTTCCTGCAAGACGGAAAATTGAAGGAAGACCAATACACAATTTCCAAGGATTGTCTGATTTACAGCGAGCTAAATATTCCCATTGACATTAACAGAATACCCGAAAACGCGTATTGCAGAATAGTGGCGCGCGACGGAGTGCTGTTCAACATCAATCTCGATGACAGCGCAAAGAGATTGTACGGCTTAATCGAAAAGGTGGAGCGCGTTATGGTGCTGACATCGCCCGTTACAAAGGTAACAATTTCCTTCCTCGACAGAACGGAAACGAAACAAACCGTTACCTACAACCTAGACCCGAACGCTATAATCATGGATAGCAACAAGCTAATCGACTATCAAAAGCTAATCGGCGGAAAATATGCCGCATTTGTAATTTGGAATGAACAAATTAAAGTTATTTCAATTTTATCCGATTATTATGTAGACGGCACAGTTTCTGAGGTTGCTGTTGAAAATTATAACAACGCGAAGGTGCCTTTCATCACAGTTGTACAGACAGATGGGCAGACGCGTAAGTATGAAGTATCCGAAAACGTGACAATCACGCGCAACGACGGCAAGAAGGTTGTCACCGACTTTATGAAGGGCGACACTGTGCGCCTTGAGATAGTTGCCGAAAAGGTAGCCGTTATCACGCAGTCCGACAACATCTACGGTATATTCGACAGCTACTCCATCGGCACTACCGCGAATCCGACCGCGTTTGTCGTAAGCATAAACGTAAACGGCACGGTGAACAAGTATGAGCTTGCGTCGAACGTTGAGCTAAAGCGTAACGGAGAGCCGCAGCTTATAACCGTGTTCACAAAAGGCGACAGCGTAGTGATGAAAACGCAGGACGGCAAAGTTACCTCCATCGCCGCAACAGCAGTGCAATCCTACAACGCGACAATCGTCGAGGTGATAAAAGGTACAATCACGGCACCCACGACCATCTACGTCAAGCTGCGCGACACTAACGGCGTTGACTCGACCTATCCGTTAGCGGACGGCTGCGGAATAAGCCGTGCAGGCAAAGTCGCAACCGTAGACGAACTCGCTGCGGGCGACGCCGTGACGATAACATTATCCGACGGCAAAATCAACACGCTTGTCGTGAACACTCCTGCGAACAAAGTGACACAAGGCACAATCGAAGAAATCGCAATAGGCAAAACCTTAAAAATCACAATTAAGGACAGCGCAGGCAATCAAAGCACCCACTATGCCCCCACCAACATCGCTGTTACAATCGACAATCGCGTGGGCGACATCTACGACCTGCGCACAGGCTACAGCGCAAGCCTTACGCTGCAAGGCGAGAACGTGACGGCAATTACAACGTCCACGCCCAAGCTAGGCAACACAATCACAGGCACAGTCGTAAGCGTTGACTTAATAAACCAAATAGTGCGCGTGCGCCAAGCCGAAACAAGCCTGATAATCAACGTATACGTCCCCGCGACAACATTGATATCCAACGCGCAAGGCGTATCAGGCTACTTGTTCACCGACATCAAAGCTAAAGCAACCATAGTTGTAGTAGGCGACGGCAAAGGTACGGCCGACCGCTACAACGCCGTAACGATAACGATAGTTCAAAACGCACAATAGAAACTTGCGAAGGCAGGCACTCCGCCTGCCTTTTATGCTATTGCAGAAATAAATAAAGGAGGAAAATTATGCGCAAACATTTAATGCGAGTTCTGTCGCTCGTGCTGACAATCGCGCTGCTTATGTCGATATTTGCTCCGGCAGTATCTGCCGCGTCATACACAGACATAAGCGGACGCTGGTTCACGGCCGCAGCCGAAAGGTGGGCAGGCTATAACATCACCCCCGTAACAGGCGACAAGCTGCGCCCCGAAGAATTTATCACAAAAGCAGAATTTTATACAATGGTGACGCGCCTTTTCGGCGTGCTCAATGAAGAGGACACCAGCTCGGTATCCGACATAAAGCCCGAAGATTGGTACACGCCCGTAATCGGACGCATGATGCACATGGGCTTGATTCCGCTTGACGCATACACCGTCGAGCCTACTACAAACATCACGCGCGAGCAAGCGATTAAAGTCATCGCTGAAGCGTTCCGCCTCGCAGGCTTTAACGAATACTCGCTGAAGCTCTTCAAGGATTATGAATCAATCTCACCCGAAGCGCGCGACGGGCTTGCCCAAGCCGTAGGCAAAGGCTACATCAAGGGCATAACCCTAGACACCCTCGCGCCGAAGGAATACCTCACGCGCGCCCAAGCCTTAACAATATTTGACAACATCGCCAAAGGCTTCTATCAAACAGCAGGTACATACTCCGCGAACCTACAGGGTAATGTACTTGTAAACTCACCCAACGTCGTGCTTAGCCAATCGAGCATTCAAGGCGACGTCTATGTCGCACACGGCATAGGAGAAGGCACATTCACGCTGTCCAACACCTCTGTATCAGGCAGAGTAGTTATAAACGGCGGCGGTATGCACACGATTAACATAGTAGGCTGCAGTATCTACGGCGAAATCTTAATCGATATGCCAAACGGTGTTCCGCCCGTACGCCTGTACACCGACAGCTCAAGCATAGGCGCAATCAAAATCGCCAACGGCGACGTTACTGTTGAAACATCAAGCGCCGGCAGCGTAACCTTAAACAACTCCAACAACAACGTAACCGTAACAGGCAGCGTTGGCGACCTTGTTTTAAACGGAGAAGGCAACGTGCTGACCATCGGCGAAAGCTCGACAATCGGCAACATCAAGCTTAATGCCTCCGCTATCGACAACAACATCACCGTGTCAAAAGGCGCAACAGTAAGCAGCCTGTACAACGACGCAGGCGGCCTTGTGCTGAACAATCGCGGCTCGATTAACACAGCGTCGATTAACGCGTCGGCGGAGCTTTCCGGCTACAAGCCCTATTCCGTAGCCGCACTCGCGCCGAATTTGATATATGAAAACTATCGTCCGGCGACGCCTACGCCAAAGCCTACAGGCACGCCTACGCCGAACAAACCCACGAATCCCCCCTACCTCGGCTTAGTAACCCCTGATGGAGTTAAGCTGAACAAGGACACAATCGACATGAAGCAAGGCGAAACCTTCCAGCTTGTAGCCACAGTATCCCCCGCCGACGCAAAAGATAAAACCGTAAAATGGAGCACAAGCAGCGACAAAATCGTAACCGTAAGCGAAACAGGCTTAATCCGCGCCGTAGGCATCAAAGGCGAAAAGGCCAAGGTAACGGTTAAAACAAACGTAGGCGGCTACACTGCCGTGTGCGAAGTGCGCATAACTGAAGGCGTACCGTCGACAACTCCGTCGCCGTCACCCTCACCGTCGCCGTCCGCAGCTCCTTCAGGCGTAGTTTCCATCACGGGCGTAGAACCTGTAATCATCGGCGGCAAGCTGTCGCTTAAAGGCGTAACAAACCCCGTATCCCTAGCCAACACTGTAACCAAGTGGGCATGGAGCAGCAGCGACACATCGGTCGGCACAGTATCCGGCTCATCAAGCAGCGCAACCTTCACAGGCACAGGCTCGGGCAAAACCACCGTAACCCTAACCATAACCGAAGGCGGCAAAACCTACTCAGCCACAGCCGAAGTTGTAGTCAAGTCCGCAATGGAAGCCGCAGAAGTGGCAAGCCTAAGCATAAGCCCCAACCCAATCAAGCTTTCGCCCAACAGAATGTGCCAAATCTCGTTACTGGTTAAATACAAAGGCTCAACCGACGCGGAAGTAAACGAAGTAGGCGAAGCAACCTACAAAGTAGAAAACGAAAGCATAGCCACAGTTTCCGAGGACGGCTTAGTTACGGCGACCGTAAACGCAAAGGTAGGCGACAAAACAAAGCTGATAGCCACCTCCAAGCGCAACCCCGAAATCACAGCCGAGGCCGCAATCGAAATCATCGCACCTCCGCAAATCGTAGCCATAAACCTAACCAAGTTCGTAAGCTTTATCCCAAGCAACATGAAAGTGGATGCAGGAAAAGAGTACAAGGACATAGGCTACTTAACGGCAATGGATCAATACGGCAACATGATAAAGAACGCCAAGTACGAGCTATACGGCATACCCAAGGGCGAAGGCTTAATCGACGCCATCGACGCCGACGGCAAAACCGTATACTGGGAATTCACAGATGTAGAAGACCCCAAGGAATCCCCAACTCCAACAAATATCCCACTGAAATTGTATGGCCCTGACTATGCAAAAGCATACAAGGACTACGACGATTCATTTGAGATTGTCGTGGATAAGGACAAAACAATCAAGGACTTCTTCGAAGGCGACTACAAAAGCGGTTTTGTCGCTCACACATATAACAATCCGGAATCATTTGGCGGCGACTATCCAGATAAGCAAAAAAGAGATAATGACCCCGAAATATTTGTTAGCGGCAAGAATAAGTTAAATGCATTCACTAAAAAAACTGCCAACGACGGGAAACCTTATTCATTAACTGTAAAAAGCGGCTTGCAAATCAACAACTTGTTTAACAAGGATAAAACAGAACGTGGAATAGTTCCATTAAACTCAAACTACCTACGTCTGTACAAAAATATACCCGCACAATATCTCGATAACAACGACAACATGGACACAGGCGAATACTACATCGCCGTACGCGCAACCGACCTCGACACCAAGCAATCCTACATCGGCTTTGTTGAGATTACAGTGCGCAAATCGATAGGTATCACAGGTATTCACATTGCCGCAACCAAGAACCACACAGATAACGACAATGGCGTAACCCTCGACCGAAGCAAAATTATTCCCAATCTAACAGTAGGCTACCTGCACTCCACAAGCGAGTTGCCTGTTAAATACACACTAGCCACTGCCGAGGAAGCAAACAAAACAGTTGACAACGATTCGTATAGCGGCAAGGACAAAGACAACGAATTGTTCGACCTTAACTCAAACGGACAAGTGACAGTGAGAAAAGGCAAAGAGGACAGCTTAATCGCCGGCACATATTCGATACTAGTCAAAGCCAACAACGGGGACGAAATCGAATATCAGCCAATCCCAATAGGGGTTACGTCAGTTAAATATGAGTTCACCAATACACCTTACGCCTTTGCCCTAACGACCCCCGACGTTGTCATTGGAAAAAGTGTAGGCTCTGTGAGTGTGAAATCAGGCACAGGGTATATAAAGAAAAAATTTGAATTAGAAAAAGTAACCTTAGGCGGAAATACTGATGCAATTGATCCAGAGCCATTTGCTGTAGACCCATCTACAGGAGCTATAACCATTATAGACACCGAAAGTATTAAAACCGTTATAAAGGGTTTAATCACTTCTCCTAAAGAAATTACGTACAATTTAACAATTTCTGCTACAAGCGCAGTTGAAGGAGAAACCGACCTTTATAACAAAGAAATTGCTACAGTAAAAATAACCCATAATGACATTAATAGAATAGTAGCGAGAATGCCTGACGGCAGTGCATACTCTTCGTTAATGGGTGCGCAGGTTTCAAAGATTTACAAATCCGGCGACAGAAAGCTTCTTAAGCTTATTGCTCTTGATGCGAGCGGAAACCAAATACCGAATGTGGTGTTCTCTATTAATAAGATTGGCGGTATTGCAATAGCCGACATCCCGATTATACCGCTAGGTATTTCAAATGAATTTTTAGTTATCGACAAAATTGATGGTCTTGCGAATCTAATTAGAGGCGCAGGAGAAAAATCAATTGAACTCGAAATAAAAGGTACAGATTCTATAGGGGCTACAAAAGTAGATGTTGTTACGCTTGTAATCTTCAAAGAAGGCTTAATAAACGTTACAGTTGCGAATACTCTTTACGCACCAAGCAATGACCCTGCGAACAAGATACCTTATGAGTTATATGAGGAAATCGTAGACGGAGCAACTGTAAAAAAATACTTGCTTTATATAAGATTAAATTTAAACACTCAGCAGCTTAATGACTTAAAGGTTATTACTGAATTTGGAGTAACCAAAAAAGAATTGACGCCGGATTCTCTATTAGTAGAAATATCCGGTAAAAGTATACCGCCTTTATCCAGCATACCATTGTATGTGTTTGTAGGCGATGAATGGCTTAGCGAAAAATATGAGTTTAACTTCAAAGATGTAACACCAATCCCATAACAAAAAGGGCGGCTCACGCCGTCCTTTTCTACATACTGCAATATTACAACAGCCGAGCCCCCGCAGCTTCGCACACCTCCGCGTCGGCTTCCGTCCACACGCTTGCGTGAACCTCGCCTATGTGCAGTTTTTCCAACAAAATCATGCAAATGCGGCTTTGTCCGATTCCGCCGCCGATGGTCTGCGGAAGCTCGCCCTTTAACAGGGACGAGTGGAAGGGCAGGCCTGCCCTGTCCTCGCAGCCGCTTTCGGCAAGCTGCGCGCGCATGGACGCAGCATTTACGCGTATGCCCATTGAGGATAGCTCCACGGCGCGGTCTAATACGTCGCTGTAGACGAACCAATCGCCGTTTAGCTGCCAATCGTCGTAGTCAGGCGCGCGCCCGTCGTGGATTGTGCCGTCGCCTAACTTGCCGCCGATTTGCGTGATGAAAACCGCGCGGTGCTGCTTTGTGATTGCGTTTTCGCGCTCCTTGGGCGATAAGGTGGGATATAAATCCAAAAGCTCCTGCGACGATATGATGTGTATGTCGCTCGGCAGCTTGTTTGCGAAAAATGGGTATAAGCCGTTGATGTACTTCTCGGTGCTGACCAACGCGCCGTGTATCTTGCGAATTACGCCATGCAAAAATTCAAGCTTACGGTCGGCTTCGTCAATCACAAGCTCCCAGTCCCATTGGTCGACATATATCGAATGAAGGTTGTCGGTGTCCTCGTCGCGTCGAATAGCGTTCATGTCGGTGTACAAACCTTTGCCGACCTCAAAGCCATAACGCTTCAACGCGTGACGCTTCCACTTCGCTAAGCTATGGACAATCTCGCAAGGCTTATCATTCTGCTCGCCAATGCCAAAATTGACCGGACGCTCCCTCCCGTTGAGATTATCGTTAAGCCCACTCTCGGGCAAAACAAAAAGCGGCGCCGAAACGCGCATAAGCCCCAGCGCATTAGCCAGCGCAACCTCAAAATAATCCTTAATCTGCTTGATTGCTACTTCCGTTTCAGACAAGCTGAGCGGCGACTTGTAGCCTTGTTTGATGTAAACCATGCTTCCTCCTTTTCTTCTCATAATAAAACAATTATAGCATATATTTATAATAATATGAAGAGATATATTAAGGTTTACGTAATATTTATAGCAATAGCCATATGCTTGCCGCTGATTAGCTACATTTTTAGCGTATTCGACAAGCTTAAGCAAGAGCCGGAGTATCCAATCTCGGCAATGTCAGGCGAACATGCGCCGGAAGATGATACGGAATATCCGCTGTCCTCTGTGGCGTACACTGCCTTTGATGTTGAGCTGCCTGAAACTGTTACGGTATTGCTTGATGGACAAGCCGCCCTGTATCCGCTCGAGAGGTATGTTTTGTGCGTGCTATTGCGTGAAATGCCTGCTTCCTTTGACATAGAGGCGTTAAAGGCGCAAGCGGTCGCGATACGCACCTTCGCCTTCAACCGAATCCTAAATCCCGATAACGCTCATCCAAACGCAGGCGTATGCGACAGCACGAGCCATTGCACCGACATGCTTGCCTACGACAAAATCGAATCCGAAATGGGACAGGCTTGGGTCGACAAATACCTGCCGCTGTTGGAGCAAGCCGTAACGGAAACCGCAGGGGAGCTTATGGTATACGAAGGCGAGCCTATCCTAGCTTTGTTTCACGCGTCAAGCGGCGGCGGCTACACCGAAAGCAGCGAGGAAGCGTGGGGCACAGAGGTGCCGTACCTACAAAGCGTCCCTTCCTATGACCTAGACGGAACGTACATCAACGAAAAGCAGTACAAGCTTTCAGACTTCGCGGCAGCTCTCGGCGTAAGCGAAAACGCGATAAGCAACATAAAAATTAGCCGAACCTCCGGCGGCAGCGTCGACTACATCTCTGTCGCAGACAAGCAAATATCGGGCACAACATTGCGCAAAATCTTCGGGTTAAACTCCACATGCCTGTCCATCGAAATAGGCGAAAAGGTGACGATAAAATCAGAGGGCAACGGCCACGGCATAGGCCTAAGCCAAGTAGGCGCAAACAATATGGCAGCCGCAGGAAACTCCTACGATGAAATCCTGCTGCACTACTACTCTGGCGCAATGCTGACAAAAAGCGACCGCCAGTCGCTTGTCGCAAACTGACGGCCGCACCATTCGTTTAATCTTCTTATGTATCTATCCCTTTTCTTATGTGATTAGCAGCAACATTCCTCGCGGCTGCTGATGAGTCCGTCTCCGAACAGCAGGATTATTAATACGAGGATTATGATTATCCACCAAAATGTTGTGTTACTTTTTGCGATTGCTAACATAGTAAGAAGTGCCTCCTTAATGATTTTGGTTTTTATTGGTCTTACACTATATATTATGCCGCATGTTAAAAGTTGGTGAAGACTACGCGGCATAATTTTTTAGTAGGCGTGGGCAAATTTATTTGCCTATTTTTTGTTTGTGTGATAAACTATGTATATGAAAACGATTATAGCAGCGATAATAATATTTGTAATATTTGTAAATGCAATGCCTGTAAGCGAACCTATTGTGACGGCGACAAATGTAGATGAAGCCGACACGGAGGTGTTCGCGCTTGCGAAGCCTGCACTTGCGCGGCTTTCTACGTATTCGCCTGAGTTTACGCTTGCAGGCTTTGGCGAAAACGGCGTGACAATTCGCGTGCTGTCGCATAGCAAGGGCGAATATGTTCCGCTGAAGGATAAAAGCGGCGGCGACATTGTGTATGCGATAGGCGCAAGCGGACTGTTTATTCAGCCGATTGAGCTTAGCTACGGCGACAACAACCTCGCGCTGCAAATAGAAAAGGAAGGGCGGATTGTCGGCACGACGACGCTGACCCTTAATTTGGTGAGCCCAAACATCGTCGACATTATCCAAGGAACAAAACCAAACCTAAAGGATATAAGATGAAGAAGGAAACTATAAAATCACTGATTCTTGCGCTGCTTATTTTGAATTGCTTCATCTTGACGACGCAGATTTGGCTTGATAGACGCATATGGGGCGACAGCCTTTCGGTGGACGCGATAATAAGTAAGCTGCCGATTTCGTTCCTGCGTCCTACTGCGCCGTCGCAGCAATCGAGTGTAATGCGCGAGTTGCTTAGTCCGCGTTTTTTTCTCGTGGGTGATACATCGGGTAGGAACGTGATGTATAAGCTTGACGCGGGGTACGCGGAAGCGATTGCGGTTTACGATGACGCGTTAAGGCAAGCGATGACTGCTGCCGCGCAGTCGATTACGCCGAAGGAGTACAAGGCAATGCTGGAAGGGCAATGCCTTTATGCTCACTACGGCTTTGCGGTGGATTCCACGCTGCTTGCGGAGCAATACGGGATTGCAGCGGCAGAGCTGCCGTTTGCAGGTGCGCGCGATGTTGTGCTTGCGGTGGATTCCGGGGGCGATAGTGTGTCGCTTGCTGTTTGGCTTGACGATGGTGCTATATTTAAGTTTGGCGTTGATGTTACGGCGTCGGAGCTTGCCGCCGTGGTGAATTTAAGCGATAAGCGGAAGGTGTTCGAGTTCGGGTATGAGCTTAACTTGGATAATGAAAATGCGGTTGGGTTTGCAAAGCCTGTGCAGCCGTCTGCGTTTGTTTTGTTTGAGCATGTTGCGCGGGAGCTGCCTAAGATTGAGCCGCAGCCGATTGTGCTTAATGAGCAAAATGTAGAATTGTACGGCGCGATTGTGGAAGCCTTTGGCTATCGCCCGAGTAACCTTCGCCGTTCATATTCGGACGGCGCGGTGAATTATGTTGAAAACAACGGTACCGTGAGCATAAGCGCAAGCGGCGCGGTTAAATACAGCGCGGTGACAGGCGACAACGGCATAGACATAGGCGCGGACTATCGGCAGCAAGTAGGCGGCGTGCTTGCCTTGGCGAACAACATCTACAGCCTGACGCAATCCGACAGCATAAACGTGTGCGCGATAACTGACATGCTCCGCGCGAAAAAGGGCAACGACTACACGCTGGAGCTGTACTACAGCGTAAACGGCATACCGAATACGCAGCAAAAAGCTGTGCAAGCCGAGGTGAAAAACGGCAAGCTGGTTTCGTTCGAGTTAAACCTAGTCAGTTTCACCTCGAGCGGTCGAAGTGTATGCGCAAGGCAACTGCAAGCCCTTGATAATTACTTCGCGAGTAATATGCCCGAAACGACAGCGATTCTGTCGGGACTGTCGCTGTGTTACAACGACAACACGCCTACATGGCTTGCAATGCTAGACAACAACCCCACAGTATTGGAGGAAAAATAATGCAGTGGGAAAAGGTTAAAACGATTTTTATATATGTATTCTTTTTCGTGAATGCGTTTTTGATTTACACGCAGCTATCCAATCAAACAAACGAATATGCCCTCGACGATTCTGTCGTTGAGAACATCGTCACGATATTGAATCAATCTGGTGTGGATATTGACAGCGCGGTGATCCCAAAGAGGCAGCCGCCGATTATGCAGTATGACGTGGTGAGTAATTCCACTGTGAAGCAATATGCCGACGATTGTTTGGAAAAGCTGCATTCGCTGAAGGAAGTGTCGCAGGCGGAAGTTGCCGCTGCGGAAGGTGTGTCCTTTCAAATAAACGCGATCGCCGACAAAGTGTCGGACAAAAAGAGCGCAAACCGTATAGCTTACAAAATCGCGGACGCGATTACTAGATACACGCCGACGCTGCGACAAAGCTTGGACGAGGATAACGGCTATAACTTCATTTTCGGAATATCGCTTGACGGCGTATTTGTGCTTGACCAATACTTGTCGGTTCGGATTTACAGCGATAACCGAATCGAGATTGCAGGCGAAAATTGGCTTGATGATGTTTATGTAAAGAAGATTCAGTCTAAGCCGTTCGGTGTGCATACTGTGCTTGCCGATTTCCCTAAGCATGTGGATGCGGAGGGCAGCACGATAACGGCCGTGGAGCTTGGCTATACGCTTGGGCAGCGCGATTCTGCGTCGAGGACGCAGCTTGCGCCTACGTGGAAGGTTTCGACGATGGATAACGATTATTATTTTGCGGCGTCAGATATTTAGCGTCCGGGGTTACATCATCTCGGTGCTGTCTATTGTTTCGGTGAGGAAAATCTCTTGGCAATGCTTGCGCAAATCGTAGGAGGCTTTCTTCATCTGCTCGTGCGTGCGGAATAGGCCGTAGACGGCAGAGCCGCTTCCGCTCATCAGTGCATTGTACGCACCTTTGCCCATGAGCCGCCGCTTTAGGTTTTGTATCTGGGGATACTGCCGCGCGCTTACGTTTTCCAGCACATTTTTGATGTTGGAGAATGCTTTGGCGTACCTGCGTTGGTTTAGCAGCTCGATGATTGTGTCGGTGGGAGGGTGTCGGTGGATTTTGGTTACGTCGAGGTTGTTGTATACCCATTTGGTGCTGATTTTAAAGTGGGGCTTTAATATGAGTACATACACCTTTGGGAGTGGAGATAGCCGCTCTACCTTTTCGCCTATGCCCTTGCATACTGCAAGTCCGCCTGTGAGAAAGTAAGGCACGTCTGCACCTGTTGCGGCGCACAATTGC
The DNA here is from genome assembly GCA_964479875.1 of uncultured Eubacteriales bacterium. Lineage (GTDB taxonomy): Bacteria > Bacillota > Clostridia > Monoglobales > CAYZNM01 > CAYZNM01. Next base: position 83,065 of record CAYZNM010000006.1, read on the forward strand.
GCCATTTCATCACGGGCGAGCTGCGTGCCATACAGTTTGTCCAACGCAATCAACGTGCTGCACGCATCGGAGCTGCCGCCGCCCAATCCTGCGCCTGTCGGAATCCGCTTCACTAAGTCGACATGCACGCCGCCCTTGATTTTGGTCATAGCAAAAAAACGCTCCGCTATATTGAATATAGTGTTGCGCTTATCAGTTGGCATGTATGTCTCGTTGCAGGTTATCTTAATCCTGTCGGATTTTTCAATGTGCAGCGTGTCGTGAAGCGACACTGTTTGCATCAGGGTTTCGATTTCATGGTAGCCGTCCTCGCGCTTACGCGTTATGTCGAGGGATAGGTTTATTTTGGCGTATGCTTTAATTGTCATTTGTTGGTATATTGTAGGGGCGGATATTATCCGCCCGTGCATTATTTGTTATATCACTAGGTCTATGTGGTGGATTGTGCCTGCGCCGCCGCTTTCTTTCAGGTAGACGCCGCTCTTTTGCATTTGGGCTACTTGACCCTCTTGTTCAAAGCTCCATTGCGTGTTTACGTTGCCTAGGTAGATTGCGCCTACGTCTGCGTCTTTTAGGGTGTACAGGAGGTCGTTGCCTTTGTCGTCCTTTACCCAGATGAGGAGTTTATCCCAAACCTCGTCGTTTTCGTCAATCCAACCGTTGCGGTCACTATCGTAGTGGGCTAGGTCTTTAAAGCCGTCGCCGGATTGCGTGCCGAAAAGCTCGCTGCCGTCGTTGACTTTGCCGTCGCCGTTTTTGTCTATTGCAAGGAATCCGCTTCCGGAGGTCGTGAAGCTTATTTGCTCCATCTTGCCGTCGGCAGTTAGGTCGAAGTCGTATTTGCCCTCGCCAAATTGTACACCCATGCCGTCTAGGTTAAGCATAAGCGGGTCGCACAGATTCGGCAGCGGAGTGGAAACGACTAAGCTTGTAGTCTGCCCATCGATTCGCGTATACTGCTCGCGGCTCATATTCATGGAAACGTCAAAGCTTATGCTGCGTCCGTCTGCTGTAGTTACGCTGCCTTGCGCACCAAATGATACGGATTCGCTTGTGTAAGTTTCTTCCGTGAACCTTACGCTGCTTATCGACATCATATTCGACATCTGCCGCTCGATAGGCTGACGTCCGTTCCCCATAACTTCATGGCTCAGTACGCGAATGCCGTTGTTGCTTTTTTGCAATTGCGCATCTTTCAGCACCTTGGATTTGCCGAACTTTTGTCCGAGCATTAACTCAAGCAACAAAAGCTTGATGTCGTCAACCTCAAAGTCCGGGACGCCATAGGATTTATCAACGCCCTTTGCGCGAACGTCGCCCAGCTTCTTATTCATATCCTCAAGCTGCTGCTTGCCTTGCTCCATAGCCTGCTTTGCGTTTTCCTTTGCTGCCTTCTCCTGTGCTTCCTTCAATTCCGCCGCCAACTTTTTTGCTTCCCTTGAAATTGAAACCTCGCTTCCCTTAAAATTCGAGATTGTCATCGGGGGCAAAGCCGTCGGTATTCGGACAGTCGTGCGGCTGATTGAAAGCTTCTGCACGCTGGTCTGCTGCGAATACGCTTGCAGTGCTACGTTTGATTGTGCAATCTTCATGTAAAGACTCCCTTCTTCCGCCGATACCTCGGCGGGATAATATGTGCAACGCGTTACGCAATTCCCTATAGTGCATTCTATCGCGGCATAACGCGTTTGCCGCGGCATATTATCTGATGAAGCTTCACATGCCGCAGCTTAGATAATGCTTAAATAATATTTTAAATTGCGATAGCTGATGTCGATGGCTTGCAATGACTCCTCCATGCCCTCGAATTCGATGGAGAGGTAACCTTTGTAGCCGCTGTTTTTGATTTGGCGCAGGCACTTTACAATGGGAATGTCGCCGTGCCCTAAGATTGTGCAGCGGATATAGTTGCCGCCGCGCGAGCTGAACCAACCGTCGCCGGGTTTTGGCAGACTTCCGTCCTTGATGAACATATCCTTTACGTGGACATGCTTTATCAGCGGAAGCACATTCGCGGTAGCCTTTTCGCTGTCCTCGTCTACGCAGCTAAAGTTGCCGATGTCGCATGTTGTGCCGAAGTTTTCATCGTTCACTGCTTCGGCCAGGCGCACGATTCTGTGGCTGTCTTGGCAGAAGTAGCCGTGATTTTCTGTTGTGGTGATTATGCCTTTAGTTTTTGCGTATTGAGTAACCTTGCGGCAACCTTCAAATAGCAACGGGAGCGACGCGTTAAATGTGCGTATGCCAACATAATCCTCCGGGAAGCTGTAAGCTACGTCATGACGCATTTTTTTGCAGCCCAGAGCCTCGGCGATGTCCACTTGCTTGCACAGCCTTTCGACTTCATCGTCCAAAGCTTTATGTGACACTTGCAAAAAGCTTCCGCCTACAGCGTAGTTTACTACTTCAAGCCCTTTGCTTCTTGCGTAGTCGCCGTACTTTTTCGCTGTCGCCAATATGTCGCTGTCGCCTTCGGCAACGTCGAACTCCACGAATTCAACGCCCTCGAATCCTGTAGCAGCGATTTTATCCAGTATCTCATACATGCTGCTTGCTTTGTAACCTGCATAGCTGTAAGTGCTAACCGCGATTTTCATATATATATCGTGCGCTCCCTTCGATTTCTTTATAGTATTTTTGGTTTATTTTGTTATATAGTCAATCACGTTTCATTCCGATACATCAGAACTACGACGAATGCCGATAGAATCAAGGAAACGTGATTGACTAGTAGATTGTTTTAAAGTTGTTTCACTATAGGTTGCGTAGGAATTTGCCCATACGTTCCAGAGCTGCGCCTATCTTTTGCATGGAATAGGCATAGGATATGCGAATGAAGCCTTCGCCGCTTTCGCCGAATGCATTGCCCGGGACTACAGCTACCTGCTGCGATTCCAGCAGCTTTTCGCAGAATTCCTCTGATGTGTAGCCTGTGCCGCGAATATCAGGGAAGATGTAGAATGCGCCGTATGGTGTGAAGCAGGGTAGGCCTATGTCGCGCACGCCTTTTAGGATAACGCGTCGGCGGCGGTCGTATTCCTCTGCCATAGCTTCCGCATCGGGTACGCCGCGCTTCATAGCTTCAATGCCTGCGTATTGCGCAACTGTGGGGCTGCACATTATCGCGTATTGGTGTACCTTCATCATGGCATTGATTACCTCGGCAGGTCCGCAGGCATAGCCTAAGCGCCAGCCTGTCATTGAGAATGCCTTGGAGAAGCCGCTGATTAATATGGTGCGCTCGTACATTCCGTCAATTTCGGCTATGGATACGTGCTTGCCGCTGTAGGTTAGCTCGGCGTAGATTTCATCGGACAATATCATTATGTCGGTGCCGCGCAATACTGCCGCGATTTCCTCTAAGTCCTCGCGGGTCATTATGCCGCCGGTTGGATTGTTGGGGAAGGGCAGGACTAACGCTTTTGTTTTGGGTGTGATTGCCGCCTTTAAGGCTGCGGCCGTCAGCTTGAAGTCGTCCTCGGCTTTGGTGACAATTGGTACAGCAACTCCGCCTGCCAATACTGTGCATGGATTGTAGCAGACAAAGCTTGGCTCGGGCACTAACACCTCGTCGCCAGGCTCTAGTATGCAGCGCAGCGCAACGTCGATAGCTTCGCTTCCGCCTACGGTGACAAGGCATTGCTTCATCGGCTCGTATGTCACATTAAATCGGTCGTGCAGATACTCGCATATCGCTTCGCACAGCTTGCCCATTCCGCGATTGGCAGTATAGCGCGTGTGCCGCTCGACTATGCTGTCGATTCCTGCTTTTGCAATGTGCCACGGCGTGGGAAAGTCAGGCTCACCCACGCCCAGCGATATTGCGTCGGGCATAGATTCCACTATATCGAAAAAGCGGCGTATGCCGGAGGGTTTAATCCCCTGCGCGCGCTTTGACAATATTTCATTATAATTCATAAAGTGATAACCATTCTTTCATCAGAATCCGGCTCGTAAATTATGCCGTGTTCTTTGTACTTTTTCAGCACAAAGTGTGTCGCGGTGGATATTACACCGTCCATCGTGGCGAGCTTATCCGACACAAACATAGCAACTTCCTTCAAGGTCTTTCCCTCGATAAGCAGCGCGATGTCATAGCCGCCGGATATTAACAGCACATTTTTAACCTCAGGGTATTGGTAGATACGCTTTGCAATCGCGTCAAAGCCTTCGCCGCGCTGCGGAGTAATGCGCAGCTCAATTAAGGCTGTCACAAACTCGCGCTCTGTCTTTTCCCAATTGATGATGGTGCGCTCGCCTAAGATTATGCCTGCTGCTTTCAGCGCGGCTATCTCACTGGCGACTGCTCCCTCATCAATGCCTAACATGGTGGCTATCTGCGCGTTGGACATTCCGGAGTTTTGCTCCAGTATTCTTAGAATTTTCTCTTGCATACCTAAAATCCCCTTTCTCAATTCACAATTCACAGTTCACAATGCAGGCATGTGACGGTGATTAATGTGGAAACGCCGGGCGTTTCAATCTATGGATTACGCTGTTGTTGATAGAATGGCACAGGCTAGTTGGTCGGGGCAGGACGTGCCTTTGCCGCCGCAGTCTATGCCTTTTAGAAGCTCGGCTACTTCGGCGGCAGGTCTGCCTACGGCAAGCTTGGCTACGCCTTGGGCGTTGCCGTGGCAGCCGCGCGTGAATCTTACGCCTGTGATAATGCCGTTTTCTATTGATAGTTCAATTTCGGTGCTGCATACGCCTTTTGGTTTAAATTTTATTGTCATGTTATACCTGCTTACTAATAAAGTATTTATCTTGAATTTCGAGAAGCTGCTTAATCTCTTCCAAGTTTTCAATAGATACAGGCGCAACCTTTAGCAATATATTGCCGCAGCGATAGACGCTTTTGCCGTCGGGGTAAACGTAGGTGTAACCTTCCAGCTCCCCTGTGCATTTGCCGCAGCCGTAGCAGCCTGTATATTTGCCGTCAAATTCTTCTATAACTCGCTTTACCGCTTTTTGAAAAACGTCCGAATATTCCTTTGCCGCAAAGAACTTTAGCATTAACCCATTTGTCGGATTAATCTTCATTATGGTCAAGGATTTGTCGTTTTGCTTTTTGTTGAATGAAACGGTGTCGTCGTGAATGGATTTTTCGGTTGAGGATTTGCTGCCGCGTTTTGTCTTGTTGCCCGTTGGAACGTATCCTAACGCAACGGCGTAATCCGCAAGCTGTTGATACAGTTCTCTGTCCGATTCGTTAAATTTCGCGATACATTCTGTTAATATGTTTTGGGTGTCTATGATAGTCTCCTATACCGATATAGCTTTTATGTTTGCGTCGATTAGGTTTTGTTTGCTGCCTATGGATTTTTCGATTGCTACAGCTAGGTCGCTGTGGTCGATTCCTATTTGCTTCGCTAGTTTGCCTAGCATTACCATGTTGGCAAGCTTTGGTGTGCCTATATCGTGAGCGATTTGTGTCGCGGGAATGTATATCGGCTGTATGTCTGTGCGTTCTGTTTTTAGGTCGATTAGGGTTTCGTCGATTAAGGCAATGCCGCCTCGGGCTACTGTGTCGATGAATTTTACGTATGAAGGCTTGTTCATCGCAACAAGTACAGTGGGGTTAACCACAAGCGGCGAGCCTATCGGCTTATCGCTTATTTTCACAGCGCAATACGCTGTGCCGCCGCGCATTTCAGGGCCGTACGACGGAAGCCATGATACATGATATTCCTTCATCATGCCATAATATGCCAACACCTTGCCCATATAGAGTATGCCTTGTCCGCCGAAGCCTGTTATCAGGATTTCGTGTGTCATGCTTGCACCTCCTTGAAAATGCCTAGGGGGTACTGGGGCAGCATGTTTTCGCGAAGCCAGTCCATCGATTCGGTCGCGGTCATGCCCCAGTTGGTGGGGCAGGTGGATAATACTTCCACGAGGGAGAAGCCTTTGCCTTGGATTTGCATGTCGAATGCCTTTGCGATTGCTTTCTTTGTTTCCTTTACATTCTTAACGCTGTCAGATGAGCAGCGTTGCAGGAATGCTACGCCGTCGAGGGAAGACAACATTTCGCATACGCGTATCGGATTGCCTTGCGCAGCCGCGTCGCGTCCATATGGCGACGTTTGGGTCTTTTGTCCGATTAAGGTTGTGGGCGCCATCTGTCCGCCTGTCATGCCGTAGATTGCGTTGTTTATGAATATGACGGTGATGTTTTCGCCGCGTGCCGCTGCGTGGATAGTTTCGGCTGTGCCGATTGCGGCGAGGTCGCCGTCGCCTTGGTAGGTGAATACTATGCTTTCGGGGAGCGCACGCTTTATGCCTGTTGCAACAGCGGGAGCGCGTCCGTGTGCCGCCTGCTGCATGTCGCAGTTGAAGTAGCGATATGCGAATACTGCGCAGCCTACAGGCGCAACACCTACTGTGCGCTCAAGCAGACCCTTTTCCTCCAGCACTTCGGCTACAAGTCTGTGAACGATTCCGTGAGAGCAGCCGGGGCAGTAGTGCATATGCGTTTCGGTCAGCCCTTGTGTTTTATGAAAATTAGGCATGAATCTTCATGTCCTCCTTTATCTTGTCTACGATTTCCTTTGGAGTGGGTACAACGCCGCCTGTGCGTCCGTAGAATGCTACGTCTTGTTTTGTAGCAAGTCGCACGTCCTCAATCATCTGCCCCATGCTCATTTCAACGCACAGCGTATATTTGCCGGCGCAATGCTTTTGCACTGCTTCATAGGGGAAGGGGTACAGCGTGATAGGGCGCACTAAGCCTACGTTTATGCCCTCTGCCTTAGCCATTTCCACAGCAGCCTTGGCAACGCGCGACATTGTTCCGTAAGCAACTATCATTATATCGGCGGAATCATTAACCACCTCAACCATAACTTCCTCTTTTTCGATAACGGCGTATTTCGCGTAACGCTGCTTTAGCAATTCCTCAAGCTGCGACGGCTCGATGTAGAGGGAGTTCACTATGTTGCGCGGACGCTTTCCGCCTGTGCCGTTGGTAGCCCACGATTTGTCGTATTGCTTAGGCTCTTCTTCGGCGAAAACTACAGGCTCCATCATCTGCCCCAATATGCCGTCGCCCAGTAGCATTACAGGCATACGGTATTTGTCGGCGAGGTCGAAGGCTTTCATCGTGTAGTCAGCGGATTCTTGTATGCTCGAGGGAGCAAGCACTATGGCTTTGTAGTCGCCGTGTCCCAGACCCTTTGTCGCCTGAAAGTAGTCGGCCTGCGACGCTTGTATGCCGCCCAAGCCCGGGCCTGCGCGCATTATGTTCACGATAACCGCAGGCAAGTCCGCTCCGGCTATGTACGAGATACCCTCCGCTTTAAGGGATATTCCTGGGCTTGATGAGCTTGTCATTGCACGAACGCCTGCGCCTACCGCGCCGTAGAGCATGTTGATTGCCGCGACTTCGCTTTCCGCTTGCATGAATACGCCGCCGATTTTGGGCAGACGCTTCGCCATGTACGCGGCAACTTCGGTCTGCGGAGTTATGGGGTAGCCGAAAAAGTGACGGCAGCCGCTGCGAATCGCGGCTTCCGCGATGGCTTCGTTGCCTTTCATTAGAACCTTATTTTTCATGGATGCTCCTTCGTTTTGAATTGTGATGATTAGTGCGTTAATTCAGGGGTGTGCAGAATCAGCGGACGCGCAATGCGCGCCCCTACAGTGCAATTGCGCAAGGGGTGCTTTAATCGTCGATGGTGATGATTAGGTGCGGGCACATCGTGGCGCAAAAGGCACAGCTGATACATTTGCCTTTGTCTTTTACATCGGCAGGGGCAAAGCCTTTGCCGTTTAAATTTTCCTTGTCAAGCTGAATCAGCTTTTTTGGGCATACGCCTACGCATAGGGCGCAGCCTTGGCAGTTGTCTTTATCAAAATTAATCATGTTTACCTCTTTTATATTTTCAATATTGTGAGAACGTCGGCGGGCGGATAATATCCGCCCCTACAGGGGAAATTCCCACGGTAACAATAGGTGCTTTTCTATGATGAACGGATTGTATTCCGCAGGAATAAGGTGGGCGAATTGCGACAGCACAGCCGTGTGTGCTATCGGCAAGCCCAGAGCGGACGCGCAATGCGCGCCCCTGCATATGCCTTCGGAGATTGTGTCCGGCGTTGTCGCTTCTTTTAGGTGGGTGTTGTTTACTAAGGCTGTGACTTGCAAGCGGCTTTTGCGCTCGATTGCGCGAAGCATTGCTTCTACTTCGGATATAGTGCCGCATTCAGGGCGCATGATGTTTATCACGTACAACATGCGATAGTCGCGCACGGATATGTCAGGGGCGTATCGCCCCAACGCGATTGCGCCTTGGTCGTCGCCGCCTACATCTATGATTACATTGCCGCCGCTGATTATCGCGCCGCCGATGGTCGGAGGCAGAGCAGGTACGTCTACGTTGGAGTTGGCGTAGGTTGGCGCGATAAGCTTTATTCCGCGCTCGGCGAATAGCTGCGCCATATCGGCGGTGCGGAAGTAGGGGTTCACTATGTCGAGGTCGATTATGGTGGTAGGCTCACTTTGCGCAAGCGCAAGGTTTATCGCAAACTCTGTCTTGCCTGTGCCGAAATTACCTGTGATAATGGTCAACAATTTGAGTTATCCTTCCCAAAGATTTGTCCGGCAGGTACTTGTTAAGCACGACAATGCCTGCTATCGGCAGCAGCGCGCCCATCAATGCGCCCACATATTGGAACACACTAAAGCCTATCAATATGCCGAACACAGGCATGATGTACATCAAAAAGCTCACACCCAGAAATGAACCGCTTTTGGTTTCCACCACAACGCTGTCGCCTTCCTTTGCGCCTGCTTCATTGTACACCGTGTATTGGCGCGGATTGTCGTTGCATATGCCGCAGCGATTGCAGCCGCTGCACTCCTGCATAAACTGCACGACTGCCATTTTGCCCGATACGTTTACTACTTTTCCGTTTTGTTCCATGTGCGTATCCTTGCGGAACGGATGAATCCGTTCCCTACATTATTATGTTGCGTGTGTGAGCATTTCTTTTGCGCTCGCAAGAGTTAGGTCGGTGATGACTGTGCCACCGATGATTCGCGCGATTTCACGGACGCGTCCGTCGGTGTCCAGCGTAATGCACTCTGTCGACGTTCGGTCGTCTACTACATTCTTTTGGATTAGAATGTGATTGTCGGCTAAGGCTGCAATTTGTGCAAGGTGCGTTATGCACAGGATTTGCTTTTTCGCGGAAAGGCTGCGGATTTTTTCGGCGATACGCTGTGCGGCTCTGCCGCTTACGCCTGTGTCGATTTCGTCGAAGATGAGGGTGTTCACGCTGTCGCTGTCGGAGAGGATTGACTTTATTGCAAGCATGATTCGGCTCATTTCGCCGCCGCTTGCGATTTTGCTAAGGGGCTTTACAGGCTCGCCTGGATTTGTCGTCACCATGAATTCCACCTCGTCCGCGCCCTTTGTGTTAAGCTCGGCGGCGCGCACGTCCACGGCGAAGCTGCACCGCGCCATGTCCAGGTCGGCAAGCTCGGCGCATATGCCCTCGGCTAGAGCTTTGCCGAATTGATTGCGCAAGGCCGTCAGCTTTTCGGCGATTGCCTGCTGCTTCTTTAGGCTTTCTTCAAGCTTTAGCGTGAGTATCTCGCGCTTTTCGTCCGACATGTGAATCTCATGCAGTTCCTTGGATATGTCCTTGTAGTAGTCGAGAATGCGCGGCACGGTCATGTGATACTTGCGCTTTAAGGTGAAAATAACGTCGAGCCGCGACTCAATGCTGTCGAGCAGCGACGGCTCATATTCAAGCTTGTCGCTGTACTCCTTCATCTGATAAGCGATGTCCTCAAGCTCCAGCATCGCGCCCTCAAGCCGCGCCGCGATACCCTCAAGCTTTTCGTCGTAGCGCGTAATCTCGGCAAGGCGGCGGTTCACCGTCGATATATTTTCCGTTACAGATTTCGAGCTGCTTCCCCCGAATATCGCGTCGTACGACATATCGAGTATGGTCGAGATTTTCTCGCTACTTTGCAGTATGTCGCGCTGCTTAATCAACTCGTCCTCCTCATCGGCCTTGAGAAATGCTGCTTTTATCTCCTCCACCTGATGGGTGAGCATATCGATTTTGTAGGCTTTTTCGCGCTCGTCCATGCTTGTTTTATCGAGCTGCGATTTTATTTCCCGGGAAATAATGTACACCTCGGTGTACAAACTAAGCATTTCATTGTAGCCGCCGAAGCTGTCCAAAAAGTCGATATGCTTCGCCGGATTGAACAGCGCAAGGTTATCGTGCTGCCCATGTATATTAATGCAGCAGCGGCCTACATCTTTCAGCACAGCGGCGGTCACGGTCTGCCCATTTACGCGGCAAACGCTTTTGCCCTCGGGCGTGATCTCGCGCTGCACGATAATCTCGTCCTCGGCTTCAATGCCGTAATTATCCATCACCTGATAAAGCTCCGGCGGATTATTGTCGAAAATCGCCGTAACGCTTGCCTTAGCCGCGCCTGCGCGGATTATCTCCTTCGCGGCACGCTGCCCAAGCACAAGGTTTATTGAGTCGATAATAATAGACTTGCCCGCGCCCGTTTCACCTGTAAGCACATTGAAGCCCTCGGAAAAATCTATAGATACGTCGTCGATTACCGCGATATTTTTTATATGCAGATGCCTGAGCATGTTTTCACCTTTGTTTGGTTTTGTGGTAGTTATATTTTATCAAAACGCGCGCGTTTAGTCAAGGCAGAAATAACAGGGCGACAAGATAACCGATTCTACTACCGTAATACATTTATAACATTTTTGTAATATAATTGTAAATTTACATTTGTGTCGAAATATGTTGCACTAAAAATGCAGGTGAGTATCGCTTCGGCGAATGATTGGGCAAGCGGTCGAAAGGTTGTGCGCCCATGGTGTATCATAGGGCACCTCCGCAATACTGTAAGACTATGTCTTATGGGAAAGGAGGGATGTCGAAATGTGACAGGCAGCGATTTTCTTAGTTGATAATGCACCAATGATTATCGACGTAATAAGGAAAATGTTTAGAATATGCAAAAACAACCGCCCCCAATAACCAAGGTCAGCGGTTGTAGTAGTTTAGTAACAAAAATATAAAGCCGTGAAGCCTAATCAAGCCGAATGCAGAAAGTCTGCAAGGGGGAGTGTTCGCAGCACTCCTTCTTACATATTACTATATCACTTGGATTTTATTTTGTCAATAATTTTTGTAAAATATTCACATTTATTTCGCAAACCGACAATATGCACATTTGCGAAATGAATGCGTTTGCGCTGCATTTTTACTTGACATTTTATGGAGTATACGTTATCATTTTAATGTGTACTGTTACAATATTTACACTGTACACTCGACTTAGAGAGGATAGTTTTTACAGAATGAAAATAGCTTTTTATACACACGGATGTACAGTAAACAACGCCGAAACACAGGAATTAAACCGCGCATTTATAGCAGGCGGAGATGAAATAGTTGCAAGCGGCGACGCTGACGTAATCATCATCAACAGCTGCGTAATTACAAGCACTGCCGAAAAAGGCACGGTGCAACTGATTACAAGGCTTAGCAAAAAAACCGACGCGATTATCGTACTTATCGGCTGCTACGCCGACTATGAGAAAAAAGACATGCGCTTGCTTGCCGATTGCAATGTTGCAGTTTTGGATAAGAAGAAGCAAAACATTGTCGATGAAGTGCGCAAGCTATATAATAAAAAGTTTAATCAAGCAGAAAAGCATGGCGCAATCAGCGAAGGTGCAGCCGGCACATGCTCCGGCTTCAAACCAACGCGTATGCTGCTGAAGGTGCAAAACGGCTGCAACAACCGTTGCAGCTATTGTATTGTGCCGCACGTTAGAGGGTCGTCGGTATCCGTCCCGTTTTCGGAGGTAAAGGAAAGCCTGCGCAGCATTGCAAGCCAAGGCTATAAGGAAGTCTTGCTGGCAGGGCTAAACCTAGGGCAGTATCGCGATAACGGCTACACCTTAATCGACATAATGCAAGAAGCCGACAATATCGACGAAATCGAAAGCATACGCTTAAGCTCACTCGAGCCGATGAATATCGAAGATGAGTTTATCGAAAAGCTGCCGCAAATCAAAAAGCTAAGCCCTCACCTTCACATATCGCTGCAAAGCGGCTGCGACCGCATTTTGTCGCTGATGAACCGCAACTACAACTTTGAAAAATACCTTGCTATGCTGACCAAAATAAGGCAGAGCATTCCGAACATAGCTGTTACTACCGATATAATTGTTGGGTTCCCGGGCGAAAGTGAAAAGGATTTCCAACAAAGCATCGACAACATCATCAGATGTCAGTTTAGCGATATTCATATTTTCAAGTACAGCTCGCGCAAAGGAACGACGGCCGAACACATGGATAAGCAAGTCACTGAACATCAGAAGGTACAACGGGCAAATGTTTTAAGGGGAGTAAAGCTGCAAGCGCGATACAATTATTACTCTCGCTTCATAGGCACTACGGAAAAAGCCGTTATAATGAAGGAGCTTGGCGAAGATTCATGGAGCGGAATTACGGCGCATAATTTCGAGGTTGTTGTAAAGTCTAAGGCAAAACATAATGATATAGCAAGCGTGCAGATTACAGGAATGAACGATAATTTAGAAAGCTATATAGGAGAGATTATTATAGTGAAACAACTTTAAAACAATCTGCAAGTCAATCGCGTTTCTTTGATTCTAGCTGCATTTGTCGTAGTTCTGCTATAATTGATTGAAACGCGATTGACTATATAAATTAAGCAATAACATAACGGGGGGTATGAAATGAAAAGTATTAAGACGAAGATAATCTTCAGTACAGTTGCCACAACTGTGATAACGGCTATGCTTGTCGGCGTTATCGCTATAACCTCCATGGTGAGAGGCATGGAGGGCACTATGATTTCCTCTATGCGTGAAATGGCAGAGATGTCTGCCGTCGCCACCGATAAATTCATCAGCCACTACACGGGAATCGTGAACGAAATAGCTTCAAACGATGTGTTCGTCGACCCGAACCACAGCTTGGACGATGTAAAGCGGCTGATGGACAAGAAGCTTTCGCAGTATTACATGTCGGACTATGACATCACTGATAAAAACGGCGTGTCCCTGATTACAGGGCAAAACGTGTCCGGCGAGGACTTTTACACCAAGACGATGGCCTCCGGCTCTTACATGACTATCCCATATGTGAATCAGCAGGGGGATAAGGCTATGTTTAAGATTGCTTCAAAGGTTAACGACGATAGGTACGGCATAGTTTACTTTTACGTCGACCACAATCAATTGCACAATTTAACTGTTTCCATGGTGACAGGGAATGTCGACGAGGTTTATATCCTAGACAAGGAAGGACTTACAATAGCCTACAGCGCCGACCCCGAAGCCCCATTCACCAACGAGAACCTTATAAAGCAAAAGGCGCAAGGCACTGTGCCGCCCGACCGCAAGTTATTCGCAGAAGTCGAAGGGCATATGGTGGAGGGCAAGCATGACGCGGAAATATATTCATATGATAAAATAAAATACATTCAGGGATATTCTCCGATTAGTTCAAGCGACGGCTGGAGCGTAGCCGTTGTTGTAATGCGGAGTAAATTCATGGGCGCGGCGTCGCAAGGCATGACCCTAATCCTTATTGCGATGTCTATTTCATTGGCAATTGGCATCGCTTGGGCGATTGCGTTCGGCAGAACTATCGCCAACCCAATAAGTGCTTGCGTAAAACGCTTGCTTGCGTTATCCAACGGCGACTTGAAAACTCCCGTACCCACAACAAAGCAAAAGGACGAAACAAAAACGCTTGCCGAATCCACGCAGCGTCTGGTGGATTCGCTTAGCTCAATCATCGGCGACATCGACCACACCCTTAAGGAAATGGCAGCGGGCAACATGACCGTCGCGCCAAAGGTTGAGTACATCGGCGACCTGTCGCCTATCAAAGGCTCGCTTATCCGAATAACCGAATCGCTGAATGAAACGCTTGTCACCATCAACAATTCCGCGTCACAGGTGTCGCAGAATTCTTCCGATGTTGCGCAAAGCGTAAACGACCTTGCGTCGGCTTCGGCAGAGCAGTCGGCTATAATCGAAACGCTGTCTGAAACCACAACTATGCTGACCGAAAAGCTGCGCAACACCGCCGACAATTCCAAGGAAACAGCGCGTATCTCTAAAGACACCACCGACAAAATCCTATCAGGCAACGAGCATATGCAGCAGCTTATCGAGGCTATGGACGGCATTAATGAAAGCTCCAATCAAATCAAGAAGATAATTAACACCATAGATGAAATCGCGTTCCAAACCAATATGTTGGCGTTAAATGCGTCGGTGGAAGCTGCGCGTGCGGGCGCGGCAGGCAAGGGCTTTTCCGTTGTAGCGGACGAAGTGCGCAACCTCGCAAGCAAAAGCTCCGTCGCGGCAAAGGATACCGCGAACCTTATTGAGCGTTCAATCGAAGCCGTAAACAAAGGCGTGAACATCGCAAGCCAAACCGCAGACGAATTGCTGCGTGTAGTAAGCCTTGCGAAGTCGTCGTCGGAGCTAGTTGAAAAGATAACAAATGAAACAGGGCAGCAGGCCGTTGACGTTGAGCAGCTGCGCACAGGCATATCGCAGATGTCCGATTCACTGGACATACACGCACACACAATCACGCAAAACGCCGACGCAAGCACCGAGCTTTCCATGCAGGCGAACACGCTAAAGGAGCTTGTGTCCCACTTTAAGTTAAACGAGGATGAACGTATAAATTTAATTGAGCGGTCGGATAATATCCGCCCCTATGATAGTCACAGCTACGACATAAATTTATTGAACTAGGGGAGCGTTTATGATAAGCGACATCGATTTATTGAAGGCGACCGCGCGGCGCGAAAAGTGCGAGCGCATGTTTTACTATGCCGATTTTGTTCCGGCTGCGTATGAGAATGCGGCAAAGCATTTCAATTTGCAGGAAGGTGAGGACTTGTGGAAAAAGCTAGGGTTCTTTCGCCGAGGGCATTTGTATCCCGAGCGCAAGCAAGCTGCGGCGCACGACTTTTCGCAGTATTTCGCAGACATCGCGATACCCGAGGGCGTTAGCATATCCGACGACGGAGTGCTGCACCTTCCCGGAAGCATGTACCACTTCACCCACTTAATCAGCCCCCTGCGCAATATCTATGATGAGGGGCAGCTTAGGGCGTTCCCTGTGTACAGGAATCCGAACGATTATGACTTCGCTTGCCTTGCTCGGCAGGTTGAGGATTCGCACAAGCAGGGGCTTGTCGCGTCTGCATTTGTTGGGCGGCTGTTTGAAGCCGCGTGGCCGTATCGCGGCTATGAGAATCTGCTTGCTGATATGCTTGCCGAGCCTGATGTTGCCGAATACTTTATCGGCAACGAGCATAAGTGGAACATGCGCTTCGCCGAGGAAGCGGCAATCGCAGGCTGCGACTTATTCTGCTTCGGCGACGACGTAGGCACGCAAAACGGCATGACCTTCTCCGCCGACCTATGGCGTCGTATGCTAAAGCCAAAGTGGGCGGAAACCTTCGCGCTTATAAAGCGCATTAAACCGGACGCGGTTATTTGGTATCACTCCTGCGGCAACATAAGCGACATCATAGGCGACCTAATCGAGATAGGACTAGACATACTCAACCCAATCCAGCCCGAATGCATGGATTTACACGATATACACAAACAATACGGCGACAAGCTAAGCTTCGACGGCGGCATAAGCACACAGCGCATTATGCCCTACGGCACACCTGCCGACGTTGTGCGCGCCGTAAACGAGCTTGCAGACTTATTCGGCGGCGGCTTAATCCTAGCCCCTGCCCACACAATAGAGCCGGAGGTTTCCGCCGAAAACATAGCCGCATTCGTAGAAACCGCGCAAAAACGCTGCGGCATGTAAGGTAACTGCTTTCGCCCCAATAAACTTTGCCATAGCCATTGCTCGGATAGTTTATATGATGGGAGATTAATTATAAATGTTAGAATTAAAAGAAAGACTTGAAAATATAGTATCAAAACATTTACCGCCGGTTCACAACCAAGGATATGCCGTGTCGGTAGAGTTGAACGGGAAATCTCTTTTAAAGCATTATTCAGGCAATGCTTTAATTGATGGTACTTATCATTCTGTTGATAAAAATACTCCATTTGATGTTGCATCAATAGCAAAGCAATTTGTAGCGTGCTGCATAGCAATTCTTGCCTGCGAAAAACGTTTAAGCTTAGATGATTCCATTCGCATGTACCTACCGGAAATGAGCGAGTATGCGGATAAGATAACAATACGTCATTGCATATCAATGACTTCGGGTGTTAGAAATGTATATTTCATGAAGTATTTCATGAGCAACTCGACACTTGATGAAATAGAACTGTTTTTCAGGCAAGGACAGCCGGAAAATGAAACGGGCAATTTCAACAGTTACAGAGAAACCTGTTATATTTTATTAGGCCTTATAGTTGAACGGTTGACAGGCGGCAATGCTCTTTTTGCAAAGCAAAGGATATTTGAACCTTTACAAATGGCCAACACGCAAGGGCAAGGTATAATGGGAGGCGGAGGATTAACCTCAACGGCCGAAGACCTTGTTTTATGGCACAATTGCTTGATTAACAAAAATCTGCCGGGCGCACCCGACGGATTATTCGATATGTTATTCTCATCGTTTACATTCAACAATGGCGAATTGTGTCCGTATGGCTTCGGATTCTTTTACGATGAAAATAATCGGAATATTGTTTGGCAGTATGGCGACAATACAGGTTGGCAATCCGTTATACGAGTTGACTTAGAGAAAAAGTTGTCGATTATTGTTTTGACGCATTCGGAGTGCGAACCTGTCGAAACAGCGCTCGACTTAGAAAATGCTGTGATAAGTGAATTTTATAACTTGCCAAAGCAAAGCAATTACAAGTCAGCCTACTACAGCAAACCAAAACATATTCCAAAAACAACAACTGTACATCATCGTGAATTTCCGAACGCACAGAAGCAGTGCCCGTTATCTGATGATTTAGACAGATACCTGGGACGATATTACGGTTACGAAATTGACACATATTTTGATATTGTTCTTGATGACAATTGCTTACAAGCTAAATATGCAGAAAAAGATGATGAAGGATACATTGATTTATTGGATTATTCGGATAAAAACGAGCTAAAAATGCGCACACTCGGCGAATGGGGAAGATATAGCTTCCCTATAGAATTTTATGGAGATAAAAATAAAATTGACTTCTTTGCGCTACAGTTCGGCATGGGGCATTTTTATTTTACAAAGCCCGCCAAATCGGAATAATTCCGCTCGGCAAAAACATTACTTTTCTACAATAAAAACACAAAGGACATACATGGACACAAACTTTAAAGGCGCAATTTTCGATTTCGACGGAACGCTGGTGAGGTCTTCATCGGCATGGGAAAATGTGATGGGAGGTTTTTTCAACAGCCGCAATTTGGTATGGTCAGACAAGCTCGGCGATTTCAACGCACTGACGCTGCTTGAATGTGCGCAAAGAATAGTTGATTGCTACGACTTGGACGAAACCGCCGTGGACATCGTACGCGAGTGGAGCAACAAAGTGGAAGGCGAATACGCCAAGCTGAAATTCATGCCCGGCTGCTACGACTACATCGTAAAGCTATACAGCAGCGGCATAAAAATTGCACTAGCCACTCTTTGCTACAAAAAGCACGCAACCGAAACCCTGCGCGCCAACGGCGTACTGCACATGTTTTCCGCGATAATCACAGACGAGGACGTCGCCAACGGCAACAAACGCTACCCCGACATATACTTAGCGGCCGCTAAGGCTATAGACGTGCCGCCGCACGACTGCCATGTTTTCGAGGACTTGGCTGTAGCCGTAAACGGCGTGCGCGCCGCCGGAATGGGCTGCACGCTCATACGCGAGCACGGCAGCGCAGGCGACTACAATCCGCAGCCCGACAGAGTGATACGCTCATTCACAGAGCTAGCATAAAACAAAAGGATTATTGGCACGCCAATAATCCTTTTGTTTCGCCGAATCATTCCTTCACATAAACCCTGTGAATGCAGCAATCATGCCCGTCCATGAGCGTCTGCACCACCTCGCAGCCGAGATTGCTGTTAAACCCTCGCACAAACGTCGGGTCAGTTGCGCAATGGAGGGAGTAAACCATGTCGCCCCTGTTTATGTCATGCGCGATTTTTCCTGCCAGGCAGCCTGTGGATTTGATGAATGCTTCGTTTTCGCTTCTCGATAGTATGTTATCTTGATTGCCGCCTGATGAGAATGCGATGTAATCATCGATGGTATTGCTTCCAAGTTCTTTTGCAAGTTGCACACCTTGCTCGTATCTGTCGCGCAATTGCTTTTGGCGTATGATGTTTACGGCTTCTTCGCCGTATTTTTCACTTAACGCGTCAATCATACCAAGCGTTCTTTCCAAGTGCCAGCGGTACAAACCGTAGTAGTCTGCGCCCTTTTCTCGCAACAGCTCCAGGACCTCGCCGCCCAATTCATCGCACACAGCTTCTAGCCATACGGCTGTTCTTTCTGTGTGAAAATCATGCAATCCACCGAAAAGATTTTGTTGAAACTCCCTTACATTTACGCTCACGCCTTCGCCCCCCTCATTGTTTTATCCTATTATACAGCGGCATTTTTTTAATTACAAGTCTTGTATTTTTGCCAATTTTATGGTATAATAGATATAGGTCGAAGGAGTATTAACGCATGTTGCGCAAATGCTTTTTGATGCATAATTATGCTCATGCAAAAATCACTTTACTACTTTTTCGAGCAGCATCCACATCTTCATAATATGCTCTGTGCCGAACCTTCCTTGATGGTCGTACACGCAAACAACATACGGCGAGCAAGCGACCTTTCCGTCGGCATTCCACTGTGTGCGTTTATACACTTCCTTATTCTCGTCAATCTACGCGTCCACCCCTGCATACTGCGGACCTTGATCAACCTTGCAATCAATCTCGAACACGGCCCATAAAGAATAAGGCAATACCAAAAGCTCATAATGCGGCGAAGCAACCTTATCCTTCTGTCGACAGCCTTTAAATACACACTCCCCGTCTGCCGAATAAAAACGCGCTTCATATCCTGCCCAATTCACAAGCTCAGGCTGCTCATAAACCGCCGTTTCCTTCTCATACCTTTCCCAAATATTGCCTCCCTCATTTTTTGCAAAGAAGCCGCACAGGTACAATTCATCTTTTTGAACAATCGCCGGTTTCACGGGGGGATCTCCTTTGTGTTTATGGTGCTTTTTGGGTATGGCTTTAAAAAACTTTGCTCTTTCTCGCTGAAGCGGGAGTGGGGATTATGCTCATAATCCTTACAAGCTTTCAGAGTTTCTGACTTCAATTATAGTTCCCTCTGGAGCTATCATCTTAAATAACTTGCTATCAAAAACTTGATAAATTGCCTCGCCATTTTTTAAAACAAAATTAATAAATCCAAACTCTTTTATTTTTGTATATTCTCTCTCAATGTCATCGCAATAAAATCCAATATGAGCAATTCCCAGATTTTTTGTTGAATAATTTTCAAGTATTTGATGGCCTTTGCCTGTCTGTAATTCTATCATAATCCCATTGTTTTTGAGCCAAGTATTGCATTTCCTGTTATGAAAGTCTTTTGATTCTTTGACAACTTCAAATCTTAAAATCTTTGTATAAAAATCCAATGATGCTTGATAATCATTTGTTTGTATACAGATATGATGTATAGCTATCATAATTAACACCTCATCAAATATAAATTATCTACACCAAGGGCAACATCCGCGTGATGTTACACATTCACATGCCGCTTCTCCTCAATCGACTTATCCACAGCTTCAAGCACACGCTGGCATTTCACGCCGTCGTCGAAGCTCGGCTTTGCTGCGGTCTTATTGATTATGCAGTTGATGAACTCGTACATCTCATGCACGAATGTATGCTCGTAACCGATAACATGCCCTGTAGGCCACCAATGCGTCATGTAAGGGTGAATGCCCTCGCTTGCTTGAATCAAGCGATAGCCTTGCAGCCCCGGCTCGTCGTCCACGCTGTAGTATTGCAGCTCATTCATGCGCTCGAAGATGAACTTCACGCTGCCCTTGCTTCCGTTTATCTCGAAGAACATATCGTTCTTGTGACTTGTCGCAAAGCGTGTCGCCTCGAATAAGCCCATCGCGCCGCACTCAAATTCGCAGGAGAAAAGCGTAGCGTCGTCGACGCGCACTTCCTTCATGGGGGCGTCCGCGCTAGCAGTGCCACTAAGACCTTCCATGCGCTCAACTACAGGGCGTTGCTTCACAAAGGTTTTGCTCATACCTGCAACTGTTTTTATGTCGCCTACCAGGAAGTGCGCTATGTCGATAACATGTGCGCCTAAGTCGCCGTGGCTGCCGCTTCCTGCAACGTCCTTGTCCAAACGCCACACGAATGGGAAGCTTGGGTCGATTATCCAATCCTGCAAGTAGCTTCCGCGGAAGTGGAATATCTCGCCTAGCTTGCCCTGCTCAATCAATTGCTTCGCCAAAATCACAGCGGGCGCAAAGCGGTAGTTGAAGCCTATCTGATTCACAACATTATTTTCCTTAGCGGCATTCAGCATTTCGGTAGCATCTTCTAAGCTAAGCGCAAGCGGCTTTTCGCAGAACACATGTTTGCCTGCCTTAGCGGCCGCGACTGCGATTTCCTTATGGAAGTTGGACGGCGTAGTTATGTCGATTATGTCGATGTCGTCGCGCGCGATAAGCTTTTGCCAATCCGTTTCATATTCCTCAAAGCCAAGCTTTACGCAGTTCGCTTTAAGCCACTCTTCGTCGCGTCCGCACACCGCCTTCAAATTCACCTTAACAGGCAAATCAAAGAACATGCCGAGCCGCGAATACGCGTTAGCGTGCGCGCGACCCATAAATTTGTAGCCGACCATACCTATGTTGAGTTGTTTCATTTTGCGCTCTCCTTGTAATATGTTATATTGTAAGATTGTCGATTAGCCAGTTTGCAAGTCCATCGTCGTCGTTTGTGCCGCACGTGTGTTTGGCTGTGGCTTTGACTTTGTCCGGTGCGTTGCCCATTGCCACGCTTATGCCGCAGTGGGTAAGCATATCTATGTCGTTGTAGTCGTCGCCGAATGCTGCGACTTCATCGAGCGATATTCCCATAGCGTCTGCTATTGCTTTTATACCGTTAAGCTTTGTCGCGTTTTTGTTCATCACCATATACCAAGGCTCGCCGTGATTGCCGTAGTAGTGGCAGCCGAGGCTGTCGAAATCGAATTTATCAAAGATGTCATAATCAATTGCTTCAACCGAAATTTTTCTCACACCTCTTATATCCAAATCCTTGAGATTGGAATATGTAGTTTTCCTATCTCCCCAACCTTCAAAGTTATCGATGTTTGTGAGCATTGAGTTTCCGTAGCTTACAACAGCTTTTGAGTTATGTTCATCAAAGAAATGATGCTTTATAGCAAGCGCAGCTTCTTCCGACAGATAGTTCCTGCATAACTCTTTGTTGTTTAGCATAACATGCGCTCCGTTATCCGTGACGAATCCATCAGGGGATATGTTTGTGGTAAACTGTGTAACGTTGAAATATGTTCTGCCTGTCGCAAATACCAATGGTATGCCCCTGTCGCGACATTTATTTAATGTAGAAACTGTAAAATCCGAAATAGTTTTGTCCGACCTAAGCAGCGTTCAGTCCAAATCAGTTGCAATCAACTTAATCATATATCTCTCTCCGAAATATTTGTGCCTATTTTATATTTTTTATATTAATATCTTATCACAAACTAGACAAAAGTACAATCCATTATTTTATGATTCATAAATCAAAAAAATACTTGACAATAACAAATTATTCGTTGTATAATAAATGGGTATGACGTATGGTAAGTTTATGTATACTTTGAGTAATTATGCCGTGATGGATATTTTTTGGCAAAATGTGCATAATAATTGAATGTAATAAACTTAATACGCCCGGCAACGTGGTAACACGAGCCATACTTTAGATGAAGCTTTAAAATTTGATTAGGAGGTAACTTAATTGGCAGCGGTAAAAGACAGAATTAGGATTCGTCTTAAGGCTTATGACCCGATTTTAATTGACCAATCGGCACAAAAAATCGTGGAAACAGCTAAACGTACCGGCGCAAGAGTTTCCGGCCCAATCCCTTTGCCCACGGACAAAGAGGTTGTGACGATACTTCGCGCTGTTCATAAGTACAAAGACGCCCGCGAGCAGTTCGAGAAGCGCACACACAAGCGCCTTATCGACATACTCTTTCCTACAGCAAAAACTACCGAAACATTAATGCGCTTAGACTTACCAGCAGGCGTATCGGCTGACATCGACTTAGGTTAATTAAGTCATTCGCCGATTGCATGGGATGGTTTCCATGCACGGTTATGTTTAAAGTCATCGAGCGGTTTAAGAAATTAAACTGAATCGGTGCTAAACCAATTTCCAGACGAAAGGAATGAATTTATTGAAAAAGGCATTGCTTGCAAAAAAAATCGGCAGCACGCAGCTTTTTCTAGAGGACGGTACATTTGTACCCGTTACTGTTTTAGAAGCTGAGCCGAACATTGTAATACAAAAGAAGACAACGGACATCGATGGTTACAGCGCGGTGCAGGTAGGCATTGGCGAGGTTAAGCAAAGCAAGCTGACCAAACCCTCCAAAGGTCACTTTGAAAAAGCAAAGGTATCACCCAAGAAGCATCTCAAAGAACTGCGCCTTGACGATTGCGACAGCCTTAACGTAGGCGACGAAATTAAAGCGGACGTTTTCGCAGTAGGCGACAGAGTCGATATTAGCGGCACATCTAAAGGTAAAGGCTTTGCCGGAACGGTAAAGCGTCACAACACAAGCCGAGGCCCAATGGCGCATGGTAGCGGATACCACAGAGGTGTAGGCTCGATGGGCGCAAACAGTAACCCCGGACGCGTACCAAAAGGCAAAAAACTGCCCGGACATATGGGTCACGAAAAGGTAACTGTACAAAATCTCGAGATTGTACGCGTTGACGTTGAAAAAAATATGATATGTGTTAAAGGTGCGGTTCCCGGCGTAAAAGGCGGGCTTCTTGTCATTAAGAACACAGTAAAAAATAGATAGAGGGGAGGGATATTATGCCAAGAGTAGATTGCTTTGACATACGCGGAACAAAGGTTGGCGACGTAGAATTAAACGACGGAATCTTCGGCGTTGAAGTCAACAAGGACGCAATTCACCAATATGTTGTAAACTATCTCGCAAATCAAAGACAAGGCACACAAAGCGCCTTAACAAGAACAGAGGTACGCGGCGGCGGACGCAAGCCGTGGCGTCAAAAAGGAACAGGCCGAGCAAGACAGGGCAGCCGACGTTCCCCACAATGGGCAGGCGGCGGCGTTGTATTCGCTCCCAAGCCAAGGGAATATCGCTTCGCGATTAACAAGAAGCTAAAACGCCTTGCGCTTAAATCCGTGCTCACAAGTAAGGTACAGGAAGGCGCATTAATCATCGTTGACGACATCAAGCTGGACACCTTCAAAACTAAGGAAGCAATAGCTATCGCTAAGGCTTTAAAGTTTGAAAACGGCTTGTTTGTGACCGACGGCGTAAACAAGAATCTTGTAATAAGCGCGGGCAATTTACCCGGAGTTGACACTGCCATAGTTACAGCTATGAATGCTTACGACATACTAAAGCATGACAAGCTCATCTTAACTAAAGCAGCTGTCGGCAAGATAGAAGAGGTGTACGCATAATGGAAAAAACCATCTACGATATATTAATAAAGCCTGTCATCAGCGAAAAAAGCATGGACGGCATGGCAGACGGAAAATACACCTTCATCGTACCGCTCGACGCTAACAAGTTCGAGATAAAGAACGCGGTTGAAAAGGCTTTCGACGTTAAAGTTGAAAACGTAAACACGATAAGGGTATTAGGCAAGTTCAAGAGAATGGGAGTTCACCGCGGCAAGCGCCCCGATTTCAAAAAGGCGATTGTTACGCTAAAGGACAAGAGCAAATCGCTCCCATATTTTGAGGGAATTAACTAATAGTTGACAGAGTAATTGGCAACTGCAATTACTATTGTTTGGAGGTATAGACAAAATGGCTATGAAGAATTACAAGCCTACCACGCCTTCAAGGCGTTTCATGTCCGTATCCACATTCGAGGATATTGACAAGGTAGAGCCATATAAGCCGCTGCTGGCGACCCTCAAGAAGAACGCAGGTCGTAACAGCTACGGCAGAATCACCGTTCGTCACAGAGGCGGCGGCAATCGCAGAAAGTATCGCATAATCGACTTTAAGCGCAACAAGTTCGGCACGGCTACGGTTTTATCCGTTGAGTACGACCCGAACCGCACAGCAAATATAGCTTTAATCGAATTCGAGGACGGTGACAAGAAGTACATCGTAGCTCCCGTTGGATTAAAGAAGGGCATGAAGGTTTCAAACGGCCCAGGCTCTGATATTATCCCGGGCAACGCTCTTGCGCTTTCTGATATACCTGTTGGTACATTCATCTACAACGTAGAGATGCACGCAGGCAGAGGCGGCCAATTAGTTCGCTCCGCAGGAAACTATGCACAGCTTATGGCTAAGTCCAACGACTACGTTCAAGTGCGTCTGCCTTCCGGCGAAGTTCGCATGATTCGCACAAACTGCATGGCGACAATCGGTCAGGTAAGCAATACCGACAAGGAAAACATGTCCATCGGTAAAGCAGGACGTAAACGCCACATGGGTATCCGCCCGACAGTCCGCGGTTCCGTAATGAACCCCTGCGACCACCCTCACGGCGGCGGCGAAGGTAAATCACCAATCGGTAGACCCTCACCTGTTACACCATGGGGTAAACCTGCACTCGGCTTAAAGACACGTAAGACTAAGAACAGAACCGACAGATTCATCGTAAAACGCAGGAGTAAGTAAGAGAGGAGAAATAGATGAGCAGATCTTTAAAGAAACCACCTTTTGTCTGCGCGAAGCTGCTTAAAAGAGTGGAAGCCATGAACGATGCTAAAGAAAAGCGCGTTGTTAAAACATGGTCCCGTGCAAGCACAATCTTCCCGCAGTTTATCGGACACACCATTGCGGTATACGACGGCAAAAAGCATGTGCCTGTTTATTGCACCGAGGATATGGTAGGGCATAAGCTAGGCGAATTCTCCCCAACTCGTACATTCCGCGGGCACGCAGGCTCTAAGACATCTAATTCGAGATAAGGAGGAGCTATAACTGATGGAAGCAAAAGCAATTCTGCGCTATGCACGTATTTCTTCACGCAAGGTTAAAATCGTAAACGATTTAATCCGCGGCAAGAATGTACACGAAGCGGAGCGCATTTTAAAAACAACTAATAAACACGCGAGTGAGTTATTATACAAGCTGCTGCGTTCAGCAATAGCAAATGCCGAGAACAATCACAACATGGACCCACAAAGTCTGTATGTTGCAGAGATTTACGCTAACCAAGGCCCAACCTTAAAGCGTTTAATCACACGCGCACGCGGCAGTGCTAACCGCTTATTAAAGCGCACAAGCCACATCACTATAGTAGTAAAAGAAACCGCATAACGGCATAATGTCGGAAGGCGCACGCTCTCCGGCAGTTAATCCTAATTGGAGGTATTTTAATGGGGCAAAAAGTACACCCTCACGGTTTTAGAGTCGGCATAATAAAGGACTGGGATTCACGCTGGTTCGCTGACGACAAGACCTTCGGTGACAATGTTGTCGAAGATTATCATATAAGAAAGCACCTTAAAAAGCTTCTCTATCAAGCAGGTATCGCTAAGATCGAGATTGAAAGAAAAGCAGGTAAGGTTACGGTATTCCTGCACGCTGCAAAGCCCGGTATCATAATCGGCAAGGGCGGCACGGAAATCGAGAAGATAAGAAAATCCTTAGAGGATAAGATAAAGAAAGAGCTTCGCCTTGAAATCGTTGAGGTGAGGAACATTGATATGTGCGCTCAGCTCGTAGCTGAAAACATCGCAGGTCAATTAGAGGGCAGAGTATCCTTCCGTAAGGCTATGAAGTCCGCTATGGGTCGCACGATGAAATCCGGCGCGAAGGGCATCAAGACTAACTGCGCAGGCAGATTAGGCGGCGCGGAAATCGCAAGAAGCGAGCACTATCACGAAGGCACAATTCCGTTGCAGACACTGCGTGCGGACATCGACTACGGCTTTGCTGAAGCGAACACAACCTACGGCAAAATCGGCGTTAAAGTATGGATTTACAAGGGCGAAATCTTAACAGATAAAAACGCTCCTAACATCGATACAAGCAAGCAAATCGCGCGCCCACAAGAAAAGCCGAGAAGAAACGACAGACCTGACAGACGCGACAACAACCGCGGCGGTCAAGGCGGCGGACGTCCCGGCGGCGGCAACAGACCGCAAGGCAGCGGCGGCTACAATCGCGACAACAATCGTCCGTATCAACCGCGTCAAGGCGGCGGCCAAGGCGGTCAAGGCGGCAACAGACCGCAAGGACAATCCTACGGCAATCGTCCGCAAGGTCAAGGCCAAGGATCATACGGCAACAGACCGCAAGGTCAAGGACAATCCTATGGTAACAGACCACAAGGTCAAGGACAATCCTACGGCAATCGTCCGCAAGGTCAAAGCAACACTCAGAACAGAAAACCCGACGATAATGGAGGGAAGAACTAATGTTATCTCCAAAGAGAGTTAAGTACAGAAAAGTAATGCGCGGCAGACTAAAGGGCAAGGCCCTCCGCGGTAACACAGTTACCTACGGAGATTACGGCCTGCAATCCTTAGAGCCTGCGTGGATTACAGCCAATCAAATCGAATCAGCGCGTATCGCGATGACAAGATATATAAAGCGCGGCGGTAAAGTTTGGATTAAAATATTCCCGGACAAATCCGTTACAAAGAAGCCTGCTGAAACCCGCATGGGTAGCGGTAAGGGTTCACCCGAATATTGGGTAGCGGTAGTAAAGCCCGGCAGAGTTATGTTTGAGATGTCAGGCGTTCCTGAAGAAACAGCAAAGGAAGCTATGCGCCTTGCAATGCACAAACTCCCTGTAAAGTGCAAATTTGTGAAACGCGAAGAAAAGGGGGACCAAAATGAAGGCGAGTAATTTTCGCGAAATGACCAAGGATGAGCTGCTGAGAAAGCTCAAGGACGGCAAGGAAGAATTATTCAACCTCCGTTTTCAACAAGCCACCAATCAGCTGTCAAACCCAATGCGTATCCCCGAGGTTAAGCGCGATATAGCAAGGATTAAGACAATCATCAAAGAATCCGAAATCAAAGAGCGTATTGCTAAATAATAATGGGAAGGAGCATAAGCTTGCAAGAATCTAATAGAAACGACCGCAAAGTAAGGGTTGGCATAGTGGTAAGCGACAAAATGCAAAAGACCATAGTTGTTGCGATACGCGACAAGGTACGCCACCCGTTATATAAAAAGGTAATGAACCGCACGAGAAAGTTCAAGGCTCACGACGAAAACAACATTTGCGCAATTGGCGACAGAGTGAAGATAATGGAAACTCGCCCTCTCTCCAAAGACAAGTGCTGGCGTCTTGTTGAGATAGTGGAGAAAGCGAAATAAGCTTTGCTCTTTATTGGCAGCAAACTTAAATCGTATTACGAGGTGATATAATGATACAGCAACAATCACGCTTACGAGTTGCCGACAACACAGGCGCGAAGGAGATTATGTGCATTCGCGTAATGGGGGGTTCCGTTAGACGATACGGCAACGTAGGCGACGTAATAGTAGCTTCTGTTAAAAAAGCAACGCCCGGCGGAGTTGTTAAGAAGGGCGACGTTGTAAAGGCAGTAATCGTACGCACAGTAAAAGGGCTTCAACGTGCCGATGGTTCTCATATAAAGTTTGACGAAAACGCGGCGGTTATTATCCGTGAGGACAAAAACCCGCGCGGCACCCGTATCTTCGGGCCGGTAGCACGCGAGCTTCGAGATAAGGAATATATGAAAATATTATCGCTCGCGCCCGAGGTTCTATAGGAAGGTGGAGGCATTATCGTGAAGATGAACATTAAAAAGGGCGACAAAGTTGTAGTGCTTTCCGGAAAAAGCAAGGGCAAGGAAGGCAAAGTGCTTGCAACTTACCCCAAAACAGACAAAGTTATCGTCGAAGGCGTTAACATGGCAACCAAGCACAAGAAGCCGCGTAAAGCCGGCGAAACAGGCGGCATAATCCATCAGGAAGCCCCAATCCATGCGTGCAAGGTTATGAATATATGCACAAAATGCAGCAAGCCCACGAGAATAGCGCGCCAAGTAATCGGCGAAGAAGGCTTAACTCGCGTTTGCAAGCATTGCGGCGAAACGTTATAGGAGGAGCATTTATGGCGAGAATGAAGGATTTTTACTTGAAGGAAGTTGCTCCTGCCTTGATGAAGAAGTACAGCTACAAAAGCGCTATGCAAATTCCCAAGCTGGTTAAAATCGTAATCAACATGGGCGTTGGCGAAGCTAAGGACAACGCGAAGGCTATGGAAAACGCTACAGGCTGCCTAAGCCTTATCACAGGTCAAAAGCCTGTTGTTACAAAGGCGAAGAAGTCCGTTGCGGCATACAAGATTCGTGAAGGCGTGCCGATTGGCTGCTCGGTAACATTAAGAGCTGCTCAAATGTATGAGTTTTTAGACAGATTCTTCAACGTTGCGCTGCCACGCGTACGCGACTTCAGAGGAATCAACCCGAACTCCTTTGACGGCCACGGCAACTATTCCTTAGGCTTAAAAGAACAGCTTATCTTCCCTGAAATTGACTATGATAAAATAGACAAAATCCGCGGCATGGACATCAGCTTTGTAACCACCGCGCAAACAGACGAGGAAGCAAAAGAGCTGCTGACATTAATGGGCGCACCATTCACAAGGAGTTAGGAGATATTATGGCAAAAAAGGCAATGGTATTAAAGCAGCAGCGCGAGCCTAAGTACAAGGTTAGAGCATACACACGCTGCAAAATATGCGGACGCCCACACTCTGTCCTGCGCAAATACTCTATCTGCCGTATATGCTTTAGAGTTTTAGCGTACGAAGGAAAGATTCCCGGCGTACGAAAGGCGTCATGGTAAGCAAAAAAGCAGACACAGCTGCACTATTACTTTACTGCGGCTTTGCAACAATATCTGGGAGGTAAAACATGCAGATAACAGACCCGATCGCTGATATGCTTACTCGCATCAGAAATGCAAGCGGAGCGAAGCATGAAAGCGTTGAGATACCTTCATCTAATATGAAGAAGTCCATCGTCAAGATACTATTCGACGAGGGTTATATAAAAAAGTATGAAGTTATAGAAGACGACAAGCAAAACTCAATCAAGGTTTGGCTAAAGTACGGCGAAAGCAAAAAGCAAATCATCGCCGGAATCAAGAGAGTATCCAAGCCCGGTTTACGCGTATACGCAAGCTGCGACGACCTGCCAAGAGTTTTAAAAGGCTTAGGCATAGCAATCGTAAGCACATCAAAAGGCATAATGACCGACAAGCAAGCGCGTAAGGAAAACGTAGGCGGCGAAGTTCTCGCCTTTGTATGGTAATCAAACATTAGGAGGAAATATGTCAAGAATCGGAAAGAAACCTATTAATGTTCCTAATGGTGTTACCGTAACAGTTAATCCGGACAACAAGGCTACCGTTAAGGGCCCTAAGGGCACACTTGAGGAACAGTTCGACAACAACATCGTTATCGAACAAGAAGGCAACATCATCACGCTAAAGCGCACATCTGACGAAAAGCGTTACCGCGCGCTGCACGGTTTAACACGCAGCCTGCTTGCCAACATGGTAACAGGCGTTTCCACCGGCTTTTCTAAGACGCTTGAGATAAACGGCGTTGGTTACAGAGCTGCAAAGGCAGG
The DNA here is from genome assembly GCA_964479875.1 of uncultured Eubacteriales bacterium. Taxonomy (GTDB): domain Bacteria; phylum Bacillota; class Clostridia; order Monoglobales; family CAYZNM01; genus CAYZNM01. The sequence goes on from CAYZNM010000006.1 coordinate 112,943, forward strand.
CAAAAAGCTTACCTTAACCCTAGGCTATTCACATCCTGTTGAGATGGAGGAGATTCCGGGCATAACAATCGACGTGCCTGCTCCCAACACAGTAATAATCAACGGAATCGACAAGCAAAAGGTTGGGCAATACGCAGCCAACGTAAGAGAAAAACGTCCGCCGGAGCCGTACAAGGGCAAGGGCATCAAGTATAAGGAAGAAGTTATCCGCCGCAAGGAAGGTAAGACGGGCGGAAAGAAAAAGTAGGCTAAGGGGACTAAGATATGATAAAGCAAGTTAGCAAAAATGTAGCACGTAAAAGAAGGCATATTCGTGTTAGAAAGAAGATAAGCGGTACACCCGCGCTTCCGCGCCTTAACGTATATCGCTCCCTTCAAAATATATATGCTCAAATCATAGACGACACAAAAGGTGTCACCCTCGCCTCAGCTTCATCGCTGGACAAGGAAATTGACGGATACGGCGGCAATGTTGAAGCCGCAACCAAGGTTGGCAAGTTAATTGCGCAAAAAGCAAAGGCAGCAGGTATAACCGAAGTGGTGTTCGACCGCGGCGGCTATATCTATCACGGACGTGTAAAAGCCTTAGCTGAAGGTGCAAGAGAGGGCGGACTAGATTTCTAATAGGAGTGAGCATATGAGCGAAAAGATTGATGCTAAGGCATTGGATATAAAAGAAAAGGTAGTTACGATAAACCGCGTTGCCAAGGTTGTTAAGGGTGGACGTACCTTCCGTTTCTCCGCGCTGGTAGTTGTAGGCGATGAAAACGGACACGTTGGCTCAGGCCTCGGCAAAGCGCAGGAAATCCCCGAAGCTATCCGTAAGGGCATTGAGGATGCTAAGAAGAACATGATTAAGGTTCCTCTTGTAGGCACAACAATCCCTCACGAGATAATGGGTAAGTTCGGCGCAGGCAGAGTTTTATTAAAGCCTGCTAAACAAGGTACCGGCGTAATCGCAGGCGGCCCTGTACGTGCCGTGCTTGAACTTGCGGGAATACACGACATCCGCACAAAGTCGCTTAGAAGCAACAACCCGCGCAACATGGTTCACGCTACAATCGAAGGCTTAAACAGCCTCATCAACGTGGAAACAACTATGAAAAAGCGCGGCATAAGCGAAAAACAGGTTTACCACGGCAAAGAGTCGTTATAGGAGGTGCTTTTTTGAAACTCAAGGTTACACTAATAAAAAGCCCACTCGGCAGATTACAAAATCAAAGAGAAACCGTAAGGGCACTGGGACTTACAAAGATACGCACTTCCAGAGTGCACAATGACGCCCCTCACATCAGAGGCATGATTAGAACAGTTGCGCATCTGATTTCAGTTGAGGAAGTAAGCGAATAAGCTTAAGGAAAATCGACTAGCGGCTGTGATAGCTAAGCTGCTAGACAGGAGGTTAAGTTAAGTGAAGCTACATGAATTAACACTAACCCCAGGCTCAAAGCGTCCCGCGAAACGTATCGGACGCGGCACAGGTTCGGGTACAGGTAAAACGGCCGGCAAAGGTCATAAGGGTCAAAACGCACGTTCAGGCGGCGGTGTACCGTTATGGTTCGAGGGCGGTCAAATGCGTTTAACACAACGCGTAAGAAAAAGAGGCTTTACAAACAAGTTCGCTAAGTCCTACATCGAGGTAAGCATCCGCGACCTCAACATATTCGAGGACGGCACTGAGGTTACAGCAGAGCTTCTAAAGCAGCACAACATCATAGACAAAATCGAGGACGGCATAGTCCTACTCGGCAACGGCGACCTTAAAAAACGCCTTACAGTTAAAGCAAAGCGTTTCACCAAAAGCGCTGAAGAAAAAATCACATCAGCAGGCGGAAAGGCGTTGGTGGTATAATTGTTAGAGATACTGAAGAATGCGTGGAAGATACCGGACCTACGCCGTAAGCTGCTTTTTACGCTTCTTATGATAGTGGTGTTCCGTTTAGGTTCCTTCCTCCCAGTACCCGGAATGAATTCCGACGCGATAAAGGCTATGCTGTCGCAAGCAGGCGACAATAACCTGCTCGGCTTCTTAGATATATTCGCCGGCGGCTCCTTCGGAAATGCGACCATATTCGCACTCACCATTATCCCGTATATCAACGCTTCCATCATCATGAATCTGCTGACAATCGCCATCCCTTACCTTGAAAGACTTCAAAAGGAAGGCGAAGAAGGCAGAAAGAAGATTGCAGAGTATACACGCTATTTCGCAATAGTTATTGCACTGATTATGTCGTTCGGCACATACATTTCTCTTGCCAACACAACTGCTGTTGACCCTGTAACAGGTTTAACAATACGTGCAATCAACAATCCGTCATTCCTCACAGGCTTGACAGTTATATTCTCGCTCACAGCAGGTACATCATTCCTGATGTGGCTCGGCGAAAAGATTAACGAGCACGGCGTAGGCAACGGTATCTCGATGATAATCTTTGCAAACATCGTGTCCAATCTGCCGACCGCGGCATACACGCTGTTCGTCTACATGCAGAATGGCAATATCAACATCATCGGCTTAGTTGCAATACTGGTTATCGCATTAGCAGCAATCACCGGCGTTGTATTCGTAAGCGAAGCGGAACGCAGAATCCCCGTGCAATATGCAAAACGTCTTGTAGGACGTAAAATGTACGGCGGACAAAGCACACACATTCCGATTAAGGTGCTGCTCGCAGGCGTTATCCCGATTATCTTCGCGATGAGCATACTTGCATTCCCTTCTACTATCGCAGGCTTCTTCGGAAAAACAGGCAACGACGGCACAATCTCCGGCGCGATACTCGGCTTTTTAAGCCCATCGAGCTGGTTCTACGGAGTTTTATACTTCCTGTTAATCATCGCCTTCACATTCTTCTACACATCAATGCAATACAACCCGATTGAGATGGCGAACAACATGAAGAAAAACGGCGGCTTTATCCCCGGTATTCGTCCGGGCAGACCTACATCTTCCTTCATCAGCAAGGTGCTGTCCCGTATAACCTTAGCCGGCGCGGTATTCTTAGGCTTAATCGCCGTGCTGCCGATATTCCTGTCGCTTGGCGCAAACATCAACATAAGCATAGGCGGAACGTCCTTGCTAATCGTTGTAGGTGTTGCCCTTGAAACAGTGAAGCAAATCGAAAGCCAAATGTTAATGCGTCACTACAAAGGCTTCTTAGAATAACTCCAAACGGAGGGCACATTTTTGAAGTTATTAATGATGGGCGCGCCCGGAAGTGGAAAGGGCACGCAAGCAGCGGCAATATCTGCGCTGCTTAATATACCCGCAATATCATCCGGCGGAATGCTGCGCGAAGCAATCGCAAAGCAAACCGAGGTAGGTATGCAAGCGAAAAGCTACATGGACAAAGGCGAGTATGTACCCGATGAAGTAATGTGCGAATTAGTCATCAACAGACTAAACCAAAGCGATTGCGCAAACGGCTACATCCTAGACGGCTTCCCGCGCACTGCGCAGCAGGCCGAGGTGCTGAAGGATAACGGAATCGTTATCGACCACGTGCTGCTAATCGACGTATCGGACGACAGCATTGTGCGACGCTTAGGCGGACGCAGAGTGTGCAGCCTATGCGACACAGCGTACCACGTTGTACACAACCCTACAAAAGTAGAGGACAAATGCGACAAATGCAGCGGTGAGCTGACAATTCGCAGCGACGACCAACCGGAAACAATCAAAAGCAGACTGCTAATCTACCACGAGCTTACAGCTCCGCTTATCGCTTACTACAACGACAAGCTGATTAAAGTAGACGGCACGCTGCCCGTAGCAGAAATAACAGAGCAGCTTTCAAAAAGCTTATCTAAATGATAATAATAAAAAACAGCAAAGAGCTTGACAAGATGATTGTAGCAGGGCAAGCCGTGGCGAAAGCGTTCGCTGCATTAGACAGCGCGGTCGCCGACGGCGTAACCACGCTGGAGCTTGACCGAATCGCTGCCGAAGCAATCAAAAAATGCGGCGGAAGGCCCTCGTTCAAGAACTATCGCGGCTACCCGAAAAACATCTGCGTATCAATCAACAACGTGGTAATCCACGGAATTCCCGATAAAACGCGGCTCAAGAACGGCGACATCGTAAGCATAGACATAGGCGCGTACATCGACGGATACCACGGCGATTCCGCTAAAACCTACGCCGTAGGCGATGTGTCCGACGAGGCGCGAAAGCTTATCGATGTAACAGAGCAATGCTTCTGGAACGGCATCGAGTTTGCCAAGGAAGGCAATCGCCTGCAAGACATCTCGGCAACTATTCAAAAGACAGCAGAGGACAACGGCTTCTCCGCAGTCGAAGCATGGATAGGGCACGGCATAGGCAAGGCATTGCACGAAGACCCCGAAATCCCAAACGTAGGCAAGTTCGGGCACGGCCCGCGGCTATACCGCGGCATGACCCTGGCAGTAGAGCCTATGATTAACGCCGGAAGCTTCGAGGTATACACAGCTCCCGATGGCTGGACGATTAAAACGCAGGATGGCTCCCTCTCCGCTCATTATGAGCATACCATAGCCGTAACAAAAGGCGAGCCCCTTGTCCTAACAAGACTTCAATAGGGGGCATGGTATGGAAAACGAATTTAAGTTAGGCGACGTAGTAAAAGTAACGGCAGGCAAAGGCAAGGGCGAGTGCTTCATCGTAATAGGCGTACTCGACAATTACTGCAAGCTTGCCGACGGAAACTATCGCCGAATCGAGCACTACAAGTTAAAGAAAAACAAGCACATGAAGCCCGGCTTCGGACACTCGTCTTTTATACATGAAAAGATGATAAACGGCACAATGCCTACAAACAAAGAGCTGCGCCGGGAGCTTAGCAATATAATAGAGAGCGATTTATCTAAAAAGGTGTGATTATGGCTAAAGAAGATGTAATTGAAGTAGAAGGCAAGGTAGTGGAAGCATTGCCCAACGCCATGTTCCGGGTTGAGCTAGAGAATGGGCACATCATTATGGCTCACATCTCAGGCAAGCTGCGCATGAATTTTATTAGAATTTTGCCCGGTGATAAGGTTACACTGGAGATGTCGCCTTATGATTTAACCAAAGGCAGAATAACATGGCGCGCGAAGTAAACAAACCGCGCGATGCGCAAGGAGGAAAGTAAATGAAGGTTAGACCGTCAGTTAAAAAGATCTGCGAAAAGTGCAAGCTAATCAAAAGGCACGGCAGAATCATGGTTATATGCGAGAACCCCAAGCACAAGCAAAGACAGGGATAAAGAGGTGAAATAATTTGGCAAGAATATCAGGTGTTGACTTACCAAAGGAAAAGCGCGTTGAGATAGGCTTGACCTATATTTTCGGCATTGGCAGAACAAGTGCTGTAAAGATTCTGACAAAGACAAACGTTAATCCGGACACACGCGTTAAAGACTTAACCGACGACGAAGTATCCCGTCTGCGCGAAGTTATAGACGCGGAGTACAAGGTTGAGGGCGACAAACGCCGTGAAATCGCGTTAGACATCAAGCGCTTACAAGAAATCGGCTGCTATCGCGGAATCCGTCACAGAAAGGGCTTGCCCGTACGCGGACAACGCACCAAAACCAACGCACGCACACGCAAAGGTAAGGGCAAGACGATCGCGAACAAGAAGAAGTAACAAGCGAAGTAATCGTCCCATTTTATGGAGGAAATAACTAAAAATGGCTAAAGCAACAACAACAGCAAAACGCACCGTCAAAAAAAGACGCGAGCGTAAAAATATTGAAAAAGGCGCGGCTCACATCAGAAGCTCCTTTAACAATACTATGGTGACAATCACCGACATAGCAGGTAACGCGGTTGCATGGAGCAGCGCGGGCGGCCTAGGCTTCCGCGGCTCAAGAAAATCAACTCCATTCGCGGCACAAATGGCTGCTGAAACAGCTGCAAAAGCTGCTATGGAGCATGGTATGCGCCAAGTGGAAGTGTATGTAAAAGGCCCCGGCGCAGGCAGAGAAGCGGCAATCCGCGCACTGCAATCCGCAGGGCTTGAAGTAAATTTAATCAAGGACGTAACGCCGATTCCTCACAACGGCTGCCGTCCACCAAAACGCAGACGCGTTTAATCAGGAGGTGAGATAAAGTAGATGGCAAGATATACAGGACCGGTATGCAGATTATGCAGACGCGAAGGAACAAAGCTATTCCTCAAGGGTGAGCGTTGCTACACAGAACTCTGCCCAATAGCTAAAGGTGAGCCCGCTCCGGGTCAACACGGACGCGGACGCAGAAAGCTCTCCGAATACGGCTTACAGCTTCGCGAGAAGCAAAAGGCAAAGAGATACTACGGCGTATTGGAAGGACAATTCAGAAAATACTTCCACTTAGCTAACAAGCGTCAAGGCATCACAGGTGAAAACCTGCTTTCTATACTTGAAAGCCGCCTCGACAACGTTGCATACAGATTAGGATTTGGTTTATCCAGACCGGAAGCGCGTCAGCTAGTTCTGCACGGACACTTCTTAGTAAACGGCGGAAAGGTTAATATCCCTTCCTACCTCGTTAAGCAAGGCGACGTAATTTCCGTTTGCGAGAAAAGCAGAAGCAACAAGCGCGTAAAGGAAATAATGGAGAAGACAGACAGTCGTCTTATCCCAGATTGGCTTACACTCGACAAAGATAATTATAGAGCAACAATAACAAGAATGGCCACCCGCGAGCATATTGACATTCCGCTGGAGGAGCACCTTATTGTTGAGCTATATTCAAAATAACCCTACCTTGTTTATTACTTGCAATTATGGCAATAATCTTAGCGAACATATCGGATTATTGCACAAGTATTTACGAATTTGCATGAGGAGGTTATTCTATTGTACGATATAGACCGTGCAAGCATAGAGTTAGTGGAGGAAAGCCCGGACGGAAGGTACGGCAAATTTGAGGTAAAGCGTTTAAAGCGCGGCTTCGGCAACACGCTGGGCAACGCTATGCGGCGCGTGCTGCTATCCTCAATTCCGGGTACGGCGGTGTCATTCGTGAAGATAGACGGCATTTTGCATGAGCTATCCGCAATTCCCGGCGTAAAGGAAGATGTAACAGAGGTTATATTAAACATTAAAAAGCTTTGCCTAAAGCTTCACGGTGAAGGCCCGAAGGTTATCACCATCGACGCCGAAGGCGAATGCCAGCTATGCGCAGGCGACATCATCACCGACTCCGACGTAGAGATAGTGGACAAGGAAATGCACATCGCCACCCTCAACGAGGACGCAAAGCTGTATATGGAAATCACAATCAACAACGGTTACGGCTACGTTACCAGCGAAAAGAATAAGCTTACACTAGGCACAGGCGTTGCGCAGCAAATCGGATTAATTCCCGTTGATTCAATCTATTCGCCCATAACAAAGGTGAAGTACGAGGTTGAAGCAATGCGTGTCGACCAAAATATCGACCGTGAAAAGCTCACGTTAGAGATATGGTCAAACGGCACAGTTACGCCGGACGATGCAATCAGCCGCGCTGCGAGAACTCTCTGCGACGAGTTAAGCATATTCATGAACCTGAAAGACCAGCCCTATATCCCCGACTCCAAGTCAGACAAGGACGACGGCAGAAAAGAAAAGGTACTAGAGATGACTATCGAAGACCTCGACTTATCCGTTCGTTCCTACAACTGCCTAAAGCGCGCGGGAATCAACACCGTTGAAGATTTAATCGGCCGCACCGAGGAAGACATGATGAAGGTGCGCAACCTAGGACGCAAGTCCTTTGAGGAAGTAAGAGTTAAGCTTAACGCGCTAGGCGTTAACTTAAATATAGAAGAAGACAGTTAAACGAAATATAACACAGGTAGTTGAGGTGAAAAAATGGCAAACAAGCGCAAGCTGGGCAGACATACTTCAGGCAGACTTGCATTGCTCCGCGGCCTGACAACGGCATTGTTGGAGCATGGGCAAATCACTACAACAGTTACTCGTGCAAAAGAAATCAGAAGCACGACTGAAAAAATGATAACGCTCGGCAAAAAGAACACTCTGCACACAAGAAGACGCGCGATGCAATTCATCTACAGCGAAACAGTTGTTAAAAAGCTGTTTGATGAAATCGCGCCAAAGTACGCAGAGCGCAACGGCGGCTACACACGCATTCTCCGCACCGATGAGCGCAGAGGCGACGCTGCTCCAATGGCAATTATCCAGTTAGTGTAATTGCAAGTATAAATAGTAAGGGCGGTTGCAACTGCCCTTTTTTATTTTGCCCAAAATTACAAAATAAAAAAGGGCACAAGGGATAGTTAATCAACTTTAAAACTGTCTGCTAGTCAATCACGTTTCCTTGATTCTATCAGCATTCGTCGTAGTTCTGATGTATCGGAATGAAACGTGATTGACTATATAATTCACCTCATGCCCAAATAGAGATAAAGGAATCTGTCGAACGCAGTTCGCCCCTACAAAATCTTACTATAATCCAAAAACATCATTTGCAAACCTTCCTCACAAGCCCAGCACTCGCGTACGATCTCCGCCGGAACGCCGACAGGCTTGGTGCAAGCTCCGATACCGCTGTAAAAAACCTCAGGTACATCATCAACAAGCAACGCGTATTTCTGCGGTTCTTCAGCGTATTCGGTAGATATTACGAGAACAGTAGCATACTCTTCCATTTCCGATTTCAAGGACAGCTTTTCATATAAATTCAAAACAGGCAATTGCACATCCCGTATTTGAATCGTGTTGTCCTTAATCTCCTTCGTTGGGTAATAAAACACCTCCTGCACATTGTTAGCCGCTTCGCAGAAAGGAATATCACCGATGGAGAATAGCACAAAGCGAATGCCACTGTCCCAAATCATTGCGTCCGTAATAACCGTGTTCATGCCTAAGATTTTCGGCCTCACAAGCGGCAACGCTTGCTTAACGCCAAAGGTTTTTTCGATATCAACAGTTATATTGCGGATTTCATCCATGATGACAGAAAACCTTTTCTTCAACGTCAATTGACTTTCGTGCAGCCGCATCATCTCTAAGCAAGCGTTGATGGCTAAATATTTAAGCTGCAATACAACATCGAATATTTCCGCTTCGTTGATGTTTTCCATATCGAGTAAGGCATATAGCTTTTTGCCCATATTGCGGGTTTCGTCGGCGACAATCGCCATGCCATGACTGTATTGACCCAGTTCTGCGGCGGCAAATGCGGCGTCGACCGCAAGCCTGTGTGCTCGCTCTGCATACAAGCCGAATTTTATCAGTTGCTTATCAGTATACATATTAATTAATAATCCCCCTTAAAATAGTTTTGTGAAATTGCCTGCTGGTGCTTTATCAGCTCTACGTTGCTTTATTCGTTCTCCTGCCAATGCGGATAACCTTGGACGCAACTTTTCCAAAGCTCTGCGGTGGTGTGACAAAACCGTGTTAAGCTTAATGCTGTTTTCCCTCGCAATCTCCGCAAAGCTAAAATCACCATAGTATCGCTGAAATACAATTACTCGCTCAATTTCTTTCAACGCATCAAGTGAATTGAAAATCTCTGCGGTATTCTCGCTTTCCGCAAGCTCATCAACAACATCGGTTTCATCCAAAAACGATAATGTATCATCAAAGCTCAAGATTGACTTTCCCTCATTATCCGTCCGCTTAAAATATCTATAAGCGATGTGGATACATGCCTTTGCCAAATATCCAAAATTACACTTATCAATATTCGGCAACACCTCAGAAAAAGCTTGATTCACAATATCATCGGCAAGCTCACGTATTTGCGGTCGGGAATAAAACTTGGTTTTCACATACTCAATCAGCTTTGTTCGCAATTCCTCCAATTCGCCCATATTCCATACCTCGTTTCATTTGAAAAGCTTTTCACTATGTAAAGGGAATTTGATACTCATTTTATTGCAGCTTTCAAAAATATTTTTAAATATAAAAAGGTATCGAATTATATAATTCAATACCTTTACAATATCAATATATACGCAGGCGGAAGCACTGTCCGTCAAGCGATTAACGCTTCATGCTTACCCAATCTTTCACCAAGTTGCCAAACACGTCCCACAGCTTGATATGCTCCACCGTTTCGGCGGCAACTAAGTCGATGGACGCAAGCTCCTCGCCGTCGCAGAAAATCTGCACTGTGCCTAGCTTTGCGTTTTTCTCTATGGGAGCTTTGATTTCCTTTTCGTAGGACACCTTTTGTTCCAGCTTGTCCTTGGAATCCTTCGGCATTATTTTGGAGAAGCCGCTTGCAGACACTAGGTCTACGGTTTTGCTTTCACCTTTTTGCACGTCTGTGCTTGCCAGGATTGTGTTGGCGTCGATTAAGTCGATGAACTCGAAGTTGGCGAAGCCATAGTCTAGCAATGCCGCCGCTGAATCAAAACGCTCCTCGCCTGTAGGGCTTCCCAATACAACCGAGATAAGCTCCAGTCCATCCTTTTGCGCAGAAGCCGATAAACAGAACATCGCTTTGGAAGTCGAGCCTGTTTTCAAGCCTGTTATCTTTGCATTCTTATAATCGTAGATTAGTCTGTTGGTGTTAACTAGGTCGAATTCGCCGTTGCGCATACTGTCGCGCCAAATCGTGGTGAACTCCATTATCTTTTCGTGTTTCAGCAGCTCGCGCGACATAATCGCAACATCTACAGCGCAGCTATAGTGTCCGTCCTCGTCTAGGCCTGTCGCGTTTTTAAAGCTTGTATGCTCCATTCCAAGCTCCTTCGCGCGCTTGTTCATCATATCGACGAACGCACCAATCGAGCCTGCAACAAATTCAGCCATAGCAACAGCTGCGTCATTTCCCGACGCAACAGCGATACCCTTCAGCATCTCCCGCACAGGCATTTGCTCGCCCACTGCAAGGAAAATCTGCGAGCCGCCCATGCTGTTCGCGTATTCGCTTGTGGTGACAACATCGTCCATCGTAATCCTGCCCGAGTCGATAGCCTCCATAATAAGCAGCATTGTCATAATCTTAGTCACCGAAGCAATCGGCAGCTCAAGGTGCATATCCTTAGAGCCGAGAATCTCTCCTGTTTCCTGCTCCATCAGCACATACGATGTCACAGGCAAATCCGGCAGCGGATTATTTTCCGCCGCATAAGCAGGCAGCGCAATGTTCGCGACAAACGCGAGCAACAAAGTTAAAGCAAGTAATTTTCTTCCCCTCATACAATCCCTTCCTACCAATTACATAATGTAATTAATTGTAAATTATCTTTTTTCTATCTTTTGTATTAATGGGAATTTTTATACATTGATCATTCATGGAAAAGGTCGGAATGTGTGCCTGTTCCGGAAAGTGAAAGTATCAATTCGTTTTTGTAAATTCTGTATATCAGAAGCCAATCAGGCTCGATGTGGCATTCCCGAAAATCACATAGGTCCCCTGTTAGTTGATGGTCGTGGTATTGTACTGGCAAAGGCTGTCGCGAAACTAATATCCTTAAAACAGTATCTAACTTCGCCATACTCTTTCCACGTTTCTGCATTCGTTTAATATCGCGCTTCATCTTATTTGTATAGACGATACTCAACATATTAATCACTCAACAATGACTTCATTGCTTCGTCCACAGTATCAAACGGACCAATTAGATTGCGCCGGTTTCTTGTGTCCTCTATCGCCTCCAACAAATCGTCGTTTGGAATTAATTTATCTACGTTAAACGGTAAACTGTTGTTTTCGAGCGATAAATTTATGAATAATCTCACTGCTGTTGATGTATCAAGTCCTAGAGAAGCGAATAGTGAATCGGCTGCTGCTTTTTTGGAATCATCTATGTCAACCCTAATTGTTGCCATATAATACCTCCATTTTTACGAAACGAATAGTGTCATATTTATTATTATCAATAAAATACACAAGTTATATACTTAGCTCAGCGTGCGCGTGGGTGCGCGTTTTTGTATACTTCCTTTATCTTATGCTTGGTTAAGGTTGCGTAGATTTGCGTAGATGTTATGGTTTGATGCCCCAGCATTTCCTGTATGGATTTGAGCGGAGCGCCGTTTTCGTATAGGTGCGCGGCAAAGGAGTGCCGCAGGGTGTGCGGAGTTAGCTCCTTCTCTATGTGAGCTTCGTCGCGATAGTGCTTGATTATTTTCCAGAAGCCTTGGCGCGACAGGCGTTTGCCGTTTATGTTTACAAATAGAGCTTTTTCGTTTTTATCCGCGAGTAGTAGCTCGCGTGCTTTGCTTAAGTATTGCTCGAGTGCGTATTTTGCGTCGTCGTGCAGAGGGATTGCGCGGTCTTTGCCTTCGCTGCGGCAGATTACGAAACCGCTTTCCGCGTCGAGGTCGTCCAGGTCGAGCATAACAAGCTCGCTCACGCGTATGCCTGTGGCATACAGCACCTCAAGCATTGCTTTGTCGCGCAAGCTTTTTAAATCCTGCCCCGTGGGTTGGTCAAGCAATAAGTTTACTTCATGGTTGGTCAAAATCTGCGGCAGCTTACGCGGCGGCTTAAAGGAGTGTATCTCCGACACAGGGTTTACCAACATCGCCCCTGTATCAATCATGTGATTGTAAAACGAACGAATTGACGCTATCGAGCGCGTTATAGTTGTGGATTTTTTCCCCATCTTGTCTTGCTCCGTAAGATAGTCGAGCATAACGGTGGTGGTGACTTTCAACGGCTCGCACTTGCGTATATCAAGGTAGCGAAAGAACGCCACAATATCATGCTTGTACGACTCGATAGTATTCTCCGACAGCTTCCTCTCCCTGCGAAGGTAATTTGTAAATTCGTTTATCATAAGTACATCTCCTTATATCATATTGCGAATACAGAACCTTACCTATCAATTGGTTTCATCTGAAACCTGCCCCGAATGGCAGGTTTCAAAATTCTTCAATTATGTTAAGTTATCCATTTATTATTTTACACGAGAAAATTTTATTTGTATATAATTTTAATCAAATTGTAATATTACAATTGTGTTACGAATGTTACAGGAGTGTTACAAAGTATTAAGCAGCATTTCCAATGGTATGCACAGCATTGAAACAAGCAAGAATATCGCGAACACTGCCGCGAATTTTGCGTAAAGCGTGCTTTTGCCGAAACGCCGCTTGCGTTTTTCCAAGCAAAAATCTATGGTGTTTATGGAAAACAATACCATAATGGGTATTGTAATAACAACCTGAGGCAATATTGCAGTTACTGCGGCGGCGTATCCATTGCTTTGCGCGATGAAGCATGAAACAAAGCCTACGACAAAGCCGCGGTACAGGAAGTTTATGTATATAATAGGTAGTAATAAAATGCTAAGCCCTGCCGCTGCGATTAATGCCATGTTGCGCAAATTGTTTGCGGCCGTCGACAGCATATGCTCTAGTGTAATTCCGTCGCTGTTCTGCGACGTATAGCTTTTCATATAATCCGACAGCGTATTCTCTGTATCGGCCGACAGGTATGATACGAAAATAAAACCCGCCGTCATTCCAATAACGGTGAGCAACGCCATGAAGTATACCTTGTTAAGGTTGGTCAGCCCGAAACGTTTAAGCCCTCGCACACAATCACCTCTACTTTGGACAAGTGTTAATAGATTATATGCAAGGGCTTGGGTGATAATACATCACGGCGGAACGCATGGAGGGGCGGAACGCATAAATGCGTTCCCTACTTATCGGAGCAATACTTTATGCACTCGGTTGCACCTTGAATTATGGCGTTGCGGAAGCCGCATTCCTCCAGCTTTGCTACTGCGTGGATTGTTGTGCCCTTGGGGGAGCATACTTGGTCTTTTAGGATTGCGGGGTGCAGGTTGGTTTCTTCAATCATCGCCGCGCTGCCTTTTACGGCTTGAGTGGCGATTCGCAGGGCTTTGTCTTTGGGCAGGCCTGCCATTACGCCTGCGTCGGCTAGGGCTTCGATGAAGATGTATACATAGGCAGGGCTGCTGCCGGAAAGCGCTACTACGGCGTCCATTTCATCTTCGGGGATTACTTCTACCATGCCTACGCACTCGAATATTGTTTTTGCGATTTCTACGTCTTCCTCGCGGTCGGATATTGTGACTGCCGTCATGCCTTCGCCTACTAGGCAGGGGGTGTTCGGCATTGCGCGTACGATGCGCGCCATTTCTGTCGAGGATAGGTAGCTGTGCAGTTGATTCATTTTAATGCGTGGGGCGATTGAGATGAACAATGGGGCGGTGATTCCGCCCAGCTCTGCGAGTACGTCGTTGAAGTGATTGGGCTTGATTGCCAGTATTACGACGTCGCTGTTTTGCGCAACTTCCATGTTGTCAGCACAAATATTTATGCCTTGCGATTTGTAGGCGTCGAGCTTAGCTGCGTCGATGTCGTGAATGTATAAGTTTGCGGAGGGCAAGCCTTTTCGGATTAGGCCGCTGATTAGCGCGCCGCCCATGTTTCCTGCGCCGATGAAGCCTATTTTTAATTCCTTCATATTACATCAATTCCTTTTATGATTTTTTCGATTTCGTCTTCGTTTGTCGGAGCTGCGATTCCTTTTGCAATGCTCCAGTATTCGGTGTGGGTAATGGATTTGTTGGGAGCAACTTTCATTAGGGGGCTTACAGATTCCATCTCGATGAATGTGCCGTTTGTGTATGTTTCAAAGCACATTCCGCCGTCGGGGTATGTTGCGTCTTTGATGAAGTTGTAGCGTTTTACGAAGGCATTGCCGTCTACGAAGTAGATTGAGTAGCCTTTTTCGTTGTTTAAGCCGAATTTGAATGCGGTGGATTTATCGTCGGTTGCGGTTACTGTTGCGAACTTTGTGCCCCAGTTTACGCGTTTGTCGCTCATGTTGGTGTAGGGCCATACTGCGATTAGGCGATTGTTGAGCAGGCTATTCGGGTCGGAGTCGTTGTAGGGGACTACTTCCAGTCCACCGAGCTTCATTACGGTTAATGCCCATGCGGCAAATTCTACTTCCCATGCGCCTGTGTTGATGATTTTGTGGCTTACCTCCATCTCCTTTTCGCCCATGGTTATGCTTATTTCCATTGCGATTTGATTGTGGATTTGGGGTGCGGGGGCGAAGGTGGCTGTGTTGCCGTCAATTTTGTAGGCTACAGGGGCGTTGTCGGGATAGTAGCTGCGCGGCAGGGCTTCGGGCGACGTCCATAGTCTGTGTCCGCCGTAGATGTACCAATAGCCGTTATCGCCGTATTGCTCGAAAAGGTGCGCGTTGTCTTTTTGATTGATTGCGCGGTCGGTGTCCTCGAACATGATGTTTTCGCCGCCGATTAAGCCGTAGCGGATAATGCGCGGACCTAGGTCGAGGGTTACTACTGCTTCAACTGTGCCGTTGTCGATTTTCAGGCATTTGCCGAAGTTGCCGTACTGTATTTCGTTGAAGTTTGCCATTGTTTCCTCCGATGATGTTGTGATGTGTGTTTGATGTGTTTATTATATCATACTATTTCTAAAAATTACAGCATATCTTTTGAATTATATATTTAAACAGGTAAAATCGATAACATAATGCAACCTAAAACAAGGCTTGAGAAATTTGAACAAAAGGCATATAGAACTGCTTTACTTTTCTTTTGTTCCTTCAAAATAAACGGAAAAGCTATCATCTCCGTGGCAAAAACCATTAATTCATATTGAAGGAAAAGCAAAATCCAATAGTAGTATAAATTCGGACCGTTGAACGATAAATTCAATGCGCTTTGTGTTATTAGGTTTATTACAATAAACGTAATCCAACTTGATTTTTTTCTGTAACCGAACGCAAGGAAAATCAATCCCTCGATAAGCAAAGTTGACAACACACGTAGTGAGGCAAGCACAAACAAACGCTGGAGCGTTTGGCTCGGCACTATTCTT
Organism: uncultured Eubacteriales bacterium; assembly: GCA_964479875.1. GTDB lineage: Bacteria > Bacillota > Clostridia > Monoglobales > CAYZNM01 > CAYZNM01. Next base: position 128,692 of record CAYZNM010000006.1, read on the forward strand.
TCATTAGCAATATCCAGAGTAAATATGCTAGTGTATGTACCGTAAACCGATTCCGGAAAAGGTAATTCAAAGTTAACTTCACTCGATTGAACAACAAGCGTCGCACCTTCCAACGACCACTTTTGCAATGGAACCATATCGTGATACATCCGAAAATAAGCTTCCCAAGCTCTTTGATTTTTTCCAAGTTTGATTGCATTTTTTAAAATTTCATTAGGAAAAATGATGGATAATGATAAGTCTTCCGGAGGAAAGTTTACCATAATCGTAATGCTGGGTAATAAGGCCGCGTTAGTATACACCGCAGGAGCGTAGGCTAAGATAACCGATAACACTAAGAGAACAATTGTTGGTTTATTCCATTTTCTAGAACTCATAACTTATGCACCTTATAACTATTATGCTTTTTTCATCTTGCTATGTATTGCAATAGGTGTCATACAAAGGCGCGAATGATTTTAGCACTTCGGATAGGACGGCGGATTTGTCTAAGGCTACGCCGTATTCTAGGTAGAGGGAGGTGGCTATGTCGGCTATTTCATCAGGGAAGGATTGCGTGCTTACGTTTATACCTATGCCTATGACTAGTTCTCGGATTTTGCCGCCGATTGTGCTGGATTCGCAGAGGATTCCGCATACTTTTTTGTTGTTGATTAGTAGGTCGTTGGGGAATTTTATTTTGATGTTGCTGCTGTTTGTGAGCTTGTGCAGTGCTGCTTGTACGGCTTCGCCTACGATTATGGGCATACGGGTGATGTCTTCGGGGAGCTTTTCGGGGTATAGGAGGAGCGAAAACATTAGGGAGCCGCTTGGGTCGCCGTGCCACGTGCGGCCGTATTGACCGCGCCCTTGCGATTGGCGCTCGGCAATGATGAGGGAAGGCTCGCCGATGTGGGATAGGTGTTTGGCGATGTCGCTTGTGGAGGTTACAGTTTTGTATGTATAGATGGTGCTGATTAGTTCGTTCGGCACGTTTGTCAGGTTATACATTATTCACCTATGTATATACAAACATATTGCTACCCACACGTGGGTAGCAATATGTATTATGAGTTGTTATATAAAATTACAGTCCTGCGTTTCTGAATATTGCAAGCTCTGTGTCCTTGTCGAACAGGTGGAGCTTGTTAACGTCGAAGCATACCTTTATTTTGTCGCCGGAGCGTGCAGTTGTGCGTGGGTTAACTCTTGCGATGAAATCAATTTCGTCTATCTTCAGATAGAGGTATGTTTCAGCGCCCATCATTTCTGTTAAGTCAACGTCTGCTTCAACTGTGCTGTCGGGGCTTGCTGCTAAAGCTGTTTCTTCGTCATGTACGTTTTCGGGGCGGATGCCTGCGATAACTTCTTTGCCGATGTATGCTTTAACTTCGTCGCTGTTGTTCATGGCAGCTGAGAGCTTTATGTTAATCTCTGTGCCTTTTGTTACGTATAAGCCGTCGTCCTTTTTAACAAGCTTGCAGGGGAAGGTGTTCATCTGCGGAGCACCGATGAAGCCTGCAACGAAAAGGTTGCGCGGGTGTGAGTACAGCTCTTGAGGACTGTCTACTTGTTGGATAAAACCGTCCTTCATTACAACAATGCGCGAACCCATTGTCATAGCCTCTGTCTGGTCATGTGTAACGTAGATGAAAGTTGTAGCCAAGCGTTTATGTAGCTTGGTGATTTCGGATCTCATCTGTGTACGCAGCTTAGCATCGAGGTTAGATAATGGTTCGTCCATAAGGAATACCTTAGGTTCGCGAACGATTGCACGACCGAGAGCAACACGCTGACGTTGACCGCCGGATAACGCCTTCGGCTTTCTGTCAAGCAGGTGCGTAATTTCAAGTGTTTTCGCAGCTTCTTCAACGCGGCGTTTGATTTCAGCCTTTGGAGTTTTTCTAAGCTTTAAGCCGAACGCCATGTTTTCAAATACTGTCATGTGCGGATAGAGCGCGTAGTTTTGGAAAACCATCGCTATATCTCTGTCCTTCGGAGCAACGTCGTTAACTAATTTGCCGTCGATGTACAGTTCGCCTTCGCTTATTTCCTCAAGACCGGCAATCATACGTAGGGTTGTTGACTTACCGCAGCCGGAGGGACCAACCAGAATAACGAAATCCTTATCTGCTATGTCTAAATTGAAATCGCTTACGGCTGTAACGCCGCCCGGATACTTCTTATATAAACCTACGATTTTCAGACCTGCCATTAAAATAACCTCCTAATAAATTAAATGCAATTATTTTAGTTCGCACGCTGACAAACAAATAAATGCTTGTATGTGCATTACTGTATTTGGTTATTACTTTATTATATATACTATATCACATTTTAATACAACTTGTTAGTCTTTTTATGAACAAATATTAGGGCAATAATTTATCTAATTTGCATAAAAATATTACAATTGTGTTACAAACGTGTTACAGCCATATTACAAAGCAATCAAATAAGTCAAATTTACATATTATCCCATAATTTTCTTGCATGTAAGGGATATGCGTTTTCGGGGTATGTCGACGTCGAGTACTCGTACTGTTACAACGTCGCCTACGCTTACGGCGTCCATCGGGTGTGAGATGAATTTGTCCGATAGCTCGCTTATGTGGCATAGTCCGTCTTGGTGTACGCCTATGTCGATGAATGCGCCGAAGTCGGTTATGTTGCGCACTGTGCCTTGCATTACGCTGCCTATTGATAACTCCTCCAGCGTCATTACTTCCGATTTAAGCGGAAGGGGCGGAAGGCTGTCGCGTACGTCGCGGCCGGGCTTTTTAAGCTCGGCGATTATGTCGGTTAGCGTGGGTACGCCTACGTTGCAGCATTTTGCTACCTCTTCTATGCCGAGAGCGTTTGCGCGTTTTTCAAGGTCGTGCAGACTGCCGCGGCGTACGTCGTCTATTGTGTAGTCACAAAGGCGAAGCAGCTCTAGGGCGGCTGCGTATGATTCGGGGTGTACGCCTGTGGTGTCGAGTATATCGTCGGCGTCGCGGATTCGCAGGAATCCGGCGCATTGAGTGAAGGTTTTGCTGCCTAGCTTTTTCACTTTTTCAAGCTCTTTGCGAGTTTTGATTCTGCCTACTTGCTCGCGGTAGTCGATTATGTTGCTTGCGACAGTTTTGTTTATGCCTGCCACGTAGGATAGCAATGGGGCGGAGGCTGTGTTTACGTCTACGCCTACTGCGTTTACGCAGGCTTCAACTACGCCGCCTAAGGCTTCGGAAAGCCGCTTTTGGTTTAGGTCATGCTGATATTGCCCCACGCCGATTGAGCGCGGTTCTATTTTTATAAGTTCGCTGAGAGGGTCGATTAGCCGCCGCGCGATCGATACTGCGCTGCGCTCTGCCACGTCCAGCTCGGGGAATTCATCGCTTGCAAGCTGCGATGCGGAGTATACCGACGCGCCTGCTTCATTTGTAATTGTGTAACGCACCTTGCCTTTGAATCGCTTTAGCACGTCCGCGATAAACAGCTCGGTTTCGCGAGAGGCAGTGCCGTTGCCGATTGATATGACGCGCACCTTGTGCTTCTCGATTAAATCGGAAACTACTTCCTTCGCTTGCTCGATTTTGTTGTGCGGCGGCGTGGGGTAGATTACAGCGGTGGCAAGGACTTTGCCGCCTGTTTGGTTTACCACAGCGACTTTGCAACCTGTACGGTATCCGGGGTCTACGCCCATTACGACCATATCTTTAATCGGCGGCTGCATTAGCAATTGCCGTAGGTTGGAGGAAAAGAGCGTGATTGCGGCTTCACCTGCTGCGTCAATTGACATGTTCATCAGCTCGTTTTCGACCGATGGGGCGATAAGGCGTTTGTAGCTGTCGGCGGCGGCTTGCATGATGTATTGGGTGTGGTTGCCGCTTTTGATAAGCTTTCCGTATAGGTAGGCGGTTATTTCGCCTTCGTCGGGCTTTAGGCTTGAGGTCAGCACTCCATCTTTTATGCCGCGGTTTATGGCAAGCACTCGGTGATTCGGCAGCTTGCCGAGGGGCATTGTGAAGTCGTAGTACATCTCGTAGACGTTGTTTTTGTCGTCGATGTCCTCGGCTTTTACTTTGCTTACCTGCAACACGCCTGTGTTGTAGGTTTGGGTACGGATGTGACCTTTGATTTCGGCTGTGTCCGCTATGTTCTCGGCGATTATGTCGAGTGCGCCGTTTATTGCTTCTTCGGCCGTGGTTACGCCTAATTCTTCGTTGATGTAGGATAACGCGGCTTCGATTAAGTCGCAGTCCTGCTGTGCGATGATTATGTCGGACAGTGGTTCAAGTCCGCGCTCTTTTGCAATCATTGCGCGAGTGCGGCGCTTTGGCTTATACTTAGCGTAGATGTCCTCGATGTCGATAAGCTTGTCGCACGCATTTATGCTTGCCGCAAGCTCATCTGTAAGCTTGCCCTGCTCATCGATAAGACGAATAACCTCCGCCTTGCGCTTCTCAATCTGCCGCAGATACATCAGCCGTTCATACAATCCGCGCAGCGTGGTATCGTCCAGGCCGCCCGTATGCTCCTTGCGATAACGCGCGATAAACGGAATGGTATTGTCCGCGTCAATAAGCTCGACGGTGTTTCGCACCTGCCGCTCATTCAAATTAAACTCAATGCTTATCTGCTTTACAATATCCATCTTCATACCTCACTTGCGTTTTTCTCAATAGGTACATTGTACCAAAACAAAATCCGTTTGTCAATTATTTTGAATTAACCTTTGTTAAAATTATAGCACAATTTTGTTTTTCTGTCGAGGGGTTTAAAAATTTGTAACAAAAGTGTAAGTATTTTGTAACAATTATGTAAAATAGGTTTACATATAGTCAATCGCGTTTCGCTCCGCGACCACAAAACTGCGACAAGCACAGATATAATCAAAGAAACGCGATTGACTTGCACATGCTTCTAAAAACGCCTTAACTATAAATCCGGCCTCTTTCCTTTCGGAAGGAGGCTCGGAGCTTTATTGCCCGGACGGATTTATTTTCATTATCTCTTCGCGGGAGAGCAGCGGCAGGTTGAAGCCGTTATCTACCGATGGGTCGAGAAGGTCGCCGCCGACAATCTTGTTGTTGAATACGAAGGTTTCGGATATTACGTTTGGGTCGCCGTCGAAGTTTTCGATTGCGTAGACTACGCGTTGCACCTTTTTACCTTTGTAGGGGGTTAGGTCGAAGCCTGCTTCCTGTTGCAGTGAGTTGAAGTTGTTGTAAACAGGGGTGAAGGTTTCAGGAAGCTGAACGTCGTTGACCTGCACCGAGCTTTTAAGCACCTCCCACCCTAGCTTTGCCAGATACTCCTGCGCAACCACGGCAGGGTCAACGGGAGCTTGCGCGACTACCGTCACCAGAGTTCCGAGCATAAGCACAAAGCACACGGCGAGGGCAATCGCCGTTTTTCGCGATAAAACTAACATATAATCACCTCGAGAAAATATTTGTGTCGGAATAATTATATGCGGACATGCCCTGTATTATGTGCAAGGGACGCATTCATGCGTTCCGCGCGAATATCAGCAAATTTTGCTCACCAGTATGCACATGTCGTCGGTGATTTCGTCGCCGTGGCGTTTTATCGCTTCCTTCATTATGCTGTCGGTGAGGATTTGCGGCGAGGAGTTGGGCTGCGACTTTAGGAAGGGGATTGCCCAATTGTCTAGGGGGGAATGTACCCCGTCGGACATCATTATGATGTAGTCGCCAGGCTCAAGCATAAGTGACGCGGATTGCGGCTCTATTCGCTTTAATATGCCTGCCGGCAGGGATTTACACGTGAGCTGCTCGACTTTCTTGTCGCGCTTGATGTAGGTTGTGTTTGCGCCTAGCTTTATGAATTCGCAGTCGCCGTTTGCCAAGTCGATTAAGGCTATATCTAAGGTTGCGTATGTGTCCTCGTTGGAACGAAGCAATAGCACCGAGTTGATTAGGCGCAGGGCTTGCAGCGTGTCGAATCCTGCCGAGAGGAAGTCCTCTAAAAACGAGAGCGACAGCGAGGATTGCAGATTCGCCTCCTTGCCTGTACCCATTCCATCGCTTAATGCTACGAGGTATTTTTCGCCTAGCGGCATATATGTGTAGCAGTCGCCGCAGTATTCCTCCCCGCCTTTGCTTTTGGTTATGGCAGCGCAGGAGATTGTGTATTTTTTCGCAGGAGCGTCCGCGTCGACGTTGTCGCGCATTACGTCGGTCGACAGCGTTTTCATCACTTGCGCTACGTTGTCTAGCTGTTCGCACGCAAGCTGTCGGCTTTCGCTTATTTTGCGCTGCCACAATGCGTCTAACTTGTGGCGTTGGTAGAGCTTGTTGAGTTCATTGAGGTAGTCGGTTAGCTTCGGGCATTTTTCGGTGAAGGCAGTGGGAAGGTCGGAGGGCTCTGCCCTGCCTTTGGCTTTGAGTGCGGGCGTTGCTTTTAGTAGGTAATTGTAGGTTTCGTTGCTTTGCTTAGTCCAACACATTCGGCAGTTTTCGCAGGAGGTGCATACCTTTTCGGACACTGTGTCGAACAACGCCGTTGCCGTTACCGAGTTGGTTTCGGCAGGAGTTTTCGCCGAAGCGATGGATACCGCGAGCTTGTCCAATGTAGCGGCAATTGTGACTATTTGCTTGCTTATGCTTGTTTTGGTGCGGCGAAGCTTTTCGTCGCTTTCGGTTTGCCGCACGAATGTGCCAAGCTTTATCAGCAGTCGCTTCGGCAAAAAGCTGTACAGCACTGCCGCAAGTATTATTTCATATATAATGAATATCGACGGTCCGCCGTTCATCATTATGGTGAGCAGCGCGTTTGACAGGGCGAAGCCGATTATTATTCCCGGCTTGTAGAACCGCGACATCACTCCTGTAAACAGCGCACAAAAGCCGTAGATACCTATGCACTCCGCGAAATAGCTTCCACCCAAGCCGCACAGCACGCCCATTACAAGCCCTGCCACCGCCGCCATGCTTACGCCGCCAACGCTTGCCGCCACCATAATAATCAGCGACGCAACGGCGTTTATCACTGAAAAGCCATACACCTTTACATCGTAAAACGCAAGCGTGGACAGCGCAATTAATAGGAAGAAGCTGTAAAGCTGCTCAGTCGTAATAGTTTTCACCGAGAATACACGCAAGCCGATTCGGAATATGCAGGTCAACACAAACGCAGTGATAGCTTGCAGCAGATTAAAGCCGAAGCCTGCAAGCGTCGCTCCATCCACCATTAACAGGAAGCTTGTCGACACAAACACTGCCGCCGCCGCTGTAATTGCCATGGTGAATATCGGCGGGTGCTTGTCCGTGAAGGTTTTTATCACAATGTAAATCGCGCCCGAAAGCAGCAGTGCAAGCACCTGCATAAAGATAAGCTGCGTGTTCATCGTGGTTGCGACGCCCAGTGCGATAAATATTCCTGCCGATATAACGCGCAGCGTATTGTCACGCTCCTCGCTCCGCAGTGCGCATAAATACGCAGCGGCAAAAGGCGCAAACATCGAAGGCAGCGCAACCCTTCCTATAAAAAAGCCGATGGCTATGTACCCAAGCATCAAGTAATCCACGCGCAGCAGCCGCAGCTTCCGCGTGATATTGTTCAGCCCTGCAATTTCTATCTTTTGCATATTCCCAAATCCTCCTATGTAATCGACATAATCTTGGAATAATTATACACTATATTACTGGAAAAATATGTCAATTTATCATAGGCTTGTACTATTTTTTAAATTTGTTCATATGGATTAAAGAGATGACGATGGAAATGGGGTGCTGATTCGATGTTAAATTACATATGGGGCGGTTTGATATTGGTGTCGCTGGTAGTGTCAGCGTTTAACGGAAAGTTGGAGGCGACTACAGGTGCGGCTATCGAAGGGGCAAAGGGCGGCTTGCAGATGGCGATTACGCTGCTAGGCATAATGATGTTGTGGACAGGCATTATGAATATCGCGAAGCAGAGCAAGCTTATTGAGAAGATTGCGCGGTTCATGCGTCCGCTGATTAAGCTACTGTTTCCGAAGCTAAAGCCTGACGGAGCGGCGGCGAATGCGATAGTGATGAACATGGTCGCGAACGCGCTAGGCATGTCGAATGCTGCTACGCCGTTGGGGCTTGCCGCAATGCGCGAGTTGGACAAGCTTAACCCGAACAAGGATAAAGCTACGAACGAGATGTGCATGTTGGTTGTGATAAACACCGCGTCAATACAGATTCTGCCTGTGACGATTATCGCGCTAAGGCAAGCGGCAGGCTCTGCCGACGCGTTTTCGATTGTAGTGCCTGTATGGATTGCGTCACTGCTTGCAGTCACGGCAGGGGTTACGGCGGCGAAAATATTCGCGGCACGGGATAGGGGTTTGTGATATGCAGGTGATACAGTTTCTTTCTATTATAATAATGCCCATATTCATTGCAGGCATAGTCGCGTATGGACTAATGCAGCGCGTGCCTGTATTCACTGCGTTTACCGATGGAGCGAAGGAAGGCATGTCGGCGATGGTGAGCATTTTGCCGTCGCTGATTGGCTTATTTGTCGCGGTAAGCATGTTTCGCGCAAGTGGAGCGGTGGAATTATTAGCAGGAGCGTTGCGCTATGTTTTGGATTTAATCGGCTTCCCTGCGGAGGTGCTTCCGCTTGCGTTGCTGCGGCCTGTATCAGGCAGCGGCAGCTTGGCAGTGGTACAGGACATACTGAACACCTACGGCGCGGACAGCCTCCCTGGCAAAATCGCCTCTGTAATGATGGGCTCGACCGACACCACCTTCTACACCCTGGCGATATACTACGGCTCTGTCGCGATAAAAAATCCCTCCTACACTGTAAAAGCCGCATTGGTTGCAGACTGCGCGGGGATATTGTCGAGCGTGTACATCGTACAGCTGCTCCTATAATACCACTGTGTCAAAATTGCGCAAAAATTAGTTGAAATTTTAGGTTTGTATATGGTATAATTACTACAGATAATTTATATTTTGTGGGGCGAAGTTAAATGTATCCAATTTTAGAAACAGAAAGATTATTACTCAAACCGCTACAAGACAGCGATTTTAATGATATGTTAGGGCTTTTTTCAAATACTGTTGTTACTGCTACAATGGAGGGTTTGGAGGGGAAAACACCGAAACTGGCTGTTTTTAAAGAATGGTTTTCTGATGTGTCAAGTATTGACAGCTTCTTCACCATCCGATGCAAAGAAACGGGAGGTTTTTTGGGCTATTGCCAACTTCATCCCATCATCAAACAAAGCAAGGTCAGCTTTTCACAAATGAACATTTCCCTGCTTCCTGATTATTGGGGGCAAGGATATGCCACCGAAACCATTCATAAACTCTTAAATTTTGCCTTTGTTGGAGTTTCGACCCCGTGGGTTTGTGCAAATCAATTTCCGGAGAATCCTGCTGCCGGAAGCGTTTTGAAGAAATGCGGTATGCGCTTTTTCAAAACCTTTAAGATGCAAAATCGACTACACAACCAATTTAGATACAAAATTGATGAATACTTGGCTGATAATAATTTGCCAGTGGAAACAAAAAAACACTTATAATTATTCGATAGCGATAAAGAAAAGCCCATATAGCTACAAAAAACCAATTCGTAAAATTGATAACATTTTATACATAAAACAGCCGACAGAGTATCTCTGCGGACAAGCTGTTATCGCTATGCTTGCAAATGTTACGGTTGATGAAGTAATAGGTGTTATGCAGAATGATAAAGGTACAGCGACATCTGAAATTCGTGATGCTCTAAAATGGTATGGATTGAAAACAGCCACAAAAGCAAGACAAAAATATACAGAGCAGACAGTACTGCCCCAATGCTGTATTTTAAGCGTGAAAATGCCGGATTACGGACATTGGTCGCTTTATTATAAGGGTAAATTCTATGACCCCGAATTTGGTGTTTTGGATAAATTGCACGAACAGGCAAAATTGCGTTATTATTGGGAAATTGAAATTTATTAACCAAAGATTATGAGCATAATCCACCAATTGAGAGATATTTATGTTTTATTATAAAAAAGCAACGCAAGCGTGTGCGCGTTGCTTTTCGCTTTATGAGAAGCTGCATTAGAGCCAACTGCGTGGGAATATTGTCGAGCGTATACATCGTACAGCTGCTCCCATAATACCACTGTGTCAAAATTGCGCAAAAATTAGTTGAAATTTTAGGTTTTTATATGATATAATTACTAAAGATTGTTTATATAACAGGGGGTTATAAGCATGAAAAAATGGGTAGTAGAAGATTGGGAGTTTGAATTAACTGCGATAGAAGGCAAAGCCGGGCACTGTAGACTTGGTATAGAAAAAGGGGATAAGTTTATCTTTTCATATGAATGCCCCGCAGGAATTTGTCCTAAAGTAGTTATCAACCTATTTACATGGTGCGAGGTTATCAGATGTGGGGGTGACTTTACATACAGAGGTGAAAAAGAAAAATACGAAATGGATATATCTTGCCCTGACGGATGTATAAATTTTCATATTAAAGCAACTCCAATCAATAGAGATGAAAATGGAAAACCTAAGCCCAATAATCCAAGACCACAAGACTAAAACAACGTATTTTTTCAACTGCGCCAAACGAGCATAATCCACCAATTGAGAAATATCTATGTTTTCTTATCGAAAAGCAACGCGAGTGTGCGCGTTGCTTTTTGCTTTATGCGAAGCTGCATTAGCAGCCCATTGTGTGGGAATACTATCCAGTGTATATATGGTGCAGCTGCTTCTTTGAATTATTTGACACCTACTGCATAGTGTGGTATAATTTGGTTGAGATTACACAAAGATACGTCAGGAGTGATATTAATTGAGCAATAAGTATGTATACCTATTCCACGAAGGCGACGGCAAGATGAGGGAGCTTTTGGGCGGAAAGGGCGCAAACCTTGCGGAGATGACAAAGCTTGGCTTCCCTGTGCCGCGTGGCTTTACTGTTTCTACCGAGGCTTGCACACGCTTTTACGACGACGGCAAGAAGATCGGCGACGACATCGTTGCGGAAATCAAGGATAAGCTTGCTACGCTTGAAAAGGAATCCGGCAAGAAGTTCGGCGATGTGAAGAATCCGCTGCTGGTGTCTGTGCGTTCAGGCTCGCGCGCTTCCATGCCTGGAATGATGGACACTATCCTTAACTTGGGATTAAATGACACTGTTGTTGAGGGATTGGCTGCGCTTACAGGCAATCCGCGCTTTGCTTATGACAGCTACCGCAGATTTATTCAAATGTTCTCCGATGTTGTTATGGAATTGTCCAAGAGCAGATTCGAGCGCATTATAGATGAAGTGAAAAAAGAAAAGGGCGTTACGCTTGACACCGAGCTATCCGCCGACGACCTGAAAGAATTAGTAGCTAAATTTAAGGCTATGTATAAGGAAAAGATGGGCGCGGACTTCCCGACTGAACCTGCCGAGCAATTGTTCCACGCTGTAAAGGCAGTGTTCCGTTCATGGGATAATCCGCGCGCTATCGTATACCGCCGTATGCACAATATACCCTATAGCTGGGGTACAGCGGTAAACGTGCAGGAGATGGTGTTCGGCAACATGGGCGATACTTCCGGCACAGGCGTTGCGTTCACACGCAATCCGTCCACGGGTGAAAAGAAGCTGTACGGAGAATTTTTGGTGAACGCTCAAGGCGAGGACGTTGTTGCGGGAATCCGCACACCCAAGCCTATATCCGAGCTTGAACAGGTTATGCCCGAAGTGTACAAGCAATTTACAGATATAGCTACAAAGCTTGAAAACCACTACCGCGACATGCAGGACATGGAGTTCACAATCGAAAACGGCAAGCTGTTTATGCTGCAAACGCGTAACGGTAAGCGCACGGCTTCCGCTGCGATAAAGATTGCCTGCGACTTAGTGCGCGAGGGAATGATTGACAAAAATAAGGCACTCTTGTATGTTGACCCGCAGCAGCTTGACGCATTGCTGCACGCTACCTTTGACCCTGCTGCGTTAAAAGCGACAAAGCCTGTTGCAAACGGTCTGCCCGCCTCCCCAGGAGCTGCAAGCGGCAAGGTATGCTTCACTCCCGAAAAAGCAGTTGAAGAATACGGCAAAGGTAACCCAACAATCCTAGTGCGCCTTGAAACCTCCCCCGAAGACATCGAGGGCATGAACGCTGCCGAAGGCATACTGACAGCACGCGGCGGCATGACAAGCCACGCGGCGGTAGTTGCACGCGGTATGGGCAAAAGCTGCGTAGTAGGCTGCAAGGACATGAACCTAAACGAAGAAGACGACTTCTTCACCATCGCAGGAATCACAGTAAAAGAAGGCGACATCATCTCCATCGACGGCTCAACAGGCAACGTCTACAACTGCAAGCTCGACACAGTTGAAGCAACACTCTCCGACGACTTCAACGAATTTATGTCATGGGCAGACGCCGTGCGCACATTAAAAGTACGCACCAACGCCGACACTCCAAAGGACGCGCAAGCAGCGGTACACTTCGGCGCAGAAGGCATAGGCTTATGCCGCACCGAACACATGTTCTTCCACGCGGACAGAATCGTAAGCTTCCGCGAAATGATTATCGCGAACACACTTGCAGAGCGCGAAGCTGCGCTTGCAAAGCTGGAGCCAATGCAGCGCGAGGACTTCATCGGCATATTCGAGGCAATGCAAGGTCGCCCCGTTACCATTCGCTTGTTAGACCCGCCATTGCATGAATTCCTGCCTCACGGAGAGGAAGACATCAAGGCATTCGCGGACTTAATCGGACAAGACTATGCGGAAGTAGCGGAAAAGATAGAGTTCCGCCGCGAGCTTAACCCAATGCTTGGGCATCGCGGCTGCCGCTTAGCTGTGACCTACCCCGAGCTTGCAGCAATGCAAACCAAAGCGATAATCGAAGCTGCGCTTCACGTGAACGCCAAAGGCATGAGCGTAGTGCCCGAAATCATGATTCCGCTAATCGTTGACGAAGCCGAGCTAAAATGCGTAAAAGACGTTGTAGTTGAAACTGCCGACGCCGTTATAAAAGAAAGCGGCAAGCAGCTGCAATATCTCGTAGGCACAATGATTGAAATCCCACGCGCAGCTCTTACAGCTGATAAAATCGCAAACCAAGCCGACTTCTTCTCCTTCGGCACAAACGACCTAACTCAAATGACCTACGGTCTATCGCGCGACGACGCAAGCAAATTCCTAGACGTATACTACCAAAAGAAAATATTCGCCAACGACCCTGCCGCTCACTTAGACGTAACAGGCGTTGGACGCTTAATAGAAACAGCAGTTAAGCTAGGCAAGCAAACCAAGCCCGACATCAAGTTAGGCGTATGCGGCGAACACGGCGGCGACCCAATCTCCGTTGAGTTCTTCCACAACGTAGGCGTGCAGTACGTATCCTGCTCCCCTTACCGCGTACCGATTGCAAGATTGGCGGCAGCGCAAGCAGTGCTGAAAGCTGCGAATAAATAAAACAAAAAGGGCGTGTGCGCCGCTTAGGCGGCGCGTGTCGCCCTTTTTAAATAAACTTCACTTAGGAATTCTTGGCAAAATGTCAACCAAAAACAATAAAATATTTGAACTTACAATAATAGCTCTATTTATCACGCTTACTTATGTTTTTACAATGTTTATAAATATCAGACTGCCAATCGCGGCACAGGGAGGATTGGTGCACCTGGGCAACATACCTTTGTTCGTAGGCGCAATGCTTTACGGCAAGAAAGTCGGCTTTTTTGCAGGCGGCTTCGGAATGGCGCTATTTGATTTACTTTCCGGGTGGGTGTTGTGGGCACCTTATACATTTGTAATAGTTGGGGCAATTGGATTTGTCGTTGGACTTATCTGTGAAAACAGAAGCGAATATCGCTTTAAAATTATCGCGGTCGCGGCAGCGTTGGTTATAAAAGTTACAGGATATTATTTAGCAGAAGCGTTTATATACGGTAATTGGATTGCCCCTGTATTTTCCATACCGGGGAACGTTGTGCAAATAGGCGTGGCTTCTATAGCTGTATTAATTGTTATAGTGCCAATGCAGGCATTGGTAAAAAAATAAAAGGGCGAACGGTTTCGCTCATCATGAGGAGCCTTTACATGGACAAAACATATTTAACACAAAAAGTAGAAGCAATTGCCGACAAGCTGCTTTCGGGCAAGAATCCCCCATTCAGCCGGGAGCTTTTCGTAAACTGCTTCGGCAGCACATTACTTACTACAGTAAATCTCTACGAGGACGACACGGCCTTCGTAATAACAGGCGATATTCCTGCAATGTGGCTGCGCGACAGCTCCGCGCAGGTTAACCACTACATCGCATTTGCAAAAGAGGACGAATACTTTGCAAAAGTAATCGAAGGCTTGCTCAAGCGGCAAGCGCAGTGCGTAATGTATGACCCCTACGCCAATGCCTTCAACAAAGAGGAAAACGGCGCAAGCTTCGACCCGGAAGACCTGCCGAAAAAGCTAAAGGGCGTGTGGGAGAAAAAGTACGAAATCGACTCCCTTTGCTACCCGATTCGCCTAGCGCACCGCTACTACAGCGAAACAGGCAGAACCTGCCACCTCACCCCCGAATTCAAACAAATGTGCGAAACCATAATCGACTTGTGGATTACAGAGCAGCATCACGAAAACTCGCCCTACTACTTCATTCGGGAAAACTGTCCCGAAAGCGACACGCTTCCGCATAACGGAAAGGGCAATCCCGTAGCATACACAGGCATGACGTGGAGCGGTTTCCGCCCCTCTGACGACGCTTGCAAATACGGCTACCTAATCCCCTCCAATATGTTCGCGGTTGTAGTCCTAGGCTACGTGATGGAATTCGCCAAAACAACATGGAACGACGACACACTGTACGCCAAAGCCGAAAAGCTGCGCGGCGAAATCGACAGCGGCATAAAAGCTCACGGCATAGTCAAGCACCCGCAATACGGGGATATCTACGCCTACGAAGCCGACGGAATAGGCAACCACAACCTAATGGACGATGCAAACGTGCCAAGCCTCTTATCAATCCCCTACCTAGGCTACACCTCCGCAAGCGACCCAATCTACCAAAACACACGCCGCTTCATTCTAAGCGACGCTAACCCCTACTACTACAGCGGCAGCGCAGCCTCGGGCATAGGCAGCCCCCACACCCCCGACCGCTACATTTGGCACATCGCCCTATCCATGCAGGGACTTACAGCCGAATCCGCGCACGAATCCGCACAAATGCTGCAAACCGTAATCAACACAACTGCTGGCACAAACTTCATGCACGAAGGCTTCCACGTCGACGACCCAAGCCGCTTCACGCGTCCATGGTTCGCATGGGCAAACTCCCTAGCTGCCGAATTGATGATACACGTACTGAATCAGCAATAAACCAGAAAAACGCCCGGCATAATACACCGGGCGTTTTTTAAGTAAAGAGTTAACTCGAATATGTGTGAATAACTAGTCGATCAAGCCTGCGAGCTTATCTATGCAGGATTTGCAGATTGTTCTGCCTTCATATTCCTTCAAGTCCTTGTCCTGCTTGCAGAACATACATATCGGCTCATACTTGCGCAGCTTAATGCAGTCGCCGTCAAGATACACCTCAAGCGCGTCGCGCACATCAATCGCCAAGCGGTTGCGCAAATCCTTCGGCAGCACGATTCTCCCCAGCTCATCTACCTTTCTCACAATACCTGTAGGTTGCATACTTACCTCCTAAAATATTTTGTCGAATTATTATAGGTATTATATCAAGCCAATATCGATTTGTCAAGCAGAAAAAGGCATATTTTGTTAGTTTGTGTAAAATACAGTAAGAAAATGTATATTAAAGGTATATTCCAATAACTATCCACAATGGACGATTTATTTATTTGTATGGACAATTTTATTGTGGTGCACAAATGTAGGAGCAGAGCCCCGCCCCTACGAATGCGCATGTAATTATGTTGCATACGGCGAGGTTTTGTGTTATAGTAATTAGTAAGATTATAACTTTTGGAGGGGACATGGCTACAATTATAACGGCGCATTCCGGCGCGGAGAATACCGAGAATAACTCACTGCACTCGGTCGAGGTGCTTATCGCAGGCAAGGCCGACGCGCTTGAGGTTGACGTGCGCAAAAACTTGCAGGGCGAGCTTATACTTTCCCACGACAGAGATGAAAGCGGCGAATATGCAGGGGCTGTTACGCTTGAAAAAGTGTTTAAGCTTGCTGCAATGCGCCCATGCTATAAAATAAACTGCGACTTAAAGGAAACAGATCTGGAGCGCGACGTGCTTGCAGTTGCCGAAAAGGTAGGCTTCGGCGGACTTATCTACACAGGCAACGTATCGGAAGAAATTGCCGCTGACCCTGTTATGCGTAAAAAGGCAGAGCTTTTCTTCAACTACGAAGACTACCACACAATGGAGCAAGCCGTTATCGAATGCAAGAAATACGGCTTCTGCGGCGTAAACCCGCACTACAGCTTTTGCACCGACGAATTCATCGCGTGCATGAACGAGAACAACCTAAAAATTTCCGCATGGACTGTAGATGACGAAGCAGCAATCGAACGCCTGCTCAAAAAAGGAATCTACAACATCACCACCAACAAAGTAACCTCCGCAATTAACATAAAATCAAATTTAAAGTAGAGGGTAGCTTATGACTACAATCAAGCTTAACACAACCGAGAAACAGCACATCATCAATCCAAACATCTACGGTCACTTTGCCGAGCATTTGGGCGCATGTATCTACAAGGGCATTTACGTAGGCGAGGACAGCCAAATCCCGAACACGCAAGGCTTGCGCAACGACGTTGTTGAAGCCTTAAAGAATCTGGACATTCCTGTACTGCGCTGGCCCGGAGGCTGCTTCGCCGACGAATACCATTGGATGGACGGAATAGGCGACAAGGCAATGCGTCCGACTATGGTAAACACAAACTGGGGCGGCGTTGTCGAGAACAATCACTTCGGCACGCACGAGTTCATGCTGCTGTGCGAATTAATCGGCGCGGAGCCTTATATCTGCGGCAACGTAGGCTCGGGCACTGTCCTTGAAATGCAGCAGTGGGTGGAATACCTGACTGCCAAAGGCGACACGCCTATGTCGCGCCTTCGCACCAAAAACGGCAGAGCGCGTCCGTGGAAAATCAAATATTTCGGCGTAGGCAACGAAAACTGGGGCTGCGGCGGCAACATGACTGCCGAGTATTACGCGAACGAATACCGCCGCTTCAGCATGTATCTCAAAAACACCGAGGACAACCAACTCTATAAAATCGCGTGCGGACCTTCCGGCGGAGATTATCACTGGATGGAAGTGCTGATGCGCGACGCAGGAAGCTTTATGAACGCAATCGCCCTGCACTATTACACAGGCGTAGACGGAAGCAAATACAGCAGAAGCGCGACAGACTTCGGCGAGAAAGAGTGGTTTTACACCGTGAACGGCGCAATGCTCATGGACGAGCTTTTGACCAAGCACAGCGCAATCATGGATAAATACGACCCTGAAAACCGCGTTGCACTTATTGTAGACGAATGGGGCAACTGGTGGGACGTCGAGCCCGGAACAAACCCCGCCTTCCTGTATCAGCAGAACACACTGCGCGACGCAATCACAGCCTGCGTAAACTTCAACATCTTCAACAAGCACGGAAAGCGCGTGCAGATGACCAACATCGCGCAAACTGTAAATGTGCTGCAATCCGTAGTGTTAACCGACGGCGAGGTTATGATAAAGACGCCGACCTACTACGCATTCGAGCTATACAAGCCACACATGAACGCCGAATATATAAAAACAGAAGTCGCAACAAGCGACTATCGCATGAACGACGACACAATCCCCACCGTAACAGCAACGGCAAGCACTAAAAACGGAGAAACAACAATCACAATCGTAAACACAAACCACGCTGCCGACGAGCAAGTGGAAATCACGGCCGCAGGCACATTAAAGCTTGCGCAAATCCTCACAGGCGACAAAATCAACTCCATGAACACAGCCGATTCGCCGAGGGATGTTTGCATTAAGCCACTTACCCTAACAAAAGAAAACGACACTATCGCGCTGACGATACCGAAAGCGTCCGTGATAAGCATAACACTCACAAACTAAGGAGAACACAGTGACGGACGGATTTTACCTGCCATTCACATTCGTAGACGAGGACATAAAGGGCGCGAATCACACATACTGCCTTGTGTATATTTTGGGGCAGCGGTACGCGGTTGATGGGGAGCTAATCCCCAACAACGCGCTGTTTGCCTTGCACCTTGGCATACTCGAAAGCGACGTGGTAAACGCGTGGAAACATTGGGAGCAGAAGGGGCTTATAAGCCGCGACGGTGACAAGCTAACCTACGCCCAAACAGTTGCCCCTGCGAAAAAGGTGCGTCCGCTCAGCACTAAGACCCGCTACAATTCGGGCGAGATAAGCGAATTCTTGAAGAAGGACTCCACCTTGGCGATGGTATACGCCGAGGTGGAGAAGCTTCTCTCCAAAACGCTGTCCTCCTCCGACATGCAGACGCTGTTTTGGATTTACGACTATCTTGGCTTGCCTGCCGAGGTTATCCTGCTCATGGTGAGCAACTCTGTCGAAAACAAGCACAGTGCCATGCACTACATAGAAAAAGTAGCCCTAACCTGGAGCGAAAACGGAATCAATTCGCAGGAAAAAGCCGAAGCCTACCTAACGCAGCAGGAATCGCGCCGCACCTACGAATTTGCAATCAAAAAGCTGCTTGGCATAACCCACCGCGAGTTCACAAAGTCGGAGCAGACCGCCGTAGACGATTGGCGCAAGCATAACGTCAAGCATGAGCTAATTGAGCTTGCCTACGACATCAACATCAACAACACAAGCAAGCTATCGATGAAATACATGAACGGCATAATCAACAACTGGCGACAAAACAACATCACCGACCTAGAACAAGCCAAACAAAACGTCGCCCCACCCAAAGCATCCAAACAAGCCGCAACCAAATTCACCAACTTCGAGCAACGCGAATACGACTTCGACAATCTGGAAAAGCTTATACAACAACGCAGACAACGAAGATGGAGTAACGAATCTGATGAAAATGAAATTAAATAGCATAAAATTCTTAGGAGTGTTAATGTGATAGATTTCAATGCTTATGACGCATACACAAAAATACGTGAGCAGAATAAAGAGAAAGCAGCCGAACGCCGCGCACGAATTTATGCCGAGATACCTGAGTTAACTTCACTCGACGACGTGATAAAGTCAGTAAACCTCACCATACGCGAAGGCTTTTTAGAACAAACCCTTGACAATGAACAAATGCGACAAATGATTGACAAGGCGACGCGCGAGGTAATGGACAAACGCGCCGCACTCCTATCACAGCACGGCTACACCGAAAGCGACCTAGGCGAGATATACTCTTGTGAGTCGTGCAAGGATACAGGGAAAATAAATTCGCGGTGGTGTCGCTGCAAAGATATTTTATTTGTGAAGTATCTGCAAAACGAACTCGGTATTAGCTATAATGCGAGCCATACCTTCGACAAATTCGATTTAGAATTGTATAGTGATAAAGATTTTGTAGAGGGCATTTCTCACCGCGCCCACATGCAAAATGCGCTTAGGGAAGCGTTTGCTTTTGTAAAAGGGCAAAGCAAGATAAAACATATGATATTCTACGGAAAGCCCGGACTAGGAAAAACATTCCTGTCGGATTGCATTGCGAATTATATGTCTGCAAATGGCGTAGTTGTTTATTATATGTCTGCGCCACGATTATTGAGTATGTATGAGGACGTAAAATTCGGGCGTGACACATCTTCGCTTACTGCTAAAAAGATTCAGCTTGTGCAAGATTGTGAAGTTCTTGTGCTTGACGATTTAGGTACTGAATTTAGAACAACATATACAGACAGTGCTTTATTCGATATAGTTAATTCGCGGCTTATAACCGAAAAGTCTATCATTATAAGCACAAACATAGAACTAAAAGATTTATACGGCAGATACTCCGAGCGATTCATCTCACGAATCATGGGCTACTTTGAACCAATCCACTTTTATGGCGATGACATTAGAATAAAACAAGGAGGATATTGATGTCGTTAAACCTAGCTACAGTATTTTTGTTCGGGTTTATCCTACTCTACATTGTAATAATTGAAATTTTCACAGTGCTGTTCCGCATAACAGGCATGAGCGAGGAGCGTGCAAAGCTGCAAGTTATCTCCATGTTAACCAACAGCGGCTTCACTACTTCCGAAAGCGAAATCATAGTATCGTCGCGCAAACGCCGAAGCCTTGCTCGCGCGACGATGTTATTCGGCTACACCTTCACCGTGGCAATAGTTTCCACCTTAGTCAACCTTGTACTTGCCGCTTCACGCACCGAAGCGTACGAAATGTACACCTCTGTTATAGCCTTTATCGCATTTGTGTCAATCCTGCTCATCTTAAAAAAGATACCCTTTATCAAGGATAAATTCGATTCACTCATGCGCAAAATAGGCAAGCGCATCATGTTCTCGAAGCGGTCGAACCCTTTGCTAATGCTAGACAAATACGGCAGCAACGCCCTGTGCGAAATCACGCTGACCGACATACCAAAGTCGCTAATCGGCAAAAGCATAATCGACGCAAAAATTCGCTCCACCCATGGCATAACAGTCATCGCCCTAATCAAAGACGGCGTAACCAACGCAAACCTAGACGGAAGCGAGTTCATCGAACACTACGACAAAATACTGGTATTCGGCGCACTCAAACACATCAAGGAGCTATTCGAGAAAGAACCATCGTTCTAAGGAGGAAAGATGAAGTATTTACTAGATGTCGACATTCGCCCGAAGGAGCATTACATTCACGTAAAGGGCAGCGTGAAGGATTTTGCAAGCACCACGTTTTATTTGAACGAAAGCTTTAAAATACTGTCGGCGAGCGCGAATGGCAAGTCGATAAGCTGGCGGTTCGACATGGACGCACCGCACCCTCCTTTCGACATTGTGTCGCGCCCGATTACTTTCGACACACATGAGCGTGAGGTATTCTTTGAATATGAGGGCTATATTCCGCAGATAATCGCAAACATCAACCAGGTCGACGAGGATATTGTCGAGCTTGCATCATATTCCGGCTGGTATCCAAAGCCTGGGGTTTTATCCGAATTCTTCGACTTTGAGCTGCATATGCCATTCGCCGAAGGCTACGAAGTCGCGGCAAACGGAAGCGTATGCGGCGACACTATCGTAGGCACGCAGCAATTCGACATAGCGATATTCGCTTCAACTAAAGTAAAACGCGCAAGCTTCAACAAGGGCGCGGCAACCTTCACATTCCTCTGCCCCGAGGAAATGCTCTCCGCAATACCCTTGCGCGCGGAGGAATTGGACAAGGCGAACGTCTTTTTCGAGGATAAATTCGGCGGCATAATCGGCGAAAGCGCAAGCGAGATAATCTCGATATTCCGCCCACGCGGCGGCTGGGGGTACAAACGCGGCAACGTATCATACATGTCGCACGAATGGGGCAAAACCCAAGCGAGATTCAAGGACGACTTTCACGAGTTAGCCCACGGCTGGTGGAGCATAGCCGACGTTTCAACCAACGACTGGATAAACGAAGGCGGCGCGGAATTTTCCGCCTATGCTGCGGCTAAATCCATATACGGTGACGCCTATGCAGATGAGTTAATGCAAGGGTACATCGACCAAATCAAAGGCTCAACAGGCACCGAAACTATCGTTGAAACAACGGCGTCCTCCAACGACCGATACTTAAATCACTACATCAAAACGGCGTACATGTTCGACCAAGCGTGCCGACGCTTCGGCGAGCAAGCAGTTTTTGACTTACTCAAAAAGCTGTACCAAAAATTCGCACAAACCAAAGTTTCAGCAACCACTGACGACTTTTTGCAGCTATGCGACGGCGATATGCGCGAATTCTTCCGCCACTACTTATATAAAAAGGATTGGGCAGACGCATGAACCTAGACAGAATCAAGCAAATCGCAAGTGAAAACCTTGCACACAGAAGCAGCCACCCATGGAAAGAACGCGGCAACAAATACACCCACGGCATACGCGTAGGCAAGCTTGCGCTGCGCCTGCGCGAGATTGTATTTCCTGAAAAAGCCGAGTACGACGACATTCTTGTAGCAGCTGCTGCATTCCATGACATAGCCAACGGCAACGACGACCACGCAGTTATCGGCGCGGCACAAACGCGCGAGCTTCTGCAAACCGAATGCACAGCCGCCGAACTCGACCGAATCTGCTCAATAATAGCAATCCACGACGACAGAGCCTGCGACCGCGAAAGCATCCCTGAGATAACAAAGCTGCACCAAGACGCGGACCACATCGACCACTTCGGCTGCTTCGACATATGGCAAACGATAATCTACGCCGTACACCATCACCAATCCGTAGACGAAATAATCAACGGCATGACAATAGAACGTATGCAGCAGGAAATAATCTGGCGCAACGAATTAAACTTTGAAGTCAGCAAATCCATCTACGACGAAAAAATGCGCTACTTCAATGAGTTCAAAGAACGCTTCGCCGTAGAATTTAACGGCGGTATATGGAACGAGAACAACCTACTAAATATGTAGCCGGGCAAACGCCCGGTTTTTTCTATTTCAATATCTCTTTCTCTGAATCATTATACACAGGTATAGTGATATTCAGCGGCTGTGTTTGGTTTTGGTTGTTGCCTTGATTCTCTAGGTTTTGAAGATGTTCCGCATAGCGCAGTGCTTCGCAAATCATTTTCGCAGCCATACCTCTTGTGATTGGCTCTTTAACCTTTATCTTGTTATCCTCGAAGCCGTGCAGCATTCCTGCCGCTTGCATTCCCAGCACATACTCAACTGCCCATGAGGGAACGTTGTTCATGTCGCTGAAGGATTCGGAAGAGGTTGTCTTTGACTTAGGCTTAATCGCGTTTGACAGCATAACTATAGCTTCAAGGCGAGTGAGCGGAGCTTCGGGCGAGAAGTCAATCGCGCCGCCTTTGTTCATACCCTCGAATAAGCCTTTGTCGTAAGCCTGTATCGCTTTATCGGAGAACCACGATGGCATATTCTTGAATGTATTGGTGGAAGAAGGAGAAACCTTCGCCGATGCTACATTCGTAGACTTTAACGCGGACAGCATGTAAAGCAGGAACTCGTTTTTGGTTATAATGCGTTCAGGGAAGAAGTAGTGTTCGTCGCCCACTTTTTCGCCTATTATAATATTGCGTGCGGCAAGCTCTTGTACATATTGTTCGCCCCAGTGGTTTTTCATATCGCCGTAGGTTATGCGGTTGTTTTGGTTTTGGTTTGAGCCGCTTGTGTTGTTTGAACCGTTGGAGCTGCTGTTTCCGCCCATTCCTTGGTTGCCATTAGATGAGTTTGCGCCATTGCCGTTGTTGCCGCCCATGTTGTTGCTTGCACCGTTGTTTGAGCCGGACATGCCGTTGCTGCCTGCGCCTGTTGCACCGTACATGGTTGTGTTGCCTTGGTTATTTTGTGTTGTGTCATCGATTCGGCCTGTTGTGTTTTGTGTGGATAAGCCTATGACATTGGGTGCGTTTGTTGTGTCTGTAGGCGTGCCACCTCTTGCCGTTGTGTTGTTGCCGTTTAGGGCGTTGCCTTGGTTAACCATCGGTGTGCTTGTGCCGGAGTTTGTGCCTGTACCTGTGCCTGATGTGGGTGTGTTGTTGAAGGTTGACATTGTGTTAGCAGTGCCGCCTGTCATTCCTGCGCCTGCTGTACCTGATGTGCCGGAGGCTGTAGGCGTTGTACCCATGTTGCTCGTGCCTGTAGTACCTGTTGTGCCGCCCATGCCCGGAGTGCCTGTGCCGCCCATAGTGCCTGTCATGCCTGTACCCATTCCAGCCGTTGTGGAAGTGCCTGCTGTACCTGCGCCTGTAGCATTGTACGCACCTGCGTTAGATGTGCCTATATTACCTGTGCCGGAGCTTGTGTAGCCGTTGTTGCCTGTGTTGTTGTCGCTCGTTCTGCTTGTTGTTGTGGCATCAGACGCCCTTGGTGTATCCGTGAACAAACCTCTGCCTGAGCCTGAGAATGGATTATTCAATGCATCGCTTAGGTTTGAATCGCCGCGAGTGCCTTGGTCGTTGAATGCGGGGGTTGCTGCGTTTGTGCCTTGAGCACTGTTGTTATCGCCGCCTTGTGTGTTGCCACCATTGCCGCCATTGTTGCCTTGTGCGGAGGTGTTGTTATTCATGCTTTGCGTGTTGTTGCCTGTATCGCCTTGTGCGTTGGCTTGTTGACCGTTCATGTTGTTGGCGTTCATTGCATTAGTGCCGTTCGCGCCCATGTTTTGGCCATTCATGCCATTGTTGTTACCTTGGTTGTTAGTGCTGCTTTGATTGTTGTTGTCGCCTTGATTGTTTCCGTTGCTTTGGTTGTTGGTGTTGCCTTGGTTATTTCTATTTGCGCCCATGCCTTGATTCTGCCCTTGCATATTGGCGATATCGTTCACGCCGTATGCACTATTGGACATAACAGATGAGCTGTTCATCGTGTTGTTGTTATTATTGTTATCTCTCTCGATAATCGGTATAGTTGTATTAGTGTCGTTGATACGGATAACAGGAGGCTCAACTATGCTGAACATCTGTCCAACTTTAATTAAAACTTCGCCCTTGATCTTCTTGTCGCCGATCGTAGCAATGAAGCTGAACTTGTCCTCGCCCGCCTTATTTTGCTTTAGCGTATAGCGGAAATGCCCCGAGTTAGCATTAAGCAGCGTAACCGAGCCAAGCGTAGGCTGTGTTGTCACCTCGAAAAGCTGTGCGTCGCTAACGCCGCGCGCAAAGTTTATGCAACCTTCCACTGTCTGATAAATCGTAACGTCAAGCGGAGTTGTAATCGCGTTCATCACGTCAACAACGTTGTCGTTGTTCATATCGGTTGCGTATGCTTTGTTGTCGCTTGCGTTAGTGGAGGTCGCAGGCTTTGTTGTCGACATTGGCGCAGCAGAGGGAGCTGCAGCGGGAGATACAGACGGCGATGTATTTGGCGCGGTTGTGGCTTTGTTTGTCGTGTTGTTGGTTTGGTTGTTTGCGCCGTTTGTGTTGTTGGTGTTGTTTGTTCCGTTTGTGTTGTTAGTGTTGCCGTTGGTTGTGTTGTTACCGTTTGTGGAATTGCCGTTTGTTGTGTTTCCGTTGGTTGTGTTGGTGTTTGTAGTATTGTTTCCGTTGGTTGTCGTGTTACCATTGGTGGTTGTGCCGTTGTTTGAGTTGGTTGTGTTGTTTGTAACGGCTGTGTTACTTTGGTCGTTGCGTGTGAATACGCGGCTGGCATCCTCTGTTGTAATTGTAGGAACGGCTTCCTCATAGTCGAGCATTACAGACTTAGCGCGAGTGTCGGTCTTATCCGCTTCACTGCTTCCGTCTTTTGCAGCGTCGTCTTTATTTGTTGCAGGAGTTGTGGATTCGGGAGCTTCTTCCTTAACTTCCTCTTTAGCTTCCTTCTTCTTGAAGAAGTTTAAGAAGTCGAGTAAACCTGTACGTTCCTCGGAAGCTTGCTCCTCCACTACTTGAACCTGTTGTTCTGCTTCCGCGTCAACTTGCGGAGCCGCGCTTACAATCGCGCTCAAAAACGTATTCAGCGCGATAACGCCCGCGATTATTTTAGCTAACGTTTTTTTCATTATCTTTTCTCCTTTTTGGTAGAAAAATATTTGTTTATTTTCCTTTAATAGTTTTTCAAATGAGGAAAATGTTATACTTTTTAATTAATGCCATATATGGAAATATTTACAATATACTTGCAGTATTGACAAGCGGACAACAATATGATATTATAAGTTTACATACAATAAGTAAACTTATAATATTGGAGGAAATAAATGTATAGTTTTGAACACATCGTTAAGGGAAATATCGACCTACAAAAAGTATGGGCACTCTATTCGGACGTATCTCGTTGGAGCGAATGGGATAGCGACATTGAAAGTGTTGCGTTGCAGGGTGATTTCACAAAGGGGAGTACCGGCGTGATAAATATGAAAAATGGTCAAGCATTGCCGTTTATAATTGACAGCGCAACTTCGGAATCCGAATTTGTTACGAGTTCGCATTTGGGTGCGTTAACAGTTTCTTTCGGTCATACGATTACAGAGCAATCAATTTCACATACGGTAACGATTGTCGGCGGCGAGGATAAGCAAATGGAGGGAATGGGGAAAGGTATAACGGCGCATATTCCAAAAAATATGGAAACGCTTCTTTCTCTATCGCAAAAATAGCATGAAGTATTCTAAGTATTCAACTCACGAGGAAAGCACAGGGTTGCTTTTTTGGCAAGTTTCTACTCTTTGGCAACGCGCCATCAAAAAAACGCTGCGCCAATACGAGCTCACACATACCCAATACGTTATTTTGGCAGTTATTGAAGAATTGCAGGAAGCAGGCGTTAAAATCACACAGAAAAAGATTTCTGATTTTTCTATGATTGATACGATGACTGTGTCCTCGACCTTGCGCCTGCTCGAAAAAAAGGGGTTAACACAGCGCATTCCGCAGGCAAAAGACACAAGGTCGAACCAAATAGCCAACACAAACGCAGGAACATTATTGCTTAAAAAAGCCGTTCATGCCGTTGAGTGTGTCGATAAAGAGTTCTTCTTCAAAAACAACGAGGAGTTGACATCATTACACGGTCTTTTATCACAGTTGAAGACAAATAATATAAATCAACATACAGATGATGAATAGCATGAAATGATTTAATTCAGCTCAACCGCAGGTTGCGTTGTGAAAATATCGGTCATTGTATATCGCTTTGCTATATCGTATAATTTTAACAAGAGATAGCTATTTCAATTTATTATAAAGGAGCCTAAACTATGAACATAGGCGGAGTTATCAAGAATTTACGAAAAGAGCAGGGCATTACTCAAGAGGAGCTTGCGACGGTGCTAAACATCTCTCCGCAGTCTGTGTCCAAGTGGGAGAACGGCGCGGCTAACCCCGACATTGAATACATTACGCTGATTGCAAAGTTTTTTAAGGTTTCCATTGAAACATTGTTTATGTGGGAAAGCACAGACATTGCTACGGAATACGTTGACAAAATCAATGCGCAAAAGCGGCTTTTGGTTGAGGACAACATCGATTCAATCATCGAGCTTTGGGAGGATATGCACTTTAAATATCCGAACGATTATCGGATTTTAAAGCAGCTTATAGTTGCGATGTGTTCAAAGAATGACAAGGCGTTGTTTGATAAGATATTCAGATACGCTATCACGGCGTTAAAGAATAACTGTAATTCTACGATAGAGAATGAGATTCTGGATTCATTGAAAAAGTTTATGCTGCATGACGCGGCGAATGACAAAGAGGAAGCTGCGGCGGCACAAGCTTTAGCCGATGTTCATTCAAAGCTGCCGCTCAATCAACATGAGATTAACACCTTGTTCGGCAGCGAAAAGCCTAAGAAGGCAAACGGCAAGCGCGTTATGATTGTCGACGACGCGCCGTTTATGAGGTCGGTTTTAAAAGACGTCCTGCGCGAAGATGGCTATGAGGTGATTGCAGAGGCCGTGAACGGTGTTGAAGCCGTTGAGGCTTATAAGGAGCATAAGTCCGATGTGGTGCTGATGGACATAATAATGCCTGAAATGGACGGAGCTGCCGCGTCGAGGCAAATTCTGTCGTTCGACCCTAATGCCTGCATAGTTATGTGTTCGGCTTTGTCGCAGCATGATATAGTTTTGGATGCGATTCATCTCGGGGCGCGTGCGTTTGTGGCAAAGCCTTTTAAGAAGGAAACGCTGCTTGATACTTTAAATTCGTTAGTGTAAGGCGGTCGTGCGCCCCTAAATGTTGTGCAAATTATCATATTATGGTATAATTTTACCAAGATATAATTTATACTACAAATGGGGGTACGCATGGAATTGGTTGGTAAAGCAATATCCGCCTTGGTCTTACTGTTTATTTTTGCAATGGGAGTTGCGGCGATATTTCGCGGCAGAAAAGGCATGAAAATGAGCAAGAGCTTTGAAGGCGCGAGCAAAAAGATGAGGGTTGGGTACATGATTGCTTCGGCGGCGCATATGTGCTTCGGCAGCTTGATTGTCATTTGCTACCTGATAGCGATAATTTTTATGATGTTATCAACAGGGGGCGCAGCATGATTCTTTCTATGGCTCAATTTAATTTAGTGGGCATGGGTGCTGTTTTTTTCTTCTTGCTCCTTCCGATTATCCCTGCGATAATAGGAATTATCTTGGCGTTGTTTTATTTCGTTGCCGCTTGTTTGTTTTTAATCGGAATCTCGGGAATTATAATGAACAAGCTGTATAAGAAGCAAACGATGTCGACGGAATGCGTTGCCGCCCCGTGGTGCAACGTAGGCTCGATAATTGTTAGCGTTGTAATTTTCCTGCTTCCGTTGGGCATTGCACTGTTCGCGGTTATGTCAGCCCTTTTTGGTATGTATGGAACGCATTAATGCGCCCCCTCTGTTATTTTGAAGTGTCCGTCGAAGTTATTGCCGCCGATGAAGCCTAGGCCTTCGGCTGCGAAATTTGTCGCGGCGGCGAATTGTTGTCCGTCTATTTCCACGGTGATGCTGCGAATCTCGCCGCCTAAGCTTTCGGCGATTTCCGCGTCGTAGGGCGTTACAGGTTCAGCTGCGGCGCAGCCTATGCCGTGGGTGCGCTTGGCGAAAAATTGCTTGCCTGTGGCGTTATCTATAATTTTCGCGGTTCTGCCGTAAGCATATGCGTAGTCGAGCTGTGTAAAGTCGTTTGCCTTGTCACCCAGTACGCGCGGAATTATCACGGATTCGCCCAGCGAAAGTGTGTGCCGCAGCGTAAAGCCGTTTGCCTTTACAAGCCCGTCCAGCGGCACTCCGTATATCACAGCTATGTCCCATAAAGTCTGATTGCTGCTGCATGTGTGCATGTTCGAGCTTTTGAGCAGCAAATCAGGCTTTTGTGTTATAGCGGGAACTATGCCGCTTTCTGTCGACTCGAAAGATAGCGGAATATACAACGTGTCGCCTTCCTGCTCTATTGCGTCAGGCGCGACCGCGAAATATGTCGCGACCTCCTCCACTGTATCGCCTTCCGCAAGGGTGTACACGATAACCGAGCTTCGGCTTGCAATTTCACTTGCATTTACGCACAAAGGTGCTATAATAATAGGGGGAATTGCGATAGCAATTCCAACACACCATTTCAAGACGCGCGAGCGGCTTATAATAAATAGTAAAGATAAAATCAAAGTCTTCATACTCTTCTCCTTTCGGGTTATTGTTTCCAAAATCAAACAAATTATGCAATCATTGTATGTTATAATGAAAACAGAATAATAAAAGCCACGGCTTGGAACAATAAGAACAAATCCGAACAAATCAAAAGAAGCATATTGCCAAATCGGCAATACATAGGGGGACATATGAAGATAAGAGATATAAGCTGGAGTTTATTCGCCTTAACAGGGCGCGTGGACTTGTTTCTACTATATAAAAAGTTAGACGGTCAATTCACAAAGACGGAAACCATACATGCAGAAGAAAACGTTAAAAGGGTTGGTAATAAAGGAAGTAGATACATTTGAAAGCAGCAAGATTCTGACGCTGCTCACCGATGAGGGGCCGGTTACGGCAGGCGCGAACAATTGCCGAATACAAACCAGCCCCCTTTTCGGGGGCTGCCATTTGTTTTGCTACAGCGAGTTTATGCTGACAGAGGGGCGGCAGGTTATGCCGATTATATCGTGCGAGCCAATTGAAAGCTTCTACGGCATACGCCTATGCAGCAAGCGATTGTCGCTTGCACAAGGGATTGCGGCCGCGCTTGCGATATGCGGTACGCCCAACACAGACATGGGCGCGATACTGTCGCTTGCACTGAACACACTTTACATATTGTCAAAAGCAGAAGCGGAGGATATTGCGCGGATTCGCTGCTGCTTTTATATTCGGCTTGCGGCGGAGCTTGGCTTTGCGCTTATGTTGGATTCTTGCGTCTATTGCGGCAGCGAAGAGGATTTTGTGGGAATAAGCGCGCACGGCGGCGGAATGGTGTGCAGCGACTGCGTGAGCGTTATGCCGAGCGGAAAGTATTCGCAGGCGGCTTTGTCGTGCCTTAGGCATATAACGAGTGCGTCGCTTAAGCAATTATTTGCGTTCACGGTCGCCGCGCCTGTGATGGGGGAGTTGGAGGCGTTTACGCGGCAGTACATAAATTATCATATTGAGCCGTTTAGGAAATTGCTGCGGCTGTAGGGTAGGGGTGCTTGCGTTTCCCTGCGTGGATTATTGTCGAATGCAAACTTCTACTGCAAAATTATTTGCTGATTGGTTTTTATCTCGTCATCGGTATCCAATAAAAATGTAAAGCTTATAACATCATTCAACGACTTTAATTTATCATACATGATGATTTTGTATACCTTTTCGCCGATTAGCGCGGAAACAGGTGTTATTTCTGTGTCGTTGTCGGGCCTACAATATATTGCTGTTTTGCCTTGATGATTAAAACTGTCTATTATTAACACGCTTATCACCTCTTGTCAATATCAAGTTTTGATTTTATATCTCTCAACCTTATTCCGTTTTTTCCTGCTCTTTCTGCCGCATCTCTGATTAGTGTTGTCTTTTCGGAGTTGGATAATTCTATACCAAATCTCGCAGCTCTGATACTAGCTTGTATTTCGTCTAGAATCAAATCCGATTGCTCAGTTCCTTTTATGTGCGTTTCTCTATGACCTATTACTTCATGAGCTATAGCTCCTTTGGCAGAAATTCTACTGTTGGCTGTTTTTGTAAACGTATTGCTCGGATAAGCATCAGTCCCGATGTATAACATATCGAAGTTAGAGCCGTATGAAGTGTTAGAACCTGTATTCATAAGCGACGAAGCAAGACGCAGAGATGTGCAACAATCAC